>NZ_CP062006.1:750000-1950000 GCF_017487345.1 Brevundimonas pondensis | reverse complement strand
CGGCCAGATCAGGGCGACGGTCTCCGCCAGATCGCCGACATAGTCGTAGGACAGGCGGAAGAGTTCGGGATCGACCCGCCCCTCGACGACCTGACGGATGACGGCCGGCTTGGCGGCGGTGAAGGACAGGGCGCCCGTCAGGGCGGCCAGGGCCCAGCCCCGGTCGGGATCGGGGGCGTCGGCCAGGTGGTCGCGGATCAGCCGGAGCTTGGCGTTGCGCGAGGCCGTGAAGGACAGCCGGTCGAGCAGGGCGGCGAAGGCGCGCATCAGTCGTCGTCCTCGTCTTCATAGCCGACCAGATGCAGGGCGCGCGCCGTCAGGCCCTGCAGTTCAGCCCAGCGGCGCAGGGCGTCGTCGCGGCCATGGGTGATCCAGGTTTCCTGGGGCGACAGTTCGGTCAGGGTGGCGGTCAACTCGTCCCAGTCGGCGTGGTCGGAGAGGATCAGCGGCAGCTCGACGCCGCGCTGGCGCACCCGCGCCCGCACGCTCATCCAGCCCGAGGCGAAGGCCGTGACAGGATCCGGGAAACGTCGGCTCCAGCGGTCGGCGATGGCGGAGGGCGGAGCGACGATGATGCGCCCGGCGAAGTCGGCCCTTGATCCCGTAGCCGGAGCCAGCGGTCCCAGGTCGACGCCGAAATGCTCATACAGCCGGTTCAGCCGTTCCAGGGCGCCGTGGACATAGATGGTCTCGTCATAGCCCGCCTCGCGCAGCAGCCGGATGAGGCGCTGCGCCTTGCCGAGCGCATAGGCGCCGACGAGATGGGCGCGTTCGGGGAACTGCTGCACCGAGCGCAGCAGCCGTCCGATCTCCTGCGTGTCCGGCGGATGGCGAAAGACCGGCAGGGCGAACGTCGCCTCGGTGATGAAGACGTCGCTCGGCACGGGCTCGAAGGCGGCGCAGGTGGGATCGCGGCGGCGCTTGTAGTCGCCGGAGGCGGTGATGGTCAGGCCGCCCTGACGGACGGTCGCCTGGGCTGATCCCAGAACATGTCCGGCCGGAGCCAGGGAGAGCTCGACGCCGCCGACCTTGAGCCGCTCGCCATAGGAGAGGGCCTGGGTGCGCCCGGCGAAGTCCGCGCCATAGCGCTCGCCCATGATGGCCAGGGTCTCGACCGTGGCCAGGACGGCGCCATGTCCCGCGCGAGCGTGATCGGCGTGACCATGGGTGATGACGGCCCGGTCCACCGGGCGCGGCGGGTCGATGTAGAAGTCGCCCCCCGGGCACCACAGGCCGGCGGGGGTGGGCTGGAGGACAGAGGCGAGACCTTGGCCGGGCGTGGGCATGCGCTTACAGGCGTCTCCTGGTGACGGCCGTCGGCTGCGGCGACAAGCGCGCCGAGGACGGCAAGGGAGAACGCGGCGGGCTCGTCAGCGTTGCGAGGGTCGGGTCGGCGGCCGGGTGGAACGTCGCGAGGGACGAGGACATTAGATCGGCATCCCCTGCGCCGCCCCTGGCCGGGACAGGCGCCACAACGAGGAAGACCCATGTCCGATCGCCTCGCCATGCAGGATCCGCGCAACCAGTATCCCCGACCGCCCTTTCCACGTCAGCCTCAGGCTGAACCCGGCCTGGCGGGCCGGATGATCCCTCGGCCCGACCATGGCGAGGACAGCTATGTCGGACATGGCCGTCTGAAAGGACGCCGGGCCCTGATCACGGGCGGGGATTCCGGCATCGGCCGGGCGACCGCCATCGCCTTTGCGCGCGAAGGCGCAGACGTCGCTATCGGCTATCTGCCGTCCGAGGAGGCGGACGCCGCAGAGGTGGTCGCCCTGATCGAGAAGGCCGGGGTGAAGGCCCTGGCCCTGGCCGGAGACGTCAGGGACGAAGCGTGGAATGCGGCCATGGTCGCGCGGGTGGTGGAGGTTTTCGGCGGCCTGGACATCCTGGTCGTCAACGCCGGTCACCAGCAGTTCCGCAAGGCGGTGTCGGAGGTCTCGACCGAGGATTTCGATGCGACGCTGAAGACCAACCTCTATGCGCTTCACTGGCTTTGCAAGGCCGCCGAGCCCCATCTTCCGCCAGGCGCATCCATCATCACCACCGCCTCGATCCAGGCCTATGAGCCCTCGGACATCCTTCTGGACTACGCCACGACCAAGGCGGGGATCGTCGCCTACACCAAGGCCCTGGCCAGGCAGATGATCGAAAAGGGCGTGCGTGTGAACGCCGTTGCGCCGGGGCCCTTCTGGACCGTGCTTCAACCCAGCGGCGGTCAGCCTCAGGAAAAGGTCGAGCAGTTCGGGGCCCACAGCGCCTTCGGCCGGCCGGGGCAGCCGGTGGAGATCGCGCCGGTCTATGTCCTGCTGGCCTCCCAGGAAGCCAGCTTCGTCACCGGCGAGGTCTGGGGCGTGACCGGCGGGGCCGGCATCGGCTGATCCATAGCCCGGCTGGATTCAGGCGGCCTGCCGCGCTTCATCCGGTCGAAGGGTCAGGACCCGGACGCCGTCGCGGGTGACGGCGACGGTGTGTTCGAACTGGGCGGAGAGCTTGCCGTCGGTGGTGACGACGGTCCATCCGTCGTCCAGGGTCTCGACAGTGCGGCGGCCCTGGTTGAGCATGGGCTCGATGGTGAAGACCATGCCTTCGCGCAGCCTCAAGCCGCTTCCGGGCTTGCCGAAATGCAGGACCTGAGGCGCTTCGTGCATTTCGCGGCCAATGCCGTGGCCGCAGAAGTCGCGGACGATGGAATAGCCGTTCTTCGTTGCGTGCCGCTCGATGGCGTGGCCGATGTCGCCCAGCGTGGCGCCGGGACGCACCGCCCGGATGCCCTTCCACAGGGCCTCATAGGTGGTCTGGACCAGGCGGCGTGCGGGGCGGGCCACTTCGCCGATCAGATAGGTCTTGCTGGAGTCGGCGATGAAGCCGTCCTTCTCCAGGGTGATGTCGAGATTGATGATGTCGCCGTCGCACAGGATTTCGTCCGGTGAAGGGACGCCGTGGCAGACGACCTGGTTGCGCGAGCTGTTGAGCACGAAACCGTAGCCGTACTGGCCCTTGCTGGCCGGGCGGGCCTTCAGGTCATCGACGATGAAGCGCTCGACCAGGGCGTCGATCTGCAGGGTGCTCATGCCCGCCAGTTTCAGGCCGTCCAGATGGGTGAAGACCGAGGCGAGCAGGCGGCCCGCCTCGGCCATGAGTTCGATTTCGGCCGGGGTCTTGGTCATGCGGCGGCCGTCAGGTCCGAGGGAACGAGGCCAGAGGCGTTGATGTCGGCGCCGACGCCGGCGGCCTTCAACTCGCGCGCGGCCAGTTCCTGAAAGGACAGGCCCGGGTTCAACTCGCCCAACATGCCGATCCTGATCCAGAAGGCGGCCTGGGCGTTGATGGACCGGCATGAGGCCTTGCTGGCCCGGCGCAACTGCTCGTGCAGTTCGTCCTCGATGTTGACGATGCCCATGGGCTGATCCTCAATATATGTTTCGTATATGAAGCATATATTTAGGTGTCGGGAAGGGCAAGCGCGCGCGGTGATCCGCCCGCGCGACCCGGGCGCTTCAGACTTCGAAGACGCGGTAGGGCTTGTCGCCGAGGGTGCGCAGGACGGGCAGGGCGACATTATAGACCGGCACCCCGCGCGCGGTGCGGCCTTCCGGGGCGCCGCGGTGGGCATGGCCGTGGACCACCAGCTTGACGTTGTCGTAGCGGTCGACGACCTCGCCGAGACGCGAGGAGCCGAGGAAGGGGTGGATTTCGGGCGGTTCGCCGACCACCGTATCGACGACAGGCGAATAGTGGAGCAGAACCACGCTGCGTTCGGTTCGCAGGGTGCGGATCGAATTCTCGATCAGATTGGCGTCTTCGACGGCCTCCTGGACGAAGTGCTTGATCGAGGCCTCGCCGAACGGGCTGAGCATGTAGCGGCCGAAGCCGCCGACGAAGCCCTTGCCGCCGGCGAACCCCACCCCCTCGATCTCGTAGGACTCTCCGGTCAGCATCTTGACCCCGGCCTCCGACATCAGGCGCGACACCTCCTGGGGCTGTCCGCACTCATGCTCATGATTGCCCAGGACGCCGACCATGGGGATGCGGCAGGCGCGCAGGTCTTCCAGCAGGTTCTCGACCTCCGCGGTCTTGCCGAAATTGACCAGGTCGCCGCACAGGCACAGGACGTCGGCCTCTTCATGGACCTGGTCGAACAGGTCGCGGTAGACGCGGTGCGAGGTCTCGCCGACATGCAGGTCGCCGACGGCGGCGATGCGAAGCTTCTTGCCGGGGCCGGCTTCCATGCCGGGCTGCGGCGTCTGGGCGTCTGACGTCTTGGGGTCCGACGTCTGGGGGTCCGACGTGGGGGCCTCCGCTTTGGCGCGCTCAGTAGACGGGGTCATGGCGTTCCTCCAGGCCCTTGCCCACCACGTCGCCGAAGCCCCATTCGGTGATGTCGGCGATATAGTCGCGAGGGCTGAACAGACGCCCGCGACACACCCTGACGCGCGGCGCAGGCAGGTCGACCTGGGCTTCCAGCCGCTCCAGAAGTTCGGTCATCAGCCAGGCCGGCACGAGGCCGCGCTCGGTGGGATAGGCGAAGCGGAAGTTGAGCAGGTGGGCCATCAGGACCTCCCAGTAGAGGTCCATCTGGTCCAGCATGGACTTCCAGTCGATGGCGTCGGACTGCTTGAGGATGACGTGGTTCACATCGGCCCCGTCATAGCGATAGCGATCCTGGATGAAGACCTTGGACAGGATCAGGGCCGTGGGCGGGGTGATGGTCACCTCGTGGCCGTAGACCGTGATCCGGTCCTCGCCAAACCAGCTGTCCGACACCGCGATGGTCCCGTTCGACATGGCGAAGATGACGTCGAAGAAGTGTTTGTCGTCCTTCCACACCTTGGCGATCCAGCGCTCGTCCTCGACATCCGTCCGATAGCCGCGGGCCTGGAAGTAGGCGAGGATACGCGGGTAGTCGCCGGGTTTGCAGAAGACGTCCAGGTCCTTGGTCGGACGGCGGATGCCGGTATAGGCCGTGACCGCATAGGTGCCTGAAAGCAGGAAGGGCACGCCGGATTCCTTCAGCAACCTCAGGCTTTCCTCGTAGAAGGCCATGGCCTCGGGCGGCGGTTCAAAGGCGGGATCGGCGACCGTGTCGGACATGTGAGCGTGGGTTCCTGAACAGGGCAGGGGAACGAAGCCACGAAGGCTTGGGTTCCGCCGCGCCCCGTTGGGAACGGAGTTGAACAGGTCGCTCAGGGCCCCGCGGCGAACTGGCTTCCCCTGTCGCTGCAAGGTAGCCTCAGCCTGGCGTAGCGTCGGTAGGGCGCGGCCGTCCGATCGAAACGACGCTGCACGGATGGAAGACGTGTGAACCATCTCACGGCCAGGCAGTTAGCCTAAGCTAGGCATTAGGGAGAGGGTGGCATGGGCATCCATGGACTATCGCGCGGATGGGGTCGACCTCTGCATCGTCTGCTGCTGGCGTTTCCGATCGGCCTGTTCACCTTCGCCCTGTTTATGGACATCGCCTATCTGAAGACCGCCGAGATCCAGTGGACGAACTTCTCGGCCTGGCTGATCACCGGGGCCCTGGTGTTCGGCGGGATCGCCGGCGTCTTCTCCATCGCCGATTTCGTTCTTGGCGCTCGTCGCGGATCGCGCCGGGCCCTGATCCATCTGGTCGCGCTCGCCCTGGCCTGGGTGCTGGGACTGTTGAACGCCTTCAAGCACAGTCAGGACGCCTGGAGCTCGGTCGGCGCTTTTGGCCTGACCCTGTCCATTCTTTGCACCCTGCTGGTCCTCGTCGCCGGCTGGATCGCCTATTCCGCGCGGGAGACCCTCTGATGAAAAAGACCCTGCTCGCCGCCGGCGCCGCAACGACCCTCATGTCGCTCGCCCTGGCCTCCTGCGGAAACTCCAGCGATCCGAAGCTGAACCAGACCGGCGCCGCCCCCGACCTGCCCAGGATCAACGAGACCCTGGTGCCGGCCATGAAGATCAGCCCGCCCGCCGGCTGGAACGGCGAGACGCCGACGGTGCCCCAGGGCTTCACCGTCAGCGCCTTCGCGACCGATCTGAAGATTCCGCGTCAGATGCTGATCCTGCCGAACGGAGACGTCCTGATCGCCGAGGGGCGCGGTGGTCATGCGCCGCGCCTGCGTCCCAAGGACGTGATCGCCGGCTTCATCAAGAAGCAGGGCAACACCAAGATCAAAGGGGGGAACCGCATCACCCTGCTGCGTGACGCCGACAATGACGGCGTTCCCGAACTGCGCGCCGTTCTGGTCGAGAATCTGGATGCGCCCTATGGTCTGGCCTATGTGGACGGCTATCTCTACGTCGCCGAACAGGGCGCGCTGACCCGTTTCGCCTTCCAGCCGGGGCAGACCGGCATCGCGACGCCGGGCGAGCGCGTGACGGCCCTGCCGTCCCGCATCAACCATCACTGGACCAAGTCCCTGACAGTCAGTGCGGACGGGAGCAGGTTCTATGTCGGCATCGGCTCCAACTCCAATATCGGGGAAAGGGGGCTGGCTGTGGAGGAGGAGCGGGCGGTGGTCTGGGAAATCGACCGCGCAACCGGGGCGCGTCGCACCATCGCCACCGGCATCCGCAACCCGACCGCCCTGGCGATCGAGCCCACGACCGGTCTTGTCTGGTCGGTGGTCAATGAGCGCGACGAACTGGGCCCGCAGCTGGTGCCCGACTATCTGACCCAGGTGCGTGACGGCGCCTTCTATGGCTGGCCCTACAGCTACTGGGGCCAGAATATCGATCCGCGCGTGAGGCCGCAGAACCCGGACATGGTCGCCAAGGCGGTCAAGCCCGACTACGCCCTGGGGTCTCATGTCGCCGCGCTCGGCCTGGATTTCGCGCGTAACGGGGGCTTCGGGGGGCCGTTCGCCGACGGCGCCTTCGTCGGCATGCACGGCAGCTGGAACCGCGAAGATCCCTCCGGCTACAAGGTCGCGTGGGTGGCCTACAACGGCGGCCGTCCTGTCGGTCGGCCCGTCGATTTCGTCACCGGCTTCCTCAAGGGCGGCGAGGCGCGCGGCCGCCCTGTCGGCGTGGCCTTTGATCCGTCCAAGAGGATTCTTCTGGTCGCCGACGACCTGTCCAACACGGTCTGGCGGATCGCGCCCTCGCGCTGACAAGGCCAGGATCGCCGGCATGTTTGAACCGTCGCCGTCCTGGGTCGTTAGCCGACCATGACGATCACGCCCTGGACGCCCTACTGCGGACCCGCGCCCGACCCTGCGGATGTTCTGGGACGTTGGAACGGCGATCCCGTACTTCTCACGGGTCTGGGACTTCTCGTCGCGTGGGGCGTGTTTGGGGCGATAAAGAACCGTTCCGGGGCGCGCGCCCTGCTGGGGGCGGCGGGCGTCTTGGTCGTCGTCTTCATCTCGCCCCTCTGCGCCCTGAGTTCAGCCCTGTTCACGGCGCGCACCCTGCATCACCTCCTGCTCCTGTTCGCGGCGGCACCCTTGCTCGCCCTGAGCCTTCCGCGCCTGAAGGCGCCGCGTCTGGCGATGGCGACCGCGGTTCAGGCCATGGTCTTCTGGGCCTGGCACACGCCGGATCTCTATGCCGCGGCCCTGTCGAGCGACGCCGTCTACTGGCTCATGCAGGTGACGATCCTCGGCAGCGCCGTCTGGTTCTGGGCGGCCGTGCGGGCCTCCAACGTCCCCGCTGCCGTCGCGGGTCTATTGGCGGCCATGCTGCTGATGGGGCTGCTGGGGGCTCTGCTCGTCTTTGCGGGGGAGCCGCTCTACGCGCCGCATTTCGCCACGACCCTGGCCTGGGGCATGACCCCGCTTGAAGACCAGCAGGCGGCGGGCCTGATCATGTGGGCGCCGGCGGCGGCGGCCTATCTTCTGGTCGCCCTGTGGCGGGTCGCCGGCCTGTTCCAGAGGCGCGAGACGGCGCGCCCGGCATGATCGACCGGCTGATCGCGCAGGCGCTGGAGTGGGCGGCCGGCCATCATGACGAAGGCCGGTATTCCCCTGTCGCCATCGTCTTCCACTGGAGCATGGCGGGCCTGGTCTTCTTCCAACTGGGCTGGGGCTGGTGGATGGGCCGGCTGTCGGTCGGCGGGGCCAAGGTCGCGGCCTATGAGATGCATTTTGCGGTGGGGGTCCTGATGCTTCTTCTGGTCATGGGACGGCTGTCCTGGCGGCTGATGGCGCCCAATCTGATCAATGACGCCGACAAGCCGGGGTGGGAGAGCGTCGCCGCCCATTTCACCCACTATGTCTTCTACATCTGCCTGTTCGGCCTTCCCCTGTCGGGGTGGGCGATGATCTCGGCGACGGCGCGTGACACCCCGTTGATGGCGGCGGGCGTCGTGCCCTGGCCGCTGCTGCCGTTGCAAAACCTGTCCAACACCCAGCTTTGGGCGATTGAAGCCGTCGCCGAGTGGATGCACTGGGCCATGGTGGCCGCCCTGTTGCTGATGATCCCGATCCACGCTGGAGCGGCGCTCAAGCACCATCTGATCGATCGGGACGACGTGTTTCACGCGATGCTGCCGGTCGTGCCGCAGCGGCGACCGAAGCGGACGCGCTGGCAGAGGCGCTGGCGGGCCCTGGAGAAGCGGGTCGGCCGGACAGCCACCGGGCTATGGCGCGGGCTTCTTCGTCCGTCAGCCGTTGAACGGCGGCGGCCATGACGCCCCGCGGGTCGTTGCGGCGCCGGCCCGATTTCCAGCGATCGATCTGCTCCAGCGTATAGGCGGCGGGCTGGCCCGCGACGGCCGGCTGGCCTTCGCCCGCGCCCTGGCCTGCGGCGCCGTGGCAGGCGGAGCAGGCGGTGATCCCGCGGCCGGCGTCTCCGGTGATCCAGATGGGCGGGGGGGAGGCGGCGGGCCCAGGCCGCGCCTTGTCGTCCGCGGGCAGACCGGCGTACCAGGCCGCGACGGCGCGACGGCTGTCCTGGTCCAGACCCCGGGCGACCCGCGTCATGACGTCGTCGGGACGCCGGCCGCCGGCGTAGTCCTCCATCTGCTTTTGCAGATAGCCCTGATCGAGCCCGGCCAGGCGCGGCGCCGCATCCCGGTCGCCTTGGCCATCCAGCCCGTGGCAGGTGAAGCAGGCGTTGCCCGCCCCGCCGGGGCCGCCGCTCATGGCGATCATTTCGCCTGACGCGGAGAAGGCCCGGTCCGTCACCCCTGGCGTGGCGTCGCAGGCGGCGAGCGACAGGAGCAGGGCCAGCAGAGGGAGCGGAAGGAGGGGAGGAGGGGCGCGCACCCTGTTCCAACACCGGCATATGGCGCCGGTTCCGGCGCGGAACCCCCGGCCTCCCGGCGGATTGGTTCTGGTGAAGCTGGAAAGGGGCGGAATGCGATCATGTACGGACGATGCGGACCATAGGGGCCTCGCTGCTGGCCGCGGTGCTGTGCACCGCCGTGACGGCCTGCGCCGACAAGGCGGATGCGCCGCGGTCCCTGGCCCAGGCCGATCCGGCCGAAGGGTTGAAGCTCATCGAGCGCTCCGGCTGCGCCACCTGTCATGTCATTCCCGGGGTGTCCTGGCCCAGGGGACGGACCGGAGGCCCTCTGGCGGGCGTGGCGGCGCGCCCCCTGATTGCGGGCCGGCTCCCCAACCAGCCCGATGTCATGGTCCGGTTTGTCCGCGACGCCCCGTCCTTGCTGCCCGACATTGGAATGCCGGCCATGCCCTTGAACGACACCGAAGCCCGCGACGTGGCGGCCTATCTCTATACCCTCGATGACGGCTGAAACGCCCGCCATGCTGAGCGGCTGGCCGCCGCCGGTGCTGGATCCGGCCGGCCCCTTCGCCGGGCCGGTCACAACGGTCGCCTGGGTCCTGTTCGTCATGGGGGCGGTCGTGCTGGCCGTGGTCCTGGTCGCGCTCGGCCTCGCCCTGTTCGGGCCGCGGTCCTGGAAGCGGCGGGTGGCGAGCGAGAGGCTGGTGTGGATCGGCGGACTGGTCTTTCCCGTCATCGTCCTGAGCGGCCTGCTGCTGTACGGGCTCAGCGTCACAGCGCGGCTGTCGGATGCGCCGCGGGCCGGCGAGATGCGAGTGCGCGTCACCGGCGAGATGTGGTGGTGGCGGGTCGCCTATCTCGACGGCGAGGGCCGCGAGATCCTGCAGGACGCCAACGAGGTTCACATACCCGCCGGGCGCCCGGTCGTGCTGGAACTGGAAAGCGCCGACGTCATCCACAGCGTCTGGATCCCGCGCCTGGGCGGAAAGACCGACATGATCCCCGGCCGTCGCAACTTCATGCGTCTGCAGGCAGACGAGCCGGGCGTCTACGCTGGCCAATGTGCGGAATACTGCGGCGGGCCCCACGCCCTGATGGGACTGGTGGTGGTGGCGCACGAGCCAAAGGCCTTCGCCGCCTGGCGCGAGAAACAGAAGGGGCCTGCGGGTCCTTCCTCCCTGCCTGGCGCTGAGGTGTTCAGCGCCTCCGGCTGCGGCGCCTGTCACACCATCCGGGGCACCGAGGCCAATGGTCTGGCCGGGCCCGACCTGACCCATGTGGGGTCACGCCAGACCCTGGGGGCCGGCGTCCTGCCCAATAACCGGGGCACGATGGCGGGCTGGATCGCCGACAGCCAGGGCATCAAGCCCGGCAACCGCATGCCCGCCTATCCCGTGTTGACGGGGCAGGAACTGCGCGACGTCTCCGCCTATCTGGAAGGCCTGAAATGACGTCGGAAACGGGCTTCGACGTCGGCAAGTACGATCGTTTTCCGACCACGGAGCCCAGACCCGAGGGCGAGCTGGAGCAGCTTGAGCAGGCCTGGTGCGGGCCGCGGTCGCCCTGGGAATGGATCACGGCGACCAACAACAACATCATCGGCGTCTACTATGTCGGCGCCGCCATGCTCTTCTTCGTGCTGGCGGGGGTGCTGGCCCTGCTGATGCGGACCCAGCTGGCCCTGCCGATGACCGGCTTCCTGCCTCAGGAGACCTACAACCAGATCTTCACCATGCACGGCACGGTGATGATGTTCCTGTTCGCCGTGCCGGCGGTCGAGGCCCTGGGGGTGCTGCTGTTGCCGCAGATGCTGGGGGCGCGAGACCTGCCGTTTCCGCGCCTGGGAGCCTACGCCTTCTGGGCCTATCTGATCGGCGGCCTGGCCTTCTTCTGCTCCCTCTTCTTCGGCCTGGCCCCGGACGGGGGCTGGTTCATGTATCCGCCCCTGACCAGCACGACCTATTCGCCGGGGATCAACGCCGACTTCTGGCTCCTGGGCATCGGCTTCATCGAGATCTCTGCCATAGCCGGGGCCATCGAGATCATCGTCGGGGTGCTGAAGACACGGGCGCCCGGCATGACCCTCGACAAGCTGCCGATCTTCGCCTGGGCCATGCTGATCTTCGCCTGCATGATCATCATCGCCTTCCCCTCCATCATTCTGGCCACCCTGCTGCTGGAGCTGGAAAGGGCGCTGGGCTGGCCCTTCTTCGATCCACTCAAGGGCGGCGATCCCATGCTGTGGCAGCACCTCTTCTGGTTCTTCGGCCACCCGGAGGTCTACATCATCTTCCTGCCTGCGGCGGGGGCCATGTCGACCATCATCCCGGCCATGGCGCGCACGCCGCTGGTCGGACACCCCCTGGCGGTCATGGCCATGCTGGCGACGGGCTTCATCAGCTTCGGCGTGTGGGCGCACCACATGTTCACCACCGGCATGCCGCAGATCTCGATCAATTATTTCAGCGCCGCCTCCATGGCCGTCAGCGTGCCGGCGGGCATCCAGGTCTTCGCCTGGATCGCCACCATGGCGGCGGGGAGGATGCGCTTCTCGACCCCGGGTCTTTTCGCCACGGGCGGGTTGGTAATCTTCGTCATGGGGGGACTGTCCGGCGTCATGGTGGCCATGGTCCCCTTCGACTGGCAGGCCCACGACAGCTATTTCATCGTCGCCCACCTGCATTACGTCCTGATCGGCGGGATGGTCTTCCCCCTGTTCGCGGCCATCTACTACTGGCTGCCCATGTCCAGCGCCCGGCCGTTGAGCGAGCGGTGGGGGCGTTGGATTTTCTGGCTGATGTTCGCCGGGCACAACATCACCTTCATGCCCATGCACCTGACGGGGCTGATGGGGATGCCGCGGCGGGTCTACACCTATCTGCCGGACCGCGGCTGGGACCTGCCCAACCTCGTCTCCACGCTCGGGGCCTTCATGTTCGGGCTGGCGGTGCTGCTGTGGGTCGTCGACATGGTCCGCAATTACCGACCCTTTGGCCCGCGCGAGGCCGGCAATATCCACGGCGGTCCCGGTCTGGAATGGCTGCCCAGCGGCTTCTATTCGGTGCGGTCGATCCCGGTGGTGAAGAGCCTCTATCCCTTGTGGGAACAGAAGGGGCTGGCCAAGGACGTGGCGGCGGGCCGCTACTTGCTGCCGGGGGCGGCCCGGGGCGAGCGCCAGACCCTGGTCACCAGCCCATTGAACGCCGAGCCGCAGTATGTGCTGCGGATCCCGAGGCCATCGGCCTGGCATGTTTTCGGGGCGGTCTTCACGGCGGGCTTCTTCCTGATCCTGACCATCCAGGCCTATGCGGCCGCCGTCGTCAGCGGGGTTCTGGCGATCTATTGCATCATGCACTGGTGCTGGTTCCTGGACGCGCCTCATGCCCGCAAGACGACCGACATCGGAGCGTCGATCCGCGTGCCCAACTATGTGTCAGGTCCGTCCAGCCACGGCTGGTGGGCCATGGTGATCGTCCTGATCGTCGGCGGCATGGTCTGCCTGCTGGCCGGCTTCTCCTATGTCTTCCTGTGGAGCCGACGGCCGGACCTGTGGCAGACCCCGCCGGCCATCAGTTCGCTCATGGCGTCGGTCAGCCTGCTGGTCGTGGCCGGGCTTTGCGCCGTCGCGGCGCCGCGGGCCGTGCGAATGGCGCGCGCGGGGGCGGTTTCGGCTGCAGCGGGCCTGCTGGTGCTGGCCTGCGTGGCGGCGATCGCGGCGATGTTCCTGGAGGGCAGGGCGTGGTGGGCGAGCGGCCTGCGGCCGGAGGCTTCCAGCCAGGGTGCGTCGGTCTACGCCCTGTTGAGCTGGGCCGGGACCTTCGCGGCCATTGGCGGCTTGATGGGCCTCTACGTCATGCTGAGGCGCCTGTTCGGCCGCCTGGCGGCTGAACGCCCTTCGACGGTGGACCTGATCAGCCTCTTCATGGCCTTCACAGCAGCCCAGGCGATCGGCGTCATCCTCCTGGTCCGCCTCTTCCCGGGCGGCGGGGCATGAGGCGCTGGTTGAGGATGACCGGCGGCCTGCTGATATGGGCCGTGCACTTCGTCGGGGTCTATCTGATTTCCAGCGCCGCCGACGTCTGGTCGTCCACTGAGGCCGGGAGCGCGCGCTGGATAGGACTGGCCTTCAGCATCGGCTGTCTGCTCTGCGTCATCGCCCTGGCGGTCTGGCTCGTCCGGGGAAGGCGCGTGGGCTCCCGCGCTGAGGCGTGGGAGCGTCGCGTGGGCCTGACGGGGGCTCTGGTCGCCGGGATCGGCGTCTTGTGGCAGACGGCGCCGCTGGCCTTCTGACCCAGGGTTTACGGCCACGCTGTACCTCTTCGTCATTGGAACGTATCATGAACAAATGGCGCGTATCGAACTTCGACGAAAGCTCTCCATCCTGTCCGATGCGGCCAAGTATGACGCCTCGTGCGCGTCGTCCGGCGCCCCCAAACGCAACTCCCTCGACGGCAAGGGGGTGGGTTCGACCGAGGGCATGGGAATCTGCCACGCCTATACGCCGGACGGGCGCTGCGTCAGCCTGCTGAAGATACTGCTGACCAACTTCTGCATCTACGACTGCGTCTACTGCATCAATCGGTCGTCTTCGAACGTCGAACGGGCGCGGTTCACGGTCGAGGAGGTCGTCGACCTGACGCTGGCCTTCTACAAGCGCAACTATATCGAGGGGCTGTTTCTCTCGTCCGGCGTCGTCCGCTCGGGCGACTATACGATGGAGCAGCTGGTCGAGGTCGCGCGTCGCCTGCGCGAGGACCATGATTTTCGAGGCTATATCCACCTCAAGCTGATCCCGGAGGCGGACGAACGACTGGTGGCGCTGGCGGGCCGTTACGCCGACCGTCTGTCGGCCAATATCGAGCTGCCGCGCGACGAGGCCCTGGGGCGCCTGGCGCCCGAAAAGGACGCCCGCCTGATCCGCAAGACCATGGGACAGGTAAGGCTGAGGCTGGAAGCGGCCAGGCCCGAGAAGAGGGACCGGGTCCGTCCGCCGGCTTTTGCGCCGGCGGGCCAGTCGACCCAGCTGATCGTGGGGGCGGACGGGGCGCCGGACACGGAAATCCTGGACCGCAGCGCCTCTCTCTATGGCGGCTACGGCCTGCGCCGGGTCTATTATTCGGCCTTCAGCCCCATTCCC
The DNA here is from genome assembly GCF_017487345.1 of Brevundimonas pondensis. Lineage (NCBI taxonomy): Bacteria > Pseudomonadati > Pseudomonadota > Alphaproteobacteria > Caulobacterales > Caulobacteraceae > Brevundimonas > Brevundimonas pondensis. The sequence goes on along the minus strand of NZ_CP062006.1, from coordinate 1,935,701 downwards.
GACAGCTCCAGCATCCTGCCGCTGTCGAAACCCCCGCTCATGCGCGAGCATCGCCTCTATCAGGCCGACTGGCTGATGCGCTTCTACGGCTTCACCGCGCCCGAGATCGGGGAGGGGGCGTCGGACGGCATGCTGGACCTGGCGGTCGATCCCAAGCTGGCCTGGGCGTTGAAGCGGCGCGACGTCTTTCCGACGGACGTCAATCAGGCCTCGCGCGAAGATCTGTTGCGCGTGCCGGGGCTGGGGGTGAAGGCGGTGGATCGCATCCTGTCGGTCCGCCGCTATCGCACCCTGCGCCTGGAGGACGTGGCGCGTCTGACGCGTTCCATAGACAAGGTGCGCCCCTGGATCGTCGCCCTGGACTGGACGCCCGGAGGATTGACGGACGCCGCTGACCTTCGCGCCCGGCTGGCCCCCAGGCGCGCGCCGGAACAGCTGAGCCTGTTCTGATGCGCACCATCAGCCTGGCGAACGAGACGGATTTTTCCGGATGGAAGGCGGCCGCGCGCCGGCTGCGCCTTGCGGGCGTCGAACCCGCCAGCGCGCGCTTTGTCACGGCCGGGTCGGTCCAGGGCGGGCTTTTCGACGCTGATGAGGGGCCGGGCGCGGTCGCCGTGGACGATGCCTTTGTCGTCCCTCGAACCTTCATGGAGACGGCAGGCGACCTAATCCTGCATCGCGCGCCGGACCGGTTCGACCTGATGTACCGTTTGCTGTGGCGGCTGCGGGACGAGCCCGATCTGATGCGGGTGGTCTCCGACCCTGATGTCGCCGCCGCGGCCGAGCGGGTGAAGAACGTGCGCCGCGCCAGCCACAAGATGAAGGCCTTCGTCCGTTTTCGCGAGACAAGGGATGCACAAGGCGACCTCTGGGTCGCCTGGTTCGAGCCGGCGCATCGCGTTCTGGAGAAGACCGCCCCCTTCTTCGCGCGACGCTACAGCACGATGCGGTGGAGCATTCTTACCCCTGACGGGACCGCCCACTGGGACGGCGAGGGGCTCGCCTTTGGCCCGCCGGGACGACAGGAGGAGGCGCCGCAGGACGACGAGGTCGAGGATTTCTGGCGCACCTACTACGCCTCGACCTTCAATCCGGCGCGTCTGCGCACGCGCATGATGCAGTCGGAGATGCCGAAGCAGTATTGGAAGAACCTCCCCGAGGCGTCTCTGATCCCCGAACTGGTGGCCTCGGCGGCGAGCCGCACCGAGGTCATGGTCTCCGAGCCTTCCTCCCTTCCCAATGAGAAGTTCCAGCGCCTGCGTCCGCCGACCGTAGATCGGACGTCGACCGATGAGCTTGTCGCTTTGGAACCGGCGGACCTGGAGCGAGGCGTGCAGAACTGCCGTCGCTGCCCCCTTTGGCGGGATGCGACCCAGGGTGTCTGCGGACAGGGACCGCGCGAGGCGCGTCTGATGATTGTCGGCGAGCAGCCGGGCGATCATGAAGACCTGGCGGGACAGCCCTTCGTCGGACCGGCAGGTCAGGTTCTCGACGCCGCCCTTGCTGAAGCGGGCGTCCAACGAGGAGCGGTCTACCTGACCAATGCGGTCAAGCACTTCAAGCATGAGCCGCGCGGCAAGCGTCGCCTGCACAAGACGCCCGAAGCGGGCGAGGTCCAGGCCTGCCGTTGGTGGCTGGACCAGGAGCGCAGGCTCGTCAAACCGCGGCTGATCCTCGCCATGGGGGCGACGGCGGGCCTGGCGGTCCTGGGACGAAAGCCCTCCGTCATGGCGGAGCGTGGCGCGCTGATTGAAACGTCGGACGGCGCGCGCGTCTTGCTGACGCTCCATCCCGCCTTTGTCTTGCGTGTGCCCGATCCTGAAGCCCGTCGCCGCGCCCATGCGACCCTCGTCGAAGACCTGAAGATGGCGAGGAGAGAAGCGGGGCTGGCTTGATCCGGTCCTGGGTTGTCCGCCGTCCTTCCAGGGGGCGGAGGCAGGATCGCGTCCTGGTCTTCCCTGCAGGCCAGCTGCTCCTGGCCGGTCGAAGACTGGGGGTGCAAAGGGCCAGCTTGATCAACTCTTCTTCTCGTGGCGAACCTAAGCGCTTGCCCCTCACCCTAGATGGTGGGGGGCGTTTTTTTGGATCAGTGATCAAGCGTGCGACCCCTGAATCTAACGGTCGAAGGATCGAACCTGGCTCCATAATCTGGGGGACGGTAGCGCCGCGCCCTTATGATCACCATCTATCGCTCAGGCCAACGCCCGGAAGGTGACTTTCCTTGACACGGGCTTTGACCTTTGCGGCAAGCCGTTCGGCCGATTCCTTAAGGTACAACATGATAGAAGACGCCTACGTTCGACTTTACGCCCATGACTTTGTGCAGATGGCTGGCCGCTCCGAACTCGGCCAGAACGTGCAGGGTGATGTCGAAAAGAGGCTGTCCGACGCTCGCGCTCACGCCGTCATCATGGATGATCGCAAGACTCCAGGTCATCTCAAAGCTCTGGTGGAACGATTGCGAGAACTCGCGCCCGAATTCTCAGGCCGCGTCATGTTGAAGGGCGCCAATCTCGAAGACGCTGCGGAGCGGCGGCTCGTCTTTCTGAACCGTATCGCCGATGCATTGGCTGGCGCTGCGCCTGCCTCGTCCTCGCGTGTGATCGCAATCTCATAAGCGAGCGGGCTCGCGTTGTCGCTAGGCGCAAAGCTGGTGATGGAGCAATGGACGCAGCCGACCCGACGAAGTTCGCAATAAGTTCGCTCATGGGGCCGCAACGTGGCGGCTGGACCGCCGTTCCTCTGAGTTCAGGAGGGCGCAGAGGAACTCGATGGCGGCATGCGCCACCGCTGAGTTCGGAGCGGCAGTTGAGAAGCTGGCGGCTCTAATCCTTGTTCTGGAGCGTGTCCTGGTCCTGTTCGCGCAGCCAGTTGTGGGCCTTGGTCGCCGCCACGGCGCCGTGGCCCATGGCGACGCTGATCTGGTCCAAGCCTTCCACGACGTCTCCGGCGGCGAAGAAGCCGGGAACCCCGCTGTCGGCGACGCAGGCGGCGGTCACGCAGCCAGCCTCGGTAAGGTCGATCCCGAGTTGCTGCGCCAGGCTTGAACGTGGCCGATATCCCAGCGCGGGATAGATGACGTCGAACTCCAGACGCGCGCGATCCTCGAGCAGGACGCCGATGTGGTTTGGTCCGGGCGCCACAGCGATCAGGGCGCCCGTTTCCACCTTGATTTCGGCGGCGGCCAACTCCTGGATCTGGGCAGGGGCGAGTTCGGAATGGCTGAGCGGCATCAGGGTGATGTCGTTCGAGTATTGTCGCAGGAAGAGGGCCTCGCTGGCGCCGTTGGTGTCGCAACCGATCACGCCGATCCTTTTGTCCAAGTGCTCATATCCGTCGCAGACGGGGCAATAGCGAAGCACCCCCGCTCGGATCGCCGCCTCATGAACCGCGCCCGGCAGATCGACCTGGTTGAGGTCTATCCCCGTAGCGAGAATGACGGCCCGGCTCTCTCGGGTCGAGCCGTCCTCAAGATTCAGGCGAAACCCGCCGGATATCGCTTCGACTGTAGTCACCTTCGCCTCTTCCACGACCGCGCCATACTGGACAGCATGGCGCGTCATGCGCGCGATCAGGTCGGGTCCCCGAACACCATCGGGAAATCCTGGAGCATTGTGCGTGAGGGGAATCCGGAGCGCGCGGCTGGACCCGTCGTGCAGCACGAGCGGGGCCCGACGGTATCTCGCCAGGTAGAGGGCTGCTGTCAGGCCTGCGGGCCCGGCGCCGATGATGACGATATCGCGTCCAGAGATCATTTCTTCAGTCACCGCCAGGAGACCATTTCGAGCTGTTGCGCCGTGCGAACAAATCGCGCGGGGCTGGGTTCCGTTTCTGGCGCGAGAGCCGGCGGGGCCATCAGTTCAACGGGCGCTGGCGATCAAGGCGCCGCAGTCGGCGTCTTCCGCCAGGCCAGGATCGATGAAGCCCAGCAGCGCCGCAACGGGGTTGACCAGGGTCGCCAAGGCGCCGACCAGGCCGCCCTGCGTCGCCACCGCTGAGGCGTCCACGCCAAGGCGCGGGGAGGCGAGGGGGCCACGGACCGTGATGGGCGCCCAGACCCGCAGAAGCCGCGGCTTCTTGGTTTCGCCGTCGAGCCTGAGGTTCAGCGTCTCTGCCCCCAAGTCGATGGTCCCTGTGCCCTGGGCCAGGACGACATCCGTGTCGATCACGAAGGTGCGGGAGGTGGCGACGCCGCCGACGACCGTGAACTCCGCCACGGCGCAGCGGATGTCGGAAGTCGACTGATCCCCCGACAGCAGCTTGCGCACGCCCGCGCCGACATTGATGCCCAGCAGTTCAGCGAAGGCAGACCGCATGCGTCCCTGGGGAACGACCAGGCTTATGGTCCCCTTGGAATTGGCCGCCAGTTCATGGATGGAGGCGCCGGGGCCTTCCAGCTTCGCCCGACCCAGGGCGCGGCCGGTCACGGTTGGCGCGCCGTCCCGCGCTGGAATGATCGACTCGAGCGGATAGCCGCTCAGACGGAAATCGATCGCGCTGTAGGGGGTGGACCGGTTGGCGTCGATCCGCGCCGTCCCGTTCAGTTCTCCACGATTGAAGGTGAAGGAGACGGGATTGAGCGTCAGTATGCCGTCCTTGAGGTCGGCGCCGAGGCTCACCTGCCGGATGTCGAAGGCGTTGGTCTTCACCGAACCGGCGCGATAGGTCAGGGCGCCGTCCATGGTGCGAAGCCGTTCTGTCCGCAGCGGGGCGTCTGGCAAGAGCTTGCCGGGCTTGCCGGAGGTCGCGACAGTGCCGCCGCTGGTGACCCGCGGACGGGCGCCCAGGACTGCCGCGAGGTCATCAATGTCCAGCGAGCGTGAGGTCAGGTCGGCGTCGACGCGGCGACGTTCGCCCACCTTGTTCACCTCCAGCGTACCCGACAGATCCGACGACCCGACCCGACCGCCGAAATCGGCGAAGCGGAAGAGGGAGCCGTTTCGGCTCAGGTTACCGCTCAGCTTGTAAGGGGGCGTGTTCGGCGTGGTGATCCCGGTGAGAAGATAGATGTCGGCCAGGTCCTGCCCCTCCAACTCAAGCACGGCGTTGAACCGTCCCAGGTCGAACGGGCGGGTAATGGCGCCCTTGGCCTGAAGCCTGGAGCCAGCCCCCGCGAGATCGGCGGTGAAGCCATAGGGTCGGTCGCGGCGAATATTGATGAAGGGGCCGCCCGTGACGCGAAGGGTCAGCGGCGCGCCGTTCATCGTCCCCTTGCCGTCGAGGAGGAAGCCGCTTTCGCCGTCCTCAGGGGAGCGCGCCTCGCGCGCCGTGATCATGGCGTCAAGCTTCATGCCCCGGCGCTGCTCATCCAGCGTCAGCCGACCTTCGTTGATCACCAAACTCTGGATGACGGGCAGCCTGGCCCCCTGACCGTCGTCGGGTCGGTCAGGATTCAGGTCCCAGCTGCGGCGTCCTTGATCATCAACGATCAGATGGACGACCGGGCGCGTCACGGTCAGGGAGGTCACTTCAATCTGGCCCAGGAACAGGCGCCGCAACCGAACCGCGACATCCAGCTGCTCGACCTCGGCGGTATTCTGGCCGCGCGCCCAGGCAGGGCCGCTGACGCTGAGCCGGCGCACGCTGGCCGACGGGGTCCAGCTGAACAGCCTGACATCGAGGTCGCCGTTCAACAGGACCTCGCGACCCGTCGAGGCGGACGCCGCGCGACCGATCGGGCCGCGAACCCAGTTCCAGTCGAACAGAACCAGGAACAACAGACAGCCAAGCGCCACGGCCAGGGTGATCCCCGCCGCGATGACCTCCGGCTTGCCGGGCTGACGGAGCGCCAGCCAGGCAGGGTCTTCGGCGACCACATAGGTCCTGAGGCTATCCGCCCTGTCTTTCACCAGACGCCATGCGGAGGTCCCGCCGGCACGGACGGACTGAAGGAATGATTTTGGGCCAGGTCGGTCGATCGGTTCGCCTCCGGTGAAGCTGACCAACGCCTGAGACGGCAAAGGGCGCCACGGGTTTGAAGCCCGACGGGAGGCGCGATCGTGATGGTGCTCGCCAGGGTGTCGGTCAGACGGGGCCTGGCCGCCGCTAGCCCGAAGTTCCGCCGCGTCACGGAGGCGCTCCAATGCAAAGCCGAGCGGGCGTGCCGCGAGGACCATGGAGATCGAATCTAGATGGTCGGCCCCGCGGCGCTTTCGGCGTAACGGCGCCGCTCCAGTGTCAGCGCCAGCACCATGGCCGCGCCGAAGAGCGCGCCTTCAAGCCCGGCTGTAACGACCTGACTGGTCGGCCCGAACCCCGTTTCGCCGAAAAGTGGACCCAGGTGGTCCATCCGGAGCCGCGCTCCCGGGAACTGCGCCGCCAGGGCCGCAAGACTTCCTCCCATGAGCCGACCGCCGAGAAGGGCGCTGATCACTCCGGCTGAACCGGTCAGGACGGCGCCGGCCAGGACCGCGACCCGTCGGCGCCGTGCCTGTGCGACCCAGACGCCCGCCCCGATTGCTGCGCCGAGCAGCATGCCTTCGCCTCCGCCGGTCATCGCTCCGGGAGCTGAGCCGAAGAGGAGGGCGAAGGCGTCCAGTCCCGCCAGGCGGACCACGGCGCCCACGGCCATGCCTCCGCAGGCGCCGCCGACAACAGACCACGACCCCCGCCATCGCGAGGTGAAGGCCGCGGCGCCCACGCCCAGACCGACGCCTGCGCCGCCTATCATGCCGACAGCAGCCGTGAGAGCGGCGAGCACCAGTAATCCGGACGCCGCCGCACCGGCGCCATCCGCCACGCCGACGAACCCGTAGGCAAGGCCTCCCGCCAGACCCGCTGCTCCCCCGCCGATCAGGCCGGCGCGACCCTGGCCAGCAAATCTCTCCACGGCCCTCCGTCGCGTCTCTTCGGCCGTCGGTATGGCTACCTCCAGGCGAGACAATCCGGTTTCGGGGCCGACGGATGCAGCCGGATGGCCTCGCGACACCGCCGCCACGAAGCGATAGCCATGGCGGGGGGCGGTCTCAATGAACCGGGGCCGAGCAGCCTCGTCGCCCAGGACCTTGCGAAGAGATCGGACGCACTGGGTCAACGCCTCCTCGGTCACCGGCGCGCCTTTCCAGACCTCCTCCAGAAAGCGCCCCTTGGTGACGAGCCGGCCCTCTTCGCCGACCAGCAGGACGAGCGCGTCCAGATACCTTCCCGACAGTTCGACGGTCCGCCCGTCCTCGGTGAGGCGGCGGTTGTCCGGATCCAGCATGAAGCGATCGAAATAGTAGGCGTCCGCCACGATTTCAGGATTTCCTCATCTCGAGCTCAGGACTCTCACAGGCGACGTCCCCAGGGTTCCAGCCTCACTCAAGGCTGGAACCAAGGCAATGACCAGGACCATCAAACCGACTCGAAATGACCGTGTGACCCAGAGGCTGCGCCTGCTTGGCTGGGCCCTGGTCGCCGCCCTTCTTGTCACGCCCGCCGTCGCCATGCGGTTCACTGCCGAGGTGCAATGGACGACGTCAGACTTTGTCTTCGCAGGCGTCATCCTGATCGGTGCGGGCGTCGTCGCCGAGCTTGCGGTGCGGGCGTCGAGCGACTGGTCCTATCGCATCGGGGCGGGTCTTGCCGTCCTCGCCTCCGTGCTGCTGGTCTGGATCAACGGGGCGGTGGGGATCATCGGGTCTGAGGATAATCCGGCGAACCTGCTCTATCTGGCCGTCATCGCCGCCGTCTTCATCGGCGCGGTCGCAACGCGTTTTCGCGCGGAGGGCCTGGCGCGGGTCATGATCTGCGCCGCCGTGCTTCAGGTGCTGATCGGCGCCGTCGCCGTGATGCGCGGCTGGGGAGAGGGTGCGGAAAACTGGCCACGGCCGGTTATCGTGCTCAGTATCATGTTTGCGCTGACGTGGCTGGCGTCAGCCAGCCTTTTCCATAGGGCGGAGCGCGCCTTGCAGTCCGCGGACCGATCGAACCGGTGAACTGACGGAAGGTCCGCCGCCTCAGGCGGCGTGTTGCCTGCCGGAGCGGGATTCGGGGCAGGCGCGGCCGCCCTCGGGCGAAGGAGCGTTTCAGCTCATGCCGTCCGAGGGCGTGGTCTGACCGTGTTCAGCGTCGCACTTTTGCTCGCGTCTCCAGCTCGCTGACGCGGCGCTCCAGATAGGCGCGCTCGTCCGTTGACGGGGTCAGGCGTTCATAGGCGGCGGCGAGACGGCTGAGGTCTTCCTGTTCGACACGCAACTGGGTCTGGGCCGCGACGGAAAGGCCCGCGGAGGAAAGGGCCCTAAGGACAGCGTCAAGACGATTTCGCGGCGTCTGAACGGCGCCGCCGTAGCCGACGTCGCCGACGCGGGCGTCCAGGGCGTCAAGACGGGTATCAAGATCTTCGCGCTCGCGAGCGGTGATCTGGCCATCGCGCAGATAACCGGCTTCGACCTGGATCAGGGCGTTGTAGTCCGTCTTGAGACGTGTCCCTTCCGTACGGCTCAGGCGGCGCGATGAGACGGCGGCGTCAACGCGGCGATCAAAATCCGCCTTGCCGCCGGCGACGGAGGCGGTGTCCGATGAGGCGTCGGCGTACCGGCCGTCGGAGAGAACGCGAGTGAGCGCGCTGTAGCGGCTGGCGAGGTCCGAACGTTCTTCTGCTGTGAAACGGCGATCCGCTCCGTAGCGGGTCTCGAGATCCACAAGCGCCGCGTAGTCGCTCTTGAGTCGGGTTCCGGTCATTTGGCTGATCGCACCGGAACGGACGTCTGAATCGATGCGAGCGGTGAACTGGGCGCGCTGGGTCAGGAGCGGGGTGCGTCCGGCCGCCCATTGGGATTCAATGGACGTCGTGACGCCCAGCCGGTCGCCGAAAAGCGCGCCAAGAATGGCTCCGATCCGTTCCTGCTGCTGGGACGGCGCATCGACGGGGGTCTGCGCGGCTGCGGGGGAGGCGGCGAGCGCGAGAGCCAGGGCGGCGGCGGGCAGGCAGTGGGTTGCAGTCATGTTTTGCTCGTCACGGTGAAGGTTCTCCGATCAACGGCTGCATCGGCTGTCGGTTGCTCCGGATATGTCGGACGCGCGAGGGGAACTGGGCGGCGCCGCGCGGCGCTTGTTCTTCATGAACACGGCAGCCGCGTTTCTTCTTGTCATGGTCTTCGCCGTCCCTGTGGCGGTCGGGCTTTCCCTCGCCAGCCGCGCCTTCAAGCGGTTGGGAAGAGGCTGGCGTCTTGGAGGCGAGAGATGAATTATGTTCTGGTCGCCCTCGGCGTTCTGTTCACCGCCATCGCGGTGGTGGCCATCAGGCGTAGCCGGCGCCAGTCCCAAAAATCGCCGCTGAATGAGGCGGAGCCCGGTGCTGCAGCCAGCGCGTCAGACCGCGAAACCTGATCCCATCTCGACCAGGGCGTCAGGGAAGAAACCTGAAGCGCGCTCGCCGTGGTCTGAACCAGGCGGGGATCAAGGGCGCGCCCTGAGAGGGGCCTTGAGACGGGCCCTGAGACGGGTTGCCTTCTAGTCCTGCTTTTCGGCCTGCTCACGGTAGCGCTGCGCGATCCTGTAGAAGCGCTCGCGGTCGGCGGTGAAGGGCGAGAGCCGGGCCATCCTTTCCGCCTCCTGTTGAAGGGCGCGCAGGGTGGCCGGGGTGGCAATGTTACGGGGCATGCGTCGGATACTCGTGAACGGTAGGGGGCGGTCGATGATCCCTGTCGCCTCGAAAAGGGCCGTGAGGCGCGGGATGTTCCTGCCCACGGGCGACTTTTGCGCATTGTGTCTTGTGCGCCGCATGCCTGTTCGATCAGCAGAAATCCCGGGATCGGACTTTGATCGTCTCCGGAGAGAGGTCTGGAATATAGATGTCGCGGACCTGAACCCCCCGCGGGGGCGCGGAGCGGGAATCGAGGCCGCTGCCCATGTGGGCTTCGTCGCCGCGGCCGTGAGGAAGACGGAAGGTCTGATCCCTCTCGCCTATGGAGGCCAGCAGGCCTGAGCCGTCATGGAGCTTCGTCGCGACGATGTGGACGACCTCGCCCTCGCGCTGGACCTTGCCGTCGACGACCAGCAGGCTTGAGGAGAGGACGACACGGCGCTGGGCCTCGTAGAGGCTGGGCCAGATGACGAGATTGGCGACCCCGGTCTCGTCCTCGATGGTGATGAACATCACCCCCTTGGCGCTGCCGGGCTTCTGCCGCACCAGGACCAGGCCCGCGATCCGTGTAAGGCGGCGATCGCGCATGGCCGTGCCGTCGGCGCAGGTCATCACGTGTCTGCGCAGAAGATCGCCCCGAATGAAGCTCAGGGGATGATCACGCAGCGTCAGGCCCAGATGGCCATAGTCTTCCACCACCTCCCGGCCGGGCGTCATCGGTCTCAGGTCGGGCAGGGCTTCCGGGACCTCGGCCTGGACCGATCCGTCACGGGCGTCGGCGGCCGCGAAAAGGGGCAAGGGGGCCTCCCTAAGGGCCTTGATGGCCCAGAGGGCCTCGCGCCTTTCGAGCCGCAACGACGGGCTGAAGGCGTCGGCCTCGGCCAGGCGGACCAGGCTGGCGGCGGGCGCGGCCGCGCGGCGCCAGAGATCGTCCACGGAGGTGAAGGGACCGTCCGACCTCGCCGCCATGATGCGGGCCGCGTCTGCATTGGCGAGGCCTCGCACCATCCTCAGGCCCAGGCGCACGGCGAAGTCCCCGTCACGGGCCCTTTCGAGGGTGCAGTCCCAACGGCTGGCGTTGACGCAGGCGGGGCGGATCTCGACGCCGTGTTCCCGGGCGTCCCGGACGATCTGGGCCGGGGCGTAGAAGCCCATGGGCTGGGCGTTCAGGAGGGCGGCGCAGAAGACGTCCGGATGATGGCGTTTGAGCCAGGACGAGGCATAGGCGATCAGGGCGAAGGAGGCGGCGTGGCTTTCGGGAAAGCCGTAGGAGCCGAAACCCTCGAGCTGGCTGAAGGTCTTTTCCGCGAACTCCGCGGTATAGCCGCGCTCGACCATGCCCCCGACCAGCTTGTCCTTGAAGTGGCTGACCCCGCCCGTGAACTTGAAGGTGGCCATGGCCCGGCGCAGCTGGTCGGCTTCAGAGGCGGTGAAGCCCGCGCATTCAATCGCGACCCGCATGGCCTGCTCCTGGAAGAGGGGGACGCCGAGGGTCTTGCCCAGCACCTTCTCCAGTTCAGGGCGGGGATAGTCGACCGGCTCGCGGCCTTCGCGGCGACGCAGATAGGGGTGAACCATGTCGCCCTGGATGGGGCCGGGCCGGACGATGGCCACCTGGATGACCAGATCATAGAAGGTGCGCGGCTTGATCCGCGGCAGCATGGCCATCTGGGCGCGGCTCTCGATCTGGAAGACGCCCAGGGTGTCGGCCTTGCGGATCATGGCGTAGGTCATGGGATCCTCCGCCGGAATGGTCGCCAGGTCGAGGGCCACGCCCTTGTGTTCCGCCAGCAGGTCGAAGCCGCGTTTCATGCAGCTCAGCATGCCGAGGGCCAGGACATCGACCTTCATGAACTTCAGGGCGTCGATGTCGTCCTTGTCCCATTCGATGATCTGGCGATCCTTCATCGCCGCCGGCTCGATGGGGACCAGGTCGTCCAGGCGGTCGTGGGTGAGGACGAAACCGCCGGGGTGCTGGCTCAGGTGGCGCGGGAAACCGATAAGCTGGCGCGCCAGGTCAAGCGCCAGCCTCAGGCGGCGATCGCCGAGGTTGAGGTTGAGCCCCTCGACGTGCCGGGCCTCGACGCCCTCGCTGGAATAGCTCCAGATCTGGGAGGACAGGCCCTTGATGATGTCTTCCGACAGTCCCAGGGCCTTGCCCACGTCGCGCAGGGCGCCGCGGGACCGGTAGCGGATGACCGTAGAGCACAGGGCCGCGTGGCGACGTCCATAGGTCTCGAATATCCACTGGATGACGATCTCGCGGCGCTCATGCTCGAAATCGACATCAATGTCCGGAGGCTCCTTACGCTCCTGGCTGATGAAGCGCTCGAACAGGAGGTCATTGCGTTCCGGGTCGATCGAGGTGACGCCCAGCACATAGCAGACCGCTGAATTGGCGGCCGAGCCCCGGCCCTGGCAAAGAATGTCCTGGCTGCGGGCGAAGCGAACGATGGCGTGGACCGTCAGGAAATAGGGGGCGTAGGCCATCGTCTCGATCAGACGAAGTTCATGCTCCAGGCTCTTTCGGACCTTGTCGGGCAGGCCTTCCGGATAACGGGTCTTCGCGCCTTCCCAGGTGAGGTGCTCAAGGGCCTGCTGGGGCGTCATCCCGGGGAGGCTGGCCTCTTCGGGGTACTGGTAGGCCAACTCGTCGAGCGAAAAGCGGCACCGGTCGGCGATCTCAAGGGTTCGCGCCAAAGCCTCCGGCCAGGCCCTGAACAGGCGGTGCATCTCGACGGCCTGCTTCAGATGCCGGTCGGCCGATCGCTCGCGCCGGAAGCCGACGCTGTCGATGGTGCAGCCTTCGCGGATGCAGGTGAGGACGTCCTGCAGAATGCGGCGGTCGGGATGGTGGTAGAGGACGTCGTTGACGACCACGGTCGCGACGCCGGCGTCAGCCGCCATGCATGCCAGCTCATGAAGACGCATCTGGTCGCGCGGGCGTCGGCGCAGGGTGAGGGCGACATGGGCGTTGGGGCCGAAGACCGCCTTCAACTGCTGAAGCCGACGGCGGGCGGCGGCGTCCGGGCGGTCAGGGACCAGCACGGCCACCAGGCCTTCGGCATGGCCGGCGAGGTCCTCCCAGTCCAGCAGACAACGGCCCTTGCCGCCTCTTCGCTTTCCCAGGGACAGCAGGCGCGTCAGGCGCGAATAGGCGGGCCGATCGGTCGGATAGACGAGGACCACGGCGCCGTCCGTCAGCTCGAGACTGCAGCCGACGATCAGGCGCACCCCCGTGGCCTTGGCCGCTTCATGAGCGCGGACGATTCCGGCCAGGCTGTTGCGATCAGTGACCGCCAGAGCTTCGAGACCGCATGCGGCCGCCTCGGCGAACAGCTCCTCGCAGGCGCTGGCGCCCCTCAGAAAAGAGAAGTGGGAGGCGCATTGGAGCTCGGCGTACCTCATCCGAACCGCCCGTGGATGAACCAGGCCTGGGAACCGGTCCGGGCGTCCAGGCCATCCCCGGCCCGGAACAGCCAGAAGCGTTCACCGGCCTCGTCCTCGACCTGGAAATAATCCCGGACGGCCCACATCTCCGCGTCGCGCCGGCCCCACTCGCCGTAGATCCGCTCCGGACCGTCTGCCCGCCGAATGCGTCGCCGCACGCCCCGCCAGGTAAAATGGGTCGGGGGATTGTCCGGCAGGAGCGCCATGGTCTGGACCGGCTCGGGCGAGGGAAAGAGACGCACGGGCCGCGGCCAGTCCGGAACCCAGGCGCCCGGGAGGGGGCGGGGCGGAAGCGGCGAGCGGGGAGGTCTTGCGGACGGATCGTTCCGGGACGTCGCTTTGCGCGGGCGCCATGCGGTAAAGGCTGCGGGCGCCGATGCGATTGGCGAGCAGATCAACCAGGCCGGAGATGTCGGGCGCCGCCTCGTCCGTCAGGCTGGAGGGGCTCGGCCGCCAGTCCAGCGGTTCGGCGATGGAGGCCGTCAGCGTCATCCGCTCTATGCCGAATCCGGGCGAGACGGTCTCGATCTTGTCCTGCAACAGTCGGGTCAGTCGACGACGGTCCCGCACAGGCCGGGCCGTGCCGACCCGGACGGCCTCGATGCGATGATCGACACGATGACAGAGCCAGTCGAGGCGTCGTGCGCCCAGGCCCTGTCCTTCCAGCTGGGTGCAAAGCGCGTCTGTCAGAAGGCCGACGTAGCGCGCCAGGGTTTCGGCTGCGCCTATGGGTTCGGCGAAGACCTGCTCCACCCGGATCTGCTCCGCCTCGATGACGGGAATGATGGGTTCGAAGGCCCGGCCAAAGGCCTGGTCCAGGCGCTTGCCGGCCTCGGGGCCGAAGCGGAGCGTCAGGGGCGCGCGGGGCTGCCGTTCCAGATCCAGGATGGTCTCGAAACCCATGCGGCCCAGGGACTGGATGAGGTCCGGCGAAAGCCTCAGGGCGGCGAGGGGCAGGTCGGCCAGGCACGGGCCGATCTCGCCCTCGGTGATGATAGCGGGTCCGCCATGGCGCGCTGCGGCATGGGCGGCGCCATAGGTGGGGGCGACGACGGCCCGGGCGCGGACGCCGGCCTCCGCCAGACGCGCTTCCAGGTCGGCCAGGAGACCCTCCTCTCCGCCGCGGAGATGGGCGGCGCCCGTGACGTCGATGGCGAGGCCGTCGGGCGCATCCGCCGCGCAGACCGGGGCGTAGCGGCGCAGCGCCCAGAGGGCGAGCCGCTCAAGCGCGGCGGCGTCTTCGACGGGAGCGCCGTCAAAGGGCTCGAGGCCAGGGACGAGAGCATGGGCCTGGACCGCGGCCATGCCGGGGCGCAACCCTAGGGCGCGGGCTGCAGGATTGCAGGCGGTGAGGATGCGTCGGCGGCGATCCCGTCCGACGAGGACGGTCGGCGTCTCAGGCGGCGGCGCGGCGGACCCTAGCCGCCGGCGCAGCCGATCGATCGGCCAGTTCGGCAGGTAGAGCGAGACGACCCTTTTCATCACAGGCTTCCAGAGAGAAATCGGCGCAGTCGCCGGAGCGACAGCGAAGCAGTTCGACGAACCAACGCGGGCGGCCGACGCCGGGCGCGGGGAGGGGCGAGGAGGGCTGGGCGGTCACCCGCCACCGGGTGACCGCCGCCGTCGGTTGACCGAAGTCGGCGGCCTCGCTCGCGCGCCGCCAGCGCCGTATCGCGATGGCGGTGACCCCCGAGCCTTCGGCGGCGAGCTGGAGGCGGCGTGAGGCGGTCATGGAGAGACGGGCGGTCTCCGCCACAACGGCGCCCAGACCGCCGTAGCGCAGGCCCTCCTCAAAACAGGCCATCAGGCTCTTCTCGTCGCCGGCCTCAAGATAGAGGACGCGCTCCGGCCCGAGCCCGACCTGCTGCAGGGCGGGGGCGAAGAGATCCGGGCGGGTCAGGCACCAGAGCACCTGGCCGGGCAGGCGGGCGGCTATGCCGGCCGCGAAGAGGGCGGCGATCGCGCCGTCCACCGCCCCGTCGCCGCCGCCGGCCACCTCGTGCAGGGCGCCGAGGGCGAGCCCGCCCTGGGGCAGAGCGGCGTCGACGACAGGGACGCCGAAGGGCAGGACGCCGGCGCGGGGGCGACCGGACGTCTCCAGGTTTTCAATGCGGGCGCGCAAGGCTGCCAGCTCGGCGACAGGCCGGACATGCATGACGGCCTCCTTTCCGAGGTCTATAATGTTCCTGTTGTGTTCTGGTTCTCATTTCGAGACGGAGTCAATCAGGAGAAGGGCTTATTCCCCGTCGAATCATGGAATCCTTTTGCCGCCTGCCGCATTCATTTGAGGAGGAGAGCCCATGATCGAAGCTGAACAGCATCGCTATTTCGCCTATGCCGAGGGCGTGGGACGGGCCCACGGACATGTCATCGAGGCGCCGAGCTTCGAGGCCGCCGCCGTCGGATACACGGAAATCTACGCGCCGCCCGTGGACGCCGACGATGAGATCCGGGTTTTCGTGGCCGAGCTGGACGGCGGACGGGAACATTGCTTCGTCATCGACCTTGGCGACGGTCAGGCCGAACCCTGCGGCTGATGCGGGCGGGTCCGCCAGCCTGACGGAGCAAATCCCGGGGGACGGTGTTGAATCCGCGGTGGCG
This sequence comes from Brevundimonas pondensis, assembly GCF_017487345.1. Taxonomy (NCBI): domain Bacteria; kingdom Pseudomonadati; phylum Pseudomonadota; class Alphaproteobacteria; order Caulobacterales; family Caulobacteraceae; genus Brevundimonas; species Brevundimonas pondensis. Next base: position 1,920,085 of record NZ_CP062006.1, on the reverse strand, counting down.
GGCGTGAGGTCCGCCAGGAGTTCGGATCATGGCCTTTCGCCCCACCTGGCAGGGACACCTGCGTCTGTCTCTCGTGACCTGCCCGGTCGCCCTCTATACGGCCACCAATTCCGGCGGCGAGGTTCATTTCAACCTCATCAATCCGGAGACCAATAACCGCATCCGCATGGTGACGACGGATCCCGACACCGGGCCCGTCGAGCGGTCTTCCCTGGTCAAGGGCTACGCCGTCGCCAAGGACGAATACATTCTGCTCACCGATGAGGAGATCAAGTCGGTCAAGCTCGAGAGTACCAAGACGATCGATATCGAACGGTTCGTCCCCGCCGACGAGATTGATCGGCTTTACTGGGACAATCCCTATTATCTCGCCCCCGCCGGGGCGATCGCCGAGGAAGCCTTCGGCGTGATCCGTGAGGCCATGCGGTCGGAGGGCAAGATCGCCCTGGGCCGGGTGGTCCTGTCGACACGCGAGCGCCTTCTGGCGCTGGAGCCCCGTGACCAGGGGATTCTGGCCTATTCCCTGCGCACCCGAGGCGAGGTGCGGGACACCCGGGACGTCTTTGGCGCCATATCGGACAAACAACCCGATCCCGCCATGATCGATATCGCCCGGCGCATCATCGAGCAGCAGGCCGGGCCCTTTGATCCGGACCTGTTCGTCGACCGCTACGAAGAGGCGCTCAAGGCCCTGATCGCGGCCAAGCAGAAAGGCCACAAGCCGGTGCGCTCGGCCGAGCCGGAAGACACCAATGTCGTGGACCTCATGGCCGCCCTTCGCGCCAGCCTCCAGGGGGCGGCTCCGAGGACCAAGGGACGCGGCCGGACGCCCAAGTCGGCCGCACCGGCCAAGACGTCTCGAGCTTCGCCTCGCCGACGCGCCAGTTGAGGGACCAGGGGCGCTCCCATCCAGTCACGCCGGACGGGCGGTATTTCGTCGTCCGGGGGCGCCTTTGGCGATGCTCGAACCCGTCTCTCGCCGCCGAGGCGCGCCGGGGCCTCGTAGGGGACCTGATGCGCGCCCGCAGGGCGGTCAGGGACGCTCTGCGGGCCGGGGATGAACAGGCCCTGGCGCTCGCTCGAAGCGAGGTGGATGGGGCCAAGGTTTCACTGGGCGAAAGGGGGCCGCCCTGGTGGAGCGACGGCGCGCCTGACGTCAATCGCCGCCTGGCGCGCAACACCGCCTACGCGGCCTGGTTCGCCGGACTGAAGGACGGATGAGGGACGCAGCTTCAGGCGGACTGGCCCATGCCGTCGGGTCCTGCCCTTTTGCGCGACCCTGGACCCGGCTTCGTCGACATGGCCTCAAGGCCTCGGAGGGCCGCAGGGCGTGCGCCTGGTCTCCTGGTGGATCATCCCGCCGCCCGGAGGAAGCAGCGGCCGTCAACGGCCTTTGCCAGGCTGTTTCGACAGGGCGGGACCCTCGCATCGGTAAGCGGAACCATTGCTTCGGCCGCGTGGTTTGAGCCGGGCAACGAGGAGAAAGACCATGGACGAGCTCAAGAGATCTGATCCCAACGCCATCCCGCCGACCGGCCCTTCCGGCCGTCGCGTCGAAGAACGGATCATCGTTGAACGCGAGAGCAACGTGGCCCTGTGGTGGGTTGTGGGCATTCTTCTCGCCGCCGTTGTATTCGGTCTGATCTATGTCCTGACGCGTCCCGACGGAGGGATGACCGAAGCGGACCTTCGCACCGCCCAGGCGGAGGCCGCCGCCGAAAGCGCCCGCCAGAGCGCTGAGACCGCCATCGCCCAGAACCAAATCAACAGCAGCCGCGACAGCGTAGCGATCGCGCAGGCGCAAAGCGCCACGGCCCGTTCGGAAGCTCTCCGCGCTGCAGCAGAGGCTCGCGTGGCCGAAGCCCGGGCGGCGGCGCCGGTGGTGGTCGAGCGTCCTGCTCCGTCCACGCCGCCAGCGAACGATCCCGCCGTCGTGACCAGCACCACCCCCCAGCCGCAAAACTGACCCGGCAAGCTGCGGGGGCTCGCCAATAACCGTGCCTCCGCTCATTGATCGTGTACGGGTCGGCGCCATCAGGGTTCTGGCCTGAAGTTCTCAAGGCCGCCCGCCGTCGGGGCGGGCGAGACTTCGGCGGTCAGGGGTCAGGTGTCTGGTTCGGGCGTCGGCGCCCGTGTCATGCTCTGACCACTGGGTCGGAGTGTCTCGCCTCGCGCCCGTGGCGCCGCTCAATCCTCATTCAGCCTCTGCAGAGCGGGCGCTGTCTGTTGAACTTGTCCCAGATCACGGTGGTCCCGCTGCGCACCATGGCGCAGTTGATCTCTTCGCCGTCCGATCTTCGGCAGATGGCCGTGATGCGCCTGTAGCTTCGGCCGGTCACCTCGCAGGTCAGGCTCTTTCCCGCCACGAGCCGGTTCAGGGCGGCGGTCGCAGATGCGCCGCTGGCCGACGGGCAGGGATGCCCCGGCGAACAGGTCTCATCCGCTTCCCTGGCCGCGACGGCGTGAAGCCTGAAAGGGAACCTCCATGACCAGTTTCATTGTCCGCTACAGCGGGAGGGGAACGGGCGTACTGCGCACCGAGACCGTGGCCGCCGAGAACACGCCGTCCGCCGTCGCCCTCGTCAAGCGACGACTGGGAGCGAGTCAGACCTTCCGGGAAGCGAGGGTGTTCGAAGATGAAGAGCTCCGGTTCAACGTCACCGCGGGCAGGGGGGGCGCGGTTACGAGCGAGGAGCGCGCGCGTCTTTAACAGGCCGACGGTGGGCGCTCGACGCATTGACGGCGGCTGAGGTCGGGATCTGACCATGTTGACCGTTCCGACCTCTTTGGCGACGGCCTGGGATCCAGCGCCTGTTTCTGATCCCGCCTCCGTCTCAGCGCCGTGACCGCCGTCGCCAGATCCGGCCAGTGGGAGGATCGGCCCATGGGGGAACGAAACCGGGCGCCAGGGCCCTCATAGAGCGGCGGCGGAAGGATGAGGGAGGAGGAGGGCATGGAGAAGGAAGCGCACCCGGCCGGGGACCGCATCGCCCTTCTGATCATCGACATGATCAATGATCTTGAGTTTGAAGGCGCCCCCGCCGTGCTCGACCAGGCCGAGGCCGCAAGCCACGCTGTTGTTGGGCTGAAGGCCGCCGCTCGCAGGGCGGGCGCTCCGGTCATCTACGTCAACGACAACTTCGGGCGCTGGTCCGATGATCGTCGGCAGATCACCGCCCATGCCAGCCGCAAGGGCGTTCGCGGCGGCGCCATCACCAAACGGCTCGCTCCCAAGGACGACGACATATTCGTCATCAAGCCCCAACATTCCGGATTCTACGGCACCAATCTCCAGGTCCTTCTTCCGAGCCTCGGAGTGACCCGCCTGGTTCTCGTGGGCATGGCGGCCGACCTTTGCGTCCTCTTCACCGCCGCAGACGCCCATATGCGTCAGTACCGGCTCTGGACTCCGGGCGACTGCCTGGTGCCGTCCAAACCGGATCGGCTCAAACCTGCGCTGGACATCCTGAAGGATGGGCTCGCGGCCGATGTGCGCCTCTCGCCAGAGCTGAAGGAACTGTGGCGTTGAGGGCTATCCAGAGGCCATCGAACCAGAATCTACTGGCCCTTCATCGGTCCGGTTCTTTCTTCTTCTCAGACAGGATGTTCGCGCTCGACCTCGGCGCGGAGAAGACCTCCTCCTGTCCGTAATTCAGCAATTCCTCAACGGCCATGCCTTCTCGTTCAGCGCTGACGTAGACTCCGGCGCTGTCCGGCCCGCCGCCTCCGACCCCGACCGCCGAGCCGGCCAGTCGCTCCCTGCGGCTCGAGCCGGCTTTGGAGAGGGCTGCAGCCCTTTGATCAATATCCTCGCGCGTCGAGCCTGCAGTGTCCGGCGCCGTGGGATTGGCGTCCTCATGACCCGCCATGGTGTGCTCCTGGTCTTTGACCGCGTCACAACGACCCGATCCAGGAATCAAGCAGCGGGCCCGCGCCAGGTCTCCATGGGTCCGATACCCGACACGGCCTTTCGGGATCTTCGCTAATCCATGTTGTTTGTCCCATGGCGTCATCGGCCCAGGGTCAGCCCAGCCAGAGGAGGCGCGCCGATGTTCCGACCTTTCGTTCTGCTGCGACGTCTTGCGGCCCTGTTCATCGGGCGCGCTCCCGTCATGCGCGCTGATGAGCGTCCTCGCCGGGCCGCCTCATCCTCCAGCCACCCGGTCCGGACGGTTCGCTGAGGTCGGCTGCGGAGCTGCGCCCGCTGCGAAACAGCGGGAAATCTGCGGAGTCGATCCCTTGAAGGTGTGATGTGCTTCATGAAGGCGGCCCTCCGGCACAGGACGGAGGGCCTTTTTTCATGGAGCGGCTAGTCGTCCAGCTCAATCCAGACCGGAGCGTGATCGCTGGTCTTTGGCCAGGCTCTGACATGGCGGTCCACCTCGGCCGCCCGCAGCCTTTTTCGGAGGGGCGGGCTCAGGAGGAGGTGATCGATCCTCAGTCCTGCATCCCGCGAAAAGCCATTCCGGAAATAGTCCCAGAATGTGTAGATCCTCTGGTCCGGGTGGAGGGAGCGCAGGGCGTCGGTCCATCCCTGGTCCAGCAGATCCGCAAAGGCGCTGCGGACCTCCGGACGAAACAGGGCGTCATCCCTCCAGCGCTCAGGTTTGTAGACGTCCAGGTCGGTCGGCATGACATTGTAGTCGCCGGCAAGGACCACGGGAGCCTTGCTCGACATCAGGGTCGCGGCGTGAGCCGTGAAAGCCTCGAACCAGCGCAGCTTGTAGTCGAATCTGGGGCCCGGGGCGGGGTTCCCGTTCGGAAGGTAGAGGCAGCCCACGAGCACCCCGTTCACCGCCGCCTCGATGTAGCGGCTCTGCGAGAGGTCGGGATCCCCCGGCAAACCTCGGCGGGTTTCGTGGATTGTGGCTCCGCGAGCCAGAATGGCTACGCCGTTCCAGCTCTTCTGCCCCAGCCAGATGGCGTCGTAGCCGGCGTCTCGAATTGCTGCTGCGGGGAAGTTCGTCTGTTGGGCCTTGAGCTCCTGGAGGCAGACGACGTCGGGTCGGGCAGTCTCGAGCCACTGCAGCAGGACGGGAAGGCGCCCGTTCACGCCGTTCACGTTATAGGTCGCGATCTTCATGTCATCGCGCCGGCTTCACAGCGCGGCGTGGCAGGCCAGGTCGCATTCTTACGGGGAGCCGGATGATAGCAGCCTCCTGCAGGAATCCTCTGGCGGATCAGAGCTCGGTCGGGACGCGGGTCTACTGTTCAACATCCGATTGAGGGATGAAAGCTTCGCAGGCCGGCAATATGCGGCTTGCCAACTAAATCCGCGTGATCCAGCCTCATGGTGCGTCTGATTTGACGCCGAGGCGTGAGAACCTCGCTTGAGCAGATCCTGAAAATCCCACTTCGCGCTCCGTGGCGGCGGGTGGCCATCGCGCATGTCCAGGCTCCCTTGAGGGCTAAAGGCGGTGGCGCATGTGTTTGAGCATGTTCTCAACACCCGGTGCTTCGGCCGGGCTCGCCTCATAGCTGGAGGCGAGCCCGTGTCGGATGGATTGGATAAGCTGCAACCAGATGCGCCGATGACGCTGGACGGCCTGCATGGGCGCTATGCGGCGTGGTTCCGGGCGCGGCTGGTCCGTCGCTATGGGGCGCATGACGCCGAGGACATCCTGCAGGAGGCCTGGCTGCGGCTTGCTTCCTATCAGGGTCTGGCTGGCATCCGTCATCCGAAGGCCTTCCTGCTGCGGGTCGCGAGCAATCTGGCGCTGGGGCAGGCGGACATCCAGGCGCTCGAGGCCGCGCTGAGTCGCTACCACCATCGCCGGATGGAGGCTGCAGCCCTCCTTGTACTCGAAGCTACGGCGGGAGACCCGCCGGACCGCCATGGCGATCCGTCGTGAAGACGCGCCTTGCCGGTCTTGTTGCGGGGACCCTCGTCGGTCTTTGGGCAGGAACACAGAGCTTCGCCTGGACCTATGAATGGTCGCCAGGTCTGGGTTCTGCCTGGCGGGTCGGGCCGGATCTGGCCCTCTATCCGCCCTGGTCGATCCTGGCCTGGAGAGACGCCTTTGCGGATGAAGCGCGGGGGTTCTGATCCCGGTCTCGACGCCGGGCAGTCGTCGCGCCTGGGCGCATCGCGATGCGCGGACGCCCCGCAAGATCGAGGCCTCGGCCCTTCTTGCCCCTTTCGATCCGCTGATCTGGCATCGGGACCGCGCTGAGCGCCTGTTCGGCTTCCGCTACCGGATCGAAATCTACGTGCCGGCGGAGAAGCGGATGCACGGCTATTATGTTCTGCCCTTCCTTCTGGACAATGGGCTCGTCGCCCGCGTGGATCTGAAGGCGGATCGCCAGCAGGGGCGATTGATCGTGCGTTCCGTCCATCTGGAGGAGGAGGCGCCGTCCCATACGCGCGACGCTCTTGAGGCGGAGCTTGCCCGCATGGCGGCGTGGCTGGGCCTGGAGGCCGGCGTGATGTCTGAACCGGGCTCCAGAGGAGCGCCACGACCTGGCTCAGGGCCGATGGAGGCCTAGGCGGCGGAACCTTGTCAGAACCCTAGAGTTCCGGTCGTTCCTCCGCTTCGGCGTGAGGCGCGGCCCGGCCTCTTCCGTCCACTGCCCCCCATTGCGACTGAGGCGGCCGGGTCGCTTACAGACTTGTGCACCTTCCGCCCACCAGATGCGGCCTTCTCTCCAGAGGCGTCGTCCCTTAAGGACGGCCGCTTTCAGCGGGTTGGCGTGTCGCCGCGAGAGACAGGATCGGGTCAGAATGGCGAAGTACGAACCTCTGGAGCGATATCTGCGTCGGCAGAAGGCGGCCGAGGTCGAGCTGAGTTTTCGCGACATCGAGCGGATGGTCGGCGGCCTGCTTCCCAAGGCGTCGGCCGACCTGAAGTGGTGGCGCGTCGAGGACGGCCCTACGGCTCCGCCGCAGCAGCGCGCCTTTGCGGCGGCAGGATATGTCGCCCAACCGGAGTTGCGCGCCGAACGCGTTCGCTTTGTCCGTTCGGCGATCCCGAAGCCGTCTCCGGCCGTATCGGCGGACTGACCCGACCCCCGATTTCAGGGGGGATGACGGCTGAGGCGGGAGGACAGGGCGCGGAGCTTGATCGGTCCGGCGAATTCAGGCCGCAGCCTTGCGCTCTTCCTGCGTATCGGCAGGAATGAGGGGCTCAATGGGAAAGCCCAGGTCCGGATTGCTGCGGACCCTGATAAGGCGCTCTCCATGGTAGAGGCAGATGGTGGAAAAGCCGATCCACTCCGCCATGACGGTTTCCAGCGCATTGATCGCCGAGGTGTCGTCGCTGGCCTCGAGAACCCGGATTTCCCTGGCGGGCACGCCAGGCATGTTAACGATGCAAAAATATGAAATCACGCAACTTTCCTCGATCAGGCGCCACTAACGATCGCCGGGGCGAGGGGTTCCGAACGGCGACAATCGGTCCCGCATCCGCTTCATCTTGCGGCCTCAGCCTGTCTGGCGCCCTCCAGCGCTCGTCCGCGCTTGCCTGCTCATGACAAGGCGTTACCAGAGCCGCATGAAACCCTTTTTCGCTTCCCTCGCCGTCGCTGCGCTTCTGTCCGGCTGCGCCAGTGTCCTTCCCGCTCCCTCGGGCAGCGCTCTGCTCAAGGTCGCCAGCTGGAACCTCGAACATCTGGCCGAGATGGACGGCCAGGGATGCAGGCCGCGCGTGGAGGCCGACTACGCCCTCCTGCGCCGTCATGCCGATGCGTTCGGGGCCGATGTGATCGCCCTACAGGAGGTCGAGAACCGGGCGGCGGCGGAACGCGTTTTCGATCCGGCGAAATATGATGTCGTCATGTCGACCCGCCCGGCGAGCGAACGCGGTCCGGAATGCCGCGGGCTCCCTGGCCGCTACATCCAGAACCAGGCCGTCGGTTTCGCCATCCGCAAGGGCGTCGTTTGGTCCCGCAACGCCGACCTCTCGGCTCTGGCGCTCGGCAATCCCAATCTGCGGTGGGGCGTCGATATCACTGTCGCCGAGGGACGGCCCCTGCGGCTCTTGGCCGTCCACCTGAAGTCCGGATGCAATTCGGGACGCTCCTCGACCGATCCCGACTGCCCTGTGCTGTTCGACCAGCTCCCGGTGCTGGAGACCTGGGTCGATGAGCGGGCCCGGGCGGGTGAGGCCTTCGTGGTCCTGGGCGACTGGAACCGGCGGATGGCGAGCGCGGGCGACGCCTTCTTCGATGGGCTCAATGACAACGACCCGGCTGAAGGGGCGCTCAGCCTGGCAGGCCGAGACCGATCGGCGACCTGCAAGACGCGCTACCGGGAGTTCATCGACTTCATCGCGGTCGGCGTGAAGGCCGCAGCGCGTGTCAAGCCGGGCTCGTTCGAGGAATATGTCTATGACCAGCCCGAAGCCGAGCATCCTTCCGATCACTGCCCCATAGCGGTGCGCATTCAGGGCTGAGAGCGACTCCAGGTCCTGGCGTGCTGCGGTCGGGTCGCCGTCGGGACGAATTAAAAGGGAAGGGGCCGGGTTCAGAACGGACCTGGCCGCCGTTCGTTGTCTGCTTCGCGCCGTCAGCGAGGTCAGGATGCCGAACTACACCCTCTACTACTGGGCCGCACCGTTCCGCGGGCAGTTCGTCCGCGCCCTTCTGGCCTATGGCGGCGCGCCCTGGATCGAGGCCGGCGACGAGGCGACGAGCGCCTTGATGGAAGGCGCGCTGGAAGACATGCCGGTTCCCTTCATGGGGCCTCCGGTCCTGGTCGACCACGCCGCCGGCGTGGCTCTGTCCCAGATGCCGGCGATCCTCCTCTATCTTGGAGACAGGCTCGGGCTATTGCCGGAGGATCCCGGCAGGCGGGCCTTGTCGATCAAGGTGGTCAACGACGCCAATGACGTGATCGACGACCTCACCCTGGATGGAGGGCGTCAGATGTGGACCGAGGCCCGATGGGCGGCCTTTGTCCCGCGCCTGCGAAAATGGATGGGGTTGTGGGAGGAGCTGGGGCGACGCCACGGCCTCACGCCTCAGTCCGGCTTCCTGCTCGGCGGCCTTGCCCCGGGCGTGGCCGACATCGTCAGCGCGACCCTCTGGTCGACCATGTCGGAACGCTTTCCGGCTATCGGGGCGATCCTCGACGATGCAGCGCCCATGACCGCGAACCTGGCCCGACGCGTCTCCGACGTCCCGGCGCTGGCCGATCTGGCTGTTCGCGCCCGCCGCGACTATGGCGATCTCTATTGCGGCGGCCAGATCGAACAGTCGCTTCGAAGGGTTCTGGGATCGTCGTAGCCGGCGAGGTCAGAAGGAAAGCTGAGCCTTTGCGCAGGATTTCTCCATTCTCGCCTGTGGTGCGGCGTGAGAGGTGGGGGCGTCTCTTTCGAGAGGCGTTTCCTCCCTTGAAACTGCGGGCCGCCTAGCGGCCCGCGTCTTTCGTGTTCGTCTGGACGGTCTTGGGGTAGCTTCCGGACATGCGTCTCAATCCCCTGTTCGACAATCTGCCGACAACCGTCTTCGAGCGCATGTCGGGGCTCGCGCGTCAGCATGACGCCGTCAATCTGGGGCAGGGCTTCCCGGATGGCCCGGAGCCGGCCGATCTTCTCGATGCAGCGGCGCGTGCTCTGAGGGAGCGGGGCAATCAGTATCCGCCGTCGCGAGGGCTGCCCGAGCTGAGGACCGCGGCGGCGGCCTTCTACAATCGCTTCGACGGATTGGCTCTGACGGCTGAAAACCTGGTGGTGACGTCCGGGGCGACCGAAGCGATCGCGGCGGCCTTGATGGCGGCCATTTCGCCTGGCGACGAAGTGATCATCATCGAGCCGGCCTATGACGCCTATCGCCCGCTGATCGAGCGTGCGGGCGGCGTGGTTCGGGCGGTGTCGCTGGCCCCGCCCGCATGGCGACTGACGGCCGAGGCGCTGGAGGCTGTCGTGACGCCGCGCACCCGGGTGCTGGTCTTCAATAATCCGCTCAATCCCGCGGGGCGCGCCTTTGATGCTGAAGAGGTCGAGGCGGCGGCCTCCGTCTGTCGCCGGCATGATCTGATCGCCGTCAGCGACGAGGTATGGGAGCGGCTGGTCTATGACGACCGCCGGCACATCTCGCTGGCGTCGCGCCCGGGCAGGGGCCTTGCCTCCTATCGGGCCGAGGCGGCGGCGCCCACAAGACCTGAGGTCGCGGCCCCGGCCATGACCCTCCAGGCGGCCCGATGGGCGATAGCGGGTTCTCCTTTTGTTTCAGTCCTGCTAGGCGTCGCCCATGGGAGAAGCGGCGGTTCGCAAGATCATCCATGTGGACATGGACGCCTTCTTTGCTTCGGTGGAGCAGAGGGACGATCCGGCCCTGCGTGGGCGACCGGTGGCGGTGGGTCACGCCGCGTCGCGCGGCGTCGTAGCCGCCGCCAGCTATGAGGCGCGCAGGTTCGGGGTGCGGTCGGCCATGCCGTCGAGCACGGCCTTGCGCAAGTGCCCGGGACTGATCTTCGCGCCGCCCCGGTTCGAGGTCTACCGGGCCGTCTCGGCTCAAATCCACGCCGTGTTCGCCGACTACACGGACCTGATCGAGCCGCTGTCGCTCGACGAGGCCTATCTCGACGTCACCGCCAACCTCAGGGGGCTGCCGACAGCCACCGCCACCGCCGATGAGATCCGCGCCCGCATCCTGGAAGAGACCGGGCTGACGGCCTCGGCCGGGATTTCCTACAACAAGTTCCTGGCCAAGCTGGCGTCGGACCAGCGCAAGCCGAACGGTCAGTTCGTCGTGCCGCCGGGACGGGGCGAGGCCTTTGTGCAGGACCTGCCGGTCAAGCGCTTCCACGGCGTCGGCCCGGTGACGGCGGAGAAGATGACGCGGCTGGGTATCGAAACGGGAGCGGATCTGCGTCGCCAGTCGCTCGCCTTTCTCCAGCATCATTTCGGCAAGTCGGGACCCTGGTACTACGCCATTGCGCGTGGCGAGGATCATCGGCCGGTCAATCCGGACCGTGAACGCAAGTCCAGCGGCTCGGAGACCACCTTCGCCAAAGACCTCGTCGAGCCGGAGGCGATCGAGGCCGGCGTCGAGGAAATGGCCGACGAGGTCTGGGCCTGGTGCGAGAAGGCCGGCACGCTGGGCCGGACCGTGACGGTGAAGGTGAAGTGGGCCGACTTCCAGCAGTCGACGCGCAGCCGATCCTTCGCCGAGCCGGTCGCATCGAAAGCCCGCCTCAGGGAGATCAGCCGCCTGCTGGTGCGGTCGCTCTATCCGCCGGCCAAGGGGATCCGCCTGGTCGGGGTCGCCATCTCCAATCTCGAGAAGGCGACGGCCCAGCCTGCTGCGGGCGAACTGGCCCTCTCATGACGGCGGCCCAGGCCGACCTGTTCGGCTACGAGCCTGCGCCAGCGATGAAACCGGACGGCTTCGACTACTGGCCCGGGGTTCTGTCCGCCGACGAGCAGACCGAACTGGCGTGGCAGCTTCAGAGCCTGAGCTTCAAGCCCTATGAGCACATGGGCTACCAGGGATTCAGGCGCATCGTCGCCTTTGGTCGGCGCTATGAAATGGAGCGGAGCAGGCTGGAGGTCGCGGATCCCTGGCCGGACTTCCTGCAACTCATGCTGGCCCGCCTCACGGAGCGGATCGGCCTGGACAAGGGCGACTTCGTTCAGGCCCTCATCAATGAATACGCCCCGGGCGCCGGGATCGGCTGGCACCGCGACCGGCCGGTCTATGGCGAAATCCTCGGCGTCTCCCTGCTGGCGCCCTGCGTCATGCGCCTGCGACAGAGGGACGGGGCGGGCTGGCGTCGGTCAGCGGCGCCGCTGGCGCCAGGATCGGCCTATCGGCTGTCGGGCGAGGCGCGCCGGGAATGGGAGCACTCTATCTCGCCGATGTCGGCCCTGCGCTATTCGATCACCTTCAGGACCCTGGCCTGAGCGGTCAGGCCTGGTAGCCCAGGATCTCGGCCGCCTCGGGGTAACGCTGGGCCAGCCGCGCCGCCCAGTCGGCGCCCATGGATCTGGCGGCCCTGGCCTCGCGCGGCCTGGCCAGAACAAGGCCGGCGGCCTCGCGATGCGCCGGCCAGTCCATGAGAAAACGCATGGCCGCTTCGAAGTCGGGGTGGACGGCGGCATGGGCGAAGGCCCGGTCGAGGGCCTCGACGTCGTCGAAGTCGGGCAGGCGAGCGAGGTAGTCGCGCAGGACCGGGGCTGACAGGTCGCGCTCGAACAGCTCCCAGCGCAGGGCCTGGGCCTCATCACGGCGGCCTTCGGCGTCGAGCAGGTCGATCGAGGCGGCCTCCCAGGCGGGCGTCAGTCGCGGCGCGCCTTCCTTGGGGCTGTGGCCGAAGGTCCAGCGGCGGTTCGACGGGGAGGGGCTGAGCGCGGTCTCAAGCGCCGCCCGAGCCTCGATGACGCGACCGGCGGCGAGAAGACGGCGGGCGATGTCGGCGGCGATATCCGGCGAACCGGCCTGTTCCGGGGTGACCAGAGACAGCCAGAGGTCCAGATCCTCCGCCTTGTCGGCGAGGCGACGGACGAGGTTGCGTCCGGCCGGCGTCTTTCTGGAGGCGGCGTCGAGGCTGGCGAGGAAGCTGCGGGCGAGATCAGGGCTGACGGCGTCGCCGGCCGCGGCGATCCACCGGCCGTAGTCCTGAGGCCGGCGACGAAGGGCGTCGCTTAGCTCGCGGGCGGCGCCTTCGCCCGCCGTTTCGGCCAGGGCGAATAGGTCGGGCGCGGCCGTCTCGAATCCGACGACCAGTTCGCCCTTGGTGTCCTTCACGCGGGCGGCGAGGCCTGGATAGAGGTCGAACCAGCGCACCAGCACAGCCAGGGCCTCGGCAGGCGCCTCGGGGGCCAGGCGCTCGACGATCATGCGGCGATGCGCCTCGAGATCCTCGATCAGTTCGCCCCGTTTGCGCCAGGACACGCGGGTGCGGGCGGCGGCGAGGGCGGTCAGCCGCTTGTCGATCTCCAGCGCAAGAACCTCAGGACCGGCCTCCGCGGCGAGTTCCAGCCTGAGCCGGCGTTTGAGGTTGGCGTTGCCGGCCCCGGCCTCGATCAGCAGGTCGGCCAGGCGAGGTGCGCCGAGGTGGACGAGGCTGGCTGCGGAAAGCCGGGTCGAGATCCGTGATTGTCGCGCCATGACGTCCTTTGATGCGGGGGCGAAGCTTCGTCCGCGACGTCTTCATAGCACGGAGGGGAAGAGGTCGGTTCCGCTCGCATCGATGGGCGTCTCCCGCGCCGGCCTACCCGGCAGGAGACACCGTGGGCCCTGCCGTGCATTAGAGCGGCTCACGAGGAGGCGCCGACATGCCCAAGGTCAACGACACCGTTCATATCCGTTTTTCCATGCGCGGCATGTCGGGGCCTTTCTGGCAGACCAACGCCACGGTGGCTTCGGTCAGCGGCGCCTCGCTTCTGCTGGACGGGCTGGATCGCCAAGTTCCGGCTGTGGCGTCCGAGTTGAAGCGGGCTGGGGAAGGACGATGGACGCTCGACTGGGAGGTGCGTCGCCGGCCCTGAACGCCGCGCAATGGTAGGCGAGCGCCAAGCTTTGCCGTAAACCAGTGTCGTGGGAGCGACCGACCTCGTTCCCAAAGACGGTTCGACTCGTCTCTCGCCGAGCGGGTCGGACCGTCGCCTCGACGATCCTGAACACGGGTCGATGGCGTTCGGGCTCTGGAGAGTCCACACTGGGCCCATGGAATCAGGGCTCAAGATCGAGAACGGGTGGTCGCGCCGCGGCTATGGCGGGGGCGGCTTCGAGGTCTATCGCGGCAAGGGCCGCCATGCTCGTCGGCTGCAACCCTCGGCGTCCGGCGGCATCCTCTTCAGCCTCTTCATGAGCTGGCTCCGCGGCAAGGCTTGAGCCGCCCGACCGAAATCGGGAAGCGCTTGTGAAAGAGCGCGGCGCGCGAGGAACTTTGAGAGAGCGGCAGGGTTGATAGTCTGATCGCCAGGTGAAAATCAGACGATTGAGGTTAGGATCATCGCTCAGAAATGGGTGAAGCCCAGCCCCCAATGAAAGCCCGACGCGCACCCCGACAGGGGCAACGCCGGGCTTTCGCTGTTTCCGGGCAGCCCTGCATTGGCACGTTCGCGGTATTTGGTCCGCCTGGCTGAACTGCTTCGCTATTGGCGGAGGGCGGACCTTCAACGCGCCCGGCTGACCGTCCGCGAATGTAGGGCCGACGTCAGCGCCCGCCTGCGCGGCGGCGGACGGCTCTTGTCATAGGTGCAGCGCTTTGCGCGGAGGGGTGAGGCCGTCCGGTTCAGTGTTGACGGCAATGTCAAGTAGTGCGCTTTATGGGCCGTGCAATCACAGGTTTTGGAATCCCGTGGTTGTCCTGCTGGCCCGAGCCTCTTGGGTCGACGTGTTTATCCCCTCCTTGACCCGTTCCGGTTTGCCGGAGCGGGTTCTTCTTTTCAGGCGGCAAGGGCGCTCATCAGCCACTGCTTGAACGCCGCCGCGTCAGCGGCAGTCTCGAAAGCGTAGTTGTCGCCCTGGGCGTAGAACCATCGGTCGCCGGGCCGCTCTACCAGCCAGGCGAGAATCTTCGCGCGGACCTCAGGGCCGCGGTCCGGCATGCTCATGGTGATGGTCTTGCCCCTGGCCCTAGCGTGCTCGATCGGCGTCAGTCGTTTCATGGGCGGGGGTAGAGGGCGGTTCGTCCCTGGTGTCGAGGCGCGGGGGCGGGTTCTCAACAGCTGCGTCAGAGCTGGGGACCAGATCACCTTCAGCCTCAGTTCCGCCAGCAGGGCGCCGGCCTGGGCTCCAGCGAAGCGAGCATTGTTCAAATCTCGGGACTTCCAGGTCGAAGCGGGTCGCCAGGGTCGTTCCGGCTTAGCCGGGATTAGAGACCGGACGCGCAACGCCGACGCTCTTTTGACCGTTGACCTGAGGAGAAGGAGATTTTCATGTCCTACTACCACAGCAGGACGACGAGCCTGTCGTTCGATGAGGCCGTCGTCCGGACGCGCGAGGCCCTCAAGGCAGAGCATTTCGGCGTCATTACCGAGATCGACGTCGCCGAGACCTTCAAGCAGAAGCTGGATGTCGACTTCCGCCCCTATCTCATTCTGGGGGCCTGCAATCCCAGGGCCGCTTATCAAGCGCTTCAGACCGAAGACAAGGTCGGCGTCATGCTGCCCTGCAACGTGATTATCCAGGCTTCGCCCTCGGGTTCTGGGTGCGAGATCGCCGCCGTGGACCCGGTCGCCTCCATGTCGGCGATCGACAATCCGGCATTGAAGGCCAAGGCGGAGGAGATCGGAGCCGGCCTGCGTCGAGCGATCGATGCTGTCGCGGTCTAGGGAAGGGTCAGAAAGACACCGTGCCGGATGCGGCGGTTCAGGCAGAACGGATCGTTGTGGAGCTGACGCCTTCCGCCTGGGGTAGTGATTGCTCAGTTGCCGGCGTGGACGCGCGTCAGGACTGTGAAACGCACCAGTTCCCCCTTCACCGCGAAACGGAACGGGCGAGGCTGCGGGCTCTTTCCAGCTGATCAAATCCATCGCGTTCCTCTGTCGACAGAGGTGGCGGCGACTCTCCGCACGACTTCGTCAAAAACTGAGAACGCCGGCCAGACCGGCCAGAACCAGGGTGACGGGTATCGCCAGTTGCGCTCGCCAGCGGTAGGCAGCCGCCAGGGCGAAGCCGAAGATCGCCAGCGCCAGCGGCCAGTAAGGAACCGTACGGAGCATGGAGGTCCCCAGTTGAAGGACGGTGGCGACGATCAGGCCGACGACGGCGGCGGCGACGCCGTCCAGCAGGGCGTGAAGGGACTTGTTCTCGAGGATCAATTCCAGGCGATCATAGAAGATGAGGGAGAAGCCGAAGGCCGGGAGGAAGATCCCAGCCGTCAGCGCCAGCGCGCCTGGAAATCCGCCGCCTGCATAGCCGACGAAGGTCCCGAAGATGATGAGGGGCGCCGGGATCACCTGGGCCAGGGCGACGCCGTCCAGGAACTGGCCGTCGCCGATCCAGCCGCCTCGCGTGGCGTCGGCGCGCATGATCGGGATGGCGGTGTAGGCACCGCCGAAGGTGAGAAGTCCAGCCTTCAGGCCGGTGAAGAAGAGGGCGGCGACAGATGCGGTCATCGGCACGACCCCGGCGACGGCGACGGGGGGCGCGCTTGGGCCGCCGAAGCCGTAGCGCGCCGCCAGACCGATGGAGAGCATCAGCATGAAGAGCGTCGCTGCGGCTAGACGGCGGCTCCTTTGGGCCAGGGCGTAGGTCAGGCCGGCCGCCGGCAGAATCAGCCAGAAGCTCACGCCCAGCAGCGAAGCCGCGCAACTGACGGCGCCGATGATCCATAGGCTGCGGTCGACCATGACGTGCAGGCCGATCCGGTGGGCGGCCCGCACGATCACGGCCAGGACAGCGATCTGAACCCCGATGAAGGCGCTGCTCATCCAGTTCGATTTCACGCCGATCGAGAAATAGAGCCAGGCCAGTACCAGCATCAGCACGAAGCCGGGCAGCATGAAGCCCAGCCCGGCGAGGACGCCGCCGATCCGGCCTTTCGCCCGCATGCCCAGGTGAACGCAGAGTTCGTGGGCTTCAGGGCCAGGAAGCGCCTGGAGGACGGCGAGGAGCCGGTTGAAGCGCGCGCTCGACATCCACTGATCTTCGTCGATCAGCTTGCGCCGGATCATGGCGATCTGGGCGACCGGACCGCCGAAGGCCAGAGCGCCGAAACCCAGGAACTGCAGAAAAAGGGCGGCGTAGCTCAGGAGCGGGGGGCGAGGTTCGACGGGATCGGACGTCATCTAGCCTCCGTCTCTTCGCTCAGCGCTTGCGACTATGGAGCGCCATGGCTTGTATCACGATCGATCAAGCGCCTCGACCAGGTCGTGCGGCTCGTAGAATGCTCGTGATTACGCAGGAGCGAAAGACGGGCGAAAGCTTGACGCTAGCGCATTCAAAGCTGACACCGTGAGACGTCACGCAATCAGACAAGACGACCATGATCACCCGCTTCGCCGAGAAGGACCGCTACAACGCCGTCGCGGCGGGCCTGCACTGGCTAATCGCGAGCCTCCTCTTCGCGGAGATCTATGTCGGCTGGACCTTTGGCGACATGGAGCGGGGCGCGGCCCGCGATCTCTGGTTCGACTGGCACAAGACCGTGGGGATCACGATCCTTGTAATCAGTGTGGCGCGACTGGGCTGGCGCATCGCCAACCCGCCGCCGCCCCTTCCGGCCCGAACGCCCCCTTGGGAACGGGTCGCGGCGGGTCTCAGCCACTTCGGCTTCTACGTGATCCTGATCGGCCTGCCGTTAACGGGATGGACGGCGGTCTCGACGGGAAGGGCGGCCCTGACCAGCGATGTGATGAGCCTGATCAATGGCCTGTCATGGCCCCTGATTCCCGGACTGCCCCGGACCCTGCACGAGCCCATGGAGGGGGTCCATGAGCTGCTGGTGAAGGTGACCTACGCCTTGATCATCCTGCACGTCGTTGCAGCATTGAAGCATCAGTTCATGGACAAGGGCCGGATGGCTGGTCGGATGTGGCCGTTTCCGCGGCGCTGATGCGCTTCGGCGCGCTGGGCGCTCCTAGAGGCGTCCGGCCGCCGCGGACGTCCTGGATCAGGCGGCGACGCCGAAGAGGCGGCCGACGCCCGCAGTGATGGCCATGGCGAGCGCGCCCCAGAAGACCACCCGCGCAACTGATCGGCCGACGGGCGCGCCTCCGGCCCTTGCTCCCAAGGCCCCTAGCAGGGCCAAGCCGAGCAAGGCCGAACCGGCGACCCACAGGGCCAGGTCGGCCATCGGCGCGAAGGCCGCCACGACCAGGGGCAGGGCGGCTCCGGCCGAGAAGGTCAGGGCAGAGGTGACCGCCGCCTGGATGGGGCGGGCGGTCGTGATCTCCGATATGCCGAGCTCATCGCGGGCATGGGCGCCGAGGGCGTCGTGCGCCATCATCTGTTTCGCGACTTCTTTCGCCAGATCGGGCGTGACGCCGCGAGCGGCGTAGATCCCGGCCAATTCCCGCACCTCGGCCTCGTGATCCCCGGCCAGTTCGGAAGTTTCGCGCGCGAGATCGGCCTTTTCGGTGTCGGACTGGGAGCTGACGGAAACATATTCGCCAGCGGCCATGGACATGGCGCCGGCGACGAGGCCCGCCACCCCCGCGATCAGGACCGCTCCGTGGCTCGACGCCGCGGCCGCGACCCCCACGATCAGGCTAGCGGTAGAGACCAGGCCGTCATTGGCGCCCAGCACCGCAGCCCTGAGCCAGCCGATGCGCTCGACCCTGTGGGATTCAGCGTGTGGCATCATCGCTACTCCGGTTGGCTTCGCAGGAGACGCCTAAAGCGGCGCCGAGGCAAGTTCGTGGTGGAGCCGCGCAGCCTTGGAGAGCGACTACGTAGTGTTGCGGAGGCGTTGAAATCTTAACGCCCGGGAAAGCCGGCGAGCCCAGCGTCCCGTGGGGGCGAGGTAAAAATGCTGATTCCGGACATACCCGAGGACGAAGACGGCCGTATATCGGTCGTCCGGTCTCTGGAGACTGATGACGATCTTGGCGACGTGGTTTTAAGCCATCTGTTGGCGCTTGCGCGTCGACAGTCCGGCGCGTCGATCGCCTATGTCTCGCTTCTCGACGCGGAGCGTCAGCGTTTTGTCGCCAGATCCGGACTGGACGCCGTCGGAACGACACGCGCCGAATCCTTATGCGGACACGCCATTCTTCAACCTGATCGTGTCCTCTGGGTCGAGGACGCACGGGCCGACCCCCGTTTCGAAGCCAACCCGCTCGTTCTGGGGCCGCCGCAGATAAGATTCTACGCCAGCGCGCCGCTCCTGGTGGACGGGCGCGCGGTCGGCGGCTTCTGCATCGCCGGATCGAACCCGTATCCGAGGGACGAGGCGATGGTCGCGCATCTTCAGGATCTCAGCCTGATCGCCGCGGAGCGCCTGGCGGGGCGCCAGAAGCGCATGGCGCTTCAACGCGCTCTGGAAGCGGCCTCCGACGCCTTTGTCGTCACCGACGAGCATGACCGGATCATCTACTGGTCCGGCGGCGCGGAACGACTGTTCGGCTTTTCGCAGGCGGAGGCCTCGGGCGGGCTCGAAACCTTGCTGGGCCTGAATTTCCGGACGTTCCGCGACAACGTCGAACGTGACGGAGCAGGCGAGCCGGTTTCTGCCACGGCCGTGCGAGGCGAAGCCGTGGCGAGGCGCAAGGACGGCTCGACTCTGGACATAGAGATCGGCCTCGCCCCCTGGTTCGAGGACGGGGCCAGGCGAACGAGCACGACCATCAAGGACATCAGCCGGCGCAAGGCGCAAAGAGCCGAACTGGAACGAGCCAGGGCGGGCGCGGATGCGGCCAATCACGCCAAGAGCGCCTTCCTCGCCAATATGAGCCATGAGCTGCGTACGCCGCTCAACGGGGTCATCGGGCTTGTCGAGCTTCTGGCCCGCACGCCCCTGTCCGCCCATCAGCAGGAATTAGCGCAGGTCATCCAGGCCTCGGCTGAAAGGCTCCGGGGACTTATCGGAGATATCCTCGACCTGGCCAGGATCGAATCCGGGGAGCTGCAGATCACGCGGGAGGCCTTCGATCTTTGCGCTGAAGTGGAACGCGCCTTCGCCCTGTGCGCGCTCAAGGCGTCTGAAAAGGGCCTGGACCTGCAGCTGCATCAGGAGGTTGGCGAGCATCGCGTCTTCGGCGATCCGCTGCGATTGAAGCAGGTGCTGATCAATCTCCTCAACAATGCGATCAAATTCACTGACGCAGGTTCGGTCTCGCTTCACGTATCCGGCCTGGAGGGCGGGCGGCGCCGGTTCGAGGTTCGCGATACGGGAATGGGATTTTCCGTCGAACAGAGAGGCATGCTCTTCGAACGCTTCCATCAGACAGACGGCGCGATCTCGCGCCACGCTGGTGGGACGGGGCTGGGGCTGGCGATTTGCCGGGAACTCGTTGAGGCCATGGGAGGCGTCATCGACGCCTGCGCCGAACCGGGCGCGGGCGCGACCTTCTGGTTTGAACTTCCCCTGGGCCCGGCGGGCGAGGCCGCAGAAGAGAAGCGCGGGACCGGTCCAGACCCGGAGCGACCGGCCTTTACGCGGGTTCTGGCGGCCGACGACAATGAGACCAACCGCCGGGTGCTGGAACTCATTCTCGGAGCCGCCGGCGTTTCGGTCACGACGGTCAACGACGGCGCCATGGCGATCGAAACCTGGCGTCAGTCGACGTTTGATGCCGTCCTGATGGACATGATGATGCCGGGGACCGACGGTCTGGCGGCGACGCGCGCCATTCGCGCGCTCGAAAGCAGGGAGGGGCGGCTGCGGACGCCGATCGTAATGCTGACGGCCCACACCCTGGAGGAACATGTGGCCGCCGCCCTGGCGGCCGGAGCTGATTTGCATCTCGCCAAGCCCATTACAGCGTCGGCCCTGTACGAGGCGCTTTCCACGCTCGCGCAGGCTGATGAGGGGCGTCAGGAGACATCTGCTGCCTGAGCGCCTGGGGCGAGGCGCGATTGGCGCGCGTGTGAATCCCGGGCGCACAACGCCTGGCGTCGCTGAAGAGCCAGGCCTTGGCGGTTTCCGTTACCCTCATACAGGCGCGGACCAACCCCAGCATGGCGACCGCCTTGGACGACCGCTTGGTCGCCGAGATCGAACAAGTCTCAGGCCTAGCCAGATTCGTTCGGGTTTCGTCGGCTCAGGCTCCAACTAGATCACCTTCAGGCCCAGTTCGGCCAGCAGGGCGCCGGCCTGGGCGCGGGAGATGGTCGCGCCCTTGAACCGTCGGGCGTCGTTCAGGCGCAGGCCGCCGAGGTCGGCGCCCCTCAGGTCGGCGTTGTCGAAGCGGGCGTCGACCAGATGGCTGTCGCGCAGGCTGCAGTTGTCCAGAACGGCGTCGCGAAAATCGCAGCCCGCAAGATCGGCATGGCTGAAATCGACAGTCTCCAAGGTCTGCTTGCGAAAGGAGAAGCCGGGCAGGCGGGCGGACGCCAGGGTGGTCTCGATGAAGGTCGTCCCGACATGGCGCGATCGTGAGAAATCCGCCCCCGTCAGCTTGCAGCCGGTGAAGACCGTCTCGGAAAGGCTGGCGCCGATGAAGCGCGTATTGTTGAGATCGCAGGATTTCCAGGTCGAGGCGTCCAGCCTGGCGGCGGTGAAGTTGGCCATGGCGCCGCGGCAGCCGGAAAATCGCGTGTCCTCGAGTTGGGCGCTGGTGAAGTCCGTCCCCTTGAAGCTGCAGCGATCGAACAGAAGGCCGTTCAGATTCAGGCCTGACAGATCGACATCATCGAAAACGCACCCGCGGAGGGTCCTGATCTTGCCCCCGGCAAGGGCCTCGAGGTCGGAGCGCGATAGGGTCTGGCCGTCAATAAGGGGGTGCATCCGGGGCGCCTGAGGTGAATTCGAGACCGTCCGGCTACCATATGGATTGAGGTTAAATTCTGGCGGTCGGCGCGCTTGGCGCCTTGCTGCAGCCCCTTCCTCGCCGCGCTCACAGCCGGCCGGGCGCGGTTGTCAGACGGGATGCTTCAGGAAGCTTCTGATTTTACGGTTCATTCCCTGGACCTCCTGAAGGCGCGGAGCCTGCCGGGCCGGCGAGCCGGAAGCCTTCTGCGACGCCTCTGGAACTTGCGAACAACTTGGCCAGAAGTTCAAAATAAGTCGCTGAAATAAAACAATATTTCTCATTGACTCCCTGTGGATTGTTTTGCTTGCAATGAGTCGCGGCGCCCTGAAATGCGCTGAACCCTGGAGGCGGATCATGAAGCGGAGAGTGGGACAGCGCCTGTTCGGCGCAGCCTTGGCGAGCGGCCTTCTGGCTGCGGGGACGGCGCTGGCGGGTGGAACGGGGATGCCCTGGGAAGGGCCGATCCAGCAGGTGGTGCAGTCGATTACGGGGCCGGTCGTCCAGGCCGCAGCCGTGATCGCCGTGGTCCTGTTCGGGGCCGGCGTCGCCATGAGCGAGAGCGGGTCCTCCATGCGGCGGGCCCTGGGCATCCTGTTCGGGCTGACCATCGCCTTTGCGGCCTCGACCTTCTTCCTCGACTTCTTCGGCTTCGCCGGCGGGGTGGAGATCGCCTGATGGCCCGCTCCCTCGACAATCTGCATCCCGAGGGCTGGGATCCCCGCCGCCAGGTCCTCAGGGGTGAGGGCCTCGTATAGCTTGACGTAGTCCACGCCGGCCGCCGCCTGCGCCTTCACGAGGTCGGCCACGCCATGCACGTCATCAACGCGATCGACCAAGCCGGTCACGGGAAAGGCGGAGCGGTCGATCACCGCCCCCGCAATCCGAGCTTCCGGCCCCCTCAGTCGTCCTTGGGCGACTGCTTCGCGATAGGCGATCATGCGCGCCGTATCTCCGCCCGTATCCCGGATCGTCGTCACCCCGGCCGCCAGCAGCATCAGGGCGTCATGACGGGTGATGGCGTCGTTTCCCGCCACTACCAGACTGACCTCGCCGTCCTTGTCGATCTTTGGCGCCACGGGCCCCAGGGTAATGTGGGCGTGGGTATCGAACAGGCCCGGCATGGCGAAGCGACCTCTCATGTCGGAGCGTATCGCCCCGATGTAGCGCTCAGGGACCAGGCCCTGGCCCATCGCTTCGATGCGTTCGCCGCGCACGACGATGTAGTGATCCGGCAGCCGGCGCTGCGTCACAGGATCGAGGATGGTGACGCCGGTATAGACGGTCGCGTCGGCAGCAAGGACAGGCGACGCCGCGCCGAACATCAGGACAGCGGCGAGAAGCAGGGACTTGGTTCGCAAGGGTCAGACCTTTTGTGAGGGAGCGCCCCGCCGCTCAACGGCGTCGCGCAGGAATGTCAGGGCGTCTTTCAGGGTCGGGTCCGCCATCATGCGGACGGCGACACGACGCAGCGCGTCGGCTTGGCCTGTGTTCGCGGCGGGCAAGTCGAGCGCATCGGCCAAGGATAGCCAACGTTCAGCCAAGGCTTGGGCTCGACGTGATCCCGGCCCGCCTTCCGCTGCGGCGATGACGGCTTCAGCCAGCAGGTCGCGAATGCTTGCCTCAGTGGCTGGGTCAGCCCGGCATCCGTCGATGACGGCTTCGACAGCCGCCTGCTCTTCCCCGTCCAGCGTCGCCGCCTGGATGGCGGTCCGCACGTCAGTCAGCCCCAAGGCTGGCGCGGGCGCCAAGTCGCGCGCCAGCTCCAGCAACAGCGCATCCGTTATCCGCCCCTCGTTCACCAGTTGGTCCCGCGCCTGCTGAACCCGCTTCAGTTGATCGCGAGCGGCGCGTATATTCGTCGCCAAGTGCAGGGCCTGAAGCTCCATGATCCGGCCGATAGCCATATCGTCCCGATTGAGTACTACTGCGATCTGCTTGAGCGACAGGCCCAGCGCCTTAAGCGCCAGAACCTGATGCAGGCGCGCGACGTGCTCGGGCCCATACAGACGCCACCCGCCCGCGCGCCGATCCGGCGTCAGCAGGCCAGCTTTCTCATAGACCCGAAGCGCCTTGATCGACGTGTTGGCCTCGCGCGCCAGTTCGCGAGGTCCCAGCCAGCGCGACCTGGTCGGTGATGAAGAGGTACTCGACATGAGGCCACCTTGGGACCGGCCCCAAGGTCCGGTGCAAGAGCCCAGCCCGCTTCATTTCCCTTGTATATCTAACCTGCGACGTTGCGCCTCAGCGTCAAAGGGGCAGTCGGCGGCGTCCGAACTGCTGCCATGAGTCATGGTCGGGACCTTCTGGGACATCCGTCTCAACGACCGCAATGGGTCGGCTTGCGAATTAGGCATCGTGCTTGAAAGCAGACTCCCGGCAGGCGTTGTCCTTGTGACTGCTCATGGCGCTAAGCCGACCGGATCGCGATGGCGGACAGGTCGTTAGCTGCGTCGATCGGTACGCCTGAAGCTTTCCGTTCGGAATAGCGGTCCACCAACTGCCCGGCATGGGCGCGGGTCAGGATGGTGAAGCGCACCAGTTCCTCCATGACGTCGACGATGCGGTCGTAGTAGCTGGACGGCTTCATTCGGCCGTCGTCGTCGAACTCCATGAAGGCTTTTGCCACGCTGGATTGGTTGGGGATGGTGATCATCCGCATCCAACGGCCGAGCAGGCGCAGCGTGTTGACCGCGTTGAAGCTCTGCGAGCCGCCCGACACCTGCATGACCGCCAGGGTGCGGCCCTGGGTCGGGCGCATGCCGCCCATGTTGAGCGGCAGGTGATCGATCTGAAGCTTCATGATCCCGGAGATCTGGCCGTGGCGCTCGGGGCTGCTCCAGACCATGCCTTCGGACCACAGGGCATGTTCGCGCAGTTCGTGGACGGCGGGATGGTCGTCGTAGTCGACTTGATCCGTCAGCGGCAGGTCGGAGGGATCGAAGATACGCGTCTCGCAGCCCATGAAGCGCAGAAGGCGGGCGGCTTCCTCGACGCAGAGGCGGGAAAAGGACCGATCCCGGAGCGAGCCGTAGAGCAGCAGGATACGCGGCGGATGATCGTTCAGGCCGAGGCCCAGCGCCGGACGGTTCGACAGGTAGGCCGGGTCGAGCGCGGGCAGGTGATCGGGATCGGGCAGGGCGCGAAGACGGGTCATTGGGTAGGCAACTCCTTGAACATGAATGCTGCCGAAGCCGGACACAGGGCGCTAAACTGCCTGGAGGCGGCGATGGCGGTCGGCGCGGCTGATCGGGGCAGGACTACGTAGCCCTGTCGCTGGAAGAAGGCGGTCGCCGTGGTCGTGAGCAGGTAGAGGGTGGTCGCCTTCTGCTCGGCCGCGCTGGCTTCCAGCCATGAGAGGACTTCCGCGCCCAGATCACAGCCGCGACGGGCGTCGACGACGACCATGGAGCGGATCAGGGCGTCGTGGCCGATCTGCTCTAGTCCGCCGTAGCCGATCAGTCCGGCATCGTCCTCGAAGCGGTAGAAACGACGGCCGGGTTGTTGGAGGTCATCCGTGGGCAAGCCTGCGGCTTCCAGTACGGCGATCAGGTCTGGGGTAGGTTCGGGGAGGGGCGTGGCTTTGAAGGTCATCGACAGACATCCTTCGGCGCGGTCGCTGGGAAATAGCGGCGGCCCAGCCACAGGGCGACCGAGACCAGCAGGATCAGCACCGGGACCTCGACCAGCGGGCCGATGACGGCGGCGAAGGCGACCGGCGAGGCCAGTCCGAAAGCCGCGATGGCGACGGCGATCGCCAGTTCGAAATTGTTGGATGCGGCGGTGAAGGCCAGGGCCGTGGCGCGCGGATAGTCCGCCTCGATCAGCCGCCCCATCAGGAAGCTGACCACGAACATGACGAAGAAGTAGATCGTCAGCGGGACGGCGATGCGTAGGGCGTCCAGCGGCAGGGCGACCACGTCGCCGCCCTTCAGGCTGAACATGGCGACGATGGTGAAGAGCAGGGCGATCAGGGTGATCGGGGCGATGCGCGGCAGGAAGCGCGTCTCGTACCAATCGCTCCCCTTCCTCGCGACCAGGGTGCGCCGGGTCAGGAAGCCGCCGAGGAAGGGCAGACCCAGATAGACCAGGACGGCGCCGGCGATGGTCCAGACGCTGACGTCGACCACGCTGCTCTCCAGCCCGAACAGGGGGGGCAGCACGGTCAGGAACAGCCAGGCGTAGAGGCTGAAGAAGGCGATCTGGAAGATCGAGTTGAAGGCGACCAGGCCCGCCACATACTGGTTGTCGCCGCGCGCTAACTGGTTCCAGACCAGCACCATGGCGATGCAGCGGGCCAGGCCGATCAGGATGACGCCGGTCATGTATTCCGGTTGATCGCGCAGGAAGATCACCGCCAGGGCGAACATCAGCACCGGCCCCAGCACCCAGTTCTGGAACAGGGACAGGGCAAGCACGCGCTTGTCGGCGAAGACGCGCGGCAGTTCCTCGTACTTTACCCGCGCCAGCGGCGGATACATCATCAGGATCAGGCCGACGGCGATCGGGATATTGGTCGTCCCGACCGACAGGCCGTCGATCCAGCCGGGCAGCGCCGGCACGACCGTACCCAGCAGCACACCCAGCGCCATGGCGACGAAAATCCAAAGTGTCAGCCAGCGGTCGAGGAAGGACAGGCGGCGGTTCGGCTGCTCAGAGATTGCGGCGTCGACCATCAGCGGACCCTCCGGCCCTCAGCGTCGATGACGACTTCGCCGTCCTCCTTGGTGAAGGGCTTGAGCCCCTCCGCCGGCAGAATGTTGAGGACCGCCTCCGACGGCCGGCACAATTGCACCCCCAGCGGCGACACGACGATCGGGCGGTTCAGCAGGGTCGGATGGGCCTCGATGGCGTCGAGAAGCTGGTCATCCGTCAGGCCGGGATCGCCGAGGCCCAGTTCAGCGAAGGGCGTACCTTTCTCGCGCAGAAGGCTGCGCAGCGGAACGCCCATGCGCTTGACCAGCCCCGTGATCATGGCGCGGCTGGGCGGCGTCTTCAGGTACTCGATGACGTGCGGCTCGATCCCGACGTGGCGGATCAGGGCCAGGGCGTTGCGCGACGTCCCGCAGGCGGGGTTGTGATAGATGACGACGTCCATGACAGCCTCAGGCGCGGCAGGGGGTGAGTTCGGCCAGCAGCGGCTCGCACAGTTCGGCGCGGCCCTGGCAGCAGTCCTTGAGCAGGAACAGGACCAGCGCCTGGAGGCGATCGAGGTCCGCCCGGTAGATGATCGACCGACTACGGCGCTCCGAACTGATCAGACCTGCGCGGGACAGAACCCCGAGGTGCGACGACATGGTATTGGCGGGCACGGCGAGGGCATCCGCGATCTCTCCGGCAGGCAGGCCTTCGGGCTCATGCCGGACCAGCAGGCGGAAGGTCTCAAGCCGCGTAGGCTGCGCCAGGGCGGCGAGGGCGAGAATGGCGGGTTCTGATTCCATAATTCCAATATAATGGAATTAATGCCGTCGTCAACTAAACCCGCAAGAAGGCCCGCTTGCATCCTGCCTGCCGATGTCGCTCATGGCTCTGAAGAGACTGATTTCCCTTCGCAAGATTCCGAGACCCTTTTCCGGGTGGAGCGCTCTCGGAAACGGTTGAGCAAGGAGGAATTTGTCGTTCGAGTGCTTCGTTGAGCAAGTGTCAGTTCGAAGTGTCGCCGTCGATATGGTTGGTCGCTCCATCTATCTTCGTCTGACTAGCTTCGGTGTTTCGCCGGGACCTAGCCGGCCGGCACGGTCGCCTCAGCGCGGTTTCGTCGACGACGTGCCCCCGGCGCTGACGCGTGTATCGACCTGCGGGATCGAAAGCTCGGGGCATCCGGCGCGGCGCGCCGTTCGTATAGGATTAGGAGCTGATGGAGCTGCGCCATGAATATCGCGATCGCCTACCTTCTGACCCTGGTCGCCTTCGCTGTGATCGACACGGCCTGGCTCGGGAGCATGGGGGATCGGCTATACCGCCCGTTGATCGGGTCAATGCTGGCTGACAACTTCAGGCTCGCGCCCGCCATCGCTTTTTATGCGCTCTATGCTGGCGGTCTCACCCTGTTCGCCGTCCTGCCTGGATTGGCCGAGGGCGGCTGGAAGAAGGCGTTGATCTGGGGCGGGTTGTTCGGCCTCTTCGCCTACGGAACCTATGACCTGACCAATCTGGCCACGCTGAAGACCTGGAGCCTGAAGCTGTCGCTGATCGACATGGCCTGGGGCGTGTGTGTCAGCGCCGGGGCGTCGTCGATAGCGTGCGCATTGGCGATGCGATTGCTTCGAACGCCTGTCTAGCGCCGGGGCGGTCGCGGGAAGAAGGCGCTGGTGCGGGCGACGTAGGCGGCGAAGGCTTCGGGGCGTGAGCGGCGCATATGGGCCTCCAGCAGCGGCACGCCCGATACCCGCGTCAGCAGCCAGTAGATATAGACAGGCCCGCTCAACGCCAACCAACCCCAGGGCCAGGCGCCGCTGAGTTCGATGGCGAACACCGGCCAGGCGCACCAGCCCAGCCATTCGAAGAAGTAGTTTGGGTGCCGCGACCAGCCCCAGAGGCCGACGTCGCAGACCTGCCCGCGATGGGCGGGATCAGCCTTGAAGGCCGCAAGTTGGCGGTCCGCGATGGTTTCGCTGAGCAGGGCGGACGCGAAGATCAGGCTGGCCAGACCGTCCTGCAAGGTCAGGCCCGGCGTCGGATTGCGCGCCGCCAGCAGGATGCTGAGCACCAGAAAGGCCGCGGCCCCGGCCTGCAACATCAGAAACACGAACATCTTGGACTGAAAGTCCGCGCCCCAGTCCTGTCGCAGGCGGGCATAGCGGGCGTCCTCACCCTCATGAGCCGCGCGGGCGGCGATGTGCAGACCCAGCCGCAGACCCCACAGGCCGATCAGGGCCGCCGTCAGCCACTGTCGGGGCGAGGGCGGGGCTCCGTCCATAGGAAACAGGGCGACGCCGACCCCCGCCGCGCCCAGACCCAGTGACCAGAAGGCGTCGGCCCAGCCGCCTTGGCCCGTGCGGCGTTGTACAATCCATGCCGCAGCCATGACGACCACCATGAACAGCGCCGCCGCGCCCCAGAGCGGCAGCAGTCGGATCATAGCCGCACGAAGGGCTGCATCAGTCGGCCCAGCCATCCTTCGAGCTGAATCTGGCCGTCCAGAGCGACGACGCAGAGGCAAGGGCCGTCCGACACCACGCGCGGCTGGTGCAGCACCTCGGGGTCGGCCTCTTCCAGATCGCCGACGTCGAACCGCTCGGTCTCGGTTGCGTAGGCGCCGGACAGGACGCAGGTCAGTTCGACCCCGCCGTGGGTGTGGCGAGGCGTCTCGCGCCCCGGACCGATCTCCAGCAGGATGACCCGGCAGTCGCCGTCGCGCGGAGCGTGGACGTCCCGCACCCGCATGCCCGGCCCGATCCAGCGCCACCGACCCAGGGCGTAGCGGCGCAAGGGTTCGGGTAGTTCGGGCATGTCGTTGAGCGGCGCCGGGGCCTTTACCTCGCCCGCGTCGGTGTCGATCCGCGCCATGGCCCGCGCCAGGGCGTCGTCTGCCATGGGGGTGGGCGCCGCATCGCTCAGGAACTCGCCGCCCACGGCCTGTAGCTGGCGCACCCAGGCGTCGTTGGCGGGGCGCAGGGCCAGATGCGCGGCGACCACCACGGCCTCGGGCGGGCTGAGGTTCCCCGCGGCATAGGCGAGGACGCGTTCCTCGGAGGGGTTGCGAAGAGCCTTCATCGGGCGGCCTCCTCGGACGGTTCGAGGATCAGGCGCAGTTTGATCATGGCGTTGCGGATACGGGATTTGACGGTGCCCAGCGGCAGGTCGAGTTGGCGGGCGATTTCGGAATGGGGGCTGTCCATGAAGAAGGCGAGGCGCAGCACCTCGACCTGATCGGGCTTTAGCCGCGCCAAGGCGCCGCGAACCCGCTCGGCGTCTTCGGACAGCACCAGAAGGTCGTCGGGCCGTTCGACCGTCTGTTCCGTCAGTTCGATTTCGGGGACGGGCAGGGGGCGGGCGTCGCGGCGCAGCATGTCGAGGCGGCGGTTGCGGGCGATGGTGAAGATCCAGGTGGCGGCCCGCGCCTTACGCGCATCGAACAGGTCGGCCTTGCGCCAGACCGTCAGCATGGCGTCCTGGGCGAAGTCTTCGGCCGCGCCGGGCGTGGCGCCTGACTTGATCAGCCAGGCCTTCAGGCGGGGGGCGAAATAGCTGAACAACTGGGCGAAGGCCTCGCGGTCGCGTCTCAGCGCCACGGCCTCGATCAGCCGATCATGCACGAATGGATCGGGCGAGAGCGCGTCCAGGCTCATGCCGGACGCCCGCCGCGCAGGGGATGTGAGTGACGAAGCCTCGGCATGCATGAAGCCTAATACGCTTCGTGGAAATGTCTGGATCATTCGCAATCCGATCGCGGCGCCGGTGCGTAATCCGTTCATGTCCTATCCTGCCGCCGACCGTTTGAAGATCGCCGTGATCGGCTCTGGCGTGGCCGCCCTGTCCTCGGCCTGGCTGCTGTCACAGCGCCATCGGGTGACGATCTATGAGAAGGCCGACCGTCTGGGCGGTCATTCCAACACGGTGACGGCGGGCGTGGCGACGGGGGCTGTGCCGGTCGACACCGGCTTCATCTGCTTCAACGACGCCACCTATCCCAACCTGATCGCCCTGTTCGCGCATCTGGGGGTCGAGACGCGCGCGACCGACATGTCCTTTGCGGTGTCGCTGGACGGCGGGCGGTTTGAGTACGCCGCTCCGGGTCTGTTCGCCCAGCGCCGCAACGTCCTGCGTCCGCGGTTCTGGTCCATGCTGGGCGAAATCTTGCGATTTTATCGCGAGGCCCCGATCGACCTGAGCGGTCTGACGAATCCCAACCTGACGCTGGGCGACTATCTGAAGCGTGAGGGTTTCAGCGAGGCCTTCCGCGATGACCACCTACTGCCGATGGCGGCGGCGATCTGGTCCTCGCCGGCGCATACGCTGATGGACTACCCCGCCGAGGCCTTCATTCGCTTCTGCGGCAACCACGGTCTGTTGAAGCTGGTGGGGCGCCCGTTGTGGCGCACCGTCGTGGGCGGCAGCCGGGTCTATGTCGAGCGCCTGGCGCATGAAATCGACGACGTGCGGTTGAACCGCGGGGTGACAGGGGTGCGGCGCACGGATCAGGGCGTCATGGTTCATGACGATCAAGGCGGCGTCGAGCGGTTCGATCATGTCGTCATCGGCGCCCATGCCGATCAGGCCCTGGCCATGCTGGCCGAGCCGACCGCGCGGGAAAAGGAGGTGCTGGGCGCCTTCCGCTACAGCCGCAATCTGACGGTCCTGCACACCGACGCGGGCCTGATGCCGAAACGTCGCCGTGCCTGGGCGAGTTGGAACTATATCGGGGCCGAAGAGGGGCTGTGCGTGACCTACTGGATGAACAAGCTTCAGGGGCTGCCGGGTCAGGACCTGTTCGTCACCCTGAACCCGCCGCGTCCGCCCAGGCCGGACACCCTGCTGCGCAGCGAACTTTACGAGCACCCCATCTTCACCCCCGCCGCCATCCAGGCGCAGAAGCAGCTGTGGAGTCTGCAAGGGCAGGGCGGCGTCTGGTTCTGCGGCGCCCACTTCGGCGCGGGCTTTCATGAGGACGGCCTGCAATCGGGTCTGGCCGTGGCCGAGCAACTGGGCGGCGTGCGGAGGCCGTGGTCGGTTCAGAACGAGAGCGGCCGCATTCATCTGTCGCCCGCCGCATCGAAGGTCGTGGAGCAGGCCGCGTGACCCAGGTCTCAGCCCTCTATCGCGGCGGCGTCATGCACAGACGGCTGCGGCCCCGGGCGCATCAGTTGAACTATCGCGTCTTCTGGCTGCTGCTCGATCTGGCCGAAATCGACGGGCTGGACCGACGCCTTCGCCTGTTCTCGCGCAATCGGTTCAACCTGCTGTCCTTTCATGATCGTGATCACGGCGACGGGTCGGGAACGGCGCTACGCCCTCAGATCGAAGATTTCCTCATGCGCGCCGGGATCGACATCGGCGGCGGGCCGATCCGTCTGCTGACCATGCCGCGCGTGCTGGGCTACGTCTTCAACCCGATCAGCCTCTACTACTGCCATCAGGCCGATGGCCGGCTGGCGGCCATGGTCTATGAGGTGACCAGCACCTTTGGCGTGCGCCACGCCTACGTCATCCCGGTGCCGAGCGAGGATCAGGCGGCGGGTCTGATCCGTCAGGGCGCGGCCAAGGCCCTCTATGTCTCGCCATTCATGGGCATGGAGATGGACTATGTGTTTCGCGGCCACGCGCCGGGTCAGCGTCTGGATCTGACGATTGACGGTCTGGATGCCGAGGGTGTCCTGATCACCGCCGCCATGTCCGGCGAACGGCGACCACTGCAGGACAGACAGTTGTGGGCGGCGGCGCTGGCCCTGCCCCTGATGACGCTCAAGGTCATGGTCGCCATTCATTGGGAGGCGCTGAAGCTGTGGCTCAAGGGCGTGCGCCTGACCCGACAGCCGCCTCCGGCCCGGGAGTCTGTCACGATCCAGCGGCGGGCGCGTGAGAGCCGTCTTGCGCGTTGATCTTTGGAAATCCCCGGGGGGGCACCGTCCTCCGCGCAAGAGTCGTCTGATCTCATGACCACCACCTTCTATGGCGAACGCAACGACAGGCGGACGGCGTTGCCGGTTTTCGCCCTGGTTATGCGCCTGCTGTCCGCCAACTGGACCTGGGGGCGGTTGACCCTCGTCCTGCCCGACGGCGCTCGCCATCAGTTGACAGGCAGTGACCCCGGCCACGCCGCGGTCCTGACCATCCGCGACCCTCGGTTCGCCGCGCGCGTGCTGAAAAGCGGGGATATCGGCTTTGCAGAAGGGTACATGGCGGGCGAGTGGGACACCCCCGATCTGGCGATCCTGCTGGAGACCCTGGTCAACAACTACGACCACATCCGACGCCTGTTTGACGGCAATCCGCTGATGAATGGTCTGAACTGGCTCGGGCATCGGTTGAACCGGAACAGTCGACGCGGCTCGCGCCGGAACATCCACGCCCACTACGACCTCGGCAATGCTTTCTACGGGGCTTGGCTTGACCCTTCGATGACCTATTCGTCGGCGCGGTATGAAGGGTCGGGGCAGTCGCTACAGGACGCACAGCGCGCCAAATACGCCTCTTTGGCGCGGATGATGGACCTGCAGCCGGGGCATAGCGTGCTTGAAATCGGCTGCGGCTGGGGCGGTTTCGCCGAGTTCGCGGCGCGCGAGGTCGGGGCGGTCGTCACCGGCGTCACCATCTCGCGGGAACAGCATGACTATGCGCGCCGTCGCCTGTTCGAGGCGGGGCTGGCTGAGCGTGCCGACATCCGCCTTATCGACTATCGCGATGTGGAGGGCCGGTTCGATCGCGTCGCCTCGATCGAGATGTTCGAGGCGGTGGGGCGCGAGTACTGGCCGACCTATTTTCAGAAGGTCCATGAGGTGCTGACGCCCGGCGGACGCGCGGGCCTGCAAATCATCACCATTCAGGACGAACTGTTCGACGAGTACGACGCGCGCACCGACTTCATCCAGAAGTATGTTTTCCCCGGAGGCTGCCTGCCGTCCGAAGCGCGGATGGCGCCTGACATCTCCGGCGCGGGCCTGGTCGAGGCGGGGATCGTGCGTTTCGGCGGCGACTACGCCGAGACCCTCGCCGAATGGGCCCGACGCTTCGAAAGCGCCTGGGGCGAGATCGTCAGGACGGAGGCGAGCTTCGATGACCGCTTCCGTCGCCTCTGGCGCTTCTACCTCGCCTATTGCGAGGCTGGCTTCCGATCGGGTCGTACCGATGTGATCCAGATGGCCCTGCTGCGCGCCTGATCCTCAATCGTGGAATCCCGATGGCTTTGAAACGCGCGTCCATTCTCCTCGTCGTCGCGACGGCTTCTGTCGTGACTTTGTCGGCTTGCGCCACCCTGCAGCGTGGCCCTGTGGGCAACTCAGCCGTTCCCCAGCCCGCCAAGGCGGTCGACCTTAGCCGTTACGCCGGGCTCTGGTACGAGATCGGCCGCTACGAGAACGGCTTCGAACGGGGGTGCGAAGCGGTCACGGCCGAGTATGCGCTCCGGGAAGACGGCCTCGTCGGGGTGTTGAACACTTGCCGGCAGGGCGGCGTCGACGGTCCGGTGAAAACGGCCGGGGGCAGGGCCAGGGTGGTCGCCGACAGCGGCGACGCCAAGCTGAAGGTCTCCTTCTTCGGGCCCTTCTACGTCGGCGACTACTGGGTTCTGGATCATGCCGACGACTATTCCTGGTCCATCGTCGGCGAGCCGTCCGGCCGGTATCTGTGGCTGATGAGCCGGGCGGCGAACCCCTCGGATGCGGTCAAGGCGACCATCATGACCCGCACGGCCGCGATCGGCTATGATCTCGCCCTGGTGCGCGAGACCCGGCATCTGCCGTAAATCTGATCACTCGATCCGTGCGTATTTCCCCGCAGAAGAGGGAGAGACGAGGATGGCCGGCAAGGGGTTTCGCGGGATGGGGGCGGCGGTTCTGGCCATGGCTACGGGGGCCTGCGCCAGCGGCGCCGCGCCGTCGCACACTGGCTTTCTGACGACCTATGAAGGCCTGGCGCCCAGAACGGACGTGGTGCGCGCCTCGGTCTCGCAGCGGCGGGACGAGGCCTTGGCTTCCAGCATCACCCGGCTATGGGTGGCGCCCGCCGAGGTGTTCGGCGTCAAGGACCCGGTGCTTTCTGATGACGACCGGCGCGCGGTGATGAACGAGGTGGATCGGCAGCTCTGCTACGAATTGAGCGAGCGGTTCGAGATTTTGGAACAACCCGATCCCCAGGCCGGAACGGTGCGCGTCGGCGTCACCTATATCCGGCCGACGCATCAGGCCGGCTCGGCGGCGGCTGCCGTCGCCAACTTCTTCATCCCCGGTCCGATCAAGGTGAGGGCGCCCGGCGGCACGGGCGGCCTCGGCGCGGAGGCCGAGCTGCTGGCGCCGGACGGTCGCCAGGCCGCCGCCATTGTCTGGCGGCGCGACGCCATGGTGGTGGGCACCGACAAGCCGTCGCTGTCGCGCATCGGCGATGCTCATCAACTGGCGGAGCCTCTGGGTGACATGGTAGGCGACGCCCTTGCGCCCAGTGACCGTGCGTTGCGCCCGAGACCTGACCTGGATCCCTGTCGGCGGTTCGGTCCGCGCGTACGGGTCGAAGGGATCCTCGCCGGCATCGCCACGGGCCTGTACGAACCCGGTCTGAGCGGCGGGCGGCGGGCTCCTGAAAGCGAAGCGGACAGCGACTGATCGTGTGGCTCATCTGGAGCAGCCCGGGTGAGCCCGCGCTCCTGGAAGGAGGCTGGCCGCTGCGGACAGTTGCGGGATGCCTTTGACTCAGGCGGCGACGTCGAAAAGGCGGCCACTGCCTGCTGTGACGGCAATGGCGAGCGTGCCCCAGAAACCACGCGTCACAGATCAGCCGATGGGCGCCTGATCGGGGTCTGGCCGAACGTCCCCAGGTTTCGATTTCACCCTTCAGCCAAAGCCGTTGATCCACGCCTCCAGATCCGACCAGTCATTGCGGCTGGCGAGGTCCAGGCCGACGGCTGACAGTAAATCGAGGTGGGTCTGTGATACCGAGCCCTCCCGACTAGCCGCCATGCACATCGTCAGCACCGCCTGCTGCGCCCGGCCGTCAGTGCAGAGCGCGAGTGCACGGACCTTGGCCGCCGCCAGGTCCTCGGTTCGCCTGGGAGCAACGGCCTCGTCGGCAACCAAAGCAGAAGCTGCATCGGATCGCGTTCCGGTAAGGTGCTCCGACCATTTGACGAGAGCGCAGCGCTTCTCCGGTATATAGGTGTGACGGTCGTAGACGGCCGTGACTGCGGCGCCGTCTTTTGGCGTATGGCCGAGAACGAGCCCGACGATGAAACGGGTGACGCCGTAGCGCCCCGTCAAGGTGGTCGCACCCGTTCGCCGGACATCGTGAGGCGATCGGAGCGGTAGTTTTCTACGCTCGAAGATGCGGGAAAAGGTTCGCGTGATCGCCTGCTCGTCAATGCATTGATCGGCGACGCGCGGGGAGGGGAAAACGAAGGGGCTGTCGGGATCGAGCGCAAACGCCGCCGCAAGCACGGACAGAGCCTGAGGGCTCAAGGGGACGACGTGCTGATGATTGGCCTTGGCTCGGTTGGCCGGGATCACCCAGAGCGCGGCGTCCAGGTCGAACTCTGACTTGCGCGCACCCGCGACTTCATTGCGGCGCGTCAGGGTGAGCATGAGCAACTGGATGGCGAGCGCCATCACGGGCTCCGGCCGTGCTGCAAGGCCGATGTTGAGGTAGCCCGGCGGCCGCGGCTGTACCCCCTCCCGCGCAATATCCCAGACCAGCCTCAGTCCGGCGTCGTCCAGCATCCGGTCGCGGGAAACCAGGGCCAAAGGTCGAGCGAGCCCGACCACCGGGTTGGCGTCGATCATCTCTTCCTGAACACAGAAGGCCATGACGCTGTGAAGAAGCCCGCCAATCGAAGCCACGCTGGCGGCGGAGAGGCGCCGCTCGGTCACGAGCGAACGCATGAAGGTCTTGACCTCCGCGCGCTTCAAATCGCGTGGCGCCGTCGTGCCGAGGGAAGACGAGATATGACGCTTCCAAAGGTGGCGCTCGTTGGCGATCGTTCGAGGGCGTTTAGGTCTTCGGCGGCCGCCATGCAGACCCAACTCCGCTGCAGCCCAGTAGGTCTGCGCGACTTCGTCCAAAGTGTCTTGCGGCGGAGCGGGCAGTTGGGCGGCGGCGCGCGCCGCCACGGGGTCGACGCCCCTGAGAAGTTCCAGCCTGAGTTCCGTCGCCTTTTGCCGGGCGTCGGCGAGTGACACCTCCGGATAATCGCCGAGGATTACACGCCGTCGAGGTCCGTCTTTGATTGCGAATCGCACCTCGAACTGCCTCAGGCCCGACGGCCATACTCTGACGCTGAGACCTCGCACGCCAGAAATCCGGCGCTCGAATCGACGCTCGAGCGGCTTTAGGCCGGCGATCTGGCGATCAGTCGTGATGATGACCTGGGTCGGCATCGCAGCAGCGTCCTGAGCAAATCAGACGCCGCCAGCCTACCATCAAGGGGGGGCAATAGGGGGGCAGTTGGTGCAAGATTCGCTGCAAACCCGTGCACAGGCGTGCAAATACCAACTTCTATATATTCATATGCTTATGGCCATCTTGTAATGCGATGAAACACCCTGAAATGGCATTCGGGGCGATTTACACCGAGAGGGTCGGCGGTTCGAACCCGTCGCCGCCTACCATTTTTCATTAATAAAATCAGATAATTGAATCTATTCGTCTCTCTGCATGGGGAGTGGTTTTCGTCTCATTGAGCTCGGGGCGCCAGCATCCATTCAACGAGCCACGCGGTCGCCGGCAGGCGTGTTCCGGTCTTTTTGACGAACGGTTCAATCGAGGCGCAGGGCTCGGTCGAGGCTGAAGGCGCCGGGGCCGCGGGCGATCAGATAGACCAGCGGGCCGGCCCATAGCAGATGCGTCGGCCAGCCGGTCGGCACGACGAAGATCTGGATCACCAGGGTCATCAGCAACAGGCCGACCGCCGCCGGGCGTGTCAGCAAACCAAGAACCAAAAGCGCCGGCAGCAGGTGTTCGGCATAGGTCGCGAGATAGGCCGCCGTTTCCGGCGGCAGCAGCGGGACGCGGTACTCTTCGGCGAACAGGTATTCGGTCGACGGCGTCAGGGTCAGCAACCCCTCGACCTTGGTGCGCCCGGACAGGAAAAAGGGCGCGGCGACGCACAGGCGCATCAACAGGGCCAGGGGCCATTCGGGAATGGCGGCGGTCAGGCGGCGGTACAGGCGGTCGAGGGCGATCATGCAGGCGTGCTCTGGTGAGAAGGGGACATGAAGACGCCGAAAGCGATCAGTTCGGCGAAGAGGGCGGGAACATCCACGCTGGGGTGCGTGGCCTGGGCGGCCATGGCGGCGGCGGCGAAGGAGACGCCCCGGCGACCGGCGTCCAGGAAGGTCCACTGGGCGCGGGACAGGTGGTGCGTCAGGACATGGTCCCCGGGACGGTGGATCAGCAGCCCCTCCGGCGTCGGTCGCCAGGACAGCTCCACCCCGGCGCGGGGATCTCGGTGTGCGAGCCACAGCGAAGGCGCGTTCCAGTCAAACCAGAACAGGCGCGCTGACGGATGCAGACGGGCCGGCGCCCCCGTCAGCGTCAGGCCCAGGTTTGCGGCCTGACGCGCGGTCATCGTCGGGGCGTCCTCGGCCAGGTGGGCCTCGGTCCAGGCGCGGTCCAGCCGCGCGGCTGGCGGCAGATAGGACATGGGGCGCGCGGGCTCGAAGTGCGCCAGCCAGGCGGGAAAGCCCTCGCCATAGGCGACCATGACGGGCTCCTGGCCCGGTTCGTCCTCGACGTATTCGCGCGCGACGGCCCGGAACCAGTCGCGCCCGACCATATCGACGACGGTCGGATAGTTGGCTTCCAGGGCGTCGATCCGACCCTTGGTCGCCGTGTTGCGATAGACGGCCAGGGCGGCCAGTGTGCGTTCGTCCGGCGCCAGGTGCGGCCACAGGTCGTCGAAACGGCCTTCGAGAGCGATCGAAAAGGCGGCGTGAAAGGCGGTCATGCGGTCGCCCTTGCTGAAAGAGCCATAGACAGGGCCTGGGCGGCGCGGGCCTGCTCGGACAGAAGCTCGGAAAACTCGGGAACCCGGCCGTCGCGCTCGATCAGGGTTGGCCGGACGCCGATGCGGGCGATGAGCCGTTCATGCAGACGCCAGACGGCCTCGGCGACCGGGGCGTCGTGACTGTCGATCAGCAGGGCCTGACCCCACGCGGGATCGGGGCTGTGTCCCGCCAGGTGAATTTCCCCGACCAACTCGGCCGGCGTGCGGTCGATCCAGTCCTCGGCTGAAAACCCCATGTTGGCGGCGCTGACATGGACGTTGTTCACATCGACCAACAGGCCGCAGCCGGTACGTCGCGCGATCTCGGTCAGGAAATCGATCTCGTCCCAATCATGGCCAGCCGTCGGCAGATAGGCTGTCGGGTTCTCGATCAGCAGGCGATGTCCCAGGGCGTTCTGCGCCTCGTCGATGTGACGGCAGACCAGCACCAGTATCTCGCGGCTGCGCGGAACGGGCAGAAGGTCAGGGTGATAGACGTTCCCCCGGCGCGACCAGGCCAGGTGCTCGGACACGACGAAGGGCTCGAAGCGGTCGATCAGGGCGCGATATCGGGCCAGGTGTTCGCGATCCGGACGTTCGTCTCCGGCCAGGGACAGGCCTACGCCATGCAGGGACAGCGGCCGGCGTGCGCGGATGCGCTCCAGCCAGGACAGGCGCGGCCCGCCCGCGACCATGTAGTTCTCGGGGTGGACCTCAAACCACAGGCCGTCCTGCGCGCCGACCGCCGGGCAGGCCTCGGCCTCGGCGTAGTGTTGGGGCTTCAAACCCAGCCCGGCGGTCGGTGCGGCTGACATCAGCGGTTCGGGATCGGGCTCAGCGAGCCGTTGCCCTTGGGCGTCTTGATGGAGGTGCAGGTGCCGCGCGGGGCCAGCTTCCAGGCATTGCCCTGATAGTCGCGCGTAGAAGTGCCCGCGCAGGTGGTGCCGGGGCCGGCGGCGCAGTCGTTCTGACCAGCCTTGGCGACGCCGTAGCATTTCTCCATGCCGCGTTCCTGCTGGGCGGTGGGAATGGTCTGGGCCACGGCGGCGTTCGCGCCCAGGGCCAGCAGGGCGCCGGCGCCGATCAGAAGCTTGGCGGGGGTGTTCATCAGATCGTCTCCTGTGAGGGGCCGCCCGAGATCGAGGCGGCCTGACGCAAGAGGGTTCGACGCGGAGGCGGTGCAGGTTACGAAATATATTTCGACGTCCGGAACGCGCGAACGTGTAACCTTTGGGCTGGTCGGCGCGAATGATGGAGGGCGTGGTCGACAGAGAAGCCGAGTTGAAGGGATTGATGGTGCGGGGCCTCGATGGCGACCCCGTGGCTTGGCGCGCCCTGTTGATGGAGATGCGCGGCGCCCTGACCCCCTTCTTCAAGCGTCGTCTGATCGGCCGAGAAGCGGACACGGAGGATCTCGTGCAGGACTGCCTGATCGCCATTCACGCCAAGCGGGCGACCTATGACCGGTCCCTGCCGTTCACCGCTTGGGCCTATGCGATCGCGCGCTACAAGTTGATCGATCACCTGCGTCGCCAGGGACGCCGGCACGACGTTCCGCTCGAGGACGCATCGGTTCTGCTGGCGGAGCATACGGTCGAGGACGGCGCGGTGCGTCGTGACCTGAGGCGTGTGTTGTCCATTCTGCCGATGCGTCAGCGACGCCTGATCGAGGATGTCCGCATTGGCGGCTACAGCCTGGCCGAGGCGGCGGCGCGAAATGGCTTCACCGAAGGCGCGGCCAAGGTCAGCGTTCACCGCTCCATGAAGACGCTGGTCGCCAGCGTGTCCGCCGATGAAGACTGACGATCTGATCGACGCCCTGGCCGTGGGGCTGGAGCCGGTGAAGCCGGCGCGCGCCAGTCTGCTGTTGCTGGCCGCCGCGACGGTTGCGGCGGTCGTCGGCGTGGTCGTGCTGCTGGGCGTCCGTCCGGATCTGGTCCAGGCCTTGGGCGGGTCGACGCCGTGGCTGAAGGGGCTCTATACCCTGACGCTGGCGGTCGCTGCCGTGCGCCTGGCGACGCGGTTGGGGCGGCCCGGCGTTGACGCTCGCCCGGCTGCTGCTGTCCTGTTCGCCGTCGTGGCGGTTGTGGCGGGGGCTGGCGCGATTGAATTGGCGCTGACAACTCCGGACCAACGGATGGTCGTATGGCTGGGGCGGACGTGGGACATATGCGGTCGCAACATCCTGCTGATCTCGGCGGTGACGGCTCCGTTTGTCTATCTGTCGGCCCGGGCTCTGGCGCCGACGCGGCCGTCGACGGCCGGGGCGGCGTTGGGCGTGATGACCGGCGCGGTGGCGGCGACGGCCTATGGCCTGTTGCACTGCCCTGAAGCCACGGTCGCCTTTGTCGCCACCTGGTACACCCTGGGCGTGGCCGCAGCCGGCGTGATCGGCGCGATCGTCGGCCGCTTCGCCCTTCGCTGGTGATTTGGCTGGTCTCCGCCCGGAGCTCAGTCGGCGCGGCGTGCTTTTGAGGATTTCATCGGCCGAGTCGTTGATCGCAGGAGCTCGGCGCCCAAGTGAGCCCAGGGCGTTGACCCAGGATGAACGCCTCGCGTACGAGGCGCACGCGAGGCGTATCCGGGATTTGGCGTCGCCAAAGCAGGAAGGTCGACGCGAGGCCCTGGAAACCGATGGTTCAATGCAGATCGGGCGGGAGCAGGGCCGACACCGGCACGCTCAAGACCCGGGAGGCCGTCAGCAGGGTTTCAGCGAAGACCTTGACCTTGCCGGCTTCGATTGCGCGAAGCCCTCGAACATCCAGTCCCAGGAGACTGGCGAGCCCTTCCTCAGTCAGGGCTGAAGCTTCGCGGATGTCCGAGATTCTACGACCGACGTAACTGTCGATTTCGTCCAGGGGTTCGACGTCGATCATGTCTGGCCCCTCCTCGGCGAACACAGCCCCATGCGATAGCGCTCAGGACACCGAAAAAGAGCAGGTAGGAAGTCGAGAGATAGGCCCTGCTCAGAATGTCCAGATTGAGCGCGTAGCCCACATGGGTCACCACTGTGATCAGTTGGAATGCGGCGGCCCAAGGGAGCCAGGGCCGGTCGTACCGCCAAGTCAGGACGACGAGGGCCGCAAGGCAGGTGGCGTCGACGACCATGATGCCCCATTGAGGGGCGTTGAGGTTGGACCAGTTCTGAACCAGCGGCGTCAGAAGGCTTCCTATCACGACCGCGGCCATGGCCAGGCGTTCCGGCAGACCCCCGCGGATCACGGCGAGAAGCGAAGTGATTACGAGAAGGGCCATGAGGCCGATCTGTACGGGGGTCTCGAGAAACTGCATGCCGTA
The DNA here is from genome assembly GCF_017487345.1 of Brevundimonas pondensis. NCBI lineage: Bacteria > Pseudomonadati > Pseudomonadota > Alphaproteobacteria > Caulobacterales > Caulobacteraceae > Brevundimonas > Brevundimonas pondensis. Next base: position 1,878,859 of record NZ_CP062006.1, on the reverse strand, counting down.
GCATGGCGACCCTGGATGCCGTGAGCAAGACGGGCATGGTCAGGCGACCTGGCGCAGGCGGCCGGCCGTACGGACCTCGCCCGTTTCCGGCTTGCCGGTCATGGGGCCCATGAGCTCCACGTTGTGGCCCACCAGCCATGGTGCGGCTTCGGCAAGCGCATGGTGAGCGGTGACCAGTCGCCCACGCGCCTCCCCGAGCGCGCGGACGGCCTCGGTCGCGGCCGACATCGCATCAGCGCCGAGGACGGCGGACAGGCGATGATCAAGGCGGGCGTTGGTCAAAGTGTTGATGAGGTTGCTGGCGTCGCGAAGCGAGACGTCGGCGGAATCTTCGGCCTTGAACAGGGCGTCGGCGATGGTCTGGGCGAGCTGGCGTCGTTGCATGAGGGATCCTTGCCGCCGGACCGGGCCCGGCAGACGGAAAACAGGGAAACAGGAATAGGGTGGTTCGGGTCAGCGACCCGACAGAAGACGGTCGACGGCCGAGACGGCGAGTTGCAACTGAACCCCTCCGCCGAGCAGGGCGGACAGGATGGCGGTTGCGGTCGCGGCGATGACGATGATCGACATCATCCGCTTGAGGGGAGGTCGAACCTCTCCTGACCGGGTCTCTTCGGCGGACGATCGTTTCCGCAAGGGAGAACGAGTGCGATGCAGAAGATCTCGCGCATCAAGTCGAGCGGTGAAAGACTGCCGGCCGCCAGCCGTGTCATCGACAGCAGCTGGATCGCCTGATCCTTTTGCTCGTTCGTCGCCGCCAGCTCGTCGAATATCGCCTCTATTTCCTCCCAGGTGAGGGAGGGGAGACGTGCGAGCGGTTGCGGCATTCGCACCTCCTTTCGTGACGCCATCTGGGGCGTCGGCGATCAAGGAGGCTATGGGGAATGGCGCCTCTACGGCGCCGTTCCGTAGTAGATTTTGGTCAGCTGCTCTGAGCAGGCAGAAGGCGCGCCGCTCGGCGTCTGTTTGCGACGCCCGGCTTCCGACAGGCGTTCTCGGTGTGTTTGTCGATCGTCTTCGACGCGGGACCCTTGCCGACGGCGCAGATCCGACGGACGGGAAAAAGGGAAACAGGAACGGGTGATGGCGTGATCAGTAGCCCGACAGAAGACGATCGACGGCCTGGACGGCGAGTTGCAACTGAACCCCTCCGCCGAGCAGGGCGGCCATCACGATGGTTGCGGCCGCGGCGATGACGAAGATCGACATCAACCGCTTGAGAGGAGAGGGGAGCTCTCCGGACTGGGCCTCTTCGGCCGAGGATCGTTTCCGCAAGGGAGAACGAGCGCGATGCAGAAGATCTCGCGCATCAAGTCGAGCGGTGAAAGACTCCCGGCCGCCCGCCGCGTCATCGACAGCTCGTCGAACATCGCCTCCACTTCCTCCCAGGTCAGGGAGGGGAGACGTGCGAGCGCTTGCGGCATACGCACCTTCTTCCGTGACGCCATCTGCGGCGCCGGCGATCGGGGGAGCTGTGGGGAACGGCGGCCCTACGATGGCGTCCCGTAGGGGGACCGGGCTGGGAAGCCGGCCCTGAGTAAGGAGGCGCACGGCCTCGCGGCGATTCTGGACGCCCAGCTTCCGGCAGGCGTTCTCGACATGTTTGTCGATCGTCTTCGGCGCCTTGCCGGTGAGTTCGGCGATTTCCTTGGACTGGAAGCCCTGGCAGACCAGAGACATGCATTCCCGCTCGGCCGGGGTAAGGCGAAGCTCTGGAGTTGAGGAGCGTTGTGCAGGCATGGATCAGCCCGCTTTGCGAGCGTCCAGGGCCTGGGCCATCGCGCGCAGGCCTTGCCTCAGGCCTGCGTTGCTTGTTCCGAGACGCCCGACGATCAGCATCGGTCGAGCGATCGGGATGCGATTCTGATCGCGTTTGTACGTCTGGATCTGCTGGAAGCTGATGTCGATGAGGCGGGAAAGATGATGTTGCGAAAGGCCGACGGCCTCGCAACTGGCGCGAACACGCGCGCCGACTTCGACATCGATAGGGTATAGAGCCTCAGCCATATGCCTGATTTACAGTTGACGCCCGGGCTTGGCGAGAGGGATCGTCGAGGGCCAAGGAGGCATTTCCTTTGACCAGGGCATGACTTCAGGGCGGGCTCCAGACAACACGCGAGGGTCTCGACTATCGGCGCCGACGTCGTCGTCTGTCAGAACCAAAAAAGGCCGCCGGGCGAAAGCCGGCGGCCTTTCTGCTGTTCGGTTGGGACCGATCAGAACTTGAAGCTGGCCCTTAGCAGCAGGGTGTAGCGGACGTAGTCCTTGAGCAGCTCCGCGTCGCCGGTGATGGCCAGCATGCCGAGATCGTTGCCGACGTTCAGGCGGAAGCCGAGGATGGGGCCGCCGCCTTCGATGCTGGCCGGATCCAGGGTGAAGGCGTCGCCGCCCGAGGCGAAGCGGGCGATAGTCGTGCCGGCGTCCACCGAGAAGTTCTGACGCCAACCCAGCCGGACTTCCGGGCGAATCCAGCCGTTCTGACCGAAGCCGTAGCCGATGTTCACCGCCGCGACGCCGGAGAAGATGTGGCCGTCGCGGTCCTCGATCTTCAGGTCGAAGCCGTCGCCGCCGCCCTTCTCGGTGCGAGCGTCCTCGCTGAGCGAGAAGTACTCGCCGTAAATTTCAGGACGAACGTTCAGGCGACCGAAATTGCGTTCGTAGGAAGCGCCGCCGGCTGCGGCCAGAGTAAAGCCGTGCCAGTCGGATTCGTTCTTGAGGTTGACCCCTTCAGCGACCAGCTTGCGAGTCGCGTTGAAGGAGGCGTAGCCGCCGGCCGCACGGGCCCAGGTCGTCCAGTACTGGCCCTGGGCGCGCCAGTAGAGGCCCAGCTCCAGCAGGTTGGCCGAAAGAACTTCCTCCGCCGCGGCTTCAGGGTCTTCCAGATCGGATGAGGTGAAGGCCGCCGACAGACCCACGGCGCCCATGCTGGTGCCGCGCTCGACGCCGCCCGCGACGCCGAAGCCCTCGGAACGGAAACCGTAGGAGTCGGTCTTGTCCTTGTCGGCGTAGAAGTTGATTTCCTGCACCCAGGCGCTGGTCTCGCCGGGGGCGGCCGAGGCGTTGCGTCCGGTCAGGGCGCGGGTCACGGCGTCCACGCCGCTGGCCAGGGAGAGCAGGGGGCCGCCCGAGTGGTCGGGCAGCATCTGCTCATAGACATCGAAGAAACCGTCGCGATCCGTCTGGTTGAGGATGGCGTTGCGGATGGCTTCGTTCTGACCCAGGGCGCCGTAGATCGAGTCATAGGCGGCGGATTCGACGCCGATCATGCCGGCTTCCTCAGCCGTGCGTCGGCGAGCATCGACATAGATATCGCCCGCCGCCACGTCCGCGCCGGTCTTGACCACGAAGGCGTAGGGCGAGTTGGCCTGGAGCGCATCCGGATCGAGCGTACCCACGTTGAGGGTGTCGGCGTCGATGATGGTGAAGCGGGTCGGTCCCTGAATCAGGGAGTTGAAGCGCACGCCTAGATCGGCGCCCGTCGCAACGTTCGCCGCGCCATTGACCCGGAAACCGCCAGACGTGCTGTTCGAGGGGTCCAGCGTGACGATCAGGCCGCCGTCCGCGCCGATATCAAGGCCGCTAACGTTCAGTTGTCCGGTGTGTCGGGCGTCGAGGGTGCCCTTGGAAATATCGATATCCAGCAGGCCGTCGGCGCTGGACAGCTTGCCGGTGACCACAGCTCCGCCGGAAATGTTGAGCTTGTCCGCGCCGCCGCCGAAATTGATGTCGCCGTTGACGGTGCCGTTGCGAACATCGACGACATCAGCGCCAGCGCCGAAAAGCAGCTCTCCGCTGATGCGGGGCTCCTTGACGTCGGGGACGCCGTCGCCGTCTGCGTCAGGCAGTTTGGTGCCGGCTTCCACGACGCCGTCCTGAACGAAATGGACGCCGCTGGTGTTGGCGCTCAGGTCGACGGCGATGGCTCGCCCCTCGAGAGCGACATCGCTCGCCGGCGTGACGCCGGTGGCGATCATGCCGGTGTTGCGGAAGCTCGTGACGGTTCCTGATTCGTCACGGAATGCGACGGCGTCCGCCTTGGACCCGCCGACCGCCGCGGCGATCTGACCCGAGTTTTCAAAGGAGCCGAGTGACGCGCCCGACTTGATCAGAACGCCGGTGGCCGTGTGCTCTCCGGTCGATGAAGCGCCGGCCTGGATCGTACCGGAGTTGACCATGGCGGGCAGGGCGGCGCCGCTGCCGATCAGGACGGCGGTGCTGTCGGCGTTCAGTGCGTTGGTCGCGATGGTGCCCTGGTTGGACAAGCCGCCGTTAATGGTGACGCTCTGGCCCGTGCCTCCGATCTGGAGGCCGTGGGCGGCGACGCCGGAATACAGGCCCACGCCCTCAATGGACCCGCGGTTGATCAGGCCGTAGGCGTTGGCGCCCGAGCCGACTTCGCCGAGGGTCATGGCGTTGCTGGTTGAACCGATCAGAACCGCGGGAGCGCCGCCGAAGGCCTTGATGGCGGCGTTGGTTTCATTGGCGTCCGGCAGACCGTCGCCGTCGCGATCAGTGTCTTCGCGGTTCTTGACGCCGTCGCCGTCATCGTCCTCGTCGCCGTTCTTGACGCCGTCGCCGTCGTCGTCTCCCTCGATCCCGTTGGAGCCGTAGCTGGGCGCCACGTCGAAAACGACGCCGCCCGTCACATTGCCGGCGATACGGACGGCGGGGCCGCCCTGAAGCAGATCGTCGGCGTCTAGGTCCTCGAGGTAGAGAGCTTCGGGGTTCACGGTTCCCGTGGTCGGCTTCGAGGGCGGTACAGTCGTGTATCGATAGCCGGTCGAAGAGATGGCGCCCTGAATCTTCACAGCGCCCTGGACATTGCCGTCCAGCGCCACGCCGCTGGCGTTCGCGCCCTGGGCTGCGACCGAGCCGAGGATCGCGACATCGCCGGTCACCGGGCCGGTGACGCGAATGCCCGCGGAGTTGTCACCCAGAACATTGATGGTGCCGAAGCTGGTCAGCTTGCCCACCAGCGGGGCGTCGACCGTCAGGCCGCCAGAATTATTGCCCTCGACCTTGATGGCGGCTCCGCTCTCAATGAGAACATTTCCCGTCAGGGGGGCGGAACCCGTGATGCGCACGCCGTGGCGATCGACGCCTTCGGCGAAGGGACCGTCCAGATCCCCGTCCTTGTCGGTGTCCGTATATTCCGTGATGGAGTCGCTGATGGCGATCGTACCGCCGATCGTCACATTGGCGGTGTTGCCGCCCTGGACCAGGACGCCGGTCGATCCCGACGCGGACTTGTCCATGGTGATCGTCGAACCGCTGTCCATGTCGATGCTGTTGCTCGAATCAACAGTGACAGCCGCGCCGTTGGCGACCGTGATCGAACCGCCGCTGGCCATGCGGACATTGGAAGGGGCGGCGCCCGTAGCTGTCGAGGTCGAGATCGGCGTGGTGCGCGCCGTGGAAATCACGGTCTCCGACGTCGTTTGCGCCTGAGCGCCGGCGGCCGCCATCAAGGGGGCGATCGCTACTGCGGTCGCAAGCAGAATACGCATTAGATAGAAACCCCTCGTGGACACACGCGCAACGACGTCAGCCGTCCGTCTATCAGGCTCGGCGTCGCCATGCCCCAAGTTTCTCGAATTTGAGGCGATTGCAAGGCCCGGCGTAGGCAGGCCAGCATGAACGGTACATGAAGAACTCTGTTTGGAGGCCGAAGCAGCGGGTTCTTCAAAAGGACGCTTGAGCGAAGCCGTTTCCGGCGCTAGGGGCGATTCATGGTGAGTTCCAAACGCGCGCGTCGCATCCAAAGTCGGTCCAGCCGCGTTGCGGCGTCGAGATCCGGGGAGGCCGCCTCAATGACGATGAGCGATATTGATGTCCAGGAAGGCGAACTGCGCCTGATCCCCGGATTGGACGAGGAAGTCGCTGAAACACTTAGAATTCTGAAGGCCTCAACTGCCGATCCGCGCCCGAGACTGGTGGACACCACCATGCTGTTCGCGCCGCGATCAGGCGGGGTGAAACGCTATCTTCTGTCCAAGAAGGCCTGGCTGGAAGCGAACCGCCCCTCGGTGGCTCATTCGCTGGTGGTTCCGGGCGCCAAGCACAGGGCGGGCGCAGATGGAATCGTCCAGCTTCACGCCGCCAAGCTGCCGTTCGGGGACGGCTATCGCTGGCCCAGCTCTGTGCGGCGTTGGGGGGCCTGGGTAGCGTCGATGAACCCGGCCGTCATCGAGGCGGGGGACCCCTATACGCCGGGCCAGGGCGCGCTGGAGGCCGGGCAGCGTGCCGGGTGTCCGGTCGTCGGTTTCTGTCATTCGGACCCGGCGGGTCTGGCGGCCCTGCATTTCGGTGAATGGGCCAAGAAGCCGGTTGAAAAGCGCTGGGCCCGACTGTTTTCGCAGTTCGACCGCGTGGTCTCGCCCAGCCGCTTCATCGCGCGGCGGCTGGAAGAAGCTGGCGTCGGCGGCATCGTGATTCGCCCCTTGGGGGTCGAGGTCGACACCTTCAGGCCTGACCGTCGCGATCGTGACTGGCTACTGAAGAAGCTGGGCCTGGACGCTGACGCCCGTCTGCTGTGCTTCGCGGGCCGTCCGGCCAAGGAGAAGAACGTCGACGTCCTGATCGACGCGGTGCAGCGTCTGGGCGCGCCCTATCATCTGGTGCTGGTCGGCGCCGGAGCGGGGATGCCGCCGGAAGATCGGGTGATCTCTCTGCCCTATGAGAAGGACCCCAAGGCCGTGGCGCGGATCATCGCCAGCTGCGACGTCTTCGTTCACGCCAACGACAAGGAACCCTTCGGCCTGATCGTGCTGGAGGCGATGGCCTGCGGTCGGCCCGTGGTGGGCGTCAACGCCGGCGGCGTGGCCGAGACGGTCGATTCCAGCGTGGGCCAGCTGGCGGCGTCGGCCGATCCGGCGGACTACGCCGAGGCCATCGAGGCCCTGTTTGCACGCGACATCGAGGCGCTGGGCCAGGCGGCCCGTGTGAAGATGGTCGAGCAGTTCGCCTGGAACCGGGTCTTCGAGGATCTGTCGATGCTTTACGGCGAACTGAGCGGACGCCCGGAGTTCGTCATGCCGCAAGAGGTCGCGCCGCTTAACTAGCGGTGCGATGCTCTGCGCGCGCGACTGCGTGTGGCGGAGCGTTCTGACAATGTAATGAGAGAGACTGCGCCCCTTGGGGGCGGTGTGCGCCATTCCTTTCGCTGAAAGGAATGGCGCGAGTGACGGGGCTCGAACCCGCGACCTCCGGCGTGACAGGCCGGCACTCTAACCAACTGAGCTACACCCGCGTTTCCCGAACCGAAGCGCTGTGCGCCGCGGCGAGGGGCGTCGTTTAGGCGGGGCCGCCGCACACGTCAAGCGGCCCTGCTGTGGATAAGTGAAAATATCGCCAGACCTCCGTTACTTGGCGGCAGCGGCGGCCTGAGGCGGGGCTGCGGGACCGGCGATTCCGCCGTCCGTCGGCAGGTGCGAGGCGACGGCAGGCGGGGGCGGTTCGTAGTGGACGCCCACGCCCGGCCCCAGCGGCAGATCCAGCGCCACCCAGGTCGCCACCATGATCAGACCCGCGACCAGGAAGGCCCCGGCGTAGGGCAGCATGGTGGCCATCAGCGAGCCCAGGCCGAAACGCGGGTCCCAGCGCTGGGCGAAAGTCAGGATCAGCGGGAAGTAGCTCATCAGCGGGGTGGCGATGTTGGTGACGCTGTCGCCCATGCGATAGGCGGCGGTCGTCATCTCGGGGCTGATGCCCAGCAGCATGAACATGGGCACGACGATAGGGGCCAGGGCTGACCACTTGGCCGAGGCCGAGCCGATGAACAGGTCGAAGACGCAGGAGACCAGCACCACCACGATCAGCAGCAGCGGCGTGGGCAGGGCCAGTTCGCGCAGCGACGCGGCCGCGTTGACCGCCAGAATCGGCCCCAGGCCCGACCAGTTGAACATGGCCACGAAGTGGGCGGCGAAGAAGGCCAGGACGATATAGGGGGCTAACTGACTGATCCCCTCGCGCATCATCCGCACCAGGTCGTGGTGGCTCTTGATCGAGCCGGAGCCGACGCCGAAGGCTGCGCCCGCCCCAAAGAAGGTCAGGGCGAAGAAGGCGACCAGCGAGCGGTACAGGGGGTTGAAACGCTGGGCAGGCTCGGCGTCGGCGTCGACGAAGGGCGAGCCGGGCAGGAGGGTGACGAGGGTCCACAGCGCGATCATCGACAGGATGGTCAGGCCGGCAAAGATCAGGCCGCGCTTTTCCATCGCTGAAAGTGGCTGCTTTTCCTCGGCGGTGGCAGGCGCGGCGGAGGTAGGGACCCACGGCCCGAGGCGCGGCTCGATCACCCGGTCGGTCAGGAACCAGACGATGGGGGTGAAGACGAAGACGACGCCGACGATGAAGAACCAGTTGCCGGCGATGCTGACGGCGTAGGACGGATCGATCAGGTGGGCGGCCGGTTCGGTGATGCCCAGGATCAGGGCGTCGCTGGCGCCGGGGAAGAGGTTGCCCGCATATCCGCCCGAGACGGCGGCGAACCCGGCGGCCAGGCCGGCCAGAGGATGGCGGCCCGCAGCCGCGAAGATGACGGCCGCCAGCGGAATGACCACGACGTAGGAGGCGTCGGAGGCGTGGTGCGACACCATGCCGGTCACCACCACGATCGGCGTCAGGATGAATCGCGGGGCGTTCAGCAGGGCGCCGCGAATGGCGGTCGAGAACATGCCCGTCCGTTCCGCGACCGAGGCGCCGTAAATAATTGTGATCACGATCCCCAGCGGCGGAAAATCGGCCAGGGTGCGGGGCATGCCGATGAACAGCCGCTCCAGATTGGCGGGCGACAACAGGCTCTCGGCCTGCAGCACGTCGCCGGTCACCGGGTTGACCGCTGACCAGCCCAGACCGGCCCCGACCAAGCTGAGCACGATCAGGCCCAGGATCAGCCACAGAAAGAGAAATACGGGATCGGGCAGGCGATTGCCGACGCGTTCGATGGTGTTCAGCAAGCGGGCTGCCAGGCTCATGCTGTGACCTTGATTACAGAGGTATGGGAAAGTCGCCATTTACGCGTATCGCCGGTGCAACTGGCAACGTCGGGGGCTGCGGCAAAACGCGCACAAGCTTGCGAACCATTCTCAACAAAAAACCTTTGCCGACATGGGTTTGAACCTGTCGAAGGTTGGGTCTAAGAAGCCCCGAATCCGCCCCCTCCCTCGGCGGGCGAGGCAGCTCGAATGAACGCATTTCTTCTGGAATACCTCCCGATCGTCGTTTTCCTGGCGATCGCCGCCGTACTGGGCCTCGGCTTCATGCTGGCCGCCTGGGCCCTGGCGCCGAAAAACCCCGACACTGAAAAGCTGTCGGCCTATGAGTGCGGCTTCAACGCCTTTGATGACGCACGGATGAAGTTCGACGTCCGGTTCTACCTGGTGTCGATCCTCTTCATCATCTTCGACTTGGAAGTGGCCTTCCTGTTCCCGTGGGCGGTGTCGATGTTCGACCTGTCGACCGGCGGCATGGTCTTCGCCTTCTGGTCGATGATGGTCTTCCTCGGCGTCCTGACGGTCGGCTTTATCTACGAATGGAAGAAGGGAGCGCTGGAATGGCAATAATCGCGCCTTCGTCGCCCTTGGCGTCGCCCCTGGTCCCCGCTGACCCAAGCTACGGCTCTGGCGCGCGTTCGACCGTGGAAGGCTACGACCCCAAGATTCATGACAAGTTCTTCGAGGCGGTGAACACCGAGCTCGGCGAACAGGGCTTCCTGACGACCTCGCTGGACGACGTCATCAACTGGGCCCGCACCGGTTCGCTGATGTGGATGTCGTTCGGTCTGGCCTGCTGCGCCGTGGAGATGATCCACCTGTCCATGCCGCGCTTCGACCTGGAACGCTTCGGCACCGCGCCGCGCGGTTCGCCGCGCCAGTCGGACCTGATGATCGTGGCCGGCACCCTGACCAACAAGATGGCTCCGGCCCTGCGCAAGGTCTACGACCAGATGCCGGACCCGCGTTACGTCATCTCGATGGGCAGCTGCGCCAACGGCGGCGGCTATTATCACTACAGCTACAGCGTCGTGCGCGGCTGCGATCGCGTGGTGCCGGTGGACGTCTATGTCCCTGGCTGCCCGCCGACCGCTGAAGCCTTGCTGTACGGCATCCTGCAACTGCAGAAGAAGATCCGCCGCACGGGGACGATCGAGCGATGAGCGAACTGGTGCGCGTCGCGGAGCGCGAATCCGCCCTGACCCCGCTGGGGACCGAAATGGTGGCGGCTCTCGGTGTCGAGGCCGTCGTCGCCTATGGCGAGCTGACCCTGATCGCCCCGCGCGAGAACATCGTCGCCGTCATGACCGCCCTGCGCGACCAATTCGGCTTCCAGTTGCTGATGGACGCCTGCGGCGCCGACTATCCGGACCGCGCCGAGCGGTTCGAGGTCGTCTATCACCTGCTGTCGCTGACCCGTGCAGCGCGCGTTCGCGTCAAGGTCTCGACCGATGAAGTCGCGCCCGTCCCCAGCGTCGTTTCGGTCTATCCGTCGGCGGGCTGGTTCGAGCGTGAAGCCTTCGACATGTACGGCATGATCTTCTCGGATCACCCCGACATGCGCCGCATCCTGACCGACTACGGTTTCCAGGGGCACCCGCTGCGCAAAGACTTCCCGATGACGGGCTATGTCGAGGTCCGCTACGACGAAGAGCAGAAGCGCGTGGTCTATGAGCCGGTGAAGCTGGCTCAGGAATATCGCAACTTCGACTTCCTCTCTCCGTGGGAAGGTGCTGAATATCCGACCGTCCTGCCGGGCGACGAGAAGGCGGGAGCCAAGTAATGGCGCATGGCGACAACACCCCCGCGACGGCCGCGCCCAGGGCGATTGACCCGTTCGAGGACTATGAAGACGGCCTGACCCCGCACGCGCGGGCGATGGACGACCGCAAGTTCACCATCAACTTCGGCCCGCAACACCCGGCCGCGCACGGCGTGCTGCGTCTGGTGCTGGAGCTGGACGGCGAACTGGTGACCCGCGTCGACCCGCACATCGGCCTGCTGCACCGCGGCACCGAGAAGCTGATGGAGTCGCGCACCTATCTGCAGAACATCCCCTACCTGGACCGGCTGGACTACGTCTCGCCGATGAACCAGGAGCACGCCTTCTGCCTGGCCATCGAGCGCTTGTTGGAACTGGATGTGCCGTATCGCGGCCAGCTGATCCGGGTCCTGTACTCGGAAATGGGCCGCATCCTGAACCACCTGCTGAACACGACCATGCAAGCCATGGACGTGGGCGCCCTGACCCCGCCGCTGTGGGGTCACGAAGAGCGCGAGAAGCTGATGGTCTTCTACGAGCGCGCCTGCGGCGCGCGTCTGCACGCCAACTACTTCCGTCCGGGCGGCGTCCATCAGGACCTGACGCCCGAGCTGATCGACGACATCGGCCGCTGGTGCGCCGAGTTCCCGGCCAAGCTGGCGGACATCGAGAGCCTGGTCACCGAGAACCGCATCTTCAAGCAGCGCAATGTCGACATCGGCGTGGTGTCCAAGGAAGAGGCCCTGGCCTGGGGCTTCTCGGGCGTCATGCTGCGCGGCTCGGACATCGCCTGGGATCTGCGCAAGGCGACGCCCTACGACTGCTATGCGGATCTGGAGTTCGACATCGCCGTTGGCAAGAACGGCGACTGCTGGGACCGCTACCTCTGCCGCGTCGAAGAGATGAAGCAGTCGATCCGCATCATGGAGCAGTGCATCCACAAGCTGCGCAACTGCCCCGGCGAGCCGGTCCTGGCCGAGGACCACAAAGTCACCCCGCCGCGCCGCGGTGAGATGAAGCGTTCGATGGAAGCGCTGATCCACCACTTCAAGCTCTACACCGAGGGCTTCAAGACGCCGGAAGGCGAGGTCTATGCGGCCGTCGAGGCGCCCAAGGGCGAGTTCGGCGTCTATCTGGTGTCGGACGGCACCAACAAACCCTACCGCGTCAAGCTGTCGGCCCCCGGCTTCCGTCACCTGCAGGCGATGGACTGGATGAACACGGGCCACATGCTGGCGGACGTGTCGGCCATCCTCGGCTCGCTCGACATGGTGTTCGGAGAAGTGGACCGATGAGCGTTCGTCGCCTCGCCAAGGAACAGCCTGAAACCTTCGCCTTTTCAAAGGACACGAAGGCCAAGGCCGAGTGGTGGATCAAGAAGTACCCTGAGAATCGTCGCCAGTCGGCGGTGATCCCGATCCTGTGGCTGGTCCAGAAGCAGGAAGGCTGGGTCTCGGAACCCGCCATCCGCGCCATCGGCGAACTGCTGGGCATGCCCTTCATCCGGGTGCTGGAGGTCGCGACCTTCTACACCATGTTCCAGCTGGAGCCGGTGGGCAAAGCCGCCTTGATCCAGGTCTGCGGCACCACGCCCTGCATGCTGCGCGGCGCCAATGAGCTGATGCGCGTCTGCAAGGAGAAGATCGGGCCCAAGGACGAACTGTCCGCCGACGGTCGCTTCACCTGGCAGGAAGTCGAGTGCCTGGGCGCCTGCGCCAATGCGCCGATGGCCCAGATCAACGACTACTACTACGAAGACCTGACGCCCGAGACGATGGCCCAGATCATCGACGACTTCGCCGCGGGCAAGTCGCCGAAGCCGGGTTCGCGCGTGGGTCGTCACACGTCCGAGCCCGAGGGCGGCGCCAAGGTCCTGACGGACCCGACGCTGTACGACGGTTCGCGCGCCAAGAAGATCAAGTCGCTGCCGAACGCCAAGCCGGCGGCTGAGAAGGCTCCGGCCTGATGACGCGACCGAACCTGGACACGGATGAGGGCAGGGCGGCTTACCGGGCCGAGCTGCGCCGCGTCGGCTGGCCGTTCCGCTGGGGCGGGATGGCGCTGATCGTGGTGGCGGCGGGACTGGTGCTGTTCGCTCGTCAGGGTCGGTTCGGACTTACGGAAGATGCGGTGACGGTCGCCTATGGCGTCCTGGCCGTGGGTTGGGCGCTGGTGATCGGTTCGATCTTCATGCGCACCCGCCACCATAAACGCCGCATGGCGGAAGGACTTTAAGGGCTCATGGTCGGAATCCTCGAAGACAAGGACCGCATCTTCACCAACCTCTATGGTTTCCATGACTGGGGCCTGGAGGGTGCGAAGCAGCGCGGCGCGTGGAACGCCACCAAGGACATGCTGGACCTTGGCCGCGACTGGATCATCAACAACGTCAAGAACTCGGGCCTGCGCGGACGCGGCGGCGCCGGTTTCTCGACGGGCCTGAAGTGGTCCTTCATGCCCAAGGAAGTGAAGGATCGTCCTCACTACCTGGTCATCAACGCCGATGAATCCGAGCCCGCGACCTGCAAGGACCGCGAGATCATGCGTCATGATCCGCAGCTGCTGATCGAGGGCGCGCTGATCGCCTCCTTCGCGATGCAGGCCCACGCCTGCTACATCTACCTGCGCGGCGAGTACGTGCTGGAGCGCGAGCGCATGGAAGCCGCCGTCAAGCAGGCCTATGAGGCCAAGCTGATCGGCAAGAACAACGTCCACGGCTGGGACTTTGACGTCTATATCCACCACGGCGCCGGGGCCTATATCTGCGGCGAAGAGACGGCCCTGCTGGAAAGCCTGGAAGGCAAGAAGGGCCAGCCGCGCCTGAAGCCCCCGTTCCCGGCTGGCGCTGGCCTCTACGGCTGCCCGACGACCGTGAACAACGTGGAATCGATCGCCGTGGTCGGCACCATCCTGCGCCGCGGCGCGGACTGGTTCGCCAGCTTCGGTCGTCCGAACAACACCGGCACCAAGCTGATGTCCCTGTCGGGACACGTGAACACGCCCTGCGTGATCGAAGAAACCATGTCGATGCCGCTGCGTCAGTTGATCGAAGATCACGGCGGCGGCGTTCGTGGCGGCTGGGGCAACCTGAAGGCCATCATCCCCGGCGGCGCGTCCTGCCCTGTCATCACGCGCGAGCAGGCCGAAGTCGCGCTGATGGACTTCGACTCCATGCGCGAGCTGCGTTCGTCCCTGGGGACGGCTGGCGTGACCGTCATGGACGAGTCCACCGACATCGTGAAGGCGATCGCCCGCATCAGCTACTTCTTCAAGCATGAGAGCTGCGGCCAGTGCACGCCGTGCCGCGAAGGCACCGGCTGGATGTGGCGCGTGCTGGAACGTATGGCTGTCGGTGACGCCGATCCGTCGGAAATCGACCTGCTGCTCGACGTGGCTGGTCAGGTCGAAGGCCACACGATCTGCGCCCTCGGCGACGCCGCCGCATGGCCTGTTCAGGGCCTGATCCGCCACTTCCGTCACGAGATTGAAGACCGCATCAACACCTACCGCAGCCGCCGCGCGAACTTCGCCGGCCACGCGATCGCGGCGGAGTAATCGTAATGCCTATCGCCAAGGTCAACGGCGTCGAAACCGAGTTCGAACCCGGCATGACGGTTCTGCAGGTCGCAGAGCGCGCCGGTCAGGAGATCCCGCGTTTCTGCTACCACGAGCGTCTGTCCATCGCCGGCAACTGCCGGATGTGCCTGGTTGAAGTGAAGCCCGGACCGCCGAAGCCGCAGGCGTCGTGCGCCCTTCCGGCCATGGACGGTCAGGAGATCTTCACCGACACGCCGATGGTCAAGAAGGCCCGCGAAGGGGTGATGGAGTTCCTGCTCATCAACCACCCGCTGGATTGCCCGATCTGCGACCAGGGCGGTGAATGCGACCTGCAGGATCAGGCTGTCGGCTATGGCCGTGACGGTTCGCGCTACGGCGAGAACAAGCGCGCGGTCGAAGAAAAGAACATGGGCCCGACGGTCAAGACGTTCATGACGCGCTGCATCCAGTGCACGCGTTGCGTTCGCTTCATCACCGAAGTGGCCGGCGTGCCGGACATCGGCATGATCTCGCGCGGGGAAAGCGCCGAGATCACGACCTATCTGGAAAAGAACATCGACAGCGAACTGTCGGGCAACGTCAACGACCTGTGCCCGGTGGGCGCGCTGACGCACCGTCCCTGGCAGTACCACTATCGTCCGTGGGAACTGAAGAAGACCGAGACCATCGACGTCATGGACGCCCTGGGCTCGAACATCCGCGCCGACGCGCGCGGCGCCGAGGTGATGCGCGTCCTGCCGCGCGTGAACGAGGGCATCAACGAAGAGTGGCTGTCGGACCGCTCGCGCTACGCCGTCGACGGCCTGCAGGCGCGTCGTCTGGATCGTCCGTGGGTGCGTGAGAACGGCAAGCTGCGCGTCGCCTCGTGGGACGAGGCGCTGTCGGCTGTCGCGACCAAGATCAAGGCGGCCTCGGCCGACCGCATCGGCGTCATCGCCGGCGACCTGCAGGACGCCGAGTCGATGAAGGCCGCCCTGGACCTGTTCCGCGCCCTGGGCTCGGCCAACACCGACTGCCGTCAGGACGGCGCCGCGATCGGGCGGGGGGCTCGCGAGGGCTGGCTGTTCAACTCCGGCCTGCAAGGCATTGAAAACGCTGACGCCATCCTGATCGTTGGCGCCAATCCGCGCACCGAAGCCCCGCTGCTCAACGCCCGCATCCGCAAGACCTGGCTGAAGGGCGCCGTCGAGATCGGCGTCATCGGCGAGCAGGTCGACCTGACCTATGACTACAACTACCTGGGCGCCGGTTCGAAGACCGTCGGCAAGCTGCCCAAGGCGGCCGTCGACTTCCTGACCAAGGCCGAGCGTCCGGCGATCATCGTCGGCGCGGGCGCCCTGACCGGCGAGACCGGCGCGGCCGTGCTGAACGCCCTGGGCGCGCTGGCCAAGAAGGTCGGCGTGGTCAAGGACGGCTGGAACGGCTTCAACGTCCTGCACACCGCCGCCGCCCGCGTCGGCGGTCTGGACATGGGCTTCGTCCCCGCCGAGGGCGGTCTGGACGTGGCCGGCATGCTGAAGCCGGGCGCGCTGGACGTGCTGTTCCTTCTGGGCGCCGATGAGGTGAACGCTTCGGCCTCGGACGCTTTCCGCGTCTATCTGGGGTCGCACGGTGATCGCGGCGCGCACGGCGCCGACGTCATCCTGCCGGGCGCTTCCTACACCGAGAAGTCGGGCCTCTACGTGAACACTGAAGGCCGGGTGCAGATGGCCGAGCGCGTCGTCTTCCCGAAGGGCGAGGCCAAGGAAGATTGGGCCGTCATCCGCGCCCTGTCGGAACGCGTCGGCCACAAGCTGCCGTTCGACACCCTGGAGCAGCTGCGCACGAAGCTGATGGGCGACCATCCGACCTTTGGCCGCATCGACTATCTGGCCCCGGCGGCTTCGTTCGACGTGGCGGCTCTGGGCGCCAAGGGCGATCTGGGCGACGTCGCCTTCGTCTCGACCATCGTCGATCCCTACCTGACCAACCCGATCGCGCGCGCCAGCGAAACGATGGCCCAACTGTCCGCTGAGCGGACGGCCCCGGTCGTACTGGCGGCGGAGTAAATCATGGACGCTGCGACCTCCTTCTGGGCCACGCCCCTCGGCTGGACCCTCGCCACCATCGGCGGCATCCTGATCGTCACGGTCGGGATCCTGATCTCGCTCGCCTTCCTGCTGCTGGCGGACCGCAAGATCTGGGCTGGCGTGCAGATGCGCAAAGGCCCCAACGTGGTCGGCCCGTTCGGCCTGCTGCAGTCCTTCGCCGACTTCTTCAAGTTCGTGCTCAAGGAAATCGTCGTCCCGTCGGGTTCCGACAAGGTCGTCTTCCTGGCCGCGCCGCTGATCACCTTCATCCTGGCCTTCATCGCCTGGGCCGTGATCCCGTTCGCACCCGGCTGGGTGATCTCGGACCTGAACGTCGGCGTTCTGTATATCCTCGCGATCAGCTCGCTGGGCGTCTATGGCATCATCATGGGCGGCTGGGCTTCGAACTCGAAGTATCCGTTCCTGGGTTCGCTGCGTTCGGCGGCGCAGATGGTGTCCTATGAGGTCTCGATGGGCCTGGTCATCATCAACGTCATCCTGCTGGCCGGGACGATGAACCTGACCGAGATCGTGACCCAGCAGACCGGGTGGATCTGGAACTGGAACATGTTCGGCGGCGGCCTCGAGACCCTGCCGACCATCGTGGTCATGATCCCGATGACCATCGTCTTCTTCATCTCGGCCCTGGCCGAGACCAACCGCCCGCCCTTCGACCTTCCCGAAGCGGAGTCGGAACTGGTGGCCGGTTATCAGGTCGAATATTCGTCGACGCCCTACCTGCTGTTCATGATCGGCGAGTACGCCAACATCGTCTTCATGTGCGCCATGATCAGCCTGCTGTTCTGCGGCGGCTGGAACCCGGGCTTCCCGACCGACTTCCTCGACAGCTGGCCGACCTTCCTGGCCAACCTGTTCTACTTCCTGGTCCTGGCGACCAAGATCGTCTTCTGGTTCTTCATGATCGCCCTGGTGAAGGCCTTCGTACCCCGCTACCGCTACGATCAGCTGATGCGTCTGGGCTGGAAGATCTTCCTGCCGTCGTCGCTGATCGCCGTGGTGGCCGTGGCGGCCTGGCGTGTCTTCGCGGTGGGCGCGTGATGGGCGTTCGCGCCACATCACTGCTTGCGCTGGCCTTCGCCGCCGGCCTGTCGGCCTGCACTTTCAAGCCGATGGACCCTGCTGCGCCGGAAAGCGCGTCCGCGCGCCTGGAACGTGTCGAACGCGAACGCCGCGACGATGCGGACAAGCGCGCCTATTGCCAGCGGCTGTCGCGCGATGATCCGCGTTTCGACCGCGACGACTGCAAGCGGCAGGTGAACTGATGGCCCGCGCCCTCATTATCCTGCCGCTGCTGATTGTTCTCGGCGGCTGCGCCTCTTACGAAGCCGAGCCCGTCTCGGTCTATCAATGGGAACGCAAGGTGGAGCGTATCCAGCGTGAAGACGCTGAACGCGCACGTGTCTGCGGAACCCTCGACAAGGAAAGCGCGCGCTATGAACGCGAGTGCGCCGGAGTGAAATCGTAATGCTGACCCGTATCGTTCAGGCGGCCAAGGGCGCGATGCTGACCGACGTGTTCGGCGCCGTCGGCCTGTCGATGAAGTACATGATGAAGCCGAAGGCGACGGTGAACTATCCGTTCGAGCGCAACCCGCAGTCGCCGCGCTTCCGTGGCGAACACGCACTGCGCCGCTATCCGAACGGCGAAGAGCGCTGCATCGCCTGCAAGCTGTGCGAGGCCATCTGCCCCGCCCAGGCCATCACCATCGAGGCCGAACCGCGCGCCGACGGCAGCCGCCGCACGACGCGCTACGACATCGACATGGTCAAGTGCATCTACTGCGGCCTGTGCCAGGAGGCCTGCCCGGTGGACGCCATCGTCGAGGGACCGAACAGCGAGTTCGCCACCGAGACGCGCGAAGAACTGCTCTATGACAAGGCCCGACTGCTGGACAACGGCGACCGCTGGGAACGGCTGATCGCGAAGAATCTGGAACTCGACGCTCCGTATCGCTAAACCGAGCCGCGATTCCGCCACGGGATCGCTGCGCAAGACTTTGAAGGGGGCTTTGTCCCACCCATGCTGCAAGGCATAGCGTTTTATCTTCTGGCGACGGTCGCCGTGGTCTCGGGCCTTCTGGTCGTGACCGCGCGCAATCCCGTGCACTCCGTCCTGTGGCTGATCCTCAGCTTCTTCTCGGCCGCCGGCCTGTTCGTCCTGCTGGGCGCAGAGTTCCTGGCCATGCTGCTGGTGGTCGTCTACGTCGGCGCCGTCGCGGTGCTGTTCCTGTTCGTGGTCATGATGCTGGACGTCGACTTCGTCCGCCTCCGCGAAGGCTACGCCCGCTACCTGCCGCTGGCGGGGATCGTCGCCGGCGTGTTGCTGGCCGAGATGATCATGGTTTCGATCACCGTGGTGCAGGGCGGTGCGGCCAGGTCGGCCATCGCCCCTGTTGTCGCCGGCGCTGACGCCAGCAACATCGAGACCATCGGCCGCGTGCTCTACACGGACTACGTCTACTTCTTCCAGGCTGCGGGCATCGTGCTGCTGATCGCCATGATCGGCGCCATCGTCCTGACCCTGCGTCACCGCCCCGGCGTGCGTCGCCAAGACCTGGCCGCCCAGGCCAACCGCGAACGCGCGAAGGCCGTCGAGGTCAAGTCGGTCGCTACCGGCCAGGGCGTCACCCCCGAGGAGCTTCTGTGATGGACATCTCGCTCCAGCACTATCTGGCGGTCGCCGCCATGCTGTTCACCATCGGGGTGTTCGGCATCTTCGTGAACCGCAAGAACGTCATCATCATCCTGATGTCGGTCGAGCTGATCCTGCTTGCGGTGAACATCAACTTCGTCGCCTTCTCGACCTATCTCAACGATGTGTCGGGTCAGCTGATGGCCATGTTCGTCCTGACCGTCGCCGCGGCTGAAGCCGCCGTCGGCCTGGCGATCCTGGTGACCTTCTTCCGTAACCGCGGCGACATCGCGGTTGACGACGCCTCCGTGATGAAGGGCTGATCGGAACCGTGACTATCCAGACTCTCGTCACTCTCGGCGTCTTCGCCCCCCTTCTGGGGGCGATGATCGCTGGCTTCTTCGGTCGCAGGATCGGGAACATCGCCTCGCAGTCGGTCACGACCGGCCTGCTGTTCTTCTCGTGCGCGGTCTCGTGGATCGTGTTCAGCCAATGGACCTGGGGCGGGCTCGAAGCCTTCACCGTCCACATCGCGCCCTTCATCCACGTCGGCGACTTCCAGTCGAACTGGTCGATCCGCGTGGACGCGATGTCGGCCACCATGCTGATCGTGGTGACGACCGTGTCGTCGCTGGTTCACCTCTATTCCTGGGGCTACATGGCCGAGGACGACAGCCGTCCTCGCTTCTTCGCCTACCTGTCGCTGTTCACCTTCATGATGCTGGCGCTGGTGACGGCCGCCGACTTCCTGCAGATGTTCTTCGGCTGGGAAGGCGTGGGTCTGGCGTCCTATCTGCTGATCGGCTTCTGGTACAAGAAGGACACCGCCTCGGCCGCCGCCATCAAGGCCTTCGTGGTCAACCGCGTCGGCGACTTCGGCTTCCTGCTGGGCATGATGACCATCTTCTGGATGTTCGGCACGATCCAGTTCGCCGAGCTGTTCCCGCAGATCGCCGGCAAGGTCGGCACGGGCTGGGACTTCCTGGGCCACACCTGGTCCGCGCTGGATCTGGCCGGTCTGCTGCTGTTCATCGGCGCCATGGGCAAGTCGGCCCAGTTCTTCCTGCACACCTGGCTGCCGGACGCCATGGAAGGCCCGACGCCTGTGTCGGCCCTGATCCACGCGGCGACCATGGTCACCGCCGGCGTCTACATGGTCTGCCTGCTGTCGCCGCTCTATGAGCACGCGCCGGTCGCGTCGCTGTTCATCGCCATCATCGGCGGGATCACGGCGATCTTCGCCGCGACCGTCGGCATGATGCAGAACGACATCAAGCGCGTGATCGCCTACTCGACCTGCTCGCAGCTGGGCTACATGTTCTTCGCGGCGGGCGTCGGCGCCTATCAGCCCGCCATGTTCCACCTGTTCACGCACGCCTTCTTCAAGGCTCTGCTCTTCCTGGGCGCCGGTTCGGTGATCCACGGCATGCACCACGAGCAGGACATGCGGAACATGGGCGGCCTGTGGAAGCTGCTGCCCATCACCTATGCGGTCATGATGATCGGCACCATCGCCATCACCGGCCTGGGTCTGCCCGGCGTCGGCGGCTTCGCCGGCTTCTACTCCAAGGATTCCATCCTCGAGAGCGCCTATGCGGCGGCGACGACCGGCCACTCGGCTGCGGGCATGTTCGCCTTCGTCATCGGCATCTCGGCGGCTCTGCTGACGGCCTACTACTCGTGGCGCCTGGTCTTCATGACCTTCCACGGCACGGCCAAGTGGAAGGAAGAGGAGGGCGCTCACCATGCGGACGCCCACGGTCACGACGACCACGCCCATGACGATCATGCGCACGACGACCATCACCATGGTCCGCTGTCGCCGCATGAGAGCCCGGCGCCCATGGTCCTGCCGCTGCTGGTGCTGTCGATCGGCGCCGTCTTCGCGGGCATGATCTTCGCCCCGCACTTCATTGGTCACCATGAGGCCGAGTTCTGGCGCGGCGCCATCTTCGTCGGCAGCAACAATCATGTGCTGCACGAGAGCCACAATGTCCCGACCTGGGTGAAGTGGGCTCCGCTGGTCGTGACCCTGCTGGGCACCGCCGCCGCCTTCTGGATCTACATCCTCAAGGAAGGCGTCGCCAAACAGTGGGCCGACCGCAAGGGACCGCTGTGGACCTTCCTCTACAACAAGTGGTTCTTCGACGAGCTGTATGACGCCGTCTTCGTGAAGGGCGCCAAGGCGCTCGGCGACTTCTTCTGGAAGATAGGCGACGTGAAGATCATCGACGGTCTGGGCCCCAATGGCGCCGCCTGGGCTTCGCTGAAATCGGGCGGCTGGTTGTCGCGCTTCCAGTCCGGTTTCGTCTACTTCTATGCATTCGTGATGCTGATCGGCGTGGCTGCGTTCCTTGCCTTCGCCATCTTCACGTGGGGAGCCTGAGCCTCGTGCCTCACATTCTGAGCATCGTCACCTTCCTGCCGCTGGTCGGCGCCGGCCTGCTGCTTCTGGCCGGCATGATGAACAAGGGCGGCCAGGACGCCGCGGCTCCGGCCGCGCGCTGGATCGCCCTGGGCACCACCCTGGTGGTGCTGGCGGTTTCCGTTCTGCTGGTGGCCCAGTTCGATCCGTCGAACCCGGCCTATCAGTTCGTTGAAAACTACGCCTGGTTCGCCGGCGCCGGTTATCACCTGGGCGTTGACGGGATCTCGATCCTGTTCGTCCTGCTGACCGCCTTCCTGATGCCGATCTGCATCGTGGCCAGCTGGAAGTCGATTGAGACGCGCGTCGTCGAGTACATGGTCGCCTTCCTGGTGCTGGAGACCCTGGTCATCGGCGTCTTCACGTCGCTGGACCTGTTCCTCTTCTACATCTTCTTCGAAGGCACCCTGGTGCCGATGTTCCTGATCATCGGCATCTGGGGCGGGGCGAACCGCATCTACGCCTCGTACAAGTTCTTCCTCTACACCCTGCTGGGGTCGGTGCTGATGCTGCTGGCCATGCTGTGGATGGCCCATGAGACGGGCACCACCAGCATCCCGGAGCTGAAGCAGTACGCCTTCGATCCGGCCGTTCAGCCGATCCTGTGGCTGGCCTTCTTCGCCTCGTTCGCGGTCAAGATGCCGATGTGGCCGGTCCACACCTGGCTGCCCGACGCCCACGTTCAGGCCCCGACGGCTGGTTCGGTCATCCTGGCCGGCATCCTGCTGAAGCTCGGCGGCTACGGCTTCATCCTGTTCAACCTGCCGATGTTCCCGCAGGCCTCGCAGATGTTCACGCCGCTGGTCTTCACCCTGTCGGTGATCGCCGTGGTCTACACCTCGCTGGTCGCCTTCCGTCAGACCGATATCAAGAAGCTGATCGCCTATTCGTCGGTCGCCCACATGGGCTTCGTGACCATGGGCATCTTCGCCGGCAACGACACCGGGGTGCAGGGCGCGGTCTTCCAGATGCTGAGCCACGGCCTGATCTCGGGCGCGCTCTTCCTCTGCGTCGGCGTGGTCTATGACCGGATGCACACCCGCGAGATCGCCTTCTACGGCGGCCTGACGGCGCGCATGCCCTGGTACGCGGCCATCTTCCTGATGTTCACCATGGCCAACGTCGGCCTGCCGGGCACCTCGGGCTTCATCGGCGAAGTGCTGACGATGACCGGCGCCTATCAGGTCTCGACCTGGACGGCCCTGATCGCCGCCTCGGGCGTCATCTTCTCGGCGGTCTATGCCCTGACGCTGTTCCGCAACGTCATGTACGGCGAGATCAAGAACCCGGCGCTGCAGACCATCACGGACATCGACAAGCGCGAGCTGCTGATCTTCGTGCCGTTGATCGTCGGCACCATCTGGCTGGGTCTCTATCCCAACGCCGTCCTCGACTACACCGGGCCGACCGTTGAGGCCCTGACGACCGCCTATCGCGCAGCCATCGGCGGGTGAGAGCATAATGACTGATCTGTCTTCCGCCCTTCAACTCGCCGCCCCGGAGCTGACCCTTGCGGTCGGCGGGCTGGTGCTGCTCATGCTCGGCGCCTTTACCGGCGAGAAGTCGACGCGCCTGATCTCGGGCCTGTCGGTTCTGCTGCTGGCGGTCGCCTCGGTGCTGGCCGCCGTCGGTCCGCTGGGCACGGCCTTCAACGGCGCCTATGTGGCCGACCCGCTGGCCGTCTATGGCAAGGTCGCCATCTTCCTGTCGGCGGCGGTCGCCATCGTCTTGGGCGACGGCTGGATCCATCGCAACGGCATCGCCAAGTTCGAGTATCCCGTCCTGATCGTGCTGGCCTCGGTCGGCATGTCGATGATGGCTTCGTCGGGCGATCTGATCTCGCTCTACATCGGCATCGAGATGCACTCTCTGGCCCTGTACGTGCTGGCCGCCTATCACCGCGACAACCTGAAGGCCTCGGAAGCTGGCCTGAAGTATTTCGTCCTGGGCGCCCTGTCGTCGGGTCTGCTGCTCTACGGCGCCAGCCTGATCTACGGCTTCGCCGGTTCGATGCGCTTCGTCGACATCGCCGCCTTCGCCACCGCCAACCCGGGGCCGGGCCTGATCTTCGGTCTGGTCTTCCTGATCTGCGGTCTGGCGTTCAAGGTCTCGGCCGCGCCGTTCCACATGTGGACGCCCGATGTCTATGAAGGCGCCCCGACCCCGGTCGTGGCCCTGTTCGCCACGGCGCCCAAGATCGCCGCCATGGTGCTGATCATCCGCGTCCTGGTCGAAGGCTTCGGCGTCGCCCACGCCCAGTGGGCCCAGGTCATCATCCTGATCTCGCTGATCAGCTTCGCCGTCGGTTCGTTCGGCGGTCTGATGCAGAAGGACATCCAGCGCCTGCTGGCCTATTCCTCGATCATCAACATCGGCTACGCCCTGCTGGGCGTGGCGGCGGGCACCGAAGCCGGCGTCCAGGCCACGCTGATGTTCATGACCCTGTACGCCATCGACCAGTTTGGCTTCTTCGCCGTCCTGCTGTCGCTGAGCCGCAACGGTCGTCCGATCCGCAAGATCGCCGACCTGGCCGGTCTGAAGAAGGATCGTCCGCTGCTGGCGGTGGCCCTGACCATCCTGTCGCTGTCGGCTGTCGGCATCCCTCCGATGTCGGGCTTCTGGGGCAAGTTCTTCGTCTTCGGCGCCGCCGCCGATGCGGGCTACTGGATGGCCGGCGCTGCGGGTCTGGTCGCCTCGGTCGTGGCCGGCTTCTACTACCTGCGCATCATCAAGGTGATGTGGTTCGACGCCCCTGCCACCGAAGTCGCGCCGGACAAGTCGCCGCTGGAAGCCAAGTGGATCGCCCTTGCGGCCGCCGCCTTCTGCTTCCCGCTGGTGATCGTCGCCCTGACCTGGCTGGAGCCGCTGACTCGCGCCGCCGCCTCGGGCGTCGGGGCCGGGTAAGGGCGCTTGGCCGCCCCGGTCCTGATCCTCGACGAAACCGACTCCACCAACGCCGAGGCGCGACGCCGCGCCGAGGCGGGTGAGGGCGGGCCGCTGTGGATCACGGCGCGGCGGCAGACGGCGGGTCGCGGCCGTCGCGGACGCAAATGGGAGAGCGAGAGCGGCAATCTCGCCTCCACCCTGCTGCTGCTGACGCGCAAATCCCCCGCCGAGGCGGCGCAGCTGACCTTCGCCGCTTCGCTGGCGGTGGCGGACCTGCTGGACCTCTATGTCCCGCCGGCGCTTGTCACGATCAAATGGCCCAATGACGTGCTGCTGGACGGGCGAAAGACCTCCGGCATCCTGATCGAGTCCGGCCCGGCGCCGTCCGGCGGCCTGTGGCTGGCGGTCGGCATCGGGGTGAACCTGAGCCAGACGCCGGGCGAGACCGAACGGCCCGCCACCTGCATCGCCGAACATCTGAACCACGGCGTCGCATCAGCCCCTACCGTCGATGAGGCGGCCAAGGCTCTGGCCGAGACCTTCGGCGTCTGGCTGGACCGCTGGACGACGCTGGGCTTCCAACCCATTCTTGACGCTTGGACCGCGCGGACCCCCGGTCTGCACGGTCCCTGCACGGCGCGGCTGACCCACGAGACCCTGACTGGCATGGCTGACGGGGTCGAGGCGGACGGCTCGCTGCGCCTGAAACTGCCGGACGGATCGCTGCGTGTGATCTCGGCCGGCGACGTCTTTTTCGGAGAGGCCGCCTGATGCTGCTGGCGATCGAGCAAGGCAACACCAACACCCTGTTCGCCGTCCACGACGGCACGGAATGGATCGCCCAGTGGCGCACGGCCACGGACGCCATGCGCACGGCGGATGAATACGCCGTCTGGCTGCACCAGCTGTTCGAGATGCGCGGCAAGGGCCTGAGCATGAAGGACCTCGACGGATGCATTATCTCCAGCGTGGTGCCGCAGTCGATCTTCAACCTGCGCAACCTGGCGCGACGCTATATCGCCGTGGAGCCTCTGGTGATCGGTGAGAACGTCAACCTCGGCATCGAGGTGCGGATTCCCAAGCCCAGCGAGGCCGGGGCTGACCGGCTGGTCAACGCCATCGGCGCGCTGCAGGTCTATGAGGGCGACCTGCTGCTGATCGACAGCGGCACGGCCACGACCTTCGATGTGGTGTCGGGTGGCGCCGAGCGCGGGCAGGGGGCCTTCGAGGGCGGACTGATCGCCCCGGGCATCAACCTGTCGCTGCAGGCCCTGCACGAAGCGGCGGCCAAGCTGCCGCGCATCGCCATTCAACGCCCCGATGTCGTCATCGGGCGCGACACCGTCACCTCCATGCAATCGGGCGTCTTCTGGGGCTATATCGCCCTGATCGAGGGCCTGGTGGACCGCATCAAGGCCGAGTGGGGCAAGCCCATGACGGTCGTCGGCACCGGCGGCGTCGCCTCGCTGTTTGAAGGCTCCACAAATTCAATCGACCGGTTTGATCCGGACCTGACCATCCGCGGCCTACTCGAAATCTGGCGGCGGAATACCCACCTTTAGGGACGTATGACAAAGAAAACTCAAAACGACGAACTCGTCTTCCTGCCGCTGGGCGGCTCGAACGAGGTCGGCATGAACCTGAACGCCTATGGCTTTGGCCCGGCGCATGATCGCAAATGGATCATCGTCGACGTCGGCGTGACCTTCGGCGACCCCTCTACGCCCGGCGTGGATGTGATCGTGCCCGATCCCACCTTCCTGGAAGGCGAGAACATCCTGGGCATCGTGCTGACGCACGCCCACGAAGACCATATCGGCGCCCTGGGCTGGCTGTGGCCGCGCATCAAGGCACCGCTGTACGCCACGCCCTTCACCGCCTATCTGATCCGCGAGAAGCTGCGCGACGCCAACATCCTGGACGATGTCGAGCTGAACGAAATTCCGCTGGGCGGCGACCTGAACCTGGGTCCGTTCGACGTGACCTTCGTCACCATCACCCACTCGATCGCCGAGCCGAACGGCCTGGCCATCAAGACCCCGCTGGGCACCGTCCTGCACACCGGCGACTGGAAGATCGACAACGATCCGGTCGTGGGCGAGCGCACCGACGTGGAGACGATCAAGCGTCTCGGCGACGAGGGCGTGCTGGCCATGGTCTGCGACAGCACCAACGTCTTCGTCGACGGCGTGGCCGGTTCCGAGGGCGATGTGAAGGTGGCCCTGGCCGCCCTCATCAAGGACCTGAAGGGCCGCGTCGCCGTGGGCTGCTTCGCCTCCAACGTCGCGCGCATGGACAGCGTGATCCGCGCCGCCGAGGCCGCCGGTCGCCGCGTGGCCCTGGCCGGGCGTTCGATGCACCGCATCACCGCCGCCGCCAAGTCGGTCGGCATGCTGAGCGACGTGAAGCCCTTCCTGAGCGAGCAGGAGGCCCGCGTCTGGCCCGAGGACGAGATCCTGTATCTGTGCACCGGCAGCCAGGGCGAGGTCCGTGCGGCCCTGTCGCGCGTGGCCGAAGGCACCCACCCCTTCATCAAGCTGGGCAAGGGCGACCACTGCATCTTCTCGTCGCGGGTCATCCCGGGCAATGAGCTGTCGATCGGTCGCCTGCAGGACAAGATGGCCGACCGGGGCGTGCGCCTCTACACTGAGAAGGACCATCCGGGCATCCACGTCTCGGGCCACCCGTGCCGTGACGAACTGCGCCAGATGTACAACTGGGCCCGTCCGCAGATTGCCGTGCCGACCCACGGCATGCGTCGTCACCTGATGGAACACGCCCTTCTGGCCAAGGACATGCAGGTCCCGGAAACCGTGACGCCGCGCAACGGCGACATGGTGCGCCTGGCCCCCGGACCCGCCGCCATCATCGACGAAGTGCCCTCGGGCCGTCTGTTCGTCGACGGCGGCATGCTGGTCGAAGAGGCGGGCGAGGCCCTGCGCGAGCGTCGCCATGCGGCGTCGAACGGCGTGCTGGTCGTCAGCTTCGCTATGGACAAGCGCGGCAAGATCGTCAGCGACATCGACGTGCGAGGCATCGGCCTGCCGGGCGACGACAAGCGCCCGCTGGGCGACGTGCTGGACGACCTGGCCGAGCGCGCCGAACAGGCCGTTCGCAAGCTGAAGGGCGAGGCCCTGGACGATGAACTGGTGGTCGAACAGGCCGTCAGCCGCGCCCTGAAGAAGGCCAGCCAGCAGATCTGGGATCGCCGTCCCATCGTCGAAACCGTGATCCTGAGGCTGTAATGGCGGATCGGCTCTATCTGCTGAACCCTGATTGGTTCGACGATCAGGGCGGGCCTTGGTATTGCCCGCCCGGCGCCCGGATCGAGGGGGTGCTGGGGCTGTATCCGCGCCTGCGCGAGCATCTGACGGTCATCCATCTGGATCACCCGCGTCCGCGCGCCGCCGTGGTGGCCGAGGTGGGGGAGGCGAACCAGAGCTGCCCGCTGCTGGTGCTGGACGGCGAGTTCGACTGGCCGGACGCTCGGGTCAGCGAAGAGACCGGCGCCCGCTTCCTGCAGGACGACGACATCCTGCCCTACTGGGCCGCCCGCTACGGGATTGGCCGTCCGCACCCGTAAGATGCGTCTTTCCTCCCCATTTCATGGGGAGGGGGACCACGAAGTGGTGGAGGGGGCGGCGCAAACGTCAGCCGTTGAGTCGCCCCCTCCGTCACGTCGCCTGCGGCTCCGCGCCACCTCCCCATGAAATGGGGAGGAAAGCGATGTCCGAGCCTCACCCGCCCAGCGTGACCTTGCGATAGTTGTCCTTGTCCAGCGCCCCGATCTCGACGGAGATCTGGGCCGGGCCGTCATAGGGCTTCACCCTCGCCAGCAGGGCCGCCTGGACCGCTTCGCCCAGCGCCGTCTTCTGTTCCTGGGTGCGGCCGGTCAGGATGCGCAGGTCGCAGTGGACCATGGCCTGGGCCGGGTCGCCGTCGGCGATGATCAGGTCGTCGCAGCGGACGATGCGGGTCTTGCAGGCCAGGGTCGTGGCGCCGACCACGTCGACGCACAGCTTATGGATATCCAGCGCCAGGGCGCGCCAATCGGTCCCGTCGAAATGGGGGGAGTGTTCCAGGGTGATCTGTGGCATGAGGGCGTCCTTGTTTCGCGCCTTTCCTTAGCCTGCCGATGACGCGGGCGGAATGCGGAGGGCGCACGAACCGATGGATGGAATGCCCCGATGCCTCTTGGCCCCTTCACTCTGGTGGCGCTGTATCTGACCACGTGGTGGATCGTGCTGTTCATGATCCTGCCGCTGGGATCGTCAAAGCAGGTCGAGACGCCGCCCACCGACGGCAGCCAGTGGGGCGCCCCTGCTGATCCGCAGTTGAAGAAGAAGTTCATCACCACGACCTGGGTCTCGGCCATCGTCTGGGCCTTCATCGTCTTCATCGTCTGGACGGGGTGGATGCCGCTGCCGGACTTCAGCCGCGGTCCCGCGCTCTAGCTTTCGCCCCATTCGCCCGTTTAAAACTCGGGCCTGACTGATTTTGCAGAGATTCCCGCCATGCGCCTGTCGCGCTACTTCCTGCCGACCCTGAAAGAAGCCCCTTCCGACGCCCAGATCGTGTCGCATCAGCTGATGCTGCGCGCGGGCATGATCAAGCAGGAGGCCGCTGGCATCTACGCCTGGCTGCCGCTGGGTCTGCGCGTGCTGCGCAAGATCGAAGGCATCGTCCGCGACGAGCAGGTCAAGGCCGGCGCCGTCGAGCTGCTGATGCCGACGCTGCAACTGGCCGACCTGTGGCGCGAGAGCGGCCGCTACGACGCCTATGGTCCCGAGATGCTGCGCATCACCGACCGTCATGAGCGCGAGCTGCTGTACGGACCGACCAACGAGGAAATGGTCACGGATATCTTCCGGGCCTATGTGAAGAGCTACAAGGCCCTGCCGCTGAACCTCTTCCACATCCAGTGGAAGTTCCGCGACGAGCGCCGTCCGCGCTTCGGCGTCATGCGCGGCCGCGAGTTCCTTATGAAGGACGCCTATTCCTTCGATCTGGACGAGGCCTCGGCCCGCATCGCCTACAAGCGCATGTTCGCCGCCTATCTGAACACCTTCTCGCGTCTGGGCCTGAAGGCCGTGCCGATGCGCGCCGACACCGGCCCCATCGGCGGCGACCTGAGCCATGAGTTCATCGTCCTGGCCGAAACCGGCGAGAGCGAGGTCTTCTGCGACCGCAAGCTGGTCGAAATGGATGCGCCGGGCCACAACCTCAGCGTTGAGCAACTGGAAGGCGTCTTCAACGAGCGCACGGCCCTTTACGCCGCGACCGAGGAAATGCACGACGCGGCCCAGTTCGAGGCCCAGACCGCTGAGGGCGACCGCCTGTCGGCGCGCGGCATCGAGGTCGGCCACATCTTCTACTTCGGCACCAAATACTCGGCGCCGATGAAGGCCAAGGTCGCCGGACCGGACGGCCAGGACACCGAGGTCCACATGGGCAGCTACGGCGTCGGCGTGTCGCGTCTGATGGGCGCCATCATTGAGGCCAGCCACGACGCCGGCGGCATCATCTGGCCGGACTCGGTCGCCCCGTTCGACGTGGTGGTGATCAACCTGCGCGCCAGCGACGAAGCCGTCTCGGCCGCCTGTGAAGAGGCCGTGGCCAAACTCGAGGCTCTCGGCAAGGACGTCCTCTACGACGACACCGACGAGCGTCCGGGCGGCAAGTTCGCAACCGCCGACCTGATCGGCGTGCCGTGGCAGCTGACCATCGGGCCCAAGGGGCTGGCTGACGGCGTGGTCGAACTGAAGCGCCGCGCCACCGGCGAGAAGCAAACCCTGTCGCTGGACGCCGCCCTGGAGCTGCTGACGAAATGACCGACGCCGCGACGGCCTCCGCGCCGCCCGCCGTGAAACCCGCCGGTCCCTTCTCCGCCTGGGAGATCGGACTGGCCCTTCGCTACCTCCGCGCCAAGCGCAAGGAGGGCGGGGTCGCCCTGATCGCCATCATCAGCTTCGTCGGCATCATGCTGGCCGTGGCGGTGCTGATCAGCGTGATGAGCATCATGGCCGGCTTCCGCAGCGAACTGCTGGGGCGGATGCTGTCGTTCAACGGGCACATGTATGTGCAGGGACCGGTGCTGACCTCGCCGGACCGTGAGGCGGCGCTGAAGCGGATCAGCGACGTGCCCGGCGTGGTCTCGGTGACGCCGCTGACGGAATCGCCCGCCATGTTCCGCGCCGGCGGCCAGATGACCGGCGGTATCGTGCGCGGCGTGCGGCCCCAGGACCTGGCCTCGACCAAGTTCGTCTATGACAGCCTGACGCCTGAAATGCGGGACTCCTTCGGGCGCGGCGAATACGGCGGCGACAACATCCTGATCGGCAAGGCTTTGGCCGACCAGATGGGGCTGAGCGTCGGTAGCGCCATCTCCATCTATTCGCCGACGGGCGCCGACAGCGCCTTCGGCAATCTTGGCGGTCTGGAGAAGACCTATCGCGTCGGGGGAATCTTCAGCTCCGGCACCGCTGACTATGACCGCGCCTTCATCTTCATGCCTCTGGAACAGGCCCAGCTCTTCTTCGGCAAGGAGGGCGTCTGGGACGTGATCGAGATGAAGGTGGCCGAGCCGGATCAGGTCGAAACCCTGCTGACGCCGGTGCAGCAGGCCGCCGGCCCCGGCAGCGTCGTCACTGACTGGCGCACCCGCCTGGCCGCCTTCTGGGGCGCGCTGAAGGTCGAGCGGGTGGCCATGAGCATCATCCTGGGGCTGGTCGTCGCCATCGCCGCCATGAACATCATCAGCGGCATCGTCATGCTGGTGAAGAACAAGACCCGCGACATCGCCATCCTGCGCACCGTGGGGGCCAGCCCGTCCTCGATCCTGCGGATCTTCTTCATCTCGGGCGCGGCAATCGGCATCGGCGGCACCATCGCCGGTCTGGTGCTGGGCCTGCTGTTCTGCCTGAACATCGGCGCGATCCAGCACTTCCTCGAGGGCCTGCTGGGTGTCCAGCTGTTCAACGCCGACGTCTATATGCTGGACGCCATTCCGGCCCTGGTCGATCCGTGGGATGTGACCTGGGTCGCGCTCTTCTCCTTCCTCATGAGCTGCCTCGCCAGCCTGCCGCCGTCGTGGAATGCGTCGCGGATCGACCCGGTGGAGGCCCTGCGCTTTGAATAGTCCGCTGAACAAGACGCCGACGCTGCGCCTGCGCGGGATCACCCGCACCTATCCGACCGCTTCCGGCGGGCTGACGGTGCTGAAGGGCGTCGATCTGGACATCATGCCGGGCGAGGTCGTCGGCCTGATCGGGCCTTCGGGCTCGGGCAAGTCGAGCCTGCTGCACGCCGCCGGCCTGCTGGAGCGTCCGACCAGCGGTCAGGTCATGATCGACGGCGAGGATGTTGGCGGTCTGGACGAGCGCGCACGCACGCGCCTGCGCCTGTCGCGGATCGGTTTCGTCTATCAATTCCATCACCTGCTGCCGGAATTTGATGCGCGGGACAACGTCGCCCTGCCGATGCGCATCGCCGGGCATTCGGAAGGCCAGGCGCGTCGTCGGGCCGAGGCCCTGTTGACCAGCCTGGGTCTGGGCGAACGCTTCACCCACCAGCCGGCCCAGCTGTCAGGCGGCGAGCAGCAGCGCGTCGCCATCGCCCGTTCGCTGGCCAACAGCCCGCGCCTGCTGCTGGCCGACGAGCCGACCGGCAATCTGGACCCCGCCAACAGCCATGCGGTGTTCGAGGCCCTGCGTGAACTGGCCAAGACCACAGGCGTCGCCGCCCTGATCGCCACCCACAACATGGAGCTGGCCGGCCACATGGACCGCGTCTTCGCCCTGAAGGACGGCCATCTGGAAGAGCGCGCGGCCGAGGCCCAGACCTACTAGGCTCTGTGGCCAGGCGATCGGCGATAGGGAAGGGGCCACGCCGGCTTCGGCTGGGCGTTCTGGCGTCTGGTGTGAACCGACCTGCGCATGCGGCGTTTTCCAGAAACACGGCCGGTTTGATTCCCCCGGAACGGGAAGGCGCATCAACTGCGTGGGACTACGAGGTTCTTCGCAGAAACTCTTAATGTATCATCGAGATATGACGACTGGACGTGCGGTGAGGCTTGAGGCGAGTGAGCAAGGCGGGCGTCAAACCGCACCCTTGCCGCAAGAGATTATCGTTATCGACGATGACCGCGCCTTGCTTGAGCTGACATTGCTGACGGTCCGTGCCGGAGGCTATCGCGCCGTTGGATTTCACGATCCCCTGGACGCTCTAATGTGGGCCTCAGACGCCGAGCCGACCTGCATTGTCTCCGATCTGAAGATACCGGGCGTCGAGGGGCTGGATCTGGTCGCGGCCTTCTGCGCCCTGAACCGTCATGCCGTCATCATCGTCAGCGCCTTTGTCGATGTGCGGATGACCGTGGACGCCATGCGTCTCGGCGTGGACGACGTCCTGCCCAAGCCCGCCAGCGACGAGAGTCTGATCCGGGCTATCGAGCGGGGGGCCGCCGCCTTGCCGGCTGTACCGGTTCGTGAGGACGTGGCCTTCACGCGTCGTGAGCGTCAGGTCGCGGAGTTGATGCTGGCGGGCAATACGACCAAGCAGATCGCCCAGACCCTGGCCCTGAGCCCACGTACGGTTGAATTCTTCCGCGCGAGCCTGCTGCGCAAGACGCAGTCGCCGAACTCGGCCGCCCTGGCTTCGTGAGTGAGGACAGGACTGGCTAGAGTCACCGAAAAGGGCGGGATGGGCCGGGACGGGTCGGGATCAGGCGGGACCAAAACCCCGTAATCATTGCCTTTCCCGACCGATCCAAAAAATTTTGTTCGCGGTCGTCGTTCGAAAACAGTGTCTAGAGAGGCTCGCGATTTAGACACTGGCGGGACAGGACATGCCGGAGTGACCGCCTGGCGGCAAGCCGGTGCTTACGGCGCTATTAAGTCGGCCCTGAAGGCCTATTAGGCCCGAGCTAAAAGGGTTTGAGCCGGATTGCATTGCCGGGCGCCCTAGCGATTACGCCGCCAGGAGGGCGCCTTCGTGGGCACGGACCCACGTCTAACTGGGACACCTGCAGTCCCAGTTCATTCAAATACGCAAAAGGCCCGGAAATCCGGGCCTTTTGCGTATTTGAATGAACTGGGACTCGGTTTTCGGCCGCCTCGAACAGGTCGCTGGCGCGATCAAGGCTGCGTCGGATGCGCCTGACGGCTTCGGGCATGGGTGGCCCGCCGCGAGGATCAAGCTTCAGGCGAAGACCAAGGCCTTGCCATTCGAGCTTCACGCTCTTTACCTGCTTGGTCCATGCGAACCCCAAAGCTGATGATGGCCGCGCATCCCAGGATCGCGACAAGGCCAAAAGCCAAGCACAGGGTTAGTTGAGTTCGGTTCAGCTTGGTCTTCATAGGACGCTCCCAGTCCAAAGCACTGCGCCAATAATCACCACCTCATCCGCATCGTCCCCTTTGAGGACTTCGGGCGGGTAGCGCTCATTATCCGACCGTATTTCGATGCCATCGACCAGCCGGCGAAGCCGCTTGATCCTTAGCTCGTCGCCTGTTCGAAAGGCGAAAATCCCCTCCCTCAGACGCGTATCCTTAAGGTCGGTAAGGACGCGAGCGCCATCTTGGATCGTGGGCCACATGGAGTCGCCTTCGGCCTGGAACACTGCAAGACCTTCTGCCGAGGATCGGCCCAGGTCTCGGAGCAGCTGACGATCAAAAGGCATTTCGCCTATCTGGTCGGCTGCGTCCGAAAATGACGCAACACCAGCTGCTAATCGAACATCATAGATGGGCACGGCTAGGTAGCCGTCGTTAGCAGCGTTCGGACTTCCTACACCCGTCGCCAACCATGCAGGGTCCACGCCAAGCGCGCGGGCCAGCCTGATCCCGTCAATGAACTTGGGCACCCGAGCGCCCTGTACATAGAGCGACATCGACGTCGAAGAGATGTCGGCGCGCTTCCTGACGTGCGCTTGGGGCGTGCTGCCCATGGCGGCCCTCAATCTTTCCCCAAAAGAAAGCGCATCCGCGTCCGTATGTGGCGCAGTCATTGTTGACTAACCCTTTTTAGGGATACATTGTCCCTACAAGCGGATTCGCCCGCGAGGCGAGGGACATGATTTCGAAGTCGGTACACAAAGAGGACATCAAGGGGGCGCTCAGAAAGCGCTATGGCACCCTGATCGCGTTCGAGCAGGCCCACGATCTCCCGACGCAATCCGTCAAGGACGTCCTTCGCGGACGCGCATCTGCGCGGGTTGAACAGGCTATTGCTGATGATCTGGAGCTTCCGCTTCATCGTCTCTTTCCAGGGCGTTACGTCGCCGCACAGGCGGGAGATTCGTCCCTAAAGAGGGATAATAGGCGCACTAAGCGAAATGCGCACCGTCTATCGGCGGAGGCCCGCTAGACATGGGCCGTCAACGTCTCCCCAAAGCCAGCCTTCGCGCCCAGTTGGTCGCGGTTCGGCGGGCGGCCAGCTCGGCCGCCCTGGAATGCCGCTCGACAGGCGACCGGCTGCGCAGCCACCTGACCAAGGCGGAAAACCACCGCGACAGCCTGACGGCCGCAGCCGTGACCCTGTCGATGGTCGAGGCCAGCCGCGAGGCGCTGGACGTGTTGCCGGATGCGCAGCGCGACCAGCTGGCGATCCGCCTGACCGCCCTCGGTCTGCAGGCCGTGCGCATCGACACCCCGCATGAAGCGCCGGAGCTGACCCCGACCAACTAAAGCTGGCGATCGCTGCGATGATCGCGGCAGCGGCCGCCGCTACCAGGACGCCGGTGGGCACGGTCATCAGACTGGATGGCCCGGACGCGCCGGCGGGCTACCTGAAACTGGACGGCGGCCAATACGCCCGCGCGGACTATCCGGCGCTGGTGGCCTTCTATCAGGGGCAGGGACGCCTGATCGCGGGCGACACCGGCGCACAGTTCAAGGTGCCCGACTACAGGGGCCGCTTTGATCGC
This sequence comes from Brevundimonas pondensis, assembly GCF_017487345.1. NCBI lineage: Bacteria > Pseudomonadati > Pseudomonadota > Alphaproteobacteria > Caulobacterales > Caulobacteraceae > Brevundimonas > Brevundimonas pondensis. The sequence continues at coordinate 1,843,593 of NZ_CP062006.1, read as the reverse complement.
GCCTGGTCCACCGCTGCCGGTCTTGATCCGGATGGACCTCGCGCCCCCGGCTCGACCCAGGCTGACGCGTTCAAGAGCCACACCCATACGATCAAGGAAGGCTCTAACGCTCCTGGCCCCGGCCAGCTGGCGTCGGGCGACGATTACACCGACCAGTCCACCTATAATCAGACGACTTCATCGACGGGCGGGACAGAAACCCGCCCCGTCAACGTCGCCTTCCTGTGGTGCATCAAGACCTGACGCGGCCCGCCGCTATCAGCCGTCGCTTAAGCAGGCTTGAGGGGGCTCTTAGAGACGGCTCAACGCCCGTCCATCGCCGGGCTCGGGTCCCTAAAGTGCTCCAGACACTCTTGTCCCGAACTCCGACGGCTTTTGTCGCGCTTCACTTCGGCTCTGACCCGGATTGGCTTCGGAAAAAACTGATATTGACGAGAACGAAAGAGCAACATAGAACAAATAGGCAACATATGAACTGGGGATAAGCTCATGTCGCGTTGGGTGAGAAACATGCTGTCGCTTGCGTCGTGCGGCGGCTTCGTCTGGATGATCTGGCAGGCGTCCTTCATGGTGGCGTGATGTCGCCCAGACGCCCTGCATGATCTGGATTCGGCCGCGCGGCGGTTGGATATGAGAGGTCCCGACGTTCGGGATCAGCGGAGTTTGTGTTGGCGGAAACGGCGAACAGTCAGGGCTTTGTCCATTTGCGGGTCCGCAGCGCCTATTCCCTGCTGGAAGGGGCGATCAAGGCCGGCAAGATCGGCAAGATGGCCGCGGACGCTGGAATGCCGGCGGTTGCAGTCGCTGACCGCGCCAACCTGTTTGGCGCGTTGGAGTTCAGCCAGAACACGAAAGACGCGGGCGTTCAGCCGATCGTCGCCTGCGCCCTGCCGGTCCTGGGCATCGGCGGTCAGGTCGCCGAACGTTGGGCCAAGACCCCGACCGTGGTGATGCTGGTCCAGAACGAGCAGGGCTGGCTCAATCTGTGCGCCCTGTCCTCTGCCGCCTACCTCGACGCCGGCGAGATGTCCGAGCCCGGCGTGCCCTGGTCGCAGGTTGTGGATAAGTCCGAGGGCCTGATCCTGCTCTCGGGTGGCCCCGATGGCCCCATTGACCCCCTATTCGTCCAGAACAAGCGCGATGATGCGATAACTTCTCTCAACGAGATGAAGCGCGTTTTCGGTGACCGTTTCTATGTAGAGTTGCAACGTCACGGCCAACCGCAGGAGCCTGCGGCCGAGGCCGGGCTGGTCGAATGGGCCTATGCTAATGACGTGCCCCTGGTCGCCACGAACGACGTCTATTACGCGAAGGCGGCCCAGGCGAAGTCGCACGACGCCCTTTTGTGCATTTCCGACGGCGCCTTCACCGGTCAGGAAGACCGGCGCCGGATCACCGGCGAGCACTGGTTCAAGACCGCCGAGGCCATGCGGACCCTGTTCGCTGACCTGCCCGAAGCCTGTGACAACACCATCGACATTGCCCGTCGCTGCGCCTTCCTGGTGCCGACGCGGGCGCCGATCCTGCCGCGCTTCGACACCGGGGCGGGGCGCTCCGAGCCCGATGAACTGGCGCACCAGGCGCGCGAGGGGCTGAAGGCGCGCCTGCAACAGGTCACGCCCGCCGCTCCCGAAGAAGACTACTGGGCTCGCCTCGAATGGGAGGTGGGGATCATCCAGCAGATGGGCTTCCCCGGCTACTTCCTGATCGTTTCGGACTTTATCAAGTGGGCCAAGCTGCACGGCATTCCGGTGGGACCGGGGCGCGGCTCGGGCGCCGGTTCGCTGGTGGCCTGGTCGCTGACCATCACCGATCTGGACCCGCTGCGGTTCGGCCTGCTGTTCGAGCGCTTCTTGAACCCCGAACGGGTGTCCATGCCCGACTTCGACATCGACTTCTGCCAGGAGCGGCGGGAAGAGGTGATCGACTATGTGCAGGATCACTACGGCAAGGACCGGGTGGCCCAGATCATCACCTTCGGCACCCTGCAGGCGCGGGCCGTGCTGCGTGACGTCGGCCGGGTGCTGCAGATGCCGCTGGGGCAGGTGGACCGGCTCTGCAAGATGGTGCCGAACAACCCGGCCAACCCAGTGACCCTGGCCCAGGCCATCGACCTGGAGCCGCGCCTGAAGGAGGCGCGCGACGCCGAACCGGCGGTCAGGACCCTGCTGGAGACGGCGCTGGAGCTGGAGGGGCTGTACCGTAACGCCTCGACCCACGCCGCCGGCATCGTCATCGGCGACCGACCGCTGACCGAGCTGGTGCCGCTGTATCAGGACCCGCGCTCGACCATCCCGGCCAGCCAGTTCAACATGAAGTGGGTCGAGCCGGCAGGTCTGGTGAAGTTCGACTTCCTGGGCCTGAAGACGCTGACGGTGCTGGACCGGGCGCGGGAATATCTGGAACGGCGCGGCGCGGCGCCGGAATGGAACCTGCTGCCGCTGGACGACCCCAAGACCTATGAGCTGATGGCCTCGGGCCAGACGGTCGGCGTGTTCCAGCTGGAATCCCAGGGCATGCGCGACACCCTGCGCAAGATGCGCTGCGGCTCCATTGAAGAAATCACGGCCCTGATTTCCCTCTATCGGCCGGGGCCGATGGAGATGATCGACACCTACATCGACCGGAAATTCGGTCGGGCTGAGGTCGACTATCTGCACCCCAGCCTGAAGGAGGTGCTGACCGAGACCTATGGCGTCATCATCTACCAGGAACAGGTGATGAAGATCGCCCAGATCCTGGCGGGCTACAGCCTGGGTGAAGCCGACCTTCTGCGCCGGGCCATGGGCAAGAAGAAGAAGGAGGAGATGGATTTCCAGCGCCTCCGTTTCGTCAAGGGCGCGTCCGAGAAGTCGGTGCCGGAGGCCCAGTCGGGCTCCATCTTCGACCTGGTGGCCAAGTTCGCGGGCTACGGCTTCAACAAGTCGCACGCGGCGGCCTATGCGTTGATCTCGTTCCAGACGGGCTGGCTGAAGGCCAATCACCCGGTCGAGTTCTTCGCCGCTTCGATGAGCCTCGATCTGTCGAACACCGACAAGCTGGCGGTCTTCTATCAGGATTGCCGTCGCTTTGAGGTTCCGGTCCTGGCGCCCGACATCAACCGCTCGTCCGCCGACTTCGACGTAGCGTGGAAGGATGGGCAGGGCAGCGTTCTTTATGCCCTGGGCGCCATCCGCAACGTGGGTCTGGAGGCGATGAAGCACGTCGTCGAGGTCCGCGATGCGGGCGGGCCGTTCGCCGACATCTTCGACTTCCTCGAGCGGGTCGATCCGAAGGCGGTCAACAAGCGGGCGCTGGAAGGCCTGGCCAAGGCGGGGGCCTTCGACAGTCTCAACCCGAACCGTCGCCAGCTGTTCGAGCAGGCCGACACTCTGATCGCCTATTGCCAGAGCGTCGCCGCTGAACGCGCCTCGTCGCAGGTCAGCCTGTTCGGGGCTGATCAGGCGGGCGCTGCGCGGCCGCGTCTGAAGAGCGTCGAGCCCTGGGCCGGGCCGGACAAGCTGGACCAGGAACTGTCGGCGGTCGGCTTCTATCTGTCGGGACACCCGCTGGAAGAACTGACGCCGGCCCTGAAACGCAAGCGCGTGACCTTCGTGGCAGAGGCTCAGGGCCTGGCCGAGGCGGGACATGAGGCTTTTCTGATGGCGGGCGTGGTGCGCCGTCGTCAGGAGCGAGCCAGCGCCAAGAGCGGCGAGAAGTTCGCCTTCGTCACCTTCTCTGATCCGACGGGCGAGTTCGAATGCCTGTTTCCGCCGGAACAGCTGCGGCGGTGTCGGGATATCCTCGAGGTCGGCGCCTCGGTTCTGGTCAAGGTGCGGGCCAAGTCGGCGGATGGCGAGGTGCGTTTCTTCGGCGACGACGCTCATCGGATGGACGTGCTTCTGGACGACGCCCAGATCGGATTGCGCGTCGTGGTTTCGGCCCAATCGGCGGACGCTGAGGCGTTGAAGGCGCGGCTGGAACGGGCGCAGGCGCAGGGGAAGGGCGGGGAGGTCTGGTTGCAGGCCACCCTGGGCGGTCGAACCGAGGTCGAGATCAAGCTGCCGGGGCGTTATCGCCTGGACGCCGCCCTGCGAGGCGCGTTGAAGTCCGCGCCGGGCGTGATCATGCTGGAAGACGCCTGATGGGTGAGGAGCTGCTCATGCGCAATGCGCGCGGAACCTTTGATGTCGTCATCACTCCGGTTCAGCCGGAGGCAGGATCGCCGCCGGACGCCCCAGGCCGCATGTTGCTGGCCAAGACCTTTCACGGCGACCTGACGGGAACCGCCGCCGGCGAGATGCTGGCGACCATGAGTCCTGAACGGTCGGGCGCCTATGTCGCCCTGGACCGGGTGCGCGGCATGATCGACGGGCGCGAGGGAGCCTTCACCCTGGTGCACCGCGGCCTGATGGACCGTGGCGCGCAGGAACTGCTGATCACGATCGTGCCGGGGTCGGGGGCAGGTGAGCGGACCGGGATCGCCGGGGTGTTCCATCTGACGATCGAAGACGGCGTTCATCGCTATGATCTGGAATACAGCCTGCCCACGTCCTGATTGAGGATAGCAAACATGACCGTGCATAAGGGGTCCTGCCACTGCGGCGCGGTGGCCTATGAGGTCGAGGTCGGGCTGGAGGGCCTGATCGAATGCAACTGTTCGCATTGTTACCGAAAAGGCTTCGTCCTGGCCTTCGCGCCACGGGCGGCGTTCCGGTTGACGGCGGGCGAGGAGGCGACGACCTCCTATTTCTTCAACCACCACAAGATCGATCATCGCTTCTGCAAGACCTGCGGGGTGCAACCTTTCGGCTACGGCGTGGCGCCGGACGGGGGCGAGGTGGCGGCGATCAATGTGCGGACCCTGACGGACGTCGAGCCCTGGGCCTGGACGGCGGCACGGGTGGACGGGCGAAGCTTCTGACTGATCCTCTTGCCTTTTTCGATCAATCCGCCTAGAGAGCGCCCGCACTTCGCACGTGGGCGTGGCGCGGTCCGGGGAGACATCCCGGTCTGCACCGTTCCGAGGGACCGTCCGGTCCTTTAACCGCCCACGCTAGGTTAGATCGGAAAAAGGAAAAGACGATCATGGCTCTGCCTGAATTCTCGATGCGTACGCTGCTGGAAGCCGGCGCTCACTTCGGCCACCAGACGCACCGCTGGAACCCGAAGATGGACCGCTACATCTTCGGCTCGCGCTCGAACATCCACATCATCGACCTGTCGCAGACGATGCCGCTGCTGCACCAGGCTCTGGTCGCCGTTCGCGACGTCGCCGCCAAGGGCGGTCGCGTCCTGTTCGTCGGCACCAAGCGCCAGGCCGCCGGCCCGGTCGCTGAAGCCGCCACGCGCTGCGCCCAGTACTACATGAACAACCGCTGGCTCGGCGGCACGCTGACCAACTGGCGCACCGTCTCGGGCTCGATCGCCCGCCTGCGCGAGCTGGAAACCGTTCTGGCCACCGGCGGCGAAGGTCGCGTCAAGAAAGAGCTGCTGACCCTGCAGCGCGAGAAAGACAAGCTGGAGCTGTCGCTGGGCGGCATCAAGGACATGGGTTCGATCCCGGACATCATGTTCGTGATCGACACCAACAAGGAAGCGATCGCGATCCAGGAAGCCCGCAAGCTGAACATCCCGATCATCGCCATTCTGGACACCAACTCGGACCCGGACGGCATCACCTATCCGGTCCCGGGCAACGATGACGCCGCCCGCGCCATCCAGACCTACTGCGACCTGATCGCCGACGCCGTTCTGGACGGCCTGGCCGCCGGCGCTTCGGCTTCGGGCATCGACCTGGGCGCTTCGGAAGCTCCGGTCGAGCCGATGCTGCGCGAAGCCGCTGCCGCCCCGGCTGAAGCCGAAGCCGCTCCGGCCGGTACGGAAGCCGTGGCTGAAGAGCTGCTCGCGACGACTGAAGAAAAGGTCGAGGGCTAAGGCGCTCTCGGGGTCCGGTCGATGATCGGACCTACGCCAAACTGACATGCGGCCGGGCTATCCATGCCCGGCCGCTCATTTGAATTTTCAGGAGAAGAACATGGCCGAGATCACTGCCGCCCTCGTGAAGGAACTTCGCGAGCGTTCGGGCGTCGGCATGATGGACTGCAAGAAGGCGCTGGTGGAAACCAACGGCGACATCGAAGCAGCAATCGACTGGCTGCGCGCCAAGGGTCTGTCCAAGGCCGCCAAGAAGGCCGACCGTGTCGCCGCTGAAGGCTTGGTCGCCGTCGCCGTCCGCGCCGATGGCAAGGGCGAAGTCGCCGCCGCCATCGAGTTCAATGCGGAAACCGATTTCGTCGCCCGCAACGACCTGTTCCAGACCGCAGCCAAGTCGTTCGCCCAACTGGGTCTGCACCATGACGGCGTCGACGCCATCCATGGCGCGACCCTGGAAAACGGCCGTACGGTTCAGGACGAAGTGACCCAGCTGATCGCCACTATCGGTGAGAACATGCAACTGCGTCGCGCCGCTCGCCTGGCGGTCGATGAGGGTGTGGTTTCGACCTACGTTCACAACGCCGTCTCGCCCAGCGTCGGTCGCATCGGCGTGCTGGTGGCTCTGGAAGGTGAAGGCGACCAGGACGCCCTGCGCGAACTGGGCCGCAAGATCGCCATGCACGTCGCCGCTACGGCGCCGCTGTCGCTGAACACCGACGACCTGGACCCTGCCGCCATCGAGAAGGAACGCGCTGTTCTGATCGAAAAGGCCAAGGAAGAAGGCCGCCCCGACAACATGATCGAAAAGATCGTGGAAGGTCAGATCAACAAGTTCCAGAAAGACGTGGTGCTGTCGAAGCAGCCGTTCGTCATGGACCCCGACGTGACCATCGAACAACTGGTCGCCAACTCGGGCAAGGAACTGGGCTCCTCGAACCTGCGCCTGGCCGGCTTCGTCCGCCTGGCTCTGGGTGAAGGTGTCGAGAAGGTCGAGACCCCCGACTTCGCGGCTGAAGTGGCCTCGATGACCGGCGGCAACTAACACCGAGGTTTCTTCCCGAAAGGGAAGAATTTTCAAAAGGGCGCGTTCGGCTTTGATGGCCGGCGCGCCCTTCGTCTATGATGAGCCGCCGATTCATTCGCGCGGATGCGTAACCCCTGTATCCACGGACCCATGACCATGCCCGACGCCCCCTCCGAGTTTCGTTACAAGCGCGTCCTGCTGAAGGTCTCGGGCGAGGTCCTGATGGGCGATCAGTCCTATGGCATCGACATGAAGACCGTCGATGTGGTGGCGGCCGCCGTTGCTCAAGTGGCGCGTCAGGGCGTTGAAATCTGCCTGGTTATCGGTGGCGGCAACATCTTCCGTGGCTTGTCCAAGGCTGCCGAGGGCATGGATCGCGCCAACGCCGACTACATGGGCATGCTGGCCACCATCATGAACGCCCTGGCCATGCAGGGCGCGCTTGAGAAGATCGGCGTCGATACGCGGGTCCAGAGCGCCATTCCGATGGCCGCCATCGCCGAACCCTACATCCGTCGCCGCGCCATGCGGCATCTGGAGAAGGGGCGGGTGGTGATCTTCGCCGCCGGCGTGGGCGCGCCCTTCTTCACGACCGATTCGGGGGCCGCGTTGCGCGCCGCCGAAATGGGTTGCGACGCCTTGCTCAAGGGCACCAGCGTGGATGGCGTCTATACCGCCGATCCCAAGAAGGATCCCACCGCCACCCGTTATGAGACCCTGACCTATCAGGAAGTGCTGGCCAAGGATCTGCGCGTCATGGACGCCTCGGCCATCGCCCTGATGCGCGACAGCGATATTCCGATCGTGGTCTTCTCGATCCGTGAAGAAGGTTCCCTGCGCAAGACCCTGAGCGGTGAAGGCACCTTCACCGTGATTACCAACAAGGCCGCCTGAGCGGCTCTCGAACCGAACGACAGACCAGGAAGATCCTCATGGCCAAGCCCGAGCTCAAGACCTATCGCGACCGTATGGAGAAGTCCGTCGCGGCGCTGAAGGAAGAGTATGCCGGTCTGCGGACGGGACGCGCCAACGCAGGCTTGCTCGATCCGGTCCAGGTCGAGGCCTACGGCTCGACTTCGCCGCTGAACGCTGTAGCCGCGATCAGCGTGCCTGAGCCGCGCATGATTTCCGTCAGCGTCTGGGACAAGGGCATGGTCGTGGCGGTCGAGAAGGCCATTCGAGCGGCCGGCCTGGGTCTGAATCCGATCGTGGACGGCCAGACCCTGCGCATCCCCGTGCCGCCGTTGACCGAGGAGCGCCGCAAGGACCTGGTCAAGCTGGCCAGCAAGTATGCCGAACAGCAGAAGATCGCCGTGCGTAACGTGCGCCGCGACGCCAACGACGACCTGAAGAAGGCCGAGAAGGCCACCGAGATCAGCCAGGACGAACAGAAGAAGATGGAAACCGAGGTCCAGAAGGACACGGACGGGGCCATCAAGCGCATTGACGAGGCACTGAAGACCAAGGAAGCCGAGATCATGCAGGTCTGACGCCAGCACGCGTCAGGAGGGATTCCAGAATGTCGGTCGAGACCGTCGCCACGGCGCCTGAGAAGGGGCCACGTCACGTCGCCCTGATCATGGACGGCAACGGTCGCTGGGCCGAGCGCCGGGGCCTGCCGCGCGTCGTGGGGCATCGCGAAGGCGTGCAGGCCTTGCGTCGCACGATCAAGGCCGCGCCGGACTTCGGCGTGCGGTGCCTGACCGTCTTCGGCTTCTCGACCGAGAACTGGAGCCGGCCGGCGGACGAGGTGTCGGACCTGATGGGGTTGGTGCGGTCCTTTGTCGGCAGCGACCTGAAGCGGTTGGAGGCCTCCGGCGTTCGTTTACGCGTCCTGGGCCGTCGCAAGGGATTGCCCGGCGACATCGCTGCTATCGTCGATCGCGCCGAGGCTCAGACGGCGCACAACGACCGTTTCCTGTTGCAGGTGGCCTTCAACTACGGAGGGCGGGCCGATCTGGTCGACGCCGCGCAGAGGTTGCTGGATCGCGCACGCGCGGGTCTGTTTGAAGGCGATGTGACCGAGGATGATCTGGGCGCGGGTCTGTCGACAGCCGGGGCGCCGCCGGTGGATTTGATCGTGCGGACATCGGGCGAGCAGCGGCTGTCCAACTTCCTGTTATGGGAGGCCGCCTATGCCGAGCTGGTGTTCCAGGACATCCTGTGGCCCGACTATGGGGCCGAGGCGTTGGGCGAGGCGATCGCCCTCTATGGCAATCGCGAACGGCGCTATGGCGGTCGCGACGTGCTGACGGACGCACCCGTCGTAAAGGCGGCTGGCTGATGGCGTTGAAGATCGGCGATATCGGCCTGAGAGCGGCTTCGGCCGTGGTGCTGGCGCCGGCCGCCGTCCTGGCGACCTGGGCTGGCGGGGCCTGGTTCTGCGCCCTGGTGGTGGCGGCGTGCGGTCTGCTGGCCTTTGAATGGGCGCGAATGAGCGCGCCGCGTATCTGGCGGTCAGTCGGAGCGGCGGTGGCCCTGGCGCTGATCACCGCCGTGATCGCCGCCCATATCGGACAGATTTCTCTCGCCTTGATCCTGCTGGTCTTCGGCGCTCTGGCGGCGGGTTTGTTCGCGCGTTCACGCGGCGGCCAGGCGCTGGATGCAGCCTATGGCGTGCTCTACCTCGGCTGGCCCTGCGTCCTGCTGATCTGGTTGCGAGACCTGAACGCGGCCCAGGGCCTGTACTGGACGGTGCTGGTCTTCGCCGTGGCCTGGGCTTCCGACATCCTGGCCTATCTGGTCGGTAGCGCCGTGGGCGGCCCCAAGCTGTGGCCGCGCTTTTCACCCAACAAGACCTGGTCCGGTTTCATCGGCGGCTTGTTGGCGGGGATGGTCGCCGGCGCCGCCATGGCGGGTTGGCTGGAAATGGGCCGGCTCAATATCTTCTGGGGCGGTGTCCTCGGTCTGGCGGCGGCCCTGGCCACCATGGCTGGCGACCTGTGGGAATCGGCGCTGAAGCGACGTTTCGGGGTGAAGGACGCCGGCAACATCATTCCCGGCCACGGTGGCCTGCTGGACCGGGTCGACGGTCTGATGTTCGCGGTTGTGGTCGTGGCGGCGGGGCGTGTGATCGTTCTGATGCTGGGGCAGGGCGCATGATTGCCCGCAAGATCAGCGTGCTGGGCTCGACCGGCTCGGTCGGGACATCGACGCTGGACCTGATGGATCAGGCCGAACAGGCCGGTTCGGGCGCGTTTCAGGTCGAGGTCCTGACCGGCGGCGCCAACATCGCCCGGCTGGCCGAGCAGGCCCGGCGTTGGCGGCCCAGGCTGGCGGTGACGGCTGATCCCGCGCGTCTGAGTGAACTGCGCGACGCTCTGGCGGGGACCGATGTCGAGGTCGCCGCTGGCCCTGAAGCCATTGTCGAGGCCGCGACGCGGCCCGTTGACTGGGTTATGGCCTCTATCGTCGGCTCGGCGGGCTTGCGCTCGGCCTGGGCCGCAGCCGGCACGGGCGCGACCCTGGCCCTGGCGAACAAGGAAAGCTTGGTCTGTTGCGGTCCGGCGTTGATCGAGCGGGTGGGGCGCAGTGGCGGCAAGCTGATCCCGGTCGATTCCGAACATTCCGCCATTTTCCAGGTCTTTCCCGCCGAGGCGCCCGAACAGGTGTCGAAGCTGGTGCTGACCGCCTCCGGTGGGCCGTTCCGCACCCTGCCGCGCGAGGCCATGGGCCGCATCACACCCGAACAGGCGGTGGCTCACCCGAACTGGAGCATGGGCGCCAAGATTTCGGTCGACAGCGCCACCATGGCCAACAAGGGCCTGGAGCTGATCGAGGCCGCCTATCTGTTCGCCATGAGCGGCGACAGGATCGATGTGGTCGTCCATCCGGAATCAATCATCCACAGCCTTGTGGAATATGTGGATGGTTCGACTCTGGCTCAGATGGGGCCGCCGGACATGAAGACGCCGATCGCTTGCGCCCTGGCTTGGCCTGACCGGATGGCATGGCCCGCGCCGAAGCTGGATTTGGCGGCTCTGGGGCGTCTGACCTTTGAGGCGCCCGATATGACGCGGTTCCCGGCCCTGCGGCTGGCGCGCGAGGCCCTGGCGGCGGGCGGCGTGGCGCCCATCGTCTTCAACGCGGCCAACGAGGTGGCGGCTCTCGCTTTCCTTGACCGTCGGCTGGGCTTTCTCAATATTGCCGCAGTCGTCGCGGACACCTTGGAGCGCGCGACGAATGCGGGGATGGATTCCGGTTCCGACGACGCCTGCGACGCGGCTCTGGCCGTGGACGCGGCGGCCCGACGGATCGCGAACGACATTATCGCCTCGCTCGCGATTGCTGCCTGAGGGCGACGGAGACAGTGACCGGCATGCTAGGAATTATCGGGCAGGCCCTGATCTATGTCGTGCCGTTCCTGCTGGTGCTGACCCTGGTCGTCACTGTCCACGAACTGGGGCACTTCCTGACGGCGCGCGCCTTCGGCGTGAAGATGGAGCGTTTTTCTATCGGTTTCGGTCGCGCCATCTTTCAACGCACAGACAAGCGTGGCGTGGAATGGCGCCTGGGCTGGCTGCCGCTGGGCGGCTACGTGAAGTTCGCCGGTGATCTGGACGCGACGGGCGTGCCCGACAAGGCCGGGCTGGACGCCCTGAAGAAGGAAGTGGTCGCTGAGCATGGGGTCGGCGCCGAGAAGGACTATCTGTATTTCAAGCCCCTGTGGCAGCGGGCCCTGGTCGTTGCCGGCGGCCCCTTCGCCAATTTCGTGCTGGCTATCTTCATCTTCACCCTGTTGTTCAGCCTGGTCGGGGTCGAGCTTCGTCCTGCGCGCGTCGTGCAGGTGCAGGCGGATTCGCCTGCCGCCGCCGCCGGGTTCCTGCCGGGCGACCTGATCACGCGCGTCAACGGCAAGCTGATCGCCGATGGCGGCGAGGTGACGCGCGTTGTGGCTCTGAGCAGCGGCGACCCGGTGCAGTTCACGGTTGAGCGTGCGGGCGCTGACGTTCAACTGACCGCCACGCCGGAGCGCCGGGTCGAGAACGACCCCATTGCCGGCCGGGTTTCCGTCGGTCGCATCGGGCTTGGCCTGGGTTCCAGCCGCGACGAGGTGCGCCACGTTCGCTACGGCCCGGTCGCCGCTGTTGGGCAGGGGTTCAAGGAAACCGGCGCCATCCTGAGCACGACCTTCACCTATATCGGCCGCATCTTCACCGGTCGCGAATCGGGCGACCAGTTCAGCGGACCGCTGGGCATCGCCAAGGCCTCGGGCGCCCTGACCAACGCCGCGGTGGCCGCCAATCCCGACCCGCTGGCCATGGCGGGAAATCTCCTGCTGACGCTGACCAGCTTCGCCGCCATACTTTCGGTCGGAATCGGTTTTCTTAATCTGCTGCCCGTTCCGGTGCTGGATGGGGGGCATCTGATGTTTTACGCCTATGAGGCGGTGGCGCGTCGGCCGGTGGCCGCCAGGGTTCAGGAGGCGGGATATCGCGTCGGCCTTGCTTTGCTGGCCAGTTTAATGTTGTTCGCCACCTGGAACGACCTGCAGAAACTCAATCTCTTCAAATTCCTCGGCGGGCTCGTCTCGTGAGCCGACGCCAGCCCCCGATGGTTCCCCGAATGATTCAGAACGACAGTCGCCTCATGATCCGAACCCGTGGCCGTATCCTTGGACCCAGCGCTCTGGCGCTGGCAGTCGCCGCCGGCCTGGCCGGACCGGCCCTGGCCCAGACCGCGCCCGTCGCAGCGCCGGCCGCCGCCCAGCAGGACCCGCAAGTGACGGTCGCGGCCCCGGCTGAGGATCGTGCTGTCGTCAACCGCATCGTGGTGCGCGGCAACCAGCGCATCGACCAGACCACGGTCCTGTCCTATCTGCCGATCCAGCCCGGCGACACGGTCGATGCCGCCACAATCGACGTGGCGGTTCGCACCCTGTCGCGCACCGGCCTGTTCGCCAACGTGCAACTGGGCCTGCAGCCGAACGGTGACCTGATCGTCGAGATCGTCGAGAACCCGATTATCAATCAGGTGACGTTCGAGGGGAACAAGGCGCTCACCCTGAAGAAGCTTCAGGATGAAGTCACGATCAAGCCGCGCGGCATCTATACGCGCGCCCGCGTCCAGGAGGATGTCGGCAAGATTATTGAACTCTATCGTCTGTCGGGTCGTATCTCGGCCACGGTGACGCCGAAGCTGGTCCAGCTGGAGCAAAACCGCGTCGACGTGGTGTTTGAAATCGATGAAGGCCCGGAAACGGGCGTGGCGGCCATCACCTTCCTGGGCAATCAGGCCTTCTCCGACAGCGATCTGCGTGAGGTCATGGTGACCAAGCAATCGCAGTGGTGGCGTCTGTTCAGCTCGAACGACAATTACGACCCGAATCGTCTGGATTATGATCGGGAGCAACTGCGGAAGTTCTACACGAACCGGGGCTATTACGACTTCCGTATCCTGTCGTCCGTCGCTGAACTGAAGCCGGACGGCAGCGCCTTCGGCATGACGGTCACGATGGATGAAGGGGATCGCTACAAGTTCGGCGAGGTCAAGGTCGTGACCGAGAATGATCGCCTCAACGCCGACTTCCTGCAGCGTCTTCTGCCGATCCGTTCGGGTGACCTGTATGAGAGTGATCGCATCGAGAACGCCGTCGACGCCCTGACCTTTGCGGCGGGTTCGGCGGGCTACGCCTTTGTCGAGATCAACCCCAGCTATCGCGCCAATCCCGAGACCGACACGGTCGATGTGACCTTCAATCTGAAGGAAGGCCAGCGGGTCTACATCGACCGCATCAATGTCGTCGGCAACACCCAGACCCTGGATTCGGTCATCCGGCGCGAGCTGATGGTGGGCGAAGGCGACGCCTTCAACCGCAGCCTGGTCGAGCGTTCGCGCAACAATCTGCGCGCCCTGGGTTTCTTCAAGGACGTCACGATCGAGGAGACGCGTGGCAGCGCACCCGACCGTTCTGTCGTCAATGTCACCGTGCAGGAACAGCCGACGGGCGAACTGTCGGTCGGCGCGGGCTTCAGCTCGGTTGACTCCTTCGTGCTGAACCTGGGCGTGACCCAGCGCAACTTCCGCGGTCGGGGCCAGAACGTCGTGGCGCGTGCCGAGTGGGGCTCGCTGCGCCAGCAGATCGATTTCCGTTTCACCGAGCCGAAGTTCCTGGGTCGTGACCTGCGCGCCGGTTTCGACCTGTTCCACACGCGGTACGACCTCAGCGAATACTCGTCGTATGACTATCGTTCGACGGGTGGCGGCTTGCGTCTCAGCTATCCGCTGAATGGCTACTCGCTGTTCAGCCTGCGCTACTTCCTGAAGGACGACGAGGTTCTTATCCCGGCCGGCTACTGCAATGGCACCGGTTCGTCGGCGCTGTGTGAGCAGGCCGGTTCCTTTATGAACTCGTCGGCCGGTTACACCCTGATGGTCGATCGCCGGAATGATCCGGTGCGGCCGACGCGGGGCTGGACGGCGTCGCTCCGCCAGGACTTCGCCGGTATCGGCGGCGACGTGAACTACATCAAGACCGAAGCTGACGCAGCCTGGTACTGGGGCATTCGCCCGAACTGGACTGTCAGCGTTCAGGGCTCGACCGGCTATGTGTCGGGCTGGAACGGCGATCCGATCCGGATCAATGACCGCTTCTTCAAGGGCGGTAACAGCTTCCGCGGCTTTGAAACGGCGGGTATGGGGGCTCGCGATCTGACCACGACCGATGCTCTGGGCGGCAACTTCTACGCCATCGGCACGGTTGAACTGACGGTGCCCAACTACCTGCCGGAAGAATACGGCATCAAGACCTCGCTGTTCGCCGATTTCGGCACGATTGGGATGCTGGACGATCGGTACAAGACCGATACGACCACGGGTTTGCCGAACGCGAACATCGTGGATGATCTGGCGCTACGCGCCGCCGCCGGCGTCAGCATCCACTGGCGGTCCCCGATGGGGCCGATCCGTTTCGACCTGTCCAAGGTCCTGTCGAAGGAAGACTACGACAAGACCGAGACTTTCCGCTTCTCCACCTCGACCCAGTTCTAACCGCAGCCTTCCAGACTGCTCAAAGGTTCAAGATGAAACTGTTCGCTATCGGCGCCTTCGCCGCCGCCACTCTCGTTGCTTCGTCCGCCCTGGCTCAGGACGCGCCGCAAAACCCGGGCCCCGTACTGCCGGGCGTCTGCGTGGTTTCCGGCGAGCAGATTCTGCTCGGTTCGGCCGCGGGCCAAGCACTGCAGAATCGTATGGTTCAACTGCTGCAAGAAGTTCGCGGCGAGCTGCAGCCCTACTCGCAACAGATCCAGACCGAGTATCAGGCCTTGCAGCAAGGCGCCGCCACCATCCCGGCGGACCAGCTGAATCAGCGTCGCCAGCAACTGCAGCAGCGTGCACAGGAAGCTCAGCAGCTCGAGCAGACCCGCGATGCCGAACTGCGCTACACTCAGGGCGTTCAGGCCAAGGCCATCGAGGACGCCGCCCGTCCGATCATCATGGCGGTTTATCAAGAGCGCGGTTGCGGCGTGCTGCTGCGCAGCGAGAGCGTCGCCTACGTTAACCCGGCGATGGACATCACCGACGTCGTGGTTCAGCGCCTGAACACCAGCTTGCCGTCGTTGACCTTCAACCGCATGCCGGTTCCGGCCCAACCGCAGTCGTAAGACGGGCCATGCCCGATCCGAGGTTCTTTGAGACCCTGTCGCCCCTGACGGTCGCCGCCCTCGCCGAGCATATCGGCGGGGAGGTGGTTCGGGGCGGCGAAGTCGTCATCTCGGCCGTTGCGCCCCTGTCCACAGCGGACCGGGGCGCGATTGCGTTTCTGGGCGATCGCAAGTTCGCCGCCGCTCTGGCCGAGACCAAGGCTGGCTGCGTAATCGTGCCAGCGTCCGCTGTGGACCTGGCGCCCGCGGACGCCGCCGTCATCGTCTCGGGCGAGGCGCAGGCGAGCTGGGCGCGGGCGTCCGCCTTGCTGCACCGTCCGATCCGCCTGGATCGCGCGACCACCCCTGCCGAGGCCGCCGAGGACGACACTGTGGTGATCGAGCCTGGCGTGGTGCTGGGCGAAGGCGTCCGCATCGGACGAGGCACACGCATTGGCGCCAATACGGTCATCGGGCCCGGCGTCCAGATCGGCCGCGACTGCCTGATCAGTCCGGGCGTCACCATCGGCTTCGCCCTGCTGGGTGACCGGGTGAAGCTGCTGGCGGGCGCACGGGTCGGCGAGGCCGGCTTCGGCGCCGCCGGGTCGAAGACCGGACCGGTGGACATCCCGCAACTGGGTCGGGTCATCTTGCAGGACGGCGTCACCGTCGGCGCCAACTCCTGCATCGACCGCGGCGCCTATGACGACACGGTCATCGGTGAGAACACCAAGATCGATAACCTGGTCATGATCGGCCACAACTGCGTCATCGGCCGCAACAATCTGATGGCGGCCCACACCGGCATCTCGGGCTCGGTCACGACGGGAGACAACTGCATCTTCGGCGGCCGGGCGGGCGTGGGCGACCACATCGCCATCGGTGAAGGCGCGCGCGTCGCGGCCGGCGGCGGCGTCCTGGCTAATATTCCGCCGGGCGAGATCTGGTCCGGCTACCCCGCCAAACCCCTGCGTCAATTCTTGCGCGAGACTGTGTGGCTGTCCAAACAGGCGTCCCAGAAGAAGGGCGCGAAGGAATCGAAAGAATGAGCGAAGACAACAAGATCGATTACGCCGAGGTGATGCGTCGCCTGCCGCACCGCTATCCCTTCCTGCTGGTCGACAAGGCCGAGGACTTCGTGACGGCGACCTCGATCGTTGGCATCAAGAACGTCACCCACAACGAGCCCTTCTTCCCCGGCCACTTCCCGATCGATCCGGTCATGCCGGGCGTACTGATCGTCGAAGCCATGGCCCAGACGGGCGCGCTGCTGATGTCCAAGTCGTTGGACGTGGCGGTGGCTGACAAGGTCATCATGTTCATGTCGATCGACGGCGTGCGCTTCCGCAAGCCCGCCCGTCCGGGCGACCAGCTGCGCATGGAGGTCAAGGTGATCCGCGCGCGCGGCGACGCCTACAAGTTCCGTGGCGAGACCTTCATCGACGGCAAGCTGGCCGCCGAGGCCGAGTTCATGGCCATGGTCGTGACCGTGGCGGAGCCCGCCCAGTGACCATCCACCCGACCGCCGTCGTCGACGCCTCGGCCCAGATCGCCAGCGGGGTCGTGATCGGACCCTGGTGCGTCGTCGGTCCGGGCGTGACCCTGGCCGAGGGCGTCAAGCTTGTCAGCCACGTCGTGGTTCAGCAGGACACCAGCGTCGGCGCGCGAACGGTCATCCATCCCTTCGCCGTCATCGGCGGCGACCCGCAGCACAATGGCTACAAGGGTGAGCCTGTCCGGCTGGAGATCGGTGCAGACAACCTCATCCGCGAGCACGTCACCTTCAACCGGGGCACGCCGCAGGGCACGGGCGTGACGCGCGTCGGCTCGAACGGCCTGTTCATGACGGGCGCCCACGTCGGTCATGACTGCGTTGTAGGCGACAATGTCGTCATGGCCAACAACGCCACCCTGGGCGGCCACGCCCAGATAGGGGACAAGGTCTTCCTGGGTGGGCTGTGCGCCGTGCATCAGAACGGCCGGGTGGGGCAGGGCGCCATCGTCGGCGGTCTGGCCGCCGTGACGCGCGACGTCATTCCCTACGGCTCGGCCTGGGGCAATCACGCCAGCCTTCACGGCCTCAACCTGATCGGGTTGAAGCGCAAGGGTTACGGCAAGGATGCGGTGCGTCGCCTGCTGGCCGCCTTCCGCGACCTGTTCGAGGGCGAAGGCGTCTTCGCCGATCGCCTGGACCGGGTCGAGGCGACCTATGCCGATCTGCCTGAGATCGTGGAGATCGTCGCCTTCATCCGCGACGGCGCCAAGCGACCGCTTTGCCTGCCGGGCAAGGAATGACGGCTGCACCCAAGCTCGGCCTGATCGCGGGCGGCGGCGACCTGCCGTTCAAGATCGCGGCGCGGTGCGAGGCTGAGGGGCGGGCGGTCTTCATCATCCGTCTGGCCGGGTTCGCCGACGAGCATCTGGTGCGCTGGCCGGGGCAAGAGTTCGGCATGGCCGAGATTGGCCGTATCCTGAAGACGATGAAGGCGGAGGGCTGCGAGGCGGTCTGTCTGGCGGGCTATGTGAACCGGCCCGACTTCAAGACCCTGAAGCCCGACTTCAAGGGGGCGACCCTGTTGCCCGGCATCGTGGCGGCCGCGACCAAGGGCGACGACGCCCTGCTACGCAAGATCCTGTCGGTGTTCGAGGCCGAGGGTTATGCGGTCGAGGGCGCGGACGACATTCTGGGCGGCGAGGCTCTGGCGGCGGGCGCTCTGGGTGCGATCACGCCGACGCCAGAGCAAATGACGGACCTGAAGAAGGCGCTGCACGTCGCTGAAAAATCGGGTGAACTGGATATCGGTCAGGGCGCGGTCGTCTGCGAGGGACTGGTGCTGGCGGTGGAGGCGCAGGAAGGCACGGACGAGATGCTGCGCCGCGTGGCGGGCCTGCCCGCTGACCTGCACGGCGCGCCGGGCGCGCTGAAGGGCGCGTTGGGCAAGGCGCCCAAGCCGATCCAGGATCTGCGGGTGGACATGCCAGTGATCGGGCCGATGACGGTCGAACTGGCCGCCGCCGCCGGTCTGGCGGGCATCGGCGGCTTCGCCGGGCGGTTGATCATCATCGACCATGAGGCGCTGGTCGAGGCGGCCGACCGGCTTGGCCTGTTCGTCTGGGGCGTGGAACGATGAGCCGTCCGCTGAAGATCATGCTGGTCGCCGCCGAGGCCTCGGGCGACGCCCTAGGCGCCGGACTGGCGCACGCTTTGAAGTCGCGCCTGGGCGACGATGTCGTCTTTGTCGGCGTCGGTGGCCCCAAGATGACGGCCGAAGGCGTCGCCAGCCCGTTCGACATCGCCGAACTGTCCATTCTGGGCTGGATCGAGGGGCTGAAGGCCTATGGTCTGGTCAAGCGCCGGGTGGCCGACACGGTCGCTCTGGCCAAGGCCGAGCGGCCCGACGCGGTCGTCCTCATCGACAGCTGGGGCTTCACCATCCGCGTGGCTAAGGCCCTGCGCGAGGTCCTGCCGGGCATACCGCTGATCAAGTATGTGGGGCCGCAGGTCTGGGCCTCGCGTCCGGGCCGGGCCAAGACCCTGGCCGCCAGCGTCGATCACCTGCTGTCACTCTACAGCTTCGACGCGCCCTGGTTCGAGCGCGAGGGGCTGCCGACGACAGTCGTGGGCTCGCAGGCCCTGCATGTGGACATGGCCAGCGCCGACGGCGCCCGCTTCCGCGCCGCGCGCGGCATCGCCGCCGCCGCGCCCCTGTTGCTGGTCCTGCCGGGCAGTCGTCCCAGCGAAATCAACCGGATGACGCCCGTTTTCGAGGCGACGGTGAAGCGTCTGAAGGCGGCGAACCCCTCGCTGGAGATCGCCGTCGTCGCCGCCGGCACCGTGGCCGCCGATGTGGCGGGGCGTGTCGCCGCCTGGCCCTTCCGCGCCCATCTGGCGCAGGAGGCGGACAAGTATGATGCGATGAAGGCGGCCAATGTCGCCCTGGCCACCAGCGGCACGGTCTCGACCGAACTGGCTCTGGCCGGCGCGCCCATGGTCATCGCCTACAAGATCGACGGGCTCAGCTACGCTCTGATGAAGAACCTGGTGACGGCCAAGCACATCACCCTGTTCAACATCGCCGCCGACGACCGCATAGCGCCTGAGTTCATCCAGAACGACGCCACGCCCGAGAAGCTGACCGAGGCGGTCGGCCGCCTGTTGTCCGACCCGCAGGCCGCCGCCGATCAAGCCGCGCGCCAGACTGCGGCGCTGGACCTGATGGGCCGCGGCGGTCCCGATCCGTCAGAACTGGCGGCGGATGCGGTGCTGAGGGTGATTGCGGCCAGGGCGGGATGACGCCGCTCCCCCCTGTTCAGCGCGCGGGGTGGCTATCTTCAATGATGGCCGTATAGATCAGGGACCGATCAGGCGCTTCGTCGACGCGCACCAGAATCCAGTCCGCTTGCCGACGCGCGACCACCACGCGTACGCGCTCGCTGAAGACGGCGTCGGAGAAGCCGACCGGCGCCACCTTGCCCGAGTTCGAGATCAGGGCATCCATGCTGCGGCCGCAGTCGTTCTGACCGCTGCATGAAAAGACGGTTTCAAACCCATTGGCGGCGAGGACCGCTTCATAGTGCCGGGCCATGGTCAGAGGACTGGCCGCTGGCGTGACGCGATAGTCCAGGTGCGTCACACGGCCTTCCAGAGCTTCGCCCTTCGCCTGGTTTTCGTCGTTGACAGCAGCGGTCGGGATAAGGATCTCGTCGAGCGAGCCGTCGCGATACTGGATGATCGTGGCGCCCTCGTAGCGGGGCAGCAACGGGTGATCCGTTCCTTCGCGATCCTGTGCTGCGACGGGCGATGCTGCGAGAAGCGCCATGACTGGCAGGGCAAGGCGAAACAGGCGCATGGCGATCTCCGTCGGAAACGAAGATTTCTCCATCGGAGCGGTTTGCTGTCAAGCCAGCGCAAATACCCTTGAATGACCTAGCGCGTCATCCAGGGTTTGTTCGAGCCGGACTTGACGTTGACGGACTGGTCACGCTGAAGGCCGCCCTTTTGGGGCGGGCCGGGGCGGGCCTTCTGGGCGGCCTGCTTGAGGCGAAGCGCGCGCTGGGCGGGTGTCTCGGCGGGCTTGTCGTCGGGATTGCTCATGAAGCCAGCGTCTATTTCTTGCGGAACTGGTCCAGGGAGACGACCTTGGGGCCGTCGTCATCGCCCGAGGGCGGCGGGGCGGCGTTCGGGTCGCGGGCCGGCGGCGACAGGGGGGCGATTTCGGCCTCGACGATCTCGGGTTCCTCGAACTGCAGCATGAACTGGACGCTGGGGTCGTAGAAGCGGGTCACGGCCGAATAGGGCATGGCCAAAACCTTGGGCATGCCGCCGAACTTCAGCATGATGGAAAAGCGGTCGTGCTGGACGTCCAGGTCCCAGTACTGGTGCTGCAGGACGATAGTCATTTCGTCAGGGTATTTGGCCAGCACGTCCGGCGGCACCGAGACGCCGGGCGCCCGCGTCTTGAACGTGATGTAGAAGTGGTGCGCGCCGGGGATGCCGTCAGGCTCGGCCGCGCGTTCCAGCGCCGAGCGGATCACGCCGCGCAGGGCGTCCTGGGCGAGCTGCTCATAGTGCATCTCATCGACCGGGGGAGCTTGATCCGTCATCAGGGCCTCGAAACTGGGAACGGCCGACTGTTACCCGCGACAGGCGAGCGACGGAAGATGCGGATTTGAGGAAAGCGACGGGATTCTGTCGCCAGGTTCCTGCGATGTCCGAGGAAGTGGGGGGCTTCTGTTGCCAGGCGCCCCCCGGGCCCCGCCTGAGGATCTGAACCCCCAGGACTTAAGTGTTCGAAATCAACCGAACCGCATTACGCGGCGAGGCGGACTTCTCCAGCGAAGTTATCGTTCGCAGTTAGAAAATGGCCCGATACGGTGGGCCAGGACGGGCAAAAGCATCCTCTTTACACGTCCGTCGATGCTAGTCGGCCCCGCAGCTCCCGCCGATAACGCGGTGAGAGATTTGGTGGAGCCGCCGGGAATCGCACCCGGGTCCGGTCCGCTTATTACAGGCGCGTTTATCGCCATAGTCCGGGCGAACCCGAACAAGTTCAATATAGGCGTCTCGGCGTTGGCTTCCAAGGGGAAGCTGTCGAAATCTCAGGCGAAACCCGGATGGCGCGGCCAGTCGCGGGTCTGGTTCCTGAACCAGGTCAGCTGGCGTTTGGCGTAGTGGCGGGTGGACAGGCGGATGGCGGCGATGGCCTGATCCAGCGAGGTCAGGCCCAAGAGATGAGCCGCCAGTTCGGGCACGCCCACGGCCTTCATGGCGGGCAGGACAGGGTCGAGGTTGCGAGTCAGAAGGGTGCGGACCTCGTCCACCGCGCCATTGTCGATCATCAGGCTGACCCGCACGTCGCAGTTGGCGTAAAGGCGGTCGCGCGGGGGCTCGACCACCAGGGCGTTATATGAACCTGCCGCCAGCAGAGGCCGGGTATCAGCCTTCCACGCGCTGAGGGAACGGCCGGTGGCCTGTGCCACGGCCAGGGCGCGGATCAGGCGCTGGCGGTCACCGGGGGTGATGGCGGCGGCGGCGGCGGGGTCGACCCCGGCCAGACGGCGGCGGAAGGCGGTTTCGCCCTCAAGGTCGTAGGAAGCCTGGACCGCGTCGCGGACGGCGTCAGCCACGGCGGGTATGTCGGCCAGACCGCGCGTCAGGGCATTGAAATAGAGGCCGGTGCCGCCGACCAGCAGGGCGGGGCGGTCCTGGGCCGTCAGTTCCTCCAGCAGCGGCATGATCGCGCGGGTCCAGCGTCCGACCGACCAGGATTCGGCGGCGTCGGCCACGCCATAGAGGCGGTGCTCGGCGCGGGCTTCGTCTTCGATGGACGGGCGCGCGCTGAGGACGCGCAGGTCGGCGTAGAGCTGCTGGCTGTCGGCGTTGATGATGATCGCGCCGGTTTTCTCGGCCATTTCCAGCGCCAGACGCGACTTGCCCGAGGCGGTGGGGCCGGCGATCAGGGTGAGGCGGGGCGATTTGGTCAAAGGAACGGGCTCGCGAACAGGATCAGAGGGCGATAGAACGCCCGCGACCGGCCCGGCAAGGGCCAAGGAGTAGAGCCTTGATCGACCGCACCGCCGTAACCGCCGCCCTCGACGCCATTGTCGATCCGAAATCGGGACAGGGGCTGGTCGCCGCCGGTCTGGTTCAGGGGCTGATGGTGGGCGAGGACCGCGCGGGCTTCGTCATGGAGGTTCCGGCTGGCGAGACGGCCATATACGCCCCGGTGCGCGACGCGGCCGAGGCGGCGTTGAAAGCCATGCCGGGCATGGCGCGGGTCTCGGTCGTCCTGACCGCAGAAACGGCGCCCGCAGCCGCGCCGCGTCGCACGGCCGGCCTGTCCAAGGCCGCGACTGATCCGGGCCGCGCCAAGGCGCCGGTTCCGACCGACCGCCCCGCCCATGTGAAGCGCGTTCTGGCCGTGGCCAGCGGCAAGGGCGGCGTCGGCAAGTCCACGGTGGCGGTGAACCTGGCGGCGGCGCTCGCGGCGCGGGGCCTGTCGGTCGGGATACTGGACGCCGACGTCTATGGTCCGTCGCTGCCGACCATGCTGGGGCTGTCGGGCCAGCCGGACTATGTGGACGGGGCCATCGTGCCCCACGTCGCCCACGGGTTGAAGGCCATGTCGGTCGGCCTGCTGACCAAGGCCGACGACGCCATGATCTGGCGCGGGCCGATGGCGTCGCAGGCGATCACCCAGATGCTGACCCAGACGCGCTGGGGCACGGAGGACGCGCCGCTGGACATTCTGGTGGTGGATCTGCCGCCCGGCACCGGCGACGTTCAACTGACCCTGATCCAGAAGACGCCGCTGGACGGTGCAGTCATCGTCTCGACTCCGCAGGAGGTGGCGCTGGCCGATGCGCGCCGGGCCCATACCCTGTTCCAGCGTGTCAACGTGCCGACGCTGGGGCTGATCGAGAACATGAGCGGCCCGGTCTTCGGACAAGGCGGGGCCGAAGCCGAATCCGCCCGGCTGGGCGTGGTCTTCCTCGGCGACCTTCCACTGGACGCTGCCCTGCGTCAGGCAGGCGATGCGGGCCATCCGCTGGTCTCTGCCGAGCCTGAGGGCGAGGTGGCGCAACGCTTCGCCGCCGTGGCGGCTCGGGTGGCGGAGAGCCTCGGCCTGTAAGGCCGAGGCGTTTCCTCAGACGTCCAGATCCGCGACGGCGAAGCGAGCGTTGTCCTGGATGAACTGGTAGCGGGCCTCAGCCTTGCGGCCCATCAGGCGTTCGACCAGATCCTCGATCTCTTCTTCGCTGTCGGGCAGGGAGACGCGCGCCAGGGTCCGCTTCTTCGGGTCCATGGTGGTCTCCTTCAGCTGGGAGGCCATCATCTCGCCTAGACCCTTGAAGCGTCCGATCTCGACCTTCTTGCCCTTGAACACGGTGGCCAGCAGCTCGTCGCGGTGGGCGTCGTCGCGGGCGTACTCCGACAGGGGGCCGGCGCTGATGCGGTAAAGCGGCGGCAGGGCCATGAAGAGGCGACCCTGACGGATAGTTTCGGGCATGGAGCGGTAGAAGAAGGTGATCAGCAGGGCCGCGATGTGGGCGCCGTCCACGTCGGCGTCGGTCATGATGACGATGCGCTCATAGCGCAGGTCTTCGATGTTGAAGCGGCTGCCGGGTTGGACACCGAGGGCCAACGCCAGATCGGAGAGCTCGACGTTGGCGCGCAGCTTGTCGGCGGTGGCCGAGGCGACGTTCAGGATCTTGCCGCGCAGGGGCAGGATGGCCTGGGTGGTGCGATCGCGTGCCTGCTTGGCCGAGCCGCCAGCCGAGTCGCCCTCGACGATGAACAGTTCGGTGCCCTCGGCGGCTTGTCGCGAGCAGTCCGAGAGCTTGCCCGGCAGGCGCAGCTTGCGGGTGGCGGCGGCGCGCTGGACTTCCTTGTCCTTGCGGCGACGCAGGCGGTCTTCGGCGCGGTCGATGACGAAGCCGAGCAGGGCGTTGGCCTGCTTGGGGCTTTCGGTCAGCCAGTGGTCGAAGGGGTCGCGCAGCAGCTGTTCGGCCAGCTTCTGGCCCTCGGGCGAGGACAGGCGGTCCTTGGTCTGGCCCTGGAATTCCGGGTTGCGGATGAAGATGGAGATCAGGGCGCCGGCGTTGGCGATGACGTCCTCGGCCGTGATCTGGGCCGCGCGCTTCTCGTTGGTCAGTTCGCCGTAGGCCTTGAGGCCCTTGACCAGGGCGGCGCGGAAGCCGGCCTCGTGCGTGCCGCCGTCGGGGGTCGAGACGGTGTTGCAGTAGGAGCCGATGAAGCTGTCGGCGTCGCCGAAGCCGATGGGCGACCAGGTGACGGCCCATTCCAGCGCGCCCGCCTCGCCCTTGCGCTCGGCGCGGCCGGCGAAGACGGGGGTGACGGTCTCCAGCTCGCCCACGCGTTCGGCCAGGGCGTCGGCCAGGCCGCCGGGGAAGTGGAGCAGGGCCTGTTCGGGCGTGGCGTCGGTGATGCGGTCCGCCGCGCAGGTCCATTTGATCTCGACGCCGCGGAACAGATAGGCCTTGGCGCGGGCCATGCGGAACAGGCGGGCGGGCTTGAAGGCCGCGCCGACGCCGAAGATCTGCTCGTCCGGCTTGAAGCGGATCAGGGTGCCCTTCTTCTTCGACGGACCGACCTGCTGGATAGGGCCGAGGACGTGGCCGCGGCTGAAGGATTGGCGCCATTCGAAGCCGTCGCGCCAGACGGTGACGTCCAACTGTTCGGCCAGGGCGTTGACCACCGAGACGCCGACGCCGTGCAGGCCGCCCGAGGTCTCATAGGCCTTGCCCGAGAACTTGCCGCCCGAGTGCAGCACGGTCATGACGACTTCCAGCGCCGACTTGCCGGGATGCTTGGGGTGGGGGTCGACGGGGATGCCGCGGCCGTCGTCGCGGACCGACAGGAAGCCCTCGGCGTCCAGATCGACGGTGATCAGCTTGGCGTGCTTGGCGACGGCTTCGTCCATCGCGTTGTCGAGGACTTCGGCGAAGAGGTGGTGCAGGGCGCGCTCGTCGGTGCCGCCGATATACATGCCGGGGCGCTTGCGGACGGGCTCCAGCCCCTCCAGCACCTCGATCGAGGAGGCGGAATAGCCGGTGGCGGCGGCCGTCGCCGTGCTGGCGTGGCTGGCCAGTTCGACCTTGGGCTCGTGCGCGGCGGGCGCAGGTGCGGCGACCGGTGCTGCCGCAGGGGGCGCCGCCGCCTCCGGGCGGGTCGGTTCAGCGTCGTCGAGGGTAGAGAAGAGGTCGGCCATCGGTGCAGTCTGAGGCGATTCGGGGACCGGTCTGGTAGGCTCGACGACGGCTGGGCGCAAGCGTTGCCCGTTCGGTGCGCGGTTCGGGGTAGACCGCGCGCGCCAGGATGGCCAGGCACAGGGTCCAGGGCATGTTCTGGGCGCTGACCAGCACGCTCTCGGACAGGGTCAGCAGGATGTAGACGCTCAGGTAGGCTATTCCCCAGAAGCCCTCGCGCAGACCCGCTGTAGGAAGACGCAGCAGGGTCAGCAGATAGGAGGCGGCCATGATTGTCCCGACCAGGACAGCGCCGGGCCAACCCAGTTGGACCAGCAGGTCGATCCAGCCGTTATGGGCGGACGGCACCAGCCAGCCGGTCTGATAGCGGACCCAGAGCGCGGGTTCGGACTCCTTGCCCCAGAAGGCGTTATAGCCGTAGCCGGTCCAGGGGCGTTCGGCGATCTTGGTGAACAGGGCGTCCCAGATGCCGGTGCGGCCGGTCAGCGAGGGGTCCTTGCCCAGGGCGGCGAGGATCTCGGCGGACTCATAAGTCCACAGCCACCAGCCGACAGCCCCGCCGACCACGCCCATCCAGACGGCGGCGACCGCCAGGGCGGGACCGCCGCGCTTGAGAGTCCAAAGCGCCGCCACCATGCCGACGCCCAGCATGACGCAAAGCAGGGAGGTCTTGGAACGCGTGGCCAGGACCAGGCCGATGCAAACCAGGATGGTCAGCAGCGGGACCGGTCGCAGCCGGTCTTCGGACGCCATCCAGGCGGCAGCCGCCGTTCCGCCGGCCGCCATGACGATGCCCATCTGGTTCTTCTCGTACCAGATGCCGCGCCACATGCCGGCGTTGATGTCGTGGTGGACGCCGATCGACGGCACGGCGAAGACCATGAAGACGCTCAGCACGCCCATGATCAGGGCGCAACGCGCCAGAAGTCGTGGCAGGTGCGGGCCGTGGAAGGTCGAGCCCAGATACATGGCGAAGGCGCCGCTGATGACCATGGCGATGACCCGTCGGCTGGTCGTGGACGGGTCGATCGACCAGTATTTCGAGGCGAAGGCCAGACCGACGATGCAGGCCCAGGCGAGGATGGCTGGCCAGGCCTTGATGACGGTTTTGAAGCGCAACACCGTCAGACCCGCGACCAGGGCGTAGACCGGCAGCCAAAACAGGCGCAGCAGTGGCGTCTCGCCCTGATCCGGGGCGAGAACCGGCCCGATCAGGGCACCGGTCAGCATGCACAGGATGAATCCTGCCGCAACCTGTTCCCACAGGGGCGGGCCGGGACGGATCATTTCTGGCTCTGGACGGATGGCGCGCACGGCGGCACGGTCGCCGAACAGGGTTAAGGAAGGGTGGGGCATGACCAGTCTGATGCGTATCCGGCGACCGGGCGAGCACGCCAGGGTCGGCTTCGTCGAACTGTTCTTCGATCTGGTCTTCGTCTTCGCCATTACCCAGGTCAGCCACCTGCTGCTGGCGCATCTTACGCCGCTGGGGGCGCTGGAAGCGGCCATCCTGCTGGCGGCGGTCTGGTGGGTGTGGATCGACACCAGCTGGATCACCAACTGGCTGGACCCCGAGCGCGGGCCGGTGCGGTTGATGCTGTTCGCCCTGATGGCGGCGGGGTTGATCCTGTCGACGTCCCTGCCCGAGGCGTTTGGCGATAAGGGCCTGGTCTTTGCCTGCGCCTTCGCCTCCATTCAGGTGGGCCGCAGCCTGTTCACCTTGTGGGCCGTGCGCGGGTCACCGTCGCAGAAGGCGAATTTCCAGCGGATATCGGCCTGGGCGCTGTTGGGCGCGGCCTTGTGGATCAGCGGGGGGCTGGCCGAAGGGCAGACGCGGCTGGTGATCTGGCTGATCGCCCTGGCTCTGGAGTTCACAGGGCCGGCCCTGGCCTTCTTCGTGCCGGGGCTGGGGCGATCCAGCACCATGGACTGGGACGTCGAAGGCGCGCATCTGGCTGAGCGGGTCGGCCTGTTCGTGATCATCTGCCTGGGCGAGTCGATCATCATCACCGGGGCGACCTTTGGCGAGCTGTCGTGGACGCCAACGGTGGTGACGGTCTTCGTATCGGCCCTGGTCACCACCATCACCATGTGGTGGCTCTTCTTCAGCGAGGCCCATGAGGCGGGATCGGAGACCATCAGCCACGCCGCAGACCCCGGCGCCATCGCCCGGCGCACCTATACCTATTGCCCGATCATCGTGGTGGCGGGGATCGTGGTGACGGCGGTGGGCGACGAACTGGCCCTGGCGCATCCGCTTGGCGTAGCCGGGGCGGCGACCACGGCGGTTCTGATCGGCGGACCGATGCTGTTCCTTCTAGGAACGGCCCTGTCGATCTACAGCATCTGGGGCAAGGTGGCCTGGCCGCGCGTGGTCGGGGTGGCGGCGATGGGCGCGACCCTGCTGTTCGGACAGGGCCTGTCGCCGCTGGCTCTCACCATGACCTCGTCGGCCATCCTGGTGCTGACGGCTATCTGGGAGTCGATCGCAGGCAGGAGAAAGAAGGCCTAGGAGGTCTTCTCGACGAAGGTGTCTATGACCTTTTTCTCGCCCGCCTTGTCGAAGGCGACGATCAGCTTGTTGCCCTCGACGGCGCGCACGGCGCCATAGCCGAACTTCTGGTGGAAGACGCGGTCGCCGCGTGACCAATCGCTGCTGGACTTGGGCGCTACAGGACGGCTTTGGCCCTCGATGATGGCCTTGCGGGCGGGCGTTGAAGCCGGGCGCGTGGGGGCGCTTGAGGTGAAGCTCTGGGCGCGTTTCCAGCTGGGGCTGGAATAGCCGCCGCCGAACGAGGGGCTGTCGTCCCAGCGGCTCTTGGGTTGCTGCATGCCGGGCGCGCCGCCGCCGTTGTAGTAGCCGGTGTCCGACTGCGGATCGACGTGGGCCAGAGGCAGTTCGTCAACGAAGCGGCTGGGCAGTTGCGAGGTCCAGCGGCCATAGACCAGACGGTTGGCGGCGAAGCTGATACGCGCGTCCTGCTTGGCGCGGGTGACGCCGACGTAGGCGAGGCGGCGTTCTTCCTCCAGGCCCTTCATGCCCTTTTCGTCGATGCTGCGCTGGCTGGGGAAGACGCCTTCCTCCCAGCCGGGCAGGAAGACCAGGGGGAACTCCAGCCCCTTGGCGCCGTGCAGGGTCATGATCTGCACCGCACCGCTCTCGGACTCGGGGGCGGCCCGATCCAGGTCCATGACCAGGGAGACGTGTTCCAGATAGCCTTGCAGGGTCTCGAACGCCTGCATGGCCTGGGTCAGTTCCTTGAGGTTGTCGAGGCGCGTCTGGCCGCTGGTGCGGTCGGCCTTCTGCATATCCGTGTAGCCGCTCTCGTCCAGAAGGGTCTCTGTCACCTGCCAGTGGGGCGTGCCCATGTTGGCCAGATCGCGCCAACGGTCGAGATCGCGGACGAAGTTGGCCAGGGGCGTGCGGGTGCGGGCCTGAAGCTCGTCCGTCGTCAGCAGGTGGCGCACCGCCTGCATGGCCGAGACGCCGTTTTCGCGGGCGATATGCAGGATCTTCTGGACGCTGGTGTCGCCGATGCCGCGCTTGGGCACGTTGACGATGCGCTCGAAGGCCAGGTCGTCGTCCTCGGACTGGATCAGGCGCAGATAGGCGTGGGCGTCGCGGATCTCGGCGCGCTCGAAGAAGCGGGGGCCGCCGATGACCTGATAGGGGACGGCCAGCATGACGAAGCGTTCTTCAAACGCCCGCATCTGGAAGGAGGCGCGGACCAGGACGGCCATGTCCTTGTACTTTATGCCCTGCTTGCGGGCGGTCTCGATCTCGTCGGCGATCAGGCGGGCCTCGGCCTCGCCGTCCCAGACGCCGCGCACGCGCACCTTGTCGCCGCTGTCGTCCTCGGTCCACAGGGTCTTGCCCAGACGGTCCTGATTGGTGGCGATCAGGGCCGAGGCGGCGCCGAGGATGTGCTTGGTCGAGCGGTAGTTGCGCTCCAGCTTGACGATCCTGGCGCCCGGGAAGTCGCGCTCGAAACGCAGGATGTTGTCCACCTCGGCCCCGCGCCAGCCGTAGATCGACTGATCGTCGTCGCCGACGCAGCAGACATTGCCGGTCGAGGAGGTCAGCAGCCGCAGCCATAGATACTGGGCGACATTGGTGTCCTGATACTCGTCCACCAGGATGTAGCGGAAGCGGCGGCGGTATTCCTCAGCCAGATCAGCGTGCTGCGACAGGATGGTGAGGTTGTGCAGCAACAGATCGCCGAAATCGCAGGCGTTCAACGTGGCCAGCCGTTTCTGATAGACGGCGTAGAGAGCGTGACCCTTGCCGTTGGCGAAGTCCTCGCCCGGCGGCAGCTTCTCGGGCGTCCAGCCGCGGTTCTTCCAGTGGTCGATCATGTGGGCGAGCGACTTGGGCGTGTGCTTCTTGGTGTCGATATTGGCCGCTTCCAACAGCTGCTTCAGCAGCCGCTCCTGATCGTCGGTGTCGAGGATGGTGAAGCTGGACTTCAGCCCGACCAGTTCCGCATGGCGGCGCAGGATCTGGGCTGCGACCGAGTGGAAGGTGCCGAGCCAGCGCAGGCCCTCGGCCGAGGGGCCGATCAGATGGCCGATGCGCTCGCGCATCTCGCGCGCGGCCTTGTTGGTGAAGGTGACGACCAGCAGTTCCCAGGGCTTGGCGCGACCCGTCGCAAGGATATGGGCCAGACGGGTGGTCAGGACGCGGGTCTTGCCGGTGCCGGCGCCGGCCAGAACCAGAACCGGCCCCTCGGTCGTCTCGACCGCAAGCTTCTGTTCGGGGTTGAGGCCGGACAGGTAGTCGGCCGCGCCTTGCGGCGACTGGCCGCGCGCGAGGTCGGAAATGCGGGGGGAAGGCAGGTCGGTCACAGGATAAGCGGCTCACGCAGGGCGGATTCGGAGGAGAACATAAGCAGCACAGCGGCCAAAGTCAGGCCCCGTTGGAAATTGGCCTGCGGGAACCGCCAAGCCTGACCTCCGTTCTCTCAACCTTAGCGAAGCGATGAGGAGCCTGTGAATGACGGACCCCAATATCCCGCCGCCCGAACGTGTCGTGCATCAGACGACGATCAATACGAGCGCTGAGCGCAAGGGTGGCGGCGGGCTTCTGGCCTTCATTCTGGGGGGGCTGGTCGTGGCTGTCGCCGTCATCGGCTGGTTCCTCTATTCGGGCGGAAACCCGCCCGCCGCCCCGGAAGCGCCAGAGGTCAACCTGGACATCAATGTGCCGGCGCCCAAGCTGCCGGAAGCGCCGCGTCTGCCGGACGTGCCGCGTCCGGCCGAGCCGCCCACCGTGACAGCGCCGAGCAGCCCCGAACCGCAGGGTTGATGTGGTCAATGGTCCGGTCATCCTGAAGCGCGCCTACGAAGCCGCCTCGCCAGACGATGGGCAGCGTGTGCTGGTCGATCGCCTGTGGCCGCGTGGCGTCAGCAAGGAGAAGGCGGCGATCGACCTGTGGCTGAAGGAGATCGCCCCCACCACGGCCCTGCGCCAATGGTTCGGCCATGATCCCGAACTGTGGGAAGAGTTCCAGCAGCGCTATCGCGCGGAACTGGACGCCAATGGCGAGGCGGTGGGGCAGCTAAGGGATGTGATCCGCAAGGGCAGGACCACGCTGGTCTATGGCGCGCGGGATCAGGCGCACAACGACGCGGTGGTGCTGGCGGACTATATGGCCGAGGCTATTTCAGCCGATAGCTGATGGTGGTGACGACGCGGACCTTCTTGTTCAGCGAGGTCGCTTCGTCGCCGAAGCCGTCGCGGGGCAGGATTTCGAAGGAGCCCTGACCCGCCGACTTGATCGGGCCCAGCGGCGCGCCGGAGTCCTTGGCGAACTGGACCGCGCCGGTGCGGGCGGCGGCGGTGGCCTCGGCGATCATGGCGGGGCGGACGTCGTTCAGCCTGGTGAAGATGTAGGATGGCCCCTGGAAGTCCTGCAGCACCACGCCCTGACGCACCAGATCGTTCAGGTTGCGGGTGGTGGTTTGAACCCGGTCAACGTCATTGGTCCGCACGATCACCGTCTGGGTCAGGATGAAGCGCGGGCCGCCGGTCTGGCTGGCGTATTCGCGCGAGCGGGTGTCGGCGACGCCGAGCTGGCCCAGATCAACCGAGCTGTCGGGATAGCCCTGGGCCTTGAGGAACTGGCGCACGATGGCCAGATCGCCGTCGATGCGGGCCTGAACCTCGGACAGGACCTCGCCCGAGGCGGTGAAGCGGATCGGCAGAACCGCCAGATCGGCCTTCACGTCCTTTTCCGCTAGACCGCGCACGGTGACGGAGCGGTCGCCGGCGCGGGCGTTGACCACGCCTTGACCAATCAGGGCGCCGGCGCCGATCAGGCCGACGGCCAGAAGACCGCCGATGACGGCGGCGGGGATCAGGCGGTTGTCAGAGGTCATCATCGTCTTCTCCGGCGAAGCTTCGGTCGCCGCCGGCCCACTGCAGGGCCAAAACGCGGCAGGCCGAGGCGAGGGGGCGACGGCCGCGCCAGGCGTCGATACGGATCAACAGGGCGGCGCGGCCGAGGTTCAGTTCAGCCCCGATGGCGTCCAGCACGGCCCAGAACTCCGGCTCCAGCGCAACCGAGGTCGCGTGGCCGGACAGGAGGACGGAACGCTTTGCGAGGCTGCTCACGGCTTAGCGAACGCCGATCATCATGATGTTCGCCGTATTGGGCGCGCCGTTGGTCAGGATCGAATGGCGGGTGTCGGTGGTGAAGCGCAGGGCACCGGCCGGGTCGCGGATTTCGGCGCGGACGGCATAGGTGTGGCGCGGGTCGATCTGCGCGTTCGGCACCGACAGGACGACGGCGTAGGGCGGACCGCGACCGTCCAGCGGTTGCGTGGTTTGCGCCAGAACGCGCGCAGGGGCGTCCATCAGGCTGACGTCCTCGACCTTGACCGTCAGCACGTGCCCCGGCGTCAGCATGATGCGCTCGCGATAGGAGGCGGTGACATCGACCTGGGTCGAGGTGGCCTCGTCGCCGGGCATGCTGGAACAGGCGGCGACCACTAGGGCGAGCGGGGCGATCAGCGGAAGGAAGCGCATGGCGGGGGTCCTGTGTGGGGGATAGCTTAGCAGAACGCGCGAGCGTCACATAAGGCTGCAAGACGTGAGGCGCGGCGGTCGCGATCCGGTGCTAACGGAGGTTCCGTTTTCGTTTCCGTTGAGTCGTCTTGAGGCCCCGCCTGTGACCCAGTCTGTGAAGCCTCTCATGTCTCCGGCCGCCCTGGCTCTGGGCGGGATCGGCGTCTGCGCCCTGATCTGGGGCACGACCTGGTACGCCATCACCTTCCAGCTGGGCGCGGTCGATCCGGTGGTGTCGGTGGTGATGCGCTTCGCCATCGCGGCGGCGGTGCTGGCCCTGGTGGTCAAGGCGACCGGCGGGAAGCTGGCCATGACCCGGCCGCAACATGTGATGGCCATGGGGCAGGGACTGTTCTCCTTCGCGATCAGCTACGCCTTCGTCTATGCGTCCGAGGAGAAGATCGCCTCGGCCGTGGTGGCGGTGATCTTTGCGGCCCTGGCCTTCCTCAACCTGATCCTGTTCCGCGTGGCCTCGAAGCAGAAGGCGACGCCGGCGGCCTGGATGGGCGCGGGCATGGGGGTGATCGGGGTGGCGGTCCTGTCGGGCGGCGAGGTCATGGGGGCCGGACTGGGCCTGCACGCGGTCGAGGGCGTGACCTTCGCCGTGATCGCGGTCGTGGCCTCGGCTTTCGGCAACTGGTTCGCCTGGAAGGGGCAGGAGGCGGGCGCTCAGGTCCTGCCGGGCACGGCCTGGGCCATGGCCTATGGCACGGGGGCGCTGGCCGTTTATGGCCTGATCACCGGCGTGTCGTGGTCCGTGGCGTGGAGCCCGGCCTATGTGATCTCGCTGCTGTATCTGTCGCTGTTCGGCTCGGTGATCGCCTTTGGCCTCTACTTCACCATCGCCCGGGCGCGGGGTTATGCGCTGGCCAGCTATATCTCCGCCCTGACCCCGCCCATCGCCATGCTGGTGTCGGTGATGTTCGAGGGCGCGCGGTTCGGCGTGATCGCCTTTGCTGGCTTGGCCCTGGTGCTGGCGGGGCAGCTGTTCCTGATCCGCGCGCCGAAACGGTCGGCGGCCTAGGCCTCCGGCTCATCCAGCTTGTGACCGTCCAGGCGGGCGGCGTCGCGGTCACGCTCCTTCTGCGTCGTCAGACGCTCGGCCCTGGTGCGGCCGAAGGTCAGGCGATTGGCGTCGGCGACGCGTCGGGCCTCGGCCTTGTCGCGGGCCTTCCTCGCCTTGTTCAGATTGACGACCTCGCCCATCAGGCGCGACCAGACTGGGGCGCGAATGGGTGGGTTGGCGACATCGTGAACTCCTTTCAGCGGCAATCGTGATGGACCCGTTGGCGGCGGGAGCCGTTTCACCATCACCTCAAACAGCCATGGAGAGGGTCATGATAAACGCCGCGATGATCAAGGAACATCTCGAAGTCGTCGGTTCGGACGGCGGGCACGTTGGTCGGGTGGACCATGTGATGGGCGATCAGATCGAACTGGCGAAGTTCGACATGGGGTCAGGTCTGAAGCACCACATGATTCCGGTCAGTTGGGTCGATCATGTCGATGAACACGTTCACCTGACTATGACCAGGGATGAAGCCAAGGCGCGCTGGATGGAAAAGCACTAGCCGCCTTACCGCGAATTCACCGGGGCCCCGCTGTCACAGGCGGGGCCTTTCGCCATATCAGGTACGTCGCGCAGTTTCGCGCATGGAGAGACGACCTTGATCCGACTGATCCTGAACCTGCTGTGGTTCTTCCTCGGCGGCTTCGCCTCGGGGCTGGCCTGGCTGTTCGGCGGGCTGTTGCTGGCGCTGACGGTGGTCGGGCTGCCGTGGGCGTTTTCGGCCTGGCGGATCGCCAGCTATTCCTTCTGGCCGTTCGGGCGAGAGATCGTCTGGCGTGATCCCAACCCTGCCGATCTGGGCGTGGGCTGCCTGGGCGTCGGGCTGAACGTGATCTGGCTGGTGCTGGCCGGCTGGTACATCGCCCTGGCCCATATCCTGATCGCCGTGCCGCAGTTCGTCTCGATCATCGGCATCCCGTTCGCGCTGAAGAACGTCGAACTGGCCAAGCTGTCGCTGGCGCCGGTGGGACGGACGATCCGCAACCGTTAGGCCAAACAGTAACGGCGGCGAGATTGCTCTCGCCGCCGTCCTTGTTTCAGTCTGCTAGAGCCGATTAGCCCGGCGAGATCATCTTCTCGGGGCGGACGTATTCGTCGAACTCGGCGTCGGTCAGGTAACCGCCGCCGACGGTTTCCTGGCGCAGGGTCGTGCCGTTCTTGTGGGCGGTCTTGGCGATCTTGGCGCAGGTGTCATAGCCGAGGCGGCCGTTCAGGGCGGTGACCAGCATCAGCGAGTTGTTCAGGCCGCGCTCGATGTTGTCCTCGCGGGCTTCGATGCCGACGATGCAGTTGTCGGTGAAGCTGATGGCGGCGTCGGCAACCAGGCGGACCGACTGCAGGAAGTTGTAGGCCATGACCGGGTTGTAGACGTTCAGCTCGAAGTGGCCTTGCGAGCCGGCGAACGTAAGTGCGGCGTTGTTGCCGAACACCTGGACGCAGACCTGGGTCAGGGCTTCGCACTGGGTCGGGTTGACCTTGCCCGGCATGATCGACGAGCCAGGCTCGTTTTCCGGCAGGGCCAGTTCGCCCAGACCCGAGCGCGGGCCGGAGCCCAGGAAGCGGATGTCGTTGGCGATCTTGAACAGCGAGGCGGCGACCGTGTTGATGGCGCCGTGGCTGAAGACCATGGCGTCGTGGGCGGCCAGGGCCTCGAACTTGTTCGGGGCCGTGGTGAAGGCCAGGCCGGTGATGGCGGCGATGTTCTCGGCGACCTTTTCAGCGAAGCCGATCGGGGCGTTCAGGCCGGTGCCGACGGCGGTGCCGCCCTGGGCCAGTTCCATCAGGGCCGGCAGGGTCTGCTCGATGCGCTTGATGCCGTTCTCGACCTGCTGGGCGTAGCCGCCGAACTCCTGACCGAGCGTCAGCGGCGTGGCGTCCTGGGTGTGGGTGCGGCCGATCTTGATGATATGGGCCCAGGCCTTGGACTTGGCGTCGAGGGCGGCGTGCAGGTGCTTCAGGGCGGGCAGCAGGTCCGACACCACCTGCTCGGCGCAGGCGACGTGCATGGCCGTCGGATAGGTGTCGTTTGACGACTGGCTCATGTTGACGTGGTCGTTGGGGTGGACCGGCTTCTTGGAGCCCATCTCGCCGCCCAGCATCTCGATGGCGCGGTTCGAGATCACCTCGTTGGCGTTCATGTTCGACTGGGTGCCCGAACCCGTTTGCCAGACCACCAGAGGGAAGTGGTCGTTCAGCTTGCCCTCGATCACCTCATTGGCGGCGGCGATGATGGCCTCGGCCAGCTTGGGGTCCAGCTTGCCCAGGTCACGGTTGGTCTCGGCGGCGGCGCGCTTGACGATGCCCAGGGCGCGGACGACCGGCAGGGGCATCTTTTCCCAGCCGATCTTGAAGTTGCCGAGCGAGCGCTGCGCCTGCGCGCCCCAGTAACGGTCAGCGGCGACCTCGATGGGGCCGAAGGTGTCGGTTTCAATGCGGACGTTGCTCATCGCAGGCTCGTTCTCAGACGTGGCGGGAAGATGCCGGGCGGTGTAGCACGCGGACACGGCGGGGCAAGGCGGCCCGACCATTGGCTAAGGGATGAGGTGCGCGTGGAAGGCTGGATCGGCACGGGAAAGGTGCGCGGACGCGAGGTCGGCGACGTGGTCGAGATTACCATCGACGGCCTGACCACTCAGGCCAAATACTACAAGCCGCTGGCCTATGAGTTCTTCCGCAAGGAATGGAGCGCGCGCCCGGCCTGGGGCGACTACGTCGTCGAAATCGTTATGGAGCACGTTGGCGACGCCCCGTGGATGGACCTCGACAACCTGGCCAAGGCCCTTTTGGACGCCATCAAGGGCTATCTGTTCCATGATGACAGCCAGGTCGCCCGTCTGCTGGTCGAGCGCCATGAGGGCGAACGTGAGCGGATCACCATCCGGGTGTTTCCGAGGACGTAGGCAAAGAAAAACGCCGGGGCGAAACCCCGGCGTCTCTCATTCTTGCTTCGCCGTGGTCAGAAGGCGCAGCCTTCTCGACCCGACACGGCCATTCTTGATGGGCCGCGGTCAGGAGACGAAGTCTCCTCGACCCGACGCGACCTGATCAGCCGCGCTGTTCGATCGGCACGTAGTCGCGTTGCGTCGGGCCGGTGTAGAGTTGGCGCGGGCGACCGATCTTCTGCGAGGGATCGGCCATCATTTCCTGCCACTGCGAGATCCAGCCCACCGTGCGGGCCAGGGCGAACAGGACGGTGAACATGGTGGTCGGGAAGCCCATCGCCGACAGGGTGATGCCCGAATAGAAGTCGACGTTCGGGAACAGCTTGCGCGAGGTGAAGTACTCGTCCGACAGGGCGACGCGCTCCAGTTCCTTGGCGACCTGGAACAGCGGATCGTTCTCGCGGCCCGTGGCGGCCAGCACTTCGTAGGCCGACTGTTGCATGACCTTGGCGCGCGGATCGTAGTTCTTGTACACGCGGTGGCCGAAGCCCATCAGCTTGTACTTGCGGTCCTTAACGCCTTGAATGAACTCAGGAATACGGTCCGGCGTACCGATTTCCTTGAGCATGTTCAGCGCTTCTTCGTTGGCGCCGCCGTGCGACGGGCCCCACAGGCAGGCGATGCCGGCGGCGATACAGGCGAAGGGGTTGGCGCCCGACGAACCGGCCAGTCGAACGGTCGAGGTCGAGGCGTTCTGCTCGTGGTCGGCGTGCAGGGTGAAGATGCGGTCCATGGCGCGAACCAGGGCCGGATCGACGTGATAGTCCTCGGCCGGGACGGCGAAGCACATGCGCAGGAAGTTCTCGGCGTACGACAGATCGTTGCGCGGCGAGATGAAGGGCTGACCGATGTGGTACTTGTAGGCGCGGGCGGCGATGGTCGGCATCTTCGCGATCAGGCGGATGGCCGAGATGTCGCGCTGCACCGGATCATGGATGTCCAGGCTGTCGTGATAGAAGGCCGACAGGGCGCCGACGGTGCCGACCATGATCGACATGGGGTGGGCGTCGCGGCGGAAGCCTTCGAAGAAACGATCGAACTGGGCGTGCAGCATGGTGTGCCGCGTGATGTTCTCTTCGAACTTCTCGTATTGGGCGGCGGTCGGCAGTTCGCCGTGCAGCAGCAGGTGGCAGACTTCGAGGAAGTTGGACTTCGAGGCCAACTGGTCGATCGGATAGCCGCGGTGCAGCAGAACGCCTTCGTCGCCGTCGATGAAGGTCAGGGCGCTTTCGCAGGCCGCCGTCGAGGTGAAGCCGGGGTCGAAGGTGAAGGCGCCGGTCGCGCCGTACAGCTTGCGGATGTCGATGACGTCCGGTCCGGTGGAGCCCGCGAGGACAGGAAGTTCGACGTTCTTGTCGCCGTAGGTGAAGGTCGCCGTGCCGGCGGGTTTCGCTTGTTCAGTCATCTAGGCCCCTTATTTTTCTTCGGGCCGGGCGCGGGGAGGCGTCCAGCCTGCATGGTTATGGGTGTTCACTTAGTCTGTTGCAGCGCATCATCCAAGCGCCCCAGACCTTCGTCGCGTCCCAGGGCGGCAAGAATTCTCGCAATATCGGGCGACACCGATCCGCCGGTCAGAACGCCGCGCATGGAAGGCCCTATTTTTCCGAAGCCTACGCCTTCTTCTTCGGCGAACGCCTTAAGCTCAGCTTCGAGGGCGAAAACGTCCCAGCTCTGGAAAAGACCGAGTCGTTCACGGAGTCGTGAAATTCTTTCACCGCCTTCGCCGCTCAGCAAACCGTGGGTTTTCTCGTCTAGGACGAGCGGGCGGGCCTTCAGCACGAAGTCGGTTTGAGCGGCCAGTTCGAGGATGGTCTTTGCGCGATCCTTGACGAAGGGCATGGCGCGCAACAGGCGGGCTTCGTCGTCGGGCTGCAGGGCGCGCCCGGCGGCAAGATGGGCGTCCAGCGTCAGCTTGGCCAGGCGATCGTCCTCGGCCAGCCTGATCCAGTGGGCGTTGACGTGGGCCAGCTTGTCGAAGTCGAGACGAGCCGGGGCCTTGCCGATGCCCGACAGGTCGAACCATTCGATCGCCTGTTCGTCGCTGAACAGTTCGTGGTCGCCGTGGGCCCAACCCAGGCGCGCCAGATAGTTGCGCATGGCCTCGGGCAGATAGCCCATCTCGGCGTATTCATGCACCGCTTGCGCGCCGTGGCGCTTGGACAGCTTGGCGCCGTCGGGGCCGTGGATCAGCGGGATGTGGGCGAAGGTCGGGCGGGTCCAGCCCAAGGCGTCGTAGATCAGGCTCTGGCGGGCGGCGTTGTTCAGGTGGTCGTCGCCGCGAATGACGTGGGTCACGCCCATGTCGTGGTCGTCCACCACCACGGCGAGGTTGTAGGTCGGGGCTCCGTCCGAGCGGACGATGACCAGATCGTCCAGCGACGAAGATTCCCAACGCACGCTGCCCTGCACCGCGTCATCGACGACCACGGCCTGATCCAGCGGGCGACGGAAGCGGATGGTGGAGGGCTTGGCCAGGTCGTCGACGGTCGGTTCGCGGTTGCGCCAGGGCGAGACAAAGTCGCGGCCCTCGGCCTTGGCCTGATCGCGCAGGGCGTTGGTTTCGTCGGCGGTCAGGAAGTCGCGGTAGGCGTGGCCCGAGGCCAGCAGTTGCTCGGCGACTTCGCGGTGGCGGTCGGCGCGGGCGAACTGGAAGACGGGCTCTTCGTCGCCGAACAGCTCCAGCCAGGACAGGCCGTCGAAGATGGCCTTCACGGCGTCGTCGGTCGAACGCTCGCGGTCGGTGTCCTCGACACGGATCAGGAACTTGCCGCCCCGGCTCTTGGCGTACAGCCAGTTGAATAACGCGGTTCTCGCCCCGCCGATATGCAGGTAGCCTGTGGGCGAGGGGGCGAAGCGGGTGACGACAGTCGAGGAGGGGGAGGTCATTCAGGAAGGGTCCGTTGCGGAGGCCCTTATACGCCCGCGCGCGCCAAAGCGAAGCCTTGCCGTAAGGGTTCTTGAGGCCCTGCGCGCCGAGGCCGCAGATCAGACGGACCGCTGGCGTTTGTGGGCGCCGGTCTTCTTCGGCGGTGGCTGTGCGATCTATTTCACCCTGACGACCGAACCGGCGGGGTGGCCGCTGATGCTAGCGGCGGTGTTGACCGGCGCAGCGTGGCTGGCGGGGCGGCGATACGGGCTGGCGCGGCGCTGGACCTTGATGCTGCTGATGCTGGCCTGCCTGTGCGGCGGGGCGGCGGTCGCCAAGCTGCGGACCGAGGCGGTCAGCGGGCCGATCGCGCCGGCCTTGGCCGAACCCACCGTGGTCGAGGCCTGGGTCATGGATGTCGATAGTCCCGGCGAGCGCGGCGCACGAATCGTCGTGGCGCCGGTGCGGATCAGAGGACTGGCGGCCGAGGCGACGCCGGTGCGGTTGCGGGCCACCGTGCGAGGCGAGCCGCCGGCGCCGGGGACGGCGGTGCGGCTCTATGGCATTCTGAACCCGCCGCCGTCGCCAGCCAGTCCGGGGGCCTATGACTTCGGTCGCAACGCCTTCTTCCAGGGCATGGGCGGGACCTTGTTCGCCTTGGGCCAGACGCGGCCGACAGTCCTGCCCGAACCGCCGTGGCGGGTGCGGATGGCGATGAAGATCAATGCTGCCCGCTATGCCCTGGCGCAGCGGATCGTGGCGCGGTTGGGCGAGCGGACTGGCGGGATCGCCGCCGCCATGACCACAGGGCACGAGACCTGGATCGGGCGCGAGGATCTGGACGCCATGCGCGATTCCGGGCTGGCGCACATCCTGTCGATCTCGGGCCTGCACATGGCCATTGTCGGGGGCTTTGTCTTCTTTGCGGTGCGGTTGGGCGTCGCGGTCTGGCCGTGGCTGGCGTTGCGGGTGTCGGGCAAGAAGGTGGCGGCGGTCGCGGGTCTGATCGCGGTGGGGACCTATCTGGTGGTGTCGGGCGCGCCGCCACCGGCCGAGCGGGCGGCGATCACCGCCTCCATCGCCTTTGTCGCCATCCTGCTGGACCGGCAGGCGGTGACCATGCACGCCCTGGCGGTGGCGGCCTTTGCGGTGCTGTTGCTGCAGCCCGAGGCCATCGTCACGCCGGGGTTCCAGATGTCGTTCGCAGCGACGGCCGCTCTGGTGGCCTTGGTCGAGGTCTGGCCGCGCCGGATCAAGGAGATTTCCGCACCCTGGCCCATCGTGGCGACGCAGCGGCTGGGAAGCTGGCTGCTGGTCGCCTGTACGGCCAGTCTGGTGGCCGGCATGGCGACGGCGCCGTTCGCCATGCAGCATTTCAACCGCACCGCGGTCTATGGCCTGATCGCCAACCTGGGCACGGCGCCGATCGCGGACTTCATCCTGATGCCGGCCCTGGCGTTGGGCGCGGCGTTGGAGCCGCTGGGGCTGGGCGCGCCCTTCCTGTGGCTGGCGGGCAAGGGCGTTGAGCTGATGCTGGCCATCGGCCACTGGACGGCGGGCCTGCCGGGCGCGGTGCAGGCCATCGCCAGCGCGCCAGCGGCGGCCCTGCCGGTCGCTTTTCTCGGCATCGTTTTCATCTGCCTGTGGCGGGGACGGCTGCGCTGGCTGGGTCTGCCGCTGGCGGCGGCGGTGCTAGTCTGGCCGCGTCCGGCGGCGCCCGATCTATGGATCGGGGATGGCGGGACCAATGCAGCCTGGCGTCAGGCCGAGGCGGCGGTTGTGGTGCGGCCCGGCGTGCGGCAGTTCGCGGCGGACCTGTGGTCGCGGCGGCGGGGACTGGAACTGACGCCGAGGCCGAAGGAGGGCTGGACCTGCAAGCGGTCGTTCTGCGCGCCGGAAACCAGCGAGGCCGGGCCGGTGGCGCTGTGGTGGGGCAAGAAGGCGCCGTCGGTGGAACAGTTGGAAGCCCTGTGCCGTTCGGCGGAGGTCGTCAGCAGCCGCGCTGAATTGCCGTCCTTGCCCGCGTCATGCGCAGGGCGGCTGGTGCTGGACGGCGTGGACTATGGGCGCGGCGGCTCGGTCGAACTTTGGCGTGTCGGCGCGGGATGGAAGGCCGTGTGGGCGGCGGACGTCAGGGGGCAGAGGCCCTGGACGCGGCAGGCCGACCCCGACTTCAGTGATAGCGGCGGATGAGGCCGACCAGCTTGCCCTGAACCGCGACCTGGTCCGAGCCGTAGATCTTGGTCTCGTAATTGCGGTTGGCGGGCTCCAGGGCGATGGAGGCTCCCTTTTTACGCAGGCGCTTTAGGGTGGCCTGTTCGCCCTCGACCAGGGCCACGACGATCTCGCCGGACGAGGCGTCGGCGGTCGATTTGATGATGACCATGTCGCCGTTGAGGATGCCGGCCTCGATCATCGAGTCGCCCTCGATCTCGAGCAGATAGTGTTCGCCCGCGCCCAACATGGTCTCCGGCACCGGATAGCGGGCGGTCTCATGCTCGATGGCGTCGATAGGCGTGCCCGCTGCGATCTTGCCCATCATGGACAGTTCACGCGTGTCGTTGGCCGGTTCGGCCGCCTTGGGACGACCGCCGCCCTCGATCACGCCGGGCTTGAAGCCCGCGTGGCCGCGCGGCGCGCCCGCCGTGGCCTGTTCAGGCAGCTTGGTTACTTCCAGCGCGCGGGCGCGGTGGGCCAGACGGCGGATGAAGCCGCGTTCCTCCAGCGCCGTGATCAGGCGGTGGATGCCCGACTTGGACGCCAGATCCAGCGCCTCCTTCATCTCGTCGAAGGAGGGCGAGACGCCCGTTTCCTGAATCCGCTCGTGAATGAACATCAGGAGTTCGTGCTGCTTCTTGGTGAGCATGGGCGCAAGGCTTCCAGAACAAGGCGTGAACCGTTGAGGATGTTCTGTAAGTGTTCTTGCTGAATGTCAACTCGGCTGCGCTCGACCGGCGTTGTCGCTCAAACCCCAATGGCAGCAGGATTTTCATAAGCGTGAGGGCAGCGGACGTTAGATTCCAAGGATGCTGACCGGCCTGTCTTCATCAGTGCGTTCTTCCAACCAGTCGGCCAACGCCCTGAACAATGCATCTCTAGATGTTGCGTCAGGGAGAACGTCAGCCTCGCTCCGTAGGCGCTTGGCCAAGCGTGCACGGGCGTGGGCATTCAGTTCGAACGTGCCGTATCGATGCCCCGCGGTCCAATCTGGCGCTACGGCGCGGAGATGGGGCTCAACGAGGTCAAAGGCTTCCTCGCTGAGTGCAATACCAGCACCGATTTTCCCAGGCGAGCGCCCGTCGGCGAATTGAATCGTCTCTCCGCCAACAAGCCCAGTGGTAAAAGCGAAGTCATCGGGTTTTGACACGAACGGCCCTCCACCAGACCTGCGCGGCTCGTTCCAAGAAACTAGCTCAACGACAGCAGGGCTTTGGTCGCCGCCTCAACATCCTCCTGACGCATCAGGCTTTCGCCGACGAGGATGGCCTGGGCGTGGGCGTCGGCGACGCGCTGGACGTCGTCGGGGGTGAAGATGCCGCTTTCGGCGACCAGCAGGGCCTTGACGGGGCTGAGCATGGACAGGCGCTCGGTGGCGTCGAGGTCGACCTCGAAGGTGCGTAAGGAGCGGTTGTTGATGCCGACCAGATCGCCGCCCAGTTTGCAGGCGCGGGCCATCTCGGCCTCGTCGTGGGTCTCGATCAGAGCGTCCATGTCGAAGCGCTCGGCCTCGGCCAGCAGGTCGGCGGCCAGGGCGTCGTCCACCATGGCCAGGATGATCAGGATGCAGTCGGCGCCCAGGGCGCGGCTCTCGGCAACCTGCCAGGGATCGACCAGGAAGTCCTTGCGCAGGCAGGGCAGGACGACGGCGTCGCGGGCGGCGGCCAGGAAGGCGTCATCGCCCTGGAAGCTGGGGCCGTCGGTCAGGACCGACAGGCAGGTGGCGCCGCCGCACTCATAGGCTTTTGCGAGGGCGGGCGGGTCGAAGTCGGCGCGGATCAAGCCCTTGGACGGACTGGCCTTCTTGATCTCGGCGATCAGGGCGGGGCGGCCGGTGTCCTCAGAGACGCGTTCCAGGGCGGCGCGGAAACCGCGCGGGGCCGAGGCCTGGGCGGCGAGGGCCTCGATGGAGGATTGTGAGGTCGCGGCCTTGCGGGCGGCCACGTCTTCGCGCTTGTAGGCGGCGATCTTCGCCAGAACGTCGGTCATGCGGCCTCGGGATCGATGGGGGTGTTGGTGACGCGCACCAGGGTTTCCAGCGCGGCGGCTGCCCGCCCGTCGTCGATGACGGCGGCGGCCAGTTCGGCGCCTTCGCGCAGGTCGGCGGCGCGGTCGGCCACGACCAGGGCGGCGGCGGCGTTCAGTACGACGATGTCGCGATAGGGACCGCGCTCGCCCGCCAGCAGGGCCTTCAGCGCCGCCGCATTATGCTCGGCGTCGCCGCCACGCAGATCGTCCAGCGTCGCCAGCGGCAGTCCGGCGTCGGCGGGGGTGACGGTGAAGCGGCGGACGGCGCCGTCCTTCCATTCCGCCACCTCGGTCTGGCCTGTGGTGGTCAGCTCGTCCAGGCCCTGACCGTGGACGGTCCAGGCGCGACGCGCGCCAAGACGGCCCAGGACCTCGGCCAAAGGCTCCAGCAGGGCGGGATCATAGACGCCCATGACCTGTCGCGTCGCATGGGCCGGATTACAAAGTGGCCCCAGAAGATTGAAAACCGTGCGGAAACCGATCTCGGCGCGCACCGGCCCGACGTGACGCATGGCCCCGTGATAGGTGGGGGCGAACAAGAAGGCGATGCCGGCCTGATCCAGGGCGCGGGCCTGTTGCGGGATGGTGGCGTCCAGGTTGACGCCCAGCGCCGCCAGGACGTCGGACGAGCCGGACTTGGAGCTGATGGCGCGGTTGCCGTGCTTGGCGACCTTGAGCCCCGCGCCCGCCAGGACGAAGGCGGCGGCCGTCGAGACGTTATAGGTGTGCTGGCCGTCGCCGCCGGTGCCGCAGGTGTCGATCACCTCGCCGAAGGGGTGATCCAGCGACAGGGCGGCGTCGCGCATGGCGG
Source organism: Brevundimonas pondensis (assembly GCF_017487345.1). Lineage (NCBI taxonomy): Bacteria > Pseudomonadati > Pseudomonadota > Alphaproteobacteria > Caulobacterales > Caulobacteraceae > Brevundimonas > Brevundimonas pondensis. The sequence continues at coordinate 1,798,842 of NZ_CP062006.1, read as the reverse complement.
TGGCGAAGGCGACGATCTCGTCCACCGTCTCGCCGCGGATGCGCAGAGCGGTGACGGCGGCGGCGACCTGTGACGGGGTCGGTTCGCCGCGCAGGCAGGCGGAGAAGAAGGCGTGGGCTTCATCCGGGGTCAGGACGCGTCCGTCGACCAGCTTGCCCAGCAGAGGCTTGAAACCGTCCATGGCCTCAGACCGTCGCCAGCCGTTTGACGCCCGCCAGATCGAGGAAGTTGGCGATCATCTCGTGGCCGTGCTCGGTGGCGATGGATTCCGGGTGGAACTGGACGCCATGGATCGGCCGTGTGCGGTGGGCCAGACCCATGATCTCGCCGTCGGCGGTCCAGGCGGTGACTTCCAGCTCATCTGGAAGGGTTTCGCGACACACAGCCAGAGAGTGATAGCGGGTGGCCGTGAAGGGCGACGGCAAACCCTTGAACAGGCTGTGACCCTCATGCTCGATCGGCGAGGTCTTGCCGTGCATCAGGGTCTTGGCGCGGATCACCTCACCACCGAAGGCCTGTCCGATGGCCTGATGGCCCAGGCAGACGCCGAAGATGGGCATGTCCAGCGGCGCTGTCTTCAGGATGGGCAGGCAGATGCCAGCCTGATCGGGCGCACAGGGACCGGGCGATAGCAGGACGGCCTCGGGCTTCAGGGCCCAGGCTTCCTCCACCGTCAGGTCGTCGTTGCGGACGACGTGCGTCTGGGCGCCCAGCTCCGCGAGGTAGTGGACGAGGTTGTAGGTAAAGCTGTCGTAGTTATCGACGACGAGGATCATGGCAGGGTTCTTAGGACGGGAGGGACGACGCGCCAAGCGAAGGCGGGAGGAAAGCGGACGTTAAGCTGTCCGCGCGATACAGGAGCATCGCCATCGGAAGAAATCCGTCTTGACCCGCTTAGAAGCCATCCGCGACGCCCAGGCCCTGCTCAATGAGCCGGCCACAGAGCAACCCAAGCCGCTGCGCCTGCTGGCGGCGGCGGCCTTCGCCGCGACGGCGGCGGTGATGCTGGCGGGGACCATGGTCGTGGGCCCCGGCGTGTCGTTCGACCAGGGTTCCACGGTTTCCAATCCTTAGATCTTGCCGTCGGCGCCCTGGCCGCGAGTGGTCGCGGTGAATCGCCACGCATCCTCGGCCGCCTTCATCGGGGCGCGGGCCTTGGCCAGGGTTTCGGCGTACTCGGCGGCGGGATCGCTGTCGGCGACGACGCCGGCGCCGGCCTGAACGAAGATCTTGTCTTTAGCGAACATGGCGGTCCGCAGGACGATGCAGATGTCCGCTTCGCCATTGGCCGAGATATAGCCCACGCCGCCGCCATAGCCGACGCCGCGTTTCTCGGTCTCCAGCTCGTCGATGATCTCCATGGCCCGCACCTTGGGCGCGCCGGACAGGGTGCCGGCGGGCAGGGCGGCCAGCAGCGTGTCCACCGCATCAAGTTTCGGATCAGCGGCGCCGTGCACGTTCGACACGATGTGCATGACCTGGCTGTAGCGCTCGACGACGAAGCTCTCCGTCACCTCGACCGAGCCGGGCGATGAGACGCGGCCCACGTCGTTGCGGCCCAGATCGAGCAGCATCAGGTGTTCGGCGCGTTCCTTGGGATCGGCCAGAAGCTCGGCCTCCAGCGCCTTGTCCAGTTCCGGCGTGGCGCCGCGCGGGCGGGTGCCGGCCAGGGGGCGGATGGTGACGCGGCCGTCCTTCAACCGGACAAGGATTTCCGGGCTGGACCCAGCCAGTTGGAAGTCCACGTAATCGAGGAAGAAGAGATAGGGCGACGGGTTGCCGCGACGCAGCGAGCGATAGAAGGCGAAGGGGTCCTGGCTCCACGGCGCCGAGAAGCGGTGGGCCAGGACGACCTGGAAGATGTCGCCGGCGGCGATGTAGTCCTTGGCCCTGGCCACCATGGCGTCGAACCCGGCGGCGTCGACCGGCGAGCGGAAATCGGGGGCGGGGACCGGTTCGGCCTCGCGCTGGATCGGCAGCGGGCCGCGCAGGCGGTCCTCGAAATCCTCGAGGCGGGCGATGGCGGCGTTGAAGGCCGTGTCGGGATCAGCACCGCTGTCGGGATAGGCGGCGGCGATCAGGACGATCTCGTGCTTCACGGAATCGAAGATGGCCACCAGCGACGGGCGCGCCATGACGGCGTCGGGCAGGTTCAGCGGGTCGGGGTTCGCCGGGCCCAGCGGCTCCAGCAGACGCACCATGTCGTAGCCGAAGACGCCGAACAGGCCGGCGGCCATGGGGGGCAGGTCGTCGGGGAGGTCGAACCGGGTGGCGGCGATCAGGGCGCGAAGCGATTCCAGCGCGGGTCGGTCCTCGGCCGTGAAGCGGTCGGCCAGGACGGCCTCGCCCCGCGCCATCTCGGCCTGACCGTCACGGCAGCGCCAGACCACGTCGGGGGCCAGGGTGACGATCGAGTAGCGGCCGTTCACAGCGCCGCCTTCGACCGATTCCAGCAGGCTGGCGTAGGGCCGACCGTGACCGACCTTGAGGAAGGCCGAGACGGGCGTCTCCAGGTCGTCGATCAAGCGACGCACGACGACCTGGGGGCGGCCTGATTTCAGGCCCGAGACAAACGCAGCGCGTTCAGCTTCCTGTCCGAGGCCTGCACTCATTTCTTGGCGGGCGCAGGGGCGGCCGGCGCCGCCGGAGCTGTTGCCGGAGCTTCGATGCCCAGGGCGGCGATGGCGGCGGCGGGATCGTTCTTGGCCTTCACCCGCGCGGCGGCGGCGTTGAAGCTTTGCTCGACCATGGCGTTGGCCAGTTCCTGGGTCAGGCGCGGACGGACCTGCTCGACCAGCGGGGCGGCCAGAGCCGGCACGGCGCCGTGGATGGCATCGACGCGGCCGACGACATAGCCAGCCTGACCCTGATCGGCAAAGACCTGACCCTTGCCTTGTCCGAACAGCCCGCGCAGGACGCCCTCACCCAACTGGGCTTGTACGTCCCGGCTTTGCTGCACGCCGGTGCGGGCCACGAGGGTTGCGTTCACCGAGGCGGCGACCTTGGCGATGTCCTCGCCGCCGCGAACACGACCGGCCAGTTCTTCGGCTTTCGCCGACAGGCGGCGGGCGTTTTCGCGCAGGGTCCATTGCTGGGCCAGGGGCGCGCGAACTTCAGCCAGCGTCGGCAGGGCGGCGGGACGGATATCGTCCACGCGAACTGCAAAATACTGGCCTTCGCCGGCATCGATCAGATCGCTTTCGCCACCCTTGGCCAGGGCGTAGGCGGACTCGAAGATCTGACGCGGGGCGTTCATCGGCTGACCGTCGGGCAGGCGTCCCTCGGCGGTGACCGGCGGCAGCTGGATCATGCGCGCGCCGACGGCCTGGGCGGCGTCAGCGAGGTTCTTGCCCTCCTGACGGGCCTTCTCATACTGCTCAACCTTGGCGTAGGTCGCAGCCTTCACGTCTTCGGCGCGCAGTTCTTGAACCAGGGCGCCGCGGACGCTTTCCAGGGTGGCGGGGGCGCCGGCGGTGATACCGGTGAGCTTGGCGACCGTGAAGCCGACGCGACCCTGGATCGGGTTGGAAACCTGGTTGGCGGGCAAGGCGAAGACGGCGGCGCCGACAGCGGGGTCGCCCAGGGCGCTTTGCGGAGTATCGGCGTAGTTGCTGACTTCGATCCCGTTGGCCGAGGCGACTTCAGCCGGGGCTTTGCCAGCACGCAGATCCGCGGCGATGCGGTCTGCGGCTGCCTTGTTCGGCACGGTCAGGGTGACGAAGGTGCGCTTTTCCGGATTGGTCAGCGCGGCCTTGCGGAACTCGAAGCGCTCGCGGATGCGTTCTTCGGTGATCGGGGCGGGTTGGCTGTTCGGGCCAGGCGAGAACAGGACCAGCGAGATCATGCGGAATTCGGGGCGACGCAGTTGAGCAGCGTTTTCGTTGATGAAGGCGGTCAGCTGGGCGTCAGTCGGGGCCGGCGCTGAACCAGCCATCGCCTGGGTTACCGTAAACCAGCGGCCGTCACGCGTCTCCAGCGCCTGACCGGCCAGCAAGGCGCCGTAGATGCGGGGCACACGGGCGCCCGCGAAGACGCCTGCGCCGAACTGGCTGGCGACGTATTGGTCGCGAAGGTCCTGCTCCAGCATTTCCGAGGTCAGGCCCTGAGCGGCGAGCGCCTGCTCATAACGGTCCTGATCGAACTGGCCGCTGACCTGATTGAAGAAGGCCGGAATCTGGCGGATTTCCTTCAGCACCAGTTCCTTGCCGGGGCGGATGCCGGCGTTCCAGGCCCAGGCCAGGAAGCCCAGACGTTGCGTCTGGCTTTCCAGGTACTGGGTGTGGATGTTCTCCTTGACCATATCCTCAAAGGAGACGGGACGTCCGGCCTGCTCTTGCAGGTTGTTGCGCACGCGCTCGAAATCGCCGCGGAACTGCTGGGCGCCGATGCTGCGGTCGCCAGCGTCAATGACATGTTTGGGACCGAAGCTGGCGAAGACATCGGTCTGAGAGCCGCCCACGATCAGGAAGCTGAGGATCAGCAGGGCGAACAGGCCCGCAGCCCATTTCGATTTGGCGAAGTTGCGGAACAGCGTGATCATCGAGACAGAAACCTGACGAGGGCCGGCGTCAAAGGGGCGCCACCGTCGCGTATAGGGGCAGTCCCTAGGGCGCCGCAAGCGGACGCGCCCCAACATCTTGGCTTCCGCGACAACGGCGCCTAAAGAGGCCCCATGAAACAATCTGTGAAGCTGGTCGCCGGCAACTGGAAAATGAACGGTCTGGGCGCGAGCCTGGGCGAGGCTGAGGCTCTGGCGAAAGCCTTGCAGGAACAGGCCGCAGCCTGTCGCGTGGCCCTGTGTCCGCCTGCGACCCTGATTGATCGGATGGCGCGTGTTCTGGCTGACACCCCTGTCGAACTGGGTGGTCAGGACTGCCATGCGGAGGCTTCGGGCGCTTTCACCGGATCGGTGTCCGCCGCCATGGTGGCTGATGCGGGAGCCGATCTGGTGATTCTTGGCCACTCGGAACGCCGCGCCGGTTTTGGCGAGACGGACGCCGATGTCGCCGCCAAGGTCGAGGCGGCGCTGGCCGCGGGTCTGGAGCCCATCATCTGCATCGGCGAGACCCTGGCCGAGCGCGAAGCAGGGCAGGCGATCGCCGTCGTCAGCCGTCAGGTGGCCGGTTCGCTGCCGCCGTCGCTGTCGGGCAAGGCTTTCGCGGTCGCCTATGAGCCGGTCTGGGCCATCGGCACGGGCCTTACGCCGACGCTGGAACAGATCGAAGAAGTCCATGCCGCCGTGCGCGCCGCGATGGTGGCCAAGCTGGGTGAGGGCGGTCGTGTCGCGCCCATCCTCTATGGCGGCTCGGTCAAGCCGTCGAACGCCGCCGAGATTTTGGCTGTGGCTGACGTCGGCGGCGCTCTGGTCGGCGGCGCCTCGCTGAAGGCCGAGGATTTCCTGGGCATTATCCGCGCCGTCTAGACGAGGATTTCGAGCCACAGTTCGTTCGGCGTTTGCCCCGGTCCCGCATCGGTGTTAGACGCCGCCGCTTGATCGGCGCATCTGCGCGCCCACATGATTGACACCATGCTCCAGACCATCTTGCTCGTCGCCATGATCCTGATCTCGGTCGCCCTGACGGCCGTGATCCTGCTGCAACGTTCCGAGGGCGGCGCCCTGGGCATGGGCGGAGGCCCGTCGGGCTTCATGACCGCGCGCGGCGCGGGCAACCTGCTGACGCGGGCCACGTCGATCCTGGCCATCGCCTTCTTTGTTTGCGCCATCAGCCTGACCATCGCCGGCAACTTTGCTCGCGGTTCGCGTTCGGTGATCGACGCCGACGCCGTCGGAGCCATCGCCGTGGGCAATGAGCAGCAGACGGCTCCGGCTGAACCGGCTGCTCCGACGCCGACCGCACCGGTCGCCCCGTCGCTGGACGATCTGGAAGCCAGCCTCCCGGCCGCTTCCGCTCCGGCCCCGGCGCCCGCACCGGCGCAGTAAGCCGCCGACAGATACGAAATCCCCGAAAGCGCGCCGCAGGGCGCGCTTTCTTCTTTTGTTCAACAGATGTTTTGCGTCGGGCCATGCTCCCGCCGCGAATCATGGAGTAAGGTGTCCGCCCATGGCTCGCTATGTGTTCATCACCGGCGGCGTGGTTTCCTCGCTAGGAAAAGGCCTCGCCTCCGCCGCTCTCGGCGCTCTTTTGCAGGCACGAGGTTACAAGGTCCGTCTGCGTAAGCTGGACCCCTATCTGAACGTCGATCCGGGGACGATGAGCCCCTATCAGCACGGCGAGGTCTTCGTGACCGACGACGGCGCCGAGACCGACCTCGATCTGGGCCACTATGAGCGCTTCACGGGCGTTTCGGCCGCCAAGTCGGACAACGTCACGACGGGCCGCATCTATTCGACCATCCTGGAGAAGGAGCGTCGTGGCGACTACCTGGGCGCCACCGTTCAGGTGATCCCGCACGTCACTGACCAGATCAAGCAGTTCTGCCTCAGCCCGGCCAAGACCGATGACGGCGAGGACGTGGACTTCGTTCTGGTCGAGATCGGCGGCACCGTCGGGGACATCGAGGGCCTGCCCTTCTTCGAGGCCATCCGCCAGCTGGGCCAGGATCTGCCGCGCGGCCAGTCCTGCTTCGTCCATCTGACTCTGCTGCCGTTCATCAAGACGGCTGGCGAAATGAAGACCAAGCCGACCCAGCACTCGGTCAAGGAACTGCGCTCCATCGGCATCCAGCCGGATATCCTGCTGTGCCGCTGTGAACAGCCGATCCCGGCCGAGGAAAAGCGCAAGATCGGCCAGTTCTGCAATGTGCGCGAAAGCGGCGTGATCCAGGCCATGGACTCAGCCGACATCTACGCCGTGCCGCTGGACTATCACCGCGAAGGGCTGGACAGCGAAGTCCTGGCCCACTTCGGCATCACCGATGCCCCCCAGCCCGATCTGACCGGCTGGGAAGAGATCGTGCGCCGTCGTCTGCACCCGGACGGCGAAGTCACCATCGCCGTGGTCGGCAAATATACCGTGCTCAAGGACGCCTATAAGTCCCTGATCGAGGCGCTGCATCACGGCGGCGTGGCCAACAACGTCAAGGTCAACATCGACTGGGTTGAGGCCGACACTTTTGAGGGCGATCCTGAGGCTTGCGAGACCCGTCTGGCGGGCGCGCATGCGGTCCTGGTCCCCGGCGGCTTCGGCGAGCGCGGCGCCGAGGGCAAGATCGAGGCGGCGCGTTTCGCCCGTGAGCGCAATATTCCTTACTTCGGTATCTGCTTCGGCATGCAGATGGCCGTGATCGAGGCGGCGCGGAATCTGGCGGGCTTCCCCAAGGCGACCTCGACCGAGTTCGGCCCTGCCGACGAACCCGTCGTCGGCCTGATGACCGAATGGACGCAAGGCAACCAGCGCGTGCTGCGTCAGCAGGGTGGCGATCTGGGTGGCACCATGCGTTTGGGCGCCTATGACTCGACGCTCAAGGCGGGCTCCAGGATCGCCGAGATCTATGGCGCGACCGAGATCAGCGAGCGTCACCGTCACCGCTACGAGGTGAATATCAACTACCGTGACGCGATCGAGGAAAAGGCGGGCCTGGTCTTTGCCGGCCTGTCGCCTGACGGCGTCCTGCCGGAAACGGTGGAGCGTCCGGACCATCCCTGGTTCATCGGCGTGCAGTACCATCCGGAGCTGAAGAGCCGCCCGTTCAAGCCACACCCGCTGTTCGCCAGCTTCATAGGCGCCGCCGTGGTGCAGAGCCGTCTGGTCTGACGGGCTCTGGCGTCCAAGGACAGGAAGGGCCCGGCGTACAAGCGCCGGGCTTTTTTGTTGTTTGATCTTAAGAAAGAAAAAGGCGCCGAGCGTTTCCGCTCGGCGCCTTGATCGTCAGACTGATCCAGGGATCAGCAGCTGTAGTACATGTCGAATTCGACCGGGTGCGGGTGCAACTGCAGACGGGCGACCTCTTCCGACTTCAGCGCGATGTAGCTGTCGATGAAGTCGTCATCCATGACGCCGCCCTTCTTGAGGAAGGCGCGGTCGGCGTCGAGGGCTTCCAGAGCTTCCTTCAGCGAACCGGCGACCTCGGGGATCGAGCCGCGCTCTTCCGGCGGAAGATCGTAGAGGTTCTTGTCGGCGGCGGCGCCCGGATCGATGCGGTTCTCGATGCCGTCAAGGCCAGCCATCAGCAGAGCGACAAAGGTCAGGTAGGGGTTGCCCATCGGGTCGGGGAAACGGGCTTCCAGACGCTTGGCCTTGGGCGACGAGACGTGCGGGATGCGGATCGAGGCCGAACGGTTGCTGGCCGAATAGGCCAGCTTCACCGGGGCTTCATAGCCGGGCACCAGGCGCTTGTAGGAGTTGGTGGTCGAGTTGGCGAAGGCGTTGATGGCCTTGGCGTGCTTGATGATGCCGCCGATGTACCACAGACACTCTTGCGACAGCCCGGCGTACTTGTCGCCGGCGAACTGGGGCTTGCCGTCCTTCCAGATCGACATGTGGACGTGCATGCCCGAGCCGTTGTCGGCGAACATGGGCTTGGCCATGAAGGTCGCCGACTTGCCGTAGGCGGCGGCCACGTTGTGGATCACGTATTTGTAGAGCTGCAGGCGGTCGGCCATGGTCAGCAGGTCGCTGAACTTCAGGCCCAGTTCGTGCTGCGCCGGGGCGACCTCGTGGTGATGCTTCTCCGGGTCCATGCCCAGGTCCTTCATCACGCCCAGCATTTCGCCGCGCAGGTCCTGGGCCGAGTCGACCGGGTTGACGGGGAAGTAGCCGCCCTTGTGGCCCGGACGGTGGCCCAGGTTGCCCTCGGCGTATTCAGCCCCGGTGTTGGACGGCAGTTCGATCGAGTCGAAGCTGTAGCCGGTGTTGTGCGGAGCGGTGTTCCAGCGCACGTCGTCGAAGATAAAGAACTCGGCTTCCGGGCCAAAATAGACCACATCGCCCACGCCCGAGGACTGAACATAGGCCAGGGCCTTCTTGGCCATCGAGCGGCTGTCGCGGTTGTAGGGTTCGCCCGTGTCGGGGCTGAGGACGTCGCAGAACAGGAAGAGCGTGGTCTGTTGATAGAAGGGGTCGATGTAGGCGCGCGTCAGGTCCGGCTTCAGCAGCATGTCGGACTCGTTGATGGCCTTCCAGCCCGCGATCGACGAGCCGTCGAACATGGTGCCTTCTTCCAGGAACTCCTCATCGACCATGTCGATGTCGAAGGTCACGTGCTGCAGGCGGCCGCGCGTGTCGGTGAAGCGGATATCGACGTACTGGACGTCTTTTTCCTTGATCTCTTGAAGGATCTTTTGGGCGGCGCTCATTCTCGAAGTCCTGTCAGTTCGGGGAGGAGAAACGAAAAGCGGCCGCCCTTGCGGGACGGCCGTGGTGGTGGGGTCAGATAGCCTGGGCGCCGGTTTCGCCGGTGCGGATACGGATCACGTCTTCCAACGCGGAGACGAAGATCTTTCCGTCGCCGATCTTGCCGGTGCGGGCGGCGGTCTGGATGGCGTCGATGACGGCGGGAGCCAGATCATCGGCCACGACGACCTCGATCTTGATCTTGGGCAGGAAGTCGATGACGTACTCGGCGCCGCGATAGAGCTCGGAATGACCCTTCTGACGGCCGTATCCCTTGGCCTCCAGCACAGTCATCCCCTGCACCCCGATGTCCTGGAGAGCGTCTTTCACTTCATCCAGCTTGAACGGCTTGATGACGGCTTCAATCTTCTTCATGGCGAGTCCCGAGCCGGCTCCCTTGGTTGGTCCGACGCTCGGGGGGTAAAGGGACATTGCATTGCACAATAAGGCAAGCAATTTTCGTGCGTAGAGGCCATCCGTGAACGGAATTCGATCATGAACCCGATCAACGACCCCATGACATGGCAAGGCCGGCTGCCCTGGCCCGGCGCAGAGGCGCACAAGCATGCGCGCGGCCGTCTCGGGGTGGTGTCCGGCGGCGCTCTGTCGACCGGTGCGGCCAGGCTGGCCGCGCGGGCGGGCCTGAGAATCGGCGCGGGTCTGGTGAAGTTGTTCTGTCCGCCGGATGCGGCGCCCGTTCTGGCTCCGACGCTCGAAGCGGTCATGTTGGCCAGCTTCGTGTCGGGAGATCAACTGGCGGAGCTAGCCCAACCGATGGACGCTGTGGTCATCGGGCCCGCTGCAGGTCTTACCGATGCGACAGCGGCCAATGTCGCGGCCCTGGCGCGGACCGGAGCGGCCCTGGTGATCGACGCGGACGCCCTGACCCTGTTTCGTGACCGGCCCGGCGACCTGTTCGCCTGTCTGGACCGCGACGACGTGCTGACGCCGCATGAAGGCGAGTTCGAGCGGCTGTTCCCAGGCCTTCTGGCCAAGGGGCGCGAGGCGGCGGCAATAGAGGCTGCAGAGCGAGTGGGGTGCGTTGTGGTGCTCAAGGGCAGCGCCACCGTCATCGCGGCGCCGGACGGGCGCTGCGTCGTCAACGGCAACGGCGCGCCCTGGCTGGCGACGGCGGGCAGCGGCGACGTTCTGGCAGGGATGATCGGCGGACTGTTGGCCCAGCACATGGACAGCTTCGACGCGGCCTGTGCGGCGGTATGGATGCACGCGGATGCGGCGGGACGGTTCGGACCGGGGTTGATCGCCGAAGACCTGCCGGGACTGATCCCTGGGGTGCTGGCTGGGCTCTATCCCGGCTGAGCCTATGGTGCGGATGAGAGGACTCGAACCTCCACGCCTCTCGGCGCCAGAACCTAAATCTGGTGCGTCTACCAGTTCCGCCACATCCGCACAGGTAGGCGGATGCCTGTAAGCGAGAGCGCGGGCTTGGGCAATCGGCCATTGGCCGCCGGCATGAAAAAAGGCCCCGGAGCAATCCGGGGCCTTTCTCTTTTTTGGCCTATCGCGCTTGCGATGCTTGAGGCCGAGGGGACTGATCCAGGGATCAGTCCTTCTTGTTGTCGACGCCGTGGCCGAGAGCCTCCACAGCCGTTTCCAGCGTGGTGTCTTCGGTGATGTCGATGCCCTTGGCCAGCTTCGAGTGGGCGAAGCCGTAGAGGCCGTAGATCAGGGCGCCGACGACCGCGTAGATGCCCAGGATGGTCAGGGGCAGCGGGTTGTCGTTCAGGGCGTGCTGAACCATGGGGATGAAGTTGAACGAGGCCAGCGCCAGGCAGGCCAGGATGCCCAGAACGGCGGTGACGATGCCGCCCGGAACCTTGAACGGACGCTCCATCTCCGGATGCTTGATGCGCAGGACGATGACCGACAGGCAGACGATGGCGAAGGCCGTGGCCGTGCCCAGCGACACGAGGTCGCCGAGGATCGAGATCGGCAGGAAGGAGGCCGCGATAGCGATCACGATGCCCAGCAGGATGGTGCCGATCCACGGGGTGCGGAACTTCGGGTGGATGGTGGCGAACACCTTCGGCAGCAGGCCGTCGCGGGCCATGGTGTAGAAGATGCGCGTCTGGCCGTAGCAGAGCACCAGCATGACCGAGGACAGGCCGGTGACGGCGCCGATCTTGATCAGGAACGCGATCAGGTTCAGGTGGCCGTTCGGCGCAGCCGCCAGCGGCACATTGGCCCATTCCAGACCCATGCGGTCGATGGCGACGGCGATCGGAGCCGGCGAAGCCAGTTCCAGGTAGGGAACCACGCCGGTCATGACAGCAGCCACGGCCATGTAGATCAGGGTGCAGACGAACAAGGCGCCCAGGATGCCGACCGGCACGTCCTTGGACGGGTTCTTGGCCTCGGCCGCAGCGGTCGAGACGGCCTCGAAGCCGACGTAGGCGAAGAAGATGATCGACGCGCCGCGGAAGATGCCGCCAACGCCGAACTGGTCCCAGCTGTCGCCCTGGGCCGGGATGAAGGGCTGCCAGTTGGCCGGGTTGATGTACTGGATGCCCACCGCGATGAAGGTCAGCAGGACGATGATCTTGATGACGACGATGGCGTTGTTGATGTTCGCCGATTCCGACACGCCCAGGACCAGCAGGCCGCAAACGGCGGCGATGCCGATAGCGGCGACGAGGTTGAAAGTGCCCGTCATCGGGAAGCCTGCATCAGGTCCGCTGGCGACATACTGGATCAGGGGCGTCGCCCACTGGGGACCTTCGCCACCCGCGAAACTTATTGTCGGGAATAGACTGGCGCTGAGGCCGAAGTCGTTCAGGATCGACACGACATAGCCGGACCAGCCGACCGCCACGGTCGAGGCCGCGACGCCGTATTCCAGCACCAGCAGCCAGCCCATGACCCAGGCGAAGACCTCGCCCAGGGTGCCGTAGGCGTAGGTGTAGGCCGAACCCGAAACCGGCATGGTCGAAGCCAGTTCCGCATAGCAGAGGCCCGCCAGACCGCAGGCGATGCCGGCGATGACGAAGGAGAACATGATGGCCGGGCCGGCGTGCGCCGAGGCGACCTGACCCGTCAGCACGAAGATACCGGCGCCGATAATGGCTCCGATCCCCAGGCTCATCAGGTTCATCGGGCCCAGGGTCCGTTTCAGCTCGCTCTTGGCGGCCTCTTTCTGGATCTGAGCAATGGACTTTTTAAGGAATAGCCGGTTGCCGGCTGGCTTTACGCCGTCTGCGGACATGAAGTCGCGCCCCCAATTACGCAACGACCCCTCCCGGGTCGTCTTCTTGGGCCGGGACGCTAACCATCCGAAGGGCCGCGCGCAACGCGGTTTCGATTGGATGAAGCGATGACGACGCTTTCGTGACCCGGGGCGTTGCGGCTAGAGCCCATGTGATGCTGCCGATTCACGCCGTCCTGGAGCCGCTGAAAGCGGCGATGAGCACGACCACCGCGGTCGTTCTGGCCGCCCCGCCGGGGGCGGGCAAGACCACGGTCGTGCCCTTGGCCCTGCTGGATCAGGCCTGGCTGGGCGATCAAAAGGTGCTGGTGCTGGAGCCGCGAAGACTGGCGGCGCGGGCGGCGGCGGACCGGATGGCGGCGACGCTGGGCCAGAAGGCGGGCGGCACGGTGGGCTATCGCACCCGTCTGCAAAGCCGGATCGGGCCTGAGACGCGGATCGAGGTCATCACCGAGGGCGTCTTCACGCGGATGATTCTCGACGATCCGGGGCTGGAAGGCGTCGGCGCGGTCCTGTTCGACGAATTCCACGAACGCAGTCTGGACGCCGACCTGGGGCTGGCGTTGGCGCGCGAGAGCCAGTCGGTGCTGCGCGACGACATGCGGCTGCTGGTCATGTCGGCGACGCTGGATATCGCGGGGGTGTCCAGACTTCTCAACGGCGCCCCCGTCATCGAGGCCGAGGGGCGGATGTTCCCGGTCGAGACCCTCTATCTGGGCCGCAACACCGCCGAGCGATTCGAGGACGCCGTGGCGCGGGCGGTGATGCTGGCGCTGGGCGAGCAGACGGGGTCGGTGCTGGTCTTCCTGCCGGGGCAGGGCGAGATCCACCGCACGGTCCAGCGACTGAACGAGCGGCTGCGCGATCCGTCGGTCGATGTGGTCGCCCTCTACGGCGCGCTGGACAAGGGCGAGCAGGACCGGGCCATCGAGCCAGCCCCGTCGGGACGGCGCAAGGTGGTGCTGGCGACCTCGGTGGCGGAAACCAGCCTGACGATCGAGGGCGTGCGGGTGGTGATCGATGGGGGGCTGTCGCGCGTGCCGCGGTTCGAGCCGTCCAGCGGTCTGACCCGACTGGCCACGGTCAAGGTCAGCCGCTCGTCGGCCGAGCAGAGGCGGGGTCGCGCGGGGCGGGTCGAGCCGGGGGTCTGCTATCGCCTGTGGGACGAGGAACAGACGCGCGGTCTGGTGCCGCATCAGCGGCCGGAAATTCAGGAAGCCGATCTGACCGCCTTTGCGCTGGATCTGGCGCGATGGGGAGCGAAGTCGGTCGAGGGCTTGGCCCTGCTGGACCCGCCGCCGGCCGGGGCTCTGGCCGAGGCGAGGAAGGTGCTGACCCGCTTGGGGGCGCTGGACGCCAAGGGCGACCTGACGGCGCACGGGCGGCGGCTGACCCGGATTCCTCTGCCGCCGCGCCTGGCGCATATGGTCGCCGTGGCCTCGGATCAGGATGACGCCCTGAGTGGGGCGAAGATCGCGGCGGTGCTGAGCGAGCCGGGGCTGGGCGGGAACGCTGTCGACCTGCACGACCGTTTGAAGGGGATGGAGCGGGACCGTTCGCCTAGGGCGCGGGACGCCATGAAGTTGGCCGAGCGCTGGGCGCGGGCGGCGGGCGGCGGGGCTGGCGGAGAGGCGGATGCGGGCCTGTTGCTGGCCGAGGCCTTCCCCGAGCGGATCGCGCGGGCGCGGGGCAAGCCGGGCGAGGTGCTGCTGGCCTCGGGGCGCGGGGCCTTCCTCGATCCGACCGAGCACATGGCGCGCGAGCCCTGGCTGGCGGTGGCGGAACTGGGCGGCGGGGATGCGCGCGACCGTATCCGGCTGGCGGCGGCGTTGGACGCGACGACGCTGGAGGCCGATCTGGCGCACCGGATCGAGGTCGAGGACCGGCTGGCGCGAGAGCCGTCGGGCAAGCCGGTGATCCGCCGCATCCGGCGCGTCGGCGCCCTGGTGCTGGACGAAAAGGTCGTCGGCGCGCCGGATCGGGCGACCATGACGGCGGCGCTGAAATCCGAGGTCGAGGCGGGCGGGTTGTCGGCGCTGAACTGGGGCGAGCAGGCGGGGGCGCTGCGGGCGCGGCTGGCCTTCCTGCACGGCCTGGACGCCAACTGGCCCGACGTGTCGGACGAGGGCTTGCTGGCGCTGCGCGAAGACTGGCTGTGGCCGCTGCTGGACGGGGCGCGGTCGCTGGGCGACATCGGCGACGGCAAGCTGGCCGAGGCCCTGCGCGGTCTGATCCCGTGGGATTTGCAGCGCAAGCTGGATGAACTGGGGCCGCCGCGACTGGCCACGCCGCTGGGTTCGGCCTCCATCGACTACGCCGCCGAGGGCGGGCCGCGCGTCGAGATCCGGGTGCAGGAGCTGTTCGGGGTGAAGACGCATCCGATGGTCGGCGGCGGTCGGGTTCCGCTGACGCTTAGCCTGCTGTCGCCCGCACGAAGGCCGGTGCAGGTGACGAGGGACCTGCCGGGCTTCTGGGCCGGATCATGGGCGGCGGTGCGTAGCGAGATGCGGGGGAGATATCCGCGTCACCCGTGGCCGGAAGATCCTGCCAATGCCGCCCCGACCAGCCGGGCCAAGCCGCGCGGCACCTAAGGCTCAGCTTGACGCCGGGCGGCGGCGCGCCGCAAAGACCTTGCACTATTGCAAGGATTTCTCTTGACCGACGCTGATATCTTACCGCCTGCCGCCTCCAAGCGGAGAATTCTGTTCGCCAGCCTGATCGGCACGACGATCGAGTTCTTTGACTTCTACATCTACGCCACGGCGGCGGTGCTGGTGTTTCCGGCCTTGTTCTTTCCGGGCGAGGACGCGACGACGGCCATGCTGTCGTCCTTCGCGACCTTCTCCATCGCCTTCTTCGCGCGGCCCGTGGGCGCCGTCGTCTTCGGCCACTTCGGCGACAAGGTGGGGCGCAAGGCGACCCTGGTCGCGGCCCTGATGACCATGGGGCTGTCGACGGTGGCGATCGGCCTGCTGCCGACCTGGCATTCCGTCGGCGTGATCGCGCCCTTGCTGCTGGCCCTGTGCCGGTTCGGTCAGGGCCTGGGGCTGGGCGGCGAGTGGGGTGGCGCCGTGCTGCTGGCGACCGAGAACGCGCCGCCGGGCAAGAAGGCCTGGTACGGCATGTTCCCGCAACTGGGCGCGCCGATAGGCTTCATCCTGTCGACCCTGAGTTTCATCATCCTGACGGCGGCCCTGCCGAACGAACAGTTCCTGGCCTGGGGCTGGCGCATTCCCTTCATCGCCAGTTCGCTGCTGGTCTTCGTTGGCCTTTGGGTCCGGCTGCGGATTACCGAGACGCCCGCGTTCAAGACCGCCATCGACAAGGCTGAGCGGGTCGAGACGCCGATCCTGACCCTGCTGGCGCGGCACAAGTTCGCCCTGCTGACGGGGACGCTGGCGGGGATGGCGACCTTTGTCCTCTTCTACCTGATGACGGTCTTCGCCCTGGGATGGGGGACGACAGCGATGGGCTATACCCGCGAGCAG
Organism: Brevundimonas pondensis; assembly: GCF_017487345.1. Classification (NCBI taxonomy): domain Bacteria; kingdom Pseudomonadati; phylum Pseudomonadota; class Alphaproteobacteria; order Caulobacterales; family Caulobacteraceae; genus Brevundimonas; species Brevundimonas pondensis. Next base: position 1,782,838 of record NZ_CP062006.1, on the reverse strand, counting down.
TTCCTGCCGATCCAACTTCTGGGCGTCTGCTTCTTCGGCCTGTTCATTCCGCTGGCGGCGCTGGCGGCGGATCGCTGGGGGCAGGGGCGGACCCTGCTGGTCACGTCTATCGCCATCGCCCTGTTCGGGCTGGCGCTGGCGCCCTTGTTCGGCAGCGGCGGATTGGCCGGCGTCGTGGCCTTCTTCATCATCGGCTTCAGCCTGATGGGCTGTACCTATGGCCCGCTGGGCGCGGCGCTGGCGCGGCCCTTCCCGACGGCGGTGCGCTATACGGGCGCGTCGATGACCTTCAATCTGGCGGGGATTCTGGGGGCGTCTCTGGCGCCGTTCGCGGCGACCTGGCTGGCGGGGCGTTACGGCTTGCAGGCCGTGGGCGCCTATCTGGCCGTCGCCGCCGTCCTGACCATCCTGGCCCTGCTGGGTATGGGACGGATCAGGACGGACGGGGAGATTTAAGCTCCCGTTCTTCCGTCATCCTCGGCCTTGTGCCGAGGGTCCATAACCTCGACGTCGGCCATGTCAGGCGTCGAGGTTCGCCACAGAGCGATGTGTTTCTGGATCCTCGGCACAAGGCCGAGGATGACGGGGGCGGGGTAGGCCCCCTCAGAGGCTCTCGCCGTAGGCCGCGTCGGTTACGGCATAGACCATGACGCCGGTGGCGACGGCCAGGTTCAGGCTGTCGGCCCGGCCTCGCATGGGGATCTTGACGTTCAGATCGCAGGCGGCGGCCAGTTCATCGGTCAGCCCGGCCTGTTCATTGCCCATCATGATCAGGGCCGGATGGCGCACGGGGCTGTCGCGATAGCCGTGTTTCGCATCCAGACGGGTGCCGATGACGCTGCCTGGCCATTTGGCGCGCCAGGCCAGGAATTCCTCACGCGACGCCTTGCTGATGGTCACGGCGAAGACCGAGCCCATGGTGGCGCGCACGGCCTCGACCGAGAAAGGATCGACACAGTCGCCGATCAGGATGACCCCGCCACAGCCGGCGGAGTCCGCCGTGCGGATGATGGTGCCCAGATTACCCGGATCGCGCACCTGCTCCAACGCCACCCAGCAGGGCTTGGCCTCGGGCTGGATGGCGTCCAGCGGGGTATAGACCTGCTCGAACACGCCCAGCACCGTCTGCGGATTGTCGCGACGGCTGATCTTTTCGAGGATGGCGTGGGTGACGACGATGATCTGGCCGCCGGCCTTGATCGTCTCGGCCTTGGCGCGGTCCAGCAGGGGGTGAGGACGGGCCTCGTCGCCGACCAGCAGCATGGTCGGGGCGCGACCCTGGTCCAGGGCCTCGCCGATGAATTTCAGACCCTCGGCCAGGAAGCAGCCCGTGGCCTCGCGTTCCTTACGCATATGCAGGGCGCGGACGGCCTTGATGGTGTCATTGGTCAGGGAGGTGATGAGGCGCTCGGTCATCAGGCGCTCCACCTGGCGAAGAAGCTGAGGCCGATGGCGCGGGCGTCGGGGCCGTCCTCGGACAGGGCCAGTTCGCCCCAGTCGATGCGCCCGCCGCGATCATGGGTCGCCTCGGCCATCATGTGGGCCAGAGACAGGCCGGAGATCCGCGCCGCGTAGGCGTTCAGCAACAGGAAGGAAGCGTCGTCGGACAACAGGGACGCGCAGTCCTTCAACAACTCGGGCATGTCTTCGAAGAGGCGCCAGACCTCGCCGTTGGCGCCGCGACCATACTTGGGTGGGTCCAGGATGATGCCGTCATACTTGCTGCCGCGCCGCACTTCGCGAGCCACGAACTTGCGGGCGTCCTCCACCAGCCAGCGGATCGGGCGATCGGACAGGCCCGACAGCTCGGCGTTCTCACGGGCATAAGCGACCGACTTCTTCGACGCGTCGACGTGGGTCACGTGCGCGCCCGCCGCCGAGCAGGCCAGGCTGGCCACGCCGGTATAGCCGAACAGGTTCAGGATCTTCGGCTGCTCGAGGGTGCGGACGCGGGCGTCCAGCCATTCCCAGTTGGCCGCCTGTTCAGGGAAGAAGGCCAGGTGCCGGAAGGGGGTGAACCGTCCCATGAAGCGCACGTCGCGCCATTTCAGCGGGAAGGCGTCGATGGGGCCGTGGGCGTCGAAGCGCCAGCGGCCGGAATCCTCTTCCTCCTGCTGGGGATCGAACATGGCGTTGGCGCGCTCGAAGGCGCTTTCGTCATGCGCCTTCCAGAAACACTGTGGTTCGGGTCGAACGACAGTGTAGCGGCCATAGCGCTCCAGTTTGCGGCCATCGCCGCAGTCGAGCAGGGCGTAGTCGGACCAGCCTCGTGTGACGAGGGTTTCGGGTGAGGAGGAAAGAACCGGAGCCATGCGCGCTGATAGGCGCTCAGGCGGCTGCTCGTCCAGACTCGACGGCCATTGGAGGCAGCGTCGGACTCAGGTCTTCGTGGGGAATGTCGGGCTGATGGGCGGTCTTGTCCCAGCGATGGGGCTCAACGATCAGTCGAACGGCGGCGTGGACGAAGGCCAGGCTGAGTAATGACCAATAGAGCGGAATTCGCGCCATGTCCCAGACACCGAAGGGCGTTCCCGCACGCCGGGCGCCGATCACCGTCGTCAGGATGGCCGCCGCTGCGCCGCACAGCAGGACGCCAAGACCCAACCAAGGTGCTTCCGGCATGCGGCGGGCCAACAAGGCTAGAAGGAAGAATACGCCAAAGGACGCAACAGACAGGGCGTGCAGCGCCGCCGAGGTCAGGGCGGCCCCCAGCGTCAGGCTCAAGGCGGTCCAGCCGCGCCAGCCCATGCCATGTGATGACCGTGTATGGACAAAAAGGGTCTGCATGTATCCCTTCAGCCATCGTGTGCGTTGCGGCAGCCAGTGAAGTAGCTGACCTGGCGGCGTTTCATAGGTCGGACGGCTGAGCACGCCCAGACGCCAGCCTTGCCGCCATAATCGAAATCCGAGATCGGCGTCCTCTGTTACGTTCCACGAATCCCATCCTCCGGCAGCACGTAGCGCGGACATGCGAAAATGATTGCTGGTGCCTCCGAGAGGGAAGGGCAGGCCCAGGCGCGCCATGGCTGGCAGGGTGATTTCAAACAGAGCCGCGTACTCGGCGGCGAATTGGCGATCCAGAAAGGGCGAGGCGTTACGGTTCTTGCCCCGACGACGAATCCGCAACGGCGCCTGCAAACAGGCCAGGCGTTCGTCAGCGGCGGCGAACCGCGCCACGGATTCCTGCAACTGAAGCGGATCAGGATCGTCCTCGGCGTCGTAAATCGTGAGAAACTCGCCTTGTGCGAAGCTTAAGGCGTAGTTCAATGCGCGGGGCTTGGTCGTCGGCGCTCCTGGCGGCGCCACAAGGACCTGCAGCCACTCGGGGCGAGGCAGGCCAAGGGCGGCGTCAATCGTAGCCCGGTCGTGAGCTTCCATGACCAGATAGCCGTCGAGCCGATCCGCCGGATATTCGATCGCCGCCAATCGCTCGATCAGATGCGGCAATATTCCTGCCTCATCATGAAGAGCGACGAGAATCGAATAGCGCGGCAGGTCCTCAAGGAGAATCTGTGGTTCGGCCGATGGCGCCTGGCTCGTCATGACGGTGACGAGCCGCCAGGGGATCATGATCAGGAAGGCGGTCTGGACGAGAAGCAGAAATCCCGCGCCGAACGCTGGATAGGAAAGGGCTGAGCCTGCGATTGCAGAAAAAGCAGCTACTCCTATCAAGAGTTGTAGCGGCGTCGCAGTGATCTTGGCCGCGTCAGCAGTTGCGGAGATGTCTACGACCTGCTCGGATCGTCCATGCATTCGGCCCCTCGCGCTGCATGTCTTCGCCTTTCTAGAACCGTCGTTCTTTGAAAAGCAAGCGATTGGCGATTCAGCGGGGATCGGTCTATGCAGAGGTCGTCCCCCACATGGAGTTCTGGATTGTCCGGCGACTCGACCCAAACGCCGCGTTCGGCCCGCAAGCCCAAGGGTGAAGGCCACGTCCGGCGCGCAGAGATACTGGCCGCCGCCGAGAGCATCTTCGTCGAGCACGGCTACGAGGGGGCGACGATCCGCAAGATCGCGGATGAGGTCGGCTTGTCGTCAACAGCGCTCTATATGCATTTCGCCGACAAGAGCGAGATGTTGCACGAAATTTGCCGCGGCGCGTTCGAAGCACTGATCGCCTCGCATCAGCAGATCTTGATCGAGGATGAGCCGCCAGAGGCGCGCCTGCGTCGCATGATCGAGGCCTATATCCGGTTCGGATTCGAGAACCCGAACGCCTATCGTCTGACCTATCTGACACGGCCGGTCGAAGCGCGCGAAGGCGCGCAGACGGTGGCGCAGGAAACCGGCTTTGAACTGTTCCGGGCCTTTGTCGCCGTTGTAGAGCAGGCTGTCGCCGCCGGCCGCATGAAAGGCGATCCGACGACCCTGGCCCAAGCCATCTGGGCCTGCGGTCATGGCATTGTCTCCTTGAGAATCACAAAGCCCTATTTCGAATGGGCGGACCGGGATGAACTGACCCGCGTCACTTTGGACGCCCTGTTCGCGGGGCTGCTGAGGTCGTGAGCAGGCGTTGCGGGGCGCTGGCCGCTCTCCTTCTACTGGCGCCCGCCGTGGCCGAGGCGCGTCCTTTGCGGGTGCTATCGCTCGATCAGTGCGCAGACCAGTACGTTCTGGCCCTGGCGCCCGAGGCCGATCTGGCTGTGTCTTCGCGAGCGGACGATCCGGATTCCTGGATGCGTCATTCAACTCAAGGGCGGCTTCGGGTCCGGCCCACGCTGGAGGCGGCCATCGGGTTCCAGCCTGACGTCGTGGTGCGTTACTGGGGGGGCGAGCCGCGCCTGCTGGCGGCGTTGGAGAAGCGCGGGACGCGAGTGCTGAACATCGACGACGCAACCGATATGGCCGGGGTCCGAGAGAACCTCAGGTCTGTGTCGCATGGCTTGGGACAGGAGGCGCGGGGCGCGGCCCTGATCGCCCATATGGACCGGCGGTTGGCCCAGGCGGCGGGCGGCGGACGCGGGCGTCAGGCCGTCTATGTCACGCCGGGCGGCTATACGACCGGGGCGGGATCATTGATCGATTCCATCCTCAAGGCGGCGGGCTTTCGCAACGGCGTGACCGGGCCGGGCTATCAGCCGCTGGGGATCGAAAAAATCGCGCTGAGCCCGCCGGCCTTGTTCGTGCGGGGTTTTTTCCAGCAGTGGCGGGCCGACTGGCGCGGGCCGGGGCGACATCCGGTGGTTGAGCGGGCGGCCAGGGGACGGACGGTGGCGGACCTGCCGGCTTCGACGTTGAGTTGCCCCGCATGGTTCGTGGCTGACGCGGCGGCTCTGTTGGCGGAGGCCGCGCGATGAACAGACATCTGGGCCTGAACCTCGGGCTGGGGGCGGCGATCCTGCTGGCCCTGGTCGGGGCGGTGGTGTTCGGCGAGACCGTTCTGTCGGCGGCCCAGTATGGGCAGGCCCTGGCCGATCCTGCGTCGGGGCCGGGCGAGGTGCTGTGGCAGGTGCGGGCGCCGCGCGCGGTCTGCGCCCTGATGGTCGGGGCGGCGCTGGGGTTGGCGGGGGCTGTGCTGCAAGGCCTGCTGAGGAACCCGCTGGCCGATCCGGGCGTGCTGGGCGTGTCGGCCACGGCGGCGCTGGGCGCGGCGGGGGCCATTGTGCTGGGGGCGGCGGCCATTCCGGGACTGGTCGAGAGCGCGGCCTTGGTAGGCGCGGCTCTGGCCGGCCTGCTGCTGGTCGCCATCGCTGCGCGGGTGCGGGCGCCCGAGGCGTTGATCCTGTTCGGGGTGGCGCTGTCGAGCTTTGCGGGAGCGCTGACGGCCCTGATCTTCAACCTGTCGCCGTCGCCTATCGCCTCGGCCGAGGTGATGAACTGGCTGCTGGGCTCGGTGCAGAACCGCAGCTGGATCGACGTGGCCTGGGTGGCGCCGGCGCTGGCCGTGGCGGCTGTCTTTGCGGCGGGGGCGTCGCCGGGCCTGCGGATGCTGACCCTGGGCGAGGAGGCGGCGCGGGCGTCGGGCCTGTCGATGGGGCGGATGCGGGTCCTGGCCCTGATCGCCTCGGCGGTCGCGGCGGGGGCGGCGGTGGCCGTGGCGGGGGTGATCGGCTTTGTCGGCTTGGCGGCGCCGCATCTGGTGCGCGCCGCCGTGCGCGGCGATCCGGGGCGGTTGCTGCTGCCCTCGGCCCTGGCGGGCGGGCTGATGCTGGTGCTGGCCGATCTGGCGGCGCGGCTGGCCCCAACGGATCAGGAGTTGAAGTTGGGCGTGTTCACGGCCCTTGTCGGAGCCCCGTTGTTCGCCCTGATCGCCTGGCGCGCGGCGCGGGAGTGGCGGCTGTGAGCGCCTTGCTGGAATTGGACGGCGTCGTGGCGCGCATGGGCGCGGCCACGGTGCTGGACGGGGTCAGCCTGTCGGTTGCGGCGGGTGAGCTGGTGGCCCTGTGCGGGCCGAACGGGGCGGGCAAGTCCAGCGCTGTGCGGGCGGCTCTGGGCCTGACGACCTTGCAAGGCGGAGTGGCCAAACTGGGCGGCGAAGACGTGCGGCGTCTGTCCGAGCGCGAACGCGGAGCGCGGGCGGCCTATCTGCCGCAGGAACGGCACATCGCCTGGAATTTGCCGGCGCTTGAGGTCGCGGCGTTGGGCGCGCCCTTCCTGTCGGGGGCTGCGGCGTTGGACAGGGCCAGGGCGGCGCTGGACGAGGTCGGGGCCGGGCATCTGGCCGAACGCGGCGTGGCCGAGATGTCCGGCGGCGAGCGGGCGCGGGTGCTGCTGGCGCGGGCGCTGGTGGTTCAGGCGCCCTTGCTGCTGGCGGATGAGCCCATTGCTGGGCTGGACCCAGATGCGCAGCTTCTGGTGCTGGAGCGGTTGCGGGCGCGGGCAGATGCGGGCGGGGGCGTGCTGGTCAGCCTGCATGACCTGACTCTGGCGGCGCGGATCGCAGATCGCGTGGTCGTGCTGAATGCCGGCCGGGTGGTTGCGGACGGACCGCCGGTCGAGGCCCTGTCGTCCGCCGTGCTGCGCGCAGCTTTCCATCTGGATGGACGCTGGGTGGAGGCAGAAGACGGGCCGCTGTTGGCGGCCCGCCGCATAGCTCAAGGCTGATAGGCGCGCGGACCGTTGTTGGGCGGCGTGCCGCGCGCCAGGTCGGCGGAGGGGGTCAGCGGGGCTGAGCCGCCGTTCAGGCGGGCGCGATAGACCTGCATATTCTCCATCACCCGCATCATGTAGTTGCGCGTTTCGGTGAAGGGGGCGCATTCGATGAAGTCGATGGGATCGACCTGTCGGCTGCGTGGATCGCCGCAGCGGGCCACCCATTGCGGCGGGCGGGCCGGACCGGCGTTGTAGCCGACCGTCGCCAGCAGGGGCGAACCACCGAAGTTGTTGATCAGTTCGCCCAGATGATAGCTGCCCAGGCGCATATTGGCGTCGGGATCCCAGAGCTGTTCCGCCGAGTAGCCGATGCCCATGCGGCGCGCCACGCCCTGACCCGTGGCGGGCAGAAGCTGCATCATGCCACGCGCGTCGGCGTGCGAGCGGGCCAGCGGGTCGAAGCTGGATTCCTGGCGGGTGATGGCCAGGGTGAATTCCAGCGGCGCGGCGCCGGAGGTCTGGGGCGGCATCCGCACGGGATACATCCGCTCGGGCATGACGAAGCCGCGCTGGCTGGCGGCGCGGCCGACCATCATGGAGCCGAACTGGTCGCCATAGCCCTGCATCAGGTCGAACAGCTGGGTCAGGTCGTAGGGCGAGGGCAGGGTGTCGTCGAGGTGATAGGCGAAGACCCGCATCAGGGTCTTCTCGCCCGCCGCGCCCAGGATCCGCGTGGCGCGGACGACTTCGTTGCCTTCGAAGCGGTTGACGTCCTCAGGCGTCGGGGCGGGTTCGCCGGGCAGGGTCAGGGTGGTGATCCCGGCCTTCTCGGCGGCGAGCTGGCCATAGAAGGTCTGCCAGTGTTCGGCGCCTGCCTTGTACCAAGCCTGAGCGCCGGCCCGGTCACCGCGGGCCTCGGCGGCGCGTCCCAACCAATAAAGGGCGCGGCCCTGGGTGATGGGGGTCGAGGAACTGTTGCGCAGGATCTCGAAATGTTGGGCGGCGGCGGCCGGGTCGTTCAGCTTGGTCAGGGCGACCCAGCCAGCGAAGAACTCGGCGTCCACCTTGCGTTCGCCCGAGGGGAAGCCGTGGCCGTTCATGGCGGCGTAGGCGGCGCGGGGATTGCCCTGCTGCAGGGCGTCCAGGAAGTAGTTGCGGCGCTCGCTCCACAGCGTGTCCTGGCCTTCCTTGTGCGAAGGCGCGGCGGGCAGGGCGGACAGCAGGGGGAAGGCCTCGGACTGGCGACCGGCCGAGCGTAGCAGACGCACCCGTTCCAACACCACGGCGGGATCGTTGGCGACGGCAGGCGACAGGCCAGCGACGATGGCGTCGGGCGAATAAGCGGTGCGGAGGGCCGTGACGGCGTTGGCCACGGCCTGACGGTCGGCGGGGACCATAGTGACCATGGCGCGCGTCGCCGGGCCGTGCGGGCCGAGCAACAGCATGTTGAGGCGCGTGACGTGGTCGTCGGTGTTCAGCCAGCCGCTCCAGCGATTGGCGATGGCGGACTGCTGGGCCTCTTCGAAGGAACGGGTGCGCCACCAGTCGCGGATAAGGGCCTGAGCTTCGCGCCTCTGGCCCTTCTGCTCCAGAGCACCGGCCAGGGCGATGGCGCCCTCGGCGGTCGTCGGGGCCGTGCTGTTGAAGAAGGCAAGGACCGTGTCGGGCGAGGCGTTGGCCATGTTCAGGGCGCGTTCGCCTGCGGCCCGGCGCGAATCACCGCGCGGCCAGTTGGCGAGGTCGGTCTGGGCGCGGGCCAGATCGGCGTAGGAAAGCTGCTTGTCCGAGGTGTCGACCAGGGCCCATTCGACCAGCTTCCTGGCCGTGGGGTCGGAAATGCGGCTCATGATCGACTGCGTGCCGATCACGTCGCGGGCGCGGGCCGAGGCGAGACCTTGCTGGAACAGGGCCATGTCCTGGCCGCTGATGACGCCATTCTGACTGGAGGCATAGGGCGCAGGCGTGCTGTTCAGCACGTCCTGGGTCGGCGGAGTCAGAATCGCCAGGGCGGCGGCCACGGTCGTCGCGATCATCAGATGTCCGATCCTCATTCATCACTGGTTGCGGCCGAGCGGCGAGCAACCTACGCTCCCTGCCTCTTCAAAAGGGCGACACACGCCGCCCGAAACACCGCGCAGGTAACTTGTTTCAATGACCGCCCCCTTGTTCAAGGGCGTGATCACCGCCTTGATCACACCTCTTCGTGACGGAAACGTGGACGAAGGGGCTTTTGAAAAACTCCTGGAACGTCAGATCGCCGCTGGCGTCCATGGCGTGGTGCCGGTCGGTACGACCGGCGAAAGCGCCACCCTGCGCATGGACGAGCACAAGCGCGTCATCGAGCAGTGCGTGAACATTGCGGCCGGTCGCGTACGTGTCATCGCCGGCGCCGGATCGAACGCCACGCACGAGGCTATCGAGCTGTCGGCCTTCGCCAAGGAAGTCGGCGCCGACGCGACCCTGGTGGTCACGCCCTATTACAACAAGCCCTCGCAGGAGGGCATGATCGCTCACTTCGAGACGATCTCTGACGCCGTTCAGATCCCTATGATCCTGTACAACGTCCCGAGCCGCTGCGGCGTTGATCTGTCGAACGAGTCGGTCGCGCATCTGGCGAACAATCCGAACATCGTCGGCATCAAGGACGCCACCAGCGACATCTCGCGGGTCAGCTGGATGCGGAGCCATATCAACGGTCCCTTTGACCTGATCAGCGGCGATGACGCCACCTGGCTGGGCTATGCGGCCAGCGGCGGCGTGGGCGTGATCTCGGTCACATCCAACGTCGCGCCGGAAGCCATGGTCGCCATGTATGACGCGGTCGCGGCCGGCGACTACGCCACGGCGCGGACCTGGCAGGACCGACTGATCGACCTGCACAAGGCGCTGTTCCTCGACAACTCGCCGTCGCCGGCCAAGTACGCCCTGGCCAAGCTGGGTCTATGCAGCGTTGAAGTTCGTCAGCCCTTGTCTCTGACCCGCGACGCCGTGAAGCCCGCTATTGATCAAGCGATGGCGGCGGCCGGAGTCGCCTGATGGCAGCTGACGCGCCCAAGAAGGTGATCGCCGAGAACCGGCGCGCGCGCTTCGATTACTTCCTTGAGGACTATATCGAGGCCGGGATCCAGCTGCTGGGGACCGAGATCAAGGCGCTGCGAGACGGTCGGGCCAATATCGCCGAGAGCTATGCGGCGGTGGAGGGGCGCGAGATCGTCCTGATCAACTCGGACATCCCGCCCTACAAGCAGGCCAACCGGTTCAACCATGAGCCGCGCCGGCACCGCAAGCTGCTGCTGCACCGCAAGCAGATCGACAAGCTGATCGGCGCCGTCCAGCGCGACGGGCGGACCATCATTCCGGTGCGCCTGTATCTGAACGAAAAGGGCAAGGCCAAGCTCGAGATCGCCCTGGCCAAGGGCAAGAAGCTGCACGACAAGCGCGAGGCCTCGGCCGAACGCGACTGGCAGCGCGACAAGGCCAGGTTGCTGCGCGACAAGGGCTGAGTTTGCGGTTCCGCTTTGCGGCGCGCGCGACGCGCGATAAACGACAATTCCTGGGGCGCGTCTTGCGGAGTTCACGGTGAAGATAGCCGAACGCTGGTTCGTTATGGCGGGCGTGGCCCTGCTGGGCGGCATCGCCGTGGCCGGTCTGGTCGTGGCCATCTATGCGGCCTGGGTCCTGCACGACATGCCGGATGCGTCCGAGCTGGCGGATTACCGTCCGGCGACGGCGACTCGCGTCTTCGCCGGCGACGGGACTCTGATCGGTGAATTCTCGGACGAGCGGCGCATCTACGTCACCTATGATCAGGTGCCGGATCAGGTCATCCACGCCTTCCTGGCGGCGGAAGACAGCCACTTCTTCCAGCACGGCGGCATCGACGTGTCCGGCATCGGCCGCGCCATGTTCAAGAACGTCTTCAACGTCCTGTCGGGACGTCGCCTTGAAGGGGGTTCGACCATTACCCAGCAGGTGGCCAAGAACGTCCTGCTGACCAACGAATCCAGCCTGAACCGCAAGCTGAAGGAGGCGATCCTCTCCAGCCGCCTGGAAGCGACCCTGACCAAGGAACAGATCCTTGAGCTGTATCTGAACGAGATCTACCTGGGCTATCGCTCCTATGGCGTGGCTTCGGCTGCCTACAACTATTTCGGCAAGTCGCTGAACCAGCTGACGCCGGACGAGGCGGCCTTCCTGGCGGCCCTGCCCAAGGGGCCGAACAACTACAACCCGAAGCGCCACCCCGAGGCCGCCAAGGGCCGTCGCGACTGGGTTCTGGGCGAGATGGCCGACAACAAGTGGCTGTCGCAGGAAGACCTGGCCACGGCGTTGGCCCGTCCATTGAACACGCGCGCGGCTCCGCGCCGGGCCGAGTACGCCGACGCCGACTTCTTCGTAGAGGAAGCCCGCCGTCGCGCCATTGGCCTGTTTGGTCAGGAAGAGGTCAACCGCGGCGGCTATTACATGCGCACGACGCTGGACCCGCAGTTGCAGTCAGCGGCGCGAGAGGCCCTGATGAACGGGCTCGAGAACTACGACCGTCGCCATGGCTGGCGCGGGGCCTGGGGCACGACCGACTTCGCGCCGGGCTGGCAGGCCGAGGCCCTGAAGAAGAACACCCCGCCCGAGCGGCGCACATGGCAGGCGGCGGCCATCGAAAGCGTCAGCGGCAACAATGTCCGTATTCGCACGGCGCGGGACGACCGCACGGGTTCGCTGATCGTCTCGGACGCCGCCTGGGCCAACGCCAACCGACCCCTGAAACGCGGCGACCTGATCTTCGTTGAACCGCGTGGCGGCCAGTATGCGTTGAAGCAGGTTCCGGCTGTGAACGGCGCACTGGTGGCCATCGAACCGCAGTCGGGCCGCGTCCTGGCCATGGTTGGCGGCTATTCCTACGCCCTGTCCAGCTTCAATCGGGCGACCCAGGCCCGCCGCCAGCCGGGGTCGGCCTACAAGCCGTTTGTCTATGCCGCGGCTCTGGAAGGTGATTTCAACCCGACCAGCATTGTTCTGGATGCGCCGATCAGCTTCCCGGGCGGCGCCAATGGTGGTCGCTGGACGCCTGAGAACTACAGCCGCCAGTACTATGGGCCGCAGACCCTTCGTCGTGGCCTTGAGTTGTCGCGTAACGTGATGACTGTGCGCCTGGCCCAGGCTGTGGGCATGCGAAACATCGTCGACCTGTCCAAGAAGATGGGCGTGGTCGATGACATGTCGCCCAACCTGGCCATGTCGCTGGGGGCTGGGGAGACGACGCCCTATCGGATCACCGCCGCCTACGCCGCCTTCGTCAACGGAGGTCGCAAGATTGATCCCTATCTGATCGAGATGGTCCAGGATCGGAACGGTCAGACCATCCACCGCGCCGACCGTCGTCAGTGCCGCGATTGCGGTCGCGGATTCAGCGGTCAGGAGTCGCCGCGTCTGCAGGACCGCGGCACGCAGGTCATCGATCCCATCACCGCCTATCAGATCAGCTCCATGCTGGAAGGCGTGATCCAGCGCGGCACGGGCGCCAGCGCACGCGGCCTGGGGCGCTGGGTCGGTGGCAAGACCGGCACCACCAACGAGTACCGCTCGGCCTGGTTTGTGGGCTTCTCCAGCGACATCGTGGTGGGGGTTTTCGTTGGCTTTGACGACAACCGATCGCTGGGCGGCGGCGAGGCCGGAGCGGCGACGGCTGTGCCTATCTTCACCGACTTCATGCAGGTCGCCTTGAAAGAGCGCCCGGCGCGTCCCTTCGTCCGGCCCAAGAATGCTGTCTTCCGCACAGTCAACGGTATCGAGGAAGCTTTCCGTCCGGGCACCGAGCGCCAGATCCGTGAGGACGCGCCGCGTCCGGTTCAGCCGGTTGGACCCCAGAACTACAATGATGTGATCCGCCGCGAACAGGAGGCCGCCCAGGCGCCGGCGCCCGCCGCCCCCGCTGCAGTCGCCCCGCCGCCGCCGAAGAAGCAGCCCGCTGAGGACTTGAGCGGACTTTACTGAGGCACTAGTTAGGCCGACTAAACGGCGCGCCTATTCGCAGGCGCGCCGTTATTATCTTGCTTTTCCTGTCGGTCTGTACGCGGTGCAGACCCGCTTGAGGGAAGGCGTTGTTTCGCAGGAGTTTGCGATGAGACCGGATGTCGAGGCCATGAAGGCCGACATCGAGCAGAGCGTCGCTCTGCTCAGGAGGCGTCTTTGACTGGGATGTCTCACTTCGAAAACTGGATGAGCTGAACGCTCGGGTCGAAGACCCGACCCTTTGGGACAATCCTGAACAGGCCCAGGCCGTCAGCCGCGATCGCTCGCGTCTTGAAGGTCAGATCAACAGCGTTCGTTCGCTGGAAACCGATCTGGAAGACGGTGTCATGCTGGCCGAAATGGCCGACGAGGAGGGCGATGAAGCCACCCTCGAGGAGGCCCGTGAGCAACTGCGCGCCGTCAAGGACCGCGCCGCGCGCGCGGAGCTGGAAGCCCTGCTGTCCGGAGAGGCCGACGGCAACGACGCCTATCTGGAAGTGAACTCCGGCGCCGGCGGCACCGAGTCCAACGACTGGGCCGGCATGCTGCTGCGCATGTACTCGCGCTGGGCCAAGGCCCACGGCTATGAGGTTACGATCGAGGCCCACGAAGAGGGCGAACAGGCGGGGGTCAAATCGGCAACCATCCTGATCGAAGGCCCCAACGCCTATGGCTGGCTGAAGTCGGAATCGGGCGTGCACCGTCTGGTCCGCATCAGTCCCTATGACGCGGCGGCCAAGCGCCACACCAGCTTTGCCTCCATTGGCGTCTCGCCGGTCGTGGACGACACGATCGAGATCGACATCAACCCGTCGGATGTGCGCACCGACACCTATCGCGCTTCGGGCGCGGGCGGTCAGCACATCAACAAGACGGACTCGGCCGTGCGTCTGACCCACGTTCCGACCAATACGGTCGTGGCCTGCCAGGCCGGTCGCTCGCAGCACCAGAACCGCGACATGGCGTGGAAGATGCTGCGCGCCCGACTGTACGAACTGGAACTGCAGAAGCGCGAGGCGGCGGCTCAGGCCCTGGCCGACGCCAAGACCGATATCGGCTGGGGACACCAGATCCGCTCCTACGTCCTGCAGCCCTATCAGATGGTCAAGGACCTGCGCACCGAGGTCGAAACCTCGGATACGCAGGGGGTTCTGGATGGTGATCTGGACCGGTTCATGGGCGCGGCCCTGGCGGCCCGGGTCGGCGAGACCCGAGACGCAGCGAACTAAAAAAGGGCGGCCCGATCGGGCCGCCCTTTTCATTAGACGTTCGAGCCAGATCAGGCGGCGGGCTTGGCCTCGACCTTGTCGGTCTTGGCGTTGGCGGCCACGGGCTTTTCAGCCGGAGCCGGGGCGTCCAGCATGTTGGCGCCGGGCGTGTCGCGCTTGGCCTGGGTGCAGCGGCCCTGGAACCATGCTCCCTGTTCGATCGACAGCTGCTCCTGGGTGATGTCGCCCTCGATACGGGCGGTGGCGAACAGCTTGACCTGCTTGGCCACGATGGCGCCTGAAACGCGGCCGCGAACTTCCAGAATATCCGCGTGAACCGTGCCCTCGACCGAGCCGCCTTCGCCGATGGTGACGCGCACCACGCGGATGTCGCCCTTCAGCGAGCCGTCAACCTGAAGCTCGCCGGCGCCGGAAATATTGCCCTCGTATTTCACCCCGGCCGACAGGGTCGACAGGCTGGATGACCGTGAAGCGGCAGGCCGCGACGGTTCAGGCGCGCGCGGTGCGGCGGTGGGCGCGACCGAAGGCGTGGCGGTGGGTGTTGGCTCCGGGGCGGGGGGGATGCCCATACCGCTGGACGGGCCGTTGTCGAAGGGTTTGCTCTTGTTGAACATGGTGCTCTCCGCATCTCGCCAGCAAGGCCGGCCTAATCCTACTGTTGCCCCTTGGGCGGCAGTTAGGGGCAGGTCGGCGGCGGAGGCAAGCTTGGCCTCAGAGCATTCCGCGGATCACTGTCCGGTCAAAGTGAGTGGAGGGCGTCCAGCACCTGTTCGGCGTGGCCCTTGACCTTGACGCTGCGCCAGACGCGGCGAACCACGCCCGCGCCGTCGATCAGGAAGGTGGCGCGTTCGACGCCCATATATTCCCGGCCGTAGAGCTTCTTCATGATCCAGACGCCGTAGGCCTCGCAGACCGCGCCGTCTTCGTCGGAGCCGAGCACCACCTTGAGGTCATGCTTGGCCTTGAAGCGGTCCAGCTTCTTCACTGCGTCACGCGAAACGCCGATGACGACGGCGTTGGCGGCGGCGAACTGATCGGCCAGGGCCGAGAAGTCCAGCCCCTCCGTCGTGCAGCCGGGTGTGTCGGCCTTGGGGTAGAAGTAGAGGACGACCGACTTGCCCTTCAGGCCGTCGAGCGTGACGCGGCCGTCGCCGTCGGTGGACAGGTCGAACGCGGGGGCGGCTTGGCCTTCGGTGATGTCGGTCATCCTCTTGTTCCCTTAGACCGGCCGAACCAGGACGATCTTCTTCTTGCCGGCGGCCAGTTTCAGCACGCCGTCGGCATTGACGTCGGCGTCTTCGATCAGGCGGGCGCCGTCGGCGATGGCTTCGTCGTTCAGGCGCAGACCGCCGCCCTGGGCCAGGCGGCGCGCCTCGCCGTTGGACGTGGTCAGACCGGCCTTGGTCACGACGGCGGCGATCATGGCGCCGATCACCTCGTCCTTCGGCAGTTCGACAGTCGGCAGGTCGGCCGACAGCTGGCCTTTTTCGAAGGCGGCTTCGGCGGCGGCGCGAGCAGCCTGGGCGGCCTCCGAGCCGTGCAGCATGGAGGTCGCGGCGTCGGCCAGGGCCTTCTTGGCCTCGTTGATCCCGGCGCCTTCCATGGCTTCGAACAGCGCGATCTGGTCCAGCGGCAGGTCGGTGAACAGGCGCATGAAGCGGCCGACGTCGGCGTCCTCGGCGTTGCGCCAGAACTGCCAGTAGTCGTAGGGGCTCAGTTGCTCGGAGTTCAACCAGATGGCGCCTTGGGCCGTCTTGCCCATCTTGCCGCCGGAGGCCGTGGTCAGCAGGGGGGTGGTCAGGCCGAAGGAGGCCTTCTGGTCCACGCGGCGCACCAAATCGACGCCTGAGGTGATGTTGCCCCACTGGTCCGAGCCGCCCATCTGCAGCGTCACGTTCAGTGAACGGTTCAGCTCGAGGAAGTCCACCGACTGCATCAGCATGTAGTTGAACTCGAGGAAGGTCATCGGCTGCTCGCGCTCGAGGCGCAGCTTGACCGAGTCGAAGCTCAGCATCCGGTTGACCGTGAAGTGGGTGCCGTAGTCGCGCAGGAACTCGACGTAGCCGAACTTCGACAGCCACTCGTCATTGTCGACCATGACCGCGTCCGACGGACCGTCGCCGAAGGTCAGGAACTTCTCGAATACGGTCTTGATCGAGGCGATGTTGGCCTGGATCGTCTCGTCGGTCAGTTGCGGGCGCGAGGCGTCCTTGCCGGTCGGGTCGCCGACCTTGGTCGTGCCGCCGCCCATCAGGACGACGGGCTTGTGTCCGGCCTGCTGCAGGCGACGCAGCATCATGATCTGGATCAGGCTGCCGACGTGCAGGCTGGGCGCCGTGGCGTCGAAGCCGATGTAGGCCGTCACGATCCCGTTCGAGGCAGCCTCGTCCAGCTCTACCGGGTGCGTCACCTGGTGGATGTAGCCGCGCGATTGCAGGGTCTTGAGGAAGTCGGACTTGAAGGCTTGGTCGGTCATGGACGGCTCCGTAGCAGGGATGCCGGCGGCCGTCTTCCTTCTCGGGAAGTCGTGCCGCCAGCGAAGGCGGCACGAGATCGCGGCCGCTCGCTAGCTCAGCGAACGGTAATACAGGCCGGAAATGGCGCGGGCGGCGATCATGGGCGCTAGCTACGGCGTGCGTGACGTGGCAGTCAACCCGCCATGACGACCTCCTCCTCGACAAAGACCCTTCGCGTGCTCGGCTTCATGACCGGCACCTCGCTCGACGCCGTGGACATGGCGGTGATCGAAACCGACGGCGAAAACATCATCAGCTTCGGCCCGGCCGGCGAGATGAAGCTGGACGCCGAGACACGCGCCATCGTCGAGGACGCCATCGAGGACGCCCTGGATTGGGAGCGCGACGAGGAGGAGCCCGACAGTTTCGAGGATGCGCGCATGGCCGTGGCCGACGCCCATCTGGCGGCGGCGTTGAGTTTCATGGCGATGCACGGCGTGAAATCCAGCGGGCTGGATCTGGTCGGGGTGCATGGCCAGACGGTTCTGCACGAGGCGCCGACGCCGGAACTGCCGGGTCGCACGGTGCAACTGATCGATGCCCTGAGCGTGGCCGAGGGGTTGGGCGTGCGGATGGCTTATGATTTCCGCAGCGCGGACGTGGCGGCGGGCGGGCAGGGGGCACCGCTGGCGCCGGTCTATCATGCGGCCCTGGTGAAGAAGGCAGGCCTGAGCGGGCCGGTCGCCGTGTTGAATCTGGGCGGGGTTGGCAACATCACCCTGATCCGCGCCGACGGCGGGCTGGAGGCCTTCGATACCGGCCCGGCCAACGGCATGGTCGACCTGCTGGTCCAGTCGCGCGGCAAGAAGCGGATGGATGAAGGTGGTCGTTTGGCGGCGACGGGGACGGTCGATCAGGCCGTGCTGGCCGCATATCTGGCCCATCCCTATTTCGCGACCACGGGGCCGAAATCGCTGGACCGGTTCGATTTCTCGCTGGATCCGGTTGCGGGCCTGTCGTTGGAAGACGCGGCGGCGACGCTGACGGCCTTTGCCGCCGAGGCTGTGGCTCTGGGCGTGGCGCGCTGTTCCGAGAAGCCGACCAAGGTCGTGGCCTGCGGCGGTGGACGCCATAATCCGGTCCTGCTGGCGGCGATCCGCGAGCGCGCGGGCGTGCCGGTGACGACCGCCGAGGACGAGGGCTGGCGTGGCGACTCGATCGAGGCCGAGGCCTTCGCCTTCCTGGCCGCGCGCTGCCTGCTGGGTCTGCCGATCAGCTTCCCCGGCACGACGGGCGTGCCCGAGCCCATGACCGGCGGTCGCATCGTGGAGCCCGGCGAACAGTGAGCCTGACGCAGTCCCGGCGCTTCTGGGGCGTCGCCAGCGGCATGGCGGCGGGCGCCCTGTGGGGGTTGGTCTTCCTGGCGCCCAAGGTCGCGCCCGAGGCCTCGCCCATGATGCTGACGGCGGGTCGCTATCTCGCCTATGGCCTGATCGCGGCCCTGCTGATCGCGCCGCGCTGGCGGCGGGTGACGGCGGCGCTGGATTTCAAGGCGTGGCGGGCCCTGGCCTGGCTGAGCCTGGCCGGGAACATCGTTTATTTCGTCTTCCTGGTGGTCAGCGTTCATTTCGCGGGCGTTGGGGCCTCGGCCCTGATCGTCGGCATGGTGCCGGTCGTGGTGGCGCTTTGGGGTTTGAAGGACAAGGATTCGCCGCCGCTGTCGCGGGTGGCGCCGCCCATCGCCGTGGCGGCCCTGGCGGTCGGCCTGATCGGTTGGGAATCTCTGAGCCAGAGCGGCGGGACGAGCCATGATGGGGGGCAGACCCTGATCGGGCTGGCCTGCGCCTTGGCGGCTCTGTTGTCTTGGTCGGCTTTCGCCGTCGGCAACAGCCGCTGGATGGGCCGGCTTCCGGACGTCTCGCCGCATGATTGGTCCTTGCTGACTGGTGTAGTGACCGGTGGGTTCGCCCTGCTGCTGGCCGTTCCTGCGGTCCTGACCATGGGCGTCTGGTCCGGCGAGGCCTGGGTGCGGTTCCTGGGCGTCAGCGTCGGCGTGGCGGTCTTCGCTTCCATCATCGGCAACGCCTTCTGGAACCAGGCCAGCCGTCTGTTGCCCCTGACCATGCTGGGCCAGATGATCGTGTCAGAGACCCTGTTCGCCTTCCTCTACGGCTTCCTGTGGGAAGGGCGCGGGCCGACCGTGATCGAGATTGTCGCCATGATCCTGATGGTGATCAGCGTCGTCTGGTGCGTGCGCGCTCACCGACCGGCGGCCATTGCAGCGGTGGAGAGCGAACACTAGGCCGCAGCGAAAGCGCTGAACGCCTTGGCCGCTTTCGCGTTGATCCGTGAGCGGACCGGGCCCCTCTGGCGACTCATGGTCGTGATGTCGGGCCGCGCCGGTCGCTCGCTCGGGCGTCGGCGGCGTGAACGGTCCAGAGGCGCGGATGGAATTCCTGGCGGTAGAGTGGATGGGCAAGCCCGCGTGGATGTGGGCGGGCTTTCTGGTGGTCGTGGTTGCATTGCTGGCCTTTGATCTGGGCGTCCTGCATCGCAAGGCGCATGAGATCGGGGTGCGGGAAAGCCTGCTGCTGTCGGGCTTCTATATCGCGGTCGCCCTGTTGTTCGGGGTCTGGGTCTGGGTGCGGTTGGGGGCGGATAGCGGGCTGGACTACCTGACTGGCTTCGCCATCGAGAAGAGCCTGGCGATGGACAATGTCTTTGTCATCGCCATGATTTTCAGCGCCTTCGGCATTCCGCGCCTGCACCAACACCGGGTGCTGTTTTGGGGGGTGCTGGGGGTCATCGTGCTGAGGGCCGTGATGATCGCGGCGGGGGCGGCCCTGGTCAGTCGGTATGAGTGGGCGCTCTACGTTTTCGCCGTCTTCCTCATCTTCACCGGCGGGCGGATGATCGCCACCAGTCCCAAGGAAGAAGCGGCGGCGGGGCGTGGCCTGATGAACTGGCTGATCCGGCGGGTCCCGGTCACGGACCAGTTGCACGGCGCGCGGTTCTTCGTGCGCGAGGATAATGCGGCGGGACGATGGGTCTGGCGGGCTACACCCCTGTTTCTGGCCCTGGTGACGATCGAGTTCGCCGACGTCATTTTCGCGGTGGATTCCGTGCCAGCGATTTTCGCGATCACGACGGACCCCTACATCGTCTACACGTCCAACATCTTCGCCATTCTGGGCTTGAGGGCGCTGTATTTCGCCCTGGCGGCGGTGATCCACCGTTTCGCCTATCTGAAGCAGGCGTTGGCGATCCTGCTGGTCTTCATCGGGGGGAAGGTCATCGCCGCGCCGTTGATGGGCCTGGAGAAATTTCCGCCGGCGATTTCGCTCGGCGTTACGGCCGCCATCCTGGCCGCGGGCGTTCTGTGGTCGATGTGGAAGACCCGGGCCGAAACCCGGGTCGATACGTGAGGCCTTAGGCCGGGTTTTCTTCCAGACGCTTGTCCAGATAGGCGCCGACGCGACGCTCGACCGCGCCGATGTGGTCCTGCCAGAAGTGGCTGGCGCCTTCTTCCAGTTCGTAGTCGATGACGATGCCCTTCTGGGTGCGAAGCTTGTTGACCACGCGCTCCACCTCGACCGGCGGCACCACGGTGTCGGCCGTGCCGTGCAGGAACAGGCCGGACGCCGGGCAGGGGGCCAGGAAGCTGAAGTCGTACATGTTCGAGGGCGGCGACACCGAGATGAAGCCGTCCGTCTCGGGTCGGCGCATCAGCAGCTGCATGCCGATATAGGCGCCGAACTGATAGCCGGCGACCCAGGTCTGGGTGGCGGCGGGGTTGTTGGCCTGCAGCCAGTCAAGGGCCGTGGCCGCGTCGGCCAGCTCGCCGATGCCGCTGTCGAACTCGCCCTGCGACTTGCCGACGCCGCGAGAGTTGTAGCGCAGGGTGGCGAAGCCGCGCTGGACGAACAGCTGGTGCAGCGTCACCGCCACCGGGTTGTTCATGTGCCCGCCCGCCTTGGGGTGGGGATGCAGGATCAGGGCGATCGGCGCATTGGGGCGTTTACCAGGCGAATAGCGGCCTTCGATGCGGCCCGAGGCGCCGGGAAGAATGACTTCAGGCATGGATCAGCGGAATCCTGTCTTCAACTGTCGTTTCGCGGGCGGACAATACTTGACCAACGCAGTAGGACTTTCTAAGTCCGCTCAGCGTGGCGCACTTGTCTGCGAGGGCGCGGGTTCTAACACATGAGCCCCGAAAAGCGTGAAATTTTTGAGGGCATTCCATGCGTCTGTCGACAAAGGGACGATACGCCGTGATGGCGATGGCCGATCTGGCGCGCAATGGCGCGGACCGGGCGGTGTCGCTGGCCGAGATCGCGACGCGTCAGGAAATCTCTCTCAGCTATCTGGAACAGCTGTTCGCGCGCCTGCGTAAAAGCGGTCTGGTCAAGAGCGTGCGCGGCCCTGGCGGCGGCTATCGTCTGGCGCGCGAGGCCTGCGAGACCGCCGTGGCCGAGATCGTTCTGGCGGTCGACGAACCGATCCGCGCCACGCGCTGCGTCGGCGCTGGATCGCCCAAGGGCTGCATGATCAAGGGCGAGCGCTGCATCACCCATCACCTGTGGGAAGACCTGGGGCAGGAGATTCATCGCTATTTGGCCAGCGTCAGTCTGGAAGACGTGATTCAGAACCGCACCGGTCAGGCGCGCATGGGCGCGGCCCCGACGGCCGCAGGCATGGAGGCGGCGGCGTGAGCGTCTATCTGGATTACAACGCTTCGGGGCTGGTGCGTCCCGAAGTGCAGGAAATCATGGCTAAGGCCCTCGCTGACAATGGCAATCCGTCAGCGGTCCACGCCGCCGGTCGCCGGGCGCGAGCGCGTATCGAGACGGCGAGGGGCCAGGTGGCCGAGCTGGTCGGGGCCGATCCGACGGCCGTGGTCTTCTCGTCCGGCGGCACGGAATCCAATGCCCAGGCCATCGTCAGCGCCCTGGCGGCCGGTTGCGAGCGGCTGATCGTCGGCGCGACCGAACATCCTTGCGTGGCTGAGGCGGCGACGGCGTCGGGTGCGCCAGTCGAGGTGCTGCCGGTCGATGTGAACGGCGTGGTTGATCTGGTCTGGCTGGCCGAGGCGCTGACGCGCCCAGGGCGCGCTGTAGTCGCCATCCATCATGCGAACAATGAGAGCGGCGTGATCCAGCCGATCGCTGAGGCGGCGGTTCTGGTGCGCGCGGCGGGCGGCTGGCTGCACGTCGACGCCATCCAGTCGGCGGGCAAGATCCCCGTCGATATGCGGGCGCTGGATGCGGACAGCCTGACCCTGTCGGCGCACAAGCTGGGCGGACCGCAGGGCGTGGGCGCTCTGGTGCTCAAGGAGGGCGTCGCCGCTGTGCGCATCCTGCATGGCGCCGGTCAGGAACGCGGCCTGCGCGCCGGGACCGAGAACGTGCCGGGCATCGCCGGCTTCGGCGCCGCCGCCGATTGCGCCGCGCGCGATCTGGATGCCGCCATGGCCCACGTCGCCTGGCGTGATGCGGCCGAGGCCAGGGTCAAGACGGCGGGGGCGACCATCATCGGCGGTGCGGTTGCGCGTCTGCCCAACACCCTGTTCATGGCCGTCGAGGGCTGGGACAGCCCGCAACAGCTGATCACCCTGGATCTGGTCGGGGTCATGGTCTCGGCCGGCTCGGCCTGTTCGTCGGGCAAGGTCAAGCCGTCTAAGGCGATCAGCGCCATGGGCCTGGATCACCTGGCGACCGGGGGCGTGCGCGTCTCCGGCGGTTGGGGCACGACGGAAGCGGACTGGGACCAGTTCGCCGAAGCCTGGGTTACGGCCTGGAACAAGCATAAGGCGCGCCTGTCCGAGCGCGTGAAGGAAGTCGCGTAAGTCATGGCTGCTGTTAAGGAAACCGTCGAAGCTGTCGCCGCGCTGGAAAAGTATGCGCACGGCTTCACCTCGGATATCGAGCAGGAGTTCGCGCCCAAGGGCCTGAACGCCGACATCGTCCGCTTCATCTCCGAGAAGAAGGGCGAGCCGGAATGGATGCTGGAATGGCGCCTGGCCGCCTATGAGCGCTGGCTGGCGATGGAAGAGCCGACCTGGGCTGCGGTGAAATACGAGCCGGTCGACTATCAGGACCTCTACTACTACGCCGCGCCGAAGCAGAAGGAGGGGCCGAAGTCGCTGGACGAGGTCGATCCCGAGATCCTGGAAGTCTACAAGAAGCTGGGCATCCCGTTGAAGGAGCAGGAGGTTCTGGCGGGCGTGCAGGGCGCGCCCAAGGTGGCCGTGGACGCCGTGTTCGACAGCGTCTCGGTCGTGACCACCTTCAAGGAGGAACTGGCCAAGGTAGGCGTAATTTTCATGCCAATTTCCGAGGCCTTGCGCGAATATCCTGATCTGGTGCGTCAGTACCTAGGATCAGTCGTGCCGGTGTCGGACAACTATTTCGCAGCCCTGAACAGCGCGGTCTTTTCGGACGGGTCCTTCGTCTACATTCCGCCGGGCGTGAAATGCCCGATGGAGCTGTCGACCTATTTCCGCATCAACGCCAGCCAGACCGGCCAGTTCGAGCGGACCCTGATCATCGCCGACAAGGGCTCCTACGTCTCCTATCTGGAAGGCTGCACGGCGCCGATGCGTGACGAGAACCAACTGCACGCGGCGGTTGTGGAGATCGTGGCCCTGGACGACGCCGAGGTGAAATACTCGACCGTTCAGAACTGGTATCCCGGCGACGCCGAGGGCAAGGGCGGCATCTACAACTTCGTCACCAAGCGCGCCGACTGCCGCGGCGACCGTTCGAAGGTCAGCTGGACCCAGGTCGAGACCGGCTCGGCCGTGACCTGGAAATACCCGTCCTGCATCCTGAAGGGCGAGGAAAGCTCGGGCGAGTTCTATTCCATCGCCATCACCAACGGACATCAGCAGGCCGACACCGGCACCAAGATGATCCATCTGGGCAAGAATTCGAAGAGCCGGATCATCGCCAAGGCGGTGTCGGCGGGGAAATCGGACTCGACCTATCGCGGCCTGGTCTCGGTGCACCCCAAGGCGACGGGCGTGCGCAACTTCACCCAGTGCGACAGCCTGCTGATCGGCAAGGAGTGCGGCTCGCACACCATCCCCTACATCGAGGCCCGCAACGGCTCGGCCCAGCTGGAGCATGAGGCGACCACGACGCGCCTGTCGGAAGACCAGCTCTTCTACGCCCAACAACGCGGCCTGTCGCAGGAGGAGGCGGTGGCTCTGCTGGTCAACGGCTTCGTCCGCGACGTGATGCAGAAGCTGCCGATGGAGTTCGCCGTCGAGGCGCAGAAGCTGGTAGCGATCAGCCTTGAGGGGAGTGTGGGGTAGTGACTGACTTCACACCTCAGCAGGCGCACCAGCACTCTTCGGCCCACAGATCGCAGATTGAGGCGAGCGCCAAGTGCGGCTGCTTTTACTGCCTCAACGTCTTTGCCCCCAGCCAGATCGAAGAGTGGGTGGACGATGACGACACAGCCCTTTGTCCCCGTTGCGGGATTGATTCCGTGATAGGCGACGCTTCAGGCGTTCCGGTTACGAATGCCAACTTCATGCAAAGCATGCAGAATTTGTGGTTCCAACGATAATGCTCTCGATCAACAACCTCCACGTCTCGGTCGCTGACAAGCCGATCCTCAAGGGCCTGACGCTCGAAGTGCCGGCGGGCGAGGTCCATGCCGTCATGGGGCCGAACGGGGCCGGCAAGTCGACGCTGGGCTACAGCCTGTCGGGCCGTCCCGGCTATGAAGTCACCGATGGTTCCGCCTCATGGAACGGTCTGGACCTGCTGGACCTGGACCCGGCCGAGCGCGCGGCGGCGGGGGTCTTCCTGTCCTTCCAGTATCCGATGGAGATCCCCGGCGTGCCGGCCATGACCTTCATCCGCACGGCGCTGAACGCTCAGAAGCGGGCGCGCGGCGAGGAAGAGGTCTCGGCCCCCGCCTTCCTGAAGCAGGTCAAGGCGGCGTCGCAGGCGCTGAAGATGGACTTCGACATGCTGAAGCGGCCGCTGAACGTCGGCTTCTCCGGCGGCGAGAAGAAGCGGATGGAGATCCTGCAGATGGCCCTGCTGGAGCCGTCGCTGCTGATCCTCGACGAGACGGACTCCGGCCTCGACATCGACGCCTTGCGCATCGTGTCGGAGGGGGTGAACGCCCTGCGCAGCCCCGACCGGTCCATGCTGGTCATCACCCACTATCAGCGCCTGCTGGACTACATCAAACCGGACAAGGTGCACGTGCTGGCCGCAGGCCGCATCGTCGCCTCGGGCGGGCCTGAGCTGGCGCTGGAGCTGGAGGCGGAAGGGTACGACAAGTTCCTGCCGACCGCGGCATGAGCGCGGCGCCGCAAATCGACCTGACGAACGCCGAGACCTTTCCTTCGCGGCGCACGGAAGCGTGGAAATACAGCGATCTGAAGCGTTGGCTTCGCGAAGCACCTGAGCCGTCGGGCACGGCGTTGGTCGGCCCACCGGGGCCGTTTTACGACTTGGGCGGCGAGGCGATCGTCTTCGCCAACGGGCGTCCGGTCGGGGTGACGGACTTCATCGCCTCGGGCGTGCAGACCCTGCGTCTGCGTTTCCTGTCGGATGCGGTCGGCACGGGCCACACGGCCTCGGCCCGCATCGTTGCTCGTCCTGGTGCACGGCTGCTTTTGTTGGAAACCCACCAGGGCAAGGGCTCGGCCTATGTGGCCCACAACAAGGTCGAGATCGACGTCGCCCGCGACGCCGAGGTCACGCGCATCGTCCTGATCGAGGAGCCCGAGGACGCCATTTCGGTGACCAACGCCGATGTGCGGCTGGAGGCGGGCGGTCGCTATCGCCAGACAGTGGTCACGACCGGCGCCAAGCTGCAGCGCATCGAGACGCAGTTGAGCCACGGCGCCGAGGGCGCCGACGCGCGCCTGGACGGCCTCTATCTGCTCAAGGGCTCGCGCCACGCCGATCTGACCACCGTGGTTGATCACCGCGCCGCCGACGGCATGACCAGCCAGTTGACCAAGGGCGTTGTCCACGACACGGCGCGCGGCGTGTTCCAGGGCAAGATCATCGTCGAGCGCGGGGCCGACGGCACCGACGCCCGCATGGCCCACAACGCCCTGATCGCCAGCGAACGCGGCGAGATCGACGCCAAGCCGGAACTGATCATCTATGCCGACGACGTGCAGTGCGCGCACGGCAATACGGTCGGGACGCTGGACGAAAGCGCGCTCTTCTACATGCAACAACGCGGTATTCCCGCCGACGAGGCCCGCGCCTTGCTGGTCCAGGCCTTCCTGTTCGAGGTCGTCGACCGCATCGAGGACGAGGCGGCGAAGGAGGTCGTGCGCGCATGGCTGACGGCCAGACTCTGAAAGACCTGCCTATGAAGACCTTTGATCCCTATGCCGCGCGGGCGCAATTCCCGATCCTGTCGCGACAGGTGAACGGCAAGCCGCTGGTCTATCTGGACAACGCCGCCTCGGCGCAGAAACCTCGCGCAGTCATCGACGCTCTGGTGGCCTGCATGGAGGGCAGCTACGCGAACGTCCACCGCGGCCTGCACACCTTGTCGAACGAGGCGACAGAGGCGTTCGAGGCGGCGCGTGAGATCGTCGCCCGCTTCCTGAACGCGCCCTCGGGCGAGAACATCGTCTGGACCAAGGGTGGGACCGAGGCGATCAATCTGGTCGCCAACGGGATCGGTCTGACGATCGAGCCGGGCGACGAGATCATCGTCACCGAGATGGAGCACCATTCCAACATCGTGCCGTGGCACCTGCTGCGCGAACGCAAGGGCGCGGTGTTGAAGTGGGCGCCGATCAGGGAGGACGGCGCGCTGGACATGGAAGCCTTCGCCGACCTGTTGGGGCCGAGGACCAGGGTCGTCGCCGTCACCCACATGTCGAACGTGCTGGGCGTGATCAATCCGATCGCCGAGATCACGCGTCTGGCTCACGCCGCCGGCGCGCGGGTCCTGGTCGACGGCTGCCAGGGCGCGGTCCATGCGACGCCGGACGTTCAGGCGGTCGGCTGCGATTGGTACGTCATTACCGGGCACAAGCTGTATGGCCCGACCGGGATCGGCGCCCTCTATGGCACGACCGAGGCTCTGGAGAGCCTGCCGCCCTATCAAGGCGGGGGCGAGATGATCGAGACGGTCGAGAAGGACCGCGTGACCTACGCCCCTCCGCCGCATCGGTTCGAGGCTGGCACGCCGCCGATCCTGGAGGCCATTGGCCTGGGGGCTGCGCTGGAATGGCTGGGGGGCTTTGACCGGCAGGCCGTGGCCGCGCACGAGATGGCGCTCTACGACCACGCACGCGCTCGGCTGGCTGACGCTGACTGGCTCCGGGTGCTGGGCGAAGCCGAAGGCAAGGGTGCTATTCTGACGTTCGCCGTTGATGGGGCGCACGCTCATGACGTGGCCCAGATCATGGATCGCTACGGCGTCGCCGTGCGGGCCGGCCTGCACTGCGCCGAGCCGTTGGCGAAAAGACTGGGCGTGACCTCGAGCACGCGCGCCTCCTTCGCCCTATATAACACCGTGGAGGATACAGACGCCTTCGTGGACGCGCTGATCAAGGCGCGGAACTTCTTCGTGTGACGAGTATGGACGACACCAAGACCGAAACCGCCATCAGCGACAGCGACGCCTTCGCCGCCAGCTGGGACGAGCCGCAAAAGAGCGCCCTGTCGCAGGCTGAGCTGGACAGGCTGACCGACGACCTGATCGAGGCGCTGAAGACGGTGTACGACCCGGAAATCCCGGTCGACATCTATGAGCTGGGCCTGATCTACAAGGTCGACGTGTCCGACGACCGCGACGTCCTGGTCGAGATGACGCTGACGGCGCCGGGTTGTCCCGTGGCTGGCGAGATGCCGGGCTGGGTCGAGGCGGCGGTCATGAAGGTCGAGGGCGTGAAGTCCGCGCGGGCCAATCTGGTGTTCGACCCGCCGTGGGATTCATCCAAGATGAGCGACGAGGCCAAGCTGGCCCTGAATATGTTCTGAGGACGCATCCATGACCGAGCTTCAGACCGCCGCCCGACCGCGCCGCCCCCGGCCCAAGGCCGTGACCTTGACCGACGCCGCCGCAGAGCGCGTGCGCGAGATCATGACCAAAGCGGAGAAGGACTACGTCGGCCTGCGCGTCGGGGTGAAGAACGGCGGCTGCGCCGGGCAGGAATACACCTTCGCCTATGCCGAGCAGATCGAGCCGTTGGACGAGGTGGTCGAGGACAAGGGCGTCACCATCCTGATCGAGCCCAAGGCCGTGCTGTTCCTGATCGGCTCCGAGATCGATTACGAGACGACGAAGCTGGCGTCCAAGTTCGTGTTCCGCAATCCGAACGAGACCGACGCCTGCGGCTGCGGCGAGAGCGTGACCATCATCCCCGCCGCCGCCCTGGATGCTGACTGACATGATCCGACTGGAGGGGGTGACTCGGCGCTATCGCAGCGCGGCGGGAGAGCATACGGCGCTGGATGCGGTGGACCTGACCATAGGGCGCGGCGAGGTGTTCGGCGTGGTCGGGCGTTCCGGCGCGGGCAAGTCGACCCTGATCCGCGCCATCAACCGGCTGGAGACGCCTGACGCGGGCCGGATCTTCGTGGATGAGCAGGAGATCACGGCGTTGCAACCTGCCGAACTGCGCGCCGCGCGGCGTCGGATCGGCATGATCTTCCAGCACTTCAACCTGCTGAACGCCAAGACTATCGAAGACAACGTCGCCTTCCCCTTGCGGCTGGAAGGGCGGCCCGAGGCCGAGGTGAAGGCGCGCACGGCTCAGTTGCTGGAACAGTTGGGTCTGGCCGAGCACGCCAGGAAGCACCCGGCCCAGCTGTCGGGCGGGCAGAAGCAGCGCGTCGGCATCGCCCGCGCCCTGGCCTGCGGTCCCAGCGTCCTTTTGTGCGACGAGGCGACCAGCGCCCTGGACCCGGAAACGACCGAGGACATCCTTACCCTGCTGGATGGGCTGAACCGCGATCTGGGCCTGACCATCGTCCTGATCACCCACCAGATGGAGGTGGTGCGCCGCGTCTGCGATCGGGTGGCGGTGTTGAAGGACGGCCGGATCGTGGAGCAGGGCGCGACGGCGGACGTCTTCCTGCACCCACAGCATCCCGTGACCCGCGCCATGCTGGCCGAGGGCGAGGAGGCGTTCGACGCCTCGGTCGTGCCGGTCGGGGCGCGCCTGGCGAAATTGACCTTCCGCGGCGGTTCGACCTATGAGCCGGAACTGAGCCGCGTCGCGCGCTCGGTCGGCGTGGACTATTCGATCCTGTCGGGCCGCATCAGCCGCATCCGGGGAGAGCCCTATGGTCAGCTGGTCGTGGCCTTCACCGGCGGCGACGCCGAGGCGGCGGTGACGCAACTGACCGCGCGCGGCGTGATGGTGGAGGCAGCCTGATGTTCGATAACGTAGATTGGGCCGAGATCGGCCGCGCCACCATCGACACCCTGCTGATGCTGGGCGGGTCGTTGGTGCTGACGGTCATTCTGGGCGTGCCGCTGGGCGTGCTGCTCTATCTGTCGGGCAAAGGGCGGCTGGCGGCCAATCCCGTGCTGAACGCCGTGCTGTCGCTGATCGTCAACGTGTTGCGTTCGGTGCCCTTCATCATCCTGCTGATCGTCATGTTGCCGGTGACGGTGCTGCTGGTCGGCACCTCGCTGGGTGTGGCCGGGGCCATTCCGCCTCTGGTCGTGGGGGCCGCGCCCTTCTATGCGCGTTTGGTCGAGACGGCCCTGCGCGAAGTGGACAAGGGCGTGGTCGAGGCGACCCAGGCCATGGGCGGCTCGACCTTCCAGATCGTGGCGCGGGCCCTGCTGCCCGAGGCCATGCCGGGCATCATCGCCGGGGCCACGGTCACGGCCATCGCCCTGGTCAGCTACACCGCCATGGCGGGCGTGGTGGGGCGGGCGGTCTGGGCGACCTGGCCATCCGCTTCGGCTATCAGCGCTTCCAGACCGACGTCATGGCCGTGACCGTAGTTCTGCTGCTGATCCTCGTACAAATTCTGCAGATGATCGGAGACCGTCTGGTCGCTAAGGTCTCGCACCGCTGATTTTTCGAAAGCCTGCCCCATGATCCGCCGTTCGCTGCTGCTGTCCGCCGTCGCTGTCCTGACGCTCGCCGCCTGCGGCCAGGGCGCGGACAAGAAGGCGGGGGCTGAGGGCGCGCCCCTGCTGGTCGGCGCCACCGCCGTGCCGCACGCTGAAATCCTAGAGGTGGTGAAGCCCATTCTGGCCGCCGAGGGCGTGCCGATCGAGATCAAGGTCTTCAACGACTACGTACAGCCCAATGTGCAACTGTCTGAAAAGCGGCTGGATGTAAACTATTTCCAGACCAAGCCCTACCTGGACGAGTTCAACATTGCGCGCGGCGCCGATCTGGTGACTGTGGCCGGCGTCCACGTCGAGCCGCTGGGTGTCTATTCGAAGAAGCATACGACGCTGGCGGCGATTCCGAACGGTGCGCAGGTCGTGTTGCCGAACGATGCGTCGAACACGGGACGGTCGCTTTTGCTGCTACAGGCGGCGGGTCTGATCACCCTGCGCGACCCGACCAATCCGCTGCAGACGGTGCGCGACGTGGCGACCAACCCCAAGGGGCTGAAGTTCCAGGAGGTCGAGGCCGCCACCATCCCGCGCATCCTGCCTCAGGTCGATGCGGCGGTGATCAACACCAACTATGCACTGGACGCCGGACTGAAGCCCAAGACCGACGCCCTGTCGCTGGAAGGCGCCGACAGCCCCTATGTGAACTATCTGGTGGCGCGTCCCGACAACCAGAACGACCCGCGCGTTCAGGCCCTGGCGAACGCCCTGCGCAGCCAGGCGGTCAAGGACTTCATCGCCAGGAAGTATGACGGCGCGGTGATCCCCGCCGCCTGATCCGTCAGGCCGGTTCGACCACGACCGCCGTGCCATAGGCCAGGACCTCGGTCACGCCGGGCATGATCTCGTTGGCGTCATAGCGCATGGCCAGGATGGCGTTGGCGCCCATGTCGCGCGCATGGGCGACCAGTTCGTCATAGGCTTCCTGACGCGCGGCCTCGGCCAGCTTTACATAGGCGCCGACGCGCCCGCCGATCATCGACTGCACCCCGCCGATGGCGTCGGAGATGACGTTGCGCGAGCGCACGGTGACGCCGCGCACCATGCCGATATGGCGGACGATGCGGTGGCCGGGCAGGTCATTGGTGGTGGCGACGATCATGCTTGTGTCTCCGGTTCAGCGGCGTTCCAGGGTGCGGAAGGTGAAGGCGTGGTCGTCCTTCTCGCCTGCCGGATGGGCTTCCGACAGGGTTTCGACGAAGGCGGCCTCGTCAAAGGCGGGGAAGTGGGCGTCGCCCTCGGGCTCGGCCTCGACCTCGGTGATGTAGAGGCGCTGGGCGCGCAGCAGGGCCATTTCGAACAGGGCGGTGCCGCCGATGATGCAGACCTCGTCCACGCCGTCTTCCTCAGCGGTTTCGCGTGCGATGGACAGGGCCTCGCTCAGGTTCGAGCAGACCAGGGCCCCCTTGGCCATGCCTTCGGATTCGTAGGAGCCGTCCTTGGTCAGGACGATGTTCAGCCGACCGGGCAGGGGCTTGAGCGGCAGGCTCTCCCAGGTCTTGCGGCCCATGATGCAGGGCTTGCCGACAGTGACAGCCTTGAACCGTTGCAGGTCCGAGCGCAGCCGCCAGGGCAGGTCGCCGTCGCGTCCTATGACGCCGTTGCGGGCGCGGGCGACGACGAGGGCGATCTTGGGAATAGACACAGGGCGGGCTCCGAAAGGCGGGGACGGCTGAGCGCCGCCCCCTAATCGGACTTAGGCCTCTGGCTCGAGCAGTTTCAAGCGGAAGAAGGCCGCACCGATCACGGCGCCGATGGCCGGGGCAAGGAAGAAGACCCAGACCTGGCTCAAGGCCTGACCGCCGACCAGAAGGGCCGGACCGAAGCTGCGGGCCGGATTGACCGAGACGCCGGTCACCTGGATGCCGACGATGTGGATGACGGCCAGGGTAATGCCGATGGCGACGCCGGCGAAGGCGCCGTGCCCCTTGGCCCCGGTCACGCCCAGGATGGCGATGATGAAGATGGCCGTGGCCACGATTTCGAAGACCAGGGCGGCGTGCAGGCCGTACCCGCCGGGCGATCCGGCGTCGAAGCCGTTCTGGCCCAGACTGGCGAAGCCGGTCTTGGCGATCATGCCCAAGATGGCCGCGCCGATGATCGCGCCGATGAACTGGGCGATCCAGTAGATCACCATGTCCCTGGCGCTCATCCGTCCCGCGACGAAGACGCCCAGGCTGACCGCTGGATTGACGTGACAGCCCGACACCGGCCCGATGCCATAGGCCATGGCGATGATGGCGAAGCCAAAGGCCAGGGCGATGCCCAGCTGCCCGACGTGATCGAAACCGCCCAGCACGGCGGCGCCGCACCCGAACAGCACCAGCACCATCGTCCCGACCAGTTCGGCCGCAAACTTCTTCAACATGACAACCCTCCCGTTTCATGCGCCCGCATCGACGCGGATCAGGGAGGGTGCGCCGAGTCCTGCCGCTTCGCCAGACAACGATACGGGAGTTTACGCTTCGGCTTTCTGCCTTTCGGGCTCCAGCCACTTCAGCCATTTGCGCTGCATGGCGGCTTCCAGATCGATGCCGGCGTGGTCGCAGTAGATGAGCAGCATCCCCAGAACGTCCGCCGCCTCGTCGCCGAGAGCAGTCGCGTCGGGGGCGCCGCGGGCGCGCCCGGTGAGGTTCAGGTGTTCCTTGGTCAGCTCGCCCAGTTCTTCCTGCAGTTTGAGCAGGGCCCAGTCACGGTCGCGGTCGATAGCGTGCTCGCGCGCATAGATGTCGGAGATGCGGAGGACATCCGCCTTGAGGTCAGCGATCTTCATAAGGCTCAGACCGCGACGGCGGCCTTGATGTGCGGCCAGGGCGCGTAGTCGCTGAGCACGAAGTCCGATAGCTCGTAGGCGAACAGGTCGGATTTCGGCGCGACGGTCAGGGTCGGCAGGGCCAGGGGCGCGCGGGTCAGTTGCAGCTCGGCCTGTTCCAGATGATTCAGATACAGATGGGCGTCGCCGAAGGTGTGGACGAAGTCGCCGGGCTCCAGGCCCACGACCTTGGCCAGCATGAGGGTCAGCAGGGCATAGGAGGCGATGTTGAACGGTACGCCCAGGAAGATGTCGGCGCTGCGCTGATACAGTTGGCAGCTCAGCTTTCCGTCGGCGACGAAGAACTGGAACAGGCAGTGGCAAGGCGGCAGGGCCATATCGTCCACGTCGGCCGGGTTCCAGGCGCTGACGATATGGCGGCGGCTGTTGGGGTTGGTCTTCAGGCCGTGGATCAGCTTCTGAATCTGGTCGATGCTTTGGCCATTGGGCGCGGCCCAGGAGCGCCACTGCTTGCCATAGACGGGGCCGAGGTCGCCATTGGCGTCCGCCCATTCGTCCCAGATGCCGACGCCGTTGTCCTTGAGCCAGCCGATATTGGTCTCGCCGCGCAGGAACCACAGCAGTTCGATGAAGATCGAGCGCGTGTGCAGCTTCTTGGTGGTCAGAAGCGGAAAGCCCTTCGACAGGTCGAACCGGATCTGACGGCCGAAGACGCCGAGCGTCCCGGTGCCGGTGCGGTCGTCGCGGCGCACGCCGTTGTCGAGGATGTCGCGCAGCAGATTGAGGTACTGCCACTCGGGGTGATCGGCGGCGACCGCTCCGCTGCGGGTTTCCAGATCGGCGAGGGCGAGGGCGGCGTTCATGGAAAGAGAGGATGCCGCTGATTCGCGGCGCTGGGCAGGCCGCTGATTCGCTTGCCCACAAGAAAGCTGAATCAGCCCTTGAAGCCGTCACCCGCCAGGAAGGCGGCCTCGTCCGCCGTCGTCTCTCGGCCCAGGCAGGCGTTGCGATGCGGAAAGCGGCCGAAACGGGCGATGATGTCGCGGTGAATCACGGCGAACCTGTAGGTGTTCGGCTGGTCGGTCTCGTCCAGCAGGGTCAACAGGGTTTCCTGATCTGCGAGCGATTCCGAATGCATCAGGGGCATCAGGACGAAGGGGCGCAGATCGTGGGCCAGCTTTCGGTCGTCGCCGCGCGCGATGGCCGTCCTTGCGAACATCAGGGCAAGGGGATCAGTGGCGAACATGTGCGCTGTCTCACGGAAGGCGTTTCGCGGCAACTGATCCAGCAGGATGATGAGGGCCAGGCTACCTTCGGGCGTCGCGGTCCAGCTATCCAGTTTGCGGGCGGCGGCGGCGAAATGGGTGTCGCGGCATCGTTCAGTGAAAGCGACGTCGAAGGCTGCGTCCTTGGCGAACCATTTGTCGGGACCGGCATCGATCCAGAAGGCGACGACTTCGGCGGGGGTGAGCAACTGGGTCATGCATCGAAGCTAATCGTGCGCACACGCAAATGCACCGCCCCCGCAGGGGAAATCACCTCGAGATGTAAGAAAAATGGTCGGAGTGAGAGGATTCGAACCTCCGACCCCTGCGTCCCGAACGCAGTGCTCTACCAGACTGAGCCACACTCCGACATTTCTTCTCGACACGGGCCAGAGGCCGTCGCTGCGCCGAGGAGGGGGCTTATAGCCACGGGTTTCGGACCTCGCAAGCGTGGATTCAGCCCGTTTGAAAAAAGTCGCTGATCGATGAAAATTCTTCTGTTTTCAGGTGTTGCATCCCAGAAAGCCTTGGCGTATTTCACCGCTCCTCGCAGCGACGAACTGCGGGGCGCACTGGTCCTGCTGGGGAATGGTGTAATGGTAACACTACGGTTTTTGGTACCGTCATTCTAGGTTCGAGTCCTAGTTCCCCAGCCAACCACCAGATGGTTTCAAGCATCATTCAGAGATGTCGCCGCTCAAGGATCTTGGGCGGTTTTTTCTTGTTCAGCGATATTCGACCGTGACTGGCTTTGTGGCGTTGGCCTGAAAAGCGGGTCTGTATTCGTCGGGCTGCTGCAGGGTTTCAATGACGCTGCGGGCGATAGCCACAGCGTGCTCGCGCAGGTCAGGAACGGCGGTGGCCTCCCAGAACAGGCTGCGAGTCAGCGGACCGATGGCGAAGAGATGGCTATGGGCCAGCATGCGGCCATCGATCAGGCGACCCCTGGGATCGGCGGCGAGGCCTAGCCCGAGAGCGGCAGGAACGGCCAGCCCCTGTTTCAGCAGATCTTTCAACAGGGGATCGGTGCTTTGGGCGACGTCGCCGGTCGGGCCGGAGCAGTTGATCGCGGCGTCGAAGCGGCGGGCTCGGGGCTGAGGATCGCCTCGATACTGGAGAATCGCTTCGACTTCGTCGTCTCGGGCGCAGAGGGCAGTGATGCGGGCGGCCGTGATCTCCAGTTCCTCGGAGGCTAGCATGGCGGTGACTTCCCGCGCGACGCCGGGAGCCAGGCGGTGGCGGTGATTGTCCCACAGGGCGCGTAGATGACGCAGGAAGCGGCTTCGCTCGGG
This sequence comes from Brevundimonas pondensis, assembly GCF_017487345.1. Taxonomy (NCBI): domain Bacteria; kingdom Pseudomonadati; phylum Pseudomonadota; class Alphaproteobacteria; order Caulobacterales; family Caulobacteraceae; genus Brevundimonas; species Brevundimonas pondensis. Next base: position 1,747,696 of record NZ_CP062006.1, on the reverse strand, counting down.
CAGAGACCAGGATGACCAGAGGGAGCGGGCGGAATGGCGCACGTCATCGATGACGGCGCGCCAGTCGCCTTCGCGCGCTGCGAGCCTCGCTTGTCTGAAGATCTCGGACGGTCCGCCGACATAGGTGCGCTTCTGTGAGGGCATGATCGTCGAACCATGGCTGCGCGGCAGCAGACCGTGCCGCGAGACGGCGGTGAAGCGCCGACCTGGTCGCCGCAGGGCGATGGCGGCGTCCACCATCGTCAGGCTCGCGCCGATGAGCAGGATGTCGTTGGCTGCGGGCGGCAAGGCATCCAGGGCGCGCCACGGATCACCGAGATAGCGACTGGACCCTGTGAGGGCGGGATCCAGGCCCGACGGCGCGGCGGGGCTGAGGTTGCCCTGGGCCAGGACCACGACGTCGGCGACCGTAGAACTGCGACCATCCAGCATGATTTTCCAACCGTCGCCGTGCGGACGGATGGCGCTGGCCTCGCCGCGAATCAGAGACAGGCGTCCGCCATCCCGGTCGGGGCGCAAAGCCTCGTCCAGCAGATGGGCCAGGTAACGGCCGTAGTCGCCGCGTGTGATGAAGTCGTCACGCGCGAACCAGGCGGGCTGCTCAGCCATCCAGTCCGCCAGATGGTGCGGCTTGTCAGGGAAGGCGCTCATGTTTGACAAGCGCACGTTGAGCAGGTGCTTGGGGTTGCCGGTAGCGTAGGCGGGGCCGAGGCCGAAGACGCCGCGCCGCTCGATCAACTGGACCGCTACATCCGGCGACATCCGCAGCAGGTTTAGCGTGGTCAGAAGTCCGCTGAACCCCGCGCCGATGACCGCAACGACCGGGCCGCTCATGCGCTCTTGGCCAGAACGTGAAAGCGACGGGGATAGAGCCGGACCGGATCGCCGGGCGCCAGAGCGCTCAGCGGGTCGTTTACAGCACGATCCAGCTCCAGCCTCCGGCCATGCAGGGAGACCGCCACGCGCGCGCGGTCGCCGCGTCTCAGGCTGGACATCACCACGCCGACCAGTCCGTGATCGGCGGCCTCCAGGTCTTCAGGACGGATGCAGAGCAAGGCGTCGCCGGTCGGGGCGTCCGACGGCGCGCGCCAGTCGTTCGACACGACCTCGCCGCGCGCCACCGTGGCCTGAAGCTGCAGACCTTCGCCCAGGAAGTCGTGGACGAAGGCCGAGGCCGGGCGGTCGTAGAGGGCCTGGGGCGTGTCCACCTGTTCGATCCGGCCCTGGCGCAGGATGGCGACGCGGTCGGCCAGTTCCAGCGCCTCTTCCTGATCATGGGTGACGAGGACGGTCGTGACGCCGGTCTGCTCATGCACCTGACGCAGCCAGCGGCGCAGGTCGCGGCGGACTCGGGCGTCCAGGGCGCCGAAGGGCTCGTCCAGCAGCAGCAGGCGCGGCTCGATGGCCAGGGCGCGGGCCAGGGCGACCCGCTGGCGCTGACCGCCGGACAGCTGGCTGGGATAGCGGCCGCCAAAGTTCTCCAGCTGGATCAGGCGCAGCAGGTCCCGCACCCGCTCGGCGATCTCGGCGCGACCGGGGCGCGAGCCGCGCGGGCGCACCTTCAGGCCAAAGGCGATGTTGTCGGCCACGGTCATGTGGCGGAACAGGGCGTAGCTCTGGAACACCATGCCGACGCGGCGCTCGCGCGGGCTGAGGGCCAGGAAGTCCTCGCCGTTGAACCGCACCTGCCCGGCGGACGGGCGATCCAGCCCGGCCATGATCCGCAACAGGGTGGTCTTGCCAGAGCCGGACGGGCCGAGCAGGGCCAGGAACTCGCCGTCGCGAACTGTCAGGCTGACGTCGTCCAGCGCGGGCAGGCCGTCATAGGCGCGGGTGATGGATTGGATGTCGAGGGTCATGTCAGCGCCGCCCCCTCGCGGCGAGGTCGTCGGCGTGGCGGTGCTCGAGGAAGGACTTCAGGATCAGGGTCACCAGCGCCAGAACCGCCAGCAGGGCGGCGGTCGCGAAGGCGCCGACGAAGTCGTACTCGTTGTAAAGAATCTCGACGTGCAGAGGCAGGGTGTTGGTCAGGCCGCGAATATGGCCGGACACCACCGAAACGGCCCCGAACTCGCCCATCGCCCGGGCGTTGGCCAGCAGCACGCCGTACAGCAGCGCCCAGCGGACGTTCGGCAGGGTGATGAAGAAGAAGATGGCTGACGGCCGGGCACCCAGCGTCAGGGCGGCCAGTTCCTCGTCGGAGCCTTGCTGCTGCATCAGCGGGATCAGCTCGCGCGCGACATAGGGCAGGGTCACCAGAACCGTCGCCAGAACGATGGCGACAGGGGTGAACATGATCTGCAAGCCGGCGGCGTTGAGCCAGGAAGCGAACCAGCCCGAGGCGCCGAACAGCAGGACCCAGACCAGGCCGGAGATGACCGGGGAGATCGACAGCGGCAGGTCGATCAGCGCCATCAGCAGGGTCTTACCGATGAAGTCGAAGCGGGTGACGCACCAGGCGGCGGCCAGGCCGAAGACGGCGTTCAGCGGCGTGGCGACGGCCGTGGTCAGCAGGGTCAGCCGGGCGGCGGCCCAGACATCGGGCTGGGACAGGCCGGCGAGGGCGGCGCCTACGCCCTTTCGCAAGGCTTCTGCCAGGATGACGCCGAGCGGGGCCAGGACGATCAGGGCCAGCCACAACATGGCCAGGCCGATCAGCAGGCTGCGGCCCAGGCCCGGCTTGCGAACGACGGAGGCGGGGGCCGAGGGCAGGGCTTCGGCCGTCATGCGCCCCGCCTCGCGATCGCGCCCTGCAGGCCGTTGAAGCCCAGCAGGATGAGGAAGGACAGGATCAGCATGGCCATGCCGATGGTGGCGGCGCCGGCGTAGTCGAACTGCTCCAGCTGGGTCACGATCAGCAGGGGCGCGATCTCGGACCGCAACGGCATGTTGCCGGCGATGAAGATGACCGAGCCATATTCCCCGACCCCGCGCGCGAAGGCGAGGCCGATGCCGGACAACAGGGCTGGCAGGATGGCGGGCAGGATGATCCGGGTGGCAGTCTGGAGCGGCGAGGCGCCGAGGGTTTCCGCCGCGGCCTCGACCTCCTGATCCAGGTCCTGAAGCACGGGCTGGATGGAGCGGACGACGAAAGGTAGACCGACGAAGATCATCGCCACGACCACGCCGACGGGGGTGTAGGCGATCTTGATCCCCACCGGGGCCAGCAGGCCGCCGATCGGCCCATTCTGGGCATAGAGAGCCGTCAGGGCGATGCCCGCGACCGCTGTCGGCAGGGCGAAGGGCAGGTCGATGACGGCGTCCGCCAACCGCTTGCCCGGAAACTCATAACGGGTCAGCACCCAGGCCAGCAGGCCGCCCATGACCGCGTTAACGACGGCGGCGACGGCGGCGGCGACGAAGCTGAGTCTCAGGGCGGCCAGAGCGCGCGGCGAAGTGACGACGGCGAGGAAGTTGTCGAGGCCGTTCTCCCACGGGCGGATCGCTAGGGCGGTCAGGGGGATCAGGACGAAGAGCGACATATAGGCGACGGTGAACCCCAGCGAGAGCGAGAAGCCGGGCAGGGGGCTGGGCGCTTTCCAGATCACCGGTCGGGTCATGATCGTCGGCCGGGCTGATAGATCTGGTCGAAGACGCCGCCGTCGGCGAAGTGGCGCTTCTGCGCGACGCTCCAGCCGCCGAAGTTGGAGATGTCCGCCATGGTCAGGTGCGGGAAGCGGTCGGCGAACCGCGCCGCCACGGCCGGATCGCGCGGGCGATAGAAGTGCTCGGCGGCCAGGACCTGAGCCGGTTCTTCGTAGAGCTGGGTCAGATAGGTCTGAGCCCGGTCGCGTGTGCCCTTGCGCTCCACGACGTGGTCGACCACGGCCACCGGCGGCTCGGCCAGAATGGAGAAGGGCGGGGAGACGATGTCGACCTTGTCCGGTCCCAGTTCCTTGGCGGCGAGGAAGGCTTCGTTCTCCCATGTCAGCAGCACGTCGCCGATGCCGCGCTGGACGAAGGTGGTGGTCGATCCGCGCGCGCCCGTGTCCAGCACCGGCACACGGCGGAACAGTTCGGAGACATAGGTCTGAGCGGATTGCTCGGACCCGCCCGGACGACGCAGGGCGTCAGCCCAGGCCGCCAGATAGTTCCAGCGCGCCCCGCCCGAGGTCTTGGGATTGGGGGTGATGACCTCAACGCCTGGCTTCAGCAGGTCAGGCCAGTCGTGGATGCCCTTGGGGTTTCCCTTGCGGACCAGAAACACGATGGTCGAGGTATAGGGCGCGGCGTTGTCGGGCAGGCGCGTTTGCCAGTCGGCGGCGATCAGGCCGCGCGCGGCGATCTCGTCGATGTCCGAAGCCAGCGCCAGGGTGACGACGTCGCCGGGCAGGCCGTCGATGACGGCGCGGGCCTGCTTGCCCGACCCGCCGTGTGATTGTTCGACCGCGAAGGGCGCGCCGCCCTTCTCGCGCCAGCGCGCCAGGAAGGCCGTGTTGTAGGCGCGATAGAATTCCCGCGTCGGGTCATAGGAGACGTTCAGCAGGGCGGCTTGCGCGCCCTTGCCCTGGGCGCATCCGCTGAGGGCCAGCGCCCCCGCGCCGAGCAGAAGGCCGCGTCGATCCGGTGTGAAGCCGGCCATCACGCCACCTCTCGCACGTCTTCGGCGATCCATTGCGGGGTCGGCAGGCCCTTGCTGCGTAGGAAGGCCGGGTTGAACAGGCGCGAGGCGTAGCGTGTCCCCGGATCGCACAGGACGGTGACAATGGTCTTGCCCGGCCCGAGGTCGCGCGCCAACCGCACGGCGCCGGCCAAATTGACCCCCGACGACCCGCCCAGGGACAGGCCCTCGTGGGCCACCAGATCAAACAAAATGGGCAGGAATTCAGCATCTTCGACGCGATAAGCGAAGTCGGGCGTGAAGCCTTCCAGATTGCCGGTGATCCGCGCCACGCCGATCCCTTCGGTGATCGAACTGCCTTCGCCGGTCATCTGGCCTTGAGTGAACCAGTTGAACAGGGCCGCACCCGCCGGATCAGCCAGGCCGATCTTCACCTCCGGATTGCGCTCGCGCAGGAAGGCGCCGACCCCCGCCAGGGTGCCGCCGCTGCCCACGGCGCTGATGAAGGCGTCGACCTTGCCGTGGGTCTGTTCCCAGATCTCGGCGGCGGTGCCTTCATAGTGGGCGGCGCGGTTGGCGACATTGTCGAACTGGTTGGCCCAGAAGGCGCCGTGGGGCTCGGTCGCATTCAGCTTGCGCGCCACTTCCTGGGAATAGTGGACGAAGTGGTTCGGGCTGGAGAAGGGGGCGGCGTCCACCTCGATCAGGCGCGCGCCCAGGGCCCGGATGGCCAGCTTCTTTTCTTCAGACTGGGTGCGGGGCATGACGATGACCACGCGATGGCCCAGCGCCGCGCCGACCAGGGCCAGGCCGATGCCGGTGTTGCCGGCCGTGCCCTCCACGATCACCCCGCCGGGCCGCAACGCGCCGGAGACCTTGGCCTTCTGCACGATGGACAGGGCGGCGCGGTCCTTGATGGACTGACCGGGGTTGAGGAACTCCGCCTTGCCCAGAATCTCGCAGCCGGTGGCGTTCGACAGGCGGTTCAGGCGGATCAGCGGCGTGTCGCCGATGAGGTCTATGATGCTGGCGATGGACAAGGGATGTCTCTGAAATCAGGTCTTGGGATGGGGCGAGCGATAAGGCGGGTGCGCAGCGTCAACAGGCCGGGGCCAGCACCCGTCCGTGGATGCCGCACTCGGTTTTCTCCTGACCGGACCAGCGCCCGTCGCGCGCGTTCTCGCCCGCCTCGACGGCGCGGGTGCAAGGCCAGCAACCGATGGAGGGATAGCCCTGCTCGACCAGAGGGTGACGCGGCAGTTGGTGATCGCGCAACCAGTCCTCGACCTGATCCGCTGACCATGCGGCCAGAGGGTTGACGACCAGCACGTCGTGGGCGGCTTCGAAGGGTTTCAGGTCGGCGCGTTGGCTGTTCTGATAGCGTTTGCGCCCGGTGATCCGGGTGTCGAAACCGGCCAGGGCGCGTGCCTGCGGTTCGACCTTGCGGATAGCGCAGCAGGCGTCGGGTTGGCTGCGCCACAGGTCGCTGCGCGGGTCCGACGCGGACAGGGCCGCTGTGTCGGGGGGGGTGTCGCGCACGTCGGTCAGGCCGAGGCGCTCGGTCAGTTCGCGCCGATAGGCCAGGGTCTGGAAGAAGTGCTGGCCGGTATCGAGGAAGACGACGGGCAGGTCGGGCTGCACACGCGAGATCAGATGCAGCAGGACGGCGGCCTCGGCGCCGAAAGAGGAGACGGCGGCGGTCTTTCGGCCGAGAGCCGGATCCAGCACTGCTGCCAGCAGGTCTTTCGGCTCGGCGTCGGCCCATTGACTATTGAGGCGCGCGGCCAGTGCAGCGGTGTCTTCGACGGGCGACGTTGCATGACGCTGACGCCAGACCAGTCGGTCGTCGCCGGACGCGGGCTGATAGGCGGCGCTGAAGACCTGATCCATGCGTCGCCACGGCGCGGCGTCGGCGTCGGGGGCCAGTTCCACGGCGTCAAAACCGCAGCGGCGCAGGTGCCGCACCTGATCGGGCAGAATCTTGCCCGCTGCGATCAGCCGACCACGATAGCCCTGGCCCCGCAGGATGGCCGCCAGGGAGAAGCCGCGCCCGTCGCGAAAGGCCTCGAACTCCAGGATCAGGCTGTCGTTGGCGGCGGCTGCCGCGCGGATGTCGTCCTCGGGCGTGGAGACGCTCAGGCGGACGCCGTCCTGGGCTTGCTCAAGCAGCTGCATCGATCGGCTCATAGATGGCGGTGCGGAAGGGATCTGCGCCCAGGCGACGGACCGTGTCGATGAACAACTCGCCGTCGGTGCGGATCTCCAGATAGCGATCCAGGGCGCGAGCGATGGCGGGTGCGACCGCCTCGGCGGGCAGGCTGCGGCCGACGATCTCGCCCAGAGCCGCCTGCTCGTCGGGCGAGCCGCCGATGGTGATCTGATAGTATTCCTCGCCCTTGCGATCGACGCCCAGGACGCCGATGTGGCCGACGTGGTGATGGCCGCAGGCGTTGATGCAGCCGCTGATGTTGATCCGCACGGGTCCCAGTTTTTCTTGCAGGTCGGCGTCGGCCAGCTGGCGCGACAGGGCCTGGGCCACGGGGATCGAGCGGGCGTTGGCCAGGCTGCAGTAGTCCAGGCCGGGGCAGGCGATGATGTCGGTGGCCAGGTCGGCGTTGGCCGTCGCCAGACCGGCCTCGCGCAGACGGCTCCAGACCGCGTGGGCGTCCTCCAGCCGGACGTGGGGCAGGACCAGGTTCTGCTCATAGGACGCCCGGACCTCGTCGAACGAGAAGCGCTCGGCCAGGTCGGCGACCACCTCCATCTGATCCGCCGTGATGTCGCCGGGAACGCCGTCGACGGGCTTCAGCGAGATGATGACGGCGCCGTATCCGGCCTGCTTGTGCGCTCGCAGGTTGGAGCGGGTGAAGCGGGCGAACTCGGGGTTCAGGCGGCGGGCGGCGTCATAGGCGGGGCTGACGGCGGGCAGGGCCTCGAACGGCGGCGGCGTGAAGTAGGCCTGAATCCGGGCCAGTTCCTCGTCGGGGACGCGCAGGTCTTCCTGACGCAGGATGGCGAACTGGCGCTCGACCTCATCGCGGAAGGCGTCGATGCCGATGGCGGCGACCAGGATCTTGATCCGCGCCTTGTGGATGTTGTCGCGCCGTCCCAGCAGGTTGTAGGCGCGCAGGATGGCGGTCAGATAGGCCAGCAGCGACCGGCCCGGCACCGCCGAGGCGATCTCCTGCGCGATATGCGGCAGGCGCCCCTGACCCCCGCCGACGAAGACCCGAAACGCCGTCTGTCCGTCCTCGCCACGCACGATCTGAAGCCCGACATCGTGGGTGCGGATCGCCGCCCGGTCCTTGGCCGCGCCGATGACCGCGATCTTGAACTTGCGCGGCAGGAAGGAGAATTCCGGGTGGATGGTCGACCACTGGCGCAGGATCTCGCACCAGGGGCGCGGGTCCTCGATCTCGTCGGCGGCCACGCCCGCGAAGACGTCGGTGGTGACGTTGCGGATGCAGTTGCCGGAGGTCTGGATGGCGTGCATCTCGACCTCGGCCAGATCGCTGAGGATGGCGGGCAGGTCCTGCAGCGCGGGCCAGTTGAACTGGATGTTCGTGCGTGTGGTGAAGTGGCCGTAGCCCTTGTCATAGGTGCGGGCGACATGGGCCAGCCGGCGCATCTGGCGGCTGTTCATCACGCCATAGGGCACCGCGATCCGCAGCATATAGGCGTGCAGTTGCAGATAGACCCCGTTCATCAGCCGCAGGGGCTTGAACTCGTCCTCGGTCAGGTCGCCCTTGCCGCGGCGATCCACCTGATCGCTGAATTCCGCAATGCGTTCGCGGACCAGGGCGGCGTCGAACTCGTCATAGCGATACATCAGGCGGTCTCGTTTCGAGCGGCGAAGACGAGGCTGTGGCCGACGCTGGGGCCGGCCGAGCGGATGCGCTCCTTCAGCCGGTCGCGACCCGTGGGGGCGCGGCCCTCGACCTCGATCAGATAGGGATTGACGAAGACGGACGGGCGCGACTGGGCCTGGGCCAGGGCGGTCTCGGCGGCGGCCTCGTCCAGCGGGCGGGCGGCGTCGATGGCCTCGACCACGGCGTCGGCATCGCCCAGATAGACGACGCGGCCGTCGTTCAGCCGGTTGGCGGTCAACAGTTTCATGCCGCGACCTCGATCCGGGGGCGCTCGTCATCGGCGACGGCCAGGGCGGCGGTCTCGCCGATGAACAACAGGGCCGGGCCGGTCAGCTCCATGCGCGCCACCAGGGCGGGCAGGTCGTCCAGCCGCCCCTTGAAGGCGCGCTGATCCGGGCGGCTGCCGTTCTCGACCACGGCGACGGGCGTGGCGCCGTCACGACCGGCGGCGATCAGGTCGGCGGCGATCTGCTCGGCCTGTCCGGCGCCCATATAGACGGCCAGGGTATGGTTCGGCGCCGCCAGACGCGCCCAGTCGGCGCCCTGGCCGCCCGGCTTGGGCTGGCCGGTGACGAAGGTCACGGCCTGGGCGTGGTCGCGGTGGGTCAGGGGCAGGCCGGTCGAGGCGGCGCAGGCCAGGGCGGCGGTGATCCCCGGCACGACAATGGCCTTGATCCCGGCGGCGCGCACGGCCTCCAGCTCCTCGCCGCCGCGCCCGAAGACGAAGGGATCGCCGCCCTTCAGGCGTACGACGCGATGCCCGGCGCGGGCCTCCGCGATCATCAGCTGTTCGATCTGATCCTGCGGCACCGAATGGTCGCCGCGCGCCTTGCCGACATAGATGCGTTTGGCGTCCCGGCGGGCGCGGTCCAGCACCTCGACCGAGACCAGCTTGTCGTGGATGATGACGTCGGCGTCCTGTAGCGCGCGCAGGGCCTTGAGGGTCAGCAGCTCGGGATCGCCCGGCCCGGCGCCGATGATGTGGACCACGCCCTTGGCGGCTTCTTCGCGCGGCGAGGCGGCGGCGTTCAGCAGGCGCACCATTTCGCGCCGCGCCTCGGCCATGCGGCCCTCTGCGGCCAGGTCGGCGGCGGGGCTGCGGAAGGCGCGCTCCCAGAAGCGGCGGCGGGCCAGGAAGTCGGGGATGGCGTCCTTCACCGCGCCGCGCAGTTCGCCCGCCAGACGCGCGACCGAGGCTGCGCCCTGGGGCAGGACGGCTTCGATGCGCGAACGCAGGTCGCGGGCCAGGATGGGGGCGTTTCCGCCAGTGGCCACGGCCACGACCACTTCGTCGCGGTCGATCAGGGCCGGGGTGTGGAAGTCGCTGAAGCCGGGCTGGTCGACGATGTTGGCCTGGGCCCCCGCGTCGCGCGCAGCCTCGGCGATGCGACGAGCGAGGGTCACGTCATGCAGGGCGATGAAGACCAGCCGCGCGCCGTTCAGGTCGGCTGCCTCAGGAAGGCGGGCGATCGGCCTCGGGGCGCTTTGCGGCATTTCCAGCACGGCGGGCGCGCCGTCGGGCGTGAACCAGGCCAGAGCCGCCGGGCTGTTCAGGAACAGGCGCAGCTTGGCCAGGGCCGGTTCGCCCGCGCCGACGACGACGACTTTCGCCCCTTCCAGGGGAATGGATGCCAGAAAGACGCGCATCGGCCGATTCCATGATCTGCTGTCTTCCGCCCTTGCTTTTGCGTGGCGGCTCGACATTCAGCATCCGTCGTGCACGATCCTTCCACAAACCAGATTGTCTTCGCTGCCCTGATAGGTTTTCTACAAGCGCATGGTTCGACCGCTTTTGCCCCTCAACGCCCTGCGTGCTTTCGAAAGCGCGTCGCGGCACCTCAACTTCTCGCGGACGGCGGACGAGCTGTCGGTGACGCCAGGGGCCGTCAGCCAGCAGATCCGCCTGCTGGAAGAGATCATCGGCGGCCCGCTGTTCACACGCGAGGCGCGGGGGTTGCAGCTGACGGAGCTGGGGCGTGCGGCCGTGCCGCTGCTGCGCGAAGGGTTCGAGCGGCTGATGGACGCCTCGGCCATCCTGCGCGAACCGCCGCTGAACCGGACGGTGGCGATCAGCGTGGCGCCGTCCTTTGCGTCCAAATGGCTGATGCCGCGCATGGATGACTTCCACGCCGCCCACCCGGATATCGAGGTGTGGATTTCCGCCGACATGGAGCCGGTGACGGTGGGCAGGGGCAAGGTCGATCTGGCCATCCGCTATGGCCCCGGCGACTATCCCGGCCATGTGGTGGAGCGCCTGCTGACCGAGACGGTCATTCCCGTCTGCTCGCCCGCCCTGATGGCGGCGCCCCATCCGATCCGCACCGCCGAGGACCTGGCCCGGCACACCCTGCTGCACGATATGTCCGAGGACGGCGACGCCTCGCGCCCTGACTGGGCCATGTGGCTGAAGGCGCGGCACGCCAGTCACGCCGACGCCCGGCGCGGCTCGCGCTTCGACCAGTCCAGCCTGCTGATCGAGGCGGCGGCGGCGGGGCGGGGCGTGGCCCTGGCCAAACGCAGTCTGGCCCAGGCGGACCTAGCCACGGGGCGTCTGGTCGCGCCCTTCCCGGACGGCAGTCAGGTGCTGGGCTTCGCCTATTTCGTGGTCATGCCCAGGGACCGTCCGGCCTCGCCCGGAACCAAGGCCTTCGTGGCCTGGCTGAAGAAGCAGGCGATCGACTACGACAACAATCTGGACCAGCTATAAATCGGTCTGCAGATTTTCTGCACGCTCGAAACAGGATTGATCGTTTCCTCGACGGACGCCGCCCGCCCTATGTCGAAGGCCTTCAAGCAGGAGGTCGGACGTGAGCCAAGCCGCAGTTCTGGAACGTGCCCGTGCCGCGGCGCCCGCGCCGTGGACCCCGCAGAGGGTGCGATGGGTGCGGCGCTGGACCGATCATCTGTTCAGCTTCGCCATCGACCGGCCCGAGGATTTCCGCTTCCGCTCCGGCGAGTTCGTGATGATCGGCTTGCCGTCGCTGGATGGGACGGGCAAGCCGACGCTGCGGGCCTATTCCATCGCCAGCCCCTCGTGGTCGGACGAGCTGGAGTTCTTCTCCATCCGCGTCGAGGACGGCCCGCTGACCTCGCGTCTGGTCGATATCCAGCCGGGCGACGAGGTGCTGCTGGGCAAGAAGCCGACCGGCACCCTGGTGCTGGACGCGTTGAAGCCGGGGCGGCGGCTGTTCCTGATCGGCACGGGCACCGGCCTGGCGCCCTGGCTGAGCGTGGCGCGCGATCCCGAAACCTATGAGCGGTTCGATCAGGTCGTGATCACGCATACGGTGCGTCAGGTCGCCGACTTGGCCTATCGCGACTTCCTGCAGACCGACCTGTTCGAGGACCCTTTGGTGGGCGAGGTCGCACAGGGTCGACTGACCTATTATCCGACCGTGACGCGCGAGGCGTTCGAGCGTCCGGGCCGCATCACCGACCGCATCGCCAGCGGCGACTTCTTCCGCGACCTGGGGCTCGACGGCCGCTTCGATCCAGCGCTGGACCGGGTCATGCTGTGCGGCTCGACGGCCATGATCCGCGAGGCGGCGGCCCTGCTGGAAAGCCATGGCCTGAGCGAAGGCTCGAACGCCGAACCCGGCGACTATGTGCTGGAACGCGCCTTCGTCGGCTGACCGCTCTCAGATTTTCTATCGACCGGCGCGAGATCATATCGTTCGACGCGGACCGGCCCTCCACGCTTCAAACATCCCTCGTTCAAGACGACCAGTGAGGACCTCAGCCTATGCAGGCGACCGTCGAAAAGCAGAGAGACGCCACGACGCGTCGCGTTCTGCCCCCGCATCTGCGCCGGCTTGAGGCCGAGGCGATCGAGATTCTGCGCGAGGTGGCGGCGACGGCGCGTAACCCGGTCATGATGTATTCGATCGGCAAGGACTCGGGCGTCCTGCTGCACCTCGCGGCCAAGGCCTTCTATCCGGGACGGCCGCCATTTCCGCTGCTGCACGTCGATACGACGTGGAAGTTCCGGGACATGATCACCCACCGCGACCATGTGGCGGGCCTCTATGGCGCGCGCCTGCTGGTCCACACCAATCATGAAGCCCTGGCGCGCGGGATCAGCCCGATCACCTCGGGATCGTCGGCCCATACCCAGGCGATGAAGACCGACGCCCTGAAGCAGGCCCTGGACCTGCACGGCTTCGACGTCGCCATCGGCGGCGCGCGGCGTGATGAGGAGAAGTCGCGGGCCAAGGAGCGCATCTTCTCTTTCCGAGGCGCGGACCACAGCTGGGACCCGCGTCGCCAGCGGCCTGAGCTGTGGCGGTTGTGGAACTCCAACCTGGGGCCGGGCGAGAGCCTGCGCGTCTTCCCCCTGTCGAACTGGACCGAGCTGGACGTGTGGGAATACACCCAGGCGGAGGGCATTCCGGTGGTGCCGCTCTATTTCTCGGCTCTGCGCCCCGTGGTGGTGCGCGAAGGCGCCCTGATCGTGCGCGATGACGAACGGTTGCCGTTGCGCGAGGGCGAAACGCCCGAACTGCGCCGTGTCCGTTTCCGATCCCTGGGCTGCTATCCGCTGAGCGCGGCTGTGGAATCCGAGGCTGAAGATCTGGACGCCGTCATCCGCGAGTTGCGCGTCAGCCGCCAGTCGGAACGTCAGGGGCGCTTGATCGATGCCGACGAGACCGCCTCGATGGAGCGCAAGAAGCGCGAGGGCTACTTCTGATGGACGGCGCCGTGACGGCCTTCACCGGGCGGACGCATCGCCCGAACCGCGACCTGTTGCGCTTCCTGACCTGCGGCTCGGTGGACGACGGAAAGTCGACCCTGATCGGGCGGCTGCTGTTCGAGACGGGCCAGGTGCCCGAGGATCAACTGGCGACGCTGGAACGCGACTCGCGCCGGTTCGGCACCGATGGGGCCAACCTGGACTACGCCCTGTTGTTGGACGGACTGGAGGCCGAGCGCGAGCAGGGCATCACCATCGACGTGGCCTATCGCTATATGTCCACGCCGCGCCGCAGCTTCATCATCGCCGATACGCCGGGACACGAGCAGTACACGCGCAATATGGCCACCGGCGCCTCGACCTGCGATGCGGCGGTCGTGCTGGTCGACGCCGCCAAGGGCATCACGGCCCAGACCGCGCGCCACAGCCGCATCGTCGCCCTGTTCGGCATTCGCCATGTCATCCTGGCGGTCAACAAGATCGATCTGGTCGCGGATGATCCTTCGGTCTTCGAGGCGATCCGCGCGGCCTATGCCGACCTGGTCGCCGACCTGGGTTTCCGGTCGGTTCTGGCCATTCCGGTCAGCGCGCGGCGCGGCGACAACCTGACGGCGCCCTCGGCCGCCACGCCCTGGTATGACGGGCCCAGCCTGATCCAGGCGCTGGAAGACCTGCCGGTAGCCGACACCGGGATCGCCCGGCCGTTCCGTATGTCGGTCCAATACGTCAACCGTCCCGACGCCCACTTCCGCGGCTATGCCGGGACCATCGCCTCGGGCGAGGTGAGGGTGGGCGACGCTCTGGCCGTCTGCCCCGGCGGGCGGACGGCGACCCTGGCGCGCATTCTGTCGGGCGATGTCGAGGTGACGCAGGCCCAGGCCGGGGACGCTGTCACCCTGGAGCTGGCCGAGAGCGTGGACGTGGCGCGCGGCGATGTCCTGGCCCTGGCCGACGACCGACCCGCCGCCTCTGATCGTCTGAACGTCCGCCTGCTTTGGATGGGGGATCAGCCCTTTGATCCAGCGAGGCGTCATCAGGTCAAGCTGGGCGCCCGGACCCTGCCTGCGCGGCTGACCCTGGCGAACGGCGCCGCGACCCTGGCGGCGAACGAGGTGGCCGATGGTCTGCTGAGCCTGCCCTCGGCTGTGGCGGCTGACGCCTTCCGCGACGACCCGGCCCAGGGCGCCTTCGTTCTGATCGACCGGGGCACGGGCGTCACGGTGGCGGCGGGCGTGATCACGGACGTCCCGGATCACACGGCCCATATCCATCAAAGCCCCGTCGCCGTATCGCGCCAGGCCCATGAACTGCTGAACGGCCATCAAGGCGGCGTCGTCTGGCTGACCGGCCTGTCGGGCGCGGGCAAGTCCACGGTGGCTCAGGCCCTGCAACAGAGCCTGCACGGGCGCGGCTGCCGCACGGTCCTGCTGGACGGCGACAACCTGCGTCACGGCCTCAATCGCGATCTCGGCTTCTCTGACGCCGATCGGGCCGAGAACGTGCGTCGGACGGGGGAGGCGGCCCGACTGTTCGCCGAGGCCGGCGTCATCGCCATCTGCGCCCTGATCTCGCCGCGTCAGGCGGACCGCGACGCCGTACGGGCCCGCTTTGACGGGGGGCGCTTCGTCGAGGTCTTCGTGGACGCCTCGCTGGAAAGCTGCCGGGCGCGGGATCCCAAGGGGCTCTATGCGCGGGCCTCGGCCGGGACCATCCCAGGATTCACCGGGATCGCCGCCCCTTACGAAGCGCCCAGCGCGCCCGATCTGACCCTGGCCACTGAACAGCTGTCGCCGTCGCTGGCGGCGGAGACGGTGCGTGGCCTTCTTGAGGAGCGCGGCTGGCTTTAGGCCGCCGCCCGGACTGGAACTCCAACGTGACCTATCTCGTCACCGACGCCTGCGTGAAGTGCAAGTTCATGGACTGCGTCGAGGTCTGCCCCGTGGACTGCTTCTACGAGGGCGAGAACTTCCTCGTCATATCGCCCGACGACTGCATCGATTGCGGCGTGTGTGAACCGGAATGCCCGGTCGATGCCATCGTGGCGGACACCGAGGACACGCCGGACGGCAAGTGGCTGACCATCAACGCCGACTACGCCAAGGTCTGGCCCAACATCACGGTCAAGGGCGAGCCGCCCGCCGATCGTGCAGACTATGAGACTCAGGCCGGCAAGTTCGAGAAGTATTTCAGCCCCGAGCCAGCTTCCCGGTCTTTGACATGATGATCGACTGCTGGGGCGAGGGCAGGAACTATCTTGAGCCGCGCGCCAGGAAGGTAGGCAGCAGGTTCGCCACGACCCTGCGACCGGCGTCATCGGGCTGATCCAGCATGTTTCTCAGCGGAGGTCCGATCAACGCCTCGCCAAACGCACTCAGGGCGATGAAGAGTACGGCGGAGCCGATCCGTTCCCGGGCCTGGCCGTCGTCACCCATCTTGTCGCAAATAGCCTCAACGAGATCGCGTACCGCCGTCCGAACCGGTTCCAGATGAGAAAGGTCGCCTGACAGTGCAATCCATGCCGCCAGTCTTCCGGCGCCTCCTTCTGCAAAGGCGTCGAACACGGCGTTGACCAATTCAAGCGGCGCGCCGTCATCGGTACGCAATCGCGCCACGGCGGCGTCGAGCGCCTGATTAAGGTCCGCCACCATGGAACCCATCAGCGCCGACTGAAGTCCTGCGGCCGATCCGAAGTGATGGATGAGATTGGCATGGGTTACCCCGATGTCTGCCGCCACGGCGGACAGCGTCACCGCATCCGGCCCGCCCGACAAAAGCAGCGCACGCGCAGAAACAACAGCTTCCTTTCGCGCTTCTTCGGGCGACCGACGGCGTCGGCGCGGTTTGTCGAGCTTTGTAATTGACATGATTGTAAATGACACTAATGTAGATAGCGTGTCGTTCTAGGCTTCCGTGGAGGAACCCGCAAGTGTCAGTCGCCTTTGCGATCCCTGCGCAGTCGGGCGCATTGTCTGATCGGAACCCGACGCGTTCAACATCATCTCGCCTGCAGCCTGGACGTGCCTTGCGCGCGATGCGGCGACTGGTGGCTGACAAGGACGACACGGAGCAGGTGTTCGAGATCATGAACGCCCTTTCAGGCCGCTCGCCGGACTGGGGCTATGCACGTATGCTCACAACGCCTGAGGGGGGAGTTCAGGCTTATCGTCGGGTCGAGTTGGCTGACCACCTTCAGGATCGCGTCTGGTTGGCGCAGTTCGCGCCAGGATCGGTAGGGGCCGCCTATCTGGCCTTTATTGATGCGGAGGATTTCTCCGCCTACGGCCTGGCGGATGAAAGTCGCAAGGTGACTGACAGCGAGATCGAGGCTGCGCATCCTCGCGCCTGGTATGCGCGGAGGCTGCGGGACGTCCATGACATCTGGCATGTGCTTACCGGCTATCGTGCAGACGCTCTGGGAGAGGCGTGTCTTGTGGCCTTCTCCTTGCCGCAAACCCGCAGCGCCGGCTTTGGCCTGATCGCTACCGGGATAGCCCTTCAGTTCATGCGGGCGCGTACGGGCTACCCATGTGCACGCGCGGTTTTGAAAGCGTGGCGGGATGGTCGACGAGCAGCCTGGTTACCCGGCGAAGACTATGAGCAGCTTTTGGCGGAGCCGCTGGTAGAGGCCCGGCGTCGGCTCGGGATTGCGACCCCTGTCATCTACCAGCGCGTGCCCCCATCGCTCTGCAACGCCTATCACGGCGGCAAGGGGTAGGTCGGCGCGGCTGTCGGGGCCGCAAGCTTTTCTGAATGTCCGGGCTCTGGAGCTCAATGAAGCGGGTCGCGATTGCGCCCGGCGACGGGGAAATTCAACCTTATGCTGATCTTGATTGGCGCACTGGCCCTGGGGGCCTTCTTTCTGACCCTCATGCAGGCGCGAATGGCAGTGTGGACCGTGGCCGTCTTTGCCTGGATCGCAGCGGCCTGGGTTCTGGAAGCAGTCCCGCCGACGATGGCGGCGATCATGACCGTGGTCGTCGCGCCGGTACTCCTGCTGCTGACCCTGACGCCGCTGCGCCGCGCCATCCTGTCACGTCCGGCCATGGCGGGTTTCCGTCAGATCATGCCGAAGATGAGCCCGACCGAACAGGCGGCGGTCGAGGCGGGCAATGTCTGGTGGGACGCCGAACTGTTCGCGGGCAAGCCCGACTGGAAGCGGTTGCTGGCCACGCCGGCGCCGAGGCTGACCGCCGAGGAGCAGAGCTTCCTCGACAACGAGGCCGAGCATCTGTGCGACCTGGCCAACGACTGGGAGACCACCTCGGTCTGGCAGGACTTGTCGCCCGAGGCCTGGGCCTACGCCAAGGACAAGGGCTTCCTGGGGATGATCATTCCCAAGGCCTACGGCGGTCTGGGCTTCTCGGCCTATGGTCACAGCCAGGTGATCCAGAAGCTGTCGACACGCTGCTCGGCGGCGGCGGTCTCGGTCATGGTGCCCAACTCGCTGGGCCCCGCGGAGCTGCTGCTGCACTACGGCGCCGAAGACCAGAAGAACCACTATCTGCCGCGTCTGGCGCGCGGCGAGGAAATTCCCTGCTTCGCCCTGACCAACCCTTACGCCGGGTCTGACGCCGCCTCGATCACCGACACGGGCGTGGTCTGCAAGGCGATGTGGAACGGGCAGGAGACGCTCGGCTTCCGCATCAGCTGGCGCAAGCGCTACATCACCCTGGCGCCGGTCGCGACGGTGTTGGGCCTGGCCTTCCGAGCTGCCGATCCCGACGGCCTGCTGGGCGATGAGGCCGAGCCGGGCATCACCTGCGTCCTGATCCCGCGCGACCATCCGGGGGTCAATATCGGACGCCGCCACTGGCCGCTGAACGCCGTCTTCCAGAACGGCCCGACCAGCGGCGACGACGTCTTCGTGCCGATGGAGATGGTCATCGGCGGGCGCGAGCAGGTCGGTAACGGCTGGCGGATGCTGATGGAATGTCTGGCCGCGGGCCGGGCCATCTCCCTGCCGTCGTCCAATGTCGGCATGTCCAAGCTGGCCGTTGGCATGGTCGGGGCCTACGTCGCCATCCGTCGCCAGTTCAACCAGCCCATCGGGGCCTTTGAAGGCGTGCAGGAGGCTTTGGCCCGGATGGCGGGCCATCTCTACGCCTCGGACTCGGTGCGGCGTCTGGCGGCGGCGGCGCTGGACCAGGGCGAGAAGCCTTCGGTCGTCTCGGCCATCGCCAAATATCACGTCACCGAGCGCGCCCGCATCATCATCAATGACGGCATGGACGTCGTCGGCGGCAAGGGCGTCTGCATGGGGCCGGGCAACTTCCTGGCCCGCGCCTATCAGCAGATTCCGGTCGCCATCACCGTCGAGGGCGCCAACATCATGACCCGCACCCTGATCATCTATGGTCAGGGCGCCATCCGCTGCCATCCCTATGTCCTGACCCTGATGCGGTCGGCGGGCGACGGCGAGCTGAAGACCTTTGACGCGGCCCTGTTCGGCTATGTCGGCTTCCTGTTCCGCAACATGGCGCGGGCCCTGACGTTCAGCCTGACGGGCGGTCTGCTGATCGCCGCGCCGTCGGGGGCGGAGCCGCAGCTGAGGCGCTATTTCCGCGCGGCCACTCGCCTTTCGACCCTGCTGGCGCTGGCGTCGGACCTGTCGATGGCCACGGTCGGCGGCGCCTTGAAGCGCAAGGGGGCCATGACCGGGCGGATGGGCGACATCCTGTCCCAGCTCTTCATCCTGTCCAGCGTGCTGAAGCGGTTCGAGGACGAGGGCCGTCCGGCCGAGGACCTGCCCTTTGTCCACTGGGCGGCCCAGGACGCCCTGGCGCGCGCCGGGACGGCGTGGCGCGACCTGCTGGCCAACCACCCGAGCCGGGGCGCGGCCCTGTTCCTGAAACTGGTCGGGGCGCCGTTCGGGCTGCGGACGCCCGCGCCGGATGACGCTTGCGCCGCCGCCGTCGCCGGTCTGATCCAGACGCACGGCCCGGCGCGCGACCGCCTGACCGCCGGGTCGTGGACGGCGCGGATCGAGGTCGATCCCATCGCCGCCACCATCGTCGCCTTTGACCTCTATCCGCAGGTCGAGGCCGTCGAGCGGCGGCTGAAGGACGCCATTCGTGCGGGCCGCATCGCCCGCGCGCCGCAGAACCTGACCCTGCTGAACGCCTGGGCGATCCAGGCCGAGGACCTGGGCCTGATCGACGCCGAGGAGCGCGCCCTGATCGCCCGCTTCGCCGCCTATGCCGATCAGGCAATCCAGGTCGATGACTTCGCGCCGGACTTCGACATGGCCGCCGGGCTGGAGCAGCGACAGGCGGCGGAAGCCGCGCCCCGCAAGACGACGAAGAAGGCGGCCTGATGAGCGACCGGTATCTGGACTTCGCCAACTCGGGCGTCGGCGGCTGGCTGACGGGGGCCCTGGGCCTGCCACGCCCGGCGCCTTTGCAACGTCGCGCCGAGGCGGGGGCGGGGCTGGTCGGGCCTTTGCTGTTGGGGCCGGACGGGAATGGGCGGTTGGCGGCGATCCTCGGACGGCTGGCCGGGGCGGCGGGTCAGAAGACCCACGCCGCGTGGTCCCCCGACGTGCGCTATGGCGGGCTGGTGTTCGACGCCTCGAACTGCGTCGACGCGGCCTCGGCCCAGGGGCTCTATCGCTTCTTCCATCAGGCCATCCGTTCGGTGGCCGAGCATGGCCGCATCCTGGTGATCGGCACGCCGCCTGAGCTGATGGCCGACGTAGGGGGCGAGGCGATCCAGCGAGGCTTGGAAGGCTTTGTCCGCTCTCTGGCCAAGGAGGCGCGACGCAGCATCGCCGTCCACATGCTCTATATCGCGCCGGGGGCGGAAGGCGCTGCCGAAAGCACGCTGGAATTCCTGCTGTCGCCGCGGTCGGCCTATGTCTCGGGCCAGCCGATCCGCGTGGGCGCCGGCGTGGCCGGCGTCGATCAGGCGGGTCACAAGGGACGACGCGTTCTGGTCACCGGCGCCTCGCGCGGCATAGGCGAGGCCATCACCCGCCTGTTCGTCGCCGAGGGGGCGCAGGTCGTCGCTCTGGACGTGGCGGGAGCGGTGGAAGGGCTGTCAGCCCTGAAGGCCGGGCTGGGCGTCGAGACCTTGGCGCTGGACATCACGGCGCCGGACGCCGCCGAGAGCCTGCTGGCCGATGCTCTGGCGCGTGGGGGCTACGACGTGGTGATCCATAATGCGGGCATCACCCTCGACCGTACCATCGCCCGCATGGAGCCGCGCGAGTGGGACAGCGTCATGGCGGTCAACCTGACGGCGCCCCTGGCCATCACGCGGACCCTGGTCGAGGGCGGGGGGCGACGTCCCAACGGGCGGATCGTCGCCGTTTCCTCGCTGAGCGGCATCGCCGGCAACATGGGGCAGAGCAACTACGCCCTGTCGAAGGCCGCCTGGATCGGGGCGGTGCGGCGGTTGGCGCCGCAGCTGGTGGAGCAGGGGATCACCATCAACGCCGTGGCGCCCGGCTTCATCGAGACCCAGATGACCGCCGCCATTCCCTTCGCCATCCGTGAGGCCGGGCGGCGCATGAACAGCATGGGGCAGGGCGGTCATCCGGCCGATGTGGCCGAGACGATCGCCTGGCTGGCCGATCCGGCCTCGGGCGGGGTCAACGGCCAGGTGGTGCGGGTCTGCGGCCAGAGCCTGCTGGGCGCATGACGGCGGCGATCGAGCGTTTCGACGCGCCCCTGTCGGGGGCGGCGGTGGTCGGCGGGGCGCTGCGGGGCATGGTGCGGGCCAAGGGCGGTGAGGCGGTTCTGCCGCAGCGCGTCTTGCAGCGCGAGGTCGGGCTGGAGGCCGAGGCCGTGAGCGCCTGCGCCCGGTTGTGCGGCTTCGCCTCGGAACAGGGCGTGCCGATCACCGCGCCGCACATCCTGGCCTTTCCGCTGCAGATGCGGTTGATGCTGGGAGCGGACTTTCCCTATCCGGCCATGGGGTTGGTGCATCTGCATAACCGCATCCGCCAGTACGCGCGGCTGAATATCGGCGATCGGCTGACGCTGACGGCGAAGGCGGGGCGGTTCCTTGCCCACGACAAGGGGCAGGCCTTCACGCTGGAGACCACGGCGACGCGCGACGGCGCGACAGCGTGGGAGGGAACGAGCGTCTATCTGCGGCTGGGGCGTCCCGGTCAGGGCGATCCGGCCCCGGTGCTGGCGGGCGACGAGGCTGACCGGCTGGTCGAGGCCTGGACCCTTCCGGCCGATCTGGGCCGTCGCTATGCGCGGGTTTCGGGCGACGCCAATCCGATCCACACCTCGGCTATGGGGGCGCGGCTGTTCGGCTTCCGCCGCGCCATCGCCCACGGCATGTGGACCAAGGCGCGAGCCGTCGCCGCCCTGTCGCCGTTGGCGCCGCTGGACGCCGCCGAGGTCGAGGTCGCCTTCCGCGCGCCGCTGTTCCTGCCGGGACAGGCGGGGCTCTATGTGGGCTCGGCCGGAACAAGCCGTGATTTCGAGGTGCGCGACGCTGCCGCCGCCCGCGCCCATCTGCGGGGTCGGTTGACCCTTTCGCCTGAGGATTCTGTTGCATGCTGACCGCTTCCGCCCCGCGCCGGGTCGCCATTCTGGGCGGCAACCGCATTCCCTTCGCGCGGTCCAACACCGCCTATGCGGAAGCCTCCAATCAGGAGATGCTGACGGCGGCGCTGCAAGGTCTGGCTGACCGTTACAACCTGCACGGGCTGCGGCTGGGCGAGGTGGCGGCGGGGGCGGTGTTGAAGCTGTCGCGCGACATCGCCCTGACGCGCGAGAGCCTGTTGGACACCACCATCGGTCACGACACCCCGACCTATGACGTCAGTCAGGCCTGCGGCACGGGGCTGGAGGCGGCCATTCTGGTGGCCAACAAGATCGCCCTGGGCCAGATCGAGGTCGGCATCGCCGGCGGGGTGGACACCACCTCGGATGCGCCGATCGGATTGAACGAGAAGTTCCGCAAGGCCCTGTTGGCGGCCAACCGTGAGAAGACCACCGGCGGGCGCATCAAGGCCCTTCTGGGCGCCGGTCTGACTGCCCCCTTCAAGCCCGAGCCGCCGCGCAACGCCGAGCCGCGCACCGGCCTGTCGATGGGCGAGAGCTGCGAGCAGATGGCCAAGCGCTGGGCCATTCCGCGCGAGGATCAGGACGCCTTGGCCGTGGCCAGCCACCGCAACGCCGCCGCCGCCTGGGAGGCCGGGCTGTTCGACGATCTGGTCACGCCCTTCCGGGGGCTGGAGCGCGACAACAATCTGAGACCCGACATCGACCCGGCCAGACTGGCGACGATGAAGCCGGTGTTCGACCGCGCCAACGGCACGCTGACGGCGGCCAATTCCACGCCCCTGACCGACGGCGCCTCGACCGTGCTGCTGGCCAGCGAGGACTGGGCGAAGGCGCGCGGCCTGCCGGTGCTGGCTTACCTGCGCACTGGCGAGACGGCGGCGGTGGACTTTGTGAAGGGCGACGAGGGGCTGCTGATGGCGCCCGCCTATGCCGTGCCGCGCATGCTGGCCAAGCTGGGTCTGACGCTTCAGGAGTTCGACCTTTATGAAATCCACGAGGCCTTTGCGGCTCAGGTTTTGTGCACGCTGAAGGCGTGGCAGGATGAGGACTACGCTCGCACCCGTCTGGGGCTGGATCGGGCGCCGGGGGCCATCGACATGAGCAAGCTGAACGTCAATGGCGGTTCGCTGGCGGCGGGACATCCGTTCGCGGCGACCGGCGGGCGCATCCTGGCCAATCTGGCGACCATGATTGACCGGCGCGGCGGCGGGCGCGGCCTGATCTCGATCTGCGCGGCGGGCGGTCAGGGCGTGGTGGCGGTGGTGGAAAAATGACCGATCTGGCCGTCGAAAGCGCCGCTTCAGCCGAGGCGGACCGGCTGTGGGCCGAGCGGTTCTGGACCGCCCATTATCGCGCGGGCGTGCCGGCGCGGATCGACGACGAACTGGCGCGCTGGACCTCGGTGCAGCAGATGTTCGAGGCGGACTCGCGCCGCTTCGCCGAACGGCCCGGCTATGTCAGCCTGGGCACTGCCCTGACCTATGGCCAGGTGCTGACGGCGGCCAAGGCCTTCGGGGCCTGGCTGCAATCCATCGGCGTCCTGCCCGGCGACCGGGTGGCGCTGATGATGCCCAACAGCCTGCAATATCCGACGGCCCTGTTCGGGGTCCTGTTCGCCGGCGCCGTGGTGGTCAACGTCAACCCGCTCTACACGCCGCGTGAGCTGCAGCATCAGCTGAAGGACAGCGGCGCGGTGGCCATCGTGGTGATGGACATGTTCGCCAGGACGCTGGAGCAGGCGCGCGAGGGGACGCAGGTCCGCCACGTCGTCGTCACGTCGATGGGCGACATGATGCCGGGCCTGAAGGGCGTCGCCGTCAGTGCCATGATGCGCCATGTGCAGAAGCTGGTTCCGGCTTACCGCCTGCCGGGCGCGCATCGCTGGAAGCCGATGATGCGGCGGGCGCGGCGCCTGACGCTGAAGCCGGTCGAGACGAAGCCTGAGGACATCGCCTTCCTGCAATACACCGGGGGCACGTCGGGGGTGACCAAGGGGGCCATGCTGACCCACCGCAACATCCTGGCCAATACGCTGCAGGGCCGCGCCTGGGTGCTGGATCAGATCGATCAGGGCGAGGTGATCGGCAACGTCACCATGCTGCCGCTCTATCATATCTTCTCCCTGACGGCGAACCTGATGATGTTCACCGGGGCGGGGGGGCGCAACATCCTGATCGCCAATCCGCGCGACGCCAAGCGGGTGGAATGGATCCTGCGCAAGGAGCGTTTCGTCGGCATGACGGGGCTGAACACCCTGTTTTCCAGCCTGCTGAAGACCGAGGCGTTCCGCAATCGCGACTTCTCGGACCTGAAGCTGACCATCGCCGGGGGCATGGCGACGCAGAAGGTGGTGGCCGAGGAATGGGAGGCGGTGACGGGCGCGCCGCTTGTCGACGGCTACGGCCTGACGGAGACCTCGCCGGTGGTCTGCATCGGGCGGGTCGATCTGGCCAACCCCGAGACCATGGGCTTTGACGGCACGGTCGGCTTGCCGGTGCCCTCGACCGAGGTGCGGATGCGCCGCGACGACGGCAGCTGGGCGGGGATCGACGAGCCAGGCGAGCTGTGCGTGCGCGGGCCTCAGGTCATGTTGGGCTACTGGCAGAGGCCGGACGAGACGGCCAAGGCCATTTCGGCGGACGGCTGGCTGGCCACGGGCGACGTCGGGGTGATGCAGGCCAATGGCCGGGTGCGGCTGGTGGACCGGATCAAGGACATGATCCTGGTCTCGGGCTTCAACGTCTATCCGGGCGAGATCGAGGACGTGGTGGCGTCGCACCCGCTGGTTGAGGAGGTGGCCGCCGTCGGCGTGCCCGATCCGGTCCAGGGCGAGAAGATCAAGATCGTCGTCGTGCCGCGCTCGCCCGAGCTGACGGCTGAGATGCTGATCGCCCACTGCCGGGCGCAGCTGACGGCTTACAAGACGCCGCGTCTGGTCGAGTTCAGAACTGAGCCCCTACCCAAGACGCCGGTCGGCAAGGTGCTGCGGCGCGAACTGCGCTGAGGTTTAGGCGGTTTTCGGCGTCGCCTGCGGTGAGCGCATGCGTGTGATCAGCAGGCCGAAGACCGCCGCCAGGGGGAACATCAGCATGCCATAAACCGCGGCGGGCAATGACATGTCGGGGACCATCAGCACCGACTGGGCGATGACGATGGCCAGGGTGGCGTTGTGCAGACCGACCTCGAAGGCGCTGGCGATCGACTGTTCACGGTTGATGCGGAAGAGGCGCGGCACGACGAAGCCTATGCCCAGGCTGAGGACGCAGAAGCTGACGACAATGCCGGCCAGGGCGATGAAGTCGTTCTTCAGCACAGCGAAGTTGGACACGACCGCGCCTGCGATCACCAGGGTCAGGATAATGACCGAGGCCAATCGCACCGGCCTGTCCATGGCGTGGGCGAAGCCGGGCTTGAAGCCACGCACAAGCATGCCCAGACAGACAGGGGCCAGGACGATCATGAAGACCTCGATGGTCTTCTTGAGTTGCAGCCCCACCGTCATGTCGCCCGGCTGGAACCAGGCGATCGATAGGTTGACGATCACCGGCAAGGTCAGGACCGCGATGACCGAATTGATCGCCGTCAGGCTGATGTTCAAAGCCACGTCGCCACGGAAAAGGTGGCTGTAGAGATTGGCCGTGGTGCCGCCAGGCGAGGCCGCCAGCAGCATCATCCCGACCGCCAGAACCGGCGGCAGGCGGAACAGCAGCACCAGGCCGAAACAGATGGCGGGCAGGAGCAGCAGCTGACAGATCAAGGCGATGGCGACCGCCTTGGGGCGCTTGCCGATGCGGGCGAAGTCGCCGGGCGTCAGGTCCAGCCCCAGCCCGAACATGATGACGCCCAACGCGACCGGCAGACCGATCATGGCCAGAGGTGAATCCATGGTCTTTCCTCCCCCGAGAAACCTCAGACCTGACCGGCGAGAGCGCGCCCCGCCGCCCGGCCCGAGAAGATACACCCGCCCAGGAAGGTGCCTTCCAGCGCATTGTAACCATGCAATCCGCCGCCGCCGAAGCCCGCAGCCTCGCCTGCGGCGTATAGTCCCTCGAACGGTGTGCCGTCGGCCTTCAGCACCTGACTCGACAGATCGGTCTGAAGCCCGCCCAGCGACTTGCGTGTCAGGACGTGCAGCCTGACTCCGATCAGCGGCCCGGCCCTGGGGTCCAGCAGCCGGTGCGGCGTCGCCGTGCGCGCGAGCTTGTCGCCCAGGTAGCGGCGGCTGTTGTGGATGCTCATGATCTGGAAATCCTTGGAATAGGGATTGTCCATCTGGGCGTCGCGATCTTCGATCTGCTGACGGACCAGGGCTGGGTCCAGCAGGGGGCGTTCGGTCAGGCTGTTCATTCTGGCGACCAGGGTCTCCAGATCGTCGGCGAAGACGAAGTCCGCGCCCTTGTGCTTGAAAGCGTCCACCGCGGGCGGCGCGCCCTTGCCCAGACGCGACATCAGGACCTTCAGCAGGTTGCGTTCGGTGATGTCGAGGTTCTGCTCGGACCCCGACAGGGCGAACTCCTTCTCCAGGATTTTCTGGCTGACGATGAACCAGGAGTGGTCGTGCCCGGCCAGATCCGGCGTCGTCCGCAGGTGCTTCAGCGTGGCCATGGTGTCGTGGCCCGGCAGGGCGGGGGCGGGCAGTTGCCGTCCCAGAGCGTCCAGCCACAGGGGCGACGGGCCGGGCAGGATGCGGATGGCGTGTTGGGGCCAGACGGGAGCCCAATTCTGCACCCCCTCGACGTAGTGCCACATGCGGTCGCGGTTCACGAGCCGCGCCCCGGCCTCGCCAGCGATGTCCAGCAACCGCCCATCGACATAGGCGGGCACGCCGGTGATCATCGACCTCGGCGGCGAACCCAGTCGCTCGGGCCAGAAGCGCCGCACCTTGTCATGGTCGCCGCCGATGCCGCCCGAGGCGAGGACGACGGCCTGCGCCCTGAGGGTGAAGCTCCCGATCACGTCGCGGTTCGAGGGCGCGCCGCGCGGCGCCGGGTCCGGCGCCAGGACTGCGCCCGACACCCCCGCGATGCGTCCGCCTTCGACCAACAGGTGATCGACGCGGTGACGGTGGTGGAAGGTCAATCGCGCGCTTTCAGCAGCCTCCCGCGCGCGGGAGGCGAACGGCTCTGATACGCCCGTCCCCGTGCCCCAGGCGACGTGAAAGCGCGGGACGGAATTGCCATGGCCGAACGCTTGTCCGGCGCCCCGCTCGGCCCAACCGACCATGGGAGTCAGGCTGATGCCATGCTGTTTCAGCCAGGATCGCTTTTCGCCCGCAGCGAATTCGACATAGGCGCGGGCCCATCGCACCGCCCATTCGTCCTCGGCCAGCCGCCCCTCCAGCCGGTCCCATCCGGCGCTGCCCTGCCAGTCGCGCCACGCGAGGTCGAAGCTGTCGGATAGGTTCAGTCGCCTTTGTTCAGGAGAATCCACCAGAAACAAACCGCCGAACGACCAGAAGGCCTGGCCGCCGAGATTGGCCGGGTTTTCCTGATCAACCAGCGCAACTCTTCGCCCCCTCCGGGTCAGTTCATGCGTGGCGACAAGCCCGGCCAAGCCTGCCCCCACGACAATAACATCTGCATCCATTTTCGCCTGATCGCACCATGATGATCGTTGTGGAAAAGAAGCGTTTCCCTAGCCGACATGATTGTCAATATGTATTGACAGACGAGTGAATAGTCATGATCGTGGCTTCAACCGACGGCGGATCCGCCCCGCCGAACGGAACTCATCAGGCGGATTGGAAACGATCAGGCGATCGCGTCGGGGGACGCGAGCCGCTTCAGGGGAGGGTAATCCATGGCTTTATCAGCCAGTGTTCGTGCGCGCCTGGGCGTTACCGTGTCTGCCGCAACCTTGTTGTTGGCTTCCGGGTCCGCCTGGGCTCAAGCGGGCGGACAGTCGTCGCCGCAGGGCGCTGATCAGGCGACGGCTGTGGATGACATCATCGTCACGGCGCAGAAGCGTGAGGAATCGATTCAGGACGTGCCGATCGCCGTTTCGGCTTTTTCGGCCGAGAACCTGGATGCGCTCAAGATCGAGGGCGGGTCGGAGCTGGTTCGGGCCATACCGAACGTGACCTTTTCCAAGGCGAACTTCAGCATGTATAATTTCTCGATCCGCGGGATCGGGACCAAAGCGATTTCAGCCAGCAGCGACCCTGCGGTGGCGGTGAGCTTCAACAACAGCCCCCTGATCCGCAATCGCCTGTTCGAGCAGGAATATCTGGACGTTCAACGGGTCGAGGTCCTTCGCGGACCCCAGGGCACGCTTTACGGTCGCAATGCGACCGGCGGCGTCGTCAACATGATCCCGAGGCTTCCGGACGATGTTTTCGAAGGCGTGGTCAAGGGCGAAGTCGGAAATTACAATAGCCGGCGCATGTCGGCCATGGTCAACCTGCCGATCACGGAATCGTTTGGCGTGCGCCTGGCGGGCTCTTCGACCAAGCGTGACGGATTTGACTACAACAGCTTCAACGACACCAAGGTCAACGACCGCGATATGTGGTCGACCCGCTTTTCTGCGGCGTGGGAACCGAATGATCGCTTCCGCACCAATCTGATTTGGGAGCATTTCGAGGAAGACGACCAGCGTTCCCGAACGGGCAAGCAACTATGCACTACCGATCCGGGCCCAAGTCGGGTTGGCACGGTCAATATCACCTCGTCGGTGATACAGAACCGCCTGAGCCAGGGGTGTCTTCCCGGATCCCTGTATAGCGATGCCGCCTACGGCGTGCCAAACGGCGGGGCCTTCGCTCATGTCTTCCTGGCGTCGCTGTCTTTCGGAGATAATGCGCAAGGTGTGCCCGTTCAGGCTGTGCCTCTGGGCACCGACCCCTATGCAGGACTGACCCAGTCGCGAAACCTGCGAGAAATTGCGACCAGCTACGACCCTGTTTTCAGGGTGAAGAATGATGTCGTCCAGTTCAACATGGAGTTCGACATCAGCGATCAGCTGAAGCTGATTTCGCAAACGGCCTATTCGGAGGACAACTACTATTCCTCTCAGGATTACAATCGGTTCGTTTCGAATCCGATCTTCAACAGCACGGATGGGCTATTCGATTCCCTGAGGCAGCCGATTATCGGCCCCTCAGCCTTGCCTGGCGGCTACTACACCGACCCGCAACTGGGCACGTCGAACCGAATGGTGTCGGTCGATCTGAGCCGTTCGGACAACCGGCAATGGTCGCAGGAGTTGCGCCTGCAGTCCGATTTTGAGGGACGTTTCAACTTCAGTATTGGCGCCAACTATCTGGATTTCAAATCTCAAGACGATTATTACGTTTTCAACAACCTTTTTACATTCCTGGCTGAATATTATTACAATAATGCTGTTGGACTTCCGTCCAATCAGGGGCGGCAAAAGCTTCTGTGCACGCCGCAGGCGACCAAGGAATGTGTGTATGTCGATCCGACGTCGATCGATAAGCTTGCAGGTGACGGTCACAACTATTTCCGCAGCAAGAACGTCATCCATACGCGTTCGTGGGCCATATTCGGTGAGGCCTATTGGGACATCTCGCCGGACATGCGCCTGACGGCCGGTCTGCGTTACACTGACGACCGCAAGGTCAGCACGCCCTATCCAAGCCAACTGCTGCTTGGCGCCGACCGCGGCAATCCCGGCCCCTCCTCGGGCGGCTATGTCAGCCGTGGCTATCCCGCGTTGCCCGATATCGATCAGCGATGGGACGCGGTGACGGGACGGTTGGTATTGGACTGGAAGCCGGTGACGCCGTTCACCGACGACACCCTGGTTTATGCGTCGTACGCACGCGGCTACAAGGGCGGCGGCGCCAATCCGCCGCGGGTCGATATCAACCCTCAGGTTATCCAGTACCAGCCGTTGGCCGAGACCTTTGAGCCGGAATACGTCAACGCCTTTGAAATCGGGATGAAGAACTCGCTCTATGACGGCAAGGTCCGTCTGAACGCGACGGCCTTCTACTATGACTACACCGATTATCAGGTGTCGCAGATCGTCGATCGTATCTCCCTGAATGAGAACTTTGATGCTCGCAGCATGGGACTGGAGCTCGAGACGGTGTTCCAGCCCACGCGCAATCTCCGCATCGACGCCAACCTCGGCTATCTGAAGACCCGGATCGGAGACGGTGAAGGTTCAATCGACGTCATGAACCGTACCCAGGGCAATGCTGACTGGATGGTTTTGCGGCCCTGGCTGCAGGTACCGTCCAATTGCGTCGCGCCGACAAAGCATGTGCAAACCATTCTTTCGCGGCCCTTCCCGGACAATCTTAAGACAGGGGCTTTGCAGGCTCTCTGCGGCGGTTCTTTGAGAACCGGAACCTTTGATCCCAACTACACATCCAGCGTTCCCTTCTGGCGGCTCTTTGGTTTCACCTATGATCCATTGACCGAAGCCCCCAACGGGGGGCGAGGGTTCGAAGCCGATCTAAGCGGCAATGAACTGCCCAATTCGCCGAACTGGACCGCGAATATCGGGGCTCAGTACACCTTCTTCCTGGGGGATTGGGATCTCACAATCCGTGGCGACTACTACTACCAGGGCAGCAGCTATGCGCGTGTTTACAACACTGAGTACGACCGTCTGAGGTCATGGGACAACGCCAACCTGTCGGTGACGCTGGAGCGCTCTGATGATGGTCTGGTGTTCCAGGCATACGTCAAGAACCTGTTCGACAAGACGCCGATCACCGATGCCTTCACCAACAGCGACGACACCGGCCTGACCACCAATGTTTTCACTCTGGACCCGCGGCTCGTGGCGTTCAGCGTTTCCAAGCGCTTCTAGCGCCAGCGAATCCGAAACGGGCCGTCGTCCGCGACCAAAACCGGATGACGGCACGCTCACCGCCCCTCCCGAAAGGGTTGGGCGGCGCTGCTGGTTTATCTTGCTATCCAATTGAATTATTTAAATAATTCAATTTGACTCTCCTAACTTTTGATAGTTGCATCAGCTCAGCCTCAATGAGAGGTTGCAATGGGAGGAAGATAAGATGTTGAAGAGTGCTTCTATTCTGTCCGCCGCCGTTCTGGCCGTCGCTGGCCTGGCCGGTCCCGCCGCGGCTCAGTCGATCAGCCCGGCTGGTGCGTCGTTCACGCTGAGCGGCAATCTGACGCTCCAGCAGTCGACCACCGTGAAATGCAATGTTTCGCTGTCCGGCGTCGTGGCGTCGGACGGCAAGTCGGCCCGGATCACCTCGGGCAGCTTCAGCCCGGGTCCGGACTGGCAGTGCGGCTTCCTGGTGAACCCCTCGGGCTTCGACTGGGTCATCACTCCCAACGGCGGATCGTCGATCACCATTACCGGCATCGGCGCCAGCTCGATCCTGGGTAGCTGCAACGGCACCATCACCACCAACTGGACCAATGGCACGCCGAGCAGCGTCAGCTTTGCCGGGTCGGTGATCCCCGGTTCGCCGAACAACTGCACGATTACCGGAATCCTGAACAGTTCGCCGTCGTTGACGGTGTCCTGAGACGGTTCATGGCGCGGTCGCAATACGACCTCTCCATACCTGACTTCGCCGGGGGCCCGCGGGCCTCCGGCGTTTCTCGCTTTCAGGCAGGTTCAGCGGCCGTGACTTTGTGCGGAGTTTCGAAAGCTTATGGCGCAGGTTCGTCCCGAACGCCGGTTCTTCATGAGGTGTCGCTGAATATCCCGACCGGGAGTTTTGCCGCGATCGTTGGTCCGTCAGGATCCGGAAAAAGCACCTTGCTGAACCTCATCGGTCTTCTGGACAGGCCCGATGGAGGGGAGGTGCATCTGGGTGGCCAACACGTGGCTTTTCGGGATTCAACGGAGGCGGCGCATCTACGTGGCCGTTTGATCGGGTTTGTCTTTCAGTCCTTTCAGCTGCTTCCGCGCCTGACTGCATGGGAGAATGTCGCCTTGCCGATGCTGCACGCGGGCGTGCCTCGCATCGAGCGACGCAGACGTGCGCTGGACTTGCTGGCGAGCGTAGGTCTTGCCGGGCGCGTCGAGCATCGCCCGCCTGAATTATCCGGGGGGCAATGCCAGCGCGTGGCGG
The DNA here is from genome assembly GCF_017487345.1 of Brevundimonas pondensis. Lineage (NCBI taxonomy): Bacteria > Pseudomonadati > Pseudomonadota > Alphaproteobacteria > Caulobacterales > Caulobacteraceae > Brevundimonas > Brevundimonas pondensis. The sequence continues at coordinate 1,716,030 of NZ_CP062006.1, read as the reverse complement.
TGGCGCGGGCGTTGGCTTGCGATCCCGGTTTGATATTGGCGGATGAGCCTACGGGGAGCCTCGATACAGCTTCAGGGGGCGCTGTCATGGAGCTCTTGCGCGATCTGAATCGCCGCCAGGGCACGACCGTGATCATGGTCACGCACGACATGTCGCTCGCGGAGACTTGTGACGTCATGATCGAGATTCGTGATGGACGCGTCGTGCCCCAGGACGAGGCGAGCGCGTGAAGAGGGGCGTGAGGCTTTCCGATCTGTTTGCCGAAGCGGCGAGAAACCTGAGCGGGCAGGGGGTGCGCTCCCTCCTGGCGCTGTTGGGCGTGGTAATCGGATCAGCAGCCATCGTCGCCCTTCTGAACCTGGGTCATATGGCGCAGGAGGAGACTCTGAAGCGCTTTCGGCAAACCGGCGTCGACATGCTGCAGTTGCAAGCGCAGCCGGCAGGGCCGGCGTTGTTGGGGCTGGATCTTGAGCAACTGGAGCTTGCAGGCGCCGCTGAACCAGGCGTGCTGCAGATCACTCCCCTGGCCACGACGCGAACATTGGTGCGTTTCGGGGCAAGTCATGTCGAGGCCATGGTCGCGGCAACGCCGCCGGCAATGGCGAAGGTCGCCGGTTTGCATGTGGTCCGCGGGCGTTTGCTCGGGGACATCGACGACTGCGGCTCGGCCGTACTGGTCGGAGAGCAACTGGCGAACCAGTTGTCGACGCCTGGTCAGGCGATGGCGCCAGGCGCCCTTATCATGGTGGGCGGGTACGGGTTTACCGTCGTGGGGGTGCTTGGGCCGACACCGATGGAGGCTCTGAGTCCCGTTGACTATAATCAGGCTGTCGTCATGCCGTTGGCCTGCTCCAGACGCGTGATGGCCGGACCGGATGCGACAGCCGCCTTGGTCCGACTGCGGCTGGATGCTGATCCCGAAAAGGTGGGCCAAAGCCTCGTCGCGCGATTGACCCGTCCCGGTCTCGGGGTTCAGGCGCGCGACGCGCGCGCCATGATCCGGGCCATGAAGACGCAGGCCGCCGTACATTCGCGCCTTCTGACGGCGATCGGAGGGATTTCGCTGCTTGTGGGCGGCATAGGCGTGATGAACGTCATGCTGATGACCGTCATGGAGCGGCGCCGTGAGATCGGACTGCGCTCGGCTATGGGCGCGACGCCGATGGACATTCGTCTGATGTTCCTGATCGAAGGCATGGTGCTGTCACTGGGGGGCGGGCTTCTCGGCGCCCTGTTAGGCCTGGCGGCGACCGCTGTCGTCGCGAAGGCTTCCGGCTGGGAGTTCGTCGTGGCCTTGTGGATCCTGCCGCTGGGGCCAGGCATGGCCGCCGTCGTGGGCCTGATTTTCGGATTGTACCCGGCGATCGCGGCATCGCGTATTCAACCGATTGAGGCGCTACGTGCGGATTAGGGCGGTATTGTCTGCGGTTCTGGCTTTCATGGCGGTTTTGGCGAGTGCACGCGACGCCTCGGCCCTACCGCGTCTGGACATGGTTCCGCGAGGGATAGCCGGCGTGCCGTCGCCTGTCGCCGCTCCAGTGCCAGGCGGCATGTCCCTGGGGGTGAGCCTGGAAGAGGCGGTGGCTCTAGGTTTGCGACAGAACCGCACGATCCGCGCGGCCTATCTGCAACGCGCTGTTGAACGCTTCGATCTTCACGTCGCTGAACGCGCTTTCGTGCCTGTAGGCAACGTTGCGACAGAGGTAGTGCGTCGTCGTGATGGCAACGGCGACATTGACGTCGAAATGTCTGTTTCGCCCAGCGGACGCTGGCGGTCCCCGCTAGGCGCATCGGCGAGTTTCGTCTGGGATCGTCGCGAAACCATTGACGGTGGAACTGGCGGCGCAAGGGAAAATCTCTCGATCCAATTGCGTCAGCCCTTGCTCAAGGGCGCTGGTTGGGACGTGAACATGGCGCCAGTGCGCATTGCGCGTCTGCAGGAAGACATCAATCGGCTGCGGCTCAAGGCGACCGTTTCCGACACGGTGACGGCGGTCGTGTTTGCTTACCGCTCCTTGATCCAGGCACAGGAACAGGTGCGCCTGGCTGAATTGTCGCTTGAAAGAACTCGTGCCTTGTTGGCCACGAACAGGATGCTGGTGGAGGCTGGTCGCATGGCGGCGGCTGACATAGTGCAGACGGAGTCGGGAGTGGCGAACCAGGAAGTCGCGCTGCTGGACGCGCAACGTCGCCGGGCGACGGCTCAGGTAGCCTTGATGCGCTTGCTGGCCCTGGACCCGCGAACCAATGTTGTGGCGACGGATGATGTTGCGGCGCAACGGGTGGATGTCGATCTGGAACTCGCCATCGATCTGGCCTTGCAGGCCCGCGCCGACATCCTGGCGCAGCGCAAGTCAATCGAGCAGATGAGGCAGGCATCGATTGTGACGCGCAACAGTCGCCTGTGGGATATTTCAATCGTAGGGTCGCTCAATCGTCTGGGAGGCGATTGGGGGCCGGGCGTGCTGGATGGGCGTACGGAACACGCCATCGGTCTGCGGCTGGATATTCCTATCGGTGACTATTCCCCCCGCAGGGCTGACCTTGCCGCGACCACGAGCTTGCGAACCGCCGAACTCTACTACGAAGACCTGACGGCGGCTGCCGAAGCCCAGATTCGTGACGCCGTGCAAACGGCGGATAGCGCCTGGCGCCAGCTGGAGGCCGCGCGACGAGCTCGTGACCTGGCTGAACAGGCCTTGTCTTTGCAGCAAGAGAAGTTGCGCGTGGGGCGCGCCTCGAACTTTGAAGTCCTGTCGTTTCAATCCGATCTGCGTGCGGCAGACATTCAGGAGTTGTCGGCGCGGATCGCCTATTTGAACACCTTGACAGCGCTGGATCAGCAGATCGGGAGCACGCTTGAGACATGGCGCATTTCTTTGAACGACTAGGATCTAGATCCGGAAGACGACTTCTATTCGCCGGATTGACGGTGATTGTGATCGGCTTGTTCGCGTTGGGTTTGACGCGCAAGGGTGGAGCGGATGCCGGGCCCGCGACCGAGCAGAGTATGGTGGTTGCTCGCGCGCCATTTGTCCTTTTTTCCAACTTCGCCGGTCGTATTGTTCCGGGCGAAAGGTTCGACGTAACCGCTCCCTTTGACGCGAGGGTTGAAAGACTACGCGTCGCCTACGGGGATCGTGTGGAAGCGGGACAGCCCCTGATCGAACTGAACTTCGGCGACGCGAGACGGGGTCGTGCGCAAGCTGAGATCGCTCTGCTCAGGGCTGAATCCGACTCAGAAAGAATGAGGAATTGGGAACAGGGACCGGAAGTGTCACGCGCGGAGCGCGCCGTGGAGGCCGCAGAGGCGGACCTGAGCGACACGCAGTCCAAGTTGGACGAAACCCGGTCTCTTCTTGACAGAGGCTTGGTGCCCCGGAGTGAGCATGACGCCCTGATGCAGCAACGAAGACAGCGACAGGCCGCACTTGTGGCGGCGCGTGACGACCTGAAGCGGGCGATAGCCCGAGGCCAGAACGGAGAAAGGCGGATCGCCTTGCTGCAACGCGAGATGGCTCATGACCAGTATGTCGAAACGACGGGGGTTTCGGGCGGCATCATACGGGCGGCCGGGACGGGTGTGCTGGTTCGTCCGGACGAAGGTGGAGCGGCTGAGCAGCGTGCGCTCCACGCCGGCGCTCGCGTGGCGGAAGGGCAGCTATTGGGGGTGATCGCCAGTACGACCGGGCTGGACGTGATCTTCAAGCTGGACGAGGCTGACCTGGCCCTGGTGAAGGCAGGGCAAAAAGCCATGGTGAGCGGCCCGGGGTTTGGAGGCAGCGTCCTGGCCGGAATGGTCAGCAGTATTGGCGGTGAGGCGGAAACTGCAGCCGGCGGTGGCAAGGCCACGTTCGAGGCGCGCATACGGCTGGACCCTCTGTCAGAACCTGCAGCACGTGAGGTGAGGATCGGCATGACGGCGAACATCGTTATCATGACCTATGAGAACCGAGACGCGATAACTGTGCCGCCTCAGGCAGTCCTGGGAGGAGCCCCACAGGCACATGTCTTGGTGCGAGCCAGATCGGGTTCTGCGTCCGAGCGCCGGGCGGTGACGATCGGCAAGGTGGGGCCGTCGGCCGTGGAGATACTGTCAGGACTCCGTGCGGGTGAGACCGTGGTCTGGGCTGTGGCTCCGCCTCAGGCCCCGTAGAGCGCTGCTGCAAAATGCATCGCATAGGGACAAGCCGTCTTGTCCAGGACGCATCACCTTCACCCTGGCTTGGCTTTGCCGTCGTCTGCGCGACATCGACGCCGACTAGGGCTCCCTCGACCTTCAAAGGGGGATGCGATGATGAAATCCGTGGCGAACAAGGCTGGCCTGCTGGCGGGCGCGGCGATTCTGGGCCTGACGGCGGGCGGAGCCGCCCAGGCGCAGGAACATGTAGCGACAGTGGACGATATCATCGTCACCGCCCAACTTCGCGCCCAGGACCCGATCGAGGTGCCCTTCGCGCTGACGGCCTATAGCGGCCAGTTCCTGGAGAACCTGGGGGTTCAGGAGTTCGAGCAGCTGTCAGCCTTCGTGCCGGGCTTCCTGGTGCAGAACCAGTCGCCGAACAATCCGGGCTTTGTCATGCGCGGCATCACCTCTGACTCGGGCGCAGCCACGGCCGAGCCGCGCGTCTCGGTGTTCCAGGACGGCGTGTCGATCTCCAAGTCGCGCGGCTCCTATGTCGAACTGTTCGATCTGGAGCGGATCGAGGTGGCCAAGGGGCCGCAGTCGACCCTGTACGGTCGCGGCGCCCTGATCGGAGCGGTCAACCTGGTGCAGAACCGCGCCCGACCGGGCCAGTTCGACGCCGAAATGCGGGCCGAGGTCGGGGACTACGGCTATCGCTCGGCCGAGGGCTTCGTGAACGCTCCGGTGGGCGATAACGCCGCCCTGCGTCTGGCCACGCGGATGAAGACACGCGACGGCTCGGTCGAGAATTTGCTGGGCGGCGAGGACTTCAATGGTATCGAGACCCAGGCCTTCCGTCTTTCCGGCGTCTGGACGCCGAGCGACACCCTGCGCGCCGACTTGATCGCCAACTATCAGACCGACTCCGCCACCGGCACCTCGTTCAAGTCCATCGCCTATGATCCGGCCGACCCGACGACGGGTGCGGTGCTGGGCGGTCGCGCGCCCTGGGAAGGCGCGGCCCTGACGCCGGGCGCTGCCTTCGACGGCGGCAAGAGCTTGGGCCTGGACCGCAAGGTCTGGGGCGTGACGGGGCTGGTGAAATGGACCCTGACGCCGTCGCTGTCGCTGAACTCGACCACGGCCTATCGCCAGTTCGACTCCTACGAAACCTTTGACGCCGACGGTCTGTCGCTGCCGCTGCTGACGGCGGCGGAAGAGGCCTATGGCGAGCAGTGGAGCCAGGAGCTTCGCCTGAACTGGGACAACGGCGGGCGCCTGTCTGGCTTCGCCGGCGCCGGCTGGTTCCGCGAGGAAGGCTATCAGCGCACGCCGACCCAGTTCGACGAGCGCATCGCTCTGGCCCAACTGGCCGGACTGCTGGACGGCTCGCCCACGGCGGTCGGCCACAACACCCTGCCCATCTCGGCCTATCCGACCGTGGCGACCCAGTTCCTGCAGGCGACGCTGACGCCGCTGGGAGCGGGGGCTCTGGCCGCGCCGATCGCGGGCAACCTGAAGTCGACCCATATCGAGATCCCGATCAACAGCGCCGAACTGACCTCCTGGGATCTGTTCGCCGATCTGACCTTCAAGGCCACGGATCGCCTCGAGTTCGCGGGCGGGGTCCGCTACACGCGCGACGACAAGACCACGGGCTACGCCAGTTCGGTCGCCAACGGCCGTTCCATCGCGGGCGGGCTGCTGGCGGTGCTGCAGGGCGCCGTGCCGCCAGCCCAGGTGCCGGCGCTGCTGGGCGGCCTGGCCAATCCGAACGCGGTCAACCTGCCGGCCTCGGTCCTGCCGCTGTTCGGCCTGACGGCGCAGCCGACCGCCAACAACGGAGACTTCGTCTATGGCGACCATGAAGACGACGGCTTCACATGGCGTCTGACGGCCCGTTACGCCCTGTCTGACGACGCCAGCCTCTACGCCAACTATGCGCGGGGCCGCAGACCCGAGGTTCTGAGCGTCAGCGGTCCGGCCGCGCCGCTCGGCGCCCCGACCTTCAACGTGATCGAGGCCGAGACGGTCGACAGCTTCGAGGTGGGCGCCAAGGCGGCGCTGATGGACGGTCGCCTGCGTCTGGACGGCGCGGTCTTCCACTACGCCTACGAGAACTTCCAGACCACGGTTCAGGAAGGCACACGCTTCATCACCACCAATGCTGGCGAGGCCAGCGCCTATGGCTTCGAGGGGCAGGTCTTCTGGGCCGCCGCCGAGAACTTCGACCTGTTCGGCACCTACGGCTACAACCACTCGCGCTTCGAGGCGGGTCTGTATGACGGCAATCGCTTCCGCCTGTCGCCGGATCACATGGCCTCGATCGGCGCGATTTGGCGTCTGCCGGTCGCGGGCGGCGCGGTCGAGGTCCAGCCTAGCTACACTTGGCAGTCCAAGGTCTTCTTTGACGACAATAACGACATCCCGGCCCTGCAGACCCAGAACTTCGTCGCGGACCTGAACCAGGACGAATACCAGGACAGCTATGGTCTGCTGAACCTGCGGGTTCGCTACGCCCCGGCCTCGGGGAACTGGGGCGTCGAGGCCTTCGGCGACAACCTGCTGGACGAGGAATACATCAAGGACGCGGGCAATACGGGCGATGCGCTCGGCCTGCCGACCTTTATCGCCGGACGCCCCGCCAGCTACGGCGTGGCCTTCACCGTCCGCTACTGAGGACCAGGCGCATGACCATGAATCGTCGCGGCCTGCTGGGGCTGTTCGGGGCAGGGGCGGCCGTCGGCGCGACGCCGGTTGCGGCGGAGACGACCGCAGTCGTCTTCGCTCATGGCGTCGCTTCGGGCGATCCGGGAACGGACCGGGTGATCCTGTGGACGCGCGTGACGCCGGATGCGGGTTTCAACGGTCCGGTGTCCGTGAACTGGCGTGTGCTGGATGGTGAAGCCGTAGCGGCTTCAGGCCGGTTCGAGACGGGGCCGGAGCGCGATTACACGGTCAAGATCGACGCTGCGGGTCTGCGTCCCGGCCGCGACTATCGCTACGACTTCGCCGTCGGCGAGACCCGCTCGCCGGTCGGACGCACCCGCACCCTGGCGGCCGAGGGCGTGACGCCGGTCAATCTGGCGGTCGTGTCGTGTCAGCTCTATCCCGGCGGCCTGTTCAACGCCTATGAGGCCATCGCGGCCCTGCCGTCGCTGGACGCCGTGGTTCATCTGGGCGACTACATCTACGAATATGGGGCCGAGGCGGACGCCTACGGCATGGCGACTGGCGCGGCTCTGAACCGTCTGCCCGAGCCGCGCCATGAGATCGTGACCCTGGCCGATTATCGGACCCGTCATGCCCAGTACAAGACGGACGCGGACCTGAAGGCGGCCCACGCCCGCGCGCCCTTCATCTGCGTCTGGGACGACCATGAGACAGCCAATGACGCCTGGCTGCACGGGGCCGAGAACCACCAGCCAGAGAGCGAAGGCGACTTCGCCGTGCGCAAGGCCGCGGCGCTGAAGGCCTATTACGAGTGGATGCCGATCCGCGAGGCGGCCCCTGGCGCGCTGAAGGAGGCGATCCATCGCAGCTTCCACTTCGGCGACCTGGCCAGCCTGATGATGGTCGAGACGCGGTTGACCGGTCGTACTGAGGCCCTGGATTACAGCAAGGATCTGACGGCCAAGGACGGGCCTGACGGCGAACCCGTGCTGGACCTCGACGCCTTTCACGCCAAACTGAATGACCCGTCGCGCGACCTTATGGGGCCGGAGCAGCGCGACTGGCTGACACGCGAACTATCGGCGTCCAAGGCCGCCGGTCGTCCGTGGCAGGTGCTCGGCAACCAGGTCGTGACCGCTCGCGTGGCCGGGCCCGATGTGTCGCGCACTATGACGCCGGAACAGATCGAGGGCCTGATGGCCCGGGTGCCCGAGGCTTTCCGCGAGCAGTTCGAGCAGGCCTTGTTCCTGTTCAAGATGGGCCTGCCGTTCAACCTCGACGCATGGGACGGCTATCCTGCGGGAAGAGAGAGGCTCTACGCCGCCTTCGCCGAGGCCGGGGTCCAGCCCATCGTCCTTGCGGGCGACAGCCACGCCTTCTGGGTCAATGAATTGAAGGACGCGAGCGGCGCCCGCCGCGCGGTCGAGTTCGGAACCAGCGCCGTCTCCAGTCCCTCGATCGGCGACGCAATCGGCGGCTTCCCACTGGGCGCGGCCCTGATGCAGGCCAATGACGAGGTCGTCTTCTGCGACCAGTCGGCAAAGGGCTTTATCATGCTGACCTTGACGGAGGACAAGGCAGAGGCGGCGTTGATGCAGGTCTCGACCATCTTCGCCAAGCCGTTCGAGGTGGGAACCCGCAAGCGCTTCGAGGTCTCACGTACGGGCCTTGTGAGCGAGGCGATCGGATAAAGGTCGCATTGACCTTCTGCCGTGTGGGGCGTCAGATCGCGTCGCGGATTAGTCTTGGAGACCAGTCATGGGCGATCGGGTGCGGAGCGATCATGGCAGTCTGATCCGGCAGGCGCTGGATGACGGCGCGGGTGCGCGTTCGGCTCTGGCCGCGTCGTGGCGTCGGTCGATGACCCTCTACGGCCTTGATCCCGTCGAGCATGGTCGGGTCGAAACCATCACCGAACAGCAGCTGCGCGAGGCGCGGCAGGCGATGGAGCCGATGACGCGCGCGGCCGAAGGCGTGCTGGACCGGCTGTTTCTGGCCGTCGGCGGGGTGGGGTGTTGCGTCCTGCTGACCAATGCCGAAGGCGTGCCGGTCGAGCGACGCGGTGCGGCGGCGGACGACGACACCTTCCATCGCTGGGGTCTGTGGCCCGGCGCCGTCTGGTCCGAGGCGGTCGAGGGGACCAACGGCATCGGCACGGCCCTGGCCGAGCATCGTGCGGTGACCATCCATCGCGAACAGCATTTCCACGCCCGCAACACCGGGCTGAGCTGCATCACCCACCCCATCCATGACCACCTGGGGCGGCTGGCCGGGGCGCTGGATGTCTCGTCCTGCCGGGCCGATGCGACTGAGGCGATCCTGGGGCTGATCTCGGCGGCCGTTTCGGATGCGGCCCGGGCGATCGAGGCGCAGAGCTTCCGCCAGGCCTTTGCCGATGCGCGCATCGTGCTGGCGGGCGGGGCCAGCGAGCGCAATGCGGCGGCCCTGCTGGCCGTCGATCGCGACGATCTAGTCATCGGCGCTACGCGGGCGGCGCGCCTGTCCCTGTCCATCACGGACGAGCGGATCGCTGGCCAATTGCTGGCCTCCGACCTGCTGACGCCGGGCGGGGCCGAGCTCGATCTGCTGGAAGCCGAGCGCGGGGCGGTGCGCCGGGCTCTGGCGCGCTCCGGCGGCAATGTCTCGGCGGCGGCGCGGGCGCTGGGCGTCAGCCGCGCCACCCTGCACCGCAAGCTGCACCGTCTGGGCCTGATCGACCTGCACTGACCTGTCGCAATCCTGCGACAGGTTTGCGGCGCACCATTTCGCCGCCGTCTGGCGTTCAGCCTCCTGCCGACCAAACTGGTCTCAAACGACGCCGGACAATCGGCGCCTCAGGAAACCAGCAGGAGGCCTTTCGTGACCAAGCCTGAATTCATCCGCGCCGTGACGCCCAAGTACAAGGCGCGCTACGACAACTTCATCGGCGGCCAGTGGGTGGCCCCGGTCAATGGCCGCTATTTCGAGAACACCTCCCCGGTGAACGGCCGCGTCCTGTGCGAGGTGGCTCGCTCGGACGCGGCCGACGTCGAACTGGCGCTGGACGCCGCCCATGCGGCCAGGGACGCTTGGGGCAAGACCAGCGTCGCCCAGCGCGCCCTGATTCTGAACCGCATCGCCGACCGAATGGAGCAGAACCTGCAGGCCATCGCCGAGGCCGAGACCTGGGACAACGGCAAGCCGGTGCGCGAGACCCTGGCGGCCGACATCCCGCTGGCCATCGACCACTTCCGCTATTTCGCCGGCTGCATCCGCGCGCAGGAAGGCGGCATCTCCGAGCTGGACCACGACACGGTCGCCTATCATTTCCACGAGCCGCTGGGCGTGGTCGGCCAGATCATTCCGTGGAACTTCCCGATCCTGATGGCGGCGTGGAAGATCGCTCCGGCCTTGGCGGCGGGCAACTGCATCGTGCTGAAGCCGGCCGAGCAGACGCCGGCCTCCATCCTGTTGCTGACCGAGCTGATCCAGGACATCCTGCCGCCGGGCGTGCTGAACATCGTCTCGGGCACGGGGATCGAGGTCGGCGAGCCGCTGGCCACCAACCCGCGCATCGCCAAGATCGCCTTCACCGGCTCGACCGCCGTCGGTCAGAAGATCATGGAATACGCCACCCAGAACATCATTCCGGTGACGCTGGAGCTGGGCGGCAAGTCGCCGAACATCTTCTTCAAGGACGTGATGGACGCCGATGACGCCTTCCTCGACAAGGCGCTGGAAGGCTTCGCCATGTTCGCGCTCAACCAGGGCGAGGTCTGCACCTGCCCCAGCCGCGCCCTGATCCACGAAGACATCTATGAAGCCTTCATCGAGAAGGCGATCGCCCGTGTCGAAGCCATCAAGCAGGGCGACCCGTTGGACCCCTCGACCCAGGTCGGCGCCCAGGCCTCGGACCAGCAGTTGAAGAAGATCCTGTCCTATCTGAAGATCGGCAAGGACGAGGGCGCCGAGGTGCTGACCGGCGGCGATCAGGCGGTGCTGAAGGACGACCTGGCCGGCGGCTATTACGTCAAGCCGACGGTGTTCAAGGGCACGAACGACATGCGCGTTTTCCAGGAGGAGATCTTCGGTCCCGTCCTGGCCGTGACGACCTTCAAGACGCTGGAAGAGGCCATCGCCATCGCCAACGACACCGAATATGGCCTGGGCGCCGGGGTGTGGTCGCGCGACATGAACACCGCCTATCGCGCGGGCCGGGCCATTCAGGCGGGCCGGGTCTGGACCAACTGCTACCACCAGTATCCGGCGCACGCGGCCTTCGGCGGCTACAAGAAGTCGGGCATCGGGCGGGAAAACCATCGCATGATGCTGGACCACTATCAGCAGACCAAGAACCTGCTGGTCAGCTACAGCCCCGACAAGTTGGGCTTCTTCTGATCACTGAGCACATCTGCGGGCGCGGGCTTCGGTCCGCGCCCTTGGCGTCATGCGCCATTACGAAGCGAGGCGCCGTCGATCCAGGTTTCGATAGCTGTGAAATGCTCATCGAGAATCACCAGATCGGCCGCCAGTCCCGGGGCGATGCGGCCGCGCTTGCGCTCCAGCCCCAGGAATGCGGCCGGCGCGGCCGAAGCCATCATGACGGCGGTCGCCAGGTCGAGGCCAAGCAGGTCGCGGGCGTTGCGGACGGCTGCGGCCATGTCGAGGTCTGATCCCGCCAGAACTCCACGCTCGTCCAGGCAGGCGCCGTCCTTTACCGAAATGCGGCGGCCCTGCAGATAGAAGTGATCGTCCCCGTCGCCGAGGTGAGGGGCGTTCACGCTGGGCATGGCGTCGGTGACCAGCATGAAGCGATCCGCGGGGCGGCAGCGGAGGGCCAGTTTCAGCACGACCGGATCGACGTGGTGGCCGTCGACGATGATTCCGCACCAGGCGGTCTGGCTTTCCAGGGCCGCGCCGACAACGCCCGGTTCGCGGCTGGTCAGGGGCGACATGGCGTTGAACAGGTGCGTGAACCCCGTCACACCCGCGTCCATGGCGGCGCGGACGGTCGGGTAGTCGGCGTCGGTATGCCCGGCCGCGACCACGGCGCCGTCCGCAACCAGAGCCGTGATCATGTCGGGCGTGGTGGTCTCCGGCGCCAGGGTGATCAGGGTGCGGCCGGTCTTCATGCGCGTCAGCAGACGCACGGCTTCATCGTCCAGGGTACGGAACTTGCTCGGATCGTGGATGCCCTTGCGCGCCACGTTCAGGAAGGGCCCCTCGATATGAATGCCCAGAACGCCAGGCACGCCCTCAAGCATGGCTTGTTCCACCGCATCGATGGCCTGGTCGATGACCGACAGGTCGTCGCTGATAAGGGTGGGCAGGAAGCCGGTAGTTCCGAAACGCCGGTGGGCGGCGCCGATCCGGGCGATGGTTTCAAGCGTGGGCGCGTCATTGAACAGAACGCCGCCGCCGCCATTGACCTGGGTGTCGATATAGCCGGGAACCAGCCGGGCGCCGTTCAGATCGCGGATCTCGGCCTCGGGAAAGGCGACGCTCAGGACCGAGGCCGGCGCCACGGCGGCGATGCGGTCGCCCTCTACGACTACGGCCAGGTCGTCGTGAAAGGCGTCATCGACCAGGATCGGGCCGTTGTGCAGCAGGGTGGGCATCAAACGGTCTCGGTCACCTTGTTGAGGTAGGGCGGACGATCCGGATCGAAGCCGCGCGCTGTCGAAAGCGTGGCGGCCAGGCGATAGAAGCTCTGGATCAGCAGTATGGGTTCCAGCGCCGGATGCGCGCCGACGGTAGGCAGGGAAACGACGCCCGGCGCGGTCGTGGCCCCGGCGAAGAAGACCCGGGCGCCGCGTCGGGCGAAGTCGGCGGCCAGATCTTGGGCGTCGTCATATGTTGCGTCCGACTGGGGCAGCAGCAGGACGGGGAAGCCGGTCTTGACCAGGGCCATCGGCCCGTGACGAACCTCGGCGGTGGAGAAGGCCTCGGCGTGCAGGCCGCAGGTCTCCTTCAACTTCAGCGCTGCCTCTCGGGCGACGCCGAAGCCGACCCCGCGTCCGACCACGTAAAGACTGGTCACGTCTGTCAGAGCGGGCAGGGCGGCCGACCAGTCCTGGGCCCAGGCGGCGTCCAGTTGTTGCGGCAGGCTCTCGAGACCGGCGGACAGGTCGGCGTCGCCGCTCCATTCCGCGATCAGATGGGCGATGGCGCTGAGGCTGGCGATGAAGCTCTTGGTGGCTGCGACTGACAGTTCCGGCCCGGCGCGCAAGGGAATGGTCAGGTCGGCCACCTGACTGAGCGGCGAATCCTCGACGTTGACCAGGGCGATGACGAAGGCGCCGCCAGCGCGCGCACCGGCGGCTGCGGCGACCAGGTCGGGGCTCTTGCCCGATTGCGATACGGCCAGGCACAGGCCGTCCGGAACATGCGGGGCGCGGCCGTAGACGGAACTGACAGCCAGGGGCATGGGGCTGGTCATCACCCCGACCTCGGTCTCGATCAGATAGCGGGCGAAGACCCCGGCGTTGTCGGAGCTGCCCCGGCCGCAGATCAGGGCGGCGGTCGGCGGATGCATGCGCAGGCGCTTGGCCGCCTGGGCGATGACGCCGGCGTTGGCGGCCAGTTGGGCGGCCACGAGGCGGCCAGAGGCGGCGGCCTCGGCGAACATCTGGGTGTCTTCGGCGCGCATCAGGCGGGTCCGTCGTTGAGCTCGGCGACGAAGTCGTAGGCGTCGCCGCGATAATAGGACTGGGTCACTTCCACCGGTTCGCCGTTATGGAAGGCGCGCCGTTCGATCAGCAGGCCGGGTGCGCCGGGGGCGATGCCCAGAAGCTGGCACTGCTCGGCGCTGAACAGAACCGCGCGCAGGCGTTGCAGGGCGCGATTCGGTCGATGTCCGCTGACCGCCAACGCCTGATAGAGAGATGTCGTCACCGCCTCGAGGCTAGACAGGCAGGAAGCCGGCACCGTCGAGTACTCTAGCGCCATTGGCGCGCCGTCGGCGAAACGGATGCGGTGAAAACGATAGACCGGTGCTCCGGGGCTGAGCCCCAGGGTCAGGGATTCCTCGGGCGTGACCGTGCCTTCGCTGCGGCTCAGCCATGAACTGGTGGCCTTGCGGCCGCGCGCAGCCATGTCCTCGGAAAAGGAGGTCAGCTTGGAGAAGCTCTTTTCGACACGGGCGGCGACGAAGGTGCCCGCGCCCTGACGTCGCGTCAGCAGGCCCTCGGCCACCAGGCCGTCGAAAGCCTTGCGGATAGTGATGCGTGACACCGCCAGTTCATTGGCCAGGTCCCGCTCTGGCGGCAGAGCGTCGTCGGGCTTGAGCGTGCGGCGCTCGATGGCCTGGCGAACGGCTTGCTGCAGCTGCTGATACAGCGGCGCGGGCCTCTGGGCGTCCAGCGATCCTATGGCTTCAAGAAACGGCATGGCGTTCTCCCCCAGAGTGCATCCCAACGAGCGCATCTGAGCCCATGTTATGCAACCAATCAAGTACCAATATGAAGAAAGTTTAGGTCCAATGTGAAATTTGGTCTTGCGATGTGCGACTCTTTGGTGAAAGTCTTCCGTCAATTCCCATGTTCTCTCGATCTGGTCGAAAGAGGGGCGGGCCTTATTGGTCCTGAATTGGGTATATCGGACCTGCGGGGGCAGGTCTCTGGAGGGGAGATCCAGCGCCATGAGTATCCGTCACGCCTTGCTTGCCGGTTCAGTCAGCGCCCTGGCGCTGGTCGCCGGCGCCGCCGCCGCCCAGGATGCGCCGGCGACCACGGTCGATGAGGTCGTCGTCACCGGCATCCGCGCATCGCTGCAGCAGTCCATCGACACCAAGCGCAACGCCAACGCCATCATTGACGTCGTCACCGCCGAGGATGTGGGCAAGTTCCCCAGCTCGAACGTGGCCGAGGCCATCACCATCATTCCGGGCGTCACGGTCGACCGCGCCTTCGGTCAGGGCGAGAAGGTCTCGATCCTGGGTACGGACCCGGCGCTGAACCGCACCCTGTTGAACGGCCAGACGGTCGCCTCGGCGGACTGGTTCATTCTTGATCAGCCGGGCCGGACCTTCAACTACGCCCTGCTGGCTCCGCAGATCGTCGGCAAGGTCGAGGTCTACAAGTCGCCTGAGGCTCGCATCGACGAGGGCTCGATCGGCGGGACCGTTGATGTTTCGACCCGGCGTCCGCTGGATCTGGGCCGGCACACTCTGTCGGGGGCGGTGACCTATCTGTACAATGACCGGTCCGAGAGCGGCGACGCGCAGCTGTCGGTGCTGGGCGGCTGGCGCAATGAGGACCGCACCTTCGGTGTTCTGGTCTCGGCCCAACGCGCCGCTGATGACCTGCGTCGTGACGGTCTGGAAGCTTACGGCACCATTCCGGCCAGCTACTACGCTGGCGGCAACGCTGAAAATCCAGGTGGCAACTCGATCGCCAACGGCAACTGTACGGGCGCCTGCGCCACGACCCTGCTGGCCAATCCGAACGCCAAGGGGTTGAACGCCTTTGGCACCCATTTCTTTGAACAGAGCCGGGAACGCAACAGCTACACCGTGGCCGCCCAGTGGCGTCCGAACGACAGCCTGGATCTGAACTTCGACTGGCTGCGTATCGACGCCACCTATGACAACATCAACCAGGCCCTGTTCGCTTTCCAGGGCAATACCTGGAACAGCCTGGGCGCCCTGACCGGCCTTCAGGTCGACAACAACGTCATCACCAAGGCCTCCTTCAAGAACGCGCTCAGTGTACTGGACATCCAGTATCGCGAGGCCGCCATGACCTCGGACAGCTACCACTTCGACGCCAAGTATCGCGGCGACGGCTGGGATCTGTCGGGCGACATCGGTTACACCAAGGCTGACGGCGGGACCCAGCGTCAGCTGTTCGGCGAGTTCCTGAACTGGGCCGATTATACGGTGGACTTCACTGGCGCTCCGGGTTCGCCTGGCGTCCTGACCTACGCCAACGGCAATGTTCTGAACGACGCGTCGAAGTTCTCGTTCGACGGCGGCTGGGGCGCGGGCGACCCGTCCGTCGGTCCGACCGGTTACAACGCAGGCTGGGGCGGCAACATCGTCTCGAAGCCGACGATGGATGAGGAAACCTACGCCCAGGCCGATCTCGGCTTTGACCGTGACGGTTTCTTCAACCGTTTCCAGTTCGGCTACAAATACCGCAAGCATGAGACCGACCAGAAGATGTCGGGCGTGACGGTTCAGATCTATGGGGCGCCGGACAGCGCCGCCATGTTCAGCCCGAGCCGGGTGCCGGGCAACTATCTGGATGGTTTCAATGTGAACGACCAGATGAAGGGTCGCTTCCGGATCGATGGCAAGGCGCTGGCTGACTACATCGAAGCGGGCGAGTACCTGCGTCCCTGGCAGGCCAAGCCAGTGCCGACGGTCTTCGGCAACGCGGAATTCACCGCCCAGAACTGGAACGTTCAGGAGACGATCAACGCTGTCTATGGCCAGGCGGACTTCGAGAGCGACCGTGTCCGCGGCAACGTCGGCCTGCGCTATGTCCGCACGGAATCGGAAAGCGGGGGCTATGTCTGCGTCAATCAGACGGCGACCGGATGCGGCACGACTGCGGCCGATTGGGAATGGAGCGTCAGGAGCAAGGAATACGACGACTTCCTGCCCAGCCTGAACGTCGCCATCAACGCTTCGGACGACCTGATCATCCGCCTGGCGGCGGCCAAGGTCGTCTCGCGTCCCAACTATGCGGACATGTCCAACTACTTCTGGCTTTCGGACCAGATCCTGACCGGCGGCGGCGGCAACCCGGACCTCGATCCCTACAAGTCGACCAACCTGAACGCGGCGGCCGAATGGTATTTCGCGCCGGACGCCATTCTGTCGGGTGAGATCTTCTACAAGAAGATCGACAACTACATCCTGCAAAAGACGGCGCCGGAAGAGCATTTCAACCAGGCCCAGAACGCTGTCACCACCTATCAGATCAGCCGTCCGACCAATGCCGGTTCGGCCGACCTGAAGGGCGCGACCTTCGCCTATCAGCAGAACTACGCCTACGGCCTGGGCCTGCTGGCCAACTACACCTACGTCGATGGCAGCGCCGACAACGGACAGGACTTGCCCTTCAACTCGAAGCACCAGGTCAACATCAGCCCCTTCTTCGAACAGGGACCGTTTTCGGCGCGCGTGACCTACACTTGGCGGTCCAAGTATTTCACCGGGGTGGATCGCGGCGACAACATGTATGTCCGCGCCTATACGGGCCTCGACGCCACGGCGGGTTACGCCTTCACCGATCGGGTCAGCCTGACGGTGTCGGGGCAGAACCTGCTCGACAGCGAGTACTACGCCTACGCCAATACGGTCAGCCTGCCGCGGGGCGTCTATCGCACCGGCCGCAAGCTGATGGCGACGCTGAGCGTCGAGTTCTAGGACGTCGCGTTCGGGGGGCGGCGTTCGTCGCCCCCTGTTCCGCCTATCGCCAAGGCCCTCTCCTGAGGCCAGACTGGCGCGGGGCGTCACCGTCCCGCGCGCTTTTTTTATGCGAGACTGCGTATGACCCAGGTGGTTCGATTGAGGGCGCTCGCCCCGCGGCTGACATCCGTGCTGGCCGTCCTGGCGGCCATGGCCTCGGGGTCCGTTGTCCTGGCCGAAACGCCGGTCGGGTCGGTGATCCCGCGTCCCGCCGTCGTCACGCCCGCCGAGGGCGTCTTCGCCCTGAATGACGCGACGGTCCTGAGCGTCCCGCGCGGCGACGCCGAGGCGCGGCGCGCGGCGACCTATTTCGCCGATCTGATGCAGCGCACGCGGGGGCTGACCCTGACGGTGCGCGAAGGCGAGGCCGCGCCCGGCGCCGTCGTCTTCCGTCGCGCAACCGGCATCGCCTCCGACGCCTATCGTCTGGACGTCAGCCCGCGCGACGCGGTCATCGAGGCCGACGACTTCGGCGGGATGCTCTATGGTTCGATCAGCCTGTGGCAGCTGGCGACGGAAGAGGCCGGTCAGGGGGCGGCGACCATCCCCGCCGTGACCATCGCCGACGCTCCGCGCTTCGGCTGGCGCGGCGTCATGCTGGATTCGGCCCGCCATTATCAGTCGCCGGCGTTCATCAAGGGCTTCATCGACTGGATGGCCTTGCACAAGCTGAACGTCTTCCACTGGCATCTGACTGACGATCAGGCCTGGCGGCTGGAGATCAAACGCTATCCCAGGCTGACAGAGGTCGGCGGCTGGCGCGTCCACGCGGGTGCGGCGCCGCAGAAGGACATCGACCCGGCGACCGGCCGCCCGCGTCAGTACGGCGGTATCTACACCCAGGACCAGGTTCGCGACATCGTCGCCTACGCGGCGGCCCGCAATATCGTCGTGGTGCCCGAGATCGACGTGCCCGGCCACGCCAGCGCGGCGATCGCCGCCTATCCCGAACTCGGCGTCACCGACGTGCCCGGCGCCGCCGTCCCGGCCGTGCCCGCCGACTGGGGCGTTTATCCGACCCTGTTCAACGTCGAGGAGGCGACGCTCGTCCTCTTCGAGAACGTCATGGACGAGGTGGTCGATCTCTTCCCTTCGGAATACGTCCACATCGGCGGCGACGAAGCGGTCAAGGACCAGTGGAAGGCTTCGCCCCGTGTGCAGGAACGGATGCGCGAGCTAGGTCTGGCCGACGAGGAAAAGTTGCAGTCCTGGTTTGTCGCCCGCCTGGAGAAACGCCTGAACGACCACGGCCGCCGCATGATCGGCTGGGATGAAATCCTGGAAGGCGGCATCAACCCCAACGCCAGCGTCATGTCTTGGCGCGGGGTCGAGGGCGCCATCGAGGCGGCGCGCCTGGGCCATGACACGGTCATGTCGCCGGCGCCCGTGCTGTATTTCGACAACCGTCAGAGCGCCGACGACGGGGCGCCGGGACGTGGCTTTACCTCGACCCTGCGCGACGTCTACAGCTTCGACCCGACGCCGGACGAACTGATCCCGGACCAGGCGCGGCGCGTCCTGGGGGTGCAGGGCAACCTCTTCACCGAACACATGCGGACCGAGGACCGGGTCGAGTATCAGGCCTTCCCCCGTATCTCGGCCCTGGCGGAAATGGCCTGGACCCCGCATGCGCGAATGGATTTCGACGATTTCCGCGCCCGTCTGGAGCCGCAACTGGTCCGTTATCGCAGCCTCGGCATCGACTATGCGACCAGCGGCCTGACCGAGGTTCCCGAAGTCCCGCCCGCCGACGGCCAGCGTCGCTATGATCATCAGATGAAGCTGTGCAGTGCGGCCCTACCGCTGTCGCTGATCGACGACGCTCCGCTGGAGGGCGAGCGTCCGGCCCTGCTGATGGACATCCTCAATCCCTGCTGGATCTATCAGTCGGCGGACCTGAGCGAGGGGCGACGCTTTGAAGCCGCCGTGGGTCAGGTTCCCTTCAACTTCCAGATCGGCGCCGATCGCGACAAGATCCGCCTGGGCGCACCGCGTACCCCGGCGGGCGAGCTGGAGGTCCGTATCGACGGCTGCGAAGGCGAACCGGCCTTGATCCTGCCCCTGGCCGAGGCTGCGGGCGATGACGGGATCACCGTCCTGTCGGGGCGGCTTCCGATCCGCGCGGGTCGACACGACCTCTGTCTGAAGTTCACACAGAAAGATCTGGACCCGATGTGGGGCGTCGACTGGGTGCGCATTGCCGATTCCGGCGCCCGGCGCGGGGACGACTGATGACGCATGAGTTGATTATTCACGCCCCGATCGACGGCTGGGTCTGTGAACTGGACGAGGTTCCGGACGCTGCCTTCGCAGGGCGCATGGTCGGCGAGGGGCTGGCCATTGATCCGACCGGCATGATGGTCCGCGCGCCCTTCGACGGGGTGGTGTCGAGTCTGGCTCGCACCAGCCACGCCGTCAGCGTGCGTTCTGACACGGGGCCGGAAATCCTGATCCATCTGGGGGTGGAAACGGTGAGTTTGAACGGGGCGGGCTTCACAGCTCATGTCGCCGCCGGAGATCGGGTCAGGACAGGGGATCTTTTGCTGACGCTGGATCTCGAGGTGATCGTGTCGGGCGCCAAGAGTCTGATCTCGCCCATTCTTCTGGTCGGTGACGGCGAGGTTCACCCCCTGCCGTTGAACCGGTTGGTCGAGGCTGGCGAGCCGATCATGGCTGTGCGCCAGACGGCGGTCGCCGGAATGACTCCAAGTGACAGCGAGGCAAGGCTGACCCGCACGGTGCGTGCACCCCTTCCGCATGGTTTGCATGCCCGTCCGGCTTCGCGCCTGGCCGCCGTCGCCAAGAGCTTTGACGCCCGCATCCGCCTGACGCTGGGCGAACGTGGAGCCGACGCCGTCAGCCTGACCGCCATGATGGCTCTCGGGCTCAAGGACGGCGACGAACTCACCGTCAGCGCCAGCGGCCGGCAGGCTGAGGCGGCGCTGGACGCGATCACCGCCTTGATCGAATCTGGTCTGGGAGAAGGGGAGCCAGCTCCTCATGCCTCCGCCGCCATTGAAGCCGCGGCGGCTCCCGTCGGTCCCGCCCCAAGCGAGGACGGCGAGTTGATCTTCTCTGGCGTCACGGCGGCGCCGGGGCTGGTCATAGGTCACGCGGTCCGCCTGCGGCATGTCGAGATCGAGGCGCCCGAGCATGGGCGGACCATCGCGCTGGAGCGGGCGGACCTGCAAAGGGCGTTGGAGGGCGTCCGTAACCGCATTGAGAATGCAGTGGCCTCTGGCGGCGCCCACCGCCGTGCAATTCTGGCCGCCCACCTGGCTTTTCTCGACGATCCCGGTCTGCTCGCCACGGCGCAGGAAGCCATTGAGGCGGGCCGCAGCGCCGGGTTCGCCTGGCGTACGGCGACACGAGAGGGCATGGCGCTGTTCCGCTCGCTGGGCGACACCCGTACAGCTGAGCGCGCCGACGACCTGATGGATCTGGAACGTCAGGTTCTGGTTGAACTCTCGGGGGGCGCCGATCCGACGCCCGTGATCCTGGGCGACGGAGCAATCATCCTGGCCGACGACCTTTTGCCGTCGCAGTTGATCGCCCTGGACGCATCAAAGGTGGCGGGGCTGTGCACAGCACGGGGGGGGGCGACATCACATGTCGCCATCCTGGCCGCCGCCATGGGCGTTCCGGCCCTGGTCGCCGTTGGCGCAGGACTGGAGCGGGTCGAGGACGGCGCCCTGGTGGTGCTGGACGCCGATGGACGACGGCTGATCGTCAGCCCGTCCGCCGCCCGGCAGGCCCGCGCCCAGAGCGCCGCCGCCGCGCGTCAGCGACGCCGTCTTGAGGCCCGCGCTCTGGCCGCCGAGGACTGCCGAACCGCCGATGGCGTCCGCATCGAGGTCTTCGCCAACCTGGGCGACGTGGCCGAAGCCGCGCCCGCCGTGGCAGGCGGGGCCGAGGGCTGCGGCCTGCTGCGCACTGAATTCCTGTTCCTGGAACGCCAGAACGCCCCGACCGAAGATGAGCAGCTGGCCCAGTACCAGGCCATTGCCGACGCCCTGAACGGGCGGCCTCTGGTCATCCGCACCCTGGATGCAGGGGGCGACAAGCCCTTGTCTTATTTGCCCATGCCGCATGAGGAAAATCCGGCCCTGGGTCTACGCGGGGTGCGCACAGGCCTGCACCGCCCCGATCTGCTGCTGACCCAGCTGCGGGCGGTCTGTCGCGTGCGTTCCAGCGGAACTGTCGCCGTCATGCTGCCCATGATCACCTCGGCCGCCGAGGTCTGTCAGGTCCGGGCCATGTTGGATGTCGCGGTCGGGGAAACGGGCGGAGCGTCACCCTTGCTGGGAGTGATGATCGAGACCCCTGCGGCGGCCATGACCGCAGATCTGCTGGCGCCTCATATCGACTTTGTTTCGGTCGGCACCAATGACCTGACCCAGTATGCCCTGGCCATGGATCGCCAGAACGCCCATCTGGCGGCGCAGCTGGACAGTCTGCACCCGGCGGTGCTGCGCCTGATCGCCCAGACGGCGGCGGGGGCGGCGGATACGCGTTGGATCGGTGTTTGCGGCGGACTGGCATCGGATCTGCTGGCTGCGCCCATCCTGATCGGTCTCGGCGTCACCGAGCTGTCGGCCACGCCGTCGATGACAGCCGAGATCAAGGCCTTGCTGCGGGGCTTGACCCTGGCCGACTGCCGCGAACTGGCGACCCAGGCCCTGAGGCTGGACAGCGCCGAGGCCGAGCGCGCCCTGGCCGACGAACGTCTGGCCGCACTCATGAAATCCCGTGTCGTCGGAGCGGTCGCATGAAGATCGGAATGTCCAGCTTGCAGCCCCTCGGCCGGGCCCTGATGCTGCCCATCGCCGTCCTGCCGGTGGCAGGCCTGCTGTTGCGGCTGGGCCAGCCGGACCTGCTCGACATCGCCTTCATCTCGGCGGCGGGGCAGGCGATCTTCGCCAACCTGGGTCTGCTGTTCGCCGTCGGCGTGGCCGTGGGCCTGGCCAGGGACAACAATGGCGCGGCTGGTTTGGCGGGCGTGGTCTGTTTCCTGATCTCAGTCGAGGCGTCCAAGGTTCTGCTGGCGGTCCCGCCCCAGGTCGTCGCCGGGTTGACCGGCGAGGCGGCCGACGCCGCGTCCAAGGCCTTCAAGGATCAGGCCCTGTCGCGACTGGGGGTGCCCATCGGCATCGTCGCCGGCCTGATCGCCGGGGCCTGCTACAACCGCTTCTCGACCTTCAAGCTGCCGGACTATCTGGCTTTCTTCGCGGGGCGCCGCTTCGTGCCGATCGTGGCGGGGGTGGCGGGTCTGGTGGTGGCCGCCGCCGTGGGTTTGACCTTCGCCGGAATCGATCACGCCATCGACGTCTTCAGCCGCGCCGTTGTCGGTTCGGGTGAATTCGGTCTGTTCGTCTATGGCCTGCTTAACCGGTTGCTGATCGTGACGGGCCTGCACCACATCCTGAACAACGTCGCCTGGTTTATCGTCGGGGACTACGGCGGCGCGACGGGTGACCTGAACCGCTTCTTCGCGGGCGATCCCAGCGCCGGCGTCTTCATGAGCGGCTTCTTCCCCGTCATGATGTTCGGCCTGCCAGCCGCCTGCCTGGCCATGTATCACGCCGCCCGACCGGATCGCCGCAAGGAGGTCGGGGGGATGCTGTTCTCTTTGGCCCTGACCGCCTTCCTGACCGGGGTGACCGAGCCGATCGAGTTCACCTTCATGTTTTTGGCGCCGATCCTCTACGCCATCCATGCGGTGCTGACCGGCGTGTCGATGGTGGTGATGGATCTGCTGGGCGCGCGGCTGGGGTTCACCTTTTCGGCTGGCCTGTTCGACTATGTGCTGAACTTCGGCCGCGCCACGCGACCCTGGCTGCTGCTGCCGGTCGGGTTGATCTATGGCGGTCTCTATTACGCCCTGTTCCGCGTCGCCATCACGGTCTTCAATCTCAAGACGCCAGGACGGGAGGATGAGCCGCTTGAATCTGGGCCCGCTCCCAAAGATGCGGGCAGTCGGGCAGGGGCCTTTGTCGCGGCCCTCGGCGGGGCGGGCAATCTGACTGCTGTCGCCGCCTGCACGACACGCCTTCGGCTCGGAATCCGTTCGCGCGAGGCTATCGATGAGGCCGGTCTGAAACGCCTGGGCGCCCGTGGCGTCATTGCCCCGGGACCCAACCAGCTGCAGGTGGTGCTTGGTCCGATTGCGGACGCCGTGGCGGATGAAATACGGATTGCTTTGAGCGCAAGCGCCAATCCCCCCGTTCTGGGCCCGGAAGCCATTGGAAGCGAAGCGGTAGAGGAAATTTCTTCTGATATTGTCGCAGCCCTTGGAGGCGCGGCGAATATAGTGAGTGTTCGTCATATGGCTGGTCGGTTCTGTATTCATATAAAGAGTGATTTAATAGATCAGGCGCGCCTTTCTGTTCTTTTGCCGCGGGGGTTTGTTCGCACGGGCAGCGGAAGGCTGCAGATTCTCTAAACAGGCGCTCATTTTCGCCCGGTAGCGGGCGTCCGCGTCGGCGTGCTGCGTTTCCAGTCCTGGCAAGGGCCCAGGCGCTCATATGCCTTGATGCGCTGAACCTTTCGCTTGACCCTGTAGCGGCTACAGGGTGCATGAAGTGGTCATGGCGAATTGCTGCGGCGGTTCAACGTCGAATCCCATCACAAGCCTGTCGGTTATTCGCTTTCCGTCCGTTTCGGAGGCCGCGTGTCCTCACCCTTCACTTCGCTTCGTGGTCGACAGGTTCTGCCGCCGATGATCGCCGCCCTGCTTGCGGTCGCCGCTTCTCCGGTCCTGGCCCAGGACGTAGAGGCCCACGAGGACAGGCATCAGGACGAGGCGACCGAGGTCGATGACGTCATCGTCCAGGCCACGCGTTCGGGTCGCCGCATTCAGGATGAGCCGATCCGCGTCGAGGTCATCGGTCGGGAAGAGATTGAGGAAAAGCTGCTGATGACGCCCGGCAACATCGCCATGCTGGTCAATGAGACCGGCGGCGTGCGGGTGCAGACGACCTCGCCGGCCCTGGGCGCCGCCAACATCCGCATGCAGGGGATGAGCGGGCGCTACACCCAGCTTCTGGCCGATGGTCTGCCCCTGTACGGGGGTCAGGCGTCCTCGCTGGGCGTGCTGCAGATTCCGCCGACCGACCTGGATCAGGTCGAGGTCATCAAGGGCGCAGCTTCGGCGCTCTATGGCCCTTCAGCCCTGGGCGGGGTCATCAACCTGGTGTCGCGCCGTCCGGGTGACGAGACCGAGACGGAAATCCTCGCCAATATCACCAGCCGCGACGGGCAGGACCTGACCGCCTACGCCTCGGCGCCTTTCCGGGGTGCCTGGGGCCAGTCGCTGGTCGGCGGCTATCACCGTCAGAGCCGTCAGGATCTGGACGGCGACGGCTGGAACGACATCGCCGCCTATGAGCGCTGGTCGCTGCGGCCCCGCCTGTTCTGGCAGGGCGAGAACGGCGGCGAGGCCTTCGTGACCCTGGGCGCCATGACCGAGACCCGCAGCGGCGGGACAGGGCCGCACCGCACGGCGCACGACGGCCGCCCCTTCGTTCAGGCCCAGGACACCGACCGTTTCGACGCCGGTTTGGTCGCCAGCCTGCCGGTTGGTTCGGGCAAGCTTCACCTGCGCGCCTCGGCCATGACCCAGGCCCATGATCATCAGTTCGGCGAGGTCTTCGAGGAGGACCGCCACGACACCGGATTCCTCGAAGCCGCCTATGGGGCGGAAATCGGCGCGACCACCTGGCTGGCCGGTGCGGCGGTTCAGGTCGACAGCTATGACAGCCGGACCTTCTCCGGCTTCGACTACACCTACACGGCGCCCGGCGTCTTTGCTCAGGTCGAGCATGAGTTCAGCCCGGACCTGACCCTGGCGGGTAGCGCCCGCTTCGACCAGCACAGCGAGTACGGCGGCCAGTTCAGCCCGCGCCTGTCCGTCCTCTATCGCCCCGGCCGCTGGACCGTGCGCGCCTCGGCGGGGCAGGGCTTCTTCGCTCCCACGCCCTTCGTCGATGTGACCGAGGCGACCGGCCTGTCGCGCCTGCGCCCGTTGGACGGCCTGAAGGAGGAAGTCGCCCGCACCGCCTCGCTGGACGTCGGCTATCGCCAGGGGCCGATCGAGGCCAACCTGACCCTGTTCGGCTCCGACCTGGACGACGCCGTGCGCGCGGTGGACGACGGACCGGAGCGCATCCGCCTGGTCAATGTGGACGGCGTGACCCGCACGCGTGGAGCGGAGGCGATGCTGCGCTATCGCCGCGCGCCCTTCACCCTGACCGGCAGCTATGTCTTCGTTGATGCGACGGAGCCGCAGGATGACGGCCTGTCACGCAGGGACACGCCCGTCACCCCGCGCCACACGGCCGGTTTCGTCGCCATGTGGGAGGAACACGACCGGGGCCGCCTGGGGCTGGAGGTCTATTACACCGGCAAGCAGGCGCTGGAGGACAACCCCTGGCGCAGTGAAAGCCCCTCCTATCTGGAGGTCGGCTTGCTGGGGGAGATCATCCTAGGCCGCTACAGCCTGTTCGTGAACGCCGAGAACCTGTTGAACGAGCGGGTGACCAAGCATCACCCCCTGCTGCTGCCCCAGCGCGCCAACGACGGCCGATGGACGACCGAGGCCTGGGGTCCGACCGACGGCTTCACCGTCAACGGCGGCGTGCGCATCCGCTTCGGCGGCGGACATTAAACCGGAGGCGGGCGTGACGCTGAGCATAGGCGAACTGGGGCGGCGGGCTGGCGCCAAGGTTGAGACCATCCGCTACTACGAGCGCATCGGCCTTCTCCCCGCACCCGCCCGCACTGAGGGCAATTACCGCGCCTATGGCGAGGCGGCGCTGAACCGCATGTCCTTCATCCGCCGCGCCCGCGATCTGGGCTTCTCCATCGAGCAGGTGCGCGACCTTCTGGCCCTGTCGGACCGGCGCGATCAGTCCTGCGCCACGGTCGACGAACTGACGCGCGCGCACTTGGCCGAGGTCGAACGCAAGATCGCCGACCTGGAGGCCCTGCGTCGCGAACTGTCGGCTCTCCTGTCCCAGTGCCGTCAGGGCACGATTTCAACCTGTCTGATCATCGAGGCCTTGGCGCCGACAAAGGCCTAGCCAGGCGCGGAGGCCCTTGTCCGCTGGGGATACGGAGCGGCCTACGTGAGGCCGGATCTTTGCTGTTGGCATCCTCAGTCTTATTGCAGAGACGCTGAACGGGCCGCACTCCGCCAGGCCTTGGGCGTGGTCCCTTCCCAGATTCTGAAGGCGCGATAGAAAGATCGCGTGTCTTGATAGCCGAGCATATAGGCGACCTCGGCCATGTCGTTCGTTTGATCGGACAAAAGACGATGGCTGAGCGTATGCCGCGCCGCGTTGACCAGGTCCCGGAAAGCGGTTCCCTCGTCCGTGATCCGGCGTTGCAGGGTCCGCTCGCTCATGCCCATTTCGCGGGCCACTTCGGCGATGTCGGGTCTGCCGCTCGGCAGGGCCTGCAGCAGGACGGCCTTCACCTGATCGCTAAGGGATGTCTGGGCCTGAAGATCACGCAGCGCTCCGGCCAGGGCGGGCGTCAACATTTCCAGCAACTCCGGATTGTAGCCCGCGAAAGGTAGGTCGAGGTCGGTGCGGCGCAGCACCAGGCAGTCGCGTTCCGCGCCATAGCGGACGGGGCATTCAAAATAGGCCGCGTGGACGTCCGGCGTCGGTCGGCGGCGACGCAGTTCTACCCGCAGGGGGATGATCGTCTGGCCGGCGCCGCGTCGCCCCAACTCCATCACGGTGGCGAAGGTGATGTCCGTGGCGATGTGGGGTTCGGCTTCCACAGCGTTCGGCCAGACGTGGCTGACGGTCGCCGTCGTCTGGTTCTCCTCGATCTGAAGGGTCTCCGGCGTGCAAAGGCGTTTGAACCGCGCCAGCCGCAGCAGGCCGTCGCGATAGTCGCGGGCATGAAAGGCCGCAAGACTGGAGGGCGGGTGCGCGCTCGTCTCGGCGCTGGAGGCCATGCGCAGTCCCAGGCCCGGATCGTCAGACAAATCCTCGACGGCGCGCCACAGGGCGAAATACTGGGCCGTCGTGACTGTGGCGGCGGATTGCAGGCGCAGCATGGCGGGCAGGCGGGCGCGGCGCAGCGCTTCCGTCACGGACAGGCCCTCGCGATCCAACGCCTTCCACAGGGCCGAGGGAAGCCGGCAGCGATCCGGTGTCGTGGATTTTATGGACATGGAGGCCTCCCTCTTTTGGCGATGACACGAACTCAGCGCATCTGGCTCAGGATCAGGCGGTCGAAGACGCGGTCGCCCAGCCATTTGCGCACCCCGATCATCATCTTTGCATATCGCCCGGCGGCATAGCGGGTTCGAGGGCGTGGCGAACGCACAGCGCGTGACACGACATCGGCGATGACGGAGGGGTCGGTGCCGCGGCCATGTCCGTAGGATTGTTGCGTCGTGCGGGCCACGGCCTGGGTCACGGCGGAGTAGGGGCCGCCGTTGACGCGCTTTAAAAGGCTTTCGGACGAGATGTCACCGAAGCCGGTCTCGATCAGGCCCGGCTCGACGATGACCACCCGGACGCCGAAGGGCGCCAGTTCCAGGCGCAGACTGTCAGACCAGCCTTCCAGCGCATGCTTGGTGGCGTGATACCAGGCGCCCAGCAGGGTGTAGACCTTGCCGCCCATCGAGGTGATGTTGACGATGGTTCCGGCCTTGCGGTCGCGCATGGCTGGCAGCAGCAGCTGCGTCAGGCGGGCCGCACCGAACAGATTGACTTCGAATTGATAGCTAGCTTCCTCCAGCGGGATGTCCTCGACGGCGCCGTAGAGGCCGAAGCCGGCGTTATTGACCAGGACATCGACGCCCCCAACCTCGTCCAGAATGGTCTGCACGGCGGCTTTGACCTGATCGTTCCGGGTCACATCCATCCGCAGCGGGACGGCGCCGAGGGCGGCCAGGTCGCTCATCTTTTCAACGCTGCGCGCGGCGACATAGACCCGGTAGCCGTCCTTGATCAGCTGGCGCGCGATGGCTTTGCCCATACCGGAGGAGGCTCCGGTCACCAGGGCTGTTTTCTGTTTGCTTGTCCGGGTCATGTTCGTCTTTCCTGTTGTCGAGACGAAACCTAGGGGACGATCGCCGCCACAGGAGTGACCAAGCACGCCAGATCAGGGACAAACAACGCCAATTCTGGTCAATCTGCGAGGTCAGGAGCCGGGCGATGCCCCGGCGTTTCTGCATCTTCGAACACATACGACCGTTCAGGGCGCTCAGTGGAAATCCCGCGATTCCGGCAGGATGCGGACGTCACGCGGGTGCCGGTGCTGCGGATGGCGCGGGGGTTGCGGGTGAGCCACGATGTCGGCGCGGGCCAACTGCACATTGGTCTCATGGTCTTCTGACAGGCGGGACAGCTCGGCGCTGCGGTCGATGACGCGGCGGGCGACGACGTGAACGACGCCCTCGGGGCTCTTCTCGACCAGGCCTTCGATCTGCATCAGGCGGGCGCCCATGATTTCGCGCCGGAACTGGTCGAGCATCCGCGCCCATAGGACCACGTTGGTGATGCCGGTCTCGTCCTCCAGGGTGACGAAGACGGCGTTGCCCTTGCCCGGCCGCTGACGCACCAGAACCACGCCGGCGACCTGCACCAGGGAGCCGCCGCGTTTCGCCTCGGTGGCGGCGCAGCTCAGCACCCGCTCAGCGGCGAAGACGGGGCGCAGGATGGCCATGGGGTGGGCCTTCAGCGACAGGCGGGCGGTCTGGTAGTCGGCGGCGACGTGCTCGCCCAGCGGCATCAGGGGCAGATGGGCGTCGGGCTCTGCGCCCAGTTCGCGAGCGCCGCGCTCGCGCGCCTCGGCGGCGGCGAACAGGGGCAGGGGATCGTCGTCGGGCAGGCGGCGCACCGCCCACAGGGCCTCGCGCCGGTCCTGGTCCAGGGAGCGGAAGGCGTCGGCGTCGGCCAGCTTGCGCATGGCGGCGGCGGGCAGTTCGGCGCGGCGGGCCACGGTTTCGACATCGGCGAAGGGCGCCGCGGCCCGCGCCGCCGACAGAGCCTTGGCCCAGTCCTCCTTGAAGCCGTCGATCTGGCGCAGGCCCAGACGCAGGACGGGGGCGCTCGCCGGCCCCTCCAGACTGTTGTCCCAGTCGCTGTGCGAGACGTCGATAGGGCGCACCTCGACCCCGCCGACCTCCTGCGCTTCGCGCACGATCTGGGCGGGCGCGTAGAAGCCCATGGGCTGGCTGTTCAGCAGAGCGCAGGTAAAGGCCGCCGGGTGGCGGTGCTTGATCCAGGAAGAGACATAGACCAGTCGGGCGAAACTGGCGGCGTGGCTCTCGGGAAAGCCGTAGGAGCCGAAACCCTTGATCTGTTCGAAGCAGCGCTGGGCGAAGGCCGGATCATAGCCGCGTTCGACCATCCGTCCGACCATCCGGGTTTCATAGGTATGCAGACTGCCGTCGCCGCGGAACGTCCCCATGGCCTTGCGCAGGCCGTTGGCCTCGCCGTCGCTGAACTCGGCGGCGACGATGGCCAGCTTCATCGCCTGCTCCTGAAACAGGGGCACGCCGAGGGTCTTGTGCAGCACCTGTTCCAGTTCATCGGGCGGGCCGTGATCGGGCGACGGCGAGGAATAGGCGACCGCCTCCTCCTTGTTCCGGCGACGTAGGTAGGGATGGACCATATCACCCTGGATCGGGCCGGGACGGACAATGGCGACCTGGATGACGAGGTCATAGAGGCAGCGGGGCCGCAGCCGGGGCAGCATGTTGATCTGGGCGCGGCTCTCGACCTGAAAGACGCCGATGGACTGGCCCCGGCACAGCATGTTGTAGACGGCCGGGTCCTCGCGCGGGAGGGTGTGTAGTTCCCAGTCCTCGTGCTCATGGGCGCGGATCAGGTCGAAAGCTTTGCGGATGCAGGTCAGCATGCCGAGCGCCAGCACATCGACCTTCATCAGGCGCAGGGCGTCGATATCGTCCTTGTCCCACTCGATGAAGGTGCGGTCCGGCATCGCCGCATTGCCGATGGGGACCATCTCGTCCAGACGACCCTGGGTCAGAACGAAACCGCCGACATGCTGGCTGAGGTGGCGCGGGAAGTTCAGCAGGCGCACCGCCATTTCGACCGCGCGGGCGATCATGGGATTGGTCGTGTCCAACCCCGCCTGCACGACATGATGGTCGCCGATCTCGGTCCCCCAACTGCCCCAGTGGCTGGCGGCCAGGCGAGCGGTGACGTCCTCGGTCAGGCCCAGGGCCTTACCGACCTCGC
This sequence comes from Brevundimonas pondensis, assembly GCF_017487345.1. Taxonomy (NCBI): domain Bacteria; kingdom Pseudomonadati; phylum Pseudomonadota; class Alphaproteobacteria; order Caulobacterales; family Caulobacteraceae; genus Brevundimonas; species Brevundimonas pondensis. The sequence continues at coordinate 1,685,606 of NZ_CP062006.1, read as the reverse complement.
GGATGGCGCTACGCGGGCGGAAATGGATGACGGTGGCGGCGATGCCGGCGCGATGGCGACCATAGCGTTCGTAGATATGCTGGATGATCTCCTCGCGCCGCTCGTGCTCGAAATCCACGTCGATGTCGGGCGGTTCGTTGCGATCCTCGGATAGGAAGCGTTCGAACAGCAGGTCGGATTCCATCGGGTCCACCGAGGTGATGCCCAAGACGTAACAGACCGCCGAGTTCGCCGCCGAGCCTCGTCCCTGGCACAGGATGCGCTTGTCTCGCGCCACGCGGACGATGTCGAAGATGGTCAGGAAGTAGGGGGCTATCTTCTTGCGGGCGATGAAGGCCAGTTCCTTGTCCAGCAAGACCCGAACCTTGTCGGGAACGCCGTCGGGATAGCGCATGGCGGCATGACGGTCTGTCAGGTTCTCCAACCAGGCTTGGGGATTCCAGCCCGGCGGGACCGGCTCTTCCGGGTATTGGTAGCTGAGTTCGGACAGGTCGAAGCTTGCCCGCGACAGGAAGGCGGTCGTCTCGGTCACCGCCTCGGGCGTGTCTTTGAACAGACGGGCCATTTCATCCTCGGGCTTCAGCCAGCGCTCGGCGTTGGCCTCCAGCCGGCGGCCGGCGGTCTCGATGGTCGCGCCTTCGCGGATGCAGGTCAGGACGTCCTGCAGGTCGCGGTCGTCGGGAGCGGCGTAGAGGACGTCGTTGAGCGCCAGCAGGGGAACCTCCACCCGCTCCGCCATGGCCTTGAGGCGGGCCAGCCGGCGCCGGTCGTCGCCGCGTCTGTGCAGGGCGGCGCCCAGCCAGACCGCGCCCGGCGCCGCCGCGTTCATGCGGGCTAGCACCTCTTCCAGCCCTGTCAGCCGGTCCGGCGGGACGAGGATCAGCAGCAGGTCCTCCGGATCGGCCAGCAGGTCGCGCAGGCCGATCTCGCATTCGCCCTTCTTCGCGCGGCGATTGCCCAGGGTCAGCAGACGCGTCAGCCGCCCCCAGCCCGCCCGCGTCTCGGGATAGGCGATGACGTCCGGCGTCCCGTCGTTGAAGACCAGCCGCGCCCCGGTCAGCAGGCGGAAGTCCGCCGCACGGCGCTTCACCTCTTCGGACAGGTCCGGATCATTGAGCGGGTCCTCGATGAAGGCGATCTCGCCGGGACTGCCGCCGTCGCGCATCCTGTCCGGCGGGGCCAGACCCTCGACGCGAATCTCCTTCAACGCGCTCCAGGCCCGCACCACGCCCGCCACGGTGTTGCGGTCGGCCAGCCCCAGCCCGGCGTGGCCGCGCTGGATCGCCGTCAGCACCAGGTCCTTGGGATGCGAGGCGCCGCGCAGGAAGGAGAAGTTGCTGGCCGTCGCCAGTTCGGCGTAGGCCCCGCAAGGGTCGAGCCTCCTCATGCGAACAGGCCGTGGATGAACCAGCGCGGCTCGAGCGTTTCGCCATAGAGGCCCTGGCGGAACAGCCAGAAGCGACGGCCGTCCCGATCTTCGACCCGGTAGTAGTCGCGGGTGCGCTGGTTCGGCGCGCGCCACCATTCGCCGCTGATCCGCTCGGGCCCTTCGGCGCGCGTCACCTCGTGCAGGACGCGGCGCCAGCGGAACTTCAGCGGATAGCCGTCGGGGACCTCGGCCAGGGTTTCGACCGGTTGGGGCGGGTCGAACATCTGAAGCGGCCGCAAGGGCGGATCGTCGGGATCGAGGTCGGGCCAGGTCTCGTCGCCATGACGGGCGGCGGCCGGGACCAGTCGCGCCGCGCGTTCGGGAATGTGCGAGGCGAAGGGTTCGAAGCGCAGCACGGCCTCCGGTCCTAGACGCGCGGTCAGCCGATCGATCAGGCGGCTGAAGGCCTCCTCGCCGGGCGTCTCGCGTTCCAGGCCTTGCTGGGTCGGCGCCAGGACCTGGGTCCAGGGCACGGACATTCGCATCTGGTCGAAGCCGAAGCCGGGGTCCAGCGGGGCGGCCAGGGCCGCCATCCGCTCGCGGAACAGCCGCAGGGTCGCGGGGGCGTCGCGGGTCGGGCGGCCGGTGCGAACGACGACGCGGCGCGTCTCGCCGTCCACGCGATAGAAGGCGGCCTCGAAGGCGCGGCCGCCCAGGCCCGCCTGATCCAGCCGGTCCATGGTCTCGACCAGCAGGTCGGACAGGACCCGCTCCACGTCCTCGGGCGCGGAGATCGGTTCGAAGAAGACGCGGTCGACCACCACGGGGGCGGGCGGACGATGCGGGGTGATGCGCATGTCCTCGTCGCCCAGAACCCGCGCCAGTCGGGTCGGGAAGTCGGCGCCGAAACGGGCGGCCAGGGGCGCGCGGGGCCGGTCGTCCAGATCGGCCAGCCGTTTCAGGCCCAGACGGCGCAGGGCCTCGTCCTCCTTGTCCGAAAGCTCCAGGGCGGCGACCGGCAGGCGGCGCGCGGCGGCGCGATCCTGGCCGGGCTCGAACCGGCCGCCGGGGGCGAAGCGGGCCAGGGCGCGAGCAATCTGGGGCGTTCCGGCCAGGGCGCACCGGATTTTGAGTCCGGCGCGTTCGGCCCGCGCCTGGACCGTCCGCATCAGGCCTGTCTCTCCGCCGAACAGGTGGGCGCAGCCGGTCACGTCCAATATCAGGCCATGCGGAGGGTCCAGCGCGATCATGGGGGTGAAGCGGCCGAAATCCTCCAGCACCCGTCCCAGCAGGGCGTCGTCGAGGTCCGGTCGATGGGCGACGACGCGCAGGGCGGGGGTCCGCGCTCTTGCATCGGCCAGGGCCAGGCCGGGGGTCAACCCCGCCCGCGCCGCCGCCGGATCGACAGCGGCCAGCCGTAGCGCGCCCTTGATCTTTTCAGCCAGGACGACGGGTGGCGCATCCTCAGGCAGCGTGTCGTCCCACCGCTCCTGCCGCCGCAGCCGGTCGCTGGGCAGCCAGGGGAACCAGGCCGCCAGATAGCGGCGCGGGCGGACGGAAGGTTCGCTGTTCACGATCCCACTCCATGATCCAGGTCCCGGTCGCCCCGCCGCCGCGCCGCCGCAGCAGGGTCGCCGAAAAAGACGGCCGCCCCGGCGCTCCGCCTTCCAGAGGTTCTGAAGCCCAGGACGCCACCGACCAGCGGGTCTCGGCCGCGCTGGGGCAGGGCAGGGCGCCCGCCCGCGCCAGGAACAGGGTCGTACCGCCCGTCTCGGCCGCCAGCGCCAGTCGCCGGCTGGCCGTCAGGCTGAAGGCCCTAGCCTCGCCCCAGGCGCTCAACAGCACGGCGCCCACGGCGGGACTGCGCAGGGCTTCTTCGCCCACGGCCAACAGGGTCTGCACGTCGCGTGTGCGCACCAGCAACAGGTCGCACGGCGACAAGCCCATCTCATGCAGGCCCGGACCGTGCGGCCCTCCCGCCTCCTGGGCCATCATCTCATGCAGGCCCCAGACGATGGGCCGCCCCGCCGCCGCCCGCAGCGCCATGCCCAGCCCGAAGGCGTTGACCGTCACCGCGTCGGCGGGTGTTGCGGCGTAGAGATCATGCAGAACACCCGTAGCCAGCGGCGCGAAGGCGTCGTCGCTTCCCGCGCGCACGCCCGCGCCGACGCGACGACCGCCGGCCCGATCCAGGGCCTCCAGGCGAGTCTTCAGCGCCGCCAGAGCGTCAGGCTGAGAATAAATGTTCCGCATATGTTCCATATACGCTCGGCGCTCAGGGGGGTGTCAAGCGAGGCCGCATTGAGACTGGAGTTTACGTAGTTCGGGATGCAGCATCCTGGCAGACGGATCGCCGAACGAGTCAGCCATGTGCGGAAAGCGCGAATGCGGAAGGTCAGCCGATGATGGCGGAGACTATCGGGCCGGAACCATGAGGATCGAAAAGAGCGGGGCTGCGCAGTGGGGCTTCGAGCTATGGTGCTAGGAATGGTGCAACACTAGCCAACTCGTGTTCGCTTCGCATAATATATCTTAGGCGAATTTTTAACGTCGTCCCTAACCGCTGTGTTCATGATGGCGATGAGTTCAGGGGCAGTCGATCTTTCCAGCCATCAAACGCAACCTCGACGTTGTCGGGAAGCGCCCTGCGCAAAGCATTGTAATCCATATCAATGTGGAGGTTGGTCAAAAGCGCCCGCTTAACGTTTGCTCGAGCAATCCAGTCCAACGCCTTGTCCAGATGCGCATGGGTTGGGTGTGGCGCGTAACGCAGTGCGTCCAGAACCCACAGGTCAGCGCCACTTACGGTTTGCAGGGCGGATTGGTCCAGATCCGAGACATCGCTGGAGTAAGCGACGCCTCCGAGCCGGTAGCCGACCGAGCGGATCGGGCCGTGGCGCTGGTCGAAGGTCACGACCGGAATGGTCCCTCCGCGCCCCTCCACGCTCCACGGCACACCATGTGGTGGAATGTGCCGGGCTTCCAGTATAGCCGGGTAGCCATGGTGACTTTCGAAGATGTAGTCGAACCTCTTCGTGAGCGCCGAGTGTGTCGCAGAGTCCATCCAGGCGGTTATTCTCCGCCGTGTCCGCGTGGCGAAGACTCTCAGATCATCGATCCCATGGGTCTGATCCGCATGATCGTGGGTATAGAGAACACCATCGACATGAGTGACGCCCGCCATCAGCGCCTGCTGCCTCAGGTCCGGTGAAGTGTCGATCAGGATGCTGGTGGTTCCGTCCGGGCCGTAACGCCGCGCCAGCATGGAGCAGCGGGTACGACGATTCCTGGGCTCCTCAGGATCGCAGTCGCCCCAGTCACCATCGCCGCGCGGCACGCCGCCGGACGAGCCGCAACCGAGAATGACGATCTCCAGTTCGCCCGGCCTGCTCATTCGGCGGGCCGAGGAATACGGTCGAACAGGGCGAAGAAGGCGTCGGTCGTGCGTCGATCGGCTTCTTCAGGCGTCCAGCCCCGGACTTCCGCCAGCTTCTGCAGCACCAGTCCCACATAGGCTGGTTCGTTGCGACGCCCGCGATGCGGGATGGGCGCCAGATAGGGGCAGTCGGTTTCGACGATGATCCGGTCTTCAGGCATCCGGCGAATGACCTCGCGCACGTCTTCCGCCGCCTTGAAGGTGGCGATGCCGGAAACGGAGAACCAGGCGCCAAGTTCCGCTGCTGTTTCAGCCAGTTCCAAACCGCTAGTGTAGCAGTGCATCAGCAGCTTGAACGATCCCGTGGCGTGTTCCTCGCGCAGGATCGACGCCATGACGTCGTCGGCTTCGCGGGTATGCACCACCAGCGGCAGGCCGGTGCGACGGGCGGCGTCGATGTGCTGACGGAAGACCGCCGCCTGCTCGTCGCGAGGGCTGAGATCGTAGTGGAAGTCCAGACCGCATTCGCCGATGCCGATGACGCGCGGTCGCTGGGCCAGGGCGACCAGTTCGTTAGCCGTCAGCTCGACATGGTCCTTGGCCTCGTGCGGGTGCGCGCCGACCGTGCACCAGATGTCGTCATGGGCCATGGCCAGGGCGTGCGTGGCCTCGAAGGTCGACAGCTTGTCCGAAATCTCGACCATCAGACGCACCCCGGCCTCGCGGGCGCGAGCGATGACGGCGTCGCGGTCCTCGTCGAACTGGGGGGCGTGCAGGTTGACGTGACTGTCGATAATCATCTCAGGGCCTTGGTACGGGCGATGTCGGCCAGGGCGCCGGCCAGAACGTCGGCGCGGTCCAGATTGATAGACGCCGTGCGGTCAGGCAATTCGGCCAGACGGGTCCACAGCTCGGCCCAGCGCGCGCCCTGCCCCGCCGGCGCCTCCAGCGCCCGGGCCTTCACCGCCGCGATCAGCCGGTCCATCAGGGCCTCGAACCGGACCTGACCCTCGGCGCCGCGAAAACCGTCCGCGACCGCCAACTGCTCGGCGCGATCCACGGCGTCGCCGAACACCCAGTTGCGCGCCAGGGCGTCGACTTCCTGCATGGCGCCGGACGCCAGAGCCAGGGCCGCGCCCGGCGATCCGCCGGCCATGTCGGCGGCCAGACGCGCGTCATCAGGGTCCGCGCCTGTGCGATTGCGCACCAGGCTTTCCAACTGATCCGGTGTCCAGATCGGGAAGCTGAGACGACGACACCGCGAGCGGATCGTGGCCAGCAACCGACCCGGCGCATGGGTCACCAGCAGCAGGACGCCGCGCTCAGGCGGTTCCTCAAGAATTTTCAACAATGCATTGGCGGCATTGACGTTCAGGTCGTCGGCGGCGTCGATGATCGCCACGCGATAGTCGGCCTGTGACGGGCTCTTGGCGAAGAAACCCGGCAGGTCGCGCGCCTGATCGACCGAGATGGTCTTCTTCTGCTTGCCGCCCTCGACCAGTCGCTCCATCACCAAGAGATCGGGGTGGGACTGGGCGGACACCAGTTGACTGACGGGATCATAGGGCGCGGCGCCCAGCGGCCCGCGCGACGGGTCAGGCGCGGCCCCCAGAAGACGACGAGCGGCCCGATAGGCGAAGGTGGCCTTGCCGCCGCCCTCGACCCCGCACAACAGCCAGGCGTGGTGCAAACGCCCCCGGTTCAGCGCATCCAGAAAGGCTTCCTCGGCAGCGACGTCCGGGACCAGGTCGAACCGGTCGCGGGGGTGTTCACTCACAGCAGCCGCTCTGCGACAGCGTTCCACAGCCGTTCGGTAACGGCCGTCAACTCGCCTGTGGCGTCAATCACGATGCAGCGTTCTGGATGACGGCGCGCCACATCAAGGAAACCCTCGCGGAGCTTCTGATGGAAGACCAGTCCCTTGGATTCGAAGCGGGTCTCGAACAGGCCGCGACCAAAGGCGCGTTCCAGCCCAACCTCGACCGGCAGGTCGAACACCAGGGTCAGGTCCGGCTGATCCTCGGCCACGATGGCGTGATCCAGCGCCTCGATCAGACTTTCCGGAGCGCCGCCGCCCGCTCCCTGATAAACGCGGCTTGAGTCGGCGAAGCGATCGCAGACGACCCATTTTCCAGCTTCCAGCGCCGGTCGAATGGTGCGTTCCAGATGGTCCGAACGTGCGGCGTACATCAACAAGGTCTCGGTGCGCGGGGACCAACGCTCGGCGTCTCCGGCCACGACGATGTTGCGAATGACTTCGGCTCCGGGTGAACCGCCCGGTTCGCGCGTCTGGACGGCATCGATCCCGAGCGAGCGTAGATGCTCGACCAACAGGCGAGCCTGCGTGGTCTTGCCGGCCCCCTCGCCGCCTTCGAATGTGATGAACTTACCGCGCTGCACCCGCGCACAATGGCGAGCCCGGCGCGTCAGGCAAGCCTTAACCGCCTGATATCAACAGGGCGTCGCCAAACCCGCGTGCGATGACGGCCTGGCGGGCCTGTTCAGCGGCGTTGGCGTCAGGCCAGGGGCCGACCACGACCCGAAACAGGGCGCGGCCATCGTTGCGAATATCCTGAACCGAGGCCCGGTCACCCAGGCGATCAGCGATTCGCTGGGCGGAACGACGATCGGAGAAGGCGCCAGCCTGAATCCAGTAAGCCTCGGTCCTCGAGACGACAGGCGTCGGGGGCTGGGTATAGGGGCTCGGCGCCACAGGCGGGACCGCTTCCGCGCGTCGTAGCGCCGTCCCGCCTCCGGTTCTCGGCGCACGGCCGACGTATCGAACCCTGACCTCGCCCACTCCCTGCTGCAACAGCCCCAGTTCCTCGGCGGCTGCCCGTGACAGATCGATGATCCGGCTGTCGACGAAGGGCCCCCGGTCGTTGACGCGCAGAATGACGCGCCGACCGTTGGCGCGGTTGGTAACCTCGACCAGACTCGGCAAGGGCAAGGTCTTGTGCGCCGCTGTCAGGGCATTCATGTCGAACCGTTCGCCGGTCGAGGTTGGACGGCCGTTGTGTTGGGCGCCGTACCAGGAAGCCATGCCGACCTCGTCATAATGCGGCTGCTCGGCCGGCCGGTACCAGCGTCCGCGTATCTGATAAGGTCGCATGGTGCCGGAAACGATAGGCGCAGGGTCAGTCACAACCGGTGCGCGCAGCGGGGCGTCCCGCCCTCCCCCAAGGCTGGCGCAGGCCGCCAGGGTGGAAAAGGCGGTGGCGACTAAAAGGCCCCTGAGCAATCTCGACATTATGACCTAGGCACTCCAGTTCACTTGAAGTGATCATGGCCGATGAGGTTTCCGGTTTGGTTAACGAGGTGTTTGAAGCTATGCGTCCCTGCATCGCGGCGACGCCTTTGCGCCAGCGCCAGTTCTTGAAGCGAGCGTCTTGAAACCCTCCCTGTATCAAAGCCGTTCGGGCGTTTTCGCTCTGGCGACCCTGTGCTGCCTTCTGTGGGGTAGCGCCTATCCGGCCATCAAGAACGGCTACGCGCTGCTGCACATCGGATCGGGCGACATCGCCAGCCAGATGCTGTTCGCCGGGTGGCGGTTCGCCCTGGCGGGGCTGATCCTGCTGATCGTCGCCGCTGCGATGAAGAAACCGGTGCTGACGTTCAGCGGCCGGCAGATGGGCCAGGTCGCCCTGCTGGGCCTGACCCAGACCACGATTCAGTATGTCTTCTTCTATATCGGCTTGGCCCACGCCAGCGGCGTGAAGTCGTCGATCATGAACGCCACCGGCGTGTTCTTCAGCGTGGTTCTGGCGCACTTCATCTACGCCAACGACCGCCTCAACGGTCGCAAGGCTCTAGGCTGTCTGGTCGGCTTTCTGGGCGTGGTTGTGGTGAACCTGGGCGGCGGGGGCATGGGCTTCGACTTCAGCCTAACGGGCGAAGGCTTCGTCGTTATCGCCGCTTTCGTTCTGGCTGCGGCCTCGATCTACGGCAAGCGCCTGTCAGCCGACATGGATCCCATGGTCATGACTGGATGGCAGCTCCTTATCGGTGGCGTCATCCTGACAGGGACGGGCATGGGCGGCGGTGGACATCTGGAGGCGCTGGACCTTCGATCCGGGGGCCTTCTGCTCTATATGGCCCTGCTGTCTTCGGTGGCTTTCGCAGTGTGGAGCTTGCTGCTGAAGCACAACCCCGTCGGGCTGATCGCAGCTTTCAATTTCCTGATCCCGGTCTTCGGCGTCGCATTGTCGGCAGTCTTCCTGGGCGAATCCCTGCTGCGCTGGAGCTATCTGGCCGCCCTGGTCCTGGTCTGCATCGGCATCTGGCTGGTGACGCGACCATCAGGGGACGTCAGGGCGTAGGCCTTCGTACTTCTGCTTGCGCTTTATGCTTGGGCGTCGGCCAACTTGCCGCTATGCACGCCTCCGCGCGCTGTCTCGACTCGCGCTGGACAGGTGGCCGAGTGGTTTAAGGCAGCGGTCTTGAAAACCGCCGTAGGTGGAAGCCTACCGTGGGTTCGAATCCCACCCTGTCCGCCATCTCGGGAAATCAGGTATCACCAGCGAAGCGGCTGCCTGCACGCCCCCTCCGAAAGTGTTCGTCTGGAGCAATCACCCGGCGTGATGCCGCGAGTTAGGCTGTCACGTCTTCGAGGCTATCAGCCTTCTTGCGGCGCAGTTCGATGATGCGGACGCACCAGATCGAGACTTCGTAGAGCAGCACCATGGGCACCGCGAGCATCAACTGGCTGATGGGATCCGGCGGTGTGACAACGGCCGCGACGACGACCACGGCGACGATGGCGTAGCGGCGCCCCTTGGCCATGACCTTGGAACTGATCAGGCCCGCCAAACCCAGCAGGGTCATGACGACCGGCAACTGGAAGCACAGGCCGAAGGCGAGAATCAGCGCCGTCACCAGATTCAGATAGTCCGAGACTTTGGGCAGCAATTCGGCCGCCACGCCCTCGCCAATGATCTGCTGGCTCAGCGAGAACCACATGACGAAGGGCAGCATGACGAAATAGACCAGAGCCGCGCCTAGCAGGAACAGTACCGGAGCCGCGATCAGGAAGGGCAGGAAGGCGCCCTTCTCATTGCGGTACAGGCCCGGCGCGACAAAGCGATACAACTGCCAGGCCAGGACGGGGAAGGCCACGATGACTGCGCCGAGGCCGGCCAGCTTCATCTTGGTGAACAGGATTTCCAGCGGCGCGGTGTAGATCAGCTTGACGCTTTGGTGGTCCACGTCCGGCACGGGGATTAGCCGCGCCGTGCCCAGGATCAGGTCAAACGGCGAGACATGGCCGTGCGCCCCCACCGTCTGATGGAAGGCGGCGGACACCACATAGGGCTGGACCAGGAAAAGGTAGAGTTTTTCGGAAAAGGCGAAGCAGCCGATGAAGGCGACCATGAAGGCCACGACGCAGATCAGCAGCCGCCCGCGCAGCTCGATCAGGTGATCCATCAGGGGCGCGCGCGAGGCCTCGATCTCGGCCTCGTCCCGGTCGAACGACGTCATAGCTCGACCTTCTTGGCGCGCTTGACCGCTGGCTTCGAGGCCGCGGGTTTGATGGAGCTGCTGGTTGATGCGACGGTCTTGGCCTTGGTCTTGGCTTTGGGTTTCGGCTTGGCCGTCACGACGGGTTCAGCGGCCAAAGGCGTATCCGGCCATTCGTCCACGCCAGTGGCGACAGGCGCAGCCTCAACCACGACCGGAGCGGCCAAGGCCGGGGTGTCCAGCGGGGCCTCGAGATCCTTGCGGATGTCCTTGAAGGCCGCCTCGGCGTCGGCGCCGAGCGGGTGCATCCCCTGCCCTGTTCGCAGCGCCTCGACCTCCTTGCGAAGATCGTCCAGCTCGGACTGACGAGCCATTTCGTCGAAGCTCGCGCGGAATTCGTTGGCCATGCCGCGCGCCTTGGCGACGAACTGACCGACCTTGCGCATCAGCATCGGCAAATCCTTGGGCCCTACGACAAGCAGGGCCACCAGACCGATGACAAGGATTTCGAACCCGCCGATTCCGGGGCCAAGACCACCCATGATTCAGCGTCTTTCCGCGAAAGGCTTAGCGGTTCAGTTCTTCTTTTTCGGCTTCGGTGCGCGGCAGCGAGCTGACGCCATCTTTCGGACCCTTGGAATCCGTGTCGTCCTTCAGGCCGTCCTTGAAGGCGCGGATGCCCTTTGCGGCGTCGCCCATGATGCCGGACAGCTTGCCGCGACCGCCAAACAGAAGGGCGACGACGACGATGACGATGGCCCAGTGCCAGATGCTCATGGAGCCCATGGCGTTACCTCCTCAAGAGGACCACGAACGCGGTCCTGTCCGACTGATTGTTGTGCGTCATATAGGCTGACTGATGGCGGCGCGCCAAGGGACGCTGTAGGGACCCGGTCATGAGTCTCGTTGATCACGTCATCATTCATACCGACGGCGCCTGCAAGGGCAATCCGGGCCCTGGCGGCTGGGGCGCCATCCTGCAGACCGGCGGCGGTCACGAGAAGGAACTGTGGGGCGGCGAGCCCAACACGACCAACAATCGGATGGAGTTGATGGCCGCCATCGCCGCTCTGGAGGCCCTCAAGCGCCCCTGCCGCGTCGATCTGCACACCGACAGCAAATACGTCATGCAGGGCATCACCGAGTGGATCCGGGGCTGGAAGGCGCGCGGCTGGAAGACCGCGGACAAGAAGCCGGTCAAGAATGACGACCTGTGGCGCCGCCTGGATGAGGCCCGCAGCCGCCATGAGGTGAAATGGCACTGGGTGAAGGGGCACGCCGGCCACGTTCTGAACGAACGAGCCGACGCCCTGGCGAATCGTGGTGTCGAAGAAATGCGCCGCCGCTAAGGCCTCAGACGGCCCGAACGCGCAGGCGCGGACCGTCGACCGATTCCACCACAACGCTTTCACCCGCCAGCGGTCCGGCGCCCTCGATCTCTGCGGGCCATTCGGCGCCCGAGACGAAAACCCGACCGCGACCATCCACGAAGGCTTCGACAACCCGCGCCCGTTCGCCGACCAGGCGCAGGTCGCGGTCATTGATGTCAGGCTCGTCGTGAGGATTCACCCGCTTGATCAGGCGACGCGACAGAACCGTTGAGGCCACGGTCAGGGCTGCGAAGACGCCGATTTCGACCGGCAGACCCAGATTGGGCGCCAGCGCGGCGATCAGCGCCACCAAGCCGGCTGAGACAGCAGGCCACAACAGCCACTCTGTCGAAGCCGCCGCCTCAATGGCCAGCAGGACCACGCCCACCGCCAGCCACAGCCAGAAAGGCTGGGCGGCGTAGAGGTTCAGAAGCCAGTCCATGCCCTACTCCGTGGTCGGGACGGCGCCGCCGGGGCGACGCGGTGCGGGACGAGCCGGTGCGGCGGGCGCCGGCGCCGGGCGCGAAACGGCGCGCGTCTCGCTGCGGACCTGCTGCTGCTCCTTGGCCAGGCCCACCAGTTCGCCCAGACCGGCGATCGTGCCGACCAGGCCGCCCATCTCGGCGGGCACGATGACCGTTTTCTGCTGCGGGCTGCGGGCCAGCTCGGCAAAGGCTTCGACGTATTTCTGCGCCACGAAGTAGTTGATGGCGTTGACGTCGCCGCGCGCGATGGCTTCCGACACCATGGCCGTCGCCTTGGCTTCGGCCTCGGCTTCACGCTCGCGGGCCTCGGCGTCGCGGAAGGCGGCTTCGCGGCGGCCCTCGGCCTCCAGGATGGCCGCCTGCTTGGCGCCCTCGGCGCGGGCGATGGCGGCCTGCTTTTCACCGTCGGCCTCGGTGATGACAGCACGACGTTCGCGCTCGGCCTTCATCTGACGCGCCATGGCGTTGGTGATGTCGGTCGGCGGCGTCAGATCCTTGATCTCGATCCGGTTGGCCTTGACGCCCCACGGCTCGGTCGCGGCGTCGATGACGTGCAGCAGGCGGGTGTTGATGGCGTCGCGCTGCGACAGGACTTCGTCCAGCTCCATCGAGCCGACCACGGTGCGCAGATTGGTCATGCAGAGCTGGGCGATGGCGTAGGGCAGATCATCGACCCGATAGGCGGCGCGGGCGGCGTCCATCACCTGGATGAAGACGATGCCGTCCACCTTCACCATGGCGTTGTCCTTGGTGATGACTTCCTGGGTCGGGACATCCAGAACCTGCTCCATCATGTTCATGCGTTTGCCGATGCGCTCGACGAACGGGGTGAGGATGCTGATGCCCGGCTTCAGAGTCTTGGTGTACTTGCCGAACCGTTCCACCGTGAATTCACGGCCTTGCGGCACGATCTTGATGACGCTGAACAGGAAGATAATCGCGAAGGCCGCGAACATCACAAAGAAGATAAACGAAAAATCCATAAGCCCCTCCGGTTGAGGTCGCAGCTTAACGGTCGTCCTGCCCTCGCGCCACAGAATCCGGTTCACTGGCGATGACAAGGCCGTCAGCGCCCCTTCTCGCTCCATGGGCCGTCGCCATGGCGTGGGCATGACGAATAACGCGCCGCGTTTCGGACCAGTCGACCCGCTGCAGCGCTTCTTCAAGCGGGAAGAAGACCGCCTCGGCGGCGTCATCACCCGCCACCGGCTCGCCGCCGGTCCAGATCGCGGCGTAATCGATCAGGACATAGTGCCGCCCTACCTCGGGAAACAGACCGTCGACCACGTCGACCAGGCCGATCAACTTTGCCTCCACGCCTGTCTCCTCACGCAGTTCGCGCAGGGCCGCGTCCGCCAGCCGCTCGCCCGGCTCGATTCGTCCGCCAGGCAAGCTCCATTCGCCCCGACGCGGCGGCGTGCCGCGCCGGATCAGCAGGACCGCGTCGCCCTTCAGGCAGACCACGCCGACGGCCGGGACCGGAATCATGTTTTCTCCGCGAATTGACCGCCTGGAGGCAGGGTTTTGCGCTTCCACCACGCCACGCCTTTTGCCACAAGGCGGATATGACCCTCCCTACGCCCGCCGCCCTCGAAGACCTCAAGGCCGCCCTGCCCGGCGCCTGGACCACGGACGCCGACGACATGGCGCCCTGGCTGACCGAATGGCGGGGCCGCTGGAGCGGCGAAACCCCGATCCTGCTGCAGCCGCGCACGACCGAGGAGGTGGCCAAGGCCGTCGAGATCTGCGCCCGCCACGGCGTCGCCGTCGTGACCCAGGGCGGCGGCACGGGCCTGGTCGGCGGCCAGATTCCCTTCGGCGAGGTCCTTTTGTCCACGCGCAAGCTGCGGACAGTGCGCGACGTGACGCCGCTGGACGACGCCATGACTCTGGAGGCCGGCGTCACCCTGCTGGAGGCCCAGCAACTGGCCAGGGAGAAGAACCGCTTCTTCCCCCTCAGCCTGGCGGCCGAGGGCTCGGCCACCATCGGCGGCGTCATCTCGACCAATGCGGGCGGTACCGCCGTCCTGCGCTACGGCATGATGCGCGACCTGGTCCTGGGCATCGAGGCCGTTATGCCCGACGGTCAGGTGTTCAACGGGCTGAAGCGCCTGCGAAAAGACAATACCGGCTATGACCTGAAGCAGCTGTTCATCGGCGCCGAGGGCACCCTGGGCGTTGTCACGGCGGCGACGTTGAAACTGTTTCCCATCATGCGCAGCCGCGCCACGGCCATCGTCGGTCTGGACAGCCACCACGCCGCCGTCGCCCTGCTGGCCCGCGCCAAGGCCGAGACCGGCGGCGGGGTCGAAGCCTTCGAGCTGATGAAGCGCCTCGGCATGGCCCTGGTGCTCAAGAACATTCCCGACACGCGCGAGCCGCTGGAATCGACGCCGCCCTGGTATGTCCTGATCGAGCTGACCTCGGGCGAGCCCGGCGGCGCTGATTCGGCCATGGAGCGGCTGCTGACCGGCGCCTTCGAGGAGGGCCTGATCACCGACGCCGCCATCGCCCAGAGCGACGCCCAGAAGGCCGCCTTCTGGCGTCTGCGCGAAGAGCACTCGGCGGGTCTCAAGCCCGAGGGCGGCGGCTGGAAGCACGACGTCTCGGTCCCTGTCTCCCAAATCGCCGACTTCATCGACGAGGCCACGGCGGCGGTCGAGAGGTTCCACCCCGGTTGCCGGGTCTCGGTCTTCGGCCACGTCGGCGACGGCAACCTTCACTATGACGTGATCCCCGGCGTCGGCGAGGACGTGCCCGCCTTCATCGCCCGCTGGATGGAAGGCTCCGAAATCGTCCACGACATCGTCGCCCGCTACAACGGCTCCATCTCGGCGGAACACGGCCTGGGGCGGCTGAAAACCGAGGAAGCCCGCCGCTACAAGTCGTCGCTGGAGATCGCGACCATGCAGGCGATCCGTCAGGCCATCGACCCGCAACGGATCATGAATCCGGCGGTCCTCTTCTAGGCCCCACGACCGGATGTGACGCCGACGACGGTTCAAATCGTCACGGAAGCGGCCTATGAGGCCCGCTTCCCGATATTTCGGAGCCTGTGTCGCCTTGCTGATCGTCCTGTCCCCGGCCAAACGGCTGGACTTCACGCCCCCCGCCCTCGACGTGGCTTCGACCTCGCGTCGATGCGCCGACGAGACGGCGGAACTGGCGAAAGTCACCAAGAAGCTGAGCCGCGCCGACCTTCGCCGCCTGATGTCGATCTCCGACGCCCTGGCGGACCTGAACTACGAGCGTTTCCAGTCCTTCGACAATGAGACGACCGAGGGCGCACTGCAGGCCGTCTTCGCCTTCGCCGGCGACGTCTATGACGGTCTGGACGCCCGCTCCCTGGCCCCCGACGATCTGGCCTGGGCTCAGGATCACCTGCGTATCCTGTCGGGCTTCTACGGCCTGCTGCGTCCGCTCGACGCTATCCAGCCCTATCGTCTGGAAATGGGCATCCGCCTGAAGACCAGGCGCGGCGCCAACCTCTATGACTTCTGGGGCGAACGCATCTCTCTGCGCCTGAACGAGGACGCGGCGCCCCTGCCCGACCGCACCCTGGTCAATCTGGCCAGCCAGGAATACTTCGGCGCCGTCGACGCCAAGGCGCTGAAGCTGCCGCTGGTCACGCCTCACTTCAAGGAGCGAAAGGACGGCGAGGCCCGCATCATCTCCTTCTTCGCCAAGAAGGCGCGTGGCGCGATGGCCCGCTACGCCATCGAGAACCGCATCGAGAAGGCCGAAGATCTCAAGGCCTTCGACCGCGACGGTTACCGCTTCGACAAGGCGCTTTCGACCGAGGCGGACTGGATATTCATCAGGGAAGGAAATTCCTGATCGCCAGATTGAACGACTGCGGTTAGGCTGCGTTGCAGCATAGCTAATTCACGGGTTCTCTCCGCATGTTCGCCATGAACGATCTCAAGGGCCAGGTGGCCGTCGTCTCCGGCTCGACCTCGGGCATCGGCCTGGCTCTGGCGCGCGCCGTCGCGCAATGCGGCGGCGACGTGGTCCTGAACGGCTTGGGCGACCCCGCCGTCATCGAACAGACCCGCGCCGATCTGGCCGCCGAGACGGGCGTTCGCGTCCTCTACCACCCCGCCGACATGACCCAGCCGGATCAGATCGCCGACATGGTCGCTACCGCGCATCGCGAGTTGGGCCGCCTCGACATCCTGGTCAACAACGCCGGCATCCAGCATGTCGAAGCCGTCGAGAATTTTCCCGCCGATGCCTGGGAGAAGATCATCGCCATCAACCTGTCCTCGACCTTCTACGCCACCAAGGCGGCGATCCCGATCATGAAGGCGCAAGGCCGCGGTCGGATCGTCAACATCGCCTCGGCCCACGGCCTGGTCGCCAGCCCATTCAAGTCGGCCTATGTCGCCGCCAAGCATGGGGTGATCGGCTTCACCAAGACAGTGGCCCTGGAACTGGCGCAGGACAACATCACCTGCAACGCCATCTGCCCTGGCTTCGTCGAGACCCCCATCGTCGCCAAGCAGATCGAGGACCAGGCTCGCACGCGCGGCATGACGCCCGAGGACGTGATGAAGAACGTCATTCTCGGCTCGCAGCCGACCAAACGCTTCGTCACGACCGACGAACTGGCGGGCATCTTCCTCTATCTGGTGTCCGACCTCGGGGCCTCGGCCAACGGCTCGCACTACTCGGTTGACGGCGGCTGGACCGCGCAATAGCGGTCTGAACGAGGGCGGATGGATGGCCAAGTCGAAGTCACAGCCCGACCGCCATCCCATCTGTCTCGCGCTCCAGGGCGGCGGCTCGCACGGCGCCTTTCAGTGGGGCGTGCTGGATCGGCTGCTGGAGGCCGACATCCTCGACATTCGCGCCGTCACCGCCGCCTCGGCGGGGGCGATGAACGCTGCGGCTCTGATCACGGGACTGGAGCACGGCGGCGCCGAGGGCGCTCGCGCCGCGCTGGACAGGCTGTGGCGCGAGGTCAATCAGGCCGGCGGCCGCAACGTCTTTGGCGACAGCGCCATCTGGTCCAGGGCCCTGACGCCCGGCTGGCTCAAGGACACGCCCATGTGGAAGGCGGGCGAGACCCTGGCCATGTCCATGAGCCCCTATGCCTTCAACCCCTTCAACCTGAACCCGTTGAAGCGGGTGCTCGAAACCGTCGTTGATTTCGAGGCGGTGCGCGGTTCAGACATCCAGTTGATCGTCTCGACCACGGCGGTCCGCGCCGGTCGGTCGCGCCTGTTCAAGACGTCCGAGATCACCCCCGACGTCCTGCTGGCCTCGGCCTGCCTGCCCCACCTGTTCCATGCCGTCGAGATCGAGGGCGAGCCCTATTGGGATGGCGGCTACCTGGCCAACCCCGCGCTGTGGCCGCTGTTCTACGCTGATACGCCCGACGATATCCTGCTGCTGCCGCTGAACCCCTTCGTCCGCGACGAGGCCCCGCGCGAGGCGGGCGAGATCATGGACCGTCTGAACGAGATCCTGTTCAACGCGCCCCTGGTCGCAGAACTGCGCGCCGTCGCCTTCGTTCAGGACCTGATCGCCGAGGGTAAGCTCAGCCGCAACGAAGACCGCCACCGCGCCGTCCGTATGCACGCCATCGAGGTCGACGACTGGCTGGGCAGCCTGTCGCTGTCGACCAAGTTCGACACGGAATGGAGCTTCCTCAACGATCTGAAGTCGCGCGGTCGTCAGGCGGCGGAACAATGGCTGGAAACCTGCGCGTCGCAGGTCGGCAAAACCTCCAGCGTCGACCTGAAAGCTCGTTTCCTCTAGCCGACAAAACCCGCCGCACGACGCAGACGGTCATTGATCGCCTCGCCCAGGCCCTTGTGCGGGATAGGCGACACCGCGATGCCGGCGGGCCTGGTGCGGTCCGCCTCGCGCAGCAGCCGGAACAGATTAGCCGCCGCCTCGCGAAGGTCGCCGGTCGGGCTCAGGCTCCAGCGCGGCTCGCCTACGCCGGGGCCGAAGCCCAGCAGGATTTCGCCGTCGTTCGCCGCCTCGGCCTCGATCCGCACGGGGGCGTCAGGGGCGTAATGCAGGGCCAGGCGACCGGGAGAGCGATGTCCCTGCCCATTTTCGGCCAGCGGGCCGACCACGGCCTCGATCTCCTCGCGCGTCACCGAACCGGGACGCAGCAGGGCGACCTGCCCGTCCAGCACGGACACGACCGTGCTTTCCACGCCGACCGCGCAGGGCCCGCCGTCCACGGCGGCGCCGACCGACTGGCCGGTCTCTTCCATCGCGTCGTCAAAGGTGGTCGGGCTGGGCCGCCCTGAACGGTTGGCCGAGGGCGCCACCACGGCCCCGCCAAAGGCCGCGATCACCGCGCGCGCCCGTGGATGACCCGGCACGCGCACGGCCACGCTGTCCAAACCGGCGCGGGCCAGATCGCAGACCCGTTCGCGGTCGCGTACCGGCGCGACAATGGTCAGGGGGCCAGGCCAGAAGGCCTCGGCCAGGGCCCGTGCGCGGTCGTCAAAGACGGCGACCATCTCGGCGTCCAGCGCATTGGCGACGTGGGCGATCAAGGGGTTGAAGCGCGGTCTTCCCTTCGCCTCGAAGATGCGGGCCACCGCCTGCGGGTTCGCGGCGTCGGCCGCCAGGCCATACACCGTCTCGGTCGGCAGGATGACCAGCCGCCCGGTCTTCAGCGCCTCGGCGGCGATTTCGGGAGTGTCGCCCTTCATGGCCGGCGCGGGATCAGCGGAATCATACGGTGCAGCACATTGTCCCGGCTGATGAACTGATGCTTCAGCGCCCCCACGACGTGCAGGACGATCAGCCCATAGAGCAGCTTGGCTACAGCGCTGTGGACGTCCATGAACTGACCTGCCGCCTCGCGCCCGCCACCGACCGGCAGCAGGGGCCACTGGAACAGGCCGAACCAGCTGATCTCACGCCCGCTCGCCGAAGACGCCAACCATCCGGTCAAGGGCATGGCTAAAAGCACGACGTAGAAGGCGATCTGCGTCGTCCGCGCCAGAACCCGCTCCCACTTCGGCATCTCGACTGGCAGCGCGATCAACGGATTGGCCAGCCGCCAGCCGATTCGGCCCAGCGTCAGCACCAGAATGGTCAGGCCGACCGCCTTGTGCATCTGAACAAACTCGCGCGACAGCGGCCCCTCGGTCGCGTCATGCGCCATGATCAGCGCAACCTGGGCGACCACGGCCAGAGCGATGACCCAATGCAGGATCAGCGAGACGGTCGAATAGCGGTTCCGGGGTTCGGCCAAGGTCTTTCCTTCCGCGACGGCACTGAGGCAGAGAGTGGCGTGAACCGCAACCAAAGTCCAAGCGCCCTTGCATCAATGACCTCTCGGGCGTCAGAAGCATGTTGAAGATTCTGGAGACCGCCATGAGCTACCGCGCCCCCGTCCGTGACCTCGCCTTCGCCCTGGAAGCCGTCGCCGGCATTGATCAGGTCGCCGCTACCGGCGCTTTTGCTGACTACGACGCCGACGTCATGGGCGCAGTTCTGGAGGCCGCGGGCCAGTTCTCGGAGCAGGTCCTGGCCCCGCTGAACCGTCCCGGTGATCTGGCGGGCGCCAAGTACGCCAATGGCGCCGTCACCGCCGCCCCCGGTTTCGTGGATGCCTACAAGCAGTTCGCTGAAGGCGGCTGGACCGGCCTGACCGCTTCGGTCGAGGCCGGCGGCCAGGCCCTGCCCAAGGCGCTGGAACTGGCGGCCTATGAAACCGTCCACGCCGCCAACATGGCTTTCGGCCTGTGCCCCATGCTGTCGCTGGCCTCGATCGAGGCGCTGGAGCAGGTCGGCAACGAGCATCAGAAATCAACCTATCTGCCCAAGTTGGTCAGCGGCGAATGGACCGGCGCCATGGTGCTGACCGAGCCGCACGCCGGTTCGGATCTGGGCGCCCTGACCACCACGGCCACGCCGAACGGGGACGGGACCTATGCCCTGAACGGCCAGAAGATCTTCATCACCTGGGGCGACCACGACGCCACGGACAACATCGTCCACCTGGTGCTGGCCCGCCTGCCCGACGCCCCTGCGGGCCCCAAGGGTATCAGCCTGTTCCTGACGCCCAAGTTCGCCGTCAACGCCGACGGCTCGCTGGGCGAACGCAACGCCTTCCACCCGGTCGGGGTCGAGCACAAGCTGGGCATCCACGCCTCGCCCACCTGCGTCATGGCCTATGAAGGCGCCCGCGCCGAGCTGGTCGGCCGTCCGAACGAGGGCCTCGCCCATATGTTCGTGATGATGAACGCCGCCCGTCTGGCCGTCGGCGTCGAAGGTGTCGGCGTCGCCGAGCGCGCCTACCAGCATGCCCTGGCCTATGCGCTGGAGCGCCGTCAGGGCCGCAGCGTCTGGACCGGTGAGAAGAACGCCCCGATCTTCGACCACCCGGACGTACGCCGCACCCTGGGCGTCATGAAGGCCAAGATCGCCGCCGCCCGCGCCATCTGCCTGTCCACCGGCGTCGCTGCTGACCTGGCCAAGCACGCCGCCACCGAGGCCGACCGCAAGCTGTGGAAGGGCCGCGAAGACCTGTTCACCCCCATCGCCAAGGCCTGGTCCACCGACGTCGGCTGCGAGGTCGCTTCGCTGGGCGTTCAGGTCCACGGCGGTATGGGCTTCATCGAGGAGACCGGCGCGGCCCAATACTATCGCGACGCCCGCATCACCCCGATCTACGAGGGCACCAACGGCATCCAGGCCATGGACCTGGTCGGTCGCAAGCTGTCGATGGACGGTGGCGATTCCGCCAAGGCCCTGATCGCCGACATGAAGGCCACCCTGGCCCAGATCGACCGCCTCTTTGACGGCAAGCCGGTCGAGCGTTTCGCCACGGCCATCGAAGCCGTCGAGGACGCCACGCTGTGGCTGCTGGACCGCAAGGCCGCCGCTGACGGCGCCGCCGACGTTCTGGCCGGCGCCGACGCCTATCTGAAGCTGATGGGCGACGTGGTCGGCGGCTGGATGCTGGCCAAGGGCGCTCTGGCGGCCAAAGCCCGCCTCGACGCCGGCAATGGCGATCCCGCCTGGCTGCAAGGCAAGCTGGACCTCTATGAACTCTACGCCGCCAACGTGCTCGGCCATGTCTCCAGTCGTCTGGCCGGCGTGGGTCAGGGCGGTGAACTATTGCAAGGCCTGAGCGTCGAAGCTCTGGCGGGCTAACGAGCAACTGTCACCCCGGAAGGCGCCTGCGCCTATCCGGGGCCGCAGGGGCCGCTACGGGGCGAGCGACGCGGGCTGATCGAGCAGCGCGATCGCCTCACGCACATATTGGGCATGAGCGACGACGCCCAGTTCCAGTCCCTCGCCTCCGCCTTGAACCTCCTGCACCAGCACCCCGGCGATATAGGGGTGATCGGGCGTCGGCGCTCCCGGCAGGCGATCTACGGCGGGCGTCCAGAACACCGGCCCGCCCGAGTTGCCCTGCGAGACGGCGAAATCCAGCAGGAAGATCGGGAAGTGGCGGATGGGCGTCAGCGGCCAGGAGCTGATCCGACCCAGACGCAGGATCGGGAAGCCCGCCTTGTTGGCCGAAAGGCCGTGCGGATAGCCCAGCGCCATCAGTTCGTCACCCGGCCCGACGCGCCAGCGGTCGAAGGTGTTGTCATCGGCCAGCCAGCCCATTGGGATGGCGGCCTGAGCGAAGGCGTCGGGCGCGGTGATCTCCATCACCGCCACGTCGCGCTCGGGGTGCTGGGTCCACAGGGGAATCCCGGCCGCGTCGCGGATGGCGATAGGGCCCGGCGTGAACTTCCACGCCCCGTCCGCCTCGGGCGTGCGCCAGCCGATGCGCGCTTCGCTGCCCGGCATGACGTTGAAAACGTGGGCGGCGGTGACCAGCACCACGCGCGGCGTCCCGTCCGGCTTCGGCGCGGAAATCAGGAAGCCCGTGCCGACCTTGCGCGTGCTTGCGTCCAGGGGCTGGTCGAGCTGCACCGTGGCGTTGATCAGGCCGACCGTCAGGTCCCACGGGGCGGGCGTGACGACGGCGGGCGGTGCGGGCGGGACGTCCTGAGTGATCATTCCGCCATTTGACGCGGCCCGTTCACGCGCACAAGGTCCGCCCGAACCATTGGGGGAGCCTGCTTCATGAATCGCCGCGAACTGATCGCCTCGACCGCCGCCATCGGCCTGACTGCCGCCTCCCCCGCCCTCGCCCGTTCGACTACCGGAGCCTCGATGTCCCTGCCCCAACCGCCTGTCGCCAAGAAGGTCCCCGTCCGTATCGAACAGTTGGGCCGCGTCCGCACCGACGACTATCAGTGGATGAAGGACGACAACTGGCAGGCCGTGCTGCGCGATCCGTCGCTGATCAAGGCCGACGTCAAGGAACACCTGACAGCCGAGAACGCCTATCGCGAATCCGTCATGGCCTCGACCCTGCCGCTGCAGGCCGCGATGTTCGAGGAAATGAAGGGCCGCATCAAGGAAGACGACAGTTCCGTCCCCGCCGCCAACGGGGCCTGGGAGTATTTCACGGAGTACCGCACCGGCGAGCAGCACCCGCGCTACATGCGGGTTGAGCGCCAGGGTACCTGGATGATGGACGGCCAGCCGGTCACCAAGAACTTCATCAAGGCGCCGACGCCTCAGCTCCTGCTGAACTGCAATGCCCTGGCCGAGGGCAAGGCCTATTCGGAGGTCTCCTCTACCGAGCACAGCCCCGACCACGCCCTGTTCGCCTATGCCGAGGACGCCCAAGGTTCCGAGGTCTACAAGATCTACGTCAAGGATCTGGCGACCGGCGAGGTCCTGCCCAACCCCATCGAATCGGCGACCGAGAACTTCACCTTCTCGCCCGACAGCCAGTGGATCTTCTGGACCAACCGCGACGACAACGGTCGCCCGGACAAGATCTTCCGCCGCCCCGCGCGCGGCGGCGAGACCACCCTGGTCTATGAGGAAACCGACGACGGCATGTTCCAGAGCGTCGGCCGCACCTCGGACGACGCCTTCATCATCATCGGCATCGGCAACCAGGAAACCTCCGAAGGCCGCATCATTCCCGGTGCGACGCCCACGGCGACCCCGGTCGTGGTCGAGCCGCGTCACGAGGGCCGCCTCTATGATCTGGACCACTGGGGCGACCGCTGGGTGATCCGCACCAACGCCGACGACGCCATCGACTTCAAGGTGGTCCAGGCTCCGACCGCTTCCCCTGCCAAGGCGAACTGGAAAGACCTGATCCCGCATACGCCCGGTCGTTTCATCGAGGGCGTGGCCCTGGTGAAGGACTACCTGGGTCGTCAGGAGCGCGCCGACGCCAATACCAAGATCGTCATCCGCGACCGTTCGGGCGCCGAGCACGAGATCGCCGTGAACGAGCCTGCCTACGCCCTGTCTCTGGGCGGGGCGTCGGAGTTCGACACCACGGTCATGCGCTATGGCTACAACTCGCCGTCCACCCCGACCTCGACCTATGACTACGACCTGAAGACGCGCGAGCGGACCCTGCGCAAGGTTCAGGAAGTGCCCTCGGGCCACAATCCGGCGGACTATGTGGTCGAGCGGCTGAACGCCCCGGCCTCGGACGGCGAGTTGGTGCCGGTGACGGTGCTGCGTCGCAAGGACACGCCGGTCGACGGCTCGGCGCCCCTGCTGCTCTACGGCTACGGCTCCTACGGCATCCCCATGGCGGCCAGCTTTTCGACCAACCGGCTGTCGCTGGTGGACCGCGGCTTCATCTACGCCATCGCCCATATTCGCGGCGGCTCGGACAAGGGCTGGAACTGGTTCCTCAGCGCCCGGCGGATGACCAAAAAGAACACCTTCACTGACTTCGTCGCCGCCGCCGAGCACTTGATCGAGCGGAACTACGCCACGGCCGGCAAGATCGTGGCCCAGGGCGGCTCGGCCGGCGGCCTGCTGATGGGCGCGGTCACCAATATGCGGCCTGACCTGTGGGCCGGGGTGATCGGCAGCGTGCCCTTTGTGGACGTGATCAACACCATGTCGGACACAAGCCTGCCGCTCACCCCGCCGGAATGGCCCGAGTGGGGCAACCCGATCGAGGACGCCGCCGCTTACGACTACATGTACAGCTACAGCCCCTACGATCAGATCGAGCCCAGGCCCTATCCGGCCGTGCTGGCGACCGGCGGTCTGTCCGACCCGCGCGTCACCTATTGGGAGCCGGAGAAGTGGGTCGCCAAGCTGCGGCCCGCGACGACCTCCGGCAAACCGGTCTTGCTGAAGATCAACATGACGGCGGGGCACTTCAGTTCGTCGGGCCGTTTCGACTATCTGAAGGACGTCGCTCACGACTATGCCTTCGCCGTCTGGGCTATCGACAAGGGCTGGGAAAAGGCGTGATCGTTCGGCCGTTCACGGAAGCCGACGTGGCCGCCGTCACGGCCATCTACGCCGACAGCGTGCTGAACGGCACGGGGACCTTCGAGTTGGACGTCCCCTCTGCCGATGAGATGCGGGCGCGCCTGGCAGCGCCAGCGGCGCTGGGCCTGCCGGTGCTGGTCGCCGAGATCGACGGTCAGGTGGCGGGCTACGCCTACGCCGGCCCTTACCGCCTGCGCGCCGCCTATCGCTTCATGGTCGAGGACTCGATCTATGTGTCCGAGGCGTTTCGAGGACGGGGTGTCGGCAAGGCCTTGCTGGAGGCTCTGCTGAGCGCCTGCGAGGTCTTGGGCATGCGTCAGATGGTGGCGGTGATCGGCGACAGCGCCAACGACGGCTCCATCGCCCTGCACGCCGCCGCGGGGTTCGAGCGCGTAGGCGTCTTTCACGCCGCCGGATGGAAGTTCGACGCCTGGCGCGACGTCGTCTTCATGCAGAAGGCGCTCGGCCTCGGAGCAGCTGCCGCCCCCGATGCGCTCGGCCTGGATTGCGGGCGCTAGAAGCTGAATTCGCAGATAATTTCAGCAACCTCTCACATTGCGCTTGACCCCATCATGAGTCGCCCTTAATCCGCACTTCTCCTCCTCGCGGAGGGAAACGCGGGTGTAGCTCAGTTGGTTAGAGTGCCGGCCTGTCACGCCGGAGGTCGCGGGTTCGAGCCCCGTCACTCGCGCCATTCTCTTCAGCGAAGAGAATGGCGCACACCGCCTCTTCAATCCTGAAATCAGAAACGAACAGCGGTCCTTGGGCCGCTGCGCTTTTGCCTGCGCCCTGGGTCACGGCCTCTTTCGCGCGCCCGCTCCTCCATGAAAAAAGGGGAGAGCGACGCCGCCCTCCCCCCCTTCATTTCCGCGTCTCAACCGATCAGGTGATCGGCTTGACGTTGTCGTCCGAGTTGCGGTCGATCCAGCGGTTGTAGGGGTCGATCCCTGCAAAGGCCGGCTTCTGGTCCGTGACGAAGCGGAAGACCTGGGTTCCGCTGCGCAGGGGACGACGCTCCATCAGCATGACCGACTTCTGGTCAAACGCCCCCTTGCCCGGCTCGGCCGAGAACAGACCGACGTCGAAGGTTTCGCTCAACGGGGCTTCGGTCTCCTCGCCCTTGCCGTCGGCGTACAGCTTGCGGGCCTCGACCGTCAGGGCGACGTCCCACTTGCCGTCGGCGCGCTTGGTCGCCGTGACCGACTTGGTCTTCACGTCATACAGGGTGATCTTCTCGAATAGGTCGGTGATCAGGGCCTGCTTGTCCGCCGGAGCCTCGGCGCGCAGCGCTGCAACCAGGTCCAGCGAGCGCGGATAAGGCGCGGACTTGAAGGCGTACTGCGCCAGCACCCGACGCAGGGCGCGGTTCACCGCCTCCTCGCCGATCTGATCGCGCAGCAGGTACATGACCAGGCCGCCCTTCTGATAGTGGATGTACTGCTGGTTTTCGATGCGCAGCAGCGGCATCTCCTCCAGCCGCTCCATGCCGCGCGAGCGCAGGTAGCGATCCAGCTCATACTTGAGGAAGCGACGGATCTTGTCGGGTCCGTACAGCTTCTCCATCACCATCAGGGCTGAGTATTGCGCCAGGGATTCCGACAGAAGGGTCGAGCCCTGCTGGTCCGAACCGACCACCTGGTGCGCCCACCACTGGTGTCCGACCTCGTGGGCGGTGACATAGGTGACGTAGTCGATCTTCTCCTCGTCGGTCAGGTCGGCGATGAAGCCGAGGCCTTCCGAATAGGGCATGGTGTTGGCGAAGGCCTGGGCGAAGCTGGCGTAAGCCGGGAACTCGATGATCCGAGCCTGACGGAACTGGTACGGGCTGAAGGCCGTGCCGTAGTAGTCCAGCGACGCCTTCATCCCCGCCAGCATCCGCGCCACGTTCCGCTCGTGACCCTTGTGGTAATAGACGGCCAGTTCGATCGGGCCGTGCTGCTCCCTGGCCACCTGGTAGTCAGCCGACTGCACCGAGAAGAAGTTCAGCACAGGGGCCTCGGTGACAAAGCGGGCCGTGCGACGGCCATCCTTCGTCACATCCGACACCTTGTAGCCCGGCGCGATCGGCGTCTGATCGGCGACCGTGGTCACGGTGATGTCGGCGTTGACCCAGTCGGCGCCGATATAGTTGTGGCCCCGCGCGCTGACGTCCTCCAGTTTGGCCATGCGCAGCTCGGCCGGCAAGCCATGCTTACGGCGCTTGGAGCGATCGGACAGCAGGCCGTCGCGGCCCATGCCGATTGTCAGGCCGAACTCGCCATTGTTGACGAAGGTGCCATTGTCGACGATCCGCGTGGTGTCGCCGCTGTTCTTGAAGCCGCGCTGTTCCAGTACGGTCTCAAAGGCGATGGTGCGCTTCTCGCCCGGCTGCATGGGCGTGGCGAAGCGATAGATGCGGTACTCGAACTGAGGCCACTCCTTGGCCACGGTAGCCCCCTGAACGTCCAGTCTGACGATCTTCAGGTCGTCGTTCCAGCGCAGATGCACCTCATTGAGCGGCGCCCCGGTGCGGTTCTCGACGACATAGGTCCCCTTGGTCGTCAGGCGCGGCTGGTGCGGATAGAGGTCCAGGTCCAGCTTGACGTCGGTGATCGAAGGTTGAGGCGTCTTCTCGTACTTCAGCAGGGTCTTTTCATAGTCCGCCATCAGCTGCTCGCGTTGATCGCGGCTGCGATACTCGTTCCAGACGTTGGTGTTGATGAAGCTGAAAACGCCCAGAGCCACGAAAGCGGTCAGGGCGAGGCCTCCGATCACGCCCGCCGGTCCCATCAGGCGGCGCGGCAGTCGCTTCAGGCGCGGCAGGAAGCGCGTCTCCGCGCCCCGACGCCACAGGCCATAGGCGATGACCAGCAGGACAATGGCGAAGGCCGACCAATAGGCCTGCATCCAGGCGGCGTAGCCCGCGAACTTGCCCAGTCCGTTCATGTCTGACAGCGGCATGCCCGTCCCGGAACCATAGCGGTAGAGGATGTGGTCGAAGCCCATGTTGGACAGGACGATGGTCGAAATCAGATAGACCACCATGACGGCCCAACCGACGAACTTGTTCGGCGACAGCGACTGCACAAAGATGGCCAGCACCGCCATCAACGCGAAGCTGATTGCCTGAGGCGCCACGAACCAGAACAGGTACTTGCCGATCTCGTAGTTGGTGTAGCCCTTGATCGTCTGCACGATCATCCCGGCCAGCGAGGCCGCCAGCAGGGTCGACACCAGCACCAGGATCAGGGCCAGGGTCTTCGGCAGCAGGAAGGTCCAGTCAGGCGTGGCGGTCGAGTCGATGATCTCATGCGTGCGCCGCTCACGGTCACGCCAGACCAGCTCACCCGAATAATAGATGGCGATGATCAGGACGATCAGCCCAAACGAGCTGCCCAGCGTCTCGATCACCACGCGCGTCACTGGCAGGACCGGCGCGCCGTACATCTCGCCCGCGAACAACAGGACGGCGATGCCGAAAGCGAAGCCCAGGGCCAGCATGACGAAATAGGCCGGGCTCTTGAACACGGCCTTCATCTCGAAGACCGTTCGCGAGACCAGCTGAGCCCAACCGGCCTTGAAGCCATAGGTGGGCGACGCCAGGGGGGCGACAGGGGCGGCGGCGTCCGGCGAGGCCTCGGCCATCGCCTTCAGCTTCTCCTGCTTGCGTAGCTTCGATCCGCGCGGCGACGGGCGATAAAGGGGATAGGCGGCGGCCAGGAAGGCCAGGCTAACGCCCAGCCACAGCAGCTTATTGCCCAGCAGCAGGCCGGTCAGCGGCGCGTTGATCGTGTTGCGTTCGGCCGAGGTCCAGTACTTGGTCGCCAGACCATAGGCGCCGGCGCCGAAGGGCTCCAGCCAGGCCACCAGGGTCTCCAGCTCCGGCTTGGAGCCGAAGACCGAGGTTGTGGTCATGTAGAAGATGAAGACCCCGACAACGCCGACATAGGTCGCCATCATCGAACGGGTCACCGTCGCCAGGGTGAAGAAGACCGCCGAGCTGAACAGCAGCCCCGGCAGGCCCATGACGACGAAGCCATAGAGATAGTCCAGCGGACGGAACGGCCCGACCGTCTCCTTGTCCACCCACGGCATCAACGTGCCGATCAGGATGCCCAAAGCCACCGACAAGAAGGCCAGGGCCACGACAGCGAAGGCGCCGAGGAAGCGGCCGTATAGGTAGTCGAACTTCGACAACCGGCTGGACTGGATCATGGGGCCGAAGCCCGTCGTGGCGTCACGCACCACGACATTGGCGACGATGGCCGTCGTCGCCAGCATGAAGAACAGATTGAAGATCAGATGAGCCTGAGCAATGGCGAACGGCGCGTTCTTGAAGACATTGCCACCCGAGCCGACGCTGACGTTGGGGCTGGCGACCGAGCCGAAGCTCAGCAGGAAGAAGAGGATGGCGATAACCCAGAAGGCGGGCTGGCGAAGCTGATAGCGGAACTCGAAGGCCGCGACTTTCCCGAACATGATCCGGGCCTCAGGCAGCTTGAGCGACAGGACGGCGCGAGGCGGCCAGGGTCGAGAAGTAGACGTCCTCCAGACCCCCCGAGGCCGGCTCGAAGCCCTCGCCCGGCTTGGCGTCAGCCAGGACGTGGATCACCGTCTGACCGGCGAACAGGCGCGTCGAGATGACCTCGAAGCGGGCACGGTGCTCAGGCAGGGCCTCCTTGGCGATGGCCTTCTTCCAGACGCGACCGGACATCTGCTTCATCAGCTCCAGCGGCGCGCCCTCCAGCTGGATCTTGCCGCTCGCCAGCACCGCCATGCGCGGGCACAGGTCGGCCACGTCCTCGACGATATGGGTCGACAGGATGACCACCACGTTCTCGCCGATCTCGGCCAGGAGGTTGAGGAAGCGGTTGCGCTCCTCCGGGTCCAGGCCGGCGGTGGGCTCATCGACGATGATCAGGCGCGGATTGCCGATCAGGGCCTGAGCGATGCCGAAGCGCTGGCGCATCCCGCCCGAGAACCCGGCCAGGGCCTTCTTGCGGACGCTCCACAGATTGACCTGGTTCAGCAGGGCCTCGACCGTCTGCTTGCGTTCCTTGCCGTCGGCTATGCCCTTCAGCACCGCCATGTGATCCAGCATGTCGTAGGCCGAGACGCGCGGATAGACGCCGAAGTCCTGAGGCAGATAGCCCAGGGTGCGGCGCAGCAGCTCCGGCTGGCGGATCACGTCGATGTCGCCGAAGCGAATCTCGCCCGAGGTCGGGCTCTGCAGGGTGGCGATGGTCCGCATCAGCGTCGACTTGCCCGCCCCGTTCGGGCCCAGCAGGCCGAACATGCCGGTCGGAATCGTCAGGCTGACGTCGTCCAGAGCCCGTGTCCCATTGCCGTAGACATGGACCAGATTATTGATGGTCAGCATGAAGCGCCCCCGCGTGTAAAAGGTGCTTTACGCTGACGGATTCAACGCCTGCTCTTCAAGTTACAAATCGGACAGAAATGGCCGATCAGAGGTCATCCACGCGCTGTTCCGCCGCCTGGACCTCTTCCTTCATCCAGCGGACGAAGGCGCGGGCC
The DNA here is from genome assembly GCF_017487345.1 of Brevundimonas pondensis. Classification (NCBI taxonomy): domain Bacteria; kingdom Pseudomonadati; phylum Pseudomonadota; class Alphaproteobacteria; order Caulobacterales; family Caulobacteraceae; genus Brevundimonas; species Brevundimonas pondensis. The sequence goes on along the minus strand of NZ_CP062006.1, from coordinate 1,655,729 downwards.
GGCTCTGACACACCGCTGCGTCGCGTCAGGGCGTGATAGGCCATTTCGGTCGAGAAGGCGCCGTCCGCAAACGGAGCGACCAGCCGTCCCGACGCCAGGTCCTCCGCCACGAAGGCATAGGGGGCCAGAGCTACGCCTTGACCATGAGCCGCGGCTTCGATGGCCAGGGCCGTCTGGTCAAAACGAGGACCAGCTGCAGCGTCCACCTTGTCCACGCCCTTGGCCTTCAGCCAAGCCGCCCAATCCGGACGGGGCTCTTCCAGTTCACCGGCGCGCAGGTGGATCAGGACATGCTTCGCCAGGTCCGCCGGGCGTTTCAACGCCTTGGGCCCCGTCAGCAGGACCGGGCTGCACACCGGGATTACGTCGGCCGACAACAGACGCTCGGACCGCACGCCCGTGTAATCGCCACGTCCATATCGGACCGCCACGTCCACCCGCCCGCCGCCGACATCGGCCAGCCGCATGTCCGCCGACATCCAGACCTCGACCTCGGGGTGGGCCGCCGCGAACCGGGCGATGCGCGGGGCCAGCCACTTGGCGGCGAAGGACGGCGGCACGCTGACCGCCAAGGCATGACGGCGGTCCGGGCGGTACAATAGATCCCCTGCCCGTTTCAGATAGTCGAAGCCGTCGTGCAGCAGCGGATAGAGCTCGGCCCCCAAGTCGGTCAGGGCGATCTGACGTCCCTCGCGGTGGAACAGGGGCGCGCCAGCGTGCTCCTCCAGAATGCGGATCTGCTGGCTGATGGCGCCGGGCGTTACCGATAACTCTTCGGCGGCGCGGGTGATGTTCAGGCGACGGGCTGCGGCTTCGAAGGCCTTCAGCGCGTTCAGCGGCGGAATGCGGCTGTCGACTGATGCGTCCTTCTTGCGGCTCATCGGCTCAGCCACTCCGGCGTCGGCAGGCCCCGTGCCGTCAGGAAGGCCGGATCATAGACCTTGCTGGCATAGCGCTGGCCCGCGTCGCACAGGACGGTGACGATGGTCTTGCCCGGTCCCAGATCGCGCGCCATGCGGATGGCGCCGGCGATATTGACCCCGCTGGACGGCCCCAGCGACAGACCCTCGTGTTTCACCAGATCGAACAGGATGGGCAGGAATTCTGCGTCTTCGATCCGATAGGGATGATCGACCGCCAGCCCCTCGAGATTGCCGGTGATGCGGTTGACGCCGATGCCTTCGGTGATCGAGGAGCCCTCGCCCGCGAGCTTGCCCTCGGTGAACCAGCTGTAGAGGGCGGCGCCCGGCACATCGGCCAGACCGATGCGGACTTCGGGTTTCTGTTCTCGCAGATAGGCAGCGCACCCGGCCAGGGTCCCGCCCGAACCGACGGCACAGATGAAACCGTCGATCTCGCCGTCCGTCTGTTTCCAGATCTCGGGTGCAGTAGCTTCGTAGTGGGCTTCGCGATTGGCCAGGTTGTCGAACTGATCGGCGTAGAAGGCGCCGTTCGGCTCGCTCTCGTTCAGTTCCTCGGCCAGACGGCGGGAATAGGCGACGAAATGGTTGGGGCTGGCGAAGGGCGCGGGATCGACCTCGATCAGACGCGCGCCGTGCAGGCGAACCGCCCGCTTCTTCTCGTCCGTCTGGCTGCGCGGCATGACAATGACGACCGGGTGGCCCAGCGCCGCCCCGACCAAGGCCAGGCCGATGCCGGTATTGCCCGCTGTGCCCTCGACGATGACGCCACCGGGCTTCAGCGCGCCCGAGGCGCGCGCTTTTCTGATGATGCTGAGCGCCGCCCGATCCTTGATCGAACCGCCGACATTCATGAACTCGGCCTTGCCGAGGATTTCGCAGCCCGTCAGCTCCGACGCGCGTTTGAGGCGCACCAGAGGCGTATTGCCGATCAGGCCGAGAACATCAGGCGCGACGATCATGGAACTTCCGAACCGTGGAGAGGGAGCGCCCCTCTTAGCCACAGTTCAGATTTTCTAACAACCGGATCAGATGTGGATCACGCGTCCGTAGGCGTCCAGAGCCGCCTCGTGCATGGCCTCGGACATGGTCGGGTGCGGATAGACGATGCCGTGGATGTCTTCTTCCGTCGCTTCCATGGTGATGGCGGTGACATAGCCCTGGATCATCTCGGTCACTTCGTGGCCGATCATGTGGGCCCCGATCAGGGCGCCGGTCCTGGCGTCGAAGATGACCTTGACGAAGCCGTCGATCTCGCCGGCCGCAACCGCCTTGCCGTTCACGCGGAACGGGAAGCGGCCGATCTTGACCTCGCGCTTCTCGGCGCGGGCGCCCTGCTCGGTGATGCCGACCGAGGCGACCTGCGGCTGGGCGTAAGTGCAGCCGGCGATGGGCGAATGGACGTTCGGCGTCTTGTAGGCGGCGATGTGCTCGGCGGCGTGGATGCCTTCGTGGCTGGCCTTGTGCGCCAGCCAGGGCGCGCCGGCGCAGTCGCCGATCGCGTACAAACCCTTGACGTTGGTCTGGCAGTGGCTGTCGGTCTTGATGTGGCCGCGGTCCAGTTCGACGCCCAGCGCCTCCAGACCGATGCCGTCGGTGTTGGCGGTGATGCCGACGGCGGAGATGCAGACCTCGGCCTCCAGGGTCTCGGCCTTGCCGTTCACTTCAACATCGACCTTCACGCCTTTGGAATCCTTGGAGACCTTGGTCACCTTGGCGCCGACCTTGAACTTGATGCCGCGCTTCTCGAAGGACTTCTGCGCGGCCTTGGAGACCTCTTCGTCCTCCACCGGCATGATGCGATCCACGGCTTCCACCACGGTCACTTCAGCGCCCAGGGCGCGATAGAAGCTGGCGAACTCGATGCCGATGGCGCCCGAGCCGATGACGACGAAGGTCTTGGGCAGCTTCTTTGGGGCCAGGGCGTCGCGATAGGCCCAGATCTTGTCGCCGTCCGCTTCCAGACCGATCTGCGGCAGGGCGCGGGCGCGGGCGCCGACGGCCAGCATGACGGTCTTGGCTTCGATGGCGCGCGTGCCGCCGGCCTTCAGCGCCACGACGACCTTGGGAGCCGCTGCGCCCTTTTCGAGCGTGGCCGAGCCCTCGATCACCTCGATCTTGTTCTTCTTCATCAGGAAGCCGATGCCCTTGTTCATCGTCGCCGCCACCCCGCGCGAGCGCTGGATGATGGCGTCGAAGTCAAAGGACGCGCCCGAGGCGGACAGGCCGTATTCCTTGAGGTGGCTCAGGCTCTCGAACTTCTCGCCCGACTTCAGCAGGGCCTTGGTCGGGATGCAGCCCCAGTTCAGGCAGATGCCGCCCAGGTTCTCGCGCTCGATGATGGCGACCTTCAGGCCCAACTGGCTGGCGCGGATAGCCGCGACGTAGCCGCCGGGGCCCGAACCGATGACGACGAGATCGAATTCAGCAGCCATGGTCAGATCAACTTCTCGATGTCGGCCTTGATGGCCGCGGGTTCAGTCTGGGGCGAATAGCGCGCGACGACGCGGCCTTCGCGGTCGGTCAGGAACTTGGTGAAGTTCCACTTGATGTTCTGGGAGCCAAAGAAGCCGCGCTTCTGCCGGGTCAGCCAGGCATAGAGCGGGTGCCGGTTCGGCCCATTGACCTCGACCTTGTCGAACAAGGGGAAGGTCACGTCGAAGCTGGTGGCGCAGAAGGCGGCGATTTCCGCCGCCCTGCCCGGCTCCTGCTGGCCGAACTGGTTGCAGGGAAAACCCAGAACCTCGAACGGCGCATCGGCGAAGTCGCGGTGCAGCTTCTCCAGCCCGTCATACTGACCGGTGAAGCCGCATTTGGACGCCGTATTGACGATCAGCAGCGCCTGCCCGCGAAAGCGGTCCAGCGTCACGTCCGTGCCGTCGATGGCCCGGGCGGAGAAGTCATAGACCGAGGTCATGACTTCCTCTCCCCTAGGCCAGCATCGCCACGGGATCTTCGATCAGCGGCTTGAACGCCTGCAGGAAGCGGGCGCCCGTCGCGCCGTCGACCACCCGGTGATCGCAGGTCAGGGTCACGGTCATGACCGTGGCCACGCCCAGTTGCCCGTCCTTGACGACAGCTCGTTGCTCGCCGGCGCCCACGCTCATGATGCAGCCCTGCGGCTCATTAATGATCGAGCTGAACGACTTGATGCCGAACATGCCCAGGTTGGACACCGAGAAGGTGCCGCCCTGGAACTCTTCGGGCTTCAGTTTGCGTTCGCGGGCGCGCTTGGCCAGGTCCTTGGACTCGGTCGCGATCTGGGCCAGGCCCTTGGTCTCGGCCTTCTTGATGATCGGGGTGATCAGGCCGCCGTCGATCGCCACCGCCATCGAGACGTCGGCGTTGTGGTGCATGGCGATGCCTTCGGGGGTGTAGGAGGCGTTCGCCTCCGGCACCATCTTCAGGGCCAGAGCGGCGGCCTTGATGACGAAGTCGTTCACCGAGACCTTGATGCCCTGCGGCTCCAGCATCTTGTTCACCTTCGCGCGGACGGCCATCAGCTGGTCGATCTCGACGTCGATGAAGAGCGGGAAGTGTGGAACGTTCTGGATGCTGTCGACCATGCGACGCGCCACGGCCTTCTTCATCCCGTCCAGCGGGATCAGGTCGTAGCTGCCGTCCGGGATGCCCATCTGGGCCAGCGACTGAACCTGACGCGGGGCGATGCCCGGGGTCGCAGCGGCGGTCGCCGTCGAGGCGGCGGGTTGAGCAGCGCCCTTCGGCGCGCCCTCGACGTCGCGCTTGACGATACGGCCATGCGGGCCGGTGCCCTTGATCGACTTCAGATCGACGCCGTTCTGGGCGGCGATGCGACGGGCCAGGGGCGAAGCGAAGATACGTTCGCCGCTATCCGACTTCGGCGCCGCCGGAGCCGGGACAACAGGCGCCGCAGCCTTCGACGCTTCAGCCTTGACCGGAGCAGCTTCAACCTTCGGAGTTTCTGCCTTGGAGGCAGGCGCAGCGGCGCCGCCCTCGTCCTTCAGGCGGGCGATAGGGGTGTTGACCTTCACGCCTTCGGTGCCTTCGGCGACCAGGATGTCGGTGACTTCACCCTCATCGACGGCTTCGACTTCCATCGTCGCCTTGTCGGTTTCGATCTCGGCGATGACGTCGCCGGCGGAGACGACGTCCCCGACCTTGACGTGCCATTTGGCCAGGACGCCCTCTTCCATCGTGGGCGACAGGGCGGGCATCAGGATGTCGGTCATGCCATCACCTGCTTCACGGCCGCGATGATCTTGTCCACACCGGGCAACGACAGGGCTTCCAGGTTGGCGGCATAGGGCAGCGGCACATCTTCCTGGTGCACGCGCAGCGGCGGAGCGTCCAGGTAATCGAAGGCGTGTTCGATCACGCGAGCCACGACCTCGGCGCCGACGCCCATTGGGCCCCAGCCCTCTTCGGCCGAGACCAGGCGGCTGGTCTTCTTGACACTCTCGACGATGGTTTCGTGATCCAGCGGACGCAGGGTGCGCAGGTCCACGACCTCGGCCGAGATGCCTTCCTCGGCCAGCTTCTCGGCGGCTTGAAGGGCGAAGCCGACCATGCGGCTGTGCGCCGTGATGGTGACGTCCGTGCCTTCGCGACGAACCTTGGCCTTGCCGATCGGCACGACATAGTCCTCGACGTCCGGCACGTCGAACTCGGTGCCGTACATCATCTCGTGTTCGAGGAAGACGATCGGGTTCGGATCGCGGATGGCGGCTTTCAACAAGCCCTTGGCGTCAGCCGCATCATAGGGCGCGATGACCTTCAGACCCGGAACCTGGGCATACCAGGCGGAATAGTCCTGGCTGTGCTGAGCGCCGACGCGGCTGGCGGCGCCGTTGGGGCCACGGAAAACGATGTCCGCACGGATCTGACCGCCCGACATGTACAAGGTCTTGGCCGCCGAGTTGATCACGTGGTCGATGGCCTGCATGCCGAAGTTCCACGTCATGAACTCGACGATGGGCTTCAGGCCCGCCATGGCGGCGCCAACGCCGAGACCGGCGAAACCGTGCTCGGTGATCGGGGTGTCGACGACGCGACGGTCGCCGAACTCCTGCAGCAGGTCGCGGCTGACCTTGTAGGCGCCCTGATACTGGGCGACTTCCTCGCCCATCAGGAAGACGCGGTCGTCGCGACGCATTTCCTCGGCCATGGCGTCGCGCAGGGCGTCGCGGATGGTCGTCTTGACCAGCTTGGCGTCGGCGGGGATTTCCGGGTCGCGCAGTTCCGTCTTGGGCGCAGCCGAAACGGCAGCGGCGACCGGTGCGGCGGCAGGCGCGGCCTCGGCCTTGGGCGCAGGCGCAGGAGCCGCGTCCTCACCAGCCAGACGTGCGATCGGCGTATTGACCTTCACGTTCTCGGAGCCTTCCGGCACCAGGATTTCCAGCACTTCGCCTTCATCGACGGCTTCGACTTCCATCGTCGCCTTGTCGGTTTCGATCTCGGCAATCACCTGGCCGGCCGACACGGTGTCGCCTGCCTTGATGTGCCACTTGGTCAGCGTGCCCTCTTCCATCGTGGGGGACAGCGCCGGCATCAGAATGTCGGTCACGGATCAGGCCTCCACGTAGACGTCAGTATAGAGCTCGGACGGATCCGGCTCAGGGCTTTCCTGTGCGAACTGCACGGCTTCGGCGACGATGGCCTTCACCTCGTTGTCGATGGCCTTCAGCTCTTCCTCGGTCGCCTTGGCGGCGGCGAGCAGCATCTTCAGGTGGTCGATCGGGTCACGGGTCTTCTTGACCTCGTCGACCTCTTCCTTGGTGCGGTACTTGGCCGGGTCCGACATGGAGTGGCCGCGATAGCGGTAGGTCTTCACCTCGAGGATATAGGGACCTTCGCCGGCGCGGGCGCGGGCTACGGCGCGGGCGGTGGCGTCACGCACAGCCAGGACATCCATGCCATCGACCTGCTCGCCCGGAATGCCGAAGCTGGCGCCGCGCATGAACAGTTCAGTCGTGGACGACGAGCGTTCGATGCTCGTGCCCATGGCGTACTGGTTGTTCTCGATGATGTAGATGGCTGGCAGCTTCCACAGCTGGGCCATGTTGAAGCTCTCGTAGACCTGACCCTGGTTCGAGGCGCCGTCGCCGAAATAGACGAAGGCCACCGAGTCATCGCCGCGATACTTGCCGGCGAAGGCCAGGCCGGTGCCCAGCGCCACCTGGGCGCCGACGATGCCGTGGCCGCCGTAGAAGCCGGTCGGCACGTCGAACATGTGCATCGAGCCGCCCTTGCCCTTGGACGAACCGCCGATGCGACCGGTCAGTTCGGCCATGACGGCGTTCGGGTCCATGCCGGCGGCCAGCATGTGGCCGTGGTCGCGGTAGCCGGTGATGATCTTGTCGTGGCCCTGCTTGACGCTCTCCTGAACGCCCACCGCCACGGCTTCCTGGCCGATGTACAGGTGGCAGAAGCCGCCGATCAGGCCCATGCCGTAAAGCTGGCCTGCGCGCTCCTCGAAGCGGCGAATGAGGACCATCTCTCGGTAAAAGCGCAGCAGGTCTTCTTTCGAAGCCTGAGGCGTATTCGGAATCTTGGTATCGCCCGTGCTGGACGAGGATTTCTGAGCGGCGGCTTTCGCCATCCGGCATCTCCCGGCTGCGCCCCGATTGTCAGGGACTCTTATCGTTACGGAAAGGGGCTTTAGCAGCCTTCGTTCCCGAAACGCAAAGCGCGCCGGTCTAGCTGTAACAATAGTTCAGGAGGCGCGGATCGCGTCAGGGTTGCGCGATGCCGGAGCGCTCAGTCGAACTACGTAGTCACGCGGGTCGGCGAAGCCGAGCACGGCCCTCGCCCGTTCTTCCAGAAGATCCCGGGAAAGGCTCTCGGTCCGCAGATAGCGCACACGGACCTCCAGGTCCCGCCTTTGCTCGGTCAGACGTGCCAGCTGAGCCTCGCGCTTGGCGAGAAGCGCATCTCGCTCACCCCCGCTCAGCAAGCCACGCTGCCCGGTCAGGGCCTGAACGCCAAGGTAGACGATCAGGAAAAACAGGAAGGCGGACGGAAGGTAGGGCTTCATCTGCTCGGGCACGACTGACGCTCCTTCTGAGCGTGAACACGGTTTCCCGATCCTCAGCGAAAATGCCTAACGAACCGTAGCTTGGCCGTAATTGCGAACGCCGCCTCCGAGGTCGGAGACGGCGTCGCGCACTTCTTCGTGAGAAGGTCTATTTCAACAGCATGCCGTCGCCGAAATAGGCGGCCTGGTCGCCCAGCATCTCTTCGATGCGCAGCAGCTGGTTGTACTTGGCCGTGCGGTCCGAGCGGGCCAGCGAGCCAGTCTTGATCTGACCGCAGTTGGTGGCGACCGCCAGGTCGGCGATGGTCGAGTCTTCGGTTTCGCCCGAGCGGTGGCTCATCACCGAGGTGTAACCGGCGCGGTGCGCCATATCCACGGCGTCCAGCGTCTCGGACAGGGTGCCGATCTGGTTGACCTTGATCAGGATGGAATTGGCCAGGCCCTCGCCTATGCCCGCGGCCAGACGGCGCGGATTGGTCACGAACAAGTCATCGCCCACCAGCTGAACGCGATCACCCAGACGGTCCGTCAGCAGCTTCCAGCCATCGAAGTCGTCCTCGGCGCAACCGTCCTCGATCGAGACGATGGGGAAGCGCTCGACCAGATCGGCCAGGTAGCCGACCATGCCGTCGGCGTCGAAGGACTTGCCCTCGCCCGTCAGGTCGTACTTGCCGTTCTTGAAGAACTCGGTCGAAGCGACGTCGAGGCCCAGGTGGAAGTCCTCACCCGCCAGATAGCCAGCCGACTGACCCGCCTTGGTGATGAAGGCCAGGGCTTCTTCAGCCGAGGCCAGGTTGGGGGCGAAGCCGCCCTCGTCGCCGACGTTGGTGTTGTGGCCGGCGTCCTTCAGCGCCTTCTTCAGGGCGTGGAAGATTTCAGCGCCCATGCGCAGAGCGTCCGAGAAGCTGTCGGCGCCGGTCGGCAGGATCATGAACTCCTGGATGTCGATCGGATTGTCGGCGTGAGCGCCGCCGTTGATGATGTTCATCATCGGGGTCGGCAGAATACGGGCCGAGACGCCGCCGATGTAGCGGTACAGCGGCAGGTTCGAACTGATGGCGCTGGCCTTGGCCGCGGCCAGGGAGACGCCAAGGATGGCGTTGGCGCCCAGACGGCCCTTGTTCTCGGTGCCGTCCAGTTCGATCAGGGCTTCGTCCAGACGGCGCTGGTCCTCGGCGTCCATGCCGCTGAGCGCGTCGAAGATTTCGCCGTTGACGGCGTCGACCGCTTTCTGGACGCCCTTGCCGCCCCACATGTCCATGTCGCCGTCGCGCAGTTCAACGGCTTCGTGCGCACCCGTCGAGGCGCCCGAGGGCACGGCGGCGCGACCAAAGCTGCCGTCTTCCAGGGTAACGTCCACCTCGACCGTCGGATTACCCCGGCTGTCGATGATCTGGCGGGCGACGATGTCGGCGATGTCGGTCATGAGGTAGGCGCTCTGTCAGGAGGAGAAGTTCTGCTTCCGGTTTAGACCAGCCATCGCCGAATCGCCAACCGGCGACGCAGCTTCCTTCTGACGGGGCGTCAGCTGCAGCCCTCGACATACTGAATGCTAGGCCCGCCGGCATGTATGGAAGCGACCTTGCCGTCCTGTCCGATCTCGAACACCAGACCGCGTGCAGCCGGATCGGCGACATAGGTCCCCAGCAGATGCCCTGCCCCTGGCCAGGTGGTCAGATAGCCAGCCGGCGCTTCCACATACTTGTGAGGACTGAATCGAGCCGCCGCGCCGTAGTTCGTCTTCAGTTGCTCGCCGTCATAGCCGATCCCAACGCCGTCCGCCGTCTTGAAGGTCGAGCCCTTGATCGCCGTCAGACGCGTCAGCACGCCCTTCTCCGTCATGACCAGCAGCCCCTCGGGCGCACGCGGCGGATGGTATTGGCGACATTCCGAGGGTTCGGCTTCGGCGACGTTCGCAGGCGGCGGGCCGACCGCGGCGTCCACCTCCGCCTGGGTCATGCCGATCCTCAGGGGACCATAGCCTTGAGCCGTCAGCACCTCGGCTGCAGCGGCGTCGGGTGCAGCCGCGGGAGCAGCTGATTCGGGAGCTTTCTGTTCAGGCGACTTGGCGGCTTCCGGGGCGTTGCAACCAGCTAGGGCCAGCAGGGCGACGGAACTGAGGACGGCGTTGCGGATCATGCGGAGCGCTCCAAGGGGTCAGCTTCACCGCTCATAACGCACGAAAACGGCGCGCGATGACATCGCGCGCCGCTGAATTCTATCGTCCGGCCGAAACCGGGACCGTCGTGAAGAGCTTAGTCTTCCTTCGGGGTCATGACCTGACGGCCTTTGTACATGCCGGTCTTCAGGTCGATGTGGTGCGGACGGCGCAGCTCGCCGGTGTCCTTGTCTTCCACATAGGTGTTGGCGCCCAGGGCGTCGTGTGCACGACGCATGTTGCGACGCGAGGGGGATACTTTGCGCTTCGGAACGGCCATGTCCGTCTCAATCTCTAAGTCGGTGCGCCGTGAAGACGCGAAAACAACAGCGGCGGCCCCCCGATAAGAGCCGCCACGCGAGGGCGGGCTTATGCATGAAGCCGCAACCGATTTCAAGGGTGTCAGTCGGATGACAGCCGCTTGATGATCCTGGCGGGATTTCCAGCGACCACGACATCGGCCGGAACATCCTTCGTCACGACCGATCCGGCGCCGATCACAGACCGATCTCCGACGGTCACGCCGGCCAGAACGATCGCCCCGCCGCCGATCCAGACATCGTTCCCAATGCGGATCGGGCGCGCGCTTTCCACGCCAGAACGCCGCTCCGCCGCATCCAGCGGGTGTTCTGGCGTCAGAAGCTGGACGCCAGGGCCGCACTGGAAGTCGTCGCCGATGACGATTTCGGCGCAATCCAGAAAGACGCTGTTGGCGTTGACGAAGGCTCGCGCGCCGAAGCGGATGTTGACGCCATAGTCGCAAAAGAAGCCGGGCATGATCGCGGCGCGCCCGTCGCTGGCACGCACCAATTCATTGACCAAGTCGCGGCGCTGCTCGCGATCCGGCGCCTGATTGATTCGCATGGTCAGGCCGACCGCCCGCGCCCGCCCCGCGACCAGTTCGGGATCGCCAGGGTCGTAGTTCAACCCGGCGAGCATCTTCTCGCGCTCCGTCATGCTCATGCCTTGCACAACGCCTCAGCCACGGCTTCGCCAATCGCTAGCGAACTGGTCAGGCCCGGACTCTCGATCCCGAACAAGGCCATCAGGCCGTCGATGCCATGGTGTTCGCGCGCGTGAAGCTGAAAATCCGGCTGAGGTTCATCCGGTCCGTGGATCTTGGGCCGGATGCCGGCGTAATCGGGCGTCAGGCGCTCGACCGTCACGCCCGGCCAGAAACGGCGGATGTAGTGGGCGAACTCATCCGCCTTGGCCGGATTGACCGAATAGTCTTCGGTCTCGACATAGGCCAGGTCCGGGCCGAACACCCCCTGCCCGCCCAGATCCTTGCGGTAGTGGGTGCCCAGCGCTCCGGCGATGGGCGGCGGATAGATCAGGCGATTGAAGGGGGCGGGTCCCGTCAGGCGGAAATAGATTCCCTTGCCCAGATGCCGGGCGGGGATGTCCGCGGCCGGATAGCCATCGATGGCGGCCGCCACGCTCTGCGACGACAAACCGGGCGCGGTGACCAGCAGCCGGCTCGTCAGCACCGCCCCGCCTTCCCCGCCCGCCGTGATCCTGAAGCCACCACCCGGCAGGGGCTCGGCCCGCTCGAACGGCGTCGAGAGGACGACCGAGCCGCCCGCGTCCTCGATCTCGCCCTGCAGGGCCAGCATGTAGTCGTGGCTGGCGAAGACCCCGCTCTCGGGCGACAGGATGGCGGCGTGGGCGTTCAATTCCGGCTCCAGCGCCCGCGCCTGGGCGCCAGTCAGGTGCTCAAGCCCCTCAACGCCGTTGGTCGTCGCCTGCTCGAAGATGGCCTCGATGCGTTCGACCTCGGCTTCCTCGGTGGCCACGACCAGCTTGCCGCACTTCCAGTGGTCGATCTTGTGGCTGGCCAGAAAGTCATAGAGCGCCCGCCGCCCCTCGACGCAGAACTTCGCCTTCAGCGAGCCCGTCGGATAATAGAGCCCGCCGTGGATGACCTCGGAATTGCGCGAGGACACGCCCTGACCGATGTGGGGTTCGCTCTCCAGCACCAGCACCGACAGGCCGCGCTTAGCCAGCGCCCGCCCGCAGGCCAGCCCCACAGCCCCCGCCCCTACGACCGTCGCGTCGAAGTCGAACTCCGTCAGCATACGTCAGGCGCCCTTACGCTGATAAATACCGCCAACGGCCACAAAACCAGGGTCAGAAAGCCCCACCATGCCCGAGGCTCGTTACGGACAATGAAGGCATTCCATCCGTTTACCAGAACGCCGATTATGGCGACCGGCAAAGTCACGCCCGCCAAGACGAAGAGATAAGCTGGCCATCCCGCGCAGGCATCGCTCCCCATTCCCGACATGGCTGCAAACAGCAGCAACATGGGAGAGCCTAGGATAAAAGCGGCCGTCGACAGAATGAGAGCCGTGAGCAAGAGCCAGCTACGACGTTTGATCAAGACAGACCCGCGTTCCGACATCGCGCCCCCTCAGCGAAAACGTCGAGCCGCTTCGCCTTCGAAACAACCTATCAGCTTATCGACCGCCCGGTCGAAATTCGCCTGCAGCATCATGTCCAGCATCCGCGACTTGAAGGCGAAGTCGATAGAAAATTCCAGCCGCGTCCCCTCGGGGTGCGGATGGAACTCCCATCGGTTCTTCAGGTGCTTGAACGGCCCGCGGATCAGGCCGACCTCGACCTTGGGCGCATGGATGTCATGACGAACCCAGGTCGAGAAACGCTCGGTCAGGAAGGCGAAGCCCACGCCAGCCTCGGCGTCCAGCAGGCGGACGCCGGGCGCCTCGTCCCGCTTGTTCCAGATGCGCATGGAGGTGATCCACGGCACGAAGGCCGGATAGGCTTCCACGTCCGCGACCAGGTTCGCCAGTTGCTCGGGCGCATAGGGAAGAATGCGTGTAACGCGATGGACCGCCATTCAGGGCTTAACGCGCCGAGCGGCCTGCCTGCGCCAGACGCGCGGCCTTCAGACGGGCGAAATCGTCCCCAGCGTGGTGCGACGAGCGCGTCAGCGGCGACGACGACACCATCAGGAAGCCCTTGGCCCTGGCGATCGCCTCATAGGCCTTGAACTCTTCCGGCGTGACGAAGCGGTCGATGGCGGCGTGCTTGCGCGTCGGCTGCAGGTACTGGCCGATGGTGATGAAATCGACGCCAGCGGAACGCATGTCGTCCATCACCTGCATGACCTCTTCCTTGGTCTCGCCCAGACCGACCATGATGCCGGACTTGGTGAACTGGTTCGGGTCGCGCTCCTTGACCATCTGCAGCAGTCGCAGACTGTGGAAGTAGCGGGCGCCGGGCCGGATCTTCAGATAGAGGCGCGGGACGGTCTCGAGGTTGTGATTGAAGACGTCGGGCGTGGCGTCGATCATCACCTCGGCCGCACCGTCCTTGCGCAGGAAGTCGGGCGTCAGAATCTCGATGGTGGTGTTCGGCGCTTGCAAACGGATCTGGCGCACCACTTCGGCGAAGTGGGCGGCGCCGCCGTCGGCTACGTCATCGCGGTCCACCGAGGTGATGACCACATGGTTCAGACCCATCTGCTGGACGGCCAGACCGACCTTGGCCGGCTCTTCCGGGTCCAGGGCCTGCGGCAGGCCGGTCTTGACGTTGCAGAAGGCGCAGGCCCGCGTGCAGGTGTCGCCCATGATCATGAGCGTGGCGTGCTTCTGGCTCCAGCACTCGCCGATGTTCGGGCAGGCCGCCTCTTCACAGACCGTCACCAGCCCCTTGGAGCGAACGATGTCCCTGGTCGCATTGTACTGGCCCGAGCCGGGCGCCTTTACGCGCAGCCAGTCAGGCTTCTTCAGCACCGCCGATTCCGGGCGATTCTGTTTCTCCGGGTGACGCAGCTCAGAGGGCTTTTTCGTCAGGGTGTCGATCAGCGTGACCATAGCCGGCGGTCTGGCTCCTGTGCAGAAGGGCGGTATGTCGGCTTTCCGACCGCCGATGGCAAGCCACAGACGGTTTCAGTCGGTGCGCGGAATGGCCTCACGCCACGTTACGCATCTTTTCAAGGCGGCTTTGGGTCACTAGTTTCCGGCCTCTTGTAACCGAGAGGGCCGCTGAGAGCTCTCCGAAGGAGGACGTGCTTGCGGGCTGCCCTGGACCCCAAGGTCTATGATGAATCCCTGTTCGACGCGCTGATCGATGCGCGCGCCCGTTTTGGCGACAAGGAGATCCTGGAAGATCAGGATCGTCACCCCCTGACCTATACCGGCCTGATCCGCGCCGCCTTCGTGTTGGGCCGCAAGATCGCCGCCATGACCAAGCCGGGCGAGCGCGTCGGCGTCCTGCTGCCGTCCAGCGCGGGCGTGGTCGTCACCTTCTTCGGCCTGCACGCCTTTGGCCGCGTGCCCGTCATGCTGAACTTCACCTCGGGCGAGGCCAATCTGAAGGCCGCGCTGAGAACGGCGGGCGTCAGCAAGATCCTGTCGGCCAAACGCTTTGTCACCCAGGCCAAGCTGGACGACCTCATGGAAGCCCTCGGCGAGGTCGCCGAGATCATCTGGCTGGACGACGTACGCAAGACGATCGGCCTGGCTGACAAGCTGTACGGCCTGAGCGCCGGCATGGCCCCGCGTCGCTTCCGCACCAAGACCGACCCGGATTCGCCGGGCGTGGTCCTGTTCACCTCGGGCAGCTTCGGCGCACCCAAGGGCGTGGTGCTGAGCCAGCGCAATCTGGTCGCCAACGCCCGTCAGGTCGCCGCCCACATCGACCTGAAGCCTGAGTGGGTGATGTTCAACCCGCTGCCGACCTTCCACTGCTTCGGCCTGACCGGCGGCGTCATCCTGCCGCTGCTGCAAGGCATGAAGGCTTTCGAATATCCCTCGCCCCTGCACGCCAAGCAGATCACCGACCTGCTGCCCCAGGTGAAGGCGTCCATCCTGTTCGCGACGGACACCTTCCTGAACCAGTACGCCCGCGTGGCGGAACCGGGCGACTTCGCCACCCTGCAGTTCGCCGTCGCCGGGGCCGAAAAGGTCCGCGACGAGACGCGTCAGATGTTCAACACCAAATTCGGCGGCGTCGAACTTCTGGAAGGCTATGGCGCGACCGAGGCCGCGCCCGTCGTCGCCGTGAACCATCCTGATCGTAACCGACCGGGTTCGGTTGGACAGATCATGCCGGGCATGGAATACCGTCTGGACAAGGTCGAGGGCATCGAGGGCGGCGGTCGTCTGTATCTGCGCGGCCCCAACGTCATGGCCGGCTATATCTCACCTAATAATCCCGAGGGCATCGAACCTCTGGAAGGCGGCTGGCACGACACCGGCGACATCGTCGATATCGACGACGAGGGCTACATCACGATCCTCGGCCGGGTGAAGCGCTTCGCCAAGGTTGGAGGGGAAATGGTCTCCCTGCTGGCGGTCGAAGACATGGCCGGGGCCGTCTGGCCCGAACATCGTCACGCCGCGGTCTCCGTGCCCGACAGCAAGAAGGGCGAGCGCCTGATCCTGGTCACCGACCATGCCGGGGCCGAGTCGGCCCTCCTGTCGGAATGGGCGCGCGAAAACGGTGCGCCGGAACTGGCCGTGCCCAAGAAGATCATCAAGCTGGACGCCATTCCGGTCCTGGGAACCGGAAAGACGGACTATGTCGCCATCCAGAAGCTGGTCGAGGATGCGTTGAAGGCGGCCTGATCGGGACGCTTGCAGAGCCCGCGACTTCGCCTAACCTTCACCTTCGCGCCTTGCGTCGATCCGGTTTGCGGACACGACGGTCGTGCGTCATCGGGAGGAAAACAGAATGGCGAGTTCAACGTCTCTTTCGAGCTGGGCCCCACGGTTCCAGAGCATCTTGCGGATCGTGGCCGGCCTGCTGCTGCTTCAGCATGGCGCGCAAAAAATCCTGGGCTTTCCGCCCGGCGGACATGGTGGAGGCGTGGATCTGTCGACCCTCGCCGGCTGGTCCGGTCCGATCGAGTTGGTCGGCGGCGTCCTGATCATCCTGGGTCTGTTCAGCCGCCCGACGGCCTTCATCCTGTCCGGCTTCACCGCCGTGGCCTACTGGATGGTGCACGCGCCGCAGGGCCCCTACCCGATCAACAACGGCGGCGAGCTGGCGGCGCTCTACTGCTTCGTCTTCCTCTACCTGTTCTTCGCCGGTCCCGGCCCGATCGCCCTGGACAGCATGATGCGCGGCGGTCGCCGCCGCTGACGGCCCGAGACGGCGCCTGGATCAGCCGATCCGGGCGCCGGTCATCGAGATCGAGCCGCCTTCGATAGCGTCGGTAAAGAAGCTGACCGCCTCGCCCGGCGCCTGCTGAGCCGCCACATAGAGCAGCGGCAGATAATGCTCGTCGGTCGGCACGCTGAGCTGCGCCTGTTCGGCCAGGTTCACCCAGTCGATCAGGGCCTCATGGTCCCCATTCACGAAGGCGCGCTTCACCGCCTCGTTGAAGTCGACGGCCCAGTCATAGGGCTCGCCGCCCGCGCGCTTCCAGGTCCGCAGATTGTGCACGAAGTCGCCGGAACCGGCGATCAGGACGCCCTCGTCCCGCAAGGGCTGCAGCTTCTTCGCCAGTTCATAATGGGCGCGTGCGTCGATGGTGCGATCCAGCGACAACTGCACGATGGGCACGTCGGCTTCGGGCCAGACATGAGCCAGCACCGACCAGGCGCCGTGATCCAGACCCCACTGCGTCGTCGCTTGCGCGCCGGTCAGTTCCGCCACCCGGGCCGCCAGCGAGGGCGAGCCGGGTGCGGGATACTGCATGGCGTGAAGTTCGGGCGGGAAGCCTCCGAAATCATGGATGGTTTCCGGCCGTTCCTGCGCCGTCACGCCCAGCCCGCGAGTCTCCCAGTGGGCCGAGACCATGACCACGCCCTTGGGCTTGCCGATCTCCTCTCCCAGCGCGCGCCAAGCGTCCGCATAGGGGCCGCCCAGGGCGTTCATCGGAGAGCCGTGTCCAAAGAAGATGGCGGGCTGGCGCATGATCTTAACCGTGCAGCTTCTTGGCGATTTCAGCGATATGCTGACCCTGATAGCGGGCGCCGTCCAGTTCGTTCTCACTGGGCATGCGCGAGCCGTCGCCCTTGGTCAGGGTGGTGGCGCCATAGGGCGAACCGCCGGTGATCTCGTCCATGTTCATCTGGCCCTGGAAACCGTAGGGCAGGCCGGCGACGACCATGCCCTGGTGCAGGAAGAAGTTGTGCAGGCCGCTGAAGGTGGTTTCCTGACCACCATGCTGCGTCGCCGAGGCGGTGAAGGCGCCGCCGACCTTGCCAATCAGCTTCCCGGTGAACCACAAGCCCCCCGTTTGATCCAGGAAGGCGCGCATCTGCGAGGCGGCGGTGCCGAAGCGCGTGCCCGCGCCGATGATGATGGCGTCATAGTCGGCCAGGTCGTCGACCGTGGCGATCTGCGCGGCCTGATCCAGCTTGTAGCCAGACTTCTGGGCCAGCTCGGTCGGGACGGTTTCGGGGACGCGCTTGATGTCCACCACTGCTCCATCCACCCGGCGAGCGCCCTCGGCGACGGCTTCAGCCATCTGCTCAATGTGGCCATAGGTCGAATGGTAAAGGACGAGAATCTTGGGCATCGAACGCTCCGCTAAATCTGACTGACACAAAAGCAACTGCATCAGTTCCTGATTTAGCGAGATGTTGCGGCGCCGCAAGTCCCGACGGTCAAATTTCCATACGTCGCGCCAAGGGGCAGACGCGGTCGTAAAAAGCCTGACCGGCCGGCGCCCGACCGCCGCGCGACAGGATGAAGCGGTGTTCGACCACCATGGCCTGCTGCTCGATGTTCAAGCCCCCCCAGTCGCACAGGTCATCCAGCGGATAGGCATAGGCGGCGGGGCCGTCGCCTGCGCGTAGCTTGCTCATCAGCAGGTTCAGCCCGTTCTGCGCCTGCCAGACATGAACCAGTTCATGAACGAAGACGGCCTGGGTCCGCAACGACGCGCGCGACAGGTCCGGCTCCAGAGATTTTTTCGGCCAGACGATCCAGTCGCGACCGAACCAGCTGCCGGGCACGAAGGCCCGGTCGAACGGCCAGGGCGAGGCCAGGAAGCGGATGTCGTCCAGCCGCAGGGCCGCGCCAAAGACCTCGCGCGCCAGCGCCGCCTCACCGTCCGCCAGCGGTCGTACCATCGCCAGTCCATTCCCAATGCCAAGGCTCAAACACATAGGGGGTGAAGCCGAAACGGGAAGCATTGGCCACCAGCCAGCGATAGGCCGGCCCCTGGGCCATATGACGACGGCTCAACGGATCGGTCGAATCCACCCCCATGCCCGCGACATGGCCCACGTGGATGTCGATCGCTGTTCCTGTCCTGTGCGGCGAACAGGCCGCGCGGCGCACACCGTCGCAATTGCCCTGGGCGGCGCAACGGGCGGCGTCGGCTTCCGGGTCGCGAAAACCCGAGAAGATCTGCATCAGTTCCGGATCAGCGGCGATGGCCGGAACCTCGGCGCGGGCGGCGGCGGCCATGCGGCGATAGGCGTCCAGCACGTCGCGCCGCAGCAGGCGGGTCATCCGTTGGGCATGTTCTTCAGCAGGGTCGAGATAGCCGAGCATGCTGATGGGCGGCGGCTCGGGACATTCGCCCCTCACCCGCGCCATGACGAAGGGGCGCCGCTCCTGCCACAGGCCGCGGAACACCTGAAAGGTCGCCTGATCGAACTGGCCTGTGGCCGTCAGGCCGTAGCGCGCCTGAAACCCCGCCAGGGCCTCGGCGAAGGCAGGTGAGGCCGGATCGCAGGGGGTGCCGATCTCGCGCTGGATCAGCGGCGTATAGGTCTCCCACCCCCATTCGGCCGAACCGAACGGCGACCATTCCAACGTATAAAGCGAAATGCCGTTGGCTTGGGCTGCGCCATCCCAGGCGCTGGTCGGCCGGTCGCAAATCTGGGCATCCTTGGCCTGAGCCGCTCCGGCTCCACCGAGGATTGCGACCAAGGCCGCCGCAAGGATCGCAAATCGCACTGACATGGCGTCAGCAGGCCCTAGCTTGCCTTGAACCGCAAGGCCCACTTCGCCTGTTCGGAGAAAACCGGCATGGTGAAGCTGCGGCCGACTCAGGCCGACCATGCCTGGACGCCCGATGTCATCTGTCGCCGCTGCCGACGCCCCTCGCCGCTCCAACGCCGTTCTGGCCGCCTTTTCCGGGCCCTGTCTGCCGCTGGCGGCCTTTGGGGTGGCTCTGCCCGTCACCCTGCCCGAGTTCTACGCCACCCACGTCGGCCTTGAGCTGGGCGTGGTGGCCGCCGTCTTCATGGCCGTGCGGCTGATCGACATCGTTTTCGACCCCTTCATCGGCTGGGGGATGGACAAGACGAAGACGGCCTTTGGCCGCTATCGCCCATGGATGCTGCTCTCGACGCCAATCCTGATGCTGTCGGCGCTGATGATGTTCGTTCTGGTCCAGCCCGGCGCCGGTCCCGCCTATCTGTTCGCCTGGCTGCTGGTTCTCTATCTCGGATTCTCGATCGGCACCCTGGGCCAGTTGGGCTGGGCGGCGGTGCTTGCGCCGCAGTACGACCAACGCAGTCGCGTCTATGGCTGGTGGCAGGTGTTCAATATCATCGGCGTCATCCTGATCCTGATCCTGCCGACCGTGGTGGTCAAAACGGGCATCGGGAACTACGCCGACGGCGTGCGGATCATGGGCTGGGCCATCCTGATCGCCCTGCCCGTCACCATCGGCCTGGCCATGCTCACCGTGCCGGAACCCGTCAACGTCGGCGCCGCGCCGCATGGCGGGCCTGGGGCCTATCTGGCCCTGTTCAAAATGAAGACGGTGCGCAAGCTGCTGATCGCCGACCTGCTGCTGGGCGTGGCGCCGGGCATCACCGGCTCGCTGCTGTTCTTCTTCTTCGGCCAGATCAAGGGCTACGACCACACCCAGGCGTCGCTGTTCATGCTCTTCTATTTCGTGGCGGGTCTGGTCGGGGCGCCGATCTGGGCCTGGCTGGCGACGAAGATCGGCAAGGACAAGGCTCTGGCCGTCGCCAGCCTGATTTTCGCCGTCCTCTATATCGCCGCCACCCTGGTACCCGGCGGCAACTTCGCCCTGACCGCCGTGGTCATGTTCATCGCCGGCCTACCCTATGCCGCGGGCCTCTTCCTGCTGCGGGCCATGATGGCCGACGCGGGCGACGAGGTCCGGCTGGAGACCGGCGTGGACCGCACCGGTCTGATGTTCTCCATCCTGTCGGCCACGACCAAGATCGGTCACGTGGTGGCGCTGATCCCCTACCTGATCCTGCAATGGGTGGGGTTCAAGGCGCTGCCAGGTCCGGCCGGGAACAGTGAATTCTCCCTGCTGATGCTCCAGATCCTGTTCATCGCCGTGCCGGGCCTGCTACTGGCGAGCGCCGCCTGGGTGCTGAAGGGCTATCCCCTGACGCCCAAGCGGCATGATGAAATCCGCGAGGCGCTGATGGCCCGCGACGCCGGGACCGCCTGAATGACCCACTCCGTCGACCGCCTGAAAGAGATCATGGTTCGCCTGCGCGATCCGAACGGCGGTTGCCCCTGGGACGTCGAACAGACCTTCGCGACCATCGCCCCCTATACGATTGAGGAAGCCTACGAGGTCGCCGACGCCATCGAGCGCGCGGACATGGAGGAGTTGAAGATCGAACTGGGCGACCTGCTGTTCCAGGTCGTCTTCCACGCCCGCATGGCCGAGGAAGCCGGGCACTTCGCCTTTGACGACGTGGCCGAAGCCATGGCCGACAAGCTGGTCCGCCGTCACCCCCACGTCTTTGGCGAGGAAGCCGCCAAGCCTAGCGGTTCGGCTCAGAAGGCCCGCTGGGAGGACATCAAGGCCGCCGAGCGCAAGGCCAAGGCACAGCACGGCGTACTGGACGACGTGCCGGTCGGTTTGCCCGCCCTGACCCGCGCCGCCAAGCTGACAAGGCGCGCCGGTCGCGTCGGCTTCGACTGGCCCTCGACCGATGAAGTCTTCGACAAGCTGGCCGAGGAGGTCGAGGAACTGCGCGTCGAGATCGCCGCCGGCGACAAGGAAAAGGCGCGCGAGGAACTGGGCGACCTGCTGTTCGTCGTCGCCAACCTGGCCCGCAAGCTGGAGGTCGAACCCGAAGACGCCCTGCGCGCCGCCAACGCCAAGTTCGTTCGCCGCTTTGGCTTCATCGAGGGCGAACTGGCCAAGGACGGCCGCACGCCGGAACAGTCGAACCTGGCCGAGATGGACGCCCTGTGGAACGCCGCCAAGGCGGCCGAGAAGGCTCAGACGTAGCGCAGTTCCTGCAGATCAACTTCGCGGATCAGCTTACGCGCCGTTTCCTCATCGACCAACCGCATCCGGCCCAGTCGCACCAGTTCGGCGCGTTCAGCCGCCAGTCCAGCCAGGCGCAGGTGGCGTTCAATCTCGTCGGACTGACGAGCCAACACCACGTCGTCGCCCTCGACATGGGTGCGCGTCTCGATACGATGGCGGTACAGCTCCATCAGCCGCGCGGCCGTCTCGGCATAGAGGTCGGGGTTGCTCTTGCCCTCGGCCATGGCGTGCTGCGTGTCCTCGATCGCGCGCATGGCGGCGGAGGCGGCAGCGACGCGTGAGCGGTCTTCCTCTTCCAGATGCGATGGCTCCGGCGGCAGTTCGATGCCCTTCAGCAGGCGCGGCAGGGCCACGCTGGCCAGCACCAGAGAGACGATGATTACCCCCGCCGCCAGGAAGATAGCCAGATTGCGTGCTGGCATGGGCGTGCCGTCACCGAGTACGAACGGCAGGGTCAGGATGCCCGCCAGCGTGATGGCGCCGCGCACCCCCGCCAAAGACATGACGGCCACCAGTCGCAGACCCACCTTCGGCGGCGCATGCTTGCCGCGCTTGCGGAACAGGGTCAGCTTCAGCGAGGCCCACACCCAGACGAAGCGCAAGGCCGCCAGCGCCCCCACAATGGCGAAGACATAGACGGCCAGCCACCAGATCTCCTTGTGTTGGGTTGACTGGATGACTTCCGCCGCGCGAGCCATGATCGACGGCATCTGTTCACCAAGGATGACGAAGATCAGGCCGTTGGCGACGAACTGGACCGTGTCCCAGACCACGGCGCGACGGATGCGCGTGGCCGCCATGGCCGAGCCCTGACGCTCGGTGAAGCTCATGGTCACGCCGGCGGCCACCGCGGCCAGAATACCCGAGGCATGGATGGCTTCGGCCGCCAGATAGGCGGCGAAGGGCATCAACAGACTGATCAGGATCTGTCCGCCGACATCCTCGCCCCAGCGGCGACTGATCCAGCCCTTGATCAGACCGATCGCGAGGGTGACGGCAATGCCCACCGTCACGCCAGCAACCGCCAGCCAGGCGAAGGTCCCCACCGCGCTGGTCAGCGAGAAGGCCCCGGTCGTGGCCGCAATGACGGCGATCCGCATGCAGGTCAGGCCCGTCGCATCGTTCAGCAGCGACTCGCCCTCCAGGATATGCATCAACCGCTTGGGAATAGGCGCACGCGAGGCGATGGCCGAAACCGCAATCGGATCAGTCGGCGACAGGATGGCCGCCAGGGCGAAAGCCACCGCCAGGGGCATGGCCGGGATCATCCAGTGAATCAGGAAGCCCAACCCCACAACGGTAAAGACCACCAGGCCCAGCGCCAATTCCAGGATAACGGCCCGGTCACGTCGCAGCGCCTCCTTGGGGATGCGCCAGCCGTCCACGAACAGCAGGGGCGGCAGGAACAGCAAGAAGAAGATGTCGGGCTTCAGATCAACCGCTTCACCCGTGATCAGAACGACCGTCGCCCCCAGGGCGATCTGCACCAGCGGCAAGGCGATCCGCGTGATCCGCGCCACCCAGCCTGACAGCACCACGGCCAGCAACAGGAACAGAGTGGTCTCGATCAGGTGCATGGGCTCAGTCGATGATGTCCGGGTAGAGGCGCTCCAGCCGCCCCAGGGCCGCCGGGTGCAGGCGCGCCACCAGATGGGTCCGACCGTGCTCGTCCGTATCGCGGAAGGTCACGCGGCCGTTCTCATACAGCCAGGCCAGGGCCTCGCCCTGATGTGGTTCAAGCGTCAAACGCGTCTCGGGATCGTCGTCGATCAGACCCGCGATGGCTTCGCGCAAGGCCTCAACCCCCTCGCCCGTCCAGGCCGAGACGGCTACCGCCTTGCCCTCGCGCGCCAGACGCTCGGCCTGGCCCAGAACGGCCTCTCGCACATCGGCGTCCAGAAGGTCGGTCTTGTTCCAGACTTCCAGAATCCGACGGGTCTTGCCCTCAGGCGTGGGAATTTGCTCCAGCACCGCCTCGACGTCCTCGGCCTGGGCGTCGCTGTCGGGCGATGCGATGTCGCGGACATGCAGGATCAGATCGGCCTCGCCCACCTCTTCCAGAGTGGCGCGGAAGCTCTCGACCAGTTCGTGCGGCAGGTCGGAGATAAATCCCACGGTGTCGGCGATGATGGCCGGACGCCCCTGCGGCAGGCGGATGGTGCGCTGGGTCGTATCCAGGGTGGCGAACAGCAGGTCCTTGGCGAAAACCTCGGACCCGGTCAGCCGATTGAACAGCGTCGACTTGCCCGCATTGGTGTAGCCGACCAGGGCCACCGAGGGGAAAGGGACCTTCTTGCGCGCCTTGCGGTGCAGGCCGCGCGTGCGACGCACATCTTCCAGTTCGGCCTTCAGGCGCACGATCCGGTCGGCGATCAGACGTCGGTCCAGCTCGATCTGGGTTTCCCCCGGACCGCCGGTCGAGCCGGTGCCGCCGCGTTGGCGCTCCAGGTGGGTCCAGGTGCGGACCAGGCGCGAGCGCTCATAGTCCAGACGCGCCAGTTCGACTTGCAGCCGGCCTTCTTTCGTGCGCGCGCGACGGCCGAAGATTTCGAGGATCAGGCCGGTGCGGTCGATGACCTTCACCTCCCACGCCTTCTCCAGATTGCGCTGCTGTACCGGAGACAAGTCATCGTCGATGACCACGGCCTCGGCATCGGCCGCGCGCACCAGGGCGGCCAGTTCCTCGACCTTGCCGGTTCCGAACAAGGTGGCGGGCGTGGTCGAGCGCAGGCGCACGATCTCTTCGGCGCGCACGTCGAGGTCCAGCGCCCGAGCCAGGCCCGCGGCTTCCTCAAGGCGTTCAGAGGCCAGTCGTGGACTATCCGAACGGCGATCGGGGTGGATGACGACCGCCCGGATCAGCGGAACGGCGTGGTCGATGAGCTTGGAGGTCAATCAGTCTTCTTCGGCATCGGGCTCGTACATCTGTACGGGCGCGGACGGCATGATGGTCGAGATGGCGTGCTTGTAGACGAGCTGCGACTGGCCATCGCGACGCAGCAGCACACAGAAGTTGTCGAACCAGGTCACAATGCCCTGCAGCTTGACGCCGTTGACCAGGAAGATGGTCAGCGGGGTTTTGGTCTTGCGGACGCTGTTGAGGAAGGTGTCCTGAAGGTTCTGGCGTTTGTCTTGCGACATGGCAGGTTTTTTCCTGTTCTTGGTTATTCGTCGCCGTGAGGCGCGGGCCGGGAAGGCGCGATGACCTTAACCGCCGTCGGCTCAAGGTCGCAATGGGTTTCCCTCAGCCTTTCCGCGGAAGCATGCGCTTACGATGCAGCACGCCGGCCATATAGGAAGGCGCCGTGGAAACCGCCATGGTTGGTGTGAACCAGGTCCAGATCTGTCACACCGCCTGCCGCCAGGATGGCGACGATCACTGTCAGATCATAGTCGAACATCACCATCTCCCCCTTCGGCAAATCGTGCAGAACGGGGGCGTTCACCGCACGGGCGGTCCCGCCATCCACCACAATGCGCCCGCCTAGAGCCCCGGCATGCACGGGATCGCGATAGAGCGCGAACTGCAAGGTCACAAAGCCCCCTGGCGCCAGACGCTGCAAAAGGGCTTCCAGCAAACGATAGCCACGCTCTGGCGGAATGTGCTGAAAGACGATCAACGACACGATCCAGTCGAAGGCTCGCTCCGGCAACTCACGCCCGAAGGCGGCGCTCGTCGGAGCATGCTGGCGTGCTTCGGCCAGCATGGCTTCGGCGACGTCCACCCCATAGGCGTCGCCGGTCATGGCGGCCAGGGCGCGGGTCAGACGTCCGACGCCGCATCCGAAATCCAGCGCAGAGGCAGGGGCGAAATCCGCATGGCGGCTCTTCAGGCGCTTTGCGGCCTGCTTCACAGCGCCCTCGCCGCTTTTGAAGAATTCGGCCAGAGCCTCCTTTGTCAGGTTTTCAGTCCTGAACCGGGGATCTGTCAGCACCCCGTAATAGGGATCGGACCGCGCGATCCGATCCCAGTCCGCATCGGTGTCACGGAGCGGAGCGACGGAACTGTCACGCTGAAACAGGCGTCTGAACATCAGGATATCAGACCGCGTCGCGCCTTGCCTGCTCCAGATAGACCTGACGCAGACGGGTCGCGACCGGGCCCGGCTTTCCGTCTGCGATCTTCGACCCGTCCAACGACACGATGGGCATGACAAAAGAACTGGCGGCGGTGACGAAGACCTCCTTGGCGCGCTTAGCCTCGTCCACGCTGAACGGGCGTTCGTCCAGTTCGATGCCTTCCGCCTCGGCCAGCTTCAGGATCGCCGTACGGGTTATGCCGCGCAAGATATTGGCCTGGGTGTCGCGGGTCCGCAGCTTGCCGTTCTCATCGACGATCCAGGCGTTGGTGGACGAGCCTTCCGTTACCAGACCCATATCGTCGACCATCAGACACTCATAGGCGCCCTTCTCGCGCGCCGCTTGCTTGGCCAGGACATTAGGGAGCAGACCCACGGTCTTGATGTCGCAACGGCCCCAGCGGATGTCGGGCATGGTCACGCCCGCCGCGCCCTTGGCGGCCAGGGCCTCGCCCTTGCCCAGGTCAATGGTCTTCGACGTCACGATGACGCTGGGCGGGGTGTCTTTCGGGAAGGCGTGGTCGCGCGGCGAGGTGCCGCGCGTGACCTGCAGATAGACGATACCATTGCGAACGCGATTGCGACGGATGGTTTCCTTGAGCACGCGCTCGAGGGCCTGGGCCGTCATCGGAATCGGGATGCGAAGCTCTGTCAGGCTGCGGGCCAGACGGGTCATATGGCCTTCAAAGTCGGCCAACCTGCCGTCGAACACCGACCACACTTCATAGACCCCGTCAGCGAACTGGAAGCCGCGATCCTCGATGTGAACCGTGGCGCCGTTGTGCGGCTGATAGGTTCCGTTGACGTAGGCGATCCTGGACATCAGGCGCCCTCTCCTTCTTCGTCTTCGCCGCCGCGGGCGGGCGAAACGCCCAGCGACTTCAGTTTGCGGTGCAGTGCGGATCTTTCCATGCCGATGAAGGCGGCCGTGCGCGAGATATTTCCGCCGAAACGCATGATTTGCGCGGCCAGATACTCCCGCTCGAACACTTCGCGCGCCTCTCGCAAAGGCAGGGCGATGATCCGATCAGCGCCCAGTGAGGCCGATGACCCGTTGGACGCCACTTCCTGCGGCAGCATGTCAGCCGTAATCGGTTCCTCGGGATCGCCGATCGCCAGAATAAGCAGACGCTCGACGTTGTTCCGAAGCTGACGCACGTTTCCCGGCCAGGGATGCACCTGAAGCACGGCAAGGGCGTCGTCAGCGACCCGGCGCCGCGGCAAGCCCTGCGAAACCGCCAGGCTCTCCACGAAATAGTCGATCAACTCCCCAATGTCCTCGCGGCGCTCGGACAGCGGCGGGACGCGGATCGGCACAACGTTCAGGCGATGGAACAGGTCCTCACGGAACCGTCCTTCGGCGATCTCCACCTTCAGGTCGCGGGCGGTCGAGGTGACGACTCGGACATCCACCTGAACGTCCTGTTCACCGCCAACCCGGCGAAAACGCTGCTCGACCAGAACACGCAGGATACGGCTCTGACTTTCCCGCGGCATATCGCCCACATCGTCCAGGTAGAGGGTGCCGTTATGGGCGCGCTCGAACACGCCGATCTTGCGCGGACGACCGTCCCCCCCCTCTTCGCCGAACAGTTCGACGTCCAAACGCTCCGGCGTCATGCCTGCGGCCGAGATCGCGACAAACTCGGCCTTGGAGCGAGGGCTGGCGTCATGAATCTGGCGGGCGACCAATTCCTTGCCGGAGCCCGGAGGCCCCGAGATCAGGACGCGGCTGTTGGCCGGCGCCACCTTGGCTATGGTGCCGCGCAGCAGCTGGGCCGCCGCCGATTTTCCAATCAGACCGGATGGCGCCATGGTCTGGGCGCGCAGACGGCGATTTTCCCGCTTCAACGCGGCGGCTTCCAGCGCGCGCTCGACCACAACCACCAGGCGATCCGATTTGAAGGGCTTCTCGATGAAGTCATAGGCGCCGCGTTTCAAAGCGCTGACGGCGGTTTCGATATTGCCGTGCCCCGAGATCATGACGACCGGCAGATCCTCATCCAGCCCCTTGACCACGTCCAGCAGTTCCAGCCCGTCCAGACCGCCGCCCTGCATCCAGATATCCAGCACGGCCAACGAGGGCTTGCGCGCCCGGATCGCCGCCAGGGCCTCGTCCGAATTGGCGGCCACGCGGACCGAGTGGCCCTCGTCCTCCAGCAGGCCGGAGACCAGCTCGCGGATGTCCGCTTCGTCGTCCACGACCAGAATATCGGCACCGGTGTTTCGCATGACGCCTCTCTTACTCCGCCGCTCGCGCCGCGCCGGGGGCACGGTGAGCAGCCTTGCTGTCTTGGGTCAGGGGGAAGGTCAGGCACACGCGGGCGCCCGACAGGGTTTCGGCATCCGCCAGCTTGAGCTCGCCGCCATGGTCTTCACAGATGCGTTTGACGATGGCCAGGCCCAGGCCCGTGCCCTTCTCGCGCGTCGTCACATAGGGCTCGGCCAGGCGATCGCGATCCTTGGCCGGCAGGCCGACCCCGTCGTCTTCTATGGCGAAGGTGGCGACGCCCCCCTCGACAGTCAGCCGGGCGATGATGCCGTTCGCGCCCGCCGGGACTGGCTCCCGTGCTCGCCTGGCGCTGACAGCCTCGCCCGCGTTTTTCAGAATATTGGCAAGGGCCTGTCCCACCATGCGACCGTCGCATTGCAGGACCACGTCCGGTAGGGGCTCGACCAATTCGACGCCGATGTCCGCCGCTGCAACACGCTGGGCGAAGACCGCTTCGCGCAACATTTCAGCCGGGTTCTCACGAGTAAAGCGTGGCGCGGGCATGCGGGCGAAGGAGGAAAACTCATCCACCATCCGCCCGATATCGCCAACCTGACGGATGATGGTCTCGGTGCAGCGGTCAAAGACCTCGACGTCGTCGCCGACCTGCGAGCGATACTTGCGGCGCAAGCGTTCCGCCGACAGCTGGATCGGTGTCAGCGGGTTCTTGATCTCATGGGCGATACGGCGAGCCACATCACGCCAGGCGGCGTTTCGTTGCGCCGTCACAAGGCGGGTGATGTCGTCGAAGGTCAGCACCATCTCACCGCCCTGTCCGCCTTCGATACGGACCCGCAGGCGGCGTGTCTCGCCATCGCGACTGACGTCGATATCTTCCTCGATGTGGGCCTCGGCGCGCTCGGACAGTTCAGCCAACTCCGGCGCGACCTCGGCCAGCAGGCGACCCTGGACATCCGCCTCGCTGATCGCCAGCAACTGACTGGCGCTGTCGTTGATGGCCGAGATACGCCCCAACCGGTCCAGACCAATGACCCCCGCGCTGACGCCTGACAGAACGGTCTCGATGAACCGGCTACGTCCCTGAGCGTCGTCGCTGGCGGCCTTTAGCGCCGCCTGTTGGGTCATGATATCCCCCGTCATGCGATTAAAGGCCTCGGACAGGACAACCAGGTCGGATGGCGCACCTGCGTTATCAACCCGCGCACTCAAATCGCCGCCAGATACCTGATCCGCCGCCTTTACCAGACGGCCGATGGGCGCCGAGATTGAACTCGCGGCCGACATAGCCAGCCACACAGCGCCCACAAGCACCAGCAGCGCCGTCTCCAGATAGCTGAGAGCGAAGGCGGTCTGAATTCGCGCCCGGCTTTCCTCGGCGGCCCGATAGGCGGCGATGGATTCCTCGCCGTTGCGCATCCGTTGGATAAGGCCGGGCGCCAGAGGCCGTACGACATAGAGGTAGGCGTGGCCGTAGTCGGGCAGCGGGTAGAGCGCCCGCACCATGTCGGGATTCTCGGTAACCGTCGTCGGCGCGACCTCACCGGCGGCCACCGTCTCGAAGGCCTCGCGTGGCGGCGCGACGTAAGGAGGCGCTCCAGGCTGCTCGCCGCTGGCCAGCACCTCGCCGTCGTCATTCAAAATGTAGAGAGCCGGATAGCCGAAGAACTCACCGATCTGCGCCAGGGCGCGCGAGAACTGGATGCGATTGTCGAACAGGGAACGCACGCCGCCCAGTTCAGTCGACATGGTCTCAAGGTCGACTTCCAGCCCTGCGCCGACATCGGCGACGTAGGCCCTCCCGATCTCGGCGCCGTTCTCGACCGCCGAGCGGACATTGGTGCTGAACCACTGATCCACGCCGCGGTTGACCAAGACCCCGAACACCAGGGCGATCAGAACAGCCGGGACGACCGCAACCAACGAGAACAAGGTGACGAAGCGCAGATGCAGCCGCGCGCCGGGATCGTTCCGGTTCCGCGTCAGACGCAAGACCCGCATGCCGATGACCGCCGCGAGCCCCCCGATAAGCACCAGATTGGCCAGAAGGATGAAGAGAACCGCCCGGCTGGCCGCAGTACGCGCATCTCCGCCCGTTGTCGCACCCGGCGCAATAGCCACCAACCAGATGGCCGCCGCCGTAGTCAGGAAGGCAACGGCGTAGGCCGTGCCGAAAAGAGCCCGAACACGGCTGCCGGAAAGACGCCCCCAGAGCGAACGCTCGGGGCTCTGGCCTTCAGTCTGCGCCGCGGGGAGTTCCGTCATCACCTCGCAGCTTCAACCAGCTGTGGCAGGTTTTCAACACCAGAGTTGCTGAATTGATCCACCGCAGGTCGCCAAAGCGCGGAAAGCGCCTGCTCGACTTCCAGCGGCGTCTCCAGCCGGCAAAGCCGCGCCTTGGCGGCGCGACGCTCCAGAGGATCATCGGGCCACGGCGCCTGCTCAATATACCAGCCCAGATGCTTGCGGAACATCTTGAGACCCAGAGGCAGGCCATAGAAGGCGACCGACCCGCGCAGATGCTCGATGACAATAGCCAGTCGCTCTTCGCGACCAGGCTCCTGCAATCGCGTCCCGTCGGCCAGCGCCTGTTCCAGATGGGCCGCTAGCCACGGGCGGCCATAGACCCCGCGCCCCAGCATCAGACCATCGGCCCCGGACAGGGTCAGGGCCTCTCTAGCCTGTTCCGCCGTGATGATATCGCCATTGACGATGACCGGAATAGACACCGCCTGCTTGACCTCAGCCACGGCTCCCCAGTCGGCGATGCCGGTGTAGAACTGTTTGCGGGTGCGGCCGTGCACGGTGACCGCCGCCACGCCAAGGTCCGCCGCCCGCCTCGCCAGTTCAGCGGCGTTGTGACTGTTCTCGTCCCAACCCAGGCGCATCTTGACCGTGACCGGTCGGCTGACCGCTGCGACAACCGCCGCCATGATGGCCGTTGCTCGTTCCGGCGTTCGCATGAGGGCCGAACCACAGGCTGCGCCGGTCACCTCTTTCGCCGGACAGCCGAAATTCAGGTCGATGATGTCCGCCCCGGCCTTCTCGGCCATGCGCGCGCCCTCGGCCATGACTTCCGGATCGCCGCCGACCAACTGGATCACGGTCAAAGGCAACCCCCCGCCCACGGCGGCGCGACGCACCACGTCAGGCCGTCCGCGCGCCAATTCAGCGGAGGCGACCATCTCGGTCGCCACATAGGCCGCGCCCAGCCTTGAGGCGAGCACGCGGAACGGCAGGTCGGTGATCCCGGTCATCGGGGCCATCAGCACCCGTCCGGCGATCCGCACGTCTCCAATTTGCAATCCTGCGTTCATGCCGCCCTTACCGCCGACTGTTCAGCCTCTCGTCAAGCGGAACTGGGGCGCTTAGAAGGCCGACATGGCATTCTCAGCAATCGTAGTAGCGGCCGGTTCGGGCTCCAGGGCCGGTGGCGACAAGCAGTGGCGGGTCGTCGGCGGCCGGCCCGTAGTGCGCTGGTCGGTCGAGGCTCTGCTGAAGGCGGGCGCCGATTCGGTCGTCGTCGTGGTCACGCCCGGCGCCGAACCACGCGCCGCCGAGGCCCTGGCCGGTCTGGCGGGATGGCGAACGGTCGCCGGCGGCGCCACACGCGCCGCCTCGGTTCAAGCCGGCCTCGCCGCGCTTGACGTCGCCGACGATGCGCCGGTTCTGATCCACGACGCAGCGCGCCCCTTCCTGAGCGCATCCGTAGTCAACCGCCTGCTCGACGCCTTGAGTGACGCCGACGGCGCCGTGCCCGGCCTGCCCGTGGCCGACAGCCTGCGTCGCGGCGCGGATGACCTGGTGGTGGGTAGTATCGACCGCGAAGGCTTATGGCGCGCCCAGACGCCGCAAGCTTTCCGCCTGAACACCATCCGTGACGCCTACGCCGCCTGGCGCGATACCGACGCCCCTACCGACGAAGCCGCCGTTGTCGAACGCGTCGGCGGTCGTGTGCGCCTGGTCGAAGGCGACGCCCGTTTGATGAAACTGACCTATCCTGAGGATTTCGCCATGGCCGAGGCCCTGCTGCCCAAGACTCTCCGCATCGGCCAGGGTTATGACGTTCATCGCTGGGGACCAGGAACCTCGGTCTGGCTATGCGGCGTCGAGATCCCGCACGACCAGACCCTGATCGGCCACTCGGATGCCGACGCGGGTTTGCACGCCCTGACCGACGCCATCCTGGGGGCCATCGCCGAGGGCGATATCGGCGACCACTTCCCGCCCAGTGAT
This sequence comes from Brevundimonas pondensis, assembly GCF_017487345.1. NCBI lineage: Bacteria > Pseudomonadati > Pseudomonadota > Alphaproteobacteria > Caulobacterales > Caulobacteraceae > Brevundimonas > Brevundimonas pondensis. The sequence goes on along the minus strand of NZ_CP062006.1, from coordinate 1,623,885 downwards.
CCGAAATGGAAGGGCGCCTCTTCCGACCGCTTCCTGGCCCATGCGGCAGAGCGCGTAACTGCGCGTGGCGGACGGATCGTCAATGTCGACGTCACGCTGATCTGCGAGCAGCCCAAGGTAAAGCCGCATCGGCTGGCCATGCGCGAACGCCTGGCCGAACTGCTGAACCTTCCGCTCGACGCCGTCAGCGTCAAGGCGACCACGACCGAGGCCCTGGGTTTCACCGGCCGCGGCGAAGGCCTGGCTGCCCAGGCGGTGGCTTCGGTGGAACTGCCCGCCTAAACCTTGATGAGATTGGCGGACGCCCGCTCCAGAACAGCGGCGGGCGTTTCACCATCCTGCATCTCGGCCACGCCGACATCGAACTCAACTACGAAGGGCGAGCGGTCCTTGCCGGCGTCGAATGCGGTGCAGGCGATAACCGCCGAAATTCGCTCCGCCGCCATCCGCGCGGCCGCTGCTCCCGTCGCAGGCAACACCAGAGCGAACAATTCCGGCCCCAGACGCGCCGCCGTGTCTTCGACCCGCACCAGACGCGACACCATAGCGCCGATCTGAGGCATGGCGCGATCCAGCCAGCCGCCGCTACGAGCCTGGATGACCTGTTCGCGTTCGGCCACCCGCAGGACGCAGACTGACAGCGCCCGGTTGCGCAGCCGTGCGCCCTCGGCCACGCGCGCCAGATGCGAGGCGAACAGATCGCGCGTGAACAGTCCGGTCGCGGCATCCATAAGATCCGACCCGCGCACCGAATCCAGCGCCCGGCGAATGGCCTGCCGTCGACGATGGTTGCGCGCCAGAGCCAGCACTCGTTCAGCGGTTTCATCCTCAGGCGTTTCGGCCGCTGCAACGTCGGCGAAGCCGCGGCGGAACAGGTCGGCCAGTTCGACCCCGGCCGCGCCTCGCAGGTAGAGGATCAGTGGAATATGATAGAGACGGGTGTTCCGTTTCATGCCCGATGCAATCGACAGAGCGGGCGCATGATCCTGCCCCCCCCACAGCACGGCGGCGTCAAAGGCTCGCTCATGCAGATAGTCGAACGCCGTGTAGGGCGTGGGTGCTGCGACGACCTCGGCGCCCGCCGCCGCGAGAGCGTTGGCCATGGCCAGGAAACGACGATCGGCCGCGCCCGCCGTCAAAATTTGCAGGGGTGTTTCCCCCACATCGGGCGCTTGCAGCGAAACGCCATGAGCGGCGAAAGTCGCCTGTCTCAGGCGGAATTCCTCCTCGGCGATCCCGGCCCGGGTCAACTGCTCCAGCCGCAGGGCGGCCTGGGCCGGGTGTGGGGGTGACGACATCATCAGGTCGACATCGCCGCCCTCGACAGCGTCGCCTCCGATCATCAGGATTGGCAGGTAACGCGGCGCTGCGGCGTCCCGTAGCCGGGCGACCGTCGCCTGCCCTTCCAGCCCGCGTAGCGCCACTACAGCAGCGACGACCGCGGTATCCTTCAGCGCCAGGACGGCGGCGTCCGCCGTCCGCGCCGTGATCGTGGGCCACCCCAACTGGTCCAGTCCCTCGCACAGAGGGCCGACCAGGACGTCATCAACAGCGACGACCAGTACGCGCGGATCGGGATCCAATCAGTCTCTCCTAGGCCTGGTCGGTTCGCCCCCGACGCCGATGTTCCAAGCCGCTTCGATGATACCGACCACCTCGCTGCTCTAGCAATGGGGCGCGTATCGCCAGCGTTACAAATTCAACCCGAGCTCCGGGGTTTCCCCTTAGGGCGAATGAGGTTAATCGGTCGCTTTGAAGACTGCCGAGGCGAAGGCTTGAACCAGGAAACCCGTTTGACGGCCCTGCCCCTGTTCTGGGGCAAGCTGGCGGTTCGCGCGTTCACCCGCAGTTGGGGACGCGACGTTATGCTCTATACGGGCGGCGTCTCCTTCTTCGCCCTTCTGGCCGTCTTTCCCGCCATCGCCATCCTGATCGGCTTCTATAAGGTCGTCCTTTCCATCGGACAGGTCAGTGAACAGGCTGCGGCCCTGGCCGATGTCGTTCCTCACGCCGCGCGGTCCATCTTCCTGAACGAGATCAACCGCCTGGCGAACGCCTCGGCGCGCACGGTCTCGGCCCAGAGCGCCCTGGCCCTGATCATCGGCGCCTATGCCGCGCATCGCGGTTTCAAGGCCTTGCTAGCCGGGCTGAACCTGATTCACGACGAGACGGAGCCGCACGGCTTCTTCAAGTTCAACATGCTCGCCTTCCTCGTCGCCCTGGCCGCCTTCGTCCTGTTCACCGTGGTGTCAGGCGCGGTCGTGACCTCGCGACTGATGGAACACGCCCACGCCGAAGACCCGGTCGGTCTGCTGGTCCTGCCGCTGGACGGGCTGTGGCCAGCTCTGGGACTATGGCTCGGGCTGGCCATGCTCTATCGCTACGCCATGTCCCATGCGACGCGGGTTGCATGGAAGCCGGCCATTGTGGGCGGACTGATCGCCACCGTCATGTCCACCTTCTTCTCGTGGCTGTGCGCCATCTATGTCGAACAGATCGCCCAACTCGGGGCCACCTATGGCTCGGTCGGCGCAGTGGTGGTCCTGCTGATCTGGCTGTCGTGGAACGTCAACGCCATCTTCTATGGCGGCGCTTTCGCCACGGAACTGGAAATCGCCTGGAAACCTGAGGAACCCGAGGTCGAAACCGGCGCGTCAGTCGTCAACCTCTCGGAACGGCGCCAATCTCGACAGTAATGCGCAGGATTCCGTCCAGCTCCTCGATCTCGCATACAGTCCCGCCCAGATCCCCCATCAGATAGGGTACGTCGATCCGCGCCATCGGATCCGTGGCGAGCAGGATCAGGCGCACACCCGGAGCCTGCCCCGCCATCGCCTTGCGCAGCCTCAGACTGGGCACCGGGCAGCGGTGCCCTCGCGCATCGACCAGGACAGGCGCCGTCATGCGCTCACCGCGTCCATCAACAGGGCCAGGGCCACGCGAACACTTTCCAGCCTCACCGCCTCGCGCCCGATCTCGCCGAACTGACGCTCCACGTGAACAACGCCGCCCCTGGGTCCAACGGCGGCGAAATGCACCAAGCCGACAGGCTTTTCCAATGAACCGCCGCCTGGACCCGCTACCCCTGTGATGGACACCGATGCAGCGGCCCGAGAACGATCAACCGCCCCAAGCGCCATCGCCCGCGCCACGGGTTCCGACACCGCTCCGAACTGGGTCAACAGCCCCTCGGACACGCCCAGCAGTTCGGCCTTGGCCTCATTGCTGTAGGTGATGAAGCCCCGGTCCAGCGCCGCCGACGAACCAGCGACCGCCGTCAGCGCCCCGAACACCAGACCGCCGGTGCAACTTTCCGCCGTGGCGATCAGAACGCCCGCCTTGATCGCCGCCTGGACCACATTTTCGGCAGCAGCCTGAATATCCTCAGGGAACATGACTATGCGCTCCGTCTGCGAGTCGGGCTAAACCCGTTGAACAAGGGGTGGTCCTTTCGACCGCGCCGATGCCAGCGGATCGCGAATGACCGATTCCACCATGACGACGGCCTTTCGCAAGGTCGACGCGATAACACCCGCGCTGTTCGCCGTCGCCATATTCACGTCGGCGTCGCTGGTTTTTGTCATCCAGCCCATGGTGACGAAACTGGTCTTGCCCATGCTGGGAGGATCACCGTCGGTGTGGAACACCTCGATGGTCTTCTTCCAGACGGCGCTTCTGGTCGGCTATGGCTACGCCCACCTGCTGCAAAGGGTGCGATCCCTGAAGTGGCAGGCCGCCATTCATCTGACCCTGCTGCTGGCGGCGGCCCTGTTCCTGCCGTTGCAGATCAGCGGCCTGCTGGGCGAGCCGAACCCCGCCGCGCCTACCGCCTGGCTACTGGCCACGCTGGCCTTGTCGGTCGGTGCGCCGTTCGCCGTCCTGTCGGCGACCGCACCCCTGCTGCAGGCCTGGTATGCGCGGGTTCGCGCGGGCCATGCCGATGGCCAGAACCCCTATGTCCTCTACGCCGCCTCCAATCTCGGCAGCTTCCTGGCTCTGCTGGCCTACCCGGCCCTGATCGAACCCCTGATGTCCCTGTCAGGCCAAAGATCGACATGGACCGGAGGCTATGGCCTGTTCGTCATCCTGGTGATCGTGCTGGCCGCCGCAGTCTGGCGACGACGCGTTCGGGATACTGCCGAGCCCGCGCCCCTGGCTGTCAGCGCGCCCATCCCCTGGCGCGAGAAGTGCATACTGGTTCTTCTGGCCGCCGCCCCATCCAGCCTCATGCTGGGCGTCACCGCTCACCTCTCGACCGACGTGGCCTCGGCCCCCTTCCTCTGGGTTGCGCCTCTGGCCCTTTATCTGCTGACCTTCGTCATCGCCTTCCAGGCGAAGCCGTGGATCAGCTTGCCGACGACGCTCGTGCTGCAGGCCGCGCTCGGCGCTGTCGTGGTCAGTCTGGTGGGTATGAATACGGGCCAGTGGCTGCTGCTGTTGCTGGCACATCTGGCCGCCTTCTTCTTCACCGCCCTGATGTGTCACCAGCGGTTGGCCGCACGACGACCCGCGCCAGACCGACTGACCGAGTTCTACCTCCTGCTGTCTCTGGGCGGCGTGGTCGGCGGAGCGTTCAACGCCCTGATCGCCCCGACAATCTTCAACGTCGTGTGGGAATATCCGCTGGTTATGGTCCTTGTCGGCCTGGCCCGCCCGTGGGGCGAAGGTCCGCTGTCACGTCAGGACATACTCATTCTTCTGCTCGGCATCGGCATTGCCGCTGCACCGCCGATTATCCTGGAGTTCATGCGCTATAATCCCGACTTCCGTGCCTTGCTAAGCGACCAGGCGAGGTTGCAAATGGTGCAGGTCATACTCGGTGGCGCGGCGATCTGCGCCTTCCTGGTGCGTGATCGCGCGGTTCTGTTCACCATCATCATCGCTGTCATCACCCTGTCCGCCCATCACGTCGGGCGCGGTTATGACTGGAGCCTGTCCGAGCGCAGCTTCTTCGGCGTGATGCGCGTGGCGGTGACGCGCGACGACGGCATGGGCGGCGATGTGCATGTCCTGATGCATGGCACGACCCTGCACGGCGCACAGGCCCGCGCCCCCGGATTCGCCTGCAGCCCGACCATGTACTACGCCACCGCCACGCCCTTGGGTCAGGCGGCGCAGCGCATTCAGGCCCGCACGCCGGCGGCCAAGATCGGCATCGTGGGCCAAGGCTCCGGCGCCATGGCCGCCTACAAGCGCGCCGAAGACGAAATGACCTTCTTCGAGATCGACCCCATGGTGGACCGCGTGTCGCGCGATCCGTCCTGGTTCACCTATATCTCGCACTGCGCCGACGGCCCGATCCGCACCGTTCTGGGCGACGCGCGACTGACCATGGCCAAGGAAGCGCCAGGCACATACGACCTGTTGGTCATCGACGCCTTCTCGTCCGACGCTGTGCCGACGCATCTGCTGACGGTCGAGGCCATTGAGGGCTATCTGAACCTCCTGAAGCCCAACGGCGTCGTGGTTCTGCACCTGTCCAACCGCAACCTCGAGATCACCATGCCGGCCGTCGCCGCCGCACGCCAGTTGGGCGCCGCCGACCTGCATCAGATCTATATCGAGCAGCCCAATGCCCCCGAGATGTCCGAGGCCTCGACCGAAGCCCTGGCCATTTCACCGACCGCCGAGGGGCTCGCCGACTTCAAGGGCGACGGCCGCTGGCGCAAGCTGGCCCCGACCGGGGTACGGCCCTGGACCGACGACTACGTCAACCTGTTCGGCGCCCTGATCCGGCAGATGAAGGGCCACGGCTAGAGCCTGATCTGCAGACGCCGGATCAGGCTCATCGCTGTGTCTTGAGCGAATATCTGGGTTCGAATGCAATCGCATTCAGACCGATTTCGCTTAGGCCGCCCCCGCCACCCGCGCCAGATCGGCGGTGATCCGCTCGGCGACCTTCAGGCGGTCGTCAGGCGTGGGCCACTCGCCCTTCACCACGATCTTCTGATCGGGGCGGATCTTCCAGAAGGCCTGGTTCTTCTGGATCAGCCCCACCAGCCCCATCGGGTTGGGGAAGCTATTGTTGCGCAGGGTCAGCACCGCGCCCTTGGGCCCGATGTCGATTTTCTCGATCGAGGCCGTGCGGCAATTGGCCTTGATGCCGACGATCCGCAGAAGCTGTTGCGCCTCGTCCGGAAGCGGGCCGAAGCGGTCGATCAGTTCGGCGGCCATGGCCTCGCGGTCCTCCATCTTCTCGGCGTCCGACAGACGGCGATAGAGACTGAGGCGAACATTCAGGTCTGGTACGTAAGTCTCTGGAATTAGGACCGCCGCGCCGACATTGATCGACGGCGACCAGCCGCGGTCGGCCACTTCCTCGCCCTGCTCGCGCAGTTCGGCGACGGCGTCTTCCAGCATCTGCTGATACAGTTCGACCCCAACCTCGCGGATATGGCCCGACTGCTCGTCGCCCAGCAGGTTGCCGCCGCCGCGCTGATCCAGGTCGTGGCTGGCCAACTGGAAACCGGCCCCCAGGTTGTCCAGCGACTGCAGTACCTGCAGCCGCCGCTCGGCCGACAGGCTCAGCGGCCGCTTGGGATCGGTCGTAAGGTAGGCGAAGGCCCGTGCCTTGGACCGGCCGATGCGGCCCCGGATCTGGTGAAGTTGGGCCAGCCCGAACATATCGGCGCGGTGGACGATCAGGGTGTTGGCCGTCGGAATATCGATGCCGCTCTCGACAATCGTGGTCGAGACCAGGACGTCGTACTGCCCGTCGTAGAAGGCGCTCATCACCTCCTCCAGTTGGGTCGGGCTCATCTGGCCGTGGCCGACGACGAACTTCACCTCGGGCACCTGCTCGCGCAGGAACTTCTCGATTTCCGGCAGGTCCTTCAAGCGCGGCGCGACATAATAGGCCTGCCCGCCACGATACTTCTCGCGCAGCAGGGCCTCGCGCACCAGCACCGGGTCCCAGGGCGTGACATAGGTCCGCACCGCCAGACGATCGACCGGCGGCGTGGCGATGATCGACATCTCGCGAATGCCCGACAGGGCCATCTGCAGGGTGCGCGGGATCGGCGTGGCCGTCAGGGTCAGCAGGTGAACATCGGCCCGCAGGGACTTCAGCTTCTCCTTGTGCTTGACGCCGAAGTGCTGCTCCTCGTCGACGATCACCAGGCCAAGGTCCTTGAAGCCGACCTGTTCGGCCAGCACGGCGTGGGTGCCGACGACGATCTCGAACGTCCCGTCCTTCAGGCCCACGCGGGTCTCGTTGGCGTCCTTGGCCGTGACCATGCGCGACAGGTGCCGCACGGTGATCGGCCAGCCGGCGAAGCGCTCGCTGAAGGTCTTGAAATGCTGGCGCGCCAGGAGGGTCGTCGGACAGACGATCGCCACCTGCTGGCCTGTCATGGCCACGACGAAGGCCGCGCGCAGGGCCACCTCGGTCTTGCCGAAACCGACGTCGCCGCAGATCAGACGATCCATCGGCGTGCCCTTGCCCAGGTCTTCCAGCACGTCGCCGATGGCGTTCAGCTGGTCGTCCGTCTCCTCGTAGGGGAAGCGGGCGCAGAACTCGTCGAACAGGCCGGACGGCGGCGTGATGGCGTCGGAGACGCGCAACGCCCGCTTGGCGGCCAGGGCGATGAGGCCCTCGGCCATGGCGCGCAGGCGCTCTTTCGCTTTCGCCTTGCGCGCCTGCCAGCCTGCTCCGCCCAGACGATCCAGCTGAACCCCGTCGGCGTCCGTCCCGTAGCGGGTCAGAAGGTCAATGTTTTCAACCGGCAAGTAGAGTTTGCTGTCACCGGCGTAGAGCAGTTCCAGGCAGTCGTGCGGCGCCTCCTGGATCTCCAGCGTCTTCAGGCCCTCATAGCGCCCGATGCCGTGATCCAGATGGACGACCAGATCGCCCGCCGTCAGCGCCGAGGCCTCAGCCAGGAAGTTCGACGCCCGCCGCTTGCGCTTGGGCCGCGCCAGGCGGTCGCCCAGGATGTCGGTCTCGGAAATGACTGCGACCTCGTCGGTGACGAAGCCATGTTCGACCGGCAGGACGGCGCGCAGATAGATGTCCTTCGGCGCCGCCAGAACATCGTCCCAGTCGCGCACCGGCAGGACGTGGGTCAGGCCGTGGTCGCCCAGCATGGCCGCCAGACGCTCGGCCGAGCCTTCGGTCCAGGAGGCGAACAGCACCCGCTTGCCCTGCCCCTTCAAGTCCTCGGCGTGCTGGGCCACGGCGGCGAACAGGTTGACGCTGTCCTGCGAGCGCTCGGCGGCGAAGCTGCGGCCCAGACGGCCGCCGGCGTCCTCGCCCGTGCCGCCCGACAGCGGGGACAGGCGGCGCACGGCGCGGCCGGCCAAGGCGCTGTTCCAGTCGCCTTCGTCCAGATAGAGGCTCTGGGGCGCCGCGGCGCGATAGGCCGCGCCGCCCTTGCCCTTAGCCGCCTCCTTGCGCGCCTCATAGGCGTCGGTCGTCAGGTTCCAGCGCTCGGCGCGGGCCTGCTCCACCTGACTGTCGAGGAAGACCGGCGCGCTGTCCGGCAGGAAGTCGAACAGAGTGTCAAGCCGGTCGTAGAAGAGCGGCAGCCAGTGCTCCAGCCCCTGACGGCGCGCGCCCTCGCTGACGGCGGCGTACATGGGCTCGTCGCCCGGCGCGCCGAACAGGTTCAGATAGCCGCTGCGGAAGCGCGAGATGCTCTCGGCGTCCAGCAGAACCTCCGACACCGGCAGAAGCGCGACCTGCTTCAGTTGCTTGGTCGAGCGTTGCGTCTCGGGATCAAAGGCGCGGATGGATTCCAGCTCGCTGCCGAACAGGTCCAGACGCACGGGCTCGTCAAAGCCCGGCGGGAAGACGTCGATCACCCCGCCGCGAATGGCGTATTCACCCCGCTCCGACACGGTCGAGGCCCGCACATAGCCGTTGGCCAAGACATAACGTTCCAGCGCCGCCGTATCCAGATCGCGACCGACCCTGGCCTCGAACCCGGCCCCAGTGACGGCCTGACGCGGCGGCGTGCGCTGGGTCGCTGCGGCGATCGTGGCGACCACCAGCAGGGGCCTGTCGTCCGCCGGATCGCGTTGCGCCAGCCGGGTCAGGGTCGCCATCCGCTGCGCTGCGACCGAAGCGGTCGGGCTCAGTCGGTCATAGGGCAGGCAGTCCCAGGACGGATATTCAAGGACTTCAATATCCTTGGCGAAGAAGCTCAGCGTTTGCGTAAAATTGCCCGAGCGCTGATAATCACGCGCCACCAACAGGCCGACCCCGCCCTGCGCCTTCAGTCGTTCGGCGACGACCAACGCGTCCAGCCCCTCGGGCGCGCCGCCCAGTTCAACGTCACGCCGCGCCATCGCCTCGCCCATCAGCCGATACCCTTGGCCACTTCCGCCGCGACGTGTTCGCGCATGAAGGCCCGGATGCGCGCCAACATCGGCCCGTCGAACTCGGGCGGGGTCGGCTCCTTCTCGATGATCCAAGCGTAGAGGTACTGGTCCTCCTCGTTCAGGAGGTGCTCCAGCTGATCCAGCTCACCGTCGTCCATTGACGGACCGACCTGATCGACGAACGGCCCCAGCACCATGTCGGCCTCGCGGAAGCCGCGTCGCCAGGCGCGATACGAAATTCGACCGAGTCTTTGTTTCCGGGCGTCCTCTGGACGTGCATCAATATCGGCCACGCGGTTCCTTGCCCGGTCCGTTCATGTGAAGAGTTGGATCAGATAGCGTTCCCGTTCCGTTTTCGCCAGCTATGCTGAGGCTAATGCGGCCCGAGATTCTCTTTCCCCTGTTCGCGGACGTCTCCACCCTGAAGGGCGTGGGGCCGCGAAGCGCGCCCCTGGTTCACAAACTGGCCGGTCCGCTGGTGCGCGACGTTCTGTTCCTGTCGCCGTCCGGGATCATCCAGCGCCGCCGCACGACCGCCGCCGCCGCTGTCGAGGGCGAGATCGGCGTCTTCGACGTCCTGATCGACCGGCTGATCCCGCCGCACAAGATCGGCGCGCCGCTGAAGATGCGGGCCTCAGACGACACCGGCTTCGTCCACCTGATCTGGTTCGCCGGCTCGCCGCGCCATATCGAAAGCCTGGCGCCGCGCGGCGAGCGGCGGCTTGTGACCGGCAAGGTCGAACGCTTCAACAACGAGGTGCAGATCGCGCACCCCGACTACATCCTGCCGCTGGAAAAGGCGGACGAGATCCCGCTGTCCGAACCCGTCTATCCGGCGACGCAAGGGTTGACCTCGCGGGTGGTCAGGAAGCTGGCGCAGGGCGCGCTGGCGGCGACACCAGAGCTTGAGGAATGGCAGGACGCCGCCTGGCTAGCGGCCCGACGCTGGCCCGGCTGGCGCGCGGCGCTGGAAACCCTGCACGCCCCGACCTCTGAAATGGACCTGACGCCCGAGGCCCCGGCGCGTCAGCGTCTGGCCTATGACGAGTTGTTCGCCCACCAACTGGCGCTAGCCCGTCGTCGCCGGACGCGTCACGCCACACCGGCCCCGCGCATCGCGCCTGGCGAGGCCTCGGAACGGATGCTGGCCGCCCTGCCCTTCACCCTGACCGGCGCCCAGGCCCGCGCCATCGAGGAAATCCGCGCCGATCTGGCTTCCGGCGAGCAGATGGGGCGGCTGCTGCAAGGCGACGTGGGCTCGGGCAAGACCGCCGTCGCGGCTTTGGCCCTGGCTGACGCGGCCTCCAGCGGCTTCCAGTCCGCCCTGATGGCCCCGACCGAGATCCTGGCCCGCCAGCACTATCAGCGGCTGGCCCCAATGCTCGAAGAAGCCGGCATCACGACAGTCCTGCTAACCGGCCGCGACACGCAAGCCGAGCGGCGCAAGCGGCTGGCCGCCCTGGCTTCCGGCGAGGCTCAGGTCGCCATCGGCACCCACGCCCTGTTCCAGGATGCGGTGCAGTTCAACCGGCTGGCATTGGCCGTCATCGACGAACAGCACCGCTTCGGCGTCAACGAGCGCCAGCGGCTTCAGGCCAAGGGCGATCCGACCGTTGGCGGCGTCCACCTGCTGACCATGTCGGCCACTCCGATCCCGCGCACGCTGGAACTGATCCAGTACGGCGAACTGGAAGTCAGCCGCCTGATGGAGAAGCCGCCGGGTCGCACCCCCGTGGCTACCGCCGTCGTGCCGCTGGTGCGCATCGGCGAAGTCGCCAAGCGGTTGAAGGCGGCGATCGACAGCGGGGCTCAGGCCTATTGGATCTGCCCTCTGGTGGCCGAATCCGAAGCCATCGATCTGGCCGCCGCCGAGGAACGCGCCAACGACCTGCGCCGCATCCTTCAGGTCGAGGTCGGTCTGGCCCACGGCCAGATGCCCGGCGCTGAGCGCGAAGCCGTCATGGCCGAGTTCGCCGAGGGCCGCATTCCGCTTCTGGTCGCCACCACGGTCGTCGAGGTCGGCGTGGACGTGCCCAACGCCTCGATCATGGTCATCGAACACGCCGACCGTTTCGGCCTGGCCCAGTTGCACCAACTTCGTGGCCGCGTCGGACGCGGGGCCAAGTCAAGTTCATGCATCCTGCTGTACGGCGGTCAGGACGGCGCACTTGGCGAAACGGCTCGCGAGCGTCTGGAGACCCTGCGGCGCACCGAGGACGGCTTCGAGATCGCCGAGGAAGACTTCCGTCTGCGCGGCGGCGGCGACCCTCTAGGCCTGAAACAAAGCGGCTTCCCCGCCTATCGCTTCGCCGATCCGATCAAGCACCGCTCGCTGATGCTGGCGGCCTCCGACGACGCCCGCCTGATCCTGGGCCGCGATCCCGACTTGACCAGCCCACGCGGCGAGGCCGTTCGGGTGCTGGAAGCCCTTTTCGACTGGCGCAACGACCGGCCAGGCGTGGATTAGAAGCCGACCACCCGCTTCACGGCAGCCCGAACGCGATCGGCCGCCACTTCACCAGCGCGCGCGACTTCCGATGGGCGTGGTTTTGGGCGCGGCGTGGTCGCTATATCGGGACAGGCGACATAGGACGCGGCGCGTCTCTGAGTGATGTCTGACAGACACTCCTTCTGGGTCGCTACTTGCGGCTGACAGAGCTTGACCCGAAAGTTCCGCCCAACTTCGCGACGCATCCAGCGGTCCACAGCACGTTCACGTGCAATCCACGGCCATATGCTTGCTTCCTCCGGAAGTCGCCTGATCATCCAGTCTCTCAGGGTCTCCGTAACGGCATAGGCATGGGCGTCCAGCGCGCCGTGCACGGAGACAAGCCCGTCGCACGTCTCCTGGACCCCTACAGGCTCGCGCGCTCCCAGATACAGCAGGTCCCATCCCGGAGAATTCAGCGCAGACAAGAGTGCACCAGCGTCCCCAGCAGGGATCGCATCATCTTCCATGATCAACACCCGCGCCCACCCGCGTTCATGAGCTTCTCGCAGGGCGCGGGCGTGGGACAGGGCGCAACCTGCGCGCCCCGCCCAGGTCCGGTCGCGCTTGCGCCCCCTGAACCAGGGCGACCGCCCGTAACCGGTCAACTGCTGACCATCCGACGCCGAAAGTCGCACGACCTGATCCCAGGGCAACAGGTCGCGCCAGGCCACCTGAAACGCCTCCCATCGATCCGGGCGACGATCCAGATTCACGACGATCACGCCATCGACGCCAAAAGTCCGGGAACCGTCAAACGCCATCGATCTTTTCCCAAGCCTCGATCCGATTCAGGGCATCAGCTTCTATATCGGCATAAAACAGGTTGAATGACGGCGCCTTTCGACGATCCGCCCAAGACCCCTTGGGCCTGAAGGATTCTGAATTCAACGGGGAACGCCACAGTATACCCGCACGACACTCCGCCGCCACGATGCGGCTCTGAAAGGCCGGGCGCGCGCCCCACTCCAGATTTGTGGCATTGGTGGCGCCGCGACTGTCGCGCATTGCCGAAACAGGCTGATCAACAGAACCGGTCACGGGATTGACGCAGGCGGTCGGCGCCCCATCGGCGCCGTCAAGCGCGCCACGCTCGTTCCAGACCAGGGCGCGGCGCAACAAGCGCTTGGCCTCGGCGTCGTCCCCTTCCTGCACAGATTTCCAGGCCAGGACACAGCCGACCTGATCGGGTCTCTCACACAGCGGAATGTTACGCGCGCGCTCTGCCGGAACCAGACCCTCCATAAGGTATGCCGCTACAAGTCTTTGTTTTAATAGCGGATCAATAGCTACCCGGTCATGCAGCAGATGATCAACAAGGTCCGCCCCCTGTTCCACGCCAGCCAGGATAATGGGCCCTGTCGGATGTGCCTGAAGCCAGTGCGTGAAGGCGGCGTCGATGTCCTTGTAGGCGAACGCCCGCGCCTCTCGCGCGTCCTCCCGCATTGTCAGACGCGTATAGAGGTTCGCCTGGCGATAGTACGGGGCGCTGACATCGCCGGCCCGAGCAAATGGCCCGGCGTAGTTGGGAAGGACGCTGCGTCGCAGCTCCGTCGCCGAGTCACGATGGTCGATCGGGCCATTCCAGTCCCTGCCGCCTTCATAGGTCGTTGAATGGACAAAGAAGATGTGCGCGGAACCCGCACCAGGCGCGCGCGCGTCGTCAAGCGCCCAGGACGCAGCCTGTTCATAGTTCGGGGCAGGCGGCGGATCATAGGTCTGAAACGGCACCTGGGGGTCCAGTCCAGCCTTGAGAATATCGCCTCTCCAGACGGCGACGGCGGCGACCAGAATGAAGACCAGCACAAATCCCGTGTAGCCGACCCACTGGCGCAAGGTCAGGCTGGGCATCTTCATCGATAGGAATCCGGCTGGGCCAGGAAGTCCTGGACGTAGCGGCGCACGCCTTCTTCCAGCGGCGTCGACTGGCCGCCGTAACCGAGGGCACGGATGCGGTCCATGCTGGCCTCGGTGAAGTACTGATAGCGGTCGCGGATCGCCTCGGGCATGTCCACATAGGCGATGGACGGCTCCTTGCCCGCCGCCGCGAAGGTGGCGCGCGCCAGGTCGGCGAAGGAACGCGCCTGACCCGATCCGGCGTTGAACACGCCCGAGATATCCTCGCGCTCCAGCAGCCACAGGATGATGCCGACCACGTCGTCGACGAAGACGAAGTCGCGCAGCTGGCCGCCGTCGGGGTAGTTCGGGTTGTGCGAGCGGAACAGGCTGACCGTCTCGCCCGCCTGCACCTTGGGCCAGATCTGGGCGACGACAGACTTCATCCCGCCCTTGTGACCCTCGTTCGGGCCATAGACGTTGAAGAACTTCAGCCCGGCCCACTGACGCGGCGCCTCGCCCCGATCGGCCTGACGTACGGCATACTGGTCGAACAGATATTTTGAGAAGCCATAGGCGTTTAGCGGACGCAGAGCATTCAGGTTCTCAGGATCGTCGCGGTCCTCGAACCCGGCCTCGCCGTCGCCGTAGGTAGCCGCCGAGGAGGCGTAGATCATCCGCACATTACGCACCGCGCACCAGTCCCAGATGTCGCGCGACAGGCTGAAGTTGGTGTGCAGTATCAGGTCGGCGTCCGGCTCGGTCGTCGAGGAGATGGCGCCCATGTGGATCACCGCCTCGATGCGGTCGGCGTGACGCTCCAACTGCTCGAACAGTTCCTCCGGCGCCCACAGGTCGGCGATCGGATGTTTGGCGATGTTCTTCCACTTGGCGAGATCGGCCGTCTCCAGCCGGTCGCAGACAACCACGTCCCAGGCGCCGGCTTCACAAAGCCGGGCGACGATGTTCGAGCCGATGAAGCCCGCGCCGCCCGTGACGACAATCATGCGCGGCGTCATGCCATGTCCCCGGTCATCTTCTCAATCGTCTTCGTGGTCGAATAGCCGTCGGCGAAATCGGCCAGGCGGACCACGCCGCCCCAGCTCTCGACCTCGGCAGCGCCAACGACCTTGTCCTTGGTGTAGTCCGAGCCCTTGATCAGCACGTCGGGCTTCAGTCGCTCGATCAGGGCGATGGGCGTCGGGTCATCAAAGGCCGTCACACGATCCACGCTGGCCAGACCGCCGATGACGGCGGCGCGGCTATCCAGATCATTGACGGGGCGCCCCTCGCCCTTCAGGCGGCGCACCGAGGCATCGGTGTTCAGCGCCACCACCAGCCGGTCGCACCAGTTGCGCGCCTGGGCCAGATAGGCGACGTGGCCGCGGTGCAGGATATCGAAGCAGCCGTTGGTGAAACCAACCTTCAGGCCCTGACGCTTCCACGCCTCGACCTGATCAGCCAGTTCGTCCAGCGGCGTGACCTTGGAGTGCGCCAAGGCCGCATGCTGGCTCATCTCGGCCTCGATCAGTTCGGCGGGGGTGACCACGGCCGTGCCGCTCTTGCCCACGACGACGCCCGAGGCGAGGATGGCGAACTGCACGGCCTGTTCCAGCGTCGCGCCCGCGCCCAACGCCAGCCCGAGCGCGGCGAGACAGGTGTCGCCGGCGCCCGAGACGTCGAACACTTCGCGCGCCCGGCCGGGAAAGTGGCTGACGCCGCCCCCGCGCCTCGCCAGGGTCATGCCCTTGCCTGCGCGGGTGACGATGACGGCCTTGGCCGTGGTGGCGGCCAGCAGGGCGGCCAGCGCCGCCTCGACCTGTTCGTCCGTCTCGGTCGGCAGACCGGTGGCGCCCGCCAGTTCGCTGGCGTTCGGCTTGATGACGTCAACCGCGCCATAGCGGGCGAAGTCGCGGCCCTTGGGGTCGACGATGACCGGCGCGCCGTATTCGGCCCCGGCCCACAGCGCCGCCTGAATGGCGCCGTCGTCCACCACGCCCTTGGCGTAGTCGGACAGGAGGATGGCGCCCGCGCCCTGGAACACCGCCTTGTCGTCATAGCCGGAATGGGTCGCGGCCTCGTCGTCCAGACGCAGCAGTTGCTGGCCGGCGGCGACGAAGCGCGTCTTGACGATGGTGGCTGCGCCTTCCGGTCGGATCAGGGCGTCGTCGATCCGGTCCTCGGCGGCGATCAGCTCGGCCAGTTCGGCGCCCGCCGCGTCATCGCCCGCCACGGCGCCCAGACGGGCCTGACCGCCCAGGGCTGCGACGTTGCGGGCGACGTTGCCCACGCCGCCGGGCATGGCCACGGTGCGGCGCGCGCGCAGAACGGGGATCGGCGCCTCGGGCGAGATGCGGCTGACCTCGCCATAGACATAGCGATCCAGCATCAGATCGCCGACGCAGGCGACCTTCAGGTCGCGCACGCGCTCCAGCAGGGACTGCAGGGCGCCGAGATCAAGAGAACGTTCAGCCATGACGCCGAACTAGCGGATTCACGCCGTCTTCGCCATCGGCCCCTTGTGACCGAGCTTGATGGCCAGGTCGTCGAAGGCGATCAGTTCGGCGGCCAGGGCCTCGAACTGGCTCAGCGGCACCATGTTCGGACCGTCCGACGGGGCGTTGTCCGGGTCTTCGTGCGTCTCCATGAAGACGGCGTCGACGCCGACCGAGACGGCCGCGCGGGCCAGCACCGGCACGAACTCGCGCTGACCGCCCGAGGACGTGCCCTGCCCGCCCGGCTGCTGGACGCTGTGGGTCGCGTCGAAGACGATCGGGCAGCCGATCTCGCGCATGATCGGCAGAGAGCGCATGTCACTGACCAGGGTGTTGTAGCCGAAGCTGGCGCCGCGTTCGCAGGCCATGACGTTCGGATTACCCGCGCCCACCACCTTGGCGATGACGTTCTTCATGTCCCAGGGCGCCAGGAACTGACCCTTCTTGATGTTGATCGCCTTGCCCGTGGCGGCGGCGGCCAGCAGCAGGTCGGTCTGGCGCGACAGGAAGGCCGGGATCTGCAGCACGTCCACGACCTCGCCTACCGGGCCGCACTGGGCCTCGGAGTGGACATCGGTCAGGGTCGGCAGGCCGGTGACTTCGCGGATTTCGGCGAAGATCGGCATGGCGTCCTTCAGGCCGATGCCGCGCGCGGCGCTGGCGCTGGTGCGGTTCGCCTTGTCGAAGCTGGTCTTGTAGATGATGCCGAGGTTCAGCCGCTCGCCGATCTCCTTCAGCGCGTGAGCCGTTTCCAGCGCGTGCTGGCGGCTCTGCATCTGGCAGGGGCCGGCGATGAAGACGATGCGGGCGCCGCCGCCGATGACGACGGGCGTCTTTAGGCCTTCGGACAGGGTGATGACGGCGTTCGGAGAGGTCACGGCGGCGCTTTCGACTGGTTTCAACGGCGGTTCGCGAGCCTATGCCGCGAATTCAAGGCGGACAGGTGGCGTCGCGGACGCATTTGCGCAACCTACCCGGCGACTCAGCCCCTGACCACCAGCCGCGTGATCATGGTAGCCTGACGGCATGACCCAGACCGCCCCGACTGCCAGTCCCCTGATCTCGACCGAAGCCTTGGCGGCGATGCAGCGGAGTGGCGCCGACTTTCGCATCATCGACGCCAGCTGGTGGTTAGACGGGCGTGACGCGCACGCGGACTTCGATCGCGAGCGACTGCCGGGCGCAGTCTTCTTCGACCTGGACGCCCTGTCCGACCGCAACAGC
Source organism: Brevundimonas pondensis (assembly GCF_017487345.1). NCBI lineage: Bacteria > Pseudomonadati > Pseudomonadota > Alphaproteobacteria > Caulobacterales > Caulobacteraceae > Brevundimonas > Brevundimonas pondensis. Next base: position 1,606,524 of record NZ_CP062006.1, on the reverse strand, counting down.
CCCTACCCGCACATGCTGCCGACGCCCCAGGCCTTCGCCGAAGCCATGGGGGCGCTGGGCGTCCGCGACACGGATGACATCATCGTCTACGACGCGCAGGGCTTGTTCTCGGCGGCGCGTGTCCGCTGGATGTTGCGGATCATGGGCGCTCGTCACGTTCAGATTCTGGACGGCGGCCTGCCGAAATGGCGAGCCGAGGGGCGCCCACTGGAGCATGGCCCTGTCGACCCGAAACAGGCCGCTATCTTCCAGCCGACCTTCCAGGGCGACCGCGTCGTCGATCTGAAGCAGGTCAGACAGGCCCTGGCCGGCTCAGCTCAAGTCGTGGACGCACGCGGCGCCCCGCGCTTTCGCGGCGAGGCGCCCGAGCCTCGCGCGGGCGTCCGATCAGGTCACATGCCGGGCGCGCTCAACCTGCCCTTCGGAAAGGTGCTGAATGCGGATGGAACACTGAAACGCGGCGTCGCGCTGGAAGCCGCCTTCCTTGAGGCGGGTGTCGATCTGGATCGCCCCGTGATCACCAGTTGCGGGTCGGGCGTGACCGCCGCCATCCTCAGCCTGGGCCTGGAGGTGCTGGGGCGGCCATCACAGCTATATGACGGCTCCTGGGCCGAGTGGGGCGCCCGTCAGGACACCCCCGTCGAGGTGAACTAGAGCCTCAGGCCGAAGCGGGAAGCGCAGCGTCCGTATCCTCCTCGCCGCGCGACACCACCGTCGCGACGACCAGATCGCCGGTCACGTTCAACGTGGTGCGGCACATATCCAGGAAACGATCCACGCCCAGGATCAGGCCTATGCCTTCCGGCGGCACGCCCACCATGGCCAGGATCATGGCGATGACCGGCAGGCTGCCCGCCGGCACGCCCGCCGTGCCGACCCCGCCCAGAATACAGACCAGCATGACGATGAACTGCTGGCCCAGGCTCAGGTCAACGCCGAAGAACTGGGCCAGGAACAACACCGTCACGCCCTCAAACAGGGCCGTGCCGTTCTGGTTGGCCGTGGCCCCGACGGTCAGGACAAAGCGGGCGATCTTGCGCGGCAGGCCCAGGTTCTGCTCGGCCACCCTTAGCGACACCGGCAAACTGGCGTTGGACGAGGCAGTCGAGAAGGACACCACCATGGCCTCGCGAATGTCGCGAAAGAACTTCAGCGGCGACATGCCGCCCAGCGTGGCGATGCAGATCGGATAGACCACGAACATGTGGATCGCCATCGCGCCCACGGCGACAGCGACAAAGGCCGCCAGACGCAGCAACAGATCCCACCCGAACAGAGCCGCCAGATTGAACATCAGACAGGCGATGGCGATGGGCGCCAGGCGGATGACCAGGTTGATGAGCTTCATCATCACCTCGAACACGCCCTCGATGGTCTTCTGCAGGTTCTCCGTCGCCGGCCCCCTGGCCAGCACCAGCCCGATCCCGAACATCAGGGCGAAGACCATGACCGGCAGAATTTCGTTCTGCGCCGCCGCCGTGAAGACGTTGGACGGCACCAGATCAAGGAAGAAGTCACCCGCCCGGACCGAATCCGGCGCGCTGCCGACGATGGAGGCCGCCCCGCTGCGCCCTTGCTCCAGCAACTGCTGCGCCAGCACCGGATCAACCCCGTCGCCCGGACGGAAGACATTGACCATGACAAGGCCGATGATCACGGCCACGGCGGAAATGAAGACAGTGAACAGCAGGCTCTTGGTTCCGGCCCTCCCCAGGGTCTTCAGGTCGCCCATCTCCGCTACGCCGACCACCAGGGCCGAGAACAGCAGGGGCAGCACCAGCATGAACAGCAGACGCAGGAATATCTGCCCCGCCGGCCCGGTGATGTTCGCCGTCACCCATTGAACCCAGGGCGTATCCCCGCCAACCGTAAGATTGACCAGGAGCCCGCCTGTCAGCCCGACCAGAAAGCCGATCAACATCAGGACGTGCAGCGGAAGCTTCTGTCTGGTCGTTGCGGTCATGTGTCCCCCGATCAGGCGGCCGACCGACGCCCTATCGGATCGGCAGGGCGTAGATCAGGCCGCTGGGCCGCGCGCTCCATTGCGCGTTCAGGCCCCTGGCCAGATTCAGCGCCGATTGCTGGCCAAGGTTCCGCTCGAATATCTCGCCATAGTTGCCGCCTGCCGCGATGGCGTCCCGCGCCCAGGTCCGGGGCAGGCCCAGAGACGGGCCGAACTCGCCCTCCTCACCCAGAAGGCGTCGGGTGCGCGGCTCCTGACTGTCGCGCGCCAGAGCCGCGACATTGGCCTTGGTCACCCCCAGTTCCTCGCCCAACATCAGAGCGTTCAGCGTCCACCTGATCACCGCCGTCCATTGGTCGTCGCCACGTCGCACGACCGGTCCCAGCGGCTCCTTGGAGATCACGTCCGGAAGGATGGCGTGCTGTTGCGGATTGGCCAGGGTCGTCCGCGCCGCCGCCAGTGCGGAAATGTCAGCGGTGAAGGCGTCGCATTCCTCGCGCGCATAGGCCTGACGGGCCTCTTCCTCGGTCTTGACCATGACCGGTCGGAACTCGATCCCGCGCGTGCGGAAATAGTCCTCGACATTCAGTTCGGTGGTCGAGCCGGTCTGCACGCAGATGCGGGCGCCGTTCAGCTCGGATGCGCTGTTCAGGTTCAGGGAGCGACGCACCAGAAAGCCCTGACCGTCGTAATAGTTGATCCCGGCGAAGCTCAGTTCGCCGCCGGTATCGCGGCTCATGGTCCAGGACGTATTGCGCCACAGCACGTCCACGCGACCATCGCGCAGGGCCTCAAACCTCAGTTCTGCAGTCAGGGGCACGAAGCGGACCGCATCCGGGTCACCGAAGATGGCCGCCGCCGTCGCCCGGCAGAAGTCGACATCAAAACCGCGCCAAGCTCCACGATTGTCGGTGAAGGCGAAACCCACCAGGCCCTGATTGACGCCGCAGTTCAGGTGGCCGCGCTGTTTGATCGCCGCCAGTGTCGGGCTGCTCACATCGGCCGGCATCGTGGCTGTGGTCGGCCGCGAAGTCGGCGTCGTTTCGGCGTGATCGGTCCTGGCCTGGCGGTCGCAGGCCGCCGTCGCCAGCAGCAGCGTCAGCGATATTCCCGTCACGATCTTCGACGCCCGCATTCCGGCACCCTCTCCAGCTTGCGCCCCCGCCTTCTTTAGAGCCCTCTAGGGCCAGAACCGCAACCCGCCGGAGCCGTCATGCCTCGCCTTTCCGACCGCACCCGCCTGATCGCCTCCGCCACGCGACGCGGTGAGGGACGGCGACCGGTCAATCCGCCGATCGAACGCGCCTCGACCATGCTCAGCGACGATCCGGCCTCCATGCAGGATGCGACGCCCGGCCCGATCTATGGCCTGGACGGCACCAGCGCCGCCCGCGAGCTTCGCACCGCCCTGGCCGACCTGGAGGGGGCCAGCGAGGCCTTCCTGGTCCCGTCGGGACTGGCGGCCGTCACCGTCCCCCTGCTGGCCCTGCTGCGCCCCGGCGACGAGGTGGTGACTAGCGACGCCATCTACGGCCCTACCCGACGTTTCCTGACGCGCCACCTGGCCGCGCGTGGAATCGCCACGCGTTTCCATCCGGCGGACTCCTCGACCGCCGACATTCTGGCCTTGTGTGCAGAACGAACCCGCGTTCTGCTGATTGAATCGCCATCGTCCCTGACATTCGAGATCGTCGACATGCCCGCCCTGACCGCCGCCTGTCGGACGCGCGGCGTGCTGACAGTGATGGACAATACCTGGGCGGCGGGTCTGGCCTTGCGCCCGCTGGAACACGGCGTCGACGTCAGCGTCCAGGCCATAACCAAATACGTCGCGGGCCATTCCGATCTGCTGATGGGCGCTGTCGCGGTTCAGGACTGCGAAGTCGCCCGCGCCATCCTGCACACGATCGAGGACATGGGCTGGCACGTCTCGCCCGACGACGCCTGGCTGGCTTTGCGTGGCCTGCGCACCCTGCCGCTACGCTACAACGAAGCACTCAAGTCTGCGCTTCTGGTCGCCGAATGGCTGCAGATCCAGCCAGAGGTTGAAAGGGTCCTGTTCCCGCCCCTGCCCGGCTCGGTCGGCCACGATCTGTGGCGGCGCGATTATTCCGGCGGCGCGGCCCTGCTGGGCGTCGTGATGAAGGGCGGCGACAAGGCCTCGGCCCACGCCCTGATGAGCGCGCTCGACCTGTTCGGCATGGGCTATTCCTGGGGCGGCTTCGAAAGCCTGATCACCCACGAAACCCCGCAACTGGCGCATCGCCTGTATAAGCCCGACCTGCCTGGTCAGTTACTGCGCCTGCATATTGGACTTGAAGATCCGGCGGACCTCATTGCCGACCTGGAAAATGGTCTGGAGGCATGGCGCGCCCTGCAGGACTCGAACCTGCAACATCCCGCTTAGAAGGCGGGTGCTCTATCCGGTTGAGCTAAGGGCGCCTCGGCCTTGCGCCGCAGCAGGGACCTTAGTGGGTCCAGGGCTGCTTGCGGTTGGTGGCGAAGTTGTCGGCATAGGCCTTGAGGATCAGCGGCGCGTCCTGCGGCTCGTGCAGGCGGAAGGCGATGCCGTGACGCTCGGCATATTCGACCGCTTCTTCCTTGGTTTCAAAAGTCAGACGAACCTGGCCGTTCATGTCGGTGGTGCTGGTCCAGCCAGTCAACGGGTCCTGCGTGCGCGCCGAGGCCGGTTCGAACTCCAGACGCCAGTCATTGGACTTGGCCTTGCCCGACTGCATCGCGGTCTTGGCCGGGCGATAGATGCGAGCGAGCATGGGCGGAATCCTTCGGCGACTGGTCTTCGCCGGGTCCATAACCCGCCCTCGCCGCCCGGTCCAGCCGTCGCCCGCGACTTCAGGCGGCCAGAGTGCTGGAACCGGCGTCGATCCAGCGGCGCGCTGCGCGTTGGGCCTCGGCGATCTCGTCGTGCTCCATCTCCTGGCTCAGGTCGCGGCGATATTCGCGCGCCTCGACCGACCCCTTCATGGCCGCCAGATTGAAGATCATGTGAGCGGAAACCCGGTCCATCGGACACCCGTCCAGTCCGGCCGAATAGGCCAGCCCCAATCGGAACAGGGCGTCCCCGTCCATATCGACGGTCGGCAGCGGCAAGGCTGCGGTTGCGATAGCCTCAGGCGCGGTTTCTTGCGCAGTCATAGCCAGTCCTCCGGGCGTTGGTCCTTCTGACCGTGCCGTTCGACCTTCATTCAAATACCGGCGATTTGAAATTAGAGTTAACGCAGAAGCGGCGCTCCAACCCGGGGCTCGAAACCTGACATCGCCGTTCAGGACGAGTTCATGCGCCGGGACCGACCTTGACCGCCTGTTCAACGGGCCGTCCGCAGCTTTCTTCGGCGCCCAGACCATGGAGACATGCAGATGAACCGCCTTACCAAGGCCGCCATCGTCGCCCTGGCGCTGACCACGACGGCCGCGCCGCTGGCGGCCCAGGCCGAGGACCGTCACGACCGCCGCGAATGGCGCCAAGATCGTCGCGACGACCGCCGGGACGACCGCGACGATCGTCGCGAGTGGCGTCAGGAACGCCGTGAAGATCGCCGTGACTGGCGCCAGGATCGCCGGGACGACCGTCGTGACTATCGCCATGATCGCCGCGCCGACCGTTGGGACCGCAACAACCGCGACTGGTGGCGCGGCCGACCCGAGTTCCGGGACTATCGCGGCGCGCGCAACGGCTACTGGTATGCGCCAGGCCGCGGTTACTATCAGGTCGAGCCGCGCTACTACAGCTATCGCTGGCGTCAGGGCGGCTATCTGCCCTCGGCCTATCGCGGCTACTATGTGGACGATCCCTATTATTATGGATTGCGTCCGGCCCCGCGTGGCTATCGCTACGTCCACGCCAACAACGACATCCTGCTGATCGCGGTCGCCACCGGCCTGATCGCCAGCGTCCTGCACGACGTCTACTAGAATCCCACTCAGGACTTGAAATCGGCCCCGCAGAGCTCGGCTTTGCGGGGCTTTTTTCAGAGATTTCTGCAGATTTCCATAGATCAGCGTTCAGCCATGGTTCATGGCGCCCGCGTCAGTCTGATGATCAAGCCGCCCCTCTCGGCGTGCGAGGAAGAAGACCATGAAACGTTCCCTGATGGTGTTCACGGCCATCGCCAGCTTCGCCCTCCCTGCCCTCGCGCCGGTGGCGACCCTGGCCCAGTCGCGACAAGCGCAATCGGAAGAAGGGCGCACCGAACGACCTCAACGCCGTGGCGAACGCCAGGAGCAAGCGCCAAGACGCGAACCTCGCCCCGAGTTCCAGCGTCCGCAGATACGTCCGGACGTCCCGCGGCCCTCTCGTCCTCCCTCGGCTGGCGGCGAGCAACCGCAACCGCCGGCAAGCCGCCCGCAGCCCCCCCGCGTCGATCGTCCCGATGTCCGGCCTGATCGGCCCGGCTCGCAGCGGCCCGACCGTCCGGGCCGTCCGGATGAAAATCGTCCTGATTGGAACCGTCCGGGTCGACCGGAAAATCAGCAACCGAACAGACCGAACCGTCCCGAGCGCCCTGACTGGAACCGCCCGGATCGGCCGGACCAGCCCAATCGCCCCAACCGGCCAGACAGGCCAGACAGGCCTCAGCGTCCGGATCGCCCTGACAGGCCCGATAGGCCTGACCGGCCGAACTGGAACAACGATCGGGATTATCGTGACTTCCACAACCGCTGGAACCGCGACCAGTGGCGGCGCGACTGGGACCGTCGTCACCGCAGCGACTGGTGGCGCAACGACAGCCGCTTTCGGGGTTGGAACGGGGTCCGGCTCGGCTTCTATTTCGCACCGGGCTACGGCTACTACAGCGTGCCGCGGACCTACTGGAACCGCCAGTACTACGTCGGCCAGTACCTGCCCGAGGTTTTCTGGCGTTATCAGGTCAACGACTGGCGGACCTATGGCCTCGGCTATCCGCCTCCCGGAACCCGCTGGGTCTATGTCGACAACACCATCTATCTGATCGACGAATACGACGGCTACATCATCGAAGTCGTTCGCGACGCCTGGAACTGGTAGCTGGCGCTGAAATGAAAGAGGCCCCGGAGAGCGATCTCCGGGGCCTTTTCCATGGTCTGCGATCCGAAGGCTGAGCCCTACAATCCCAGCTTGGCCTTCAGGATGTCGTTGACGGCGGCCGGATTGGCCTTGCCGCCCGTGGCCTTCATCACCTGACCGACGAACCAGCCGATGGCCTGAGGCTTTTCGGCCACGGCTGCGGCCTTGTCCGGGTTGGCGGCGATGATGTCGTCGACGGCCTTCTCGATGGCGCCGGTGTCGGTCACCTGCTTCAGGCCGTGCTTCTCGACCACCTCAGCGGGGCTGCCCTCACCGTTCCAGACGTAGTCGAACACCTCCTTGGCGATCTTGGACGAGATGACATTCGTCTCGATCAGTTCGACCAGCTGGGCCACGTGTGCCGCCGGCAGCGGGTTCTCGCTGAAGTCCTTGCCGTCGGCGGCCAGGCGCGCCGAGACCTCGTTCGTGACCCAGTTGGAAACCAGCTTGGCGTCGCGTCCCTTGGCCGCAGCCTCGAAATAGTCGGCCTTGGCCTGTTCCGAGATCAGCACCACGGCGTCGTATTGCGACAGGCCATAGTCGGCCATCAGGCGACGGCGCTTCTCGTCCGGCAGTTCCGGCAGATCAGCCTTGATCTCGTCGATCCAGGCCTGCTCGATCTCGAGCGGCAGCAGGTCAGGATCGGGGAAGTAACGATAGTCCATCGCCTCTTCCTTGGAGCGCATCGAACGCGTCTCGCCCGCCGTCGGATCATACAGGCGGGTTTCCTGGATGATCGAACCGCCATCCTCGAGGATCTCGATCTGGCGACGCGCCTCGTAATTGATCGCCTGAGAAATGAAGCGGAAGCTGTTGACGTTCTTGATCTCGCAGCGCGTACCCAAGAAACCGAAGTCGCCCGTTTCCTTGAACTTGTCGTAGTTGCCGACACGGCAGACCGAGACGTTCACGTCGGCGCGCAGGTTGCCCTTCTCCATGTCGCCGTCGCAGGTGCCCAGATAGATCAGGATGGTCCGGATCTTCTTGACGTAGGCGACCGCCTGTTCCGGCGAACGGATGTCGGGGCGCGAGACGATCTCCATCAGCGCCGTGCCGGCCCGGTTCAGGTCGACGTAGGAGTCGGTCGGCGACAGATCGTGAATCAGCTTGCCCGCGTCCTGCTCCAGGTGCAGGCGTTCGATGCCAACGTTGAAGAAGCTGCCGTCTTCGGCCTCGACCTCGACCACGCCCTCGCCCACGATCGGGTGATACAGCTGGCTGATCTGATAGCCAGTCGGCAGGTCGGGATAGAAGTAGTTCTTGCGGTCGAACTGACTCTTCAGATTGATCTGCGCCTTCAGGCCCAGACCAGACTTCACCGCCTGCTCGACACAGTGCCTGTTCAGGGTCGGCAGCATGCCCGGGAAGCCGGCGTCAACCAGCGACACCTGCTCGTTCGGGCCCGCGCCGAAGCCCACGGCCGCGCCCGAGAACAGCTTGGCGTTCGACGCCACCTGGGCGTGGATTTCCAGCCCCATGACGATTTCCCAGTCGCCCGTGCGACCTTTGATCACTGTTTTGTTCTCAGACATGCTCACCACCACTTGGCCGGTTTGGCGACGAAACCGGCGGAGTCTTCCAGTGCGGCCGCGACCTGGAAGACGGTCGCCTCATCAAGGGCCTTGCCGATGACCTGAAGGCCCAGCGGCAGACCATCGCTGCTCAGACCCGCAGGCACCGAGATGCCCGGCAGACCGGCCAGGTTGGTCGTCACCGTGAAGACGTCGTTCAGATACATGGTCAGCGGGTCGATCTGCTTGTCGCCCAGCTTGAACGCCGCCGTCGGGGTCGACGGGGTCAGGATGGCGTCCACCTTGCCCCAGACGTTGTCGAAGTCCTCGGCGATGCGACGACGCACCTTCAGAGCCTTGACGTAGTAGGCGTCATAGAAACCGGCCGACAGCACATAGGTGCCGATGGTCAGGCGGCGCTGGACCTCCTTGCCGAAGCCCTCGGCGCGCGAGGCGGCGTAGAGGTCGTCCAGCGACGAGAAGTCCTCGGCGCGGTGACCGAAGCGCATGCCGTCATAGCGGGCCAGGTTCGACGAAGCCTCGGCCGGAGCCACGATGTAATAGGCCGGCAGGGCGTATTTGGTGTGCGGCAGGCTGATCTCGACGATCTCGCAACCGGCGGCCTTCAGCCATTCGACGCCCTGTTGCCACAGCGCCTTGATCTCTTCAGACATGCCGTCGATCAGGTATTCCGCCGGAACGCCGATGCGCAGGCCCTTGACCGACTGGCCGATCGACTGGGTCCAGTCGGGGGTCGGGATGTCGAGGCTGGTCGAGTCCTTGGCGTCGAACGAGCACATGGACTTCAGCAGGATGGCGGCGTCGGTCACCGTCTTGGTGATCGGGCCGGCCTGATCCAGCGAGGAGGCGAAGGCCACCATGCCGAAACGGCTGGCGCGGCCATAGGTGGGCTTGATGCCGACCGTGCCGGTGAAGGCGGCGGGCTGGCGGATCGAGCCGCCGGTGTCCGAGGCCGTCGCGGCCAAGCACAGATCAGAGGCCACAGCCGAAGCCGAACCGCCCGACGAGCCGCCCGGCGTCAGCTCGGCGTCCGAACCCTTGGCCTTCCACGGGTTCTTCACCGGACCGAAGGCCGAGGTCTCGTTGGCCGAGCCCATGGCGAACTCGTCCATGTTGAGCTTGCCCAGCATGACCGCGCCTTCGCGCCACAGATTGGCGGTGACGGTGGATTCATAGGGCGGCACGAAGCCGCGCAGCATGTTGGAGCCGGCGGTCGTCTGCACGCCCTCGGTGCAGAACAGGTCCTTGATGCCCAGCGGCGCGCCTTCCAGGTCGCCGCCCTCGCCCTTGGCCAGCTTGGCGTCGGAGGCCCGCGCCTGTTCCAGCGCCTTGTCCGCCGTCACCTCGACATAGGCGTTAAGGCTCGGGTTCGAAGCTTCGATGTTCGTCAGGAAGGCCTTGGTCAGTTCCTCGGACGAGAAGGTCTTGGCCTTCAGGCCCTCGACAGCATCCTTGAGCGTCAGTTTGGTCAGATCGGTCATGGCTTAATCGACCACCTTGGGCACGACGAAGAAGCCGTCAGCCGACTTCGGGGCGTTCGACAGGACCGCGTCCACCTTGGCGCCGTCGGTGACGACGTCTTCGCGCAGGCGCAGCGGTTGGGCGACGTTGGAGGTCATGGGCTCGACACCCTGCACATCGACCTCGTTCAGCTGTTCGATCCAGTTCAGGATGCCGTTCAGCTCCTGGGCCAGCGGCTCCAGGCGGTCCTCGGGGGTCTTGATGCGGGCGAGGTGGGCGACACGCCTCACCGTCGCGGCGTCGATAGCCATGGAAATCTCCGAAATTCATCCAGTCAGGGCGCAAGGGAGTCGCCCAGACTGACTCCTGTCGTGGGTTAACCGCCCGATGCGGCTTCGACAAGCGTTCCGCATTGCAATATGGGGAGGCCGTGCCCGTATTCGACCTCACCGACCTGCCCGCCGCCTGCCCGCCCGACACCCCGTGGATCGGGCTGGATCTGGGAGAGAACACCATTGGCGTGGCGGTGTCCGACACCAGCCGCATGATCGCCAGTCCGCTGCAGCTGATCCGCAAGGTGAAGTTCAGTCAGGATGCCGCGCAACTGATCAAGCTGATGAACGGCCGCAACGTCTCGGCCCTGGTCATCGGCCTGCCGCTGAACATGGACGGGACCGAAGGCCCGCGCGCCCAGTCCTGCCGCGCCTTCGCCCGCAATCTGGAGCGCCTGCGTCCCGTCAACGTCGCCTTCCAGGACGAACGCCTGTCCACCACGGCGGTCGAGCGCTTCCTGATCGAAGAACTGGACCTAAGCCGCAAACGCCGCGCCGACGTGGTGGACCGCACCGCCGCCGCCTGGATCTTGCAGGGCGCGCTGGACCGTCTGCGCGACTGACCTTCCCCTCGCGGAGAGTCGGGCTTATAGCGGCGTCTCGATGACCCATGCCGCTTCCGTCACCGAAACCATCGAGGAACGGCTGCTGCCGTTCCCCCGCGATCACTTCCTCGCCGCTGGCGATCTGAACCCGCCCGCCGCCCTGGCGCTGCTGGATCTCGCCGACGCCTTCGTCGACTTCAACCGACAGTCGGCCAAGGGCATCGACCTGATGCGCGGTCAGACGGTCGTGAACCTCTTCTTCGAGAATTCGACCCGCACCAGCTCCTCGTTCGAGATCGCCGCCAAGCGCCTGGGCGCCGATGTCGTGACCATGCCGGTCTCGGCCTCCTCGGTCGCCAAGGGCGAGACCCTGATCGACACGGCGGTGACGCTGAACGCCATGAAGCCCGAGATTCTGGTGGTGCGCCATTCGTCGTCGGGCGCCGTGGACCTGCTCTCGCAGAAGGTCGGCTGCGCGGTCGTCAATGCCGGCGACGGCCGCCACGAACACCCCACGCAAGCCCTGTTGGACCTGCTGAGCCTGCGCCGCGCCTTCGGCGACGTCGGCGGACTGACGGTGGCCATCTGCGGCGACATCGCCCACAGCCGGGTGGCCCGCTCCAACGTCGCCCTGCTGTCGATGATGGGGGCGCGCGTCCGTCTGGTCGGTCCGCCGACCCTGGTGCCGGGCGACGCCGACCGCTGGGGCTGCGAGGTCTTCCACGACATGAAGGAAGGTCTGGCCGGCTGCGACGTCGTCATGATGCTGCGCCTGCAACTGGAGCGCATGACCGGCGCCCTGATCCCCTCGACCCGCGAGTATTTCCGCTTCTGGGGTCTGGACCGCGAAAAACTGGCCTGGGCCGCGCCCAACGCCAAGGTCATGCACCCCGGCCCGATGAACCGGGGCGTGGAAATCGACTCCGACGTGGCCGACGACCTGAGCGTCTCCCTGATCCAGGATCAGGTAGAGATGGGCGTCGCCGCTCGCATGGCCGTTCTGGCCGCCCTCGCCCACCGCCGCGCGGGAGCCGCCGCATGACCGTTGCTCCCAATACGCTCGCTATTGTCAACGCCCGTCTGCTGGACCCGGCCACCGACTATGACGGCCCCGGCGCTGTCCTGATCCAGGACGGCCGCATCGTCGAGGTCGTCCACGGCCAAGCCACCCAGCGCCCCGAAGGCGTCACCGTCATCGACGCCCAGGGCCGCTGCCTCGCGCCCGGCCTGATCGACATCCGTGTCAAGACCGGCGAGCCGGGCAATGAACCCAAGGAAACGCTAAAGTCCGCCAGCCTGTCGGCGGCGGCGGGCGGCGTCACCACCATCGTGGTCCAGCCCGACACCGACCCGGCCATCGACGACCCCGCCCTGATCGACCACATCCAGCGGCGCGGAGCGGCGCTCGACCTGGTCAACGTCCGCGCTGCGGGCGCCGCCACTCAAGGCCGCGACGGCCAGCGCATGGCCGAGATCGGTCTGATGCACGAAGCGGGCGCCCTCTATTTCACCGACGGCGACCGGGTCATCGTCAACACCCGCACCCTGCAACGGGTGATGAGCTACGCCGCCGCCTTCAACGCCCTGATCGCCTGCCGCCCGGCCGAGCCCTGGCTGTCGGAGGGCGCGGTCGCCACCTCAGGCGAACTGGCGACGCGCCTCGGCCTGTCCGGCGCCCCCGCCATCGCCGAGCGCATCCAGCTGGAACGCGACCTGGCCCTGGTCGAACAGACCGGCGCCCGCTTCCTGGTCGACCAGATCTCGACCGAAGGCGCGCTGCAGACCCTGGCCCGCGCCCGCGCGCGCGGCCTTGAGGTCTCGGCCTCGGTGTCGATCAACCACCTCTGCTTCAACGAGATCGACATTGGCGACTACCGGACCTTCTACCGGCTGGACCCGCCCTTGCGCGCCGAGAGCGACCGTCAGGCCCTGGTCGAGGCCGTTCGCGACGGCCTGATCGACGCCATCACCTCGGCCCACTGCCCTGAACCCGCCGAGAACAAGCGTCGCCCCTTCGCCGAGGCCGCGCCCGGCGCCGTAGGTCTGGAGACCCTGCTGCCCGCCGCCCTGATGCTGCACCACGAGCACGGACTGGACCTGTTGGACGTGCTGCGCCCGCTGACCCAGGGGCCTGCCGGTCTGCTGGGTCTGGACGCCGGGGTCCTGGCCCAGGGCGCGCCGGCCGACCTATTCCTGTTCGACGCAGGCGCTCCGGTTGTGGTCGATGCGGCCACGCTTCGCTCCAAATCGAAGAATTCGCCCTTCGACGGGCGTCGTCTGCAAGGCAAGGTCTTGCTCACCGTCGTCGGTGGACGCATCGTCCACGACGCACGCTAAACGGGAGCGAATCACTTTGCAGGATCTGGCGGGGCCGGCGCTCCTTACGCTCGGGCTTGTGGCTATTGGCGGATACCTGCTCGGTTCAATTCCGTTCGGGGTCATCCTGACCCGCGCCGCGGGCGCCGGGGACGTGCGAAACATTGGCTCCGGCAATATCGGCGCGACCAACGTCCTGCGCACAGGCCGCAAGGATTTGGCCATCGCCACCCTGATCCTCGATGCGGGCAAGGGCGCAGTCGCCCTGCTGATCGCGCGGCACCTGTTCGGCGAAGCCGCAGGCGCCATTGCTGGCGGCGCGGCCTTCATGGGTCATCTGTTTCCCGTCTGGCTGGGCTTCAAGGGCGGCAAGGGGGTCGCGACCTTCTTCGGCCTGATCCTGGCCGCCTGCTGGCCTCTGGGCCTGATGGCGGCGGCGACCTGGCTGATCGTGGCCTTCGCCCTGCGCTATTCCTCGCTGGCGGCCCTGGTCGCGGCGGCGCTGACGCCGCTCTACGCCCTGCTGCCTCTGCCCACACTGGGCCTTCCCGCCCCCGCAGCCATCCTGATCCTGGCCGTCTTCACCGCCGTGCTGATCTATATCCGCCACCATGAGAACATCGCCCGGCTGCTGAAGGGCGCCGAGCCCAAGATCGGGGCCAAGAAGGCTTGACCCCCTTGTCCGAAGCCGAGCGTTTCGCCCGGCTTCGGCTGGCCCGCACCGACCGCGTCGGTCCCGTGGCCTTTTCCCAACTGTTGCAACGCTTCGGCTCGGCCGTCCGCGCGGTCGAGGCCCTGCCTGACCTGATCCAGCGTAGCGGCCGCGAAGGCTACGCCCTGCCCTCGATTGATCGCGTCGAGGCCGAGCTGGCGGCGGGCGAGCGCGTCAGCGCGCGGCTGATCCTGCTGGGCGACGCCGACTATCCGCCCCTGCTGGCCGCCGTCGATCCGCCCCCGCCCCTGCTGTGGACGCGCGGCGATATCGCCCTGCTTTCTCAGCCCTGCATCGGCGTCGTCGGCGCCCGCATCGCCTCTGCAGGGGGCCAGCGCATCGCGCGCGGCCTGTCGCAGCAACTGGGCGAGGCCGGCCACGTCGTCGTCTCCGGTCTGGCGCGCGGCATCGACGCCGCCGCTCACCTGGGCGCGCTTCCAACCGGCACGGTGGCGGTTCTCGGCGGCGGCGTGAACGACATCTATCCGTCCGAAAACGCCGACCTCTATCGCCAGATCGTCGAACAGGGCTGCATCGTCTCGGAAAGCCCTGTCGGCGCCCGCGCCCAGGCCCGTGACTTTCCGCGCCGCAACCGCATCATCTCCGGCCTGTCGCGCGGCGTCATCGTGGTCGAGGCCGAGATTCGCTCTGGCTCCCTCATCACCGCCCGCCTGGCCAACGAACAGGGCCGCGACGTCTTCGCCGTGCCGGGCTCGCCGCTGGACCCGCGCTCAAAAGGCCCCAACGAACTACTGCGTCAGGGCGCTATCCTGTGCGAGGGGTTGGAGGACATCGAGCGCGCCTTCACTACCCTGCGAACCCTCAGCGAGCCGCCAAGCGATTCGCCCTTCCAGGATGCGCCAGATGATCTGGACGACGCGCTGGTCGAACAGGTCGCCGCACTTCTGTCGCCCGTGGCGACCCCGCGCGACGAACTGGCGCGGGCGCTGGATCTGCCGATCGGCATTGTCGCCGCCGCCCTTTTGGAACTCAGTCTGAGCGGTCGAGCGACGCTTCTGCCCGGCGGGCTTGCTTCCGCCTGATCCAGCTACTTCACGCCCCCGGACGCCATCGCCGAGGCGGCTTCGAGCGCTCCTGCCAAGGCTTCGTCGCCATCCCATCGCGCCATCCGGGCCAACTCCAGCGCCATGGCCGTGACATACTCACGTACAGGATAATCGGTGAGATCCGGCGCAGGACGCCCGGTCCTCGAAACATCTTGCTGCAGCGGCACCCCAACGCCCTGGCTCGACATCGTCTCGCTCCTGATTGCAGTTGTGATTAATGCACAACTTTTAGTAGCGTATCAAGCCGCATAACGCCCTCAGGTAGTTCGCGGAAATCCATGAGATTGACTTCCCGCGCGACGCCAACCACGTTCGCGCCCCGATTTCCCGAACAGAGCGCCATGAATCTCGTCATCGTCGAGAGCCCCGCCAAGGCCAAGACCATCAATAAATACCTGGGCTCCGGCTACGAGGTGCTGGCTTCCTACGGCCATATCCGCGACCTGCCGTCGAAGGATGGCTCGGTCCTGCCCGACGAAGATTTCGCCATGCAGTGGGAAGTCGACGCCAAGGCCTCCAAGCGCCTGTCCGAGATCGCCGAGGCGGCCAAGCGCGCCGACCGCGTCATCCTCGCGACCGACCCCGACCGCGAGGGAGAGGCGATCAGCTGGCACGTTCTGGAAGTCCTGAACAAGAAGAAGGCGCTGAAGGACACCGAGGTCCAACGCGTCACCTTCAACGCCATCACCAAGGCCGCCGTCTTGGAGGCCATGGCCAATCCGCGTCAGTTGGATATGGAGCTGGTCGAGGCTTATCTGGCCCGTCGCGCGCTGGATTATCTGGTGGGCTTCAACCTCTCGCCCGTCCTGTGGCGCAAGCTGCCCGGCGCCCGTTCGGCGGGCCGGGTGCAGTCGGTCGCCCTGCGCATCGTCGTCGATCGCGAGATGGAGATCGAGAAGTTCAAGGCTCAGGAATACTGGTCGGTCGAGGCTGATCTGGTGGCCGACAGCCCGCCCTTCACCACCCGTCTGGTCAAGCACGCCGGCAAGCGCATCCAGCGCCTGGACATCC
The DNA here is from genome assembly GCF_017487345.1 of Brevundimonas pondensis. Taxonomy (NCBI): domain Bacteria; kingdom Pseudomonadati; phylum Pseudomonadota; class Alphaproteobacteria; order Caulobacterales; family Caulobacteraceae; genus Brevundimonas; species Brevundimonas pondensis. The sequence goes on along the minus strand of NZ_CP062006.1, from coordinate 1,590,520 downwards.
CTACCCAGGACATGGCCTTCGCCGCCCGCGACGCCATCAAGGCCGGCGACTTCACCATCAAGTCGGTCGAGAAGAAGCCGGCCAAGCGCTCGCCCGCTCCGCCCTTCACCACCTCGACCCTGCAGCAGGAAGCCTCGCGCAAGCTGGGCTTCACCGCCCAGCGCACCATGCAGGCGGCGCAGAAGCTGTATGAGGGTGTCGACGACACCGGCGGCCTGATCACCTACATGCGTACCGACGGCCTGTTCGTCAGCCCCGAAGGCATCGCCCAGGCGCGCGAGGTCATCGCCGACCGCTTCGGCCCCGCCTACGTCCCGGCCGAGCCGCGCTACTACAAGACCAAGGCCAAGAACGCTCAGGAAGCGCACGAAGCCATCCGCCCGACCAACATCGCGCGCCACCCCGACAGCTTGCGCCTCGAAGGCGACCTGCAACGCCTCTACGAACTGATCTGGAAGCGCATGGTCGCCTCGCAGATGGAGAGCGCGCGTCTGGACCGCACCACGGTCGAGATCGAGACCCCCGACGGCCAGACCGGCCTTCGCGCCACGGGTCAGGTCGTCGCCTTCGACGGCTTCATCGCCGCCTATGAAGAAGGCCGCGACGAGAAGCAGAAGGGGGCCGAGGATGACGAGGACGAAGGCGGCCGCCTGCCCGCGCTGAAGGAAGGCGCCAAGGCCAAGGTCGAGGCCGTGCGCACCGACCAGCACTTCACCGAGCCGCCGCCGCGCTTCTCGGAAGCTACCCTGGTCAAGAAGCTGGAAGAGCTGGGCATCGGCCGCCCCTCAACCTACGCCTCGATCCTGACGACCCTGCGCGACCGCGAATACGTCCGCATGGACAAGAACCGCTTCTATCCGGAAGACAAGGGACGGCTGGTCACGGCCTTCCTGGAGCAGTTCTTCACCCGCTGGGTCGAATACGACTTCACCGCCGCGCTGGAGACCCAGCTGGACGAGGTTTCGGCTGGCGAGCTGGACTGGAAGGCGCTGCTGCGCAGCTTCTGGACCGATTTTCATGCCGCGACCCAAGCTGCGGGCGAGCTTCGCACCACGGCCATCCTGGATCACCTGAACGACGCCCTCGGCGCGCACATCTTCCCGGACAAGGGCGATGGTTCGGACCCGCGCGAATGTCCCCTGTGCCATCAAGGCCAGCTCAGCCTGAAGACCAGCCGCTTCGGCGCCTTCATCGGCTGCTCGCGCTATCCCGACTGCAAATACACCCGCCCCGTGGCCTCGCCTGACGGCGCCGAAGGGGGCGCGGACGGCGGCGATCGGGAGCTGGGCGTCGATCCGGCGACCGGTCAGCCGGTGCAGCTGAAGATCGGTCGTTTCGGCCCCTATGTCGAAACCACCCCGCCGGGCGAGGAAAAGCCCAAGCGCTCGTCCCTGCCCAAGGGTTGGAGCCCCGCGTCCCTGACGCTGGAACAGGCCCTGCGCCTGCTGGCTCTGCCGCGCGAAGTCGGTCCTCACCCCGAGGACGGCAAGATGATCACGGCGGGTCTGGGTCGTTACGGCCCGTTCGTCCTGCACGCCGGCACCTACGCCAACGTCTCGGACATCGACGAGGTCTTCGAAGTCGGCATCAACCGCGCCGTCGCCCTGCTGGCTGAAAAGCGCGCCGGCCGTCCCGGTCGCGGTTCGGCCACGGCCCCGCTCAAGGAACTGGGCGCCCACCCGGACGACGAGGCCCCGATTCAGGTCATGGCCGGTCGCTTCGGCCCCTATGTCAAATGGGGCAAGGTCAACGCCACCCTGCCCAAGGGGGTGACGCCCGAGGATCTGACGCTGGAAGCCGCCCTGCCCCTGCTGGCCGCCAAGGCCGGCGCGGCGCCGAAGAAGAAGGCGGCTGCGGCCAAGAAGCCCGCGGCGAAGAAGGCTCCGGCCAAGACCGCCGCCGAGAAGAAGCCCGCGGCGGCGAAAAAGCCCGCTGCCAAGAAGCCGACGACAAAGAAGACCGCCCCCAAGAAGGCGGCTGAAGCCGACTAGATCCAGACGACGCTTCCCGGTTCGCCCAGCGAACCGGGAAGTCTCTAGCGTCCGGCCACCAGTTCGTTGCGCACCCGGCGCCCTAACGGATCGCGTCCCGGCCAGGTCTGACCGACGTTAGCCTCGACCAGCGCCGTGCAGAACCGCGACAACAGCATGCGGGGCCTAATACCGTTCAGACAGACCCGCTCGCCCTCGATCACCCAACGCGCCGTCAGGCGACGTCCGTCCGAGAAGGCGGCGCGATAGCTGCCATCACGGTCAAACCAGTGCTTAACCCACGCGCCATCGGGATAGTGGGAGATGACGGTGTTGCCGAAAGCGTTTTCCATCTCCGCCCGCGCCGGTAGCGCAGCCGCGCAGCAGGCGGCCAAGGCGAAAGCCAGCGTCTTCAAGCGCATGCACAACCCTTCCCTTCCCCATGGCGACATTACAGACCTGTAAGCCTTTGCCAACCGCCCGGTTCCCGAACGGAAATACTTGACTGAGGCGTAGGGGTTTCCATATACCGCCGCAGGCTCGGGATAGGACTGGCGATGCGCGCCGCCCACTCGCCCACGAGGGGCGGTTCCGTAAGCCGAAGACGTTACGACGTTTCCTCCGTCCTCAAGGTTCCATGACAGAATTCACCAAGCTGGGCCTCTCGGCCACGACCCTGCAAGCGGTCGCCGATACGGGCTACACCGAAGCCACCCCCATTCAGGCCTCCGCCATCCCGGTGGCCCTGGCCGGCCGCGACGTCCTGGGCATCGCCCAGACCGGCACCGGCAAGACCGCCGCCTTCACCCTGCCGATGATCGACCGCCTCGGCTCGGGCCGCGCCCGCGCCCGCATGCCGCGCGCCTTGGTCTTGGCCCCGACGCGCGAACTGGCCGACCAGGTCGCCGAAAACTTCGCCAAATACGCCAAGGGCACCAGGCTGAGCTGGGCCCTGCTGATCGGCGGCGTGTCGATGGGCGACCAGGTGGCCCTGCTGAACAAGGGCGTAGACGTCCTGATCGCCACGCCGGGCCGTCTGCTGGACCTGTTCGAACGCGGCAAGATCCTGCTGACCGGCGTCGAGATGATGGTCATCGACGAAGCCGACCGCATGCTCGACATGGGCTTCATCCCCGACATCGAGCGCATCTTCAAGCTGACGCCGCCGCGTCGCCAGACCCTGTTCTTCTCGGCCACCATGCCGCCCGAGATCACGCGCCTGACCACGCAATTCCTCAAGGATCCGACCCGGATCGAGGCCTCGCGTCCAGCCATGACCGCCGACACCATCACCCAGTATCTGGTCCGCATCCCGACCAGCGACCCCAAGGCCAAGCGCACCGCCCTGCGCGCCCTGATCGAACGGTCCGAAGTCAAGAACGGCATCGTCTTCTGCAACCGCAAGTCTGAAGTCGACATCGTCGCCAAGTCGCTGAAGACGCACGGCTTCGACGCCGCGCCGATCCACGGCGACCTGGATCAGTCCCTGCGGATGAAGACCCTGGCGGACTTCCGTTCCGGCGACCTGAAGATTCTGGTGGCTTCGGACGTCGCCGCGCGCGGCCTGGACATCCCCGACGTCAGCCACGTCTTCAACTACGACGTCTCGCACCACGCCGACGACTACGTCCACCGCATCGGCCGCACCGGTCGCGCGGGCCGTAAGGGCGAAGCCTTCATGATCGTCACCCCTTCCGACGACAAGTCGCTGGATAAGGTGCTGAAGCTGATCAAGATGGCGCCGGAAGAGCTGACGCTGGACGGCATCGACTTCGCCGCCATCAAGGACCGACCGCGCAGCGATGACTCCAGGGGGCGTGGCCGCAACCGCAGCGACCGCCCGCGTCCGATCCCCAAGAGCGACAACGTCGCCTCGATGGAGCCCATCGCCCGCGCCGCGCCCAAGGCTGACGCCCCCGCGGACGAGGCTCCGCGTCGTTCACGCAGCCGTCGCTCGACCAAGCCGGAAACCGCCGTCGAAACCGTCGTCGCCGAAACGCCTGAAACCGTCGTTGAAATCGAGACCGCTCCGGTCAAGCCCGCCGCTCAGCGTCGCGACCGCAATCGCGATCAGGCGCCGCGCGACACCCGCACGTCCGAGTCGCAGAAGGATCAGCCCCTGCGCGCAGCCAGCGGTGGCTTCGGCGACGACATTCCGGCCTTCCTGCGTCGTCCTGTCGTCTTCCAAGACTAAGAGACAAGGCTTCCCGACCGTCAATTTAACCGGTCATTACGGATCGCTGTTCTAGTGTTCGCTCACTAAGAACTAGGGGCGCGAGAATCAGAATGACGGCGCAGGTCGAAACCGCCCTTCGGGGTCCGGAGGCATATGCGCTTGCGCGCCGCGTGGTTGACGCCATGCAGGAAGCCTCCGTCTGGCCGACTCCTCTGAATTTCGAGCTCTGGCTGCACTACGTCAGCGATCCCGAAGGCCCCCTCGGGCGCGAGCTTCATCGCCTGTTGACCGGCGACGCCCCCTTCACCGACGCCACCGCTGAGATGCTGGCGGCCGAATTCCTGCCACGCGGCCGCCTGTCCGAGGAAATCCGCGACGTCGGCGCCGTGCTGAATCGCGAACTCGCCGCCGTCGCCGAAGCCATCGACAACGCCCGCAAGACCCAGTCGGCCTATGGCGAAACCCTGAGCTCCGCCTCGGCCAGGATGCAGGACGCCGAACGCCCGACAGACCTGACGGAAATCGTCAGCACCCTGTCCACGGCCACACGCAAGGTGCAGCGCCACACCTCGGCTCTGGAAAAGCGCCTGGAATCCTCGAACCGCGAAGTCGTCCGCCTGCGCGAACACCTGGAACAGGTGCGCCGCGACGCCATGACCGACGCCCTGACTAATCTGGCCAACCGCAAGACCTTCGACGAACAGTTGGCCCGACTCTGCGAAGAAGCCGAAACCGAGGGCAAGGGCCTGACCCTGGCCGTCGTTGATATCGACCACTTCAAGCGCTTCAACGACACTTGGGGCCATCAGACCGGCGATCAGGTGCTGCGCTACGTCGCCAGCGTCCTGGGCCGCATCTCGCGCGCGCCGCGCGTCGCCGCCCGTTACGGCGGCGAGGAGTTCGCGGTCATCTTCCCTGGCGAAACGCCGGGCACGGTCGAAGCCGCCCTGAACGCCATTCGTGAAGAGATCGGCTCACGCTCGCTGCGTCGTCGTTCCACCAACGACGACCTTGGAGCCGTCACCATTTCGGTCGGCTTCGCAGAGCGCCGCCCTGGCGAAACCGCTCTCGGCGTCCTGGAGCGCGCTGACGAAGCCCTCTACGCCTCCAAGCGCAGCGGTCGCAATCGGGTCACCAACGCCGAAGCCCTGGCCCAGGCCGCAGCCTAGACCATTGCCCAACCGCCCCCTCTCCGTGCCATAACCACGGCATGAGAAGCTTGGCGTTCAACATCGTCTACTGGATTCTGTCGATCGGCTACGGGCTGACGGCCGCCTTCGCGGCTCTAGCCCCCGGCCGCCGCGCGACGACATGGGTCATTCGCCGCTATGTGCGCCGCATGGTGCAGGCCATGGCCCTCTTCGCCGGTATTCGACTGCAGGTGCGCGGCAAGAATCATCTGCCCTCCGGCGCCTTCATCGTCGCTTCCAAGCATCAGAGCTGGGGCGACGGTTTCGCCACCTACGACCAGTTCGACGACCTGGCCTTCGTCACCGGCGACCATCTTGAGAAGTTCCCGTTGCTTGGCACGGTCCTGCGCAAACTCGGCGCCATTGTCGTGAACAGCTGCGGCGGCCATACGGCTCGCGCCGCGCTCAAGGAACGCGCCGCCGACGCCCATCGCGAAGGCCGCAAGATCCTGATCTATCCTGAAGGGCATCTGGCCAAGATCGGTGAGAAGTACCGCTATCGCTCGGGCGTCTGGCACATGTACCGCGACTTCGACATGCCGGTCGTGCCCCTGGCCACCAATCTCGGTCTGTTCTGGCCCCAGGAAGAATCACGCAAGACGCCGGGCGTCGCCACGCTGGAGTTCCTGGCCCCCATCCCGACCGGCCTGCCCAAGGACGAGTTCCTCGCTCGTCTGGAAGCCGCCATCGAAGGCAGGACCGCAGAGCTGATCGCCGAGGCTACAGGGCGTCCCGTTACGGCGGCCGTCCAGGTCCCCACACCCAGCGAAGTCGCTCTCGCCGCTGCAACACCAGCCTGAACCGGCTCGCTCCAGCTGCGATCGGTTTCGGCCGCCTATTTTGTTCTTGATTTGTTCCAGCTTGCTGTCATCCTCCCCTTATGAAGACGGCGATGAAAGGACGCGGCGCACGCTCCAACGACTCGGGCCGGTATGAAGCCGACCGGCGCGAGGAATTCGACGACGGCTGGACGGATCAGGACGAAGCGGCCGCGCCGCTGCGCACCACCCTCTCGCCGGAACACGCGCGCACCATCATCGCCAGGAATACGAGTCCCGACGTCGGCTTCGATCGCTCCATCAACCCTTACAAGGGCTGCGAACATGGCTGCATCTACTGCTACGCCCGTCCGTCCCATGCCTGGATGGGCCTATCCCCGGGTCTGGATTTCGAGAGCCGGATCTTCTTCAAACCCGAAGCGGCGCGTCTGCTGGAACAGGAACTCGCCAAGCCCCGATACGTCTGCAAACGTATCCACATAGGCGGCAATACCGACCCCTATCAGCCGGTCGAGCGCGAGACCCGGTCCACGCGCTCGATTCTGCAGGTCATGCAGCGGTTCCGTCAGCCGTTCAGCATCATCACCAAGTCGGTGCTGATCGCCCGCGACGCCGACATTCTGGGTCCCATGGGGCGCGACGGGCTGGCCTCGGCCTTCGTCTCCATCACGACGCTCGACCGTGGTCTGGCCCGGGCGATGGAGCCGCGCGCCTCGACGCCCGCCAAGCGGCTGGAGGCCATCAGTCGCCTGGCCGACACCGGCGTGCCCGTCGGCGTCGGCTTCGCCCCCGTCATCCCCGGCCTCAACGACCACGAGATGGAAGCCATCCTCGAAGCGGCCCAGAAGGCGGGCGCCACCTCGGCCATGTATGTGACCCTGCGCCTGCCGCTAGAAATCAAGGACCTGTTCCGTGAATGGCTGGCCGACGCCCGGCCGGAACGCGCCGCCCGTGTCATGTCCCTGATCCGCCAGACGCGTGGCGGCAAGGACTATGACCCCGACTGGGCCCAGCGCATGAAGGGCACCGGGCCCGTCGCCGAACTGATCGCTGCGCGTTTCAAGGCGGCGATCAAACGCTATGGGCTGGATGCGCCGCGCGTGCCGCTGGATGTCACCCAGTTCCGTGTTCCCGCCGACATGCGGCCGCAGCTGGAGTTGTTCGGTTAGACGCCGAACGGATCATCCAGGCTGTGCGACGGCCGTGTGAACCAGACCGGCCCCTCCTCCGTCGTGTAGAAATGATCCTCCAGCCGGACGCCGAACTTGCCCGGGATCACCAGCATGGGCTCGTTCGAGAAGCACATCCCGGCCTGCAGGACCGTGCGGTCGCCGCGCACCAGATTGGGCGCTTCATGGATATCCAGACCAATGCCATGACCAGTGCGATGCGGCAGCCCGGGCAGGCGATAGTCAGGTCCATAGCCCTGCGCCGTCAGATAGTCCCGCGCGGCGGCGTCCACGCTCTCGCAGGTCGCGCCCAGTTGCGCGGTCTCGAAGGCCAGGGCCTGCGCCTGCTTTTCGTGATCCCAGACGCGACGGAACTCGGCTGTCGGTTCACCAAACACATAGGTCCGCGTGATGTCCGAGTGATAGCCGTCGACTAGGGTTCCGGTATCGATCAGCACTACGTCGTCGGCCTTCAGCGCTCGATCGCCTTCACCGCCATGCGGCAGGCAGGTGTCGTCCCCGAAGGACACCAGACAGAACCAGGAGCCGCCTTCGCCGCCGAGCTTGCGATGTTCGGCGTCGATGAACCGCTTGACCTCGGAGGTCAGGACACCAGGCTGAAGCCAGTCGCGCGTCCGGCGCTGAACTTCCAGGGTGATGGCCTTGGCGCGCCGCAGCAGGGCGATCTCCGCAGGCGACTTGATGCTGCGCAGACCGACGGTCAGCGGTCCGCCGTCCACCAGGCGATCCTGCCCCAGCGTTCGCGCCAGACCCAACCAGGTGAAGGTCGCGACCAATTCATCCACCGCCAGCCTTCCGCCGTGCGGCAGTCGATCCGCCGCCAAGGCGTAGGGGCTCTCTTCCTCCTCCCAGGTCAGGATGTCGCCGGACACGGCGCCGGCCATCGAAGTCAGCCCTCCGACCTTGTCCAGCTCGAACCGCGGACAGACATAGTCCACGCGTCCGTCTGCGTGGATCAGGGCGCCGGTCAGACGCTCGGACGCATGCCAGTCCAGCCCTGTGAAGTAGCGCAACGACGTCGTGGAGCCGAGCAGAAGCGCCGCCACGCCCTGGGTCTGCAGTCGTCCCGCCAGGTTTTCAATTCGCTGCCGACGCTCGGCGGCGTCGATCGGGCTGGCCTGAGGCGCGATGAAGGACATGGAGGCTCCGAATTCTAACGGCGGAAGACGCCGACCAGTTCGACGTGGGTGGACCACAGGAACTGGTCGATGGGCGTGACCTTCTCCAGCCGGAAACCGGCGTCGATCAGGACGCGGGCGTCACGCGCGAAAGTCTGGGGATTGCACGACACGCCAACCACCACGGACGCCTTGGTCCCCGGAAGCTGCGGCGTTTGCTCCAGAGCTCCCGCACGGGGGGGATCCAGCACAATGGCCTCACAGCCCTTCAGATCATAGGGCGACAGGGGGCGCCGGAACAGGTCCCGCGCCTGGGCCTCGATGGTCTTCAAGCCTTGCACCTTGGCCGCGCCGGCCTTCAGCGCCGCGATCGCGGCCGCCGACGAATCCGCCGCCACGACGCTGGCTACCTCGGCCAGGGGGAAGGTGAAGGTTCCTGCGCCGCAGAACAGGTCCGCGACCTTCTTGGCCCCCCTCACCGCTTCCACCGCCCGACTGACCATGGCCGCCTCGGCCGCCGGCGCGGCCTGCAGGAAGGAGGCCGGCGGCAAGGGCACGCTGGCCCGGCCAAAGGTGATGCGCGGCTGGCGCGCCATCACCAGGGTGTCGCCGTCCAGACTAAGCCGCGCCAGGTCCGCCTCGGCCGCCGCCGCGATGGCGCGCGCCGTCACGTCCGCCGTCAGGCCGCCCGACTTCTTCTCGACCCCGGTCACGTCGACGTCCAGCCCGGTGTCGGTCAGGGTGACATGCAGGGTCGGCGCCGACTTCGGATGCCCCAGCAAGGGCGCCGCCACCTTGGCCAGCAGCGGCAGGGCCGCCGTCAGCGCTGGATCGGACACCGGGCAGTCAGTCAGCTCGACCAGCCGCCACGACCGCCGCGCCTTGAACCCCAACAGGACGCGACCGTCGGGCCCGCTGCGTGCATGCAGCGCCAGACGACGGCGGCTGGCCTGCGGCACGGCGACCGTCGCCTCGACCTCGGTCTCGATGCCTTCGCGCGCCAGGGTCTGGATCACCACCTCGCGCTTCCACGCCAGATAGGGTTCGTCCGCCCAGTGCTGCAGCGGTGCGACACCGCATTCGGCATAGGTCTCGGAATGGATCGGACGACGATCCGGGCTGGCTTCGATCAGGTCGAACGCCTCGACTCGCCCGTCCTTCACCTCGCCGGAGATCACCTCGCCTGGCAGAGCGCCCGGCACGAAGACGAAGCCCTTGGGCGTTTCGGCGATCCCGTCGCCCTGGTGGCCCATGCGGGCGATGGTCAGCGTTTGCGTCATGGCGCGGCTTCTACCCGGTCCCGAGCGAAATCTGAAACCTGAACGAAGATGAACGGGTCGATCAAAAGCCGTTCAGCTTCGCCCCCCTATTTCTGGATGCAACAGACAGCGCAGCGAAGCCGTTCAGCTTCGGGATCTGTCACAGGAACACGAACGATGATCGCTCATCTGTCCAAGAAGGCCTCCGCCGCCGCTGTCGCCGCCCTCGCCGTGGCCGGTTCGCTCATGGTTCCGGGCGTCGTCAGCGCCCAGACCTATGGCTACGGCTATCCGCCCGCCTACAACAACTACGGTTCGCAGGGTCGCTACAACGACCCCTGCGTCGGCGACCAGCGGAGCCGGGCCACGACCGGCGGCGTGCTCGGCGCCACCATCGGCGCCGTGGCCGGATCGCAGTTGGCGGCGCGCGGCCGCCGCACCGAAGGCAGCGTCCTGGGCGGGGTGCTCGGCGCGGCCATCGGCGCCGGCGTGGGCAACAGCTCCGCCAACTGCGACAGCCGTTACCGCTCGAACTCCAGCTATGGCTACAACCAGTCCTATGGCGGAACCTATGTCCCGCCAGCCTATGGTTACGATAACTCCGGTTACGATCGTCGCTACGACGACGGCTATGGCCGCGACTATCGCGAGTACAACGACGGTTATGATCGTGGCTACGCCCAGCCCGTCGACCCCGGCTTCAGCCCCCAGTCGCAAGGCTATGGCTACCGCAGTCAGGACGACTGCCGTCTGGCCGAAAGCCGTATCCGTCTTCCCGATGGTCGCAGCGAGACGCGTTACGTGCGCACCTGCCCCGACCAGAACGGCCGCTATCGCGTCGTGGATTAAGTTTCAGCCCCCCTGTCGATCCACGACGTGAAGAGGGCCGCCGGTTATCCGGCGGCCCTCTATATTTTGGCGCTAGGCCCGACGAGCCCACATCAGGAACTCGACGTTGCCGTCCCCGCCGGCGATCGGGCTTTCCGCCGTTTCTTGCACGGACCAGCCGACGCTTTCCAGCCAGACCCGGACGCCCTCGACCGCCGCCGCATGGGCTTCGGGATCCTTGACCACGCCCTTCTTGCCGGCGTCCTTGGGGCCAGCCCCCTCGAACTGCGGCTTGACCAGGGTGATCAGATCCGCGTCCGGCGCCGCCAGTTCAAGCGCGGCGGGCAGCACTTTCGACAGACCGATGAAGCTGGCGTCGCAAACGACCAGCGACGGCGCCTCGGGGATGATCTCGGGCGTCAGCTCGCGCGCATCCGTCCGCTCCAGATTGACCACGCGCGGTTCGGCCGCGACCTTGGGGTGCATCTGGCCGAAGCCGACATCCACGGCGAAGACCCGCGCCGCGCCGCGATCCAGACAGACCTCGGTGAAGCCGCCCGTGGATGCCCCCACGTCCAGCACCGTTCGCCCATCGACCGTCACCGGCCACAGGTCCAGCGCCCGTTCCAGCTTCAGCGCGCCCCGCCCGACCCAGCGGTGGGCGGCGGCGTAGCCGATCTCGGCGTCCTCATTGACCGTCTGCGACGCGGCCTTGGCGGGCGCGCCGTCCACGGTGACGCCGCCCGCCTCGACAGCGGCCTTGGCCTTGGCCCGGCTTTCGGCCAGGCCGCGCGTGACCAGCAGTTGGTCCAGACGGACCGTCCTCACGCCCCGGCCATCGCGTCCAGACGGGCCAGGGCGGCCTGCAGCTTGACCTTGCCCTCTTCGGCCTCGGCCAGCTTGGCGCGCTGCTCGTCCACCACTTCAGGCGCGGCGCGCGACACGAAGTTGGGGTTGCCCAGCTTCTTGTTCACGTGGCCGATGTCGCTCTCGAAGACCGCGATCTCCTTCTCCAGACGCGCGCGCTCGGCGGTCAGGTCGATAATTCCAGCCAACGACAGAGCCGCCGTGGTCCCGCCCGAGACGAAGGTCACGGCCCCGGCGGGCGCGGCCTCGGCCACTGCGATCTCTGACACACGACCCAGGGTCAACAGCAGATCGCGATGACGCGCGATGCGCTCGGCGGTCACGGCGTCGGGCGCCACGAAGGCCAGCGGCGGCTTGGCCGACGGCGGGACGTTCATCTCGGCTCGCAGGGCCCGGATTTCACCGACCAGATCGACCAGCCAGCCGATCTCGGCCTCGGCCGAGGCGTCGATGAAGGCGTCCGGCAGGACCGGCCATTCGGCGCCGATCAGCAGGCTTTCACGTGCCGGGCCTTCCTTGCCCAGCTCGGCCCACAGCTCTTCGGTGATGTAGGGCATGACCGGGTGCAGCAGCTTCAGCGTCTGGTCGATGGTCCAGGCCGTCATGGCCCGCGTCTCGGCCTTGGCGGCCTCATCGGCGCCGTTGAACACCGGCTTGGCCAGTTCCAGATACCAGTCGCAGAAGACGTTCCAGACGAAGCGGTACAGGGCCCCCGCCGCGTCATCGAAGCGACCGCCCTCGATGGCGTCCGAGACCTGGCGCTCGGCCTTGGTCAGCTCGCCGCGGATCCAGCGGTTGATGGTCTGCTGCACGCCTGCAGGATCAAAGCCCTCGACGCGCTTGGCCTCGTTCATCTGGCTGAAGCGCGCGGCGTTCCACAGCTTGGTGCCAAAATTGCGATAGCCTTCAATGCGCTGCTTCGACAACTTGATGTCGCGCGTGCCCGACAGAATGGCCATGGTGAAGCGCAGCGGATCGGCGCCCAGCTCGTCGATGATGCCCAGGGGGTCGATGACGTTGCCCTTGGACTTCGACATCTTCTGGCCCTTCTCGTCGCGGACCAGACCATTGATGATGACGCGCCTGAACGGGACCTCGCCCATGAAGTGCTGGCCCATCATCATCATCCGGGCGACCCAGAAGAAGATGATGTCCGCCGCCGTCACCAGATCGCTGGTCGGATAGAAGCGCTGCAGATCCTCGGTCTTCTCGGGCCAGCCCATGGTCGAGAAGGGCCACAGGGCCGAGCTGAACCAGGTGTCCAGAACGTCCTCGTCCTGCGTCAGCACGACCTCGGAATCATAGTCGGCCAGCGCCTGTTCACGGGCGTCTTCTTCCGTCTCGGCGACATAGATCTCGCCGTTCGGGCCGTACCAGGCCGGAATGCGATGGCCCCACCAGAGCTGGCGGCTGATGCACCAGGGCTCGATGTTGCGCAGCCATTCGAAGTAGATCTTCTCGTACGACTTAGGCTCGAAGACAGTCGCACCGTCCTCGACCGCCTTCAGCGCCGGTTGTGCCAGGGTGTGGGCGTCAACGTACCACTGGTCCGTCAGCCACGGCTCGATGACCACGCCCGAGCGGTCGCCATGCGGGACGACGTGCTTGGTCTTCTCGATCTCACGCAGCCAGTTCTCTTCCTCGGCGCGGGCGACGATGGCCTTGCGCGCGGCGAAGCGGTCCAGACCGACCAGTTCGGCGGGGATTTCCGGCACGTCCTCATTGGTAATGCGCGCAAAGGCGTCCATCACGTTCAGCGCGGCCAGACCGGCGCGCTTGCCCACGCCGAAGTCATTGAAGTCATGCGCCGGGGTGATCTTCACCGCGCCCGAACCCTTGGTCGGATCGGCGTAGTCGTCGGCAACGATGGGGATGCGACGCCCGGTGATGGGCAGGATCACTTCCTTGCCGACTAGGCCCTTGTAACGCTCATCCTCGGGGTGCACCGCCACGCCGGTATCGCCCAGCATGGTTTCAGGGCGCGTCGTGGCCACGACGATGAAGCCGCGCGTCTCGAACTCGGTCGCCTTGCCGTCCTCGTCGAAGGCGACCGGATGCTCATAGGTGACGCCGTCGGCCAGCGGATAGGCGAAGTGCCAGTAGTGGCCGTCCTGCTCGCGCTGTTCGACTTCCAGATCGGAAATGGCGGTTTGGAAATGCGGGTCCCAGTTCACCAGACGCTTGTCGCGATAGATCAGGCCGTCCTGATGCAGCTTGACGAAGACCTTGCGAACGGCGGCGTTCAGCCCCTCGTCCAGAGTGAAGCGTTCGCGCGACCAGTCGCAGGACGAACCCAGGCGGCGCAGCTGGCGAACGATGGTGCCGCCCGATTCCGCCTTCCATTCCCAGACCTTCTCGATGAAGGCGTCGCGGCCCATGTCGCGGCGGCCGATGTTGCCGGCGGCGGCCAGCTGGCGCTCGACCACCATCTGGGTGGCGATGCCGGCGTGGTCGGTGCCGGGCAACCACAGCACGGCCTTGCCCTTCATCCGGTGATAGCGGGCCAGAATGTCCTGCAGCGTATTGTTCAGCGCGTGGCCGATATGCAGCGAGCCCGTCACGTTCGGCGGCGGAATGACGATCGAATAGGCGTCCGCTGCCCCATCGGTGGGCTTGGCAGCGCGCGGCGCGAACAGGCCGCTCTCTTCCCACTGGGCGTAGAGGCGCGGTTCGGCGGCCTGGGGTTCGAAAGTCTTCTCGAGCATTTTATTCTCTTTAGGTCCCGACCGCTCCGCACGCGGTGCGTCGCTGCACGAGGGGTGGGTTTCTGAAAAAGCGAAAGGGCGACCCCGCCGGAGCCGCCCTCAGTGACTTAGTGTCTGGTGAAGCGAAGGGCTAGCCGGCGTTGCGGGCGATGCGTTCTACTTCCTTGCGTACCTGGGCCTCGACGATGCCTGGCAGGTTGGCGTCCAGCCAGTCCTTCAGCATCGGACGCAGCATGGCCTGGACCATGGCCTCGACCGTATTGCCGCTGACAAAGGGCATATCCTGAGGCGCGGCGATCGGCGTTTCCGGCTTCTGGAAGGTGGCGGCCAGACCGGCGAAGGCCGAGGCGGCGCTGGCTGCCGCGCTTTCGCCGACCAGGGAATCATAGACCGCCGCAGCGACCGGCTCCGGCGCGGGCTCGGCCGCGGGGAAAGGCGCCACGTCGGCGACGTCCAAATCGCCGATCGACTCAGCGGCCGGCGCTTCATAGGGCTCGGTCAGTTCCAGAACCTCATCCTCGACCGGCGCGGGTTCCGCAGCTTCGAATACAGGCTCGGGCTCCGGCGCGGCTTCGACAACCGGCTCCGGCGCAGCGGCGGCGGTTTCGGCCGGCGCGTCATCTTCAGAGATGATCCGGCGAATCGACGCCAGAATCTCTTCCATCGTCGGTTCCTGGGCGGTCTGGTCGGTCATGGCAGAACCTTGAGGGCTGAACCTGTAGGGACCGCCGACAGGCGCCGGGCGGCGCGCGACGATCAGGGCCGGACAAACAGACTCGCCCTCCCCTTGTCTCTGTCGTCGCACCAACGCCCGTCGGAATCAACGGACGTTTTTCGCCTGTCAGGCTAATCCCGGCTCAATTGCCCGGCGCAGTGCGGACGATTTCGTTCTTCAGCTGGGTGTCGATGGGCGCGTCCTCAACGTCGGCCGCCGGAACAATGCTCGGCGAAGCGACGCGATCCAGGGCCTCGACGGCGCCGTCCCACGGCAGACCGCCGCGGCTACGCACCGCATTATAGTTGGCCTCAGCGTCATAGGCGTCGATCGACGGATCCAGATTCGGTCCGCCCAGACGACCCATGGCCGCCAGAAGCTGGGCCTGGGCCACGTATTGATTGCGATGGGCGCTGGCCAGGGTGACCTGGGCCGAGCGCAGTTCCAGTTCCTGGTTCAGCACGTCCAGGGTGGTGCGCAGGCCGACCTGGGCCTCCTGACGCACGCCCTCCGCGGCGACCGAGGCCGCGCGCACAGCTTCCTGACCAGCCTGCAGGGTCGACTTCGCGGCGACGGTCTGGGCATAGGCCGAGCTGACGCTCTGAAGCACCGTGCGACGCTCGCCCTCGACACCGATCTGGGCGGCGTTGGCGCGCTCCAGCGCCTGGGCGACACGCGAACGATTCAGGCCGCCGGTGAACAGCGGCACGGAAACGGTGGCGCCGGCGGTGAAGGCCGTGCGGTCCGTCAGATCAAAGCCTGACAGGTCGTTCGCCGTACCGCCGTATGAGGCAGACAGCCGCGCCGACGGCCGATACTCGGCGCGCGCCGCCGCCACATTGGCTTCGGCGGCCTGCAGAGCATAGATCGCGGCCTGAACCCCCGGATTCTCGACCAGAGCGACATCAAGAGCGGCGTCAAAATCAGTCGGCAGGCCCGGCAGCACCGGCAAGGCCGCCATATCGGCAGGCGCCTGGCCGACGACGGCGGCATAGGCGGCGCGCGACACCGACAACTGGGCCTGGGCATTGGCCAGATCAGCGTCCGACTGGGCCAGACGAGCTTCCGACTGGGCTACGTCGGTGCGGGTGATCTCGCCCACTTCGAAGCGGGCGTTGGATTCGTCCAGCTGGCGACGCAGGACGGTGATGTTCTCCTGACGGATGCGCAGGATCTCCATGTCCCGCACCACGTCAGCATAGGCCTGGATGACCGAAGTCATCACCTGCTGCTCGACTTCACGCAGATTTTCGCGACCGGCGCGGACATTGGCCTCGGCGGCGTCGATGCCGCGCGCGGTGCGGCCGGCCGTCCAGATGTTCTGCGACAGGCTGATGCTGGCGGTGGCGCCATCGCTCTCGACCACACCCAGAGCGTCGGTGTCCACGCGGCTGTAATCCACGCCGGCCGATGCGCTCACAGTCGGACGCAAGCCCGAACGCGCCTGGACGATCGTCTCGTCCAGAGCGCGCTGGTTGGCGCGTTGGGCCAGAAGGGTCGGATTGGTCCGATAGGCGAGCCCGATGGCTTCCTGCAGGGTCTCTGCACCGGCAGGAGCGGCCCCCGCCCCCATAGCCAGAGCAATCAGAGCGACCGAAGCGAGCGCGCGCGAGCGTTTCAACATGAACCTGTTCCTGCCTGACGCCCCCGATGGCGCGCCTGAAGTGCCTTCAACGGCGTAGTTGGAGGCAAGCCTCACCTTACGCCAGTTAAGTTTTTTTCACGCTAACGACAATCGGGTCCGTCGCTTGCCCAAGGCCTCAAAGGGCGAAGGCAGGCTCGGGAATCAGCTCAGCCAGAACCGGAGGCGCGCAATCAAACAGTTCGCGACGCGAGACGCCGTCACGACCACGAACATAGAGAACCGCCTTGCCCACCGGACCGGCGCGCTCGACCACGGCCAGACGACCGCCGGGGCGCAGGGCGGCGATCCACGATTCGGGACGCACCGGCACGGCCGCCTCGCTGACGATCAGATCATAGCCCTCGCCCTGCGGCTGGCTCAGCGGCGCCACCACGGTTGAAACGCCTTCGTCGGCCAGGGCTGCGCCCGTGATGTCGAACACTGCGGCGTCCGAATCCTGCGCCGTCACCGTCAGGCCCATGCGCGCCAGAACGGCTGCGGCGTAGGGACCGGCCAGGACCAGGGCCTTTTCACCGGCGCGGGCATCCAGCGCCTGCATCAGCTTGCCCAGATCGCGCGGCAACATCAGGCGACGCTCGCCCGCGACTTCCGGTTCGATGTCGGCGTAGGCGGAGAAGGCGCGGTCTGCCGCGCAGAAGCGCTCGCGTTCCACAGCGCCGAAAGCCGCCTGCAGGTCGCGATCCGTGACGTCGTTCACCCGGACTTGCGAGTCCAGCATGACCTTGCGTGCAGCGGCGAAATCCATGGTTCCGAAGTCCTTCAGGTCGGCGTAAGCGAATAAATCTGCGGCGCTTATAGGTCCGTGCGTTGCAGCCGACAATCCGATCTGATAGCTGACGCCCCTCGCGATGGTTCGGGGCTCGGTTTCGAGACCCAGATGGCCTGATGGCGGAGTGGTGACGCAGAGGACTGCAAATCCTTGCACCCGGGTTCGATTCCCGGTCAGGCCTCCATCGCGAGCTAACCCTACAATCTCCGTACTTCCCGCTCCGGGGGCGCTTCTAGGCCCCCCAAGGCGTCTCTGCGGCCCTTGTCAGATGGTGCAGCGCCACTGCGCTGGTTGTCGCCACATTCAGGGAATCAAACCCGCCCGACATGCGAATCGCCAGAGGTCTACAGCGCGCGATGACCTCGGCCGGCAGCCCCGGCCCCTCGGATCCCAGCAGAATCGCCGTGCGCGGCGCCGGTTTGAGCTGCGCCAGGGTCTCGGCCGCCGACGGTGTCAGGGCCAGAACCTCGAAATCGCGCGCCTGCAGCGCCTCGACCATGGCCGCCGCCGTCACGCCCTCGACAAAGGGGGTCCGCAGCGCCGCCCCCACCGAGACCCGGATCGCCTTGCGATAGAAGGGATCACAGCAGGTCGTGTCGAGCAGCAGCCCCGCCGCCCCGAACGCCGCCGCATTGCGGAACAGGCCGCCCATATTGTCATGATTGCCGATGCCGCAGGCGCCGACCAGCACGGCCCGATCAGGCATCCCCTCCAGGAAGTCCTCCAGAGCCGGCGCCCCAGGCTTGCGGCCCAGCGCCAGAATACCCCGGTGCAGATGGAAACCCGCGATCCCGTCCAGAACGTCCTGCGGTGCAGTATAGACCGGCACATCCTCCGGCAGACATTCCAGGATGTCGCGCAGCGCCTCCAGCCGTTTCTCCGCGATCAACACCGCGACCGGTTCACAACGCGACGCCGCCGAGACCAGCACCCGCAACACCACCTCGCCCTCGGCTACAAACAGACCCTGACGACCAGTCAGGTCGCGCTCCTTCACGTCGCGAAAGGCGCAAATGCGAGGATCGACGGCATCGAGAACACGGATCAGATTCATGCCGAACCTCTTAGCCCAGACCGTTGAATAAATTTCGGCGTTTTCTGCACTTTATCCGTTGCATGAATCAAAAAGGCGCTGCTATACGGCGGCCTCCCCCGAGGGGATGTTCCGCGGTAGCTCAGTGGTAGAGCAGCCGACTGTTAATCGGCTGGTCGTAGGTTCGAATCCTACCCGCGGAGCCACTCGGGGGATTGAAATCCCTAAACAATCTGACGACGAGACCGGAGCGCTCCGTTCTAGCTTGGCCGTTTAGAACGGCGTTTAGAACGGTACTTTTGGACGAAATCGTTCCAGGTTCCCGTTCGCTTCACATTGTCTTGAGCGCGAAGCCCAACCGCGTCGCTACGGTGATGAAGTAGCGGGGCTGATCTCCGGCGCTTCCAAGGCATGATCGATCTCTTTTCAGGGAGGCATCATGGGACAGTTTCCGGTGAAGCGGTTTCTGCGCACGCCTGAGGCGGGGCGTTATCTCGGACTATCCGGCCGCACGCTCGAAAAGCATCGCACCTACGGCACAGGCCCCGTCTATCGGAAGCTTGGCGGCAGGGTCGTCTATGATATGGAAGACCTTGCCGCGTGGGCTGATCGCGGCCTCCATCGATCGACCAGCGAATCCCACCTGGGTCCTCACCCCGCAGCTCCGCGTGGAGAAGGCGCGCCTCCCGCCCGACACTGAGAGACTCCTGGATAGCAAGGGGGACGACGAATCGTCCTTGGCGCCCGTGCTATAGCTGCCCCTTGGACGACCCCGCTCCTCCCAAAGGACGTCATGGCGCGACAACCCAGGATCTCGACCAGGCTTTCCGCAGCCAACCTCGTCCATCTCGGGGCGCCCCGCCTGGCGGACCTGCTGATCGAGGCCGGCGCCGGGAACGCCAATCTCAAGCGCCGTCTTCGTCTAGAACTGGCGGCCGAGGCCGGTCCCGACCTCCTCGCCCTTGAGATCGACAAGCGCATCACCGCCGTCTTCGTCGCCCGCACACGTGTATCCTGGCGCAAGCGCGGCGAACTGATCGACGACCTGAACACGCACCGCGACATGATCGTGGAGCGCCTGGCGCCCGAGGCTCCCGGCGAGGCGCTCGCCGTTCTCATTCGCTGGTTCGACCTCTATCCTGGCCTGGCCGCCCGCGTGAAGGACACCAAGGGGGAACTGCCCGCCGCCTTCGAGGCCGCCGCGCCGGACCTCTTCGCTCTCGCCGAGACCGTCGACGATCAGGCGTTGCGCGACCTGATCGATGCTCTGCGCCGCCGTCCGCAGGATTACGCGCGCTGGGTCTTCGCCGCCGGCGAGGCCCTCGGCCCGCTCACGGCGCGACGGCTGCTGGACAACCTGGACCCTTCAGCCAGGAAGACCCCGGCGGGCCGCAACCTCCTGCGTCGCCTGGCGGACCGGGCCGGGGATCTCGACCTCTGGCTTTCCCTCGTCACGCCCGAGCAGGCCGGCTCGCCAGACATCGCCGCCGATATCGCCCGCCGTCTCCTCGCCGCGGGACGCGTTGCGGAAGCCCGCGCCGCCCTTGAAGGCGCCCTAAACCTTTCGCCGCTCAATCGTCGCTGGACCTTCGGCCACAACCCGACGGACGGCGCCCCGCGCCTGACCCCTGCCTGGGAAGCCGCCTGCATCGACGTGCTCGACGCCGAAGGACACCGCCAAGAGGCCCAGGATCTGCGCTGGAGCCTGTTCGAGCGCGACCTGTCGGCGCCCGTTCTTCGGGATTACCTCTCACGACTGCCCGACTTCGATGATGTCGAGGCCCTGGACCTGGCGTTCGCACACGCCTCGACCCATCCGGACTTCGAGGCGGCCATGCGGTTGCTGATGGACTGGCCCGCCCACAGGGAGGCGGCCGCGCTCGTCCTGGCGCGTCCCCGTGAAGCCCGGCAGCCCCGGCCACAGTCGGGTGACTGGAAGTCACGCCTGGCCCAGCGCTATCCCGAAGCCGCCGAAATCCTCACAAATTAGGTTCGCTTTTCAGGATAGCGTTCTGAAAGTAATGGAGTAGCGCAGGGCTGTCATCGGCGAGATCGAATGCTGCCAATCCCGCCGCGCCTCGCCGGAAAGCCGATAGACCGAGCCCGGATCCAGCGTCGCGCCGGCGCGACGCCACTGGGCCGTCCCCTTGCGGCGAAAGCGCATGACGCAGGGCGCGATAAAGGAGACGCCGATGATCTCCCCATAGACCGGCCGGTCGCGATGCCAGCCGATCCCCGCACCAGGCGCATATTCGTTGACGAGGGCTTGGACGAAAGGCCCGTCATCAAGACCCAGCCGTCCGGCCAGACGTCGTAACAGATGCTGCAGGAAGTCCGGCCAGGGCTCGGTCGTCTCCAGCTCGCGCCGCTCCGGATTATAGCGGCGCCCGAAGGCGGCGATCCGCCGGAAGCCCTGGTAGCCCATGTGCTCATAGGGCCTGAAGTTCAGCCGCTGCAGTTGCTCTACCACCGCCGCCTGCTCAGGTGCCGACAGGGTATCCGGCCAGTAGTCGAAGCCGAACGGAACGACGGGCCCGGGGGCTTGACCGAACAGGTCGGCCTGGAACATCGCCGTCACAACGCCAGCTCGCCCGGAGCCGCCTTAGGCGAGGCCTTCTCCAGATTGGACAAGGTCACGCCGACAAGCCGCACGCCTCTTGTCGGCGGATAGAGGGATCGCACCAGAAGGCGCGCGATCTCACGCAACCGCGCTTTCGAGGTGACCGGCTCCTTGAAGGACCGGCTCCGGGTCGATTGCTGGAAGTCCGCCCATTTGACCTTCACCGTGACGGTCCGGCCGAGCGACCCGGCCTTTTCGCACCAGGCCCAGACATCGTCCGCCATCTCGTCCAGCCCGGCCTCGATCGCCGCGGGATCGACCAGGTCGCCGGCGAAGGTTGTTTCCGACCCGCTGGACTTGCGTTCGCGGTTCGGATTGACGGGACGATGATCCTCTCCCCGCGCTACGCCATAATACCAGGCGCCCGACTTGCCGAAATGATGCTGAAGGAAGGCCAGGGACTGACGCTTGAGGTCCGCGCCGGTCTCTATGCCTAGCCTGTTCATTTTTGCCGCCGTAACCGGCCCGACGCCATGAAAGCGTTTGACCGGCAGAGCCTCCACGAAGGCTTCTCCCCGCCCCGGCGCAACCACGAACTGGCCGTTGGGTTTGCGCTGGTCCGAAGCCAGCTTGGCCAGAAACTTGTTGTAGGACACGCCGGCAGACGCCGTCAGGCCGGTCTCCCGGAGAATTCTTGACCGGATCTCCTCGGCCGTCGCGGACGCTGTCGGCAGTCCCCGGATGTTGGCCGTGACGTCGAGATAGGCTTCATCCAGGGAGAGCGGTTCCATCAGGTGCGTATAGTCGGCGAAGATGACGTGGATCTGCGCGGAAACGGCCCGATAAACCTCGAAGCGCGGCGGCGTGAAGATCAGCTCGGGGCATTTGCGCAAGGCCGTGCTCGAAGGCATGGCCGAGCGTACCCCGAAACGACGTGCCTCATAGCTGGCGGCGGCGACCACGCCGCGCGAGGCGGCATGGCCGACGGCGACGGGCCGACCACGCAGCGCGGGGTCGTCCCTCTGCTCCACCGAGGCGAAAAAGGCGTCCATGTCCACATGGATGATCTTGCGGGGCGCAGCTACGTCCATGGACCACGCCTAGCAGTTTGAGAACAAAATAGGAACATTTCTGTCTGTTCATATGAACGCATTCCGCCGGAAACGCCCTTACGGCGTCATGCGGCCTCGTCCCAGACGCGGTTCAAGACCTGGGCCGCCAACGCCGCCTTATCCTGCGGGAGAAAGCGCCCGTAGTGGGCAGCGACCGTGGCCGGCGTATCCTGAATGGCGTAGCTGGCCTGTTCGTAGGAGCCGGTCTGCTTCAGCACATGTGTGGCCAAGACGTCCCTCACATTGTGCGGTCCATGAGGAAGCAAGCCTCGAATGGCGCCCTTCTGCGTGTACGGGTTGTAGATCCCGTAGCGCTGAATCACCTGTCGCCAGGCATCGTAGAAGGTGTTCTGATTATAGGCGGCGTTGCGGCTGGAGACCTTGACGGTCTTCACGAAGAAGGTGCCGGGATCGCGGGACCCATTCAGCAGGGCCGATCGATGGCGGCCCACATAGGCGTCGATCCAACGGTACAGTCCTCCCAGGTCCGGAAGGAGAAGCCGGAACGGACGTTTGGAAAAATAGGCCGAACCTGAGTTCTTAAAGGCGACGCATGGGATAAAGACCTCCCAGCCCCCTTCCCTATCGCTCCAGCGCAGCTCGCCGCATCGCCTGCTCTCCAGCTCCCTTTCCGGCGTCGCCGGGCTTCCGCGGGGACGCAGCAGGAGTTGCCGGAGATTCTTCTGCCTGACGCCGAGGTGCAACCCCAGTCGCAGCATGAGGAATGAGCGGACGGCTTCGGCCGCCGCCCGAGGGTAGCGTCTCTCATCAGGCATCCGGCGTAGAACTTCTTCAGTGATCTTGCGGTACTCGCCAACGGGACTCGTCGCCTCCAGAATGGGCAGGATCGGTTCAAAGGGGTCCCGATGCACCCGAGCGACGCGTTCGATCTCCTTGGCTCTGGCCAGGGCGTGGCGATGCACCCGCTCGCAGGCTTCATCCCAATGTCCGCTGATACGGTCGATTTCCTCCTGCGTAATGATGCCGGGAACCGGGCGCAGCCGCCCCGCCAACCACGGGTTCTGCCTGATCCACCCCGTCTCACTACGCGAGAAGGCGGCGCCGAGCAGAAGCATCTCGCTTTCCCAACCGGTGAAGAAGCCGCGGCGGCGCTCGCGCCATTGGACATACCAGTCCCAGACGGACGGCACGACGAGAAGCCCGAAGGTCAGGTCCTCCTTGGCCACGCCCAGGCCACTGACTTCATCGTCAGGCAGAGCGGCCAGGGCGCCGAACAGAAGCGCCAGATGCTCCTCGCGTTGCGCTGCCGTTTCCGGCCCCCACACGCCCGAGCGCTGATAACCGATATCGGTGAGGGTCGCAGACTTGAACCGCAGCAGGGCGTCCATCTCTTCCCTCAAATGCGTCGGCGCAGCCAAGTCTTCCGGGCCGCTTCCGTTAAAACGGAGCGCGAACCGATGTTTCGACACGGTCGAGTGATAGCGATGATAGGCCGTGCCGCCCGACAGAATGGTCGCGCGTACCCAGTCCAGGATTTCCTCCTGTTCCCGGGCTGACCTCTCATCGAAATCATCCGGCAGATGCCAGGCGAGACGCCGCGATTCCGAATAGGGCGTCTCGGGCGGAACAAGCCCCCTCAGGGCGCGTCGGCGCTGAAGCCGCGACCGCAGATATCCGGTCTCCAGCCGATAGCGATGCTCGATGATGTCGAGAACCTTTAGGCTCGCGGGCGTCTGTGGGACCTTCAGGCCGCGCCGCCAGGCGGCGAGCGTGGTCCGATCCGTCAGCCCGCCGGCGGCCACGATAGCCCGATGCAGTCGATGGGAGTTCTCGCCGTGCCGACGGATCTGGAGATCCAGGGCGGCATGGAAGTCCCTGGGGTCTTCATGGACTTCCCACAAGCTGACGGGATGGGTGACGATGGGCAGCGGCGGCCTGCCCCTTTTTCTCTGAACGGACGCATCAACTGACGAACCGTCTACAAACTTTGGATCGAGCACAAAAACTCCACTGGAAACATCGTCTTCGGACGACGGTTGAGAGACGTTTCAGAAGAGGCTTCACCCTAAACGTCGATGCGATCATGCGTCCGGACGTGGCGACGGCGGACCTTGGCGACAGCCCCGCTTGACTCCCCCCGGGATGCCGGGCGCATATAGAACAAATGAAGAACATATGTTCGCGATCTGACGCGCTGACCACGCTGAAGACCCGTCTTGAGGCCTTGGAGAGATCCGGCGGACGTTGGGTCAGCGCGGCTGCGCGTAATGCGGGCCACGATGCCTTCGCACCCTTAGCCACAGGCGTGATCCACGACCTCTACGCTGCCGCCCCTGCCGACGCCGTAACGGTCAACGCCTTCGGTCTGGGAATGGCGCTGCGGGCAGCGGCTGGGCGGCCCATCGTCTGGGGACTGCATGAGATGATGGCCCAGGAGGCGGGACGGCCGCATGGGCCGGGCCTGCATGAGATGGGCTTGTCGCCGCGCGACCTGTTGCTAGTGCGGACGCGCGACGTGCAGACCCTGTTGGCCGTCGGCGAAGAAGCCCTGCGCAGTCCCGCTGTGGGCGCCGTGCTGTTGAGCGCCTGGGGCGAGGCCAAGGCCTTCAGCCTGACGGCCAGCCGACGACTGGCTCTGGCGGCCGAGAGCGGCGGCGGGACGCTGTTTCTGGTCCGTGCTGCGGCCGAACCCTGCCCCAGCGCAGCCGAGACCCGCTGGTCGGTGACGTCCTGCGCTTCGGAACCTCTGGAAGGCGGAGCGCCGGGGCGGCCGTCTTTTTCCGCGACCCTGCTGCGGCGGCGCGGCGGCGGGGCGACCGGAACCTGGATCATGGAGTGGGATCGTGAACAGCGAACCTTCCGCCCGCCCGCGCCGCTATCTGGCGGTCTGGTTCCCCTGGCTGCCCAGCGACCGGCTGCGGCGTCAGGAACAGCGAGCCGACGCGCCGCCTGAGGATACGCCGCCCGTCGTCCTGGCCGAGAAGGTCAAGGGCGCGCTGCGGCTGGCGGCCGTCGATCCGGCGGCGGCGCGGGCGGGACTGACTCCCGGCCTGGCCCTGGCCGATGCACGGGCGCGAACCCCCGCCCTGCGCGTCGTCGCCCATCGACCGGACCTCGACGACGCCCTGCTGGGGCGGGTGCTGGAGGATTTCGGCCGCTTCACCCCGATGATCGCGCTGGACCCGCCGCATGGCCTGATGCTGGACGTGACCGGCTGCGCCCACCTGCTCGGTGGCGAAGCGGACCTGATGCGGACGGTCCAAGCGCGGGCGGAACGCGCCGGACTCAAAATCCGGTGCGCCCTGGCCGGCACGCCCCAGGTCGCGCGCGCCCTAGCCCGCTTCGGCCCCGGCGGCCGGTTCGAACCCGGCCAGGACCGCGCCGCCGCGCGCCGCCTGCCGGTCGCCGCCCTGGAGCTTTCGGACAAGGAAGACGAGGCCCTGCGCCGTCTGGGCCTGAAGCGGCTGGGCGATCTGGACGACCGGCCTCGCGCGCCCCTGGCAGCCCGCTTCGGCGCCGACTTCCCGACCCGGCTGGCGCGGGTTCTGGGCGACGAGGACGTGCGCATCACCCCGCATCGTCCGGCCGCCCCCGTGATCATCGACCGCGTCTTCTTCGAGCCGATCTCGGCGCCCGAGGACGTGGAGCGGGTTCTGTCCGACCTGCTGATCGAGACCATGGACCGGCTGGATCAGACGGGCCGGGGCGGTCGCGCCTTCGAGGCCAGCTTCTATCGGGTGGACGGCGAGATGCGCCGCATCGTCGTTCGCACCGGCCGCCCGACCCGCGACGCCCCCGCGACCCTGCGGTTGTTCCGCGAGCGGATGGCGGCCCTGGCCGCCCCGCTGGACCCCGGCTTCGGCTTCGACCAGATGCGGATGTCCGTACCCTGGACCCAGGCTTTGGCGCCGACCCAGCAGGGACTGGAACGCGAGATGCCCGGCGAGGAGGCCTTCAGCCGTCTGGTCGATCGGCTGACCGCGCGTCTGGGGCCGGAGGCCGTGCTGCGCTTCGAGCCCTTCGCCTCGCACATTCCTGAACGTGCGGCGCGACTGGTCCCGGCCGCCGCCCTTCATGGCGACGAGACCTGGCCCGACCTCGATCCCGACGATCCGCCCCTGCGCCCCCTGCAGATGTTCGACCCGCCCCAGCCGGTCGAAACCCTGGCCGAGGTCCCCGACGGCTATCCGCTGAAGTTCCGCTGGCGCCGCGTCCTGCACGAGGTGACGCGCGCCGAAGGGCCCGAGCGGATCAGCGGCGAATGGTGGCGCGCCCCGAACCAGCGCACCCGCGACTATTACCGGGTCGAGGACCGGGACGGCCGTCGCTTCTGGCTGTTCCGCCAAGGCCTCTATGGCGAGACGCTCGAGCCGCGCTGGTTCATCCACGGCCTGTTCGCATGAGGAGGCTCGACCCGTGCGGCGCCTACGCCGAGCTGGCGACGGCCAGCAACTTCTCCTTCCTGCGCGGCGCCTCGCACCCCAAGGACCTGGTGCTGACGGCGATCCTGCGCGGCCACGCCGGGCTGGGGCTGGCCGACCGCAACACCGTGGCGGGCGTGGTGCGCGCCTGGAGCGCGCTGAAGGAGATTCGCATCGAGGGTCTGGCCCCGCCGGACAGGGTGCGCGACGGCGGCAGTCCCGGCGAGATCGCCTTCATCGAGAACCCGCTGAACGACCCGGTCCTCTCCGAAGAGGTGAAGCGTCGTGCGGCGGGCTTCCGCCTGCTGACCGGGGCGCAGCTGGTCTTCAACGAAGGAACGCCCGACGTCATCGCCTATCCGGAGACGCGGGCGGGTTGGGGCCGACTGACGCGCTTGCTGACCCTAGGCAACCGCCGGGCGAAGAAGGGCGAGTGCGAGATCGGCCTGCGCGACCTGCTGGCCGATCCCGAAGGCCTGCTGCTGATACTTGTCCCGCCGGACCGGCTGACCGGGCTGGAAGCGATTCTGGCCCGCATGAAAGAAGCGGCGCCGGGCGCAGTCTGGCTGGGCGCCGCCCTGCACAGGCGCGGCGACGACCGGCGCCGGCTGGCGCGGCTCAAGGCCATGGCCGAGCGGGTGGAGGTTCCCCTGCTGGCGCTCAACGATGTCCTCTACGCCGCCCCCGATGACCGCGACCTGCAGGACGTCCTGACCTGTATCCGCGAGGGCGTGACCATCGAAACCGCCGGCCGCCGGCTGGAGGCCAACGCCGAACGCTGGCTGAAGCCCGTGGACGAAATGGCCCGTTTGTTCCGGGATGCGCCCGAAGCCATAGGCGAGACGACCGCCTTCCTGTCGCGCGCGACCTTCGACCTGTCCGAACTCAGCTATCAATACCCGGAAGAGCCCGTCCCGCCCGATTGGACGCCGCAGGCCTGGCTGGAAGAACTTACAGGGCGTCACGCCGCCATGCGTTACCCCGACGGCGTTCCCGACAAGGTGCAGGCCTTGCTGGACAAGGAACTGGCCTTTATCGCCCGCAAGGATATCGCCCCCTATTTCCTCACTATCTTCGACATCGTCCGCGTGGCGCGCAACAAGCGCATCCTGTGTCAGGGGCGCGGCTCGGCCGCGAACTCGGCGGTCTGCTATGTCCTGGGCATCACCTCGGTGGACCCGATGGAGTCCGACCTGCTGTTCGAACGCTTCCTGTCCGAGGATCGAAACGAGCCGCCCGACATCGACGTGGATTTCGAGCACGAGCGGCGCGAAGAGATCATCCAGCATATCTACGAACGCTATGGCCGCCATCGCGCCGGCATCGCCGCCACCGTCATCCACTTCCGCCCCCGCAGCGCCATCCGCGAGGTGGGGAAGGTTCTGGGTCTGACCGAAGACGTCACCGCTCGTCTGGCCTCCAGCCACTGGGGCAGTTGGGGGACCGAGATCGGCGATCGCCACGTCGTTCAGGCGGGACTGGACGCCGCCAACCCGATGATCGCCCGCGCGGTCGAGATGGCGTCCCGCCTGCTGAACTTCCCCCGCCACCTCAGCCAGCATGTCGGGGGCTTCGTCCTGACCCAGGACCGGCTGGACGAGATGGTCCCCATCGGCAACGCCGCCATGGCGGACCGCACCTTCATCGAATGGGACAAGGACGACATCGACGCCCTGCGCCTGATGAAGGTCGATGTGCTGGCGCTCGGCATGCTGACCTGCATCCGCAAGGCGTTCGACCTGATCCGCGCGCATGAGAAGGAGGATTGGGAACTGCACACCCTCCCGCGCGAGGACCCGGCCGTTTACGACATGCTGTGCCGGGGCCAGTCCATCGGAGTCTTCCAAGTCGAGAGCCGGGCCCAGATTAACATGCTGCCTCGGCTGAGGCCCCGTTGCCTCTACGACCTCGTCATCCAGGTCGCCATCGTCCGCCCCGGCCCGATCCAGGGCGACATGGTTCACCCCTATCTGCGTCGCCGCAACGGTGTGGAGGAGGTCGTCTATTCCTCGCCCTCCCCAGATCACGGCCCGCCCGACGAACTGGAACAGGTGCTGCACAAGACCCTCGGCGTGCCCCTGTTCCAGGAACAGGCGATGAAGCTGGCTATCGTCGCCGCCGAGTTCAGCGACGGCGAGGCCAACGGCCTGCGCAAGGCCATGGGTACTTTTCGGGGCGACGGCAGCCTGCACACCTATGAAACCCGGATGGTCGGGCGGATGGTCGGGCGCGGCTATGACCCGGCCTTCGCCCAGCGCTGCTTCGAGCAGATCAAGGGTTTCGGCTCCTACGGCTTTCCCGAAAGTCACGCCGCCAGCTTCGCCCGGCTGGTCTATGTCTCTTCCTGGATCAAGCATCGCCACCCGGCGGCCTTCGCCTGCGCCCTGTTGAACAGCCAGCCCATGGGCTTCTACGCCCCCGCCCAGATCGTGCGCGAGGCGCAGGAGGTCGGCGGAGTCGAGGTGCGCCCTATCGACGTCTCGCACAGCGACTGGGACAACAGCCTGGAGGGGCCGGCGAACGCGCCCGCCCTGCGTCTGGGCCTGCGCCAGATCGACGGCTTCAGGGAGGATTGGGCCACGGCCCTGTCGGCGGCGCGGGCCGCGGCGCCCTTCGCCGATATCGAAACCCTGGCTCGGCGCGCCGAACTGCCCGCCGCCGCCATGCGCAAACTGGCCGACGCCGACGCCTTCCGTTCCCTGGGACAGGATCGGCGCGAGGCCCTGTGGGCGGTGCGCCGCCTGCCCGACGACGACCCCCTGCCCCTGTTCGCCGCCGCCGAGGCGCGCGAACGCGGCGCCCGCGAACTGGGCGCGGAGCCCGACGCCCATCTGCCTCTGATGCCGCTGGGCGAGCACGTCGCCGCCGACTATCAGACCGCCCGCCTGTCGTTGAAGGCCCACCCCATGGCCATCCTGCGCCCCGTCTTCGCCGCTGACCGCGTGCTGACCTGCGCCCAGACCGAGGCGAAGCGCGGCGGCTCCCTGGTGCGGGTCGCGGGCGTGGTCCTGGTGCGTCAACGACCGGGCAAGGGCAACGCTGTCTTCGTCACCCTGGAGGACGAGACCGGCATCACCAACGTGGTCCTCTGGGCGCGGATGCTCGACCAGTACCGGCGCGAGGTCATGAGCGCCCGCCTGATGCAGGTCGAAGGCCTGGTCGAGAAGAGCCCCGAAGGCGTCATCCATGTCGTCGCCCGCCGCGTCATCGACCGCAGCGCCGAACTGTCCCGCCTGTCAGAAGACCATGAGACCGACATCCAGCTCGCCCGCGCCGATGTCATCGCCAACCCGCAACCGCCGCGACACCCGCCGCACCGGCATCCGCGTGACGTCCGCATCCTGCCGGGGTCGCGGGACTTCCATTGAGTGATATAGCACGTAGAGGCGGGTACAGACTTTGGACTGGGCACAAAAACTCCACTGGAAACATCGCCCTGCAGGCGACCGGTGGAGAGACGTATGTGCGAGCCTCAAGCCCTAAATGGTCAGGCTGAGTTCTGACGGAACAGCAGCCCCTCAGTCGCCGTCGCCGTGCATTCGCGGCGCGACGCCATGCGCGAAGCGCGTGCGGCTCCGACCAACGGCGGCCTTGCCGTTATTATGCGCTCAGCTTGTGAACCTCGATCCGGTGAGACGCCGCCTCGACGCTGATCTCGAAATGCTCCGCCTGCACGACTTCGGTGACGCCGACAGGCCGATAGGCGACGATGTTGCATCCGCCGCGATGGCGCAGGCTGTCGTAAAGAAGCCCAGACGCCTGGGACGCCCGCACGCCTTCGCCGAACGCCTGCGCGGCCCCATAGCTGTTTGAGGCGTAGGCGTCGGGCAAGGCGGCCTGTCGGCCACGAATGTCGTGATAGTCGCCGATCAAGACGGCGGTATAGTTGCGATAGGTCCGCCGCATTCCTTTCACCGATCGCGCCACGGATTCGCGGCGCAGATGATGGCCGACCTCGGCGGCTGCAGTGACGATCGACGCCGCCGCATACCAGGCGCCGAGGTCCGGACCATTGAATCGCATGCCGCCCGGCGCGACGTGGAGGAAAGACGCCATTACGACGCTGGCGTTGGCTCGGCCATACACCCACTGATCGCGCGGCAGGCGGTCGATCCGTTCAGCGACCAAGCGGTCATTGGTCCAGCCCGACAGCTCCATCACCGCCGCGGCGTCGGCTGCTGTCGCCACGGTGTCGAACAGGCCGATCGGCGGAAAGCGCGATGGCACCAGCCGGTGGGCCGGACGGGGCGCAGCGACGAGCTTCTCCATCAGCTGAAGACGATCTCGCTGTCGTCATAGGCGTCAAACGCCGCATCAAGGGCGTTGGGGGCCATGTAGGCTCCGCCCCGCGCGGCGTCGAGGAAGCGACGCACCGTCATCAAGCCATCCTGGGTCCCGTTGGTCACGAAGTTGATGGGCGGATGCCCGCCGAACACCGCCGCATCGTGCGTTCGGAGCAGCCAATGGACGCCGTCATGCTCATCGGCGAACAGGACGCCCAGGGCCTGATGGATGCCCAGCAGCGCCGAAATGCGCGTCAGCACATCGACGTCGAGCGTGATGTCGCCATGTTCGCGGGCCTGTTTGCACCAGCTCTGATAGGTCGAGCGCGACGGATAACCGAGGATCAGGCGGCGCTGTTCCTCGTTCAGGCCCCAGAGATCGGCAATGGCGGTGAATGTGCGAAGCGCGGGCGCGCTCAGACGGCGCCGGTTCGCCGGAGCGAAGCGCGCCACATCGATGCGCGGCAGTTCCACTTGCGGATCGCGACCGGAAACGATGCCTATCGCCATGACCATCTCCTAACAAATCTGGACATAGTCCATATCCGGTCGATTATCAACCGCTGAGCCTCGGGTCACGCGCCGTTCACGACGACGAGCCGCCAAGGCCGGTACGCTCATCACGCAGGATGACAGCGACGCTCTTGCGTCCCGCGCCCAGCTCTGGCGGAAAGCTTGGCCGCGGCCGACATCGACAACCGTTCGCTGGAGATCGGTGCCGCCGCGGCTGATCTTCAGGGCTAGATGGCCGCTACTCCTGCAAGGTCGGCGGTGGCACATCGCGCCATGTCCTCAGGGCCCCAGCGCGAGCACGACCTGGCCCTGGTCGGCAGGCCGATGTCAGGCGAGGCCCCCTTCTGTCGATCGCGGCCGCCGC
This sequence comes from Brevundimonas pondensis, assembly GCF_017487345.1. Taxonomy (NCBI): domain Bacteria; kingdom Pseudomonadati; phylum Pseudomonadota; class Alphaproteobacteria; order Caulobacterales; family Caulobacteraceae; genus Brevundimonas; species Brevundimonas pondensis. The sequence continues at coordinate 1,559,062 of NZ_CP062006.1, read as the reverse complement.
CACTGTGAAAGCGGGCTGGACTGATCTTAGCGGCACAGGCTCCTGCTGGAGCTACCCCTACGAAGGGATGGGCCGCGCAATCGCGAGGCCGAAAAGCGCTCCACGGGCGCCGGACTCCACAACTGACTGAGGCCGTGAGAGGATTCGCCCATGTGCAACAACTACCGCCTGCACATCCCCGCCAATCAACTCGCTGCGCCGTTCCGCGACGCGGGGCGGACGCTCGTCTTTCCGGGCGGTCTGCCCAACCTGGAGCCAGCGGATTACAGCATCGGCGACGCCGCCCCCGTAGTCACCCAAGGCCCCGATGGCGCGCAATTGCTTATGACGCGCTGGGCATGGAAAAGCCCGACGGGCAAGCCGGTCTTCAATTTCCGGTCCGACGGCCGGTCTTTCGGCGACTCGATCCGCTGCCTGATCCCTGCCGACGGTTTTTACGAGTTCACCGAGCCAAAGGTGCAGGGAAAGAAAACGAAATGGCTCTTCACCATGGCAGGCCATCCGTGGTTCTGGATCGCCGGTGTCATCAAGAACGGAGCCTTCGCCATGTTGACGACTGCGCCAGGCCCGGACGTAGCGCCCTACCATGACCGCCAAATCGTCCTGCTGCCGCCCAGCGCCGGTGCCCGTTGGCTGAACCTGAGCGCCCCAGAGGATTTTATCCTCCAGCCCTGCCCTGCCGGGACGCTGGTCGTACAGAAAGTCTGGCCAGAAACCACATGACAGAAGCCGATCTCGACAGGGCCGCCCGTTTCGAAGCCGAAGCCAGGGAACTCCATCGCCGTTCCCGTGCGGCGGCCACCCTGCCGGGATCGATCTTGCTGCGTTTCCGGGCGCTGTGGAAGGAAGAGGCGGCCAGACTGCTGAGACGGCGCAACCGCTAAGCCGCAGGTTGGCCAGCGGAAGCCCGATCGTGGAATCTTTTCTGCACAGCAGTTCGCCCTCAGGACGTCATGCAACCCTCCCGCCGGGGGCGCGGGGCGTCGAGGGTATGCGCCGGCTATATCAGAGAGCCACTGGCCAGGTTGCGCCCAGATCGGCCGAGTCGCTTTTCCCGCCGGACAAACATGAGAAGGCTCAGCTGGGTCGCAGCGACAGCAGCCTCCGGCGCCAGCGTCGCCCCGTCGTCGGCACCGAGGGCCGATGACTGTTCGGCCACGTCAGTGCGGGGCTTGCTCCCATTTGGCGATGACGCCGGCGGCTACGGCGTTGCCAACCACGTTGGTGGCGCTGCGGCCCATGCCGAGGAACTGGTCGACGCCCAGGACAGTGATTGAGGTTGGGCGCGCCAGCCCGGCTAGTCCGCCTCGCAACTTGTAGAAGAGACGACAGGTTCGGACCGCGCACAAAAACTCCACTCGAAACATCGCAGTGGAGAGACGAATTGGCGCGACTTGGCCCCTAAATGCTAGCGGCAGGATGTCAGAGACGGTCCTAAATTTTTCTCCGCGCCAAAGGTCCGAATGCCCCGACACCGAAGTTGGTCTTCAGATCGGCGTTGGACTTACGGCTCGCAGACTGCGAAGAATTCTGCGAGGCAGTTGACCTAAGGCGGGCGCAGGGCGCTGGCAGGCGCGATCAACCGGGCCATTTCTCCAGATCATTGGACATGACGACGATAAGCAGCTCGTGTCTGGGCCGCATGGGTCGCGAATTCGCGTGCGGTTAGTTTCTTGGATAGCCCGAGATGAAGGGCAAGAGTATCGCCGACCGCCTAGCCAGCGCACCTGGACCTGGATGTTCGGATCGAGAGTTGCAGACGCAAACGACAGAAAATCTTCGGTTGCATTTGACGCCTCCCAAGGCAACGATGCATCGGCAAAGAATGGGCGGGTAGCCGGAAGTGAAAAATCAAGGTGTTCGATCGAACATCGATGATACGCTTTGCCGTGACTGAATCCCGGTATGAATCGGCCTCATGATCAATCAGATTTCCTTCCAGACCGCCGCCCGAACGGTCGATCACCTTGGACGCGAACAGATCGCTGATGCGCCGACCGCTGTGTCGGAGCTCTGGAAGAATGCATTCGACGCCTACGCTCGCAACGTCGAGCTGAACATCCACGACGACGGTAGCGGGGTGGCGACGATCCTTGACGACGGCCACGGCATGAACCGCGACGAGTTCATCCGCCGCTGGCTAGTAGTCGGCACCGAATCCAAGGCGACCTCCGGCGATACGCCTGCTAGCGATCGCAACGGCCTGCCGATCCGCCCCAAACAGGGCCAAAAGGGCATCGGCCGGTTGTCCTGCGCAAACCTGGCCCCGGTGCTGCTGTTGCTGTCAAAGCGGCGCGGTCAACCCTGTGTCGGCGCCCTGGTGGATTGGCGCCTGTTCGAGAATCCTTTTCTGACGCTGGCCGACATCCGCGTCCCGGTTATCGAGATCGACGATCCTGTCGAGATCCTACGGAGTCTCCCCGCCCTCGTGTCGCAGCTGCTGGAGAATCTGTCGGGCGGAACGGATCCCGTCCGAGCGGCACGGGTCTCGGCCGCCTGGGCTTCATTCGATGCCCTCTACGAGGCTGAGCGGGAGGCCGGTTCGGCCGGGCGGACCACGGCACCCTCGGAGGCCATTCGTGCGGGCCTGAGCAACCTTTGGCTAGACGAGAGGCATTTGGAGCGCTGGAGCGTGTGGTCGGACGGCGACGCCCAGGGCACGGCCCTAATCCTGGCTGGCGTTGGCTATGATCTTACCGCCCTGTGCCTGGATCGGAAGACCGCAGACCAGTCCGCTGTGGCTGCCATTGATCGATTCCACGAGACGCTCGCCGGTTTCGTGGACCCCTACGTTGATCCGACGCGTCCAGAGCTCAACGCAGTCGATCCGCACTTCCGCTACGCCGTCCGCACCATCCCGCTCGTGGGAGAACACTGGGTTCTGGGTTCGGATCGACAGCTTTCGCGCTTCCAGCTCGAGCAGTTGGAACACCATATCGAAGGCCAAATTGACGCGGCTGGCGTCTTCCGCGGCCGCGTGAAGGCTTTCGGCAGGTGGCTTGAGGAGGAGGTCGAGATTCGGCCGGCCAGCGACATCGGCATACCCGATCGTGCCGACACCTTCGTCGGGCCGTTTGACCTTTTCATCGCCTCAATGGAGTTCTCGAAACGGAACACGACGCAGACTGCCGACGAGTTCAGGCTATATGATGATCTGGCGGAGCGATACGCGGGGTTTCTAATGTACCGCGACGGTCTTCGAGTCCTGCCGTTCGGTCGTCCCGACAACGACTTTTTCGAGATCGAATCCCGGCGTACCCGACACGCTGGCCGAGAGTTCTGGAATCACCGGCAGATGTTCGGCCGCATCGCCCTCAGCCGGCGGCGAAATCCGAACCTGCGGGACAAGGCAGGCCGGGAAGGGCTGCTCGACAACCGCGCGGCCAAGGCGCTCAAGGGCATCGTCAGTAACATCCTGATGGTGTCGGCGCGTCGCTTCTTCGGCACCGCTTCCGACCTGCGCAAAGAGCTGCTTCCCGACATCCAGGACGCGAACGCCAAGGCGAGGGCCGTCGTGGATCGCGAGAAGATGATGAAGCGCCTGCGCCTGCAATTCCGCACAACTCTGCGCGCCAATCGCGACCGCCTTCCGGCACTCGCGGCCGAGGTGACGGCCCAGGCGGGTGTTCTGTCCGTTAGCAACGAAAGTACGGCGATCGCTGCCCAGGCCGCCGTCGAAAGGCTCCAGCAGCAGCTGATGCAGTATCAACTTCCGGAGGTGCCAAAACCCCTGGGAGCTCTGGAGGACGAGTACAATGATTACCGCCGGGAGATCGGCGAAGTTCAGCGAGGGATCGCCGATCTCGCCGCGGGCGTCGACGCAGCGCTTGAAGCCGCCGTGCTCGCGGAGCCCGAGGTCGTGTTGGCTGAGCAAAGGCGGCGCGCGGTCAACAGGTTCGCGGCCCGAGTGGAGACCTGGCGCGCCGAGATCGACACCCGCCAAAAAGGCGAGTTTAACCGGCTCCGGCAGCTGCTACAGAGCCGGAAGGAGGCCTTTGACCAGGCAGCCGAGGCCATCGAACTGAGGCTGAAGAGCGGCGCTATAGGCCTACTGGAGGCCTCGCGGCTTCTGGCCGAGGTCCAGCAGCGGATGGACAGGGAAAGCGCCGACATTTTCGTTCCCTATATCGGAGCGCTCGAAAGCCTAGGCGAGAGCATTGACCTTCAGAGCTTGGCGTCCGCCGGCATGGAGGAGATCTCAGAGTTGCGCGCGGATCTCGAACGTCTCAACGGCCTTGCCCAGCTGGGCATAGCCGTTGAGATTGTCGGTCACGAGCTTGAAAGCTACGATGAAATGATCGTCTCAGGCCTGAACGCGCTTCCGCCGGACATTCGCGTCTCACAGGCCGCCGGAAACATCGCCTTCGGACACGAGGGCCTCGCCGATCAACTGCGCTTCCTGTCGCCGCTCCGCCTTGCCGGTGAACGCGTTCACGAGTGGATCACGGGCGAATATTTCGTCGACTACCTCTCAAACTTCTTCAAACTGCCACTGGCTAAGAACCGTATTCAGCTGGACGCGACGGACGGCTTCCGCGCTTTTCGCGTCTACGACCAGAAGTCGCGATTGTTGCCCGTATTCATCAACCTGTTGAATAACAGCGTCTACTGGTTGAGCGCGTCTGAAATCGACGATCGCCGCATCCTTCTCAGCACCGCGGACAATCAGGTCATCGTCTCGGACAACGGCCCCGGCGTGACCGAGGAGGACATAAGCAGCCTTTTTAGCCTGTTCTTCACCCGACGCGTTCGGGGAGGTCGCGGTGTGGGTCTCTATCTAAGCCGCGCCAATCTGGCCGGTGGCGGACATCGCATCCGCTATGCCTCGAAAGAGGACGATCACCCGTTGACCGGCGCCAACTTCATTATCGAGTTTCGCGGGGGCGAGTTCCATGAAGGCAGCTGATTACGAAACCTTCGTGCGGGAGGTTTTCCTTGACCCGATCCGATCCGTCCTGATCGTCGATGACGACTACCCAACGATGGAAGAGTTGATCGCAAAGCCGCCCCTTCCCACGGTCGAAGCGGTCACGGCGGATGGCAGCATTGGTGGAGAACCGGTACCAGTTGCGTCCGGCCCTACCCAGCCTGCGTCGAGTGTAAGGACCTCGACCGCGAACGCGCAAACGAGTGGCAAGCGCTGGGAGCAACGCCGCACAGAGGTCAGAGGGGTGATCCGGGGTTTTCACAAAGCCAGCCCTCCGATGATCGTCGACATTCACGATGGGGCGAATGTCGATGAGGACGGCGAACAGCAGACGATAGGACACCTGCATCAGAGCGACCTGCTTGTGCTCGACTTCGAGCTGGACCGAGCCGCCCGACACGATGGCACGCGGGCGATCGAGATCCTGCGGACCATTCTTAACAATAAGCAGTTTAATCTCGTTGCGCTGCACACTCAGGAAAATCTGGACAAGGTGTTCCGCGATGTCCTTGCAGGCGTGCTCGGACCCGTCGATGGGTTTCTGTCGGAAGCGGAGCGTAAAGAGTTCCGGGCCTGGACGGATGCGGGAGAGGATGAAGGCATCGATCGCACTCTGGGTTTGGTCGAGACTGTGCTCCGCGAACACTATGAGCACTATCGTCTGAACAACGGCTGGAAAGACGACGCAGCAGCGCCGAGCCGCGATGCATTTGAGCAGTTCTGCAATCAGCACGGCCTGAGAAACAAAGCCCTCAGAGACATCGTCTTTCGGCGGGCGCTTGAGCTTCGCCAAGGTCTTCTTAGCGACATCCTGGCACCAAGCACTCCGAGCAATCTAGCCTGGTCGGCCGCCGAGCCCCGATGGATCCGCTGTGACGAAGGCTTCATCGCCTTCACGGCGAAGGGGGTCGGATCCGAGCTAATCAACGAAGTATTGCGGGCTCTGGTCAGCTCCAAGCCTACACCGTCCCAGCTCTTCTGGGCCAAGCTCAGGGCTTCGATTAACAAGGCCGGCTTTGCTGCGGAGAGCAAGGCTATGGAGAGCCACTACGCCCTAGCTCAATGGTACCGTCGACTCTTCGACAAAGAGGGAGCCGAGCGGGACTTCATGGTGTCGGAATCGGTTTCCCGCCATGCTGAAATGCTGATCTCGGAAGTCCTACCTGAAGTTCGCGAGTTCGCGGGACGACTGGTTGGCGCGGATGCCGACGGCGACGCCGTGCAGCTGTGCCACGACTATTTCGGCGTGGACCTTTCGGACAAGGCAAAACGTGACCGCGCTTCCAGCGAGCATAACGTTTTCGTCTCAACCAAACCCTGGGAGGGCCATCACCTGGCCACGGGCCACGTGTTCCGGGCCGACGGCCATTACTGGGTATGTCTGTCCCCGATGTGCGATCTGGTTCCCGGTCGGGGGCGATATTCGATTGTAGGTGACGCCCTGCCCTTCATGGCGGTCCGGCTCGACGACGGCGACGGTGACAAGCCTTCGACGGAGATCATGTCCGGCCGTGTCGCGATGGCCAGGATCGACGGCAAGCTAAAGTGGCTGCGGATCGGCAAGGCCAGTGAATCCTCCAACCCGGAATGGTTCACCCTTTACGCCGCGAACGAAGGCAGGTTCAGAAACGGCTCCTTCAACCTCTATAGGATCAAGACGCCCAAGATCGCCGCAGAAGACACCGGAGCCGAGAGAGTGGACGAGGCTGACATAGGCAAGTCCGCGGGCGCCGTACCTCAGGCAAGCGTCCTCTCCGTCCCAGTCATCGAAGTCGTCGAGGCGGAGATGATAACCCAGCTAAGATATGAGTATGCGCTGAGCATGATGCACAAGCTAGGCGGCTCGCTCACCCGGGTGGGCTTGGACTTCCTGCCGCGCGCGTGAAGAGTTGATCGCACCGACAGAGGCCCCTTCCGTCCACTTCGTTTCACACGCGGAAACGAATTGCATGCGGCGGCTCAGGCGAAGATCCGTAGAGAGCAGCTATTCCGGATCGATCAGTCCTGTCCTGACGGCGACGGCGACCGCTTCGATCCGAGTCCTGACGCGAAGTTTGGCGCAGACCTTTTCGAGGTAACTGTCCACCGTGCGCGGAGACAGCCCCACGATCGCTCCAACATCGGAAGAACTTTTCCCACGACTGACCCATATCAGGCATTCGGATTCACGCGGGCTCAGGCCCGGCGTATCAAAATAATCATCATTCGGACGGACGCTCATCTTCACCTCCCCGAGTACGTCAGTCCCGTAACGCGCGACTCATCTGAACCGCAACGACAGTGAATTGCGGGTCGCCCGCCAGGTTTTTGCGGAGATCAGACTGCCCACGTGCAGGACTTGCGGCGTCCGCAGGCCGATCGTAGACGCATGGATGTCGGGCGCCGTGAGATAGGCGTGCAGCGGGAGCCGGGGTCCGTCTTCAAGGCGGAGGCGGTGCCGCAGGCCGAAGCAGCGGGCCTCGCGAACGCAGAGGATTCCAACGCCCGACCCCTCCCGCTTGCGCCCCGATTCAGTTTGATTCATGCTGATGCCGCCGACGCCTGCGTCGGTAGGGGCTTGGAATCCCCTGTGCGACACCCGACTTCGACCCGCCGCCCTGCGTGCGGGTTCTGCGGCCTTTTGCGGGGCTCCGAGCACGCGCGCGTGTTCGACGCTGCTCGTCCACGTCCCGGATTCCGAGGCTCTCGTTCTGAGGCCGGAGAGGCACGTGACCGAAGCGGAGCATATAGGAGCAGACGCCGCCGATGACGGATTGAGCCGTCTTTATCGGCGCTACGCGGCTTGGCTCAACCGACGCCTGCGGGCGCGTATCGGCTCCGATGCGGCCGAAGACGTCGTGCAGGAGACCTATCTCCGGATCGCCCCCCATGCTGCGGACGACATCCGGCACCCCAAGGCCTTCCTTCTCACGGTGGCCATGAATCTGGTGCGCGACGAGCATCGCCGTGAGGTCCGACGCAGCCGTGCGCTGGAGCGGCATCGTCCTGCCGAGTCGGAGAACGCGCCGCAGATCGACCAGATCATGCTGAGCGACGTCATCGCCGCCATGCCGCAACTCTATCGCGATGTCTTCGTGTTGAGCCGCTTTAGCGGTATGACTTATCCGGAGATCGCCCGGACCCTCGGCATCAGCGTCAAGACGGTGGAATGGCGGATGTCCAGGGCGCTCGAGTACTGCGCTTCCCGGTTGGACCTCTAGGCGAAGATTGATGACGATCGAAGCTGCCGAAAGCAGGCGCAAGCAAGCCGCGGACTGGTTCGCGCGGCTCAATCAGCGCCGGGTCACGGCCGACGACGTGAAGGCGTTCAGCGCCTGGCGTCGGGATCCCGAGAATGCGGCCGCCTATGCCGGTATCGAAGCGCTGTGGGACACCGCCGGAAATCTGGCCGGCGCGCCGAACATGGCCGCGCTGGTCGAAGACGCCCGGACACGCGCAGCCGGTCAGCCGCGTCGCGAGCGCCTCGTCGGGGTTCTCAAACCGCTGGGTGCGGCCGGCGCCGCCCTGGTCGTGGCGGCGGGGCTCGGCTGGGTCTGGTTTCTCCAGCAGCCCGTCACCTACGCAACCGAGGTGGGCGAGCAACGGGTCGTGGTTCTCGACGACGGCTCCCGGATCACTCTGGACACGGCGTCGAGCATCCGTGTCCGCTACACCGGAGAGCGCCGGTCCGTTTCTCTGACTGAAGGGCAAGCTCTGTTCGACGTTGAAGGCGATCCGGCGCGGCCGTTCGTCGTGACGGCCGGCGATGCGGAGGTCACCGCCCTGGGCACCCGTTTCGACGTACGCCGCCTGACGGACGGCGCGCGCGTGGTCCTCATCGAGGGACGTGTGGCGGTGCGGGACGCCGCAACGCCTGAACGGACGTGGTCGCTGAACCCGGGCCAGCAGGTGGTCACCTCGGCCCCGCAACCGGTCGTGGCGAGCGTCAGCATCCCCGTAGCGACCAGTTGGACGACCGGTCGGCTGATCTTCGAGGATACGCCCGTCGCCGTCGCCGTCGCAGAGGTCAACCGTTACACACGCAACCCGATCGAGATCCGCGACGGCGGCGTCGCCGCCAACCGCGTCAGCGGCGCGTTCGACGCCGGAGACGTCGACGGCTTCGTCGCGGCGCTGACGGATCTCTATCCGCTCGAAGTCCGGCGCGCCCCGGACGGCCGTATCGTCCTCGCCGGCGCTCCGTAGAAAAAATTTCCTCGCCGGTTAGGGTGTGCTCCGCAACGCACCGTCTCTTCCCCACTCCGCAGTCAGGCGGATAAGACATCGGGGGAGTTCGATGAGACCGGAATTCACTTCAGCCGCCCTGGCGGCGCTCATAATGGCGGCGACGCCTGCGACGGCGCAGGTCGAAGCGATGCGTCGTTTCGACATCGCGCCGGGTCCGCTCGAACGGACCCTTCCGGCCTTCGCCAGACAGAGCGGGCAGCAGATCCTCTACCCCAGCGCCCTCGTGGCCGGGCGGAGCTCCACGGCCGTGGCGGGCGAGTTCACGCCGGAAGCCGCGCTGGGTCTGCTCCTGCGCGACACGGGCCTGACCTATAGGCGCAGCCGGCCGAACGTCTACGTCCTCGTCGATCCGAGCGCCCGTGCGGATGCCGAGACGGAGGTGACGGAGCTGGATGAGGTCGTCGTCACCGGCAGCTATCTTCGCGGCGCCGACAGCCCGTCTCCGGTGATCATGATGACGCAGGACGATGTCGCGCGGAGCGGACGGGCCACGGTGGCGGACGCCTTGGCCGCCCTGCCCCAGAACTTCACCGGAAGCGCGTTCGAGGGTTCGGCCGGAACCGGCGCCGACCGCTCGGGGCGCAATCTCGGCTATGCGACCGGCGTCAATCTGCGCGGCCTGGGCGCCGACGCCACCCTGGTCCTGGTCAACGGCCGCCGGATCGCCGGGACAGGCAGCGCGGGCGATTTCGCCGACGTGTCCAACCTGCCGTCCAGCGTCGTCCAGCGGGCGGACGTTCTGCTCGACGGCGCCTCGGCTCTCTACGGAGCCGACGCCGTAGGCGGCGTGGTCAACATCATCCTGAAGTCCCGCTTCGACGGCGCGGAGAGCCGACTGCGGGTAGGCGGCACGAGCGACGGCGGCGCCGAGGAGGTTCTCTTCTCCCATACCGACGGCTTCAACTGGTCGAGCGGCAGTCTGGTGGCGTCCTACGAGGTCCACGACCGCGGCGAACTGCGGGCGGAGGACCGTCGCGCCACCCGCAGCGCCGACCTTCGTCCGCTGGGCGGATCGGACCACCGGCTGTTCCACGCCGCGCCCGGCAACATCATGTACTTCGACCCCGTCACCGGGTCCTTCGACCCGGTCTACGCCATCCCCAGAGGTCAGAACGGCGTAGGTCTGGCGCCGGGCGATTTCCTCGCCGGTGAGGTCAATCTCACCAATCAGAACGAAGGCCAGTGGATGCTGCCGCACCAGCGTCGCCAGAGCGTGTTCGCGGCGGCGCGCCAGAACCTGCCCGGCGGGTTCAGCCTGGACGGTGATCTCCGCTACACCGAGCGGGACTACGTTCTGGCGACCCCGGCCGACATCGGCACGATCGTCGTGACGCCGGCCAACCCCTATTTCGCCTCCCCGACCGGAGAGACGATGCAGGAGATCGCCTATTCCTACATCCGGGATCTCGGGCCCGGCCGGTCGGACGGCCGAACCCGCAGTCTGGGCGGCGCCGCAGGTCTTGAGGGTCGGGTTCTCGGATGGAATCTCGCCGCTTATGTGAGCGGGGCGCGCGAGATCAGCGGCCGGACCCTGTCCAACCGTGTCCAGACCACCTACCTGGCGGAAGCCTTGGGAAGAACGCCGGACAATCCGGCGACGCCCTTCAGCACCGCCGTGGACGGCTTCTTCAACCCCTACGGCGATCCGGCCGCAAACAGCGCCGCCGTCCTGGCCTTTATCGGTTCAGGCTACACCCGGGTCGAGAACGTCAGCACGGTCGGATCCTTCAACTTCAAGATCGACGGCACGATCCTGGATCTGCCCGGCGGACCGCTGCGGACGGCTGCAGGCGTCGACGTCAGGCGCGAACGCTTCGAGACCGAAGGCGAAAACTTCACGTCCGGTCAGACGCCTCGACTGACGGCCCCGACCATATACGAGCGGGATGTCTCGGCCGCCTTCGTCGAGCTCCGTGCGCCGATCGTCGGCGCGGACAACCCCCGCCCCGGCATCGAGCGACTGGAACTGTCCCTGGCGGCCCGCATCGAAGATCACCAAGGCGTCGGCCGGACCACCAATCCTAAGGTCGGCCTTCTCTACAGCCCGACCTCGGACCTTCTGCTGCGCGCCAGCTACGGCACGTCCTTCCGCGCGCCGTCGCTGCGGGAACTCTACACCACCTATCAGCTCGGTCCGGCGTTTCTGAACCGAAACGGCGCCAATGTGCTCTCGGTGATCCGGTACGGCGGGAATCCCGATCTGGATCCGGAAACGGCGGAATCGACGACCGCGGGCTTCGTCTGGACGCCGGCCGCGGCCGACGGCTTCAGGTTGGAGGCCGGCTGGTTCCGGACGCGCTTCGACGACCGCATCGGCAACCCGGTGTCGGAGAACGTCGCCAACGCTCTCAACGACCCCACCCTTGCGCCCTTCGTGCGGTTCGTGAACCCGGTTTCGAACGCCGAGGACAGGGCCCTGGTCCAATCGCTTCTGGATCACCCCGGAAACTTCAACCCCAACGTCTTCCCTGCAACGTCCTACGGCGCCGTTATCGACAATCGTTTCGTCAACGCCTCGCGCCTTGAGGTCGAGGGCGTCGACATCTCAGCGCGCTACGCCTTCGATCTGGGGCCGGGCGAGGCCTCCGTCGACGGCTCGATCACACGGCTGCTGCGATACGATCGGGAGCTGACCGAGACCTCGCCGACGGAAGCTCTGGTCGGAACGCCGAACTTTCCGGCGCGATGGCGGGGCCGGATCGGCGGCCGGTGGACGAGCGGTCCGGTGACCTTGGGCCTCAACGCCAACCATGTGAGCGGCGGTCGCGATCCGGTCGGCGGGCGCAGCATAGACGACTGGACCACCTTCGACGGTCAGATCCGCTACGACTTCGCCGAGGGCTGGGGCGAAGGGGTCTCGGTCACCCTGGACGTCATCAATCTGGCGAACAGCGAGCCGCCCTTCTACGATTCTCCTTCGGGCTACGGTTACGACGCCGCCAACACCGACATCTTCGGTCGCCGCATCTCCCTCCAGCTCGTCAAGCGCTGGTAGGCCGCCATGCGATCAATGCTGCTCGGCGCGGTCTGCGCCCTCTCCGTCATGGCCGGAGCCGGTCCCGTGCGGGCCGATCCCCTCACCCTCGACACCCTTCTGGGCCTCGAGACCTTCGGTCGGATCGCCGTGGATCCGACCGGCAGGGTCGGCGTGTTCGAAGAACGGCGCGCCCGGAACGATCTTCCGCGCTTCGACCTCCAGGCGGAAGGCGCGCTCTGGTACGCCAGGCTCCACCGCATCGACCTGGGGTCGTCCGGGAGGAGCCGCCCCCTCCTGCCGCAGGCGGACGACGCGGGGTATCGGATGGGCCCCTTCTCCCCGGGGGGAAGCCGTCTCGTAGTCTACCGGCTGCAAGGGCTTTCGCTGCGGCTCGGACTGGTTGAGCTCGATACCGGCGCGGTGACCTGGACCGACGTATCGCCGGAAAGCGGAGCCTGGGGACGTGCCGTCGAATGGCTGTCGGATGATGCGCTCCTCGTCCTGGGCATGCCGGACGGCGGACTTCCGCCGCGCCTGGAGCAGATGAACGCCCTGCAACAGCAGGCTCCAGGTCTCTGGGCGCGGGCCGCCTCCGGACAAGCGGCGTACGTCACGTCCGGCTCGGATGTCCCGCCCCCGCCGCCGCCCGCGCGTCGTCTGTGGCGGATCGACGCCCGCACCGGCGCAGCGGAGTCGCTTTCAGAAGGGCCGTTCCTTGATTTCGAGGTCTCGCCGGACCGGAAGCATGCAGCGCTCCTCCAGGACGGTCCGATCCTGCCGCCTCCGGACGCCGACACGGCGACCGAATTGCGCCGGGCGAGGACGTTGAGGCTGGTGAACCTGGAGACCGGAGCGGCGATCGATCCGTCCGCTGCGGTTGACATCTCGACAAGCCTGCTGTCCTGGGCGCCCTCGTCCGAAGCCCTGCTCGTCGCCGCCCTGGGCGACCGCCCTACCCTGTTTGCGGTCGCGCCCGGCGGGACCGCACGGCAAGTGACGCCCAAGGGGGTGTCGCTGGATACGGCCGTTGACGTGTACGGCAGTCCGACGGTCCAGGCGGGCTGGTCGGGTGGCGCGCCGGTCGTCCTCGGCAGCCTCAACGGGACGCCGGGATGGTTCCTGCAGGGCCCGGACGGCGCCGTTCCGCTCGAAGGCGTGCGCCGTCAGGCGCGTCTCACGGCGCAGGGCCGCTCATCGCTGTTGTTCGCCGACGGCGGCCGCATCCTCCGGGTCGGGCCCGACCGCCTCGCCCGCGACGTCGGCGCCGCGGCGACCGCCGTCCGTCCGGACGGGCCTTTCGGCCAGCGCAGCCGGTTTGATCCGTTGAAGAGCGGAGAGGCGGTCGTCGCACGTGACGGAGACCGCCTATGCCGGATACGGGCGGATGATCCGCAGGCGGAGGCATGCCTGCACGCCGCCCCGGGGGCCGCCGTCGGATGGGCGAGCGGCGCCGTTCTGGAACGGGGTGCTGAAGGACGGGGCCTCAACACCCTGACCCTGCGCACCGCCGACGGAACGCGGATCGTAATCCGCCTCAATCCCGAACTCGACGCCGTCGAACGGATCCTCCCCCGGGAGGTCCGCGGGGCTTCGGGCGCAAGAGGTTGGCTCTATCTTCCGCAGAGGACCGGGGCGGCCCCGCCGCCCGTGGTGGTCATCCCATATCCGGGAAAGACCTACGCTTCGCCGCCGGCCGCCATGATCCCGGAATCCGTCAATCTGGTTCAGAACGGCGCGCTTCTCGTCGCGGCCGGCTATGCCGTCCTCTATCCCGATCTCCCGGAGACGCCGGAGCCGGCCGACGGCCTGGCGGACCGCCTTCTCGCGGTTGTCGACGCAGCAGCCGACGAAGGTCTGGTCGATCCGCTCCGCATCGGCTTATGGGGACACAGCTTCGGGGCCTGGACCGTCGCGATGAGCGCGAGCCAGTCATCCCGGTTCGGCGCGATCGTAGCGCACAACGGCATTTATCAGCTGGCCTCCGCAATCGGCGACACCTCGTCGTCCGACCGGATAGCCGGTGCGAACGACTACACTAACTCGGGCAACGCGAGATGGCTGGAGACGGGTCAGGCGCGAATGCTGCGCGCCTACTGGAGAGATCCCGAGCGCTACAGACGCAACAGTCCTTTCGAAGCGGCCGACCGGATCAACGCGCCCGTCCTGTTGGTCCACGGGGAACTGGATACGGCCCCGGATCAAGCCGGACAGATGTATGCGGCCCTGCGTCGTCTTCACCGACCGGCCGCCCTCACCCTGTTGTTCGGCGAGGCGCACGGTATTCACGGCCCCGGGAACGCCCGTGTCTACTACGAGCAGGTGCTGACCTGGTTCGATCGCCACCTCAGGCCCGACGGCGACGCAGACGCTCCGTCCAACACCGCAGCCAGGCTTCCGTAAGGGCTAGACCGAGCACCTTCTGGAAGCCTCCTCGCCACAGAAGGGTTTCGCGGACGAGAAGCTCGTCGAGGCCGGGCCTTATCAGTCCGGCCTCGGCGAGCGCGCCTCCGAGCAGATAATCGCGCAGGAAATCCAACCGGGCCGAAACGGCCTCGCCGTAGAAGACGCCCAGTTCGCCCTTCGACCGGCGTGCGATCAGCGAGGACGGCAGGACATCGGAGAAGGCTGCGCGGACCGCGGCGCGGTCGCGGCCGCCGCGGGTGAGCTCGACGCTGGACCACGCCAGTCCCGCCTCCATCACCGGCTGGCTCAGCAGCGGATTGAAGCAGGGACCGCGCCGGCTCCGCCCTGCCAGTCCTTGGAAGGTCTGGCAGAAGGCCAGGACCGATATCTGCAACGCCTTGGCGGGCGGAACGCCGCGCAGATCGGTCAGCCAGGGATGGTCCCAGCCGGCGCGGCTCCTACGGTGATCGCGCCAGGCGCTCCACCAGGCATGCGGCCAGACCGAGCGACGCGTCCACCGCGCGGTCCGGTGGATGACGGACGCCCGGGCGCGCAGCCCGCGTTCCCGTATCTCATCCAGAGCGATCAGAGGCGTCGGCATCTGGAAGAAGACGGCGTCGCCGCCTTGGCCGGTCAGGGAGCCCCAGGCTCCTGAAGCGTCGATGCGGTCGGCGATATCGTCATTGTAGGTGAGGTCGAGGTCGTTGACGGCAGGCCGGAACCCTTCCGCCGTCCGGGCCAGCCTCGCTTCATCGATCAGAAGGGCGTTGCGCCTGACTTCGGTGAGGCTGAAGCCGAGCCGGTCGCCGACGGCTCGAGCGTAGGTCCGTTCATCCCCCTCGGGTTGGTCGACATAGTGGTTGACCCAGGCGGTCACGCGGCGGCGCTGCCCGTCGGACAGGGCCGCCGCTACGATGGCCGAATCCAGTCCGCCGGAGAGCTCAGCCACCCAGGAGCGGTCTCCGGCCATCGCGCGGACCGCCCGCTCGACTGTTTCGCGCAGTGGCGGCGGCGTTGCTCGCCCCGCCCGATAGGCCCCGGCCGGGGTCCAGATCTGTTTCGAGCGCGCCCCGCCCGCCTCCATCGTGCGCAGTTCGCCGGCCGCGATCGGATTGACGCCGCGGAGGGCGGGACTGTGAAAAAACTCACCGGGACGTTCGACCAGCGCGGCGACGCCTTCCGGGTCGATGTCGAGATCGTCTGGAAGGAGGGGATCTAGAACGGGATCGGCCGCGGTGGCGATCACCGTCACGCCGGCCTTACGCCAGACCATCGCCTCCAGGGCGCCGGACGGGTCACGCAGGATGGAGACGCCGTCCGCCGCTCTGCGGATCAGGACATATCTTCCCCAAACCGAACCGATGAGCATGTTCGCCCGAACGACGTTCAGAACCCCGCAACCCAGGCTGCAACGTGCATCCATCGACAGAGGCCGCCCCTCCGTGTCGAAGACGTCCCCGATGAGCAGGCCGTGACCGTCGAAAGCAGGCGTGATGGCCAGCCGGCCTTCCGTGGGAGCATAGGCTCTGATGAAGGGATGATCGGCCCTGCAGGACCACCCCGCCCGGGCCAGGCGACCTCGGAGCGGCGCCGTAAGATCCGCGAGCGCCGCAGGGTGATCCGCAACAAGGATGACAGCAGCCTCCGCGCTCATCGTCAAATCACCAGTATCGGCCGGTAGATCGTCAGGGTCTCCGGAGCCTGGCTGACGCAGACATCTCCGTTCTGCAGCCAACAGTGCGCCAGAAAGGGCCAGGTTCGGACGCCGAAAACCCAATCGGCGTCGAGGTCGGCGGCGTTCAGGAATCGCAAAAGGAGCTCCGCCTGCAGCAGGCAGGCGCCCGTCCACGGCGCCAGCGGCAGAATGCGGTTGAAGATCTCCACCCGCGCGGCGACTGCCGCCGGGTCGTTCCGACGACCGCGACGCCCCTGCATCCGCCGGGCGAGACCCGCGAGGGTCGGGCGGCGGCGTACGGCGTCGAGCCAGATCAGGGTGAAAGTCGCCAGATCGCCGATGGTCGGACGCACTGTGGTCGGCAGAGCCGACGGCGTCTTGGGAAGCCCAGGCGGAACCTTTCGAGCCGGCGCCGGGGCGTGTTCGGGCTGAAGCAGTTCCTCGGACGCCATCCTCAGGAGCGTCTCCATCGGGCCGCGGATGACAGCGCCCGATATTTCGAGCGGACCGCACTCGGGCAGACAGAGGTAGTCATCCGCGGCCAGGTCGAGGAGAATGAGGTCGCGTCCGGTTCGAACCGCATGAATGTCCGGAGCAAGCCGAGCCTGACGGTCGATGGAGGCTAGGCGGGGGCGTGCAGGCATCGTCATCTCCTCCGATCGGGGCGGGCCGCGTCATCCCTTCGAACACAGGGGATCGGGCCGCCGAATGCGGCGGCCCTTCCGTCCTCATTCGGACGGCATGTCCCACTTGCGCGGAGAGTTCAGTTCGAAGAACTCCCCGTCATGGCCGGCGCGCGTCAGGCGACGCGCCCGGCCCAGCCGCAGCAGGCGGGTTGCGGTCGGGATCGACATGATCCGTCTCCTCTTCCGTCGGCATCGACCTCTGATCTTGGACGTCCGGGCGAGGCCGTTGACCGGGCGTTCCTTGGGGCCGTCGAGCGGCCTCCACGTCACTCGCCCGGGGGGATGTCGTATTCCTTGGGCGAGTTCAGTTCGAGGTAGGTCGCGTCGTTGACCGCGCGGGTGAGCCGGCGGGCGGCGCCCAGGCGGACGAGGCGTGAGTTGGGTCGGGCAGTCATGGTCGTCTCCATTTCCGAAGGTCGACAGGAACATCGACGACGCACCATCAGCGCCGGAACCGGAATCGATTCAAACTCTATTCGTCGTATATTCGGGCGGCGCCGGGTCCATGCGCCTCAGACGCGCGGCCAGCTCGACGGATGCGAGACGCCATCGATCATAATAGGCCTCGACGCCATTCTCGTCCGAAGCAGGTGAAGAGAGGTCTCTCGGACCATGCAGCCGCCTCAAGGGATCGAGCTGTCGGCGGACGCGGAGGTGGCTTTCCACGAGCGGAAGGTTGGCGCAGCCTTCCATGAGACTGAGCATCCAGGCCTCGATCACCCTGTCGGATGCGGGACCAGGCAGCGGGACCGCAGATGTTTTCGCCGCCAGAAGGATATGGACCTCCTCCAGGTCGAGAAGACCGATGATGTCCTCCTGGGGCGTGCTGCGCGTGAAATAGCCGAAGCCGCGACGGTCCTCGATCAGGCCTTCTCCACACAGCCGCGACAGGGCTTCACGCACCGGCGAAGCGCTCAGCTTGAGCGCAGCCGCGATATCCGCGACCGGCAGGTGTCGTCCGGGCGCCAGCCCCTGGTCGAGCGCCGCGCGGAGGCTTCCCAGCGCCGTTCCGAACGGGTCGCGCGTTCTCATGGCCCGCCGCGTCCATGAGGCATTCTCCGCCGGACGTCCGACAACATTCCGCGACTGCCCCGCAGGTCTGCGGTCGTAGGATTAAGGCAGGCCCGCTTCGGGCCGTGAAGCCTATACTGTCGTCCGCAAGTTATTTGCGCCATGGCCGTAGTTTTTATGACGTTGATCTTTATGGACTTTCATTTGACGCAAGCCTGGGGCATTTTTCAACCTGCAGGAGCGTCAGGAACCGGACGATTCTTAAGCCCATCATCAAGGGGATGACCGGGAGATGGAGACAGAGCAGCATCCGTCGCCGAATGCAGTCCTTTCCGCGAGCCTGCGACTGATCCGTTCACACCGGCGCCTGCGCGCCGCCGACGTGGCTCAAGGCATGAACATGGCGCTCCGGTCCTACGAGCATTTCGAAGCCGGGGCGGGCCGCATCAATCTCGAGCGTATCCACCGCTTCGCCGACGTCACCGACAGCGACCCTCACGCGATCATCTCGGCGCTCTCGCTGGGTTCTCCCGCCTTCGCCGTGCGGTCCGCCGACAACAAGCTGGCGACCATCCTCATGGTCGTGCTGCAGGAATTCGACGAGGAGGTCGGCGATGCCATGGCCGAGCTGGATGGGCGGACGATCATCAACGTCTTCACGCGGGCTTTGAAGGACCTCGCAGGCCTTGCCGTCACCCGGGACGCCCACGCCGAAGCCTGGCTTGAAGAGCGTCGGCGCCGCCTCGTGACCCCCGGATCGGATGATCCGTCCGCCGACGACGAAGGCGGATGATCGCCGCTCAGGTCTCACCGCCGTAGGTCTGCGGTCGTCCACCTCCGGTCGCCTCCGTACGGCCTTGCGTCTTCAGGGCCGGGCCGGCTCGATTCCGCGCATGACGCTGATCACACCCACGAACAGTCAGACACCGGGCGACCGCTTGGCTCGTCTTTCGTCGCGTCAGGCCGAATGCCTCGACCTGGCCGCAGCGGGGCTGACGTCTGCGGCCATCGCCGCGCGTCTTGGCCTTTCCTCCCGCACCGTCGACGAGCATCTCACGGGCGCATGCCGGGTGCTCGGCGTGCGCACCCGGATCCAGGCGGTCGCTCTGCTCGCGCTCGGAGAACGCCGGGCGCGGGAGAAGCGCAGCTTCCTACCGTAGATCTCCCCCGGTGAGCCCGCGGGTCGCGGGAACGCCCCGGCTGAGATGAGATCGAGAGGTCTTCAGCGGAGCGATCCCCATGCTCGATCTCGCGATCGTCCTCAGCCTGGCTCAGGCCTGCGCCCCCGCTGCGGCCCCGGAGACGCTTGCGGCCATCGCCTATGTCGAAAGCCGTTTCGATCCCTTGGCCATCGGGGTGAACCGCGGCCCGCGTCCGTCGCGGCGGCCGCAGGACCGGGGGGACGCCGCGCGGATCGCCCGCGATCTTCTGGCGCGCGGCGCCGACCTTGATCTCGGCATCGGCCAGATCAACAGCGGCAACCTCGCCTGGTTGGGTCTCAGCATCGAGGACGTCTTCGACCCGTGCCGCAACCTGGCCGCCTCGGCCGAGGTCCTTCGGGCCGGCTACCGCCCCGCCGGCGACCGCCCCGACCAACGGCAGGCGGCGTTGCGGGCCGCTCTGTCCCGATACAACACCGGCCATCCCGAACGGGGTTTCCGCAACGGCTACGTCGGCCGCGTGGAGGCCGCCGCCGTCCGCCTCTCCCTCGCCCTCCCAGCGCCTGACGCGACGGTCCGGACGCAGCCCGTCCCGATCACCGCCGAGGTCCCGCCCCCGCACTGGGACGTCTTCGCCCGGGCGCGCGGCGCCCCTGTCGCCGCCTTCAATGCCTCGCCCTTACGGAGTTCCCTGTCATGAACCGACCTCTCTCACGACTGCGCCGCCGTGCGGCGGCCGCGACGATCGCCGGAGCCGCGAGCCTTGCGGGCGCCGGACCGGCCTTCGCCTCCGCCAACGTCGAAGGCCTGCTCCAGAACGTGGTGGACATGCTGACCGGCAACACCGCCCGGCTCCTCGCCGTCCTGGCGGTGGTGATCGTGGGCGTGCTGTGGATGTTCGGTCTGTTCGACCTGCGCCGGGCCGCCATCGTCGTGCTGGGCATCGTGGTGGTCTTCGGCGCGGCCGAGATCGTCAACCTCATCACCGGGGGCGGCTGATGTCGGCCGCCTGGATCGTCCTGCCCGCCGCCGCCTGCGCGGGCCTGGCCGTCATGATGTGGCGGCGGTTGATCGGTCCGGGGCGCTTCGCCCGGTGGGCCGGCGGGCTCGGGCTGGGCACGCTTCTCGTCGTCGCGGCGAACAACGCCCTCGGAGGCGGTCATGGCTGAAGAACGGCTGATCGAGGACCCGCTCTTCCTGGCCTGCACCCGGCCAGCCATGATCATGGGCGTGCCCATGGAGGCCATGGGCGTCAACGTCATCCTTTCAGGCGTCGTCTTTCTGGTCGGCGGCAGCCTTCTGAACCTGCTCATCGCGCCGGCGCTGCATCTGGTGTTCCGCGCCGTCTGCAGGACGGATCACAACGCCTTCCGTCTGCTGTTCGCCTATGTCGACACCAAGGGCCGGGCGCGCAACGGCGCGACCTGGGGCGGGTCTTCGCCGACGCCTCTGCCGCCGGCTCGCCGCGCCTCGGCCCGAGATCTGCGTCATGGCTGAAGGCTCCGTCTCCCTGCGGCTGATGAAGCGCGAACCGGACGTCCGTGCGGCGCTGCCCTATGCCCGCCATGCCGCCGATGGGATCGTGGTCCTGGACAGCGGCGCCCTGATGCTCAGCCTGAAGCTGGACGGCGCGCCCTTCGAGACGGTCGACGCCCGCGACCTCAACGACCGGCACATCAAGCTCAATCAGGCCTGGCGCAACCTGGCCGATGATCGGCTGGCCGTCTGGCACCACGTCGTCCGTCGTCGGATCCGAACCGTCCCGGCGACGGGGCACGTCTCGGACTTCGCACGCGAGCTGTCGGCCGCCTATGACGCCCGGCTGTCCACGCAGCGCCTGTTCGTCAACGAGCTCTACGTCACCCTTGTGCTTCATCCGGGACGTGAGGCGGGGGACCGCGCCGGCGCCCTGATGCGGCGTCTGCGCGCCGCGCGGCGGGGCGGGACCGAAGTCGACGCCGCCTCGCTGAAACGCCTGGAGGACGCGGGCCGCGACCTGATGCAGTTCCTCGCCCCGTACGCTCCTCGGCGCCTCGGCCTCTATGAGCATAGGGGTCTATGGTTCTCCGAACCGCTTGAGATGATCCGGCTGATCCTGACGGGCCGCGCCGAGCGGGTTCCGCTGACCTGCGGCCAGCTCGGCGACGCCGCCTATACGACGCGCATCATCTTCGGCCGCGAGACCCTGGAGCTGCGCGATGCCGCCGACACGCGGTTCGCGGGCGTCCTGGCGGTCAAGGAGTATCCGTCCGTCACGCGACCGGGTCTGTGGGACGGACTGCTCGACGCCCCCTTCCCCTTCGTGGCCGCCCAGTCCTTCGCCTTTCTGTCCAAGCCCGCAGCCCGCGCCGTCATGGAGCGCAAACAGAACCAGATGGTCTCATCACGGGACCGGGCGGCCTCCCAGATCGACGGGCTGACCGCGGCCCTGGACGATCTGATCAGCAACCGCTTCGTCATGGGCGAACATCACGCCTCGGTTCTGGTCCACGGCGACGATCAGCCGGCCCTGGTCGATCATCTGGCGAAGGCGCGCAGCATCCTGGCCGACAGCGGTCTGGTGGTCGCCCGCGAGGATCTCGGGCTGGAGGCGGCCTTCTGGGCCCAGTTTCCCGGCAACTTCAGCAGGCGCACACGCCCCGCCGTCGTCACCTCGCGCAATTTCGCGGCGCTCGCGCCCTTCCACGCCCCTCCGGTCGGACGTCCATCGGGCCATCACTGGGGCGACGCCCTGGCGGTGCTGAAGACCACGGCCGCTTCGC
Source organism: Brevundimonas pondensis (assembly GCF_017487345.1). Taxonomy (NCBI): domain Bacteria; kingdom Pseudomonadati; phylum Pseudomonadota; class Alphaproteobacteria; order Caulobacterales; family Caulobacteraceae; genus Brevundimonas; species Brevundimonas pondensis. Next base: position 1,537,234 of record NZ_CP062006.1, on the reverse strand, counting down.
CCTATCACCTGAACCTTCACGTCGGCGACCTGGGGCACACCTTCATCTGCGGCCCGTCCGGCTCGGGCAAGACCGTGGTTCAGAACTTCATCCTGGCTCAGTTCGAACGGTTCGGCGTCCAGCAGATCTTCATCGACAAGGATCGCGGCGCCGAGATCTTCGTGCGCGCCTCGGGCGGCGTCTACCTGGCCCTGAAGGCCGGCGAGCCGACCGGCTTCGCCCCGTTCAAAGCCTTGGAGCCGTCTCCTGCCAACCGCGCCTTCCTCTCCCGGCTCGTACGCGCCCTGGTGGAGCGTCCGGACGACCCGCTGACCGTGACGCAGGCGCGCGCCATCGACGACGGCGTACGTGCGCTCGAGGCCCTGCCCGAGGCTCAGCGGTCTCTATCGGCGCTGAGGAGCTTGTTGGGCCAGGCCGACGCCGGCGGGATCGGGGCCCGGCTCGAACGCTGGGTCAGGGGCGGACCGCTCGGTTGGGTGCTCGACAATCCCGAGGACGCCGTCTACCTGGACGCCCGCCTGATCGGTTTCGACATCACGACCATCCTCGACGACCCCGAGGTCCGCGCGCCGGTGATGCTCTATCTGCTGCACCGGATCGGCGCACGAGCGGACGGCCGCCGCCTGGTGCTGGACATCGACGAGTTCTGGAAGGCGCTGGGCGATCCGGCCTTCACCGATCTGATCCGGGACGGCCTGAAGACCTGGCGCAAGCAGAACGCGATGATGGTGTTCGGCACCCAGTCGCCGTCGGATGCGCTCGCCTCGCCGATCGCCCCGGCCATCCTCGAGCAGTGCGCGACCCGCATCTTCCTGCCCAACGCCCACGGCCGGGCACGCGACTATGTCGACGGCTTGGGCCTGAGCGAGACCGAGTTCCGCCTGATCCGGGATGAACTGACCCCGGAGTCCCACCGCTTTCTGGTCAAGCAGGGGCATGCCGGCGTCGTGGTCGAACTCGATCTCACCGGCATGGACGACGCCCTGGCGGTCCTGTCCGGCCGCGCCGAGACCGTCGCCCTTCTCGACCGTCTCCGGGCGGAGCACGGCGACGCCTATGCGCAATGGCGCGACGCCTTCCATGAGCAGAGGAGACTTCCATGATCCGCCGCATCCTCGGCGCGGTTTCGGCCGCCGCCGCCCTCCTGAGCGTCGCGGACGGCGCCCGAGCACAGCAGATCGTCCACGATCCGACCTCCTACGCCCAACTGGTGCGCGAGGCGCGGACCGCCCTCGACCAGCTCGAGCAGCTGCGCGAACAGGTGCGCCAGGGCCGGCAGCTGTTCGAGAGCTTGAACGACCTGTCCGACGTCAACCGGGTGGCCTCAGAGCTGGGCTTTCCCGAGGTGCGCAATCCGCTTCCCGACCTGCGGGCGCTGCGGAGCGCCGCCGAAGGTGATCTGTCGGCGCTCGGCGCCCTTGCCGAACGGGCCGACGCCATCCGCGCCGGAACCCGTGTCTACGCACCCCCGCCCGGAAACGTCCCGGAGACCGAACGCTACTATCGTGACGCCCTGGAGCGGGCCGGGGCGCGCACCGCCCGCGACCTCGCCCTCGGCGAGGCTCTTGGGGAGGCGGCCGACCGGCGGCTGAAAGGGCTGGAAGCCCTGCGCCGCGCGCTCGACACCGCGCCCAACGCCCGGGCGGTGATGGACCTGGAGGCGCGTCTAGCGGCCGAACAGGCGCTGATCCAGAACGAACAGGTCCGGCTTCAGGGACTGGCTCTGACACAGGCCGCCGAGGCGCGGCTCGAGGAACAGCGCGCCCGCGAGCGCGCCGCCGCGGCCAGGGACGCCCGGCTGGCGACTTACAGGGAGACCATCCGGTGAAGGCCGCCCCGTACCTCACGGCCCCGGTTCCCGCCGCCTGTCCGGACACCGACGGCCCCGTCGACCGCTTCGTCCCCCGGGGTCCGGTCGAGGCCGAGCGCCTGAACCGCGAAGCCCTCTACCGGCAGCTCCGCTGAGGAGATCCCGCCATGAGCCTGCGCGTCTTCGAGCCCAGCTATCTCTTCATCGACGAGCGGCTGAACACCTTCCTCGGCGATAGACTGTCGTCCGTGATAGCCGCGGTCGAAGGCCCGCTGCGCGTCGCCCTGGTTCTCTATGTGCTGCTCTACGGCTACGCCATACTGCGCGGGGCCATCAGCGAACCGGTCATGGATTTCGCGATCCGCTCCATCAAGCTGGCGCTTCTCTATGCGCTGGCGACCACGGCGGCCTATTCCGGCTTCGTCACCCAGCCGTTATTCGTGGACCTGCCGAACGCCCTGACCCAGGCGATCAGCGGCTCAGCCGCGCCCAATGTAGGAGCGGCCTTCGATCAATTCCTGGCCTATGCGGGTTATCTCAGCGAGACCATCGCCCGGGAGGGCTCGGCCTTCGACCCCGCGCCCTACATCGTCGCGGCGGCCGTGCTGGTCATCGGGGCTCTCGCCTGCGCCCTGGGATTCGGCGTCGTCATGGTCGCCAAGCTGGCCCTGGCGCTGCTCGTGGCGCTCGGGCCGATCTTCATCGCCGCGGCCCTGTTCGACGCCACCCGCCGCTATTTCTTCGGCTGGCTCAGCCAGGCGGTGAACTACCTTGTCCTATTCGCCCTCATGATCACCATCTTTCAGCTGGTGCTGGCCCTGGTGCGCGATCAGTGGAGCGCCATCGAAGGCCATGACCCGATGGTGGGCGGGCTGATCTTCATCGCCTTGTGCCTGCTCGGCGCGATCTTCTTTCTCCAGACCCCGGCCATCGCCGCAGGGGTGGCGGGCGGCGCAAGCGCCGGCCTCGCCGACTTCGCCAACGCCGCAGCTCTCGGTTCCGGCCGTGCCGGCCGCGCCTCCGGTCCCGTCGAGGCGGGCCGGGCGCCGCCGCGCGGCGGCGGCTCCATCCGACCTCAAGGACGCTGATCCATGCGCATTCCGCTTCTTCTCATCGCCCTCCTCCTGCCCGCCGCCGGCTGCGCCGCGATCAAGGCCGACCCTTTGCCGGTCTGCGACGGCCGGGCCCGACGGCCGGCCAATCCGCACGGATCGGCGCTTCTGCCGCCCTCCCCTACGTCGGTCGATACGCAGGCGGAGACCTTGCCGTCCGCCGGCGGCGCGTCGGGAGGCTGCGCATGACCGGCGTCCCCTCCGACGAGCTGAAGCGCTATTTCGCGGAGGCGAAGCGCTGGGACCAGGATCGGTTGGCCTCTGCTGTCCGCTCCCGACGTCTGGCCTGGACCGCAGCCGCGGCATCCGCCGCCCTGGCCGGCGCCGCCGTCCTCGCCGTGGCGGGACTGACGCCCCTGAAGACGGTCGAGCCCTTCGTCATCCGCGTCGATCAGACGACCGGCGCGGTCGATCTGGCCCGGAGCCTGTCGCAGGAGACCGGCCCGGTCCGATATGAGGAAGCTGTCAGCAAGTACTTTCTGGCGCAGTACGTCCGCGCCCGCGAGGGCTATCTCGACGCCGCCGCGGAAGAGAATTTCCGGCTGGTCTCCATTCTGTCCGGGCCGACGGAACAGCGGCGCTGGGCCGACCTGTTCCGAGGAACCAACCCCGCGAGCCCGCAGAACCTCTACGGCCCTCAGGCTGAGGCCTCTGTGTCGATCCGGGCCGTCGGCTTCATCAATCCCGAAGTGGCCAACGTCCGCTACCGTCGGACGGTCCGCCGCGCGCAGCAGGTCGAGGAGAGCGATTGGATCGCGACCATCGGCTTTTCCTACACGCGGGCGCCGATGACCGAGGCCGACCGGCTGCGCAATCCCCTGGGCTTCCAGGTTCTCTCCTACCGTTCCGATCCGGAGGTGATCCGATGAGACCGCCCGCCGCCCTGCTCGGCGCATGCCTTCTCGCCCTGGCCGCGCCCGCCGTCGCCCAGGACGCCCGCATCCGCGACCTGGTCTATGCGCCCGACGTCGTCCACCGCATCGACGGCGCCTTCCGCACCGCGACCCAGATCATCTTTTCGCCGGACGAAACCATCCGCCATGCCGCTGTCGGCGACAGCGTCGCCTGGGAGGTGGCGGCGGAGGGTTCCGTCCTGTTCCTGAAGCCCCGCGAACGACACGCGCCGACGAACCTGCTGGTGGTCACGGAACGCGCGGGCGGCGAACTCCGCCACTACGCCTTCGCGCTCGACGCGCGGGCGACGGCCGCCGCCGTCCATCAGGTCCGCTTCCATTATCCGGCCGACGAGCGCGCCGTCGCCGAAGCAGCTCTGGCTGAGGCCGCCCGGACGGCCGAGAACCGCCTGATCGGGCTGGAACTGTCCCAAGGCGCGATCGAAGGGCCCCGCAACTTCGCCTGGTCCGCCCAGGGCGACGCCGCCCTGCAGCCCAGCGAGGTGAGCGACAACGGCCGCTTCACCGTTCTGCGCTTTCCCGGCAGCCAGGCCGTTCCGGCCATCTTCGAGACCGACGGCGGGACCGAGCGGCTTGTTCCCTATGACGTGCGGGGCGAATTCGTGGTCATCCACAGCGTGGTGCGCGGTCTGCGTCTGAGGCGCGGCCGGGCGGTCCTCTGCCTCTTTAACGAAGCCTTCGACGACCGGGCGGGCGCAACGGGCACAGGAACAGCGTCCCCGCGGGTCGAGCGCGTCCGCAAGAGAGGCGGGTCATGAACGGCCCCGACGATCCGATCGCCCCCCACGGCGACGCCGACGCTTCGGGGCCCCCGACGCGCGCAAAGAAGCGGCCTGCGGGCGACCGGACCATCTCGCCGGTGGCAGGTCGGCTGGGAGGTCCGAGAGGCCGATGGATCATCCTGGCCGCCCTGGCGGCAGGTTGCGGCGTCCTCCTCTTCGCCGGCTGGGACCGGGGCGACCGCCCGCCCCCCGAACGCGCAGACGAACCGGCCCGCCAGTTCGTGCCGTTCGAACCCGCCCGGCGCCGCGCCGAGCCGCCCCTGCTGAGCACGCCGGACCCGTCCGCCCCGTCATTGACCGGCGAACCACTGGTCCCCGCGATCGACGGCGCCGCCTCGGCATCCCCGGAGGCCGATCCGTCGCTCGACGAGCAGCGCCGTGCTCTGGCGGAAAGCGCCCGGCGGGCGCCGGTCCTCGCCTACAGCCGCTCCGGCGCCGCGCCGCGCTCGGACCCTGCACAGGGTTGGGCGCCCGCATCTTCCGAGCCGACCGCACCGACCGACCTGGATCGGTTGCGTCAGGCTGGCCCCATCGACAGGGTCCGGGCGGATCGCCTGTCCGACCGTCGCTTCCTCATCACCGCCGGATCGAGCGTTCCATGCGTGCTGCAGACGGCGATGGACAGCGTGACGCCCGGCTTCGTCAGCTGCATCACGCCCCAAGACGTCTGGTCCGACGACGGTTCCGTGGTGCTGATGGAGCGCGGCACCCGGGTTCTGGGGGAATACCGCTCGGGCCTTCAGCGGGGACGCGGCCGGCTGTTCGTGCTCTGGACCCGCGCCGTCACCCCGGACGGGGTGACCGTGACTTTGGCCTCGCCGGCCGCCGATGCGCTCGGCCGAGGCGGCTTCGACGGCCGCATCGAGACCCATTTCTGGGAGCGCTTCGGCGGCGCCCTGCTGCTCAGCATCGTCGGCGGAGCGACCTCAGCCGCAGTCGATCTCGGCGCCGACCGGTCCGGCGTCCGCGTCACCTCCGACGCCGCTTCGACGGCCCTTGAGGACTCCGTCGGCATCCCGCCCACCCTGAGGAAGGAACAGGGCGGCGAGGTCTCCATCTTCGTGGCCCGGGATCTCGACTTCGCCTCGGTCTACCGCCTGAGGGCGCGGTGATGGGCGACACGGCCGTCCTTGATCACTACCTCGCGCCGCTCCAGCCGCTGCTGGCTCCGGACGACGTGACCGAGCTGGTCGTCAACCGCCCCGGAGAGGTCGGGGTGGAGCGCGCAGGGCGTTGGGTCTGGCATGAGATCCCGACGCTGTCCGAGGCTTGGCTGCGGACCCTGGCCGTGGCGGCGGCCGCCTACACCCGTCAGGACATCGGCGACGACCGTCCGATCTGCTCCACCGTTCTGCCGGACGAGGCCCGCTGCCAGATCGTCCTGCCGCCCGTGGCCCCGCAGGGCACGGTGTCGCTCACCATCCGCAAGCCCTCAAAGCGTCAGCTGACGCTTGAGGACTTCAGGGCCGGAGGGCTGTTCGACCGGACGGCCGCGGCGTGCGGCAGCCGGGTCGATGAGACCGATGCCGAGCTGATGCGCCTGCGCGACCGGAGCGACTGGCCCGCCTTCTTCCGCCTGGCTGTAGAAGCCCGCCGCAACATCCTGGTGTCCGGAGCCACCGGCTCGGGAAAGACCACCTTCGCCAAGGGACTGATCGCGCTGATCCCGCCCGAAGAGCGGCTTCTGACCATCGAGGATGCGCGCGAACTCGTCGCCCCTCATCGCAACATCGTCCACATGACCTATTCCAAGGACGGACAGGGCTCGGCACAGGTCGGGCCCAAGGCCCTGCTGGAAAGCGCGCTGCGGATGCGGCCGGACCGCATTCTGCTCCAGGAGCTCCGCGACGGCACGGCCTTCTTCTACCTGCGCAACGTCAATTCCGGCCACCCGGGCTCGATCACCACGGTCCATGCCGATTCCGCCGCTCTCGCCTTCGAGCAGCTGACCCTGCTTGTGCGGGAATCCGACGGCGGGCGCGATCTGCCCCGCGACGACATCCGCGCTCTGCTGCACCTCCTGGTCGATGTGGTGGTGCAGATGAAGAAGACAGGGGGCTGTTTCCGCATGACCGAGGTCTGGCATGACCCGCTCCGCAAGCGCCGCGTCGGGTCCTGACGCCGCACGGTGGGTCGTCGGTCTCCTGGCCGCCTTCCTGCTCATGGCGATCGGCGGCGGAACCATAGCCCTGATCGGTCTGGGCCGATTCACGCCGGATCTGGATCCCCTGAGGGCGCCTGCCTGGTTCCTGTACTACCGCCATGATCCCGATGTCCGCCGCTGGCTGATGATCGGCGGCGCCTCCACCGGCCTGTCCGTCCTGCCCGCGGTAGCCGTTCTCGCCCTATCCCGCCGCCGTCCTCTTCACGGCGCGGCCCGATGGGCCACGGCGGCCGAACAGCGCGCGGCGGGCCTGCGCGCCCGCGAGGGGATCATCCTCGGTCGCGTTCCGGGCGGCGGTTTCCTGATCGCCGAAGGTCCGGAGCATGTGATGCTCCATGCACCGACCCGCACGGGAAAGGGGGTCGGGATCGTGATCCCCAATCTCCTGGCCTGGCCCCATTCGGTCGTGGTGCTCGACATCAAACGCGAGAACTTCACGGCCACGGCCGGCTACCGCGCCGAACACGGTCAGCGTATCCTCATGTTCGATCCTCTGGCGTCGGCCGGCCGCACCGTCCGGTTCAATCCGCTCGGACACATCGACCGCTCGGACGCCAACGCCGTGCTCGACGAGCTTCAGCGGATGGCGGTCATGCTGTTTCCGGGCCATGACCACGCCGATCCCTTCTGGTCGGAGGCCGCCCGCATAGGCTTCATCGGCGTCGGCGCCTATGTGGCGGCGAGCCCGCCCCTGCCCTTCACCCTGGGCGGGATCTTCCGTCAGCTGACCGCCGACGACCCGCGCACCCGTTTTCCCAAGGTCGTGGAAGCCCGACGCCGCTCCGGCGCGCCTCTGCCCCCCGCCTGCGTCTCCGCCCTCAACGATTTCTGCGCATCGAGCGAGAACACCTTCGCCTCGATCCGCCAGACCATCACGACCCGCATGGGGCTATGGCTGAACCCGAGGGTGGATGCGGCGACGGCCGACAGCGACTTCGACCTCCGGGACCTGAGACAGGGACGCATGTCGCTCTATCTCGGCGCCACGCCCGACAACCTGCTTCGCGTCGCGCCCCTCTACAGCCTGCTGTTTCAGCAGCTGGTCGACCTCAACAGTCGCGCTCTGCCGGGTCCCGACGACAGGCCCGTTCTCGTGCTGCTCGACGAATTCGCCCGGCTCGGTCCGGCTCCGGTCCTGGCCCATGCCTTCTCCTGGGTCGCGGGCTACGGCATTCGGCTGCTGCCGGTGATCCAGAGCCCGGCCCAGCTGAGAGCGATCTACGGCGTCGATATGGCTGAAGACATCTTCGCCAACTGCGGCATTGAAGTGGTCTTTGCGCCCAAGGAGCTGAAGACGGCTCAGGACCTCAGCGAACGCCTGGGCGCCTACACCTATGCCGCCCTCAGCCGCAGCCGCCCCCGGGGGCTAGGCGCCGGTCGAAGGATGATCACCGTCTCGGACCAGCGGCGCCCCCTGATGCTGCCTCAGGAGCTCATGCGCCTGCCCGCCTCCACCCTCCTAGTCCTCAAGGCGGGTCTCCCCGCCGTTCGGGGCCGGAAGATCGCCTACTACCGCGAGGCGGTCTTCCGTCGCCGCCTGCGTCCGCCGCCGGACGTCCCTCAGCTCCCACAATGTCCTCCCGGTCCCCCCGTACCGCCGCCGCCGACGTCGGAAGAGGACGTGGACGCGGATCTGGACGCGATCGTCCGGGCTTTCGCCGAGGAGGGGCTGCCGCCGCCGGCTCACGGCTCTTCGGAACGGGAGGTCCGCGACTGGCTCGACCGCGTCATGGACGCGTCTCAGCCCCCACGGATGGAGCATGAACCATGACCGGACCGCAGCAAGCCCGCCAACTTGCAGACGACGCGTCCGCCAACCGGATCGGTCCCGAGCGCGCGCGCGTCGGGGAAGCCAAGGCCCGTTCGACCGTAAAGGGCGACGTGCCTCAGCCGATCTTGGACCGCTATCTGATCGAACGGGACCTGCGCGGACGCGCCGAACGCTTCTACCGAGACCACCGCACGCCCGACCCCGCCTTCACCGACACCGGTCGAAGGCTGAGCGCCGGCCAGGCCTATCCCGACACGATCGCCGACATGCTCAAGGTCGCCCGGCACCGCGGCTGGACGCGGCTGAAGGTCGAGGGCGACGAAGCCTTCCGCCGCGAGGTCTGGATCCAGGCCCGCGCTCAGGGCCTGGACGTAAGCGGCTACCGTCCCAGGGATCGTGACCGCCAGGCCGCCGGCCTGCCTCCGGATCGTGGTACGCGACTCATGAGAGCCGCCGCCGTGGTTCGAGCTCTGATCCCCGATATCGACGCTCAACGACGTCTTATCGACCATGCCGCCCGCCTTGCAGGTCTACGGGAGCAAGTGCTCCGGCGCGACCCTCCCCCTCGGGCGTCGGATCGCTTCCGATAATGCATCGACCAGCACGAGCCTCCATCGCCGGCGCATGCTCCGTGCATTCCGCCGAAACGACGAACCGACGGTCGCCCAATCGTGAGGTCCGCGCCGGAACGGCCTATTCTCTATCCTCTGCCGATTCGTTCGGGCGCTTCTCAGATCAGACGGACCTTTCGCACTCATGGCCCGATACAATCCTCATCACGACGTCGAGCCGATCTATGCGATCGTCGAGACCTGGCGGGACCGCTCGCTGATCGGCGACCAAGCGCTGCTGACCGATGAGACGGGGGTCTGGTCGTCGCAGAACATCGACCGGGTGTCTTCGGCCTTCAAAGGCAATCCCGACGCAGGTTCCGACACCTTCCTGGTGAAGCTGGAAAGGCAACTCGCCGCTCTGGACGACGCGGCCAAGCAGCTCGCCGCCGACATGCTCTATGTCATGCTTCTTTTCCCTTCGAATATAGGAGCGAGGAAGAAGCGCGAGAATCTGGACGTCATCCTGAGCTGGCGCTCGAGCCCCGCCGCCCTGAACACGGCCCTGCTCGAAGACGGCGTGCTCGGCGGCGTCGGCTCCGCCGGGATGGGCTACAACCAGAACCGGCCCTTCGAGTTCGGCTACTTCCTCGATCTGATGACGGCTCTCAAATCGACGACGCCGGACGAACGTCGCGAGATCCTCAGCGAACCCTGGGCCTTCTCCCGTTTTCTGACCCGGGTTAACGCTCCCGGAAAGCAGCTGGCCCACATCCTCGAGCACCTCTTGTTTCCTGATACGTTCGAACGCATCTCGAGCGGTACGGACAAGGGGCGGGTGCTGATCGGTCTGACCGACGAGCCGCCTGCGAAGATCAAGGCTATGGACCGGGCGGATCGGGATCGGAGTCTGTCGGCGCTGCGCCGGCGGATCACGGAAGAGCGCGGCCCCCGCTTCGATTTCTACGATGAAGAATTCAGCAGCAGATGGCGTGATGCCGGCAAGGCCGCGCCGCAACCGTCCGCCCCCGAAGATGCAGCGGTCTGGGCGGAGGTCACGTCGCTTGAACACGGCCACGGCGGACCCGGTTGGGAGCTGGGGTCATGGCTGTGGAGTCCCACGACGTCGACGGACGGCGCAGACCGTTATTCGGTCATGCGCGGGCCCGCTCCGGGCGATACCGTCTATCACCTGGTCGCCGGTCTTCCCGGCCGCCCGCCGCGACAACGCTGGCTCTGGGGCCGCTCGGTCGTCGCCAAGCCTTTTGAAACCGTCAGCGAGCGCCCGAGCGCGCCGGGATCATGGGGCGACGCTGAGGCCTACTACAAGATCGCCCTGGAGGGCTGTGAACCCCTGAGCACGCCGATCCCGATGGACGAGATCGAAACGCGCCACCGGGACGACATCCTGGAAGATCTGAACGAGCGCCCGAAACACTATCCCTACGCCAGATACGGCGCAGACTTCCGCGGCAGCCAGGGGATCTACCTCTCGAAACTCTCCCATCGCCTGGCATCCGCCCTGGCGTCGCCGTTCGACGATCCTGAAGCCGATGCAGCGCCTGCCGATGCGGGTGATCGTCGACCCTACACCAGCGCCGACGCCGCTGAAGAAGCCTTCATCCCCAAGTCGGAAATCGATGAGATTCTCGAGCTTTGGGAAGCGAAGCTCAACATCATCCTTCAGGGCGCGCCGGGTGTCGGCAAGTCGTTCATGGCGAAGCGGCTGGCCTACGCCCTCATCGGCGAAGCGGATCCGGATCGGGTCGAGACCGTCCAGTTCCACCAGTCCTACGCCTATGAGGATTTCGTCCAGGGCTATCGTCCGACGCCGGACCGAGGCTTCGCGCTGCGCGACGGCGTGTTTCTGCGCGTATGCGACGCCGCCCGCAAAGATCGGAGCCGCCGCCACGTCCTGATCATCGACGAGATCAACCGCGGCAATCTGTCGAAGATCTTCGGCGAACTCATGCTGCTGATCGAGCCCGACAAACGGGGGGTCGAATGGGCCGCGCGGCTTGCCTACGCGGACACGGCCGCTGAGTGTTTCCACATCCCCGACAACCTCTTCATCATCGGCATGATGAACACAGCCGACCGGTCGCTCTCGATGGTCGACTACGCGCTGCGCCGCCGCTTCGCCTTCGTGCCGCTCAGACCCCAGTACCGATCCGACCGCTTCACGGCGCACCTGCGCGGCAAGGGTGTTCCGGACGAGATCATAGAGCGCATCGTCGCCCGGATGTGCGCGCTGAACGACGAGATCGCCGCAGACGTCAGAAACCTGGGTCCGGGCTTCGAAATCGGCCACAGCTTCTTCGTGCCGGGCCGCGGTGACGTGTTCGGGGAGGCCTGGTACGAACGGATCGTGAAGACCGAGATCGCGCCTCTGCTGGCGGAGTACTGGTTCGACGACAGCGACAAGGAAGCCGAGGCCCGCCACAGACTGCTCGCGCCGGCGCCGTGACCATTCCGATCCGGAACCTCTATTATCTCTTCTGCTACGCCTGGGAGCGCTATCCCGAGAACGGCGCGGTCGAGGTCGGCATCGAGGACTGCCCCGACCTACCCAATCTGTTCGCGCAAGTGCTCGTGAACGGACTGAATCGCCTGCTGCGTCGAGGCCTCGATCGTCAATACCTGTCAGCGGAAGACGAGCTGCGCGCGCCCCGGGGGCGACTGCTGCTGGACGAGACCCTCAAATCCGGCAGCTTGGACAGGGGCGCCGTCGTCTGCCGCTTCGACGAGCTCAGCGTCGACGTGCTGCACAACCAACTGCTCAAGGCCACGGTGCGTCTCCTGCGGTGCGACGCCCTGGTCCTCCCCCATCTGTCCGCCGCCCTGAGCGCCGTCGAGAAGCGTCTGAGCTGGGTCAGCGACATCCGGGTCACCACGGACCTGTTCAGCCGGGTTCAGCTCTCCAGAAACACCGGTCAGTATGGAGAACTCCTCCGCCTTTGCGAGTTCGTCTGGCGTGCGGCGATGCCGCAGGAGGGCGGCGACGGATCCCGCTTCGGGGACATCATCCGGGACGAGATCAGGATGTCCGCGATCTTCGAATTGTTCGTCCAGAATTTCTTCCGTCTCCACGCCGTCGGATACACCGCCGGGCCCGAGAACATGCGCTGGAACGTCGATCGCAACGGTTCGGGCGATCACTCTCTCATCCCGATCATGCGCACCGATCTGACCCTTCGATCAGACACCAGGATTCTAGTGATGGACGCGAAGTTCTATGCGGAACCATTCCGGTGGTCTCACGGTGCGCCGAAAATCAATTCGTCGCACCTCTACCAATTGTACGCCTACCTCAAGCACGCCGGACGCGGGACGACAGACAAACCCGTCGCCGGCGCCCTCGTCTACGCCTCCCCACGCGGGCGTTCGATCCAGAGATATCAGATTGACGACCATGACGTGACGGTAGCGACCATCGATCTCTCACAGCCCTGGCCCGCCGTTCATGCGGACATGCTGGACGTTCTGCACCCGAGCAGCGCCGCAACGTCGGACCGCCAGCCCACAGTCCCGGCCTGAGAAAGCGACATCGTCACGGCATTTCCGGTTTGCGCGTCGCCAAACGCGGCGGGCAGCGCACGTTCGACGTTAGGATCGACATATCGCACGTTCCCGGTCGAACCGCTCCCACAGTAGTGTAGTCCCGCTGCGGATCATGGCGCAGTTGATCTCCTCCTGTTCCGACGTCCAGCAGATCGCCGTGACGCGGCTATAGCTCTGCCCTACCCGCTCGCAACTGATCGTTCGGTTTGCCGCGAGCCGCCGGAGCTCCGCCGTCGCGGAAGCGGCTGATGCGGCGGGACAGGGATGGCCAGGGGAGCACGTTTCGTCTGTTTCCCGGGCGGCGACGGCGTGTAGCCGAACGCGCGTGCCGTCCTCGCAGCGAAGGGTGTCGCCGTCGTTTACATAGGCAACATCACAGATGAAGCGGTCGACGGGATTCGGCGCCGCCCTGGCCTCCAGCATCCGCTCGAAGTTCTGAACCAGAGGCTGCGGTTCGTCGTCCGAGGGCCAGTAGAAGACAATCGCAAACGCTGCGGCCGCAAGACCCGCGACGACCGCCGAGAACCGAATTGGACGGCCGGCGCGACGCTTCTTATGAACGTTATGGACGTGGATCCTGCCACGATGAGGGCGAAAGCGATTCATAATCGCAGGCTACCTCTTCCTCGTTGAGAGAGAGTTGACCACGTCCAGCCGGGTGACTGCTTAATGATCAGCCCGTCCTCGGTCCGTTCGACGAGCAGCATGCGGCCCTCGAGAGCTTCCACCGCTCAGCGGATTTAGCTTCCAAGTAGCGCCATGTGTGGACGGCTCCCCGTTGGCAAGGGTTGATCTGACGTTCTGCTGAGCCTGGTCGGTGCGGCCATGTGTTCGACCTGTTGGTGCGGTATGCATGACCGCTGGCCATAATGCCTTCCGCGAAGCCGGGTCCCGACCAAAAGCACGCGCTCGAGGCGCTCTGGCGCAAGTGGGTTTTCCCGCCTTCCGGTATCGACCGGCTGTCGCATTACATCCTGTCCGCCCTTCCCAAGTTCGTTGGCCTCGGCGCTGAGCCTCGACCTGTCTCTATGCCGCCAGCGGCTCCCTGTAGCGCTCACCCGAAGTCATGATCGCCCAGACCATTCGCGCGGTCTTGTTGGCGAGAGCGACGGCCGCGACCTTAGGCGTTCGCCGAGCGAGCAACTGGACCAGCCACGGCCGGCGCGTGCCGTTCCTCACGGCGTAGCGCACGACCGCCAAGGCGCCGACGACCAGCATCTGTCGCAGATATCGGTCGCCCTGCTTGGTGATCCCGCCCAGCCGCTCCTTGCCGCCGCTGGAATTCTGTTTCGGAACGAGGCCGATCCACGCCGCGAGATTGCGACCGGTCTTGAAGGCCCTTGGATCGGCGATCGTGCCGACCAGAGCGCTGGCCAGCAGCGGGCCCACCCCGGGGATCTCCATCAGCCGCCCGACCTCGGTCGATCGGGCGTTGGTCCGGATCAGTCGATCGGTCTCTAGAGCCTGCTCGTTCACCAGCCGCAGCTGCGGGGCGAGCATGGCGAGGCACCCCCTCGCCTCAACTGGAACGCGCTCGTCAGCAGGGTCGTGGACCACCTCGATCAGCGAGTGCAATCCCTGCCTGCCGACGGCGGCGGCCATGCCGAACTCCGCCATGTGGCTGCGGATTGCGTTGGAGATCTGGATGCGTTGCCGGATCAGGATCGACCGGGTCCGGTGCAACACCATCACGCTCTGCTGTTCCGGCGACTTCACCGGCACGAAGCGCATGGTCGGCCGGGTGACCGCCTCGCAGATCGCTTCTGCGTCGGCCATGTCGTTCTTCTGGCGCTTCACATAGGGCTTCACATAGCTCGGCGGCATCAGCCGCACGTCGTGGCCCAGGCCAATCAGTTCGCGGGCCCAGTGATGCGCCGTTCCGCAAGCTTCGATCCCGACCAGACAGGGGGACAGCTTTTCGAAGAACTTCAGCAGCCGCGCTCGCGTCAGCTTCTGTCGAATGACGACGCCGCCCTCAGCATCGACGCCGTGCACCTGAAACACCGACTTCGCGATGTCCAAACCAATCGTGGCTACCTGTCCCATGGCTCTCCTCCAGCTCTGCCGGAGGCCTAACGCCGCCGGTGGGTTGGAGAGCCGTCCACAGCATCAAGAGCGGTCATGTAAGCGGCAGCTCAAAGCGGACATTTATTCGCGAGAAGCAGGGGCTGCCGCCATCACTGGAAAAACACGCAATCACGCGCGAATGCCCTAGAGTTGCGCTCGACTTGGACACGAATCTCTTTTGATGAAATATCAGCAGATTAGCTGAGAGGCGAGAATCGCCCCGGCGGGGTCGGGGAAATCGCGGTGCTCATCCTTCATATCTCGGACATTCACTTCCAGGCGCCGGAATGCCTCGATCAAGATACCGATCCGCATTTTCCCGTGCGGACACGGATGATGCGCGACCTGACCCAGCAAATTGAAAAACAGGGCCCCGTTGGCGCAATCCTGATCGGCGGCGATGTCGCCTACAAGGCTCATCCGGATGAGTACAAGACGGCATGGGTCTGGATCCAGCAGCTCGCCGTGATCTCACACTGTCCCATGGAGCGCATCTTCGTCGTGCCGGGCAATCACGACGTTGATCGAGGGATTATCCGCTCAGGCGTGTCGATCCAGAACGTTCAGCACGCCATCGGTTCAGAACCGTTGAACGGGCGCGAATGGAAATTGCGTCAACAGTTGCGGGATGAGGAAGCGGGGCAGAACCTTCTCAAGCCGCATGCCGCTTACAATGACTTTGCCGCGCCGCTGGGCTGCCAGATCTGGCCGAAGAAGCCGTTCTGGCATCAGGACGTTGATCTGGGCGGGGGCGTGAACTTGCGCCTCTACGGATTGACGTCGACACTATTGTCAGGTCGCGGCGGCGAGGACGATGTGCTCGGTTCATTGTATCTGAGCGGCATCCAGACGGTGCTCGATCCTGCGCCGAACACGGCCAACCTAGTTCTCATGCATCACCCCCTCGATTGGCTTGAGGACGGTGAGGAGGTCGACGACGTCCTCACGACGCGCGCCGCATTTCATCTGTTCGGTCACAAGCACAAGCAGCGGGCGGTTCTGGAATCCAACTACGTTCGGCTTGGTGCGGGCGCTGTGAACCCGTCGCGCTCGGAGAAGCCGTATGAGCCCGGCTATAATCTGATTAATCTGGCCGTCGAAGGAACTGGGGCCGACCGCCTAATCCGGGTAGAGTTGCACCAGCGGCGCTGGCAGACCAATCCCGAGAAGTTTGTCGCGATCGAAACCCAAGCTGGGGATACGGTGTTCCGCTCGACCATTGCGGTCCCCGAGGAACCGCCCCTACCAAAAATCGATGGCGGTTTTGCGGGCGCGCCGGCCGCCCCGGGCCAGGCACCGCCGGCGCCCGAAAGCGACACTGACTCATACGACGCGGAGGCTGCCATGGGCGAGGAGCATACGCGTGATCTGCTCTACCGGTTCTGGCGCCTCTCCAGCAGCCAGCGCCGTGAGATCGTACAGGCTCTCGGCCTTCTTGAGGATGGTGAAATGAAGCTGCCCGAGCCTCAACGATACGGACAAGCGCTGATCCGAGCCGGCCAGCAAGGTTTGATGGATAAGGTGGCGGCTGAAGTCGCCAAGCGGGAGAACTGACGATGGCCAAGTATCCGCTGATTAGCAGCGACTTCGCGGGATGGTACGCCCAGGAGTTCATGGACGAGACCTCCACGCGGGACCAGCGTTGGAAAACCCTCTGCGACCTCTTGGCGAACCCGACGGCTCCGCTCGTCGAGGTTCTGGTGCGCCTCGCGTTTGCGACGAAGGCGCCGGCCAGCGGCCACAAGAACGCAGACCTGGACGCCGCGTACCAAAGGGTGGTTCAGGCTTTCAAAGACCACGATCCGGCGTTTGATCCCGCCAAATCAGCTCGAGATTTTCAGGTGGTCTGCGCTGCGGTGCTGGTAAAACTGTTCAGCAACCGTCCTGCGGCAGCGCTGGCGGTCACGACCACGGCGTTCGCCGGGGCCCGCAAGCCCAACTTGCCTATGGATCTGGTCAATCTCGCCGGGCGCGCGCTCATCGCCCTGTCCGCGAAGCAACACGAACGCGTCGATCTGGCGACCTTGCTGATTGAAGCGCCGAGCGTGGACTTCGAAATGGAAGAGGCGACGGACGACGCCGACACCGCCGCGCACAGGGATGATCTCGGCGCGCTAAAGGACGCGGTTGACGAAGCTTTGGGCGAGTTGATCAAGCGGCAGAATGCGACGACCACAGCGCTGCTTCGGCGCATCGCGCTCAGCGATGAGGAGTTGCAGATGCTCTGGTGGCTGATGGGCGGGCGAAGCCGGGAGCTTCAGCAAGCCTTTGGTGACATCGAGGCGGTCAAACAACCGCTCATCCTGGGACGTGAGCTGGGTCGGATGACGACCGTTTCGCCGGGGCCGGTTTCGGTTGGCGCAATGCTGGCGCAAGCGGGTCTATCGGCAAACGCGCTCAAGCTGGCTGATGTCGTCAATTCAGTGGGCATCGACTGGGCCAGAGCCGCCTCGGATCGTTCGGCCATTTCACCTGCGACGACGCCGATCCATTTTGCGTTGGAGAAACGATCGGAAGTGGATTCGACGGACGCCTGGCAAGCCGGCTGGGAAGCGCTCACCGGGCTCTCGGCGACGGGTAAAATGACCGCCCTGGACCTGGCCGAGCAGTTCTACCGCGAGCATCTGTTCCTCTATGTGAACGATTAAGGCCATGACATCGGACACGCCAACCTGCTCGAACCACGACTGCCGCGTAGCGGAAGACGGAAAGTGCGTTGAAGGCTACGAGCTACCGGAGTGTCCGCACTACGGCAAGCTTTCGGTCGATGCGATCCCGGAGCCCCAGCACGTGGAGGTCGCTCCGCCTGTGCCGGAAACGGTGCTGATCGCGCTGGACGCCGGCACGCCGCTTGACCGCACGCAGGCGGCGCGCCTGCAGCAGAGGTTCCTGTCCCTTTCCGTGGGGGTGGTCGGTCCGCATGACTCCGGCAAAACCAGCCTGATCGCCGGCCTCTATGATCAGTTGCAGGAAGGGCCTGTCGGCGCCTACGCGTTTGCAGGGTCGTCAACTCTGGTGGGCTTCGAGATGGTTTGCCATCACGCGCGCAGTGAATCTCAGCGCGAGGAGCCCTTCACCGACCGCACGATCCGCGGGGCGGCTGCGAGTTTTTTTCATCTCGACTTCAGCGGCTCCTCCAGCGCAGAGATCCTTTCGCTGTTCATCGGCGACCGATCGGGGGAGGACTATCTCACGGTCACCGATGATCTCGCCAACGCTGACGGCTTGTTCGAGCTTCGCCGGGCCAATGTCGTCACTGTGCTGGTCGATGGCGCGCATCTGATCGATTCCGAGCAGCGCCATGAGGTCAAGGCGATCACGCCGCAGATCGTGGACGCTCTGATTGAGGCGGCGGTTCTGGGCTCCCGCCAACGCCTGGTGCTGGTTCTGACCAAGAAGGACATGGTGCTCGCGTCCGCGAACGCGGAGCGCGCCATGTCGGAATTCGAGGGGATCGTGACTAGCATTCGGAACCGCCATGACGCCAAGCTTGAAGCGGTGGAGTCCTTTGTCATTGCGGCGTCGCCAAAGGCGCTGAAAGATGTACAGCGCGGCGAAGGCCTTTCCGAACTGCTCGCGAGCTGGCTTCGGGTGAGCGCGGCACCGGCAAGCCTCCCCTCGCCGTCGCTGCATCTGAAGCGGCAGATCGATCAGTTCACCGCATCGGAGGATACGCAGTCGTGAGCGGCGTCGTGTCACAGGTTTCGATCATCGGTCTGCCGGGATCAGGCAAGACCACGCTGCTGGCCGCGCTTTGGCACCTCGTTCGAGAAGAGGGCGCGGTCACGGCGCTGTCGTTCGATCGGTTGAGCCGGGGCAATTACGAACATCTGAACGCCCTGGCCAAGCGGTGGCGGGCAGGCAAAATCCAACAACGGACCCAGCAGACCGGAATGAAGACGGTCGAGATGCGTCTGAAGGACAGCGACGACGCATCGGTGGATGTGGCCTTTCCCGACATCCCTGGCGAAGAGTTCAGCCGGATGTGGGAGGCGCGGGAAATCGAAGAGGAGATGACGGAGACGCTGCGTCGCCCCGCTCTGGTCCTTCTCGTGAATGGCGACACCATCCAGTACCCGGCTTGGGTCGTCGAGCGCATGGCCATCGCCCAGGCGGCGGGGCTTGGCACACCCGCCGTCAAGCCCGAACCGGTTGACTGGTCGCCCGAGTTGGCGCCGACACAGGTGCAGGTCGTCGAACTTCTCCAGATGCTGATGTCCGACCAACTCGGCATCGGCCCTCGTCGCCTCGCGATCCTGATCTCGGCATGGGACAAGGTCGCCGCCGAGGAGCTTGAGCCCGAAGCGTTTCTGAAGGCGCGAATGCCCTTGGTCGATCAGTATCTGAGGAGCGGAAGAGACCGCTGGATGTGGCGAGTTTGGGGCGTGAGCGCGCAGGGCGGTGTCTATGAGGACGCTGACAAGGGCGAGCATTTCCAGGAGACCGAGACCATCCGTGAGTTGGAGCGCCCGTCTGACCGAATACGTCTCGTCGATGGCGACACGCAAAGCAGCGATATTACCAAGCCAATTCACTGGTTGATCCGGGAATGACGGGTGCGGTTCTGCACCAGACGCTGCATGGCTACAGCGACGGGCATCGCCTGATCTCGTCGTCGCTTTCGCTCGCCGGTCAAGATGCCCGTACGATGCAGGTGATGAGCGACCTCTCCGGACCTGGCGTGAAACCCGGAGTCGACGGCTACCTCACGGGCTATCCGCTTGAGGGGGTCGGAAAGTACGTCCTGGCCCGGACCTGGGCTGCGCCGGAAATGCCGCGACCGGGCTGCGTGTGGACGCATTCCCTGCTGATCGACAACGCCGACCTCGCGGCGATGACGTCGACTAACACCTTGCGGCAGAGCTTCCGCCGCCCGGACGCTGGCGCGCTTCGATCGTATGCGTCGCCGATCGAACTCGACGTCAAGGGTGCGCCACTTCGGATCGATGTCGATGAGCGCGTTCGCCTGATTTTAAACGCCCTCTATACGGTGCCGGATCGAGGGATCGCCGCGGACGCCGCTGAGCCCTCGCATGACGAGACGCTCGTGCTTGCGATCTGGATGCAGCAGTGGCCGCGCCTGCGACGCGCATTCAGCTTTTGCACCTTGTCCGGCGTGGAGCGCAGTCTGCGAAGCGGACCGCTCGACCTCCAACTGGCCGCTGGCCCTCAGCGCTCGTCCCGCACACGCTTCCCGCAGTCCGCTTTTCCGGACGAGGTCGGAGCCGACCCCGCTTTAGAGCCTCTACTTGCTGATCTCGTAGATCCAACCGCGTCCGATCTGCGCGAGTTTTTACGACGGGTCGGGGGCGACGTCGAAGGCGGTCGACGCGCGATGATCTCTCTGTGCAGGCTCTACGACTCTGCCTTCACGCACCAGGAGCCCGATCTGAGCGGCGCGGTGAAGGCGCTCGAACGACTGGACGAGGAGGGCCGGCCGCAAGCTCGATCGGTGCGCGCGTTAATCGCGCGCGAAGCGATGCGACACCCGGAAAGGGTGGATGATGATGTCTTCATGTTCCTAGTCAGTGCCTATGAGCAGGGTGTGTTGCCGACCGCCGACGCTATGGATGCACAACTGGGCGCCGCTTTGTGGCGGCGTTCCCCGACCAGGTTCGCCGCCGCGCTGTCGGAGGTTGGCGCACTGAGCGCCGCCGCCGATGCTGGATTGCGGCTCCTGACGTCCGAAGATGTGATCGAAGGTCTTCGCGAGCACGTCGAACTGGCCCCGATGATCGTTGAGCGGCGTCCCGACCTTCTGGAGACATCGGCGTTCTGGCGCATCGACGGGGGCGACGACCTTGTGTCTCTCGTGACGCCAGAGACCGCGTCAAAGGTGGCGACCGCCTTGATCGCCTCAGGTCGCCTTCAGCCGGCCCAGGCGATCATCGCGTTGGCTGACGCCAATGGCTTGGCGGATGTCTTGAATGCGTCGAACGAGGCGGACGACGTGAGCCGTCATTGGGTGACTGCGCTTGGCCGTAACCCGGCGAAGGCGGAGGCACTGCTAAGAACCGGCCGTCTTCAGCACCTGTGGATCGTAGTTTCGCTCGCGCGAAGCATGGACCCTGACCAGATCAGTGACTTTCAAGGACAGGACGCTTGGCTGGCTGCGATCAATAGCACATCGGGCAGCGTGCCGGATCAAGACAAGGACTATCTCGCTGCGTTCGCCATGTCCCGGGCGCTGGGGCGGCGTTCCGGCGCACCTGCGCAACTGATGCAATACGCCTATGCGCGGCTATACAGGGCGCTGGAGAAACGTCGATTGTCCTATGAAGCCGAGCGGCTTGTCCTGTGGCGTTTGGACTGGGGAAATTGGTTTGGATGGGAGCCGCATGAACGGCTTCGGCAGACCGTCGTAGACCGTTTTATCAGCGGCCCTCTTAATCCGGCGACGTTCGCGCGTCTCGCCGACGAGGGGGCCATTGTTTTGAACCTATTCGACGAGGCTGCGCGAACCAATCGCGGACGGCGCTATCTGGCCGACGTGAGAAAATCCCTCAAGAACGACGACGAAAAGGGCATGAAAGCTCGCGCAGACTACATCGCCACGAAAATTAAATGAGCAACGCTTTATGGGACGAGCGTGGCACATCCCAACGACATTGATAAGCGGCCCCTCCGAACCGCCGGGAGACCAAGCGTCACCGTGATCCCCAAGAAGATGGGATTGCTATCGCAGATTTCACCCCCCCCCCCGCCTCGATCGCTGAGATCAAATCGTGAACGTAAGTCAATTCTAGCGCGAACCGCGGACCTGTTTCGCGCCCCTTGGGTCAGGTCCGGTCAGCCGTCTTCGCACAGCGTCGACTGTCGTCAGAGAACGGACATCATGAACCGCCGCTCTGAGTCAAACAGCGTCACTCAGCGATTCCCACGATCGGGCTGCCGTTCAATCGTTCTCAGCGAGCTCTCGTCACCCCGGCGTTCTTTTGCCCGACCTCGGACGTGCTTCATCAAGGCGAAGCTCAGACTCCGATCCTCAGGCCTATCCGAGCGCGACAGGGCGACGGCTTCGGCGGCAAGCGCCCGGCATATCAGCCCCTGCCTCCTCTGCCGGCTGGATTCCCATGGAGCAGCTTTTCTGCTTCTCGCAGCATTCTCCTGATCGGCGACGACCAAGGCGAGCGGCGCTGGTGGCCCCGCCCCCCGCTGCCGCATCTTCCGCACTTTCATACGCTCGCACTTGTGCAAGACGCCACGCGCACGACGCGGACTGGCCTCCGCCTCCACACCGCGGTCGCGCAGAGCCTGAGCGAAGCGCTGGCGCCAAACCTCCAGGTCCGCCATTCTTGGATTGAGCCGACTGCCGTCCGACCCCAATGCCCTCACCGTCAGATGCACGTGCGGATGACCGCCTTCATCATGAAGGGCGAACACGTAGGGGAAACGATCACCGAACGCCTCAGCTGCGAAAGCTCGCGCCGCATCGTGCACCCGCATCACATCCGTACCTCTCGGCATACTCAGAACGATGGACCGTGACAGTGGCCGATCCCTCCGACCGCCCGGCTCAAGCGCTGCCTCCAGAGTCCATGCGGCAGCCAGCGCCTTTATTTCCGCACGCTCTTCAAACCGCTCTCCATCCGGTCCTTCCAGCTTCAGTTTTCCGTTGCGGCTGATGTAGTCAAGGTGGCTGCGCAGATGGCCGCCGTCCTTGGTTCTGCCGGTTATCTTGACCATCACTTCGGGCGCTCGCCGAATAATCCGAGCGAGCTGCGCATAGGCCGCCGCATCACCCGCTCGCCCCGGCGGACGCAGCACCGGCTGAGTGATGCGCGCCCGACGCACGTCGATGGGCGGACGCAGCGCCTCTTCGAACCCGAGCGGTCGGCGCAGGTCGCTCACGGTTCGGTCGACCAGTAGGCCAGATTGCCCGCGAAGGCTTGTTCCAGCCCGCTCAGATGTCCTCGGATCTCGGCAGCGAAGGCGGCGAGTTGCGTGATCTCCAAGTTGAGTACGGCCCCTTCCATGACAGCCGTGTTCAACGCCCGGGTGATCTGATTGACGTTGACTCCGATGCGGTGGAGCTCGCGCCGAATGTTGATCAGCGCCATCGCTTCCGGCGGCGTCAGCTGCAGGCGCCCATGTAGCCGGCGACGGATAAGCATGACCGCCCACTGTGTCCGCAATACTCCCGCGCGGCCTGCCTCCGCCTCCAGCAAGCCCATGTCCGCGTCCGTCAGTCGAATGGTCAGCTTGGCCGACTTCGCGCCTGACGGGCCCGGCTGGGGCGCAGGCAAAGATGCTTGTGCGGCCGCCTCCATGATCGTCCGCAGGTAGCGTGACCGTCCGCCACGCGCGGCCGCCGCCGCGTCGAAGCGGCGGGCCAGGTCGGGCGGAAGGCGGAGGGTGATGCGGTCCATAGAGAAGCGGGTCTGTCAGACATTGCCGGCGCAAAGCCTATCCTGCCCTAGACCGCGAACCGCCTCGCCCCGCAGGCCTACGGAGGTTCCCCGCCCTCCCCTCGGCGGCCGCAATCGGCCGCTCGCCCGCCGCCCTGAAGGGCGCCCCAACCGAGGGCGACGACTTCCCGCATCTCATCGCCATCCGTCCCCATCCGAGCAAAGAAGAAGCCGCGCCCGGTCAGGACGCGGCTCAGGCTCAAAGCGACATGTCAGGCCATCAGGGACGCGCTTTATGCAGCCAGGCGACCGCCTTCTGGGCATGCGCCGCCGCCGAGAAGAGAAACCGCTTGTCGGCCTTCAGCACCTTGAGCCAGTGGCCGAGATAGGCGGCATGATCCTCGCGCGGTTCCAGTTCGAGCCCGAGATCGGCGCAGAGGAAGGCTGCGCCCAATTCGGCGACCAGTTCCTCGCGGGCGTAGGCCTGGGTCGAGCGGCTGAAGTCGCGGGCCAGTCGTGACCCGTGGCCGGTCCAATGAACGCACTCATGACCCAGCGTGGCGTAGTAGGCGCCCGCGTCGCGGAAAGTCTCGAACGGCGGCATCTGCACATGATCCGACGCCGGGACGTAATAGGCGGCCGACCCGCCGTGGCGGATTTCGGCGGCCAGTCCGGCGAAGAAGCGTTCGACCGCCTCCAGCCGTTCGTCGGGATTGACCGGCTCAGGTGACATCGGACGATAGCCGTCCGGCAGGTCGTCGATCTGTTCGACGTTGAAGACGGTGTAGGCCTTCAGGAACGGGATGCGCTGTTCGACCTCATCGCCCGCGTCATCGGTTTCGGTGCGGACGATCTGGTTGGCGTAGACCACGGTGGAGCTCTTCTCGCCCTTGCGGACATGGGCGCCCAGCGCCAGCGCCTGACGGAAGGTCATCCAGGTGGGCGAGGCGAACCCTCGGCTGAAGGCCTCCGACCACAGCAGCAGGATGTTGATGCCGCTATAGGGCGTGCGGTCGTGGCGGAGCGGACGGGTGACCGGATGGCCTCCGGTCCAGGGCTGGGTCCACGGCCGAACGCCGGCCTCCAGCTGGTCGATGATCTGGTTGGTGATCCGGGCGTAGATGTCCGGACGAGCGGGATCGGCGGGGCGCGTCATGGCGGCCTCCTCAAGGTTGGATTGTTCGGATGAAGGGCGCCGGCGCGCCGGGCGCGCCGCCGCTTCGGTTCAGCGGGACCAAATCAGGCTGTGCCCGCCCTCGACCTCGACCAGCGAGGCGTAGATCGGCGCCGGAAAGCTGGGATCGTCCAGTTTGACCGAGAGGTATTCCCGGTTCTCGCGGGAGGTCTTCTTCCAGGCGGCGCCGAACTCGGTCTGGCCTGCGAAGATGCGGTAGTCCGGGGCCTTGTCGTCCGACTTCTCGTTAGGGCGCAGGGTCGCGCTCCTGACGTTGAGGGTCGGGGTCTTGATCGACCCGGTGTAGCCGTCGCCCTGGGCGGTGAAGGTTCCGATGGCGGCCATGTCAGTCTCTCCTTGCTGTCGAGCCACGCCTGTCGCGGCCTCAATGGCGATCGGGAGACCGGAGGCCGGTCGGCGCGCAGGGCGAGCGCAGGCGAGCCCCCGCAGCGAAGCGGAGGACCGGAAGCGAGAGTCTCTTGTCGCGCGAGGAGGCCGTCAGGCCGGGGAAGAAAGTCGAGCGCGCGGTTGCGCTCAGCCGACCGGCTTCCGGTCAGATCCGCCTTTTCGAGAGGCCGCGCCGTGGCGCGCGCAATCAGGGGAAAGACCCACAGACCGTCGGAGCATCACGGACGCAGGCGACATGCCCCCAAAGATCACGACCCTCTCTGACGCTTGGAGCCCCAGACCGAAGCCAATGTCGAAAGAGGAAAAGGTGCGGGCGTTGGAACCTCTGTGTGGAGGCCCGGGACTTTCAGGCGGCGCCGCGACGATTCTCCGGCGAACCGGCCCTACGGCGAACAGACGACGCCCTATGGAACCGGCGCCCGCATCGGCCAGCGTAGCGATGATGGGCGCGACAGCCTAGGTATACGCTAATCGGGGCGTTTCGACTCTTGCATGTCGGCTCCGCATTTCGGAGACTCCGGGCATGAAACGTCCGCTGAGGAAATTGCCGCTCGCGAAACAGCGTGAACTCGACGCCGCCGTCGAGATCATTCAGGACGGCTTCGCCAAGGCCATCTCCACGCGGCGCGCCGACCGGCTGAAGAACGGCCGCATCCTCAAGATCATCCTGTTCGGCAGCTATGCGCGCGGCGACTGGGTCCACGATCCGGTCGGGCGGTATTTCTCGGACTTCGACCTTCTTGTCGTCGTGGACCACGAGGACCTGACCGACTTCGAGTTCTGGGAAGATGTGGAGAAGCGACTGCTGGCCGAACTGTCGGTGGGCGCCATGCGCACGCCCGTCAGCCTGATCGTCCATAGCCTGGACGACGTGAACTGGAAGCTGGAGCACGGGCGCGGCTTCTTCATCGACATCGCCCGCGACGGCGTGGTCCTGAAGGACACGCCCGGCGCGACCTTTTCCGAGCCGCAGCCCCTGCCCCCGGCAACAGCTCTGGAAGAGGCCTCGGGATACTTCGAGGAATGGCAGGAGGATGCCGAAGAGTTCTTCTTTCTGGCCGACGCTGCGCGCAAGCGAGGCTTTACGAAAAAGGCCGCCTTCCTTCTGCATCAGACGACCGAAACCATCTATCAGGGCCTCTTGCAGGTCCTGACCTTCTACTCCCCCAAGAGCCACAACCTCATCCGCCTCCGCAACATGACGGAGCCGCTGGAGCCGAAGCTCCGCGACGTCTGGCCCCACGACACCAAGTTCCAGAAGCGCTGCTTCGAACTCCTCCGCGCGGCCTACGTCAAAGCCCGCTACTCACGCCACTACCGCATCACCGACGAAGAATTGGCCTTCCTCACTGAACGCATTGAGGTGCTGCGCGAAGTGGTGCGCGAGGCCTGCGAGGCTCGGATCGAAGAACTTCGCGCTGCTGTGACCACCGGCGACTGAGTGAAATGGCGCACCGCGCGCCCGACGTCCGGGGGGAAAGTTTCTTTGCGGCCATACCTGAGTTCCACCATCGCTGATCTAGAGCAGCTTTTCGAAAACGGATCAGCCGATCCTCGCCAGCTGCAGGCCCTGGCCAAGGAGCTTGATCACCGCACGACCAATCGTGCGCGTATCCTGGCCGGCAAAGTGCGGTCCGCACTCGACAGCTTGGAGGCGCCTCCGCGGGAAACTGTAGCGGCAACGCCTGCACCGTCCGAACCCGTCGTACCGTCGATCCAGCTGGAACAGGAGCATCCCACCAAGTCGACACCCCAATCGGCTAAATCCATCACCAACGACGCCGTCGATATCCTTCAGGCGTGGACGGCCCTGGAGGTGCTGTCGCCCCAGGCCTATGTGAGGCCTGAGGCCTTGGCTGGAGACGATCGGCGCAACATCGCTCAGTTGGACCGCGGTTTGCCGTGGGAGCGGGGCGACAAGGCCAAACCCGGCACGCGCGTCTACTATCAGATCGTGCTCGGCGCCATCGACATGCCGAAGGCGGTGGAGCGGCTGACACGGGTCTTCAGCGACTCCCGTGCGGAGCGTCCCTCGGCACGGGGCAAAGCTCCGCTGGCCATCCTGATCGTCGATCAGCGGGGGCGCCCCATCGAGGACGATCCCGTCGCCATAGCCAGCTTCGGCTGGGGCCTGCCCCAGGCGCTGGCAGGGCGGGTCAGTTCGCTAGCGAACTGGGCTGACGCAGAGCCCGCGTTGATCGAACGGGTCGAGAAGATCGTACGGCGACAAGACAAGTCGAGCGATCCCATACCCGTCACCTCGGAAATGCTGACGCGGGCCTATCGAGACCTGGTCGCTGCGCTCGATGTTCCGACCGACCTGGTCAGCCCGCCAGCGTTCGCCGTCCGCAGCTATGTGGGTTTCAAGAGCGCCGAAACGCCCTCCCCTCTACTGATCAACAGCTTCTTCCTGCGCGACCTCGACACTGCTCGAACTCTGGTTCGGACCGGCAGAGCGCCGCGGGCCCTGCAACAATACCTGGGGCTGATCGCGCCCACCGGGCAAAGAGATCTCCTAGACAGCCGAGCGGCGCTCAGCGGCGCAGTCGCGCCCCACCTTCATCCGCCGGTGCGTTGGCCGGGTCGGGGACGCCATCCACTGGTCCTGCTGCAGCAGGCGGCGGTCAATCTAGCCCGGCAAGAAACACGGGACGGCGGCATCGTCGGCGTCAACGGCCCGCCAGGAACCGGCAAAACCACTCTGCTACGCGACCTCGTCGCCGCTGTCGTCACCGACCGTGCGCGAGAGATGGTCGCGTTCGATGATCCCGAGGACGCGTTCACCTCGTCGAACCAGCGCCTCAAGGCCGGCAACAATTGGCTTCACCTCTACTCACTGGCGTCAAGCCTACGCGGCCATGAGCTGCTTGTCGCTTCGTCCAACAACAAGGCTGTCGAAAACATTAGTGCCGAACTGCCCGCCTCCAGCGCCATCGCCGATGACGAGCCTGGTTTGAGATACTGGAAGACCACGTCGGACGCTTTGCTCCAAAGAGACAGCTGGGGCTTGATCGCCGCCGTACTCGGCAACGCCGCCAACCGTTATCGTTTCCGGCAGACCTTCTGGTGGGACAAGGATGTCGGCCTCTCCACCTATCTCGATGCCGCCCGAGGATCGAAGCCGGTGGTGGAAGAAGAGGGTGACGGGGTAAACGCCCCCGTCATGGAGCGTCCGCCGCGCGTCGTCACGGCCGAGAACGCGCCGACCAGCCGCAGCGAGGCGCTTCAGCGCTGGGAGGAAGCTAGACGACGCTTTTCTACTGCCTTGCAGGAGAGCGAGGCGAATCTTGCCGAGCTCGAAACAGTGCGACGCCGGTGGGCGACCCTGCCGCGCTTGTTAGAAGCCGTCGAGAAGCTGCACCAAGCCTCCACGCTTCGGCCGGGATTTTGGAGCCGTCTTTTCAGGCTTAGTAAGTGGCGGGCGTGGCGCTCGGCCCTGGAAGAAGCTCGAGCGGAACTGGAAGCGCCGCTGACGGCGACGACGGAGGGCAAGACGCTGCCGACGCCGTTGCTGAACAAGCTGTCGCAGTGGTGCAGACTCGGAGACCCACCGAGCCGAGAAGGCCAACAGATTCTTGACGCGCTATCAACAATCGTGGCGGCTGTAGTGGTTCGTCGCGAGGAGATTGGCTCCAGCTTCGTAGATCGTGCCTTCTTCGATCAAGCCCATGAGGATCGTCACACGAGCACACCTTGGCTGAACCCCGTGACCCAGCGCAGTCGCGACCAGGTGTTCGTCGCCGCCCTAGACCTTCATAAGGCCTTCATCGACGCCGCGGCCCGTCCGGTTCGCCACAATGTCGGCGCCTTGATGAATGTGTTCGCGGGAACCGCCCTAACCACACCGGACAAGCGCGCCCTGCTTCCACACCTCTGGTCCACCCTGTTCCTGATCACCCCCGTGATCTCGACGACCTTCGCGTCGATGGACCGCATGTTCGAGGGTCTGCCACCCGACAGTCTGGGGTGGCTTCTCGTTGATGAAGCTGGTCAGGCCACGCCCCAATCGGCCGTGGGAGGCCTGATCCGCAGCCGGCGGGCCGTTGTCGTCGGCGACCCCATACAAATTCCACCGGTCGTCACTCTACCCGATACGCTGACCGATGCGATCCAACGTCATTTCGGCGTTGATCCTGATCGCTTCAATGCGCCAGCGGCATCGACACAAACCCTGGCAGACGCCGCAACGCCCTACATGGCGGAGTTCACGGCAGGCGCTGGTACGCGGACAGTCGGCGTTCCCCTGCTCGTCCACCGAAGGTGCGCTGACCCGATGTTCAGCATCGCAAATGCCGTCGCTTACGGCAGATTGATGGTGCAGGCTAAGCGGCCCGGCCAATCGCCCATCGGCGATGTCCTGGGCCCTTCCCGGTGGATCGACGTCGAGGGCGGCGCTACGGACAAATGGTCGCCCGAGGAGGGCGAGGCTACGATGGCGCTCCTCATGGAGCTTCGGAGCCGGGGCGTCGATCCGGCTCTTTATGTCGTGTCTCCCTTCGTCGCTGTGAAAGACGGCCTACGTCGGGCGATCCTAGAAAGTCGAGTCCTCGAAGGTTGGGTCGCCGATCCCAAGGAGTGGGTCAAAGAACGCGTCGGCACTGTCCATACAGTTCAAGGGCGCGAGGCCGAGGCGGTGATCTTCGTACTGGGCGCCCCGCTAGCCCAGCAACGGGGCGCTCGCGGCTGGGCCGGCGGACAGCCCAATCTGCTCAACGTAGCCATCACCCGCGCTCAAGAGCGGCTGTATGTCATAGGAAACCGGACAGCCTGGAAAGATGCTGGCGTCTTTGGAGAACTAGCGCGTCGACTTCAACACTAAACCTGATTAGAATCTTCCTCCTCTGGCCAAGACTTCTGCCATGAAGAAATCGCACGGACACCTTCGCCGTCGTCGGACGCCTCCGCGTCGTCATCGCTTCCCTCTTCGACCGCCTCATCCAACGAAGCCACACTGATGATTGCCCGAAATCCCGACAGAATCTCCGGATGGCGTCCGGCAAGCCATTGTTCGATCGCCGGATTGGCGGTCAGCCGCGACAGGTAACCCGACGCGATAACCAGCTGCAGGACATCATCGCCGTAGGAGGATTCCAGCGCTTTGAAGTCCGCGGTGAGCGAAGCCATCTCCCGCTCCATCCGCGCCATCTGCTCCGGAGTCATACCGCCGATTTTTTTAGGTTTATCGGGCCGAACCAGATCCGACTGTCGGGTTGCGGCCAGCAGGGCTCGGGCGTAGGAGCCGGTGAAGTTTCCGGCCGAGATCATCAGCTCCGCCGCCTCAATCTGGCGAACCGCCCGCATCTTGCGAAGCATGGTGAAGGTCGATGGGTTCACCGAGCGGTCCTTCAGCATTTCGACCACCTCGGGGCATATTCCACACAGCATGTCGCGCTTTCTCTGAATCGCCTTCACGTCCACATCCAGCGCCCGCGCCAGCTTCTCTTCCGGCACGCCCCGCTCCAGCGCACGGACGATCATGTAATGCTCCTGAATGGTCGCCAGCCGATTGACCCGGCGGTTGTAGGTGAAGGCTTCGTCATCGTCGGAGATCAGGCAGCGGACGTCCCGCTCGCCGAGTTCCTTCAGGATCGACAGACGGACATGGCCGTCGAGCAGCATCCAAGGCCCCTGCCCTCGCGGCCTGGCGACCACCAGCGGTTCGATCACCCCGACTTCGGCGACGGATCGAGCGATGCGACGGTATTTGACCGAGCGCAGGATGCTGTCCTCCAACCGCCGCATGGGCAGGATCTCATCCATCGGCAGGACCTTGAGGTTCTGCTCGAAGGCCGCTTTGACGCGTCTTTCCATCTCAGTTCTCCGCACGGCCGAGCCGCTGAGCCAGCGGTCTGGGAAGGGTGTGCATGGCTTCAGCGCGCAGCAGCGTCACGAAATGTTCGTCGTCCAGCAGCTGTTTCAGGCCGTTGACGACGAACAGCAGGCGGCTCTGTGCCAGGGCGGCCTTTTTCACCAGAAGCTTCTGACGGTCGGTTTCGCGACGGTAGGCCCGAACCAATGCATCGGCTGTCACCGGCCGGTTGGGTCGCGGCCCCCTTGTCCCGCTCAGACCGGCCTTGCCGCTGGTGCGGCGTTGCTCGATGATCCGCCGGATGGCGAGCACCTGGTTTCCCGGCAGGGCCTTCTGCTCATAGGCGTCGGCCAAGGCCGCCTGCACCTCCCCGTCCCCGGCCTTGGCGATCTCCACGGCGACCGAAGGCGGAATAAGCCCGCGCTCGACAGCGGCGACCAGCCGCTCCTCGCCGTTGTCCAGGAGGAAGCAGATGGCCCAGACCCATTCGGGACTGGAGTCGGTTTTGGCGGCGATCTCCTGGGTGGAATAGCCCCGGGTCTTCAAGGCGCCGATCTCGCGCACGAGCTCCAGGGGCCGGTGCTGGCGGCGGGCGAGGTTTTCCACCAAGCTCATGACATAGCAGTCCTCCGGCGAGGCCTCGGCGATCACCGCCGGGATTTCAGCCTGACCCAGGGCGATGAAGGCCTCCAGCCGTCCCTGGCCGCAGATGAGGTCATAGCCGCCGTCCTCGCGCGGGCTCACCGTAATCGGCTTCTTGAGCCCCAAGTTGGCGATGCTGTCGACGAGCTCCTCGAAGATACGCCGGTTGCGCACGCGCGGATTGAGGATGGTGATGGCCGCGACCGGCACGGAACGGATTTCGGGAAGGACGGGATTCATGCGGCGCTCCTCAGGGCGGTACGGCCGGTGAGTTCGAAGAAACGGTCGAGATCGTCGAACCGGTAGGCGTCCAGCGACACCGCATTCGCCTCCGCCAGCCGAACCCGGTCGAGCGCTCCCAGATCGATCCAGGGAAGAAGATAGTAGTCCCGGACGGCGGCGTTGGCGCCGTCCATCCGCACCGCGATGGTGATGTCCGGCTTGAGACCAGCGTCGAGCCTGATCTTCCATCGCAGGTCGCCTGCAGTCGTACGGGTGGATCGCACGATCGCCAGGGAGGCGGTGAACTCCTCATTGATGGTGAGCAGGTCGGTGACGGGATCGACCCTGACGGCGCCGCCCAGGCGCTCGATCTCTGCGACTGTTCCCGACACCACCTCCGGATGGAGGGTCCGCAGGAAGCGATTGGTCTCCAGAAAGCGGTAGTCGCGCGACGGAGACCAGCCGACCAGCTCATAGGCCCGCATCAGACTTCCGAACCTCTGTCGATAGGTCGAACTGGACGGCATATCCTCCAGCTCGTCGATGATGAGACCGGACAGACATCCCCGACGCTCGAGCAGTTCGGTCAGCCGCTCCAGCATCTCAGTGTCGGTATAGCGACGGCAACGCTCGGCGATGATGCGCTGCGCCGCTGCGAAGAAATCCGGATCGACGATGCCCTCGAACGCACCGTCAGCCCGCACCCACATGTCCGGCGCATTGACCACCCGCTTGTTCTTCAGTTTGAAGGACACGCGGTTGTAGACATTGTTGCCGATGTATTTCTCATTGGTCAGAATCTGGTGGACCACGCCGCGAGTCCACGAACGGCCCAGGTCAGTCACCAAGCCTTCGCCGTTCAACAGGGCCGCGATCTCACGTTCGGAGCGGCGGTTCAGCACGAACATCCGATAGATGCGTTGGACGACGTCGATCTCGTCGGCAGGTCCCGGCGTCAGAACCACGCGGTCGGTCTGCAGGCTTTTGTGCTCCCCCCGAGTAAGCGTCGCCTTGGGCCGCCGCTGCTCATCCACCAGCTGTCGCCGCAGGCCGTATCCCGCCGGCCCGCCCTGGCGGTATCCAAGGCCGATCAGACGGCACTGGCCGGTGAATACCTTGACCGAGAGCTCGCGGCTGTACTCGCCGGCCATCGCCCGCTTCATGCTCTTGATGATGGTGGCGCTGAGGCTGCCGTCGTTCTCGAACTGCTCAGCGCAGTAGTGGATGCTGATGCCCGCCTCGCGACACAGGAACTCGTAGTAGGCGCTCTCGTCGGCGTCCTGGAACCGGCCCCAGCGGCTGACGTCGTAGACCAGCACGACCTCGAAGTCGGTCCGCCCCGTCTGAACGTCGGCGATCAGACGCTTGAGCGCGTCGCGGCCGTCCAGTCTCAGGCCGCTCTTGCCGTTGTCTGCATAGGTCTCGACGATTTCGAAACCGCGCTGGGCGGCGTATCGGGCGATGATCTCCGCCTGATTTTCGGTCGAGTATTTCTGATGCTCGGTGGACATCCGCACATACTGGGCGGCCCGGATCGAGCGCGCGGGTTCAGGGCCGACGGTGCTGATTGTTGCTTTGTTCATTCAGGGTCACACGCCTTCTCGGGCGTCTCGGTCCTCGTCAGTTGGCTTCGCAGTCAAGCTAGCGATGAGGAGCCCTGAATGTCGTCTACACAGAACGACCGAAAACTTCGGTCGAATAACGGAAGAAGTATTCTTCCGCCCCCCGCCTCCGATCATGTCGACCGGTTCGCCGAGGCCGTCGCCGGCGCGCTCCGGCGGGAGTTCGGAGCCGTCCCCGGATCGGTTAAACAAGTGGTCCGGATCACCGGCGCGAACGAACGCGCCGTCCGCAACTGGTTCGAAGCTCGCAATGCGCCCAGCGGCGAAAACCTTGTCATCCTGATGGGGCGATCGGACGAGGTTCTGGAGACCATCCTGCAACTCGCCGGTCGCCAGGAGCTGGTGACGGCCCGCAGGCTGTCCGGTGCACGCGACAAGCTGCACGAGATGCTCAAGCTGATCGAGGACCTTCAGTCATGACGACCGCTGTCCCCACTTCCAGGTCGGCGCATCGACGGCATACCGCCTGCCCGACCTCGCGCTCCAAGCCTGCCCGCTACCTCCTAAGCTCTGCCGCGCACCTTATCCTTGGGGGCAAGAATGTGCAGGCGGTCGCTGTCGGACGGCAACCAAGCCAAGAAGGTCGCATCGGGAAAGCCCGGCGCGCGGCAGGTCAGCTCCACGGGATCATCGCGGATGATCTCCATCCCGTTCTCTTCCGCCGCCTTCTTAAGCAAACGCTCGAGGTCCGCCGGAGCCTCCATCATCGCCATTTCGGACAATGGAAAGCGCGCACTTGCAAAGGGGTACTCGCCTTCCGGCAACCGAGGCGTGGTCATTGCGTCGTCTCCTTGTGCGGAACTCTATCCGAAGCCGGCCTTGCCGCGAAGACGGCTTCGCGCAGCGCCGTTTCGACGAGCGCTTCATCCTTGAGCCCGCATTCCCACAGCACGAGCACCCTCCAGCCCTGCGCCTCAAGAGCGGCTGCCTGGCGGGCGTCCCGTTCAACATTCGCGGCGAACTTGGCCTCCCAGAAATCGAGCCGCGTGGACGGCATGCTTGCTCGTGGACATCCCGGATGCCGATGCCAGAAACAGCCATGGACGAAGACCGCCAGCCGATGTTTGGGAAAGACGAGATCCGGCCTTCCGGGCAGATCCTTGCGATGGAGCCGGAAACGCAGCCCGATGCGGTGTGCGGTGCGACGCACGCGCAGCTCAGGACCGGTGTCCTTGCCCCTAACCCTCGCCATATTGGCGCTGCGCCGCACAGGGTCGAGCTTATCGACCATCGTCAGTCCGTCCGTGCGGGATCCGGCGCGACAAGTTTTCCGGCGTGAACCTGATCGTGGTGGACGTTGCACAGCGTCACCAGATTATCGACCGTATTGGCTCCGCCGTCCTTGTGATGCGTCACATGGTGCAGCTCGAGGAATTTGCGCGGATCCTCCGGCCGCAACTGAGCCCGCGTCCAACCGCAGTGACGGCAGGCGAAGCCGTCGCGCTCGAGGACGGCGACGCGCACGTCGTCCGGAATACGTCGATCATGTTCGGGGGCCTGTTTATCCTCGTCCAGGACATAGCTCCCCACCGGCAGATCCGGACGCCCCTGCATCCGAGTGAAGATCGGCCACCCATCCTCGGTGCGGAGTTCACGGACGCGGCGGGCCCATTCACTCTTGTCGCCGGCCAGGTAGCGCAGCTCCTCCAGCGTCACCGGCGCGCCGACATTGGCCCGCAGATAGGCCAGGATCTTCGCCTTTACGCCCCACTTCTCCTTGCGGATGGTGTTGAGCAGGTTCCAGCGATGCGCGGCGTCACGATCCTGTTCGGCGCGCGCGAGGAAGTAGTGGTCGGGTCGGATCGCATCCAGTTCGACCCCCAACGCCGCCGTCAGTTCTTGCGCCGCCTCAGGGTTCTCCTCGGCGAGCTCCCTCAGTGTCATGCCGGTATAGATCCACCAGCCGAATTGGACGCGAAGCTCGCGGACGCGGCGGGCCCATTCCCCGATGCCGGACACGACGAGAAGTTCATCCCCGTCGATCAGCGTCATCGGATAGCGCCGGAGATAGCCGATGATCCGCTCCCGCGCGGAAGTCTTCGCCTCGGGCAGCAGGCTGACGCCCAAGGCGCGCAGTTCGTGAAAGACCGGGACCAGACTGCGCACCTGATCACGCAGGTCCGCGCCCTCAAGGCGCGCAGCGAAGGCGTCCAACATCTCCTTAAGCCGCGCGACTTCGTTCGAACGGTCCATCGGCAGAAGGGAAAGCGGATCGCTCAAGGGGTCAGGCGCTCATTGCCAAAGGATTGAGCATACGCATCACCATCCGGCCGAGCGCGGCCGCCAGGTCGGGCGGCACGGCATTGCCGATCTGGCGCGCGATCTGCGTCTTGTTGCCGACAAACCGGAAATCATCAGGAAAGCCCATCAGACGCGCCGCTTCGCGATGCGTGATCGGCCGGTCTTGATCCGGATGAAGGTAGCGGCCCTTCTCGGGCTTGAAGAACTCGGTGCGGATGGTGACCGACGGGCGATCCCACCAGAGACGGCCGAACAAATCCGTTCCCCCCGAGGTCTTGCGGATCCAGCAGGCCGGCGTCAGTTCCGGCGCGATGCGCTGCAGGTCGAAGCGGTTGCCGCCGGGCGGCACCACCTTATAGCGGGCGATGCTGCGGGCGGTCGGGGTCCGTCCGAAATGAAGATCCATGGGGGCGCCGACGCCGATCTCGGTGCCGATCGGCTTAGGGAGGTCGCCGATGGCCTGGCGGACGGTGCGCCAGGGTGGAAGATTGAGCCCCTTGTTCGGCTCCGCATGGGTCGGGCGCGGGGGGAAGTCCGGCTCGGCGATCCGGCGCCAACCGACGACGATGGTCCGGCGGCGCGTCTGCGGTGCGCCGTAGTCGGCGGCATTGACGATGGCAGCCTTGGTCTCGAACCCGAATTCCAGCGCCTTGGATTTGATCGCATCCAGCTCCGGCGACCGGAATAGTTCGGCGACGTTCTCCATAATGAAGACCCGCGCATTCGAACGATTGGCGATCTCGAGATAGGGCTCCCAAAGCGCTCGACGGCTATCCCCGTCCCGCTTCTTGTTCAGGAGGCTGAACCCCTGACAGGGCGGACCGCCGATGACGACGTCGGCTTCAGGCACCTCAGCCGTCTCCAGCCAGTCTTCGATGTTGGCGCAATAGGCTTCCCCGGGGAAGTTCGCCTTGTGGGTGCCGATGGCCGCTGCATCGTTGTCGAGCGCCAGGATCGACTCGATGCCTTCTCGAGCGAAGCCGAGCGACATGCCGCCCGCACCGGAAAACAGATCGATCAAACGGTAAGACATAAACTCCATCCTGCCTAGGAAATCGATTCGACGCACGGCCGCCGTCCGATCGGCGATAGGACCTCGGCATAATGATGATCAGCGGGCCAGGGTCTCCTAACACTCCCGATCTCATCGACGAAGGCGCGATCCCAGCCGCGCCTCATCCGCATCGCTTGATCTGCCTGGACGATACGTCAGTTTCGGTCGCCGCACGCCTCGAGCTGCAGGCCCGAGATGATGTCCTGCGATAGCCTAGGCGTAGCGTCGACTTCTGCGTGACGGGGCGTCGAGCAGAGCTCCAGGCAGTTCGTGCACCGCCATCCGCGCTGCCTGCACTTCGAGTCTGCGCAGCGCGGATCTCGGCCCCGCCCTCAGCCGGGCCGTATCCGGATGCTCGTCCAACAGCTCCTGCAGCATCATCCGGCTCGTGCTGTTCAACCAACGACTGAGCTCGGCGCTGGGCCGCCTGCCTCGCCCCACGGCGGATCCGACGATGAACTGCGACAGCTTCTCCTGCTGGGCCCGCAGGTGGTCGCGCATCAGCTTGGATCGCGTGATGTAGCCGGCGTTCACGCCCGGCAGCGAGTGGTTCATCAGCAGGTGCATGTCGATCTCGGACACTTCCGCCGCCTGCCCGATGGTCCGATAGGTCTGGCGCAGGTCGTTTCCATAGTGGCTTAGGACCTCGCGCTTTTCCTTGTGTTCGGTCATGTGACCGCACGCCGCGTCGCTCGGGAACAACCACTCCCGGCCGCTCTGCGGATAGATGACGGGACCGAGCCGACGCAGGCGGAAAATGGATTCCAGCATCGCCCGTGACAGCGGCACATCGAACGCCTTGTCCGGTCCGCCTTTCGGAAGACGGATGTGCATGACGCGGCGGCGCAGATCGAGGTCCTCCACCCTGACGTTCTTCAGCGCCTCCGGCCGGGAGCCGGATAGCAGCGTCAGCAGTTGAAACTCCCGTCGTATGGGATTGGGGATCAGGGCGGCCTGCTCGAACCAACCCGGCAGATCGGCCGCGCCCATGGCGGTGTTCCTGCGCCGATCCGGGTTCCAATCGACGCCGATCGCCGGATTCTCAGCCGGAAGCTGACGGCAGGTCTTGCGGGCGTGATTGTAGACGGCCCGGAAGCTGCGCGCGGCGCCGTTGGCGATGGCGGGACCGTGGTTCCTGGTGATGTGGTCGTGGCGGTCGGCCAGCAGGCGGGGCATTTCTCCGATGACCGACAAGGGCTGATCGAGCCAGTCGGCGAAGAGCCGCTCCATGTGGTCCGTATAGTTGCGGAAGGTGCCGTGAGCACGGCCCTTGCGCTCAAGGTGGGACGCTTTGAAGCGTTCCCAGGCCTCCCGCAGCGTCGGCACGCCGGCGTCCTGAAGAACGGGGATCGGATCGACGCGCGGAGGCCGCGGATCTTCGCCGGCGGCGATCCGAGCCAGCAGTCCCTTGGCTCGTGACCGCGCCTCCCGAGCGGAAATCTCGCCGACCTCGGCGACCTTCATTCGGATGGTGGTGCGCTTCTTTTCGACCCTCAGATCCGACTGGATCATGAAGCTTTTCGTGCGGCTGCCGATGAGGACGAAGAAGCCGGGCGTTTCGGTGTCGCGGACGCGGTACTGGCCTTCGCGGGCGTAGGCCAGGCCGATCAGATTGCGGTCCGTCAGGTTGAGTTTGGGGTCGCTCATCTGCTGACTCCAGGGGCGTTAGAACGGCGTTTTCAGACCCGTTTAGAACGGTATTAGAACGGTGAACTCTTCCCCGGACGTCAACTTGGGATGACCGCTCCGCACTACGCGACGGTGCGAGGTGGTTCGAAATTAGTCAATACAGTCAATTGCTTGTGTCGTGCTCCAGCGTGCAAACGGCGGTGATCGGAAGCTAGGAGAACGGTCGCTGTTAATCGGCTGGTCGTAGGTTCGAATCCTACCCGCGGAGCCACTCGGGGGGTTAGTCTAGGTTTTACTGGGCTGAGCATCCGGTCGACATAGACCATCCCTGCATATCTCAGACCTGCTTCTGGCGCCGATCATGACCATCGGTGTCCGTTCGACAGTTTCCGCTCGTCATACTCCTCTCCGTGAGGGAAGGCTGGCGGCGATGCGTATGATCAAACAAGAGACGCAGGCGAGCTATGGCTGATGATATGGAACACCTGATCCGGACAAGGCTGTCCGATGAGCCGCAACTGGATGATCTGGAAGACGCGGTCTGGAGTCTGGTCGACCGGCGCAAGACTGAGGCTCACATGGGCCGCATCCAGGGCGCGGCCATGGCGCTGGCCCTGGTCGTCGGCCTGACCAACGGAAGCCTGATGCTGCTCGCGCCGAAACCGCAGCCGTCCGAAATGCGGATCTTCTCTGTCGCTGCCTCGGGCCTGTCGCCGCTCGCCGGCATGGATGCTCGTCGATGAGCTCTGGCTGGAAGTCCGTCATTTTCACCGCCCTCATGGCGGCTGTTGTCAGCGGCGCTGTGACCTGGACAAGCGCTGTATGGATCATGCGGGAACGCCAACCCGCCAACCTGCACGCCATTGTTCATCAGAAGCTGGATCTGACCGCGCAACAGGACCACGCGCTTGACGCCATTGAGGCCCGCTTCGCGGCGCGACGTCCGGCGCTGGAAGCGGAGGTCCGCAAGGCCAATCGGGAACTCGCCGCCGCCATCGCCGCCAGCAAGGGCGACACGCCCGAGGTTCAGGCGGCCGTTGATCATTTCCATGTCGCCATGGGCGACTTGCAAAAGGCCACGATCGCCCACGTCTTTGAAATGCGCGCCGTCCTGACGCCGGCCCAGGCCCGGATCTTCGACGAGGCCGTGGTCGACGCCCTCAGTCAGGACGCCGGCTAGGCCCACGTGACTTCCCAGCCAAGCCTTGAAACGCAAGCCGCGAACGGAGATCAGGCGGCCTTCACCGCCCTGATGACCGCGACCAAGGCTGATCTGCATCGCTTCGTGGGTCGCTATGTCGGCGCCGCCGACGACGCCCAGGACCTTCTGCAGGAAACCTACGCAGCCGCCTGGTTCGCCATGAAGCGCTACGACCCCGCGCGGCCGTTTGATGTCTGGCTGCGCGCAATTGCGTTGAACAAGTGCCGAGACTGGAGCCGGCGTCGGGCCGTGCGTCGCGTGGTCCGGGGAATCATGGGTCTGGATGCCCCTGAAGCCCTGACTGTAGACGACGACACGCCATTGATGGAATCGACTCTGGATGATCGCCGGCGCGCCCAGGCCCTTCAGCACGCCCTGGCCGAACTACCGGACGCACTGAAGGCACCGCTTCTGCTGGCCGCCCTGAAAGGACGATCCCATGCCCAGGTCGCCGATCTTTTAGGCATCACCCCCAAGGCCGTCGAAACCCGCATCGCGCGAGCCCGCAAGAAGCTAGCGGAAAAACTACCGTCTTCGACCTGACCGGCGACGGGGCAGCCCCGCCGCCGGCGCATCATCAACCTTCGCCGCCCTCAATACGATTACGCCTGACCGTCAGGGCTGCAAACGTAGGCAGCACCAAGAGCGTCAGGGCGGTGGCGGTCAGAAGGCCGCCGATGACCACGGTCGCCAACGGCTTCTGCACCTCGGCGCCCGCCCCGGTGGCGATGGCCATGGGGATGAAGCCGACAATGGCCACCAGGGCCGTCGTCAGCACCGCGCGCAGACGGCTGAAGGCGCCGAACAGGGCGGCGTCTCGCGGGGCCTGACCCGCCTGAAGCCGCTCACGGATGGCCTGCATCAGCACCAAGCCGTTCAGGGTCGCGACGCCCGACACGGCGATGAAGCCAACCGCCGCCGAGACCGAGAAGGGCATCCCCCGCAGCAACAGCGACAGCGCCCCGCCGACCAGCGCCAGAGGCACGCAGGCGAACACCAGCCCCGCCTCCGCGAATGATCCTAACGCCATGAACAGCAGGATGCCGATCAGGACGAAGACCACGGGGATGACCAGACCCAGACGCTGCTCGGCCCGCTTCAGGTTCTCGAACTGGCCGCCCCATTTGAGCGAATAGCCTGCGGGCAGGCTGACCTGCTGATCGACCTGTTTCTGGGCGTCAGCGACGAAGCCGCCCAGATCGCGGCCGCGCACATTGGCCTGAACCACCATGCGGCGGCTGCCGTCATTGCGGCTGATCTGGTTCTGGCCTTCCGCCACCTGAATACGGGCGACTGAGGACAGGGGCACCGTCATCCCCGTCGCCGTCGTGACCGGCAGGGCGTTCAGGGCGGCGGGATCGTTGCGTTCCGCGTCCGACAGGCGGACCACCACGTCGAAGCGGCGGTCGCCCTCGAAGATCTGACCGGCCTCGGCGCCGCCGATCGCCGCCGAGACGGCTTCGGACACGTCCGCCGCCGACAGGCCGTAGTTGGCGGCGGCGAAGCGGTCGACGCTGACCGTCAGGGTCGGCAGGCCGGACGCCTGCTCCACCCGCACGTCGGCCGAACCCGGCGTGTCGCGCAGGGCGCCAGCCACCTGATCGGCCGTCTTCTGAAGCTGGGCGAAGTCGTCGCCATAGACCATGACCGCCAGATCGGTCCGGACGCCCGAGATCAGCTCGTTGAAGCGCAGCTCAATCGGCTGGCTGAACTCGAAGGCGTTGCCCAACTGGGTCGAGGCGGCCTTCTCGATGCGGGCGATCAGCTCCTCCTTCGGCAGGCGCGGATCGGGCCATTCCTTGTGCTTCTTCAGCACGATGACGGCGTCCGAGATGTTCGGCGGCATGGGGTCCACCGCCGCCTCGGCCGTACCGGTGCGCGAGAAGACGGTCTTCACCTCCGGCTGGGCCTTGATGGCGCGCTCCAGCGCCATCTGCATGGCGAGCGACTGCTCCAGCGAGGCTGAGGGCACGCGCAACGCCTGCATGGCGATGTCGCCTTCGTCCAGCGTCGGGATGAACTCGCGCCCCAACAGGGTGAAGGCCAGGGCGCCGATCAGCAGGGCGCCGAAGGCCGAGGCCAGCACCGTCTTCGGATGCGAGACGGCGGCGCGAATGGCCGGTTCGATCCAGCGACGCGCGTGGCGCAGCAGGAAGGTCTCGTGCTCCTCCGCCTCGCCGTTCTCGTCGACGTGGACGGTCTTGGGTTCTTTCACCAGCAGGGCGGCCATCGCCGGGACGAAGGTGAAGGAGAAGATGAAGGCGCCGACCAGGGCCAGCATGACCGTGGCGCCCATGGGAATGAAGGTCTTGCCCTCGACTCCTTCCAGCATCAACAGGGGGGTAAAGACCAGCAGGATGATCAGCTGGCCGAAGGCGGCGGGCTTGACCATCTGGCGCGCGGCCGAGGCGGCGACGCCCAGCCGTTCGTTGCGGGTCAGGGCGCGGCCCAGATCGGCGCGCTTCTGGCCCAGACGCAGCAGGGTGTTCTCGACCACCACCACGGCGCCGTCGACCAGCAGGCCGAAGTCCAGCGCCCCCAGACTCATCAGGTTTCCGCTGATGCCGAAACGGTTCATGCCGATGACCGCGAACAGGAAGCTGATCGGGATCATCAGGGCCGTGATCGTCGCCGCGCGGATGTTCCCCAGCAGCAGGAACAGCACGACGATAACCAGCAGCGCCCCTTCGGTCAGGTTCTTGGCCACGGTCTTGATGGTGGAGTTGACCAGGGCGCTGCGGTTCAGCACCGGCTCGGCCACGATGTCGGGCGGCAGGCTGGCGCTGATCTGTTCCAGCCGTTCGGCGGCGGCCTGGGCCACGGTGCGGCTGTTTTCGCCCGCCAGCATCAGGGCGGTGCCAATGACCGCTTCATGACCGTCGCGGCTGGCCCCGCCCAGACGCGGCGCCTGGCCGATCTCGACCGTCGCCACATCGGCGACCCGGACCACCAGACCATTGCGGTTGACCACGGGCGCCTGGGCCAGATCCTCGACCGTCTGGGCCAGGGCGTCGGTACGCACGGTCAGGGCCTCGCCCGCACGCTGGATATAGCCAGCGCCCGCTTGCGTGTTGGCGCGGTCCAGCGCCTGGATCAGGTCGTTCAGGCTGAGGCCATAGCCAGCCAGTCGCGCCGGATCGGGGCGGACGGCGTATTCCTTCACATAGCCGCCGTTGACGTCGACGCCCGCCAGACCGGGCGCGGTCCGCATCCGGGGCGCGATGATCCAGTCCTGCACGGTGCGCAGATAGGTGGCCCGCGCCTGCGGCGTGTCCAGCCGCTCGCCCTCGGGCGTCAGATAGGCGCCGTCGGGTTGCCAGCCGGGACGGCCCGCCCGTGCGGTCTTTGCGTCGAAGGGCTTGAGGTCGACGGTCCACATCAGGACTTCGCCCAGGCCGGTGGTGATCGGGGCCAGCGCCGGTTCGACGCCCTCAGGCAGGTTTTCGCGCGCCTGCGCCATTCGTTCGGCCACCTGCTGACGGGCGAAGTAGATGTCGGTGGCGTCGGTGAAGATGACCGTCACCTGACTGAAGCCGTTGCGGGTCAGGGAACGGGTGCTCTGTATCCCCGGAATGCCCGCCATCGCCGTTTCCAGCGGGTAGGTGACCTGACGCTCCATCTGTTCGGGAGCCAGGGCCGGGGCCACGGTGTTGATCTGCACCTGGCGGTTGGTGATGTCCGGCACGGCGTCGATCGGCAGCCTGGTCAGCTGGAACAGGCCCCAGGCCGCGACCAGCGTCGTGGCCAGGACGATGAACCAGCGGAAGCGGACGGACGCCTCAATGATGATTTTGAACATGATCGCCCTCCCCTAGTGACCGTGCTCGGCTTCGCCCTTGGCCAGTTCGGCCTTGAGCAGGAAGGCGTTGGTCGAAGCGACGCGCTCGGTCCCGGTCAGACCGCGAAGGATCTCGGTTCGCCCCCCCGCCTGTCGCCCCGTGAGGACGGGTTGAGCGCGGAAACCTCCGTCAACCTGAACAAAGACCACGGCCCCTCCATCCACGGTCTGCACCGCCTCGGACGGCACAAAGAAGCCGCCTAGCGATTCGCCAGTGATGATGACTCCCGCCACCGCCGCGCCGGCCGGCGGCAAGCCGCCGCCTGCAGTTCGCGCCCGGATGACTGTCGCCCCGCTTTCTCGACCGGCGCCGGCCGCCACGCCCGTCACTACGGCCTCGAACTCGCCCTGGGGGCCGTTGACCCGCAAAGTCGCCCCCACACCCACGCTTGAGGCCAGCGCGGCCGGCGCATTGAACACCACCTCGACCCGCGATGGATTGGTGACCTCGGCCACGACGCCGCCCTGGGGCATGAACCCGCCGGGCCCGGTCTGGACTGAGCTGACCACGCCCGCGATCGGACTGACGACGTTGAAACGTCCCGAGGCGCTGGGTGAACCCGCCGCCGCCGCCCGTGCGCGAGCAGCACGCGCCACCGCTTGCGCGCTTGCGGCCTGGGCATGGGACACCTCGGCTTCGCGACGCGCCACTACGCCGAGGTCGGCCAGATCCTCATCCCGGTCATGCGCTTGTTCCGCCGCGATGGCGGCGGCCTGGGCGGCGTCGACCTCGGCGCTTAGGCTGGCCGCCTCGCCGCTGACCATCACCGCCAGGGCCTGACCCGCGCGCACGGACTGCCCCGGCGCGACCAGCACCCGTTCCACCCGACCGCCGACGGCCGCTGAAACAGCAGCGCGAGCATCGACCATGGGCTCCACCCGGCCGGACAGGCGGATTTCGCTGCCCCCGCCGCGGGCGACGGCGACGACCTCGACGCCTGCCGCACGCTGTTGCGCCGGCGTCAATTCAATGACGCCTTCGGGGGCCGCATGCGCAAGGGTTTCGCCCTCGTCGAGGACAGGCGCCTCCGAAGCGGACGGGGAAAGCGTCAGATACAGCCCGCCTGCTCCGAGCAGGCCGAGGACTGCGGCGCCGGCGATCAGGGCCTTCCTGTTGGATGACAGCTTGAGCATCAGTGTTTTCCTTCAAAGGGAGCGCGGCCTTCCAGGCGCGCCAGGTCGATCTCGGCGCGAACCCTCGCCAGGCGAGCGTCCACGGCCGCAGACCGCGCGTTGATCAGGGCAGCGCGTCCGGCGCGCAGCTCCAGTTGCGAAATACGGCCGGCCTCAGCGCCGATGCGCGACAAGCGATAGGCCTCTTCGGCGGAGGTCACGCCCGCATCGGCCGCCGCGACGCGACTGCCAGATGAGCCCAGCCTGGCCACAGCCGCCGATCGATCCGCGCTCGCCTGCTGACGGGCCTGGCTCACCCGCGCTTCCGCCGCGCGAAACTCGGCGCGGGCGGCGTCGATGTTTCCCCGGTTCCGGTCGAACAAGGGCAGAGGCAGACTGACGCCGAAGGTCAGGGCCGTCTGATCCTCCACGCCGAACCGCGTCATTCCGAGGCTGGCTGTCACATCGGGACGGCTGTTGATGCGTTCCACGGCGACGCGTCGCCCGGCCACAATGGCTTCGGCCTCGGCCACACGCACAGCCGGGGAAAGCCGATCCTCTCCTGCAAGCCCGGCAGCGGACGCATCCAGCAGACTTGTCTCGATCGACGTGGCCGGGTCAGGCAACATGGCGATCGCATTCAATCGCGCCAGGGCGGCTGCGCGTTCCGCTTCAGCTTCGTCCAGAGCCGCCCGCGCCGCCGCAGCCTCGCTTTCGGCCTGGATGCCGCGCAGAAGGGGCTCTCGCCCCTCCTCTACCAGGGCCAGGGCCGCACGTGCATCAGCCAAGGCCAGGGACAAGGCCTCTTCTGACAGCAGCGCCCGACGCTGGGCCGCTTCCGCCTCTGCGTAGACAAGGGCCAGCCGCGCCGCCGTGT
Organism: Brevundimonas pondensis; assembly: GCF_017487345.1. Lineage (NCBI taxonomy): Bacteria > Pseudomonadati > Pseudomonadota > Alphaproteobacteria > Caulobacterales > Caulobacteraceae > Brevundimonas > Brevundimonas pondensis. The sequence goes on along the minus strand of NZ_CP062006.1, from coordinate 1,492,324 downwards.
CGGTCAGCGTCAGGTCACGCCGCAGGATGGCGGCGTCCGACTCCGCACGGGCAACGTTCACGCGAGCGGACCTGCGCCCCCACAGCTCCAACCCCTGCGTGAGCGACAGACTGAGATCACCGCCGTCGAAACCGGCGTACGGCCCCGATCCGGCGACGTTCTCAATATCAACGGACAGTGCCGGATTCGGCCGGGCGCGCGCCTGCCGGACCCGCGCTTCGGCGGCTTCGCCCAGGGCTTCGGCTTCGACAACGGACGGTGTCTGCCCGATCCGTTCCAGCAAGACAGCATACGATGGCGCCGGGTCGGCCCAGGCAGGGCCGGCGAACAGGGCCGCCGCAGCGGCCAGCGCCCAACCGGCCGCGAGACGCGGCGGTAGGCGATATGAAGAGAGCATGATTCAACTTCCCAGATGATCTGACAACGAAGCGCACGCTTCAGGCGTGCGGGGATCGCGTCAGGCTCTGGGAGGCCGTATCAAGCCTTCGGGCGCAAATGACGGGCTGCGGTCGTCCACGTCAGGCGTCTGAGAAACGGGAGCGAAAACCATCGCAGAAGAAACCTGCAACTCGGACGGCTCTTTCAGACCATGATGGCAATGACTGTGGCCGCCAGCGCCATGCATGGCGTCGCCGCCGCTCTTGTGAGTTTCGCCCTTGTCAGCCGATGCCGAAACATGGGCCGGGTCCATTTCGACTGCACAGGCGACAGCGTTCATCGCCGGGCTGACGAACGAACAGCGCAAAGAGCATCGCGACCAGCGCGAGCCCCCATCGCGATGTCGCATGGCGTCGTTCCATGCGTGCTTTCTAGCATCCGGCATATCAAACTCAACGCATGGTCTGTTCGCGCCGAGAGACAAATGGACACAGCCGCTACTGATCGCGGCTCGAGCTGTCACAGAAAAAAGGCCCGGTGCATGTGCGCCGGGCCGAAAGTCGTTCGGTGATGGTGGGTGTCCTCGAAGAAAATGAAGACATGACCTTGTTCAACCGGTTTGGTTAATCAAACGTAAATTGTCCTGAAGTGGCACAATCAGGCATCAGGGAACCAGCTGGTCTGGCGTGCAGCCGAAGACAAGGCCCGCGTCATTCGCCAGCCTTCGCCAACGCGCTCGACCCGATCCAGGCTCTCCCTGTTCGCTGGCCCCGGATACGCAAAGGCCACGCCGTTCACCGTCACCGTCACAGGGCGGTCGGCGGTGCTCGGCAAGGCCATGATCCAACGCCCGCCGTCATCCACGCTGACTGACGCCTCCGGCCCGCCCTCCAGGGCGATCTGAACCTGCGTCCCTGTGGCGGCGCGCCCGCTCGCCACCAGTCCGCGCCCGTCGCCGTCGATCGAGTCCAGCGCAGGTCCGGCCGAAAGACGACGACTGGCGCCGCCCTCCATCAAAAGCGCCGCCAATCTCCCCTCGTCCGCCACCAGCAACCGTTCACGTCCCGGCGTCGAATCCTGGCCAATCTGCACCTCGGGAATCAGGACCATGGCCGTTTCCAACGCGGCGATCCTCAGTTCGAATCGTCCGGCGACGTCCGCCGCTGCGGCATAGGCCGTATCTGGGCCGCCTCGCAGCACCACCCGGGCCCCCGGGGACGCTTCCCCCCTGACCACCAGACCTTCGCGCTGCTGTTCAACAGCGCGAATACGCGGCGCGGCCGTCCAGCCGCCTTCTTCGCTGGCTGCTTCGCCGCTCGGGCGTTCAACCGCAGCCTTGCAACCCGCAAGCGAAAGCACGATCGCCATTCCTGCGACAACAATCCGACGTTTCATCCTGACCCGCGTAGCGATATGCCTGTTCTCCTCAGATAGCGCGGCCGACGCCGCCCTGTCTTCCTTCCTGTATCGAGGCCCCATGTCTTTGCCGCCCGCCACCATCGCCCCCTTCGACGGCCGTTCGGTCTGCCTGTTCTGCGGTTCGTCCGACGGGGCTGATCCGCAGTACGTCCAGGCCGCCAGCGCCTTCGGCAAGGCGACGGCCGAGGCCGGATGGCGCCTGGTCTATGGCGGCGGCGGCGTGGGCCTGATGGGCGCCTCGGCCCGCGCGGCGCACGAAGCTGGCGGCCGGGTCGTCGGCATCATGCCTGCCTTTTTGCGCAGTCGTGAACGTCTGTTCGACGACGTGGAGACCGTGGTCGTCACCTCGATGCACGAACGCAAGCAGCTGATGTACGATCAATCTGACGTCTTCGTCGTGGCGCCGGGCGGCATCGGCACCCTGGAAGAAGCCATCGAACTGCTGTCGTGGAAGCGCCTGGACCTGCACGCCAAGCCGGTCATCTTCCTGAACCTGAACGGTTTCTGGGAAAACTATTTCGCCCTGATCCGTCACAGCGTGAGCGAAGGCATGACGCCTGCCAGTTTCCTCGACGCCTACATCAGCGTCGACACTGTCGAAGAAGCCGTCATCGCCATGAAAAAGGCTGACGATACGCCGCACTTGAAACATGATCATCGGTAAGTAAACGTGGGTCAGTAAACGCCGATCCGTTACCTCGAAACCGCATTGACAGTTTCCAAAGAAAACGGACTATGGCGTCACAAGGGCGTGCGCCCTACCCATTTCGGAGACTTGCCTATGCGTGCTCTTCTCGCCGCCGCCCTTCTGTTTGCGGCCACCCCTGCCTTCGCCGACGCCCCGGCCACCAGCCTGACCCTGGCCGACGCGGCCAAGGCGCCGGCCGGCCGCGTCATCGTCGATGGCGCCGCCTGGCGCTGCGAAGGCGCGTCCTGCACCGCCTCGGGCGGAACCAACCAGCCCGCCGCCCGCGCCTGCCGCCGTGTGGTCGCCAAGCTCGGCCCGGTCACGGCCTTCAGCTACAAGGGCGAAGCCCTGGATGCACAGGCCCTGGCGACCTGCAACGCCGGCTGATCCAGCCACAGGTCTGAAACGAAAAAGGCCGCCTTCGTGAGAAGGCGGCCTTTCTTGTATCCACATCAGTTCGAAGGCTCAGCCCGCCTCGCCCTTCAGGCGACGCACGATGGCTTCGCGCCCGATCAGGGGCGCCATGGCCGCCATGTCCGGTCCGTGCGCCTGTCCGGTCAGGGCCAGACGCAGCGGCATGAACAGGCCCTTGCCCTTGGCGCCGGTCTTGTCCTTCACCGCCGCCGTCCACGCCGACCAGGCGCCCGCGTCGATGACCTCGGGCAGGACTTCCAAGGCAGCGGCGGCGAAGGCGGCGTCCTCGATCACCGGCGTCACCGGACCCGTGACGATCCTGGCCATATCGGCCACGTCGGCGAACTTGTTCAGATTGCCCCGCACCGTGTCCCAGAACACCTCGCCCAGATCAGCGCCCAGCGCCGCCAGACGCGGCTGCGCCTCGGCATAGGTCATCCCATGCAGAGCCTGGGCGTTCAGACGGTCCAGGTCGGCGGTGTCGTAGCGCGCCGGCGAACGGCCCATCTTGGAAAAGGCGAAGGCCTGGCCCAGGGCCTCGACCGACGGCGCGACCTCCAGATTGTCCGAGGTGCCGATCTTGCCCAGGTGGCTGGTGATGGCGATCGGCTCATAGCCCTGGTCGCGCATGTCGCTGATCGACAGCGAGCCCAGACGCTTGGACAGGGCCGCGCCGTCTGCCCCGACCAGCAGCGGCATGTGAGCAAAGCCCGGCACCTTGGCGTTCAGGGCCTCAAAGATCTCGATCTGCGCCCCGGTGTTGGTGACGTGGTCCTCGCCCCGGATGATGTGGGTGATGTCCATGTCGATGTCATCGACGACCGACGGCAGGGTATAGAGGAACAGGCCGTCCTCGCGGATCAGCACCGGGTCCGACATCGAGGCGGTGTCCACCTCGGCGTGACCACGCGCCAGATCCTCCCAGGCGACGCGCTTGCCTTCCAGCTTGAAGCGCCAGTGCGGGCGGCGGCCCTCGGCCTCATAGGCGGCCTTCTCGGCCTCGGTCAGCAGCAGGGCGGCGCGGTCATAGATGGGCGGTAGGCCCCGCGACAGCTGCACCTTGCGGCGGCGATCCAGTTCCTCGGAAGTCTCGTAACAGGCGTAGAGACGGCCCGACGCCTTCAGGCGCGCGGCGGCCTCCTCATAACGGTCGAACCGCTTGGACTGGTTGTAACGCTCGTCCCAGGCCAGACCCAGCCAGGTCAGGTCGGTCTCGATTCCGTCTTCATACTCTTGCGTCGAGCGCGCCAGGTCGGTGTCGTCGATGCGCAGAACGAACGCGCCGCCCTGCCCCTTGGCGAACAGCCAGTTCACCAGAGCGGTGCGGACATTGCCGACGTGCAGCTTACCCGTGGGCGACGGGGCGAAACGAACCTTGACGGACATGAGGATCCTGCGAGCCTGAAAGCGAAGGCGGCCGGGCGGCCCGCCGCGAACCTTGGCGATCCGGGCAGAGCGTCCAGTCTTTGAAAACGCCGAAAAGGCGTCCCACCCCGCAGGATGCGACGCCGTTCCGACAGGGGTCTAGGTCGATCACGTCTCGATCGAAGTCAAGAGACGCCCGCGCCTAATCCCAATCAGCGCTTGGGCTTCTGGTCCAGAATCTCGATCAACGACCAATGCACGGACGAGGCGTCGGCCGGCGGGTTGGCCACGGGCGTGCCGCGAACGCGCAGGCGGTACTCCACGCCCGGCTGATGCTGGAAGCCCTCATAGCCGAAGTAGTGCAGCGTCCAGGGCTGATCCTCGGCTTCGCGCACCTGCAGACAGGTCGTGCGCGCCACCCCAGCGGTGCAGGGCTGGACGTCAGCCGCCACGAAGACGGTCTTCTCGACCACCTGACCGACCACAGGCTTCGCCGGCTCCAGATTCGGCGCGGGCGTTTGAGCGCAGGCGCCCAGGGCCAACAGGCTGACAGCCGACAGGGAGACGAGAAAACGGGTCATGAAGAATCCTTGGTAGAGTTAGCGGATCGACAGCAAAATCATGCCGACCCGCCCCATATTGCATCGCAACATGGCTCAACTTGGGGCATTTCCCGAATTTTTCGTCACCTTGCCGGCGACGGCCGCTCAGTCGTCGCGATGAACCCGTTCGCGGCGCTCGTGCCGCTCCTGGGCCTCGACCGACAGGGTCGCCGTCGGGCGGGCTTCCAGCCGCCCCAGACCGATCGGCTCGCCTGTGTCCTCGCAATAGCCGTAGGAACCGTCCTCGATCCGGCGCAAGGCGTCGTCGATCTTGGAGATCAGCTTGCGCTGACGGTCGCGGGTCCGAAGTTCCAGCGCCCGGTCGGATTCCGACGAGGCCCGGTCCACCAGATCCGGATGGTTCTCGGTTTCGGCTTTCAGATTAACGACAGTGCCCTTGGATTCGCGGAGGATGTCATCCTTCCACGCCAGAAGCTTGGCCTTGAAATAGGCCAGCTGCCGCTCGTTCATAAACGGCTCGTCGTCGGTGGGCCGGTACATGACCGATTCCCCTTCGATCACAGACGCTAATGCGTTCATCGCACTCACGCTCATCTTGTCTGCGCCCCCCTGCGGCGCATGGGCCGTATAGGCAAGGCGGAGAGTCGCGGCAATGGCGTTCGCGAGTCCGTGATCTGGCAAAGCTTCATTAACGCCCGGCCACTGTGGCAAATTGTCCGCACATGACCGTCGAAACCGCTATTTCAACTGCATTTTTCGCAACTTCCTAAGCGCGCGCCTGCGCCGCTTCCGCCTTGGCCATCTCGACGGCCGCGCGCAGATCGATCTGATCCAGCACGCCCTTCAGACCAGGGTCGGCGTCATCGGGCCGCTCTTCGCGCAGGCTTCGGGCCAGTCGTTCCAGCGCCGGAGCGCCGTCCTGACCGTTCAGCATGGCCAGCTTCAGCTCGTCGAGCCGATCCAGCAACCCGCCGCCCCGGCGAATAGCCCGACGCCGTCGTTCGGTCGCGTCCTCGACCCCCTGAAGCGCCATCAGGGCCGAGACCCCCGCCACACTGGACGCCGAGCTTGTCGCGGCGGCCGAAGCCGCCCCTGTCGCTCCGCCGCTGGCCGGCAGGCTGAAGCCTCCCGTCGCCTTGGCGGGCCGAGAGCCTTGCGTCGATGTTGCGCCCGAGGGGCCAGTGACCTTCATGATCCATGCTCCCGATCTGCCTGAACCATCGGCCAGGACCGTCACCGCTTGGTTAACGCCCCGGCAGAATCTGCCGCCGACGCCACCAGACGCCTACAGTGCCCATTGAAATTAAACGGTATTTCCAGCGGCACAAACTTCGCATGGTTAATCGCGAACGCCTCAACAGGACGTCTGTCGTATGCAGAAGTTGCTCACCGCCCTCCTCGCCTCCGCTTCCGCCGCCCTGATTCTGGCGGCGACGCCGAACGCGGCCGAGGCTCAGTCGCGGATCAAGGACATCGTCTCGATCGAGGGTGTCCGCACCAACCAGCTGGTCGGCTACGGCCTGGTGGTCGGTCTGAACGGCACCGGCGACTCGCTCCGCAACTCGCCCTTCACCCGCCAGTCACTGGAAGGGATGATGGAGCGCCAAGGCGTCAATATCCGCGGCGCCAACCTGAACACCAAGAACGTCGCGGCGGTCATGATCACCGCCGACCTGCCTCCCTTCGCCACCCCTGGGTCGCGCCTGGATGTCGCCGTCTCGGCCATGGGTGACGCCAAGAGCCTGCTGGGCGGCACCCTGCTGGTCACGGCCCTGCAAGGCGCCGATGGCGAGATTTACGCGGTGGCGCAAGGGTCCGTTCAGACCGGCGCCGTCTCGGCCTCGGGTGGTTCAGGCTCCTCAGTCACGCGTGGCGTCCCCACCGCCGGCCGCATCGCCTCGGGCGGCGTGGTCGAACGCGAGACCGGCTTCGACCTGTCGGCCATGCCCATCGTGCGTCTGACTCTGCGCAACCCCGACTTCACCACGGCCCAGCGTGTCGCCGCCGCCATCAACCAGTCCTATCCCAACAGCGCCATGGCCGAAAACGGCACCGTGGTCGCCATCCGCGCGCCCCGGACCATGGGCATGGCCGGTTTCGTCAGCCAGGTCGAAAACCTGCCCGTTCGCGTCGATGCTCCGGCCAAGGTCATCATCGACGAGGTCAACGGCGTCATCGTCATGGGCGAAGCTGTCCGTGTCTCCACCGTCGCCATCGCCCAGGGCAACCTGACCGTATCGGTTCAGGAAAACCCGATGGTCAGCCAGCCCGAGCCCTTCAGCCGCGGGGGGCAGACCGTCGTCGTGCCGCAGTCGAACGTCTCGGTTGAAGAAGAAACCGGCCGCCAGATGCGCATCGTCAACGGCGGGGCCTCGCTCTCGACCCTGGTCAACGGCCTGAACGCCCTTGGCGTCAGCCCGCGCGACATGATCAGCATTCTGCAGGCCATCAAGGCGGCCGGCGCCCTGCAAGCCGACATCGAGGTGATGTGATGGAAGCCCTGCCCAACGGATTTTTGCACCCCGCCGACATCACGGCCCATCGTAGTCAGTCCCCGCAACAAATGCGTGAAACCGCCGAATCCTTCGAAGCCAGCTTCCTGTCGCAGATGCTCAAGCCCATGTTCGAAGGCCTGCAGACCGATGGCCCGTTTGGCGGAGGTGAAGGCGAGGCGACCTGGCGCAGCTTCCTGATCGACGCCATGGCCAAGCAGACCGTCAAGGCGGGCGGCATCGGCCTGGCGGACACCGTCATGTCCGAGATGCTCAAGATGCAGGAACAGCCCGCGTGACCACCGACGTCGAAACCTCCGCCCTTCGGGCGCGACAACTGATCAACCTCACCCAGACCCTGACCGAACGCCTCGCCGCCGAACGTGACGCCTTCCGCGCCCATCGCGCTCAGGATGTCGCCGCCAGCATGAACGAGACCCAGGAACTGGCCAATCTGTACCGTCGAGAATCGGCTCAGGCCAAGGCCGCGCCCGCCTTCCTGTCAGTCATCCCCACCGCCGACCGCGACGCCCTGATCGCCGCGACCGAAGCCTTCGAGGCCGTCCTGGCCGAACACGCCTCGACCGTCGACGCCGCCCGTCAGGTCTCCGAGGGCCTGGTCCGCACCATCGCCGCCGAGGTCGCCGGCGCCCGCGCCCAGGGCGTCGGTTACGGCGCTTCCGGTCGGGCCACCGAGGGTGACGGCCGCGCCGTGGCCCTGAACCGCAAGGCCTGACGAAAAGCAGCGTCGGTCTGCGTTTTCTTAACGGCCCGCCGTGCATGGTCTGCCCATGAATTTGAAATCGCGCCTTCTTGGTCTGGCCTTCGCCGCCGCCGACGCCTTGGTCGAGGTGGATGAGAAAGCGCAAGTCACCTTTGCGCTGGGCGCGGGACCAGTCACTGGCCAGTCGACTGCGGCGTGGATCGGGCATCCCTTCGCCGACCTGCTTTCCTATTCCAGCCGCGCGATTGTCCTCGAAGCCCTTGGTGATCTGGTCGGCGGGGAACGCAGCCGGCGCCTGGAAGTTCTTGCCGACTGCGGCGACGGTCGCGTCCGTCGCGCCCTGTTCCGCGCCTTCATCCTCCCGGACCTTGCGCCGGCGGTTTCCTGCGCCCTGACCTGGCAAGGCGAACCTTTTACGCTTGAAGCTGCAACCGACCAGTCTCTGGCGGACGCCGAGGGCTTCCTGGCCCTGGCCCGCGAAGGCCTGAACGGCAAGACCGGGGCCGCTCTGCAACGTCTGGCCATGGCCTTCATCGAGGTGCAGGGTCTCAACGCCGCCAACGACGCGACCAACGAACGTGTGGCCGCCCGTATCGGCGCGCGCCTGCAGCAGGCTTCCCACGACGGCGCCAGCGCGGGTCAACTGACCGCCAACCGCTATGCCCTGATCAGGCAGACCGACGACGGCCGCGATCTCGAGGCCGAAGTGCGCGAGGCCGGTCTGGCCGAGGGCCTGACCCTGACCTCGCGCGCCAGCCATGTCGCGGTCGGTTCCGACGCCCTGTGCGCCCTGCGCGCCATGCGTTTCGCCATCGAGGGGTGCCTGAAGGACAATGCGGCCCAGCCCGAACTCAGCTTCGCCGATTCCCTGTCGCGCACTCTGAAGGACGCTGACCGCTTCCGTGGCATTGTCCGTGACAAGGAGTTCGCGCTTTTTTATCAGCCCATCGTCGATCTGAAGACGCGGGCCGTGCATCATTTCGAGGCCCTGGCCCGCTTCGGCCAGTCGGGCGGCCCCGCCTCCGCCATCCGCATGGCCGAGGAACTGGCCCTGATCGAAAGCTTCGACCTGGCCGTGGCCGAGAAGATCGTCCACCGGCTGCGCCAGCCAGGATCCGGCCTGCTGAAGATCGCGATCAACGTCTCCGGCGCCTCCCTGGCCAATGACGCCTATGTCGCAGCCCTGCTACGCATGACCGCCTCCGAACCCGACAATCGCAAGCGCCTCATCGTCGAGGTCACCGAAACCGCCGCCCTGGCCGACATCGCCGCCGCCAACCGTCGCCTGGGCGCCCTGCGCGACGCCGGGATCAAGGTCTGCATCGACGATTTCGGCGCGGGTTCGGCCGCCTTCGACTACCTGCGCGGCCTCTCGGTCGATGCGGTCAAGATCGACGGCGCCTTCGTGCGCGGCATCGACAGCGACGCCCGCACCCGCACGCTGATCGGCCATCTGGTAGAGCTGTGCGGCTCCCTGGGCATGACCACGATCGCAGAGATGATCGAAACCGAAGACGCCGCGCGCGCCGTCCAGGATCTCGGCGTCGACTATGGCCAAGGCTGGCTTTTCGGCCGTGCCGAGGCCGAACCCGTCACCACCGGACCCGTCGCCGCACGCGCCCGCCGTCAGGGCGTGGTCGAAGCCTGGGGCTGAAGCTGAAGTCCACGCTTGCGGACCTCAACGTCGGTGATTTTCCGGGATCGGGGCTCTGAAAGCGATTTTGCTCGCCCGACCCGCAAGCCGGACCAGCATGCGGGCGCCCCTTGAAAGCTCAGCCCCTTGCCGGCGTCAGCCGCACCTCCCGATCGACCCCCACATTGTCCATGAAGTCTCGATCATGGGTAACGATTGCAAGCGCGCCGTCGTAGACCGCCAGCGCCGTCTCGATCGCCACGATCGAGTCCAGATCCAGATGGTTTGTCGGCTCATCCAGGATCAGCAACTGTGGCGGTCGCGTCCCCGTCATCACACAGGCCAACGCCGCCCTCAGCCGCTCGCCGCCTGACAGGGTTCCGACCGTCCGGTGCGCCGCCGCGTTGCGGAACAGGAACCGCGCCAGCGCCGCATGGGCGTCGTTCAGCGTCCCCTCGGGGTTTAGCCGCCGCCAGGCCTCGATCAGGGTCTCCTCCGGCTTCAGGATCGCCGCGGCCTGATCCAGCAGCGCCGCCGTCACAGGTCGTTCGATCCGCCCGGCCGTCGGCTGCAACTGGCCCGAGATCAGCTTCAGCAAGGTCGTCTTGCCCGCCCCGTTCGGCCCCGTGATCGCAACCCGCTCCGGCCCCGTCAGCCGCAGCGACACGGGCCCCACGATCCGCTCGCCCTCAGGCGTCGCCCATTTAACTCCGTCCAGCGCCAGCACGACCTTGCCCTGCGCCAGCCTCGTCGAGGGCATGGGCACGGACAGCAGCCGCGCCCGCTCGACCCGCTCGCGCGCCCCGACCAGTTGCGCCTCGACCTCGGCCCGGCGCCGCTCCGCCAGACGCCCCTCACGCGCTCCGGATTCCTCAGCCCGCTGCGCCCGGGCGTCGAGCAGGATCTTCGGATCGGACGTCCCCGCCCGATGCGCCCGCCCCGCCCTGTCGCGTTTCGCCTTCTTTTCCAGCGCCGTCTGCGCCTCGCGCGCCGCGCGGCCGACCTCCCGCTCGGCGCTCTCCAGATCACGCTCCGCCGCCGCCCGCTCCGCCTCGCGCCGCTCGACATAGAGATCCCAGCCGCCGCCATAGGTCCGCGCGCCCAGGCTCGACAGTTCCACGATCCGGTCCATCCGCCGCAGCAGGCCCCGATCGTGGCTGACCGTCAGCACCCCGCCCGGCCAGCGCTCGACAACCTCGGCCACCAAGGCCCGCGCCTCGGCGTCCAGATGGTTGGTCGGTTCGTCCAGCACGATCAGATCGGGCGCCGCCAGCATCAGTCCCGCCAGCCGCAGCCGCGTCTGCTCGCCGCCGCTCAGACTGCTCGTGGGCCGATCCAATGCCAGCCCGACCAGCCCGACCTGCGCCAAGGCCTCGTCCAGCCGCGTCTCCAGCGTCCAGTCGGCCTCAGCCATGTCCTCGACCGAGCCGTCGCCCGCCAGCACCCGCGCCAACAGAGTCAGAGGCCCCGCCGCGCCCAGGGTCTCGGCCACGGTCTCGCCGGACGCCGGCTCATAGGATTGCGCCAGCCAGCCGACCGTCCCGGCGCGCGCGACCGCGCCCTCGGCAGGCTCGGCCAGACCGGCGACAAGCCGCAGCAGCGTGGTCTTGCCCACGCCGTTGCGGCCCACGACGGCCGTGCGCTCGCGCCCGAAGGCGAGGCTCAGATTATCGAATAGGGCTTGACCGTCAGGCGTGCGGGCCGCGACGCTGCTGAGCGTCACGAATGCGGATGCGGACGGGCTTGGGCTTGGGTTGAGCGAGGACATAGGCGAGCACGAAGAGCGGAGCGGAAAGGGCGAAACCGATTTCCAGAGCGCTGATCATGATCGTCGTGCCTCCTCGTCAAATACGTTGGCTGAATGGAAGGATGGGTGCTGATCTTTCGCAGCGCAACCCCAATTCTCCTGCTGCGCTTTTGCGATGCGGCGCCGAGCCCCTATCTTCAGGCCATGACCGCGCCTGACCGAACCGTCGCCTTCCGCATCGACAAGCCCGCCCCCGACCGCGCCGAGGCGGCCACCCGCCGGGCCGAAGCCGTCCAAAAAATCCGGGACGAGACCGGCATTGATGAGGCTCTGATCGACACCCTGGTCGAGGGCTTCTACGCCCGCGTCCGCGACGACGATTTCATCGGCCCGATCTTCGCCGAGCGGATCGAGGATTGGGGGCCGCACCTCGAACAGATGAAGCTCTTCTGGTCCTCGGTCGCCCTGTCCACCGGCGTCTATCAGGGCCGCCCCATGCCCAAACACCTGCCCCTGCCCATCGACGCCCGCCATTTCGACCGCTGGCTTCAGATCTTCGAGGCGACCGCGCGCGACCTCTGCCCGCCCGTCGCCGCCGACCACTTCATCGTCCGCGCCCGCCGCATAGCCGAAAGCCTGGAACTCGGCGTCGCCAACGCCAACGGCGTCCTGGTCGGCCCCGGCGAACGCTACCGCCGGCCCGAACCCGCCTGGACGCCCGAGGGCTGAGCGCAAGTTCTCATATTGTTCTTGCTGTTTCGGGCGAATTGATCCCCATATAGCGTCGTCGCCCCGGACCGTTCCGGGGTCTTCCGCGTTCCCGGATTCCATGACCGAAAAGCACAACTTCATCCGCGTTCGCGGCGCCCGCGAGCACAATCTCAAGGGCGTGGACGTCGATATCCCGCGCGAGAAGCTGGTCGTGATGACCGGGCTGTCGGGGTCGGGCAAGTCCTCGCTGGCGTTCGACACCATCTACGCCGAGGGCCAGCGTCGCTACGTCGAATCGCTGAGCGCCTATGCGCGTCAGTTCCTGGAGCTGATGGGCAAGCCCGACGTGGACCTGATCGAGGGCCTGTCGCCGGCCATCTCCATCGAACAGAAGACGACGTCGAAGAACCCGCGCTCGACCGTCGGCACGGTCACGGAAATCCACGACTACATGCGCCTGCTGTGGGCGCGCGTCGGCGTGCCCTATTCGCCCGCCACCGGCCTGCCGATCGAGAGCCAGACCGTCAGCCAGATGGTCGACAAGCTGACCGCCCTGCCCGACGGCGAGCGCATCCTGCTGCTGGCCCCCGTCGTTCGCGGTCGCAAGGGCGAGTACAAGAAGGAGATGGCCGAGTGGCAGCGTAACGGCTTCCAGCGGCTGAAGATCGACGGCGAATTCTACGCCATCGAGGACGCCCCGGCGCTCGACAAAAAGTTCAAGCACGACATCGATATCGTCGTCGATCGCATTGTAACCAAAGAAGGTCTTGAGCCGCGCTACGCTGACAGCATTCAGACGGCGCTGAACCTGGCCGACGGCATCGCCACCGCCGAATGGGCCAATGCAGCGGAAGGCGAAGAGCCCCGCCGCATCGTCTTTTCCGAGAAGTTCGCCTGCCCGGTCTCCGGCTTCACCATCAGCGAGATCGAGCCGCGGCTGTTCTCGTTCAACAATCCCTTCGGCGCCTGTCCGACCTGCGACGGCCTGGGGGTCAAGCTGGCCTTCGACGCCGATCTGGTCATCCCCGACCGCGACAAGACCCTGCACAAGGGTGCGGTGGCGCCGTGGGCGCGCGGCCCCTCGCCGCTCTACACCCAGACCCTGCAGTCCCTGGCCCAGCACTACGGCTTCTCGATGGACAAGGCCTGGCGCGACCTGCCGGAACAGGCCCAGAAGGTCATCCTGCACGGCTCGGGCGGCGAGAAGATCAAGTTCGTCTACGACGACAACGCCCGCAAATACGAGGTCGCCAAGGCCTTCGAGGGCGTCCTGCCCAATCTGGAACGCCGCTGGCGCGAGACCGACAGCGCCTGGGTCCGCGAGGAACTGGGCCGCTATCAGTCCGAGACGCCCTGCGAGGTCTGCGGCGGCAAGCGGCTGAAGCCCGAGGCCCTGGCGGTCAAGGTCGGCGGCGCCGACATCGCCGAGATCAGCTGGCTGTCGATCTCCAAGGCCTATCTGTGGTTCACCACCCTGGATGACCACCTGACGGACAAGCAACGCGAGATCGGCCGCCGCATCCTCAAGGAGATCACCGACCGGCTGCGCTTCCTGAACAACGTCGGTCTGGACTACCTCAGCCTGTCGCGCAGTTCCGGCACCCTGTCGGGCGGCGAGAGCCAGCGCATCCGTCTGGCCTCGCAGATCGGCTCGGGCCTGACGGGCGTCCTCTATGTGCTGGACGAACCCTCCATCGGCCTGCACCAGCGCGACAACACCCGTCTGCTGGAAAGCCTGATGGGCCTGCGCGACCTCGGCAACTCGGTTCTGGTGGTCGAGCATGACGAGGAGGCCATCCTGACCGCCGACTACGTCATCGACATGGGCCCGGCCGCCGGCGTCCACGGCGGCGAGATCTGCGCCCAGGGCACGCCCGCCGAGGTCATGGCCAACCCGAAATCCCTGACCGGCCAGTACCTGACCGGCGCGCGCGAGATCGAACTGCCGCCCGAAGGCCGTCGTCCGGTCGACCGCAAGCGGATGCTGAAGATCAGCGGCGCCACTGGCAACAACCTGAAGAACGTCACTGGCGAAATCCCCGTCGGCCTGTTCACCTGCGTCACCGGCGTGTCCGGCGGCGGCAAGTCGACCTTCACCATCGAGACGCTCTACAAGGCCGCCGCGCGTCGCCTGCACAACGCCTCGGACGCCCCGGCCAACTTCGACCGGATCGAGGGGTTGGAGCAGTTCGACAAGGTCATCGACATCGACCAGTCCCCCATCGGCCGCACCCCGCGCTCGAACCCGGCCACCTATACCGGCGCCTTCAACCCGATCCGCGACTGGTACGCGGGCCTGCCCGAGTCCAAGGCGCGCGGCTACGGCCCCGGCCGCTTCAGCTTCAACGTCAAGGGCGGCCGCTGTGAGGCCTGTCAGGGCGACGGCGTCATCAAGATCGAGATGCACTTCCTGCCGGACGTCTACGTCACCTGCGACGTCTGCAAGGGCAAGCGCTACAACCGCGAAACTCTGGAAATTGTCTTCAAGGGCAAGAGCATATCCGACGTTCTGGATATGACGGTTGAAGAGGCCGCGCGCTTCTTCAACGCCGTGCCGTCCATCCGCGACAAGATGCTGACGCTGGAGCGCGTGGGCCTTGGCTACGTCAAGGTCGGCCAGCCCGCCACCACCCTGTCGGGCGGCGAGGCGCAGCGGGTCAAGCTGTCCAAGGAACTGGCGCGGCGCGCAACCGGTAAGACCCTCTACATCCTCGACGAGCCGACGACCGGACTGCACTTCGAGGACACGCGCAAGCTGCTGGAGGTGCTTCAGGAGTTGGTCGACAACGGCAACACCATCGTCGTCATCGAGCACAACCTGGATGTCATCAAGGTCGCCGACTACCTGCTCGACTTCGGTCCAGAAGGCGGCGACGGCGGCGGCGAGATCGTGGCCTTCGGCACGCCGGAACAGGTCGCGGAAAACCCCGCCAGCTGGACCGGCAAATACCTCAAGGAGGTGCTGGACCGCCACGAGGAGCGCCGCAAGGCTCGCGTGGCCGCCCTGCCTGAGGTGCAGAAGGCCGAAAAGAAGACCCGCACCCGCAAGAGCGCCTGACCGGGTCGGTCAGGCGTCCTCGCCTCCTCAGGCGCGCGGTGCGCCCTTGAGCTGCAGATAGGCGGCCGAGAACGGCGCGTACATGATGACGACCTGGGCCGCCGTCATGACGGCGTTGACGAGCAGCGACACCACCAGCATCGGCCCCAGGGCGCTGAGCAGGCTGGGGACGCTCGCCCCTTCCATGCCGACCAGGCGCTCGGCTCCGCCGACCATCAGGCTGAGCGGCGCGGCCACGGCCGAGCCGAGCAGGCCGACCAGCATGGCCATGACCCAGGCGATGATCGCCATGCCCATCAGGGGCCAGAAAACCTCCTTGCCCGTCATGGCGAAGGCCGGCTTCACCGCGATCCGCCCCTCGGCGAAGGTCGCCGGCACGACCAGGCTGAGCCGCACCGACAGCCAGATCACGACCGCCAGCACCGCCAGAGACAGCAGGACCACGGCCAGCCACAACGCCGGTGCGGCTACGGCCAGGGCGGCGACCAGGCTGACAAGCATGAAGCCGACGAAGCTGACGGCGAACATAATCAAGGCGACGATCAGGCTGGCGCCCAGCACCCGCAGCTCGTCCTTGCCCAGACGCATGTAGCCGAACTTGCGATCCTCGGGCCGGATGACCGACCGGGCGATGGCGGCGCTGATCACGGCGCTGAACAGCAGGCCCAAAGGCGCGGCCCAGGCGACAATGACGCCATAGGCCTGCATCAACGGCTGCATGTCCTCGATCGACGGCTCGGTCTGCCCCTCCAGTTGGGAAATCAAGGACATGATGGTGGCGAAATGCGACCCCACCAGCAGGAAGAGCAGGCCGAAGAAGGCGGCGTAGGCCACGGCCCACAGCAGGACAGCGACGGGCGCGCGCCGCGTCAGTCGAAAGCCCTCAAAGGCGCAGTCAGTGGCGGAAAAGGTCATGCGATCGTCCTTGATTCCCGCTCAGCCTAGCGCAACCGGGCGTGCTTCGTCCTGCGGCGCTTGCGCCAGCAGCGACCGGCAGGCCTCGGCGTAGGGGGCCATCGTCACCGTGCTCAGAAAACCCTGCAGCCATGACAGGGGTACGAATGCCGCCAGCGCCCAGGGGATCAGCACGTTCCAGTTCACGGTCGGCGGCGCGCCCTGGTCGAGCATCGCGGCCAGGCTGAAGACATTGACCCCGGCCAGCAGGAACAGGACCACGGCGACAATCGCCAGCAGCGCCAGTTCGATCGCCAGCACGACCGCGACAATTGCAAGACTCAGCCCCAGCAGTCGCAGCACCTGCCCCTTCGACAGCCTCCAGCCCTGAACGAAGGCGAAGTCGCCCAGGGCCACGCTGGCGGGCATGATCAGACAGGCCCGCAGGATGACGCCCCAGGCAGCCAACCCCGCCGCCAGAGCCACCAGCAGCCCCACAACGACCGCCGCCGTTTCCGACACGAACCAGAGCCCGGCCCCGACGGCGAAGGCGATCAGGGCGATCACAATGGCGGCGGCGTAGAAACCGACGATCATGGCCAGGCCGACGACGGCGATCCGCACCTCGTCCATGCCGATCTTCAACCCCGCGAACGGCGTGTGGCGCTCAGTGAACAGCACCGCCCGGAAAATTGCAGCCGTCACCACGACCCAGATCAGCATCTGCAGGATATTGGCCAGCCCCGACATGGCCTGAAACTGCACCATCTGTCCGACAAAGGCGGCCGAGGGCTCCTCCGACGCCGTGTCCGTCAAGGCCATGGCCCCGAACAGGCGCAGCATCAGCGCACCCATCAGCAGCGACGGCGCCACGGACACCACGCCCCAGGCCCAGACCTGCAGCGGCCTGCGCTTCGTCAACTTGAAGCCAGAGGCCAGGGCCTCGCTGATAGAAAACGCCGTGGTCATGATGGGCTCCTCTCAAGCTTGGTCATACGCCAGACACAGAGTGCTTCGCCACCCCGCCGCAATGACAGGCTGACGGAAGGCTCGCATCCCGCTAGAAGGCCGCCATGTCGAACGCAGCCTCCTCTCCCCAGCCCATCCCCGCCCCTGTGCACGTCATCGGCGGCGGCCTCGCCGGTTCCGAAGCCGCCTGGCAGATCGCCCAGGCCGGCGTGCCCGTCATCCTGCATGAAATGCGCGGCGTGCCGGGCATCAAGACCGACGCGCACCAGACGGACGGCCTGGCCGAGCTGGTCTGCTCCAACTCCTTCCGCTCGGACGACTGGGAATACAACGCCGTCGGCCTGCTGCACGCCGAAATGCGGGCCCTGGGCTCGATCATCATGGAATGCGGCGACGCCCATCAGGTCCCGGCGGGCGGCGCCCTGGCCGTCGACCGCGACGGCTTCTCCCAAGCCGTGACGGCCAAGCTGGAAGCCCACCCCCTCGTGACCATCGTGCGCGAGGAAATCGCCGGCCTGCCGCCCGAGGACTGGGACAACGTCATCGTCGCCACCGGCCCGCTGACCTCGCCCGCCCTGGCCGACGCCATCCTGAAGATGACCGGCGAGGAAAGCCTCAGCTTCTTCGACGCCATCGCACCCATCATCCACGCCGACAGCATCGACTTCGACATCGCCTGGCGTCAGTCGCGCTATGACAAGGAAGGCCCCGGCGGCGACGCCGCCGCCTACGTCAACTGCCCGATGGACAAGGAACAATACGACGCCTTCATCGACGCCCTGCTGGGCGGCCCCAAGGCCGAGTTCAAGGACTGGGAGAACGTCCCCTATTTCGACGGCTGCCTGCCGATCGAGGTCATGGCCGAGCGCGGCCGCGAGACCCTGCGTCACGGCCCGATGAAGCCGGTCGGCCTGACCAATCCGCGCAACCCGACGGTCAAGGCCCACGCCATCGTCCAGCTGCGTCAGGACAACGCCCTGGGCACCCTGTTCAACATGGTCGGCTTCCAGACCAAGCTGAAGCACGGCGCCCAGGCCGAGACCTTCCGCATGATCCCCGGCCTGCAGAACGCCCAGTTCGCGCGCCTGGGCGGCCTGCACCGCAACACCTACCTGAACAGCCCGCAACTGCTGGACAAACAGTTGCGCATGAAATCCATGCCGCGCCTGCGCTTCGCCGGTCAGGTGACGGGCGTCGAGGGCTATGTCGAAAGCGCCGCCATGGGCCTGCTGACCGGCCGCCTGGCTGCAGCCCAAGCCCTCGGCCGCGACCTGTCTGCGCCGCCGCCGGAGACCGCCATGGGCGCCCTGGTCGAACACATCACCGGCGGCCACCTGGCGGGCTCCAAGTTCCAGCCGATGAACATCAACTACGGCCTGCTGCCGCCGCTGGAAGCGCCCAAGGTCGACGAGGACGGCAAGCGCATCCATCCCAAGGAACGCGGCCGCGCCAAGAAGCGCCTGCAATCCATCCGCGCCATGGAAGCCCTCAAGGCCTGGCGGGACGCTTAAACAGGAAGGCCGGGTCGGCTCAGCGCAGTCTGGGCAGGCCCGGCCGGAACTGCAGCGTCATCACGCCCAGACCCACGACGCCGACGCCCATCAGGACCCAGGCCCCCGTCAGGTCGGCCATGTGGTCGCGCAACAGGCCCGCAGCCAGCGGCGACAGGCTGGCGATGATGTAGCCTCCGCCCTGGACGAAGGCGAGCAGGTCGCCTGATCGGGCCGGATCATCGATCTGGTCCATGGCCAGGATCAGGGTCAGCGGGAAGATCGCCCCGATCCCCAGCCCCATGACTACCACGACCGGGACCGCCAGCGACACCGGCGCGACCACCAGACCCGCCAGTCCGATCAGGGCCAGCACCAGCGCCGTCAGGATCGGCACGCGCCGGTCAGGGAAGCCCGCGATGACCATCGACACGATGACCCCCGCCGCCACCTCGGCCCCGGTCATGCCGCTGAGCAGATAGCCCGCCGTCGCCCTCGCCTGCCCCAGATCGACGTAGAAGGGCGGAAGCCAGGCCAGGACCAGGGTATAGGCCGAGGTGCCCAGCCCCATGATCAGGACCAGACTCCACGCCCGACCTTGCTTCCAGAAGGGGACTTCCGGGTGCGTCGTTTCGGCCACGGCCACCCGGTCGGGCTCCTCCGCCGCCGGATCACGCGCGGCGATCAGCCAGACGACCGCCGCGACGAAGGCAGGCAGGCCCCACAGGGCCAGGGTCCAGGCCCAACCCACCGCCTCGGCCAGCCCCGCCGCTGTCGCCGCCGCGACCGCCGCCCCGCCCATGATGCCGGTCGTGTAGACGGCCATCACCGTGCCGAACCGCGTCGGGAATGCCCGCTTGATGACGACCGGCGCCAGGGCCTGAATCAGAGCCACGCCGACGCCGACGACCGCCGCACTGGCGATCAGACCCGCCGCGTCCTGCAACACGGCCCTTGCCAGACAGGCCCCGCCGATCAGCAGCGCCCCCAGCAGGATACCGCGCCGCTCGCCCAGACGCCGCCGCAGGGGCCGGATCGACAGGGCGCCGAGGCCGATCATGGCCACCGGCAGGGTGGTCAGCAGGCTGGCGGCGGTGGAATCCATCCCCGTCGCGCCCTCGATCAGATCCAGCAGCGGCCCGACCACCGCCATCGCCGGACGCAGGTTCAACGCCAGAGCGAAAATGGCCGCCAGCAGCAACAGGGACGCGCCGCGCGCCGCTTTGGCATCGGACCGTGCGGTCATGACAGGGGACTCCACTGAGAATTGGCGCTAGTATCTCGACCTCAAGTATCTCGATGTCAAGATAACTCATGCCCGACAGAGCCTCCCGCGCCGCCGCCCAATGGGCCGTCCAACGCCCCGACATGGATATGCTGCCGATGGAGGCGCTGGGCCGCCTGCACGAGGCCTCCATCCTGGTCGCGCGTGAGCGTCAGGCGCCCCTTTACGCCCGCTACGGACTGCAACAGGGCGAGTTCGACGCCCTGGCGACCCTGCGCCGCTCGGGCGCGCCCGAGGGCCTGACGCCGACCGCCCTGTTCGAGGCGGCCATGATGTCGTCCGGCGGCATGACGGCCCGCATCGACCGGCTGGAAAAGGCGGGTCTGGTCGCGCGCGGCCCCCACCCGACCGATCGCCGCGCCACCCTGGTCCGTCTGACCGACAAGGGCTTCGACCTGATCGAAACCATTATGCCCGAACATGAAGAAGCGGCGCGGGACATCCTCGCGCCGCTATCGCTCGATGAGCAGAAGACCCTGAACGCATTGCTGGCCCGCCTGATCGGCGGCCTCTGCGACTGAGGTCAGCCGCCGGTGGTCGCCTTGAAGGCCACATAGACGGCGACGATCAGGATCAGTCCCGCGAACAAATGACGCCCCAGGGCCGCGTTCGCGCCCAGCCGCTTCGACAGCGGCAGGCCCGCCAATGTGCCGGCCGCGCCGCCGACCGCCATGGCCGCGACCACGCCCCAGTCGACCAGACCGGACAGGCTGTAGTTCACCGCCGTGCTGGCCCCGAAGGCCGCGACGCTGAGCAGGGACGTCGCCTGCGCCGCCGCCAGGGTCATGCCGGTCGCCCACATCAAGCCCGGCACGATCAGGAAGCCGCCGCCGATGCCGAAGAAGCCGGCTGCGACGCCAACGCCCGCCCCCGACACCGCCACGCGCGGGGCTATGCCCCGGTTCAGCCGGACGCCAGGGTCCCCCTCGCTCTTCTTGGGCAGCATCATGGCCAGACCAACCCCCGCCATGGCCACGGCGAAGGCCAACAGCAGGTGATGGCCGTCAATGGCCTTGGCTGCCGATGAGCCGAACCAGGCGGCCGTGGCGCCGACCACGGCGAACATCACCGCGCAGGGCCAGCGCACCCGGCCCGCCCTGGCTTGGCCGGCCAGAGCCGTCAGGGCGTTCAGCGACACCCCGGCCGCCGAGGCGCCGATGGCCACGTGCGGATCGCGCACGCCGACGACATAGAGCAGCAGCGGCACGGCCAGAACCGACCCGCCACCGCCGAACACCGTCAGCAGCAAGGCCACCACGCCACCGCTCAGGCCCGCCAGAAGCAGCTGGATCGGCTCCATGACCTCAGGCCCGCTTCATGTTCCGGTTCCAGGGCATGACCGCCAGTAGCCGCGCCATGCCGCAGAAGCCCGTCGCCCCGGCCACGAACAGCCCCGCGCCGACAAAGGCGGAAAGGCCCCAGAAGGCGGGATGCACGGCCACACCCAGCGCGCCGCCCAGCAAGATCAGACCGCCCGCCGCCATCTGCACCTGACGCATCAGCTCCAGCGGCTGCTTCGTGTCCGTACTCACCGGCAGCCCGGCCTTCTTCCAGGCGTCCAGACCGCCCGCCAGCACATGGGCCGGGCCGTCGACGCGCGCGGCCAGCCGATCGCAGTGCGCGCCGGTCCGGTTGCCGCTGCGGCACATGAAGATGACGTCCTTGCCCGGCGTCAGGTCGAGGTTTGCGGCCTCAAAGGTCGACAGCGGGGCCGCAACGGCCCCCGCGATATGTTCGCGCGCGTGTTCGTCGGGTTCGCGCACATCCACCAGCACGGCGGTCCGCGCCTTCAGGCGAGCAGCGACCTCGGCGGGCGCCAGGGAGACAAGCGGATTCATGGTCATGGTCCTTCGAATTGGGGAGGCCTCAGGCCGAAGCGGGAGGACAGAAGATCTCGGCCAGAACGCCGATCACCTGTAGGGCGGCGGGATCAGCGATGCGATAGAAGACGGCGGTGCCGCTCTTTCGCGCGCTGACCAGTCCGTCTTCACGCAGGCGCGCCAGATGCTGGGACAGGGCCGATTGCGACAGGCCGACCAGCGGCAGCAGGTCCGCGACCTGCCGCTCGCCGTCGCCGATCTGGCAAAGGATCATCAGCCGGTTTTCGTTGGACAGCGATTTCAGCAACCGGGCGGCGTTGCCAGCATTGGCTTGAAAGCGTTCCAGTCCGATGGCGTTCAGGTCGATCATGCACGTCAATATATATAAGCACTTGTTAAATTAGCAATGACTAATATATCTAGCCGCGACCCAAGGAGGCTGACGCCATGACCCTTTCCGCCGCTGCACACCGTCCTGACGTCGCAGGCTTCTTCGACCCCGCGACCCACACCGTGACCTATCTGGTGTCAGACCCCGTCACCGGCGTCGCCGCCATCATCG
This sequence comes from Brevundimonas pondensis, assembly GCF_017487345.1. Lineage (NCBI taxonomy): Bacteria > Pseudomonadati > Pseudomonadota > Alphaproteobacteria > Caulobacterales > Caulobacteraceae > Brevundimonas > Brevundimonas pondensis. The sequence goes on along the minus strand of NZ_CP062006.1, from coordinate 1,470,112 downwards.
ACCCGGTGCTGGACTATGATCCGGCGGCGGCGCGCACCTCGACCGGCTCCATCGACCGTGTGATGGACGCCGTCCGCGACCGGGGCCTGACGCTGGAACGGGTGCTGGAGACCCATGCCCACGCCGACCACCTGACCGGCGCCGACGTCATCCGCACGCGCACCGGCGCCGCCATCGGCATCGGCGAGAAGATCACCCGCGTGCAGAAGACCTTTGGCGATCTGTTCGAGGCGGGCGACGTGACCCCCGACGCCGTGGTCTTCGACGAGACCTATGCCGACGGCGCCCGCTTCAAGCTGGGCGAGCTGGCGGTCGAGGTCATGCACACGCCGGGGCATACACCCGCCTGCATCGCCTATCGTATCGGTGACGCGGTCTTCGTCGGCGATACCCTGTTCATGCCCGACTACGGCACGGCGCGTTGCGACTTCCCCGGCGGCGACGCCCGGACCCTGTATCGCTCGATCCAGAAGATCCTCGCCCTGCCCGACGCCACGCGGATCTTCGTCGGCCACGACTACCTGCCAAAGGACGGCCGCACCGATTTCCGCTGGGAAACCAGCGTGGGCGAGGAGAAGGCCAACGTCCACCTGGCCGGGCGCAGCGAGGACGACTACGTCGCCATGCGCGAGGCGCGCGACGCCACCCTGCCGCCGCCGCAACTGATCCTGCCGGCGCTGCAAGTCAACATCCGGGCCGGCGCCCTGCCCCCGGCCGAGGCGTCAGGAAAGCGCTTCCTGAAACTGCCGCTGAACGCGATCTAGACCCGACCGCGCAGCACGCTCCAGAACAACCGCAGCCGCTTCAACGGCTCGGGCTCATCGGTTCGGGTCAGCGTCGCATGGGCGACAGCGGGAAAAGCGGCAGTCGGCAAGGCTGTCAATGCGGCGTTGGCGGCGGCGGCCTGAGCCTTCGCTTCTTCGCCCCGCCCGGTCTGCGACAGAGCCCACAGACGCCCGGCCTCTGCGACCGCCGCATCATGCCCCTCGCCCACCAGCATTCGCACGGCGACCTGCATGGGACCGACATAGAAGGCGTCCAGGTCGTGCGGCTCGCCATGGACCCGACCGATGTGGGCCTCGATCAGGGCGTCAAAGGGCGCGCGGTCCAGCCCGTGACGAGTGACGGCGGCGGTCAGGGCCTCCAGCACCGGATGGCCGACGCGCGGGGTGTTGGCGAAGACACCGTCCAGTTGCTCGGCCCACCACATATAGCGCATCTCCGCCAGCATGGGCTGGGTGACGCGGGTGGGAATGGCCAGAAGCTCCGCCTCAAGGGCGTAGAGGGCGATCAGGTCCGCGCGCGCCTGAACATCGGCCACGAACCGGCTGGACAGCCAGCGGTCGGGGTCGGCGACGCGGACCTGGGCATCAAGATCAACAGAAGCAGTCATCCCGCAAGGCCATCGGCCATTGCGGGATGACGTTCAAGCCTCGGAGCGTCCGGATCAGCCGAACAGGGTCTGGTACATGGCCATCGACGTCAGCATCGGCAGCGACAGCAGCAGGTTGGTGCGGCTGCCCAGCATGGCGATACGGGCCGCCCTGGCCTTCTTGTCATCATCCACGGCGATGATGCCCAGGGCGCGCTTCTGGTTCGGCCAGATCACGCCCCAGACGTTCAGGAACATGATGATGGCCAGCCAGACGCCGATCCCCATCAGGGTGAACTGCTGGTCGCCCGCGTTCAGACCGCCGGCCAGGCCGAAGGTCAGGACTTCATGGGCATAGACATGACCGCGCGTGAACAGGACCGCGATCCCGGCCAGCACCGTCACCAGCGCCGACCAGCGGAACCAGAACAAGGCCTCGGGCGCGATATGCTTGCTGACGGCGGGCTTCAGCTCGGCCGGGATCGCGGGCATGACCCGGATCTGCACGAAGTTGAAGTAGTAGAGCAGGCCGATCCACAGGATGCCGGCGACGACGTGAACCCAGCGGAAGGCCGCCTGGGCGAAGCCGAGGTCGAAACCGCCCGGCGCGATGCGGCCGAAGGCGAAGATCATGACGCCCGCCAGCAGGATGCTGAGCAGGAAAGTCGTTCTGAAGTTGGAAAGCAGTTTGGCCATGCGCCCCTCCCCGGGTCGGAATCAGGAAGCGTGACCTTACTCCTCCCTCCCCGCCCGGGGGAAGGAGGAGCCTTTTCAGGTAGAGCCTGCCTCTAGGGCCGGCTGGCCATGCCGAGCTTGATCGGCTTGGCGTCCTCGTCGATGGAGCCGCCGCGCTTGACGCCCCACAGAAGGATGATCGGCGCGCCGACATAGATCGACGAATAGGTGCCGATCACGATGCCGATCATCAGCACGATGGAGAAACCGAACAGGGCCTCGCCGCCGTACAGAGCCAGGACCGCAAGAACGCCCACGGCGGTGACGCCGGTGATGATGGTCCGAGACAAGGTTTCGTTCAGCGACAGGTCGATCACCTCACGCAGAGGCATGGTCTTGTACTTCCGCAGGTTCTCGCGAAGGCGGTCGAAGACCACGACGGTGTCGTTCATCGAGTAACCGATGACGGTCAGGATGGCCGCCACGGTGTTCAGGCTGAACTCAAAGCGGAACAGGGCGATCAGACCGAAGGTCAGCACCATGTCGTGCACCAGACCCGCCACGGCGCCGAAGCCGAACTGCGGCTCGAACCGGAACCAGATGTAGATGAACATCAGCACGATGGCCGCGCCCAGGGCCAGCAGACCGCTGGTGAACAGCTCACCCGAGACCTTGGAGCCCACGACGCTGACGCCCGAGTATTTCACCTCGCCTACCGCCTCGTCGATCGCCTTCTCGACACGGGCGACGACGGCGCTCTGGCCTTCATCCTCAGGAATCTGGAAGCGGACGATGGCGCTGGCCGCGCTGTCGATGCCCTGGACCTGGACGTCTCCCAGACCCAGTTCACTGACGGCGCTGCGCACCTGATCCAGCTCCAGCACCTGCCCGGCGGGCTTGGACACTTCCATCGAGGCGCCGCCCCGGAAGTCGATGCCCATGTTCAGGCCGGGATAGAAGCAGCCGACGATCGAGGCCACGCACAGGATGATCGAGATCACGCCGGCGGCGGGCGCATACTTGACGAAGTGGAAGTTCGTCTTCTGCGGAAGCAGTTTGATGAGGGGCCATCCACGCATCGCCATCACTCCGCGATCGGCAGTTTTTTGGGCTTGGCGACTTTGAGCCAATACCCAAGCAGGACCTGGGCGACCATCACCGAGGAGAACATGGAGGTGAAAACGCCGATGGTCAGCGTCCAAGCGAAGCCGCGCACGGGGCCCGCGCCGAACATGAACATGATCAGCGCCGCCACCAGGGTGGTCAGGTTGGCGTCGACGATCGTGCCCATGGCCTTGTTGAAGCCGGCGTCCATCGAGGCGATGACCGAACGGCCGGCCCGCGCTTCGTCGCGCATCCGCTCAAAGATCAGCACGTTGGCGTCCACGGCCACGGCGAAGGTCAGCACCAGACCCGCGATGCCGGGCAGAGTCAGCGTCGCGCCGAACAGCGACATGGCGGCGATGATCAGGATGCCGTTCAGCATCAGACCCAGAACCGACACGCCGCCAAACAGGAAGCCGTAGGCCCCGATCATGAAGACGCAGATCAGGATGAAGCCGATGATGGTCGAAACCATGCCGGCCTGCACCGCGTCGGCGCCCAGTTCGGCGGTGACGACGCGGCGTTCCTCGACCTTCAGCGGCGCTGGCAGAGCGCCCCCGTTCAACAGGTTCACCAGTTCCGAAGCGGACTGGATCGAGAAGTTGCCGGTGATCTGACCCGTGCCGCCGGTGATGGCGCCCTGAATCGTCGGGGCCGAAATCACCTTGCCGTCCAGGATGATGGCGAAGGGCTTGCCGATGTTCTGGGCCGTAGCCTCGCCAAAGCGACGCGCGCCCTGGCCGTCGAAGCGGAAGTCGATGGCCGGGCGGCCGTTCTGATCCGAGCCGACGCCGGCGCGGGTCAGGTTCTCGCCCGAGACCAGGATACGCTTCTTGACCAGATAGGGCTGCCCCTGATCGTCGGTCAGCAGTTCAGCGTCAGGCGGCACGCGGCCGGCCATGGCGTCCTGCAATCCGGTGCTGGTCGTATCGACCATCTGGAAAGTCAGTTGGGCGGTACGGCCGACCAGACGCTCCAGCTCGGCCGGATCGCTCTGCCCGGGGGCCTGAACGACGATACGTTCCGCGCCCTGGCGGGTAATGGAGATTTCCTTGGTGCCCGAGCTGTCCAGACGGCGGCGCACGACCTCGATGGACTGATCCACCGCCGTGGCGCCCATGCCGCTGATCGCTGCGTCGGTATAGGCGAAGCGAATACGGTTGCCGCTCAAACGGGTCGCGGTCCGGTCCGGCTGGCCGTTGGCGGCGACGCCGGTCTGCGCCAGGGTGCGCAGTTCCGTCAGCGCCACGTCGAACTGACCGGGGTCGGCGATGGTCACGACCACGCCGCCCGCCTCGCGCTGCATGGCGCCGATGTTGACCTTCTGCTCGCGCAGGGCGACGCGAACGTCTTCCATCAGGTTGGTGACGCGCTTGTTGCGCATCTCCGGCACATCGACCTCCAGCAGGAGGTAGGAGCCTCCCTGCAGGTCGAGGCCCAGGTTCAGGCCGTTCTTGGGCAGCCAGCCGGGCAACGCATCGCGCTGCGCCTGACTGAGCACGCTCGGGAAGGCCAGCAGCAGCCCGACAACGAGCGACAGCACGACCAGGGTGACTTTCCAGCGCGCTAGCTGAATCATGTCAGGGCTCTATCTCGGACGGGCGTCAGCGGCGAAAGGCCGCTCAGCCCTTGTCGTTGGCGGCGATGGCGGTGCGGTTGCGCACTTCGGCGATCATCGACTTGACCACGCGGACGTTCACGCCCTGCGAGATCTCGACCATGGCCTCGGCGTCTTCAACGCGGGTCACCTTGCCGACCATGCCGTTGGACAGGACGACTTCGTCGCCACGCTTGACGCCGGCGATCAGGGCCTGATGAGCCTTCATCCGCTTCTGCTGCGGGCGGATCATCAGGAAGTAGAACAGGATGAAGATCGCGACGATCGGTGCGATCTGCACCACGATGGCCATCAGGCCGCCTTCGGAACCAGTAGGCATGGAAACTCCCCGAACCGGGCCAACCTCGAAACGGGGGCCCCATTAAAATGAGGCGCGGAACCTAGGGCGCGCCGTGCCGATTTGCAACGCGGCCTGACGTCTCTTGATCACAGGCGATGCCGCCCGGACACGCCGGGCGGTCGGATATCAACGAGGCAGGACGCTGATCGGATCAACCGCGACCGGATCATCGCCGCGCATCTGGCGCGTCTCGAAGTGAATCGAGGGGCGACCGTCGCCCGCCGTCAGCCCCACCGTCCCTATGGCCTGGCCGGCCCGAACCTCGGCGCCGTCACGGACGGTGGCCGAGCCCAGGTGGCCGTAAACCGTGCGCCAGCCGTCCCTGTGAACGATCAGCACGGTCAGCCCCTGCCCCACCAAATCGTCGCCGACATAGGCCACCCGGCCCGCGGCGGCGGCTTTGACCTCGGTCCCCGCCGAGGCGCCGATGTTGATTCCATTGTTGCGCTCGCCCATGCCCACCGGGCCGAAGCGCCGCAGGATGTCGCCGCGCACCGGCCACTGCATGGCCAGAGCCTGACCGACGGCCGCGCCTTGCACTGGCGAAGCGGGGCTTGCGGACGTCGCAGCCGGCGCGCGCGGCGGCGGCAGGGCGGCGTTGCCGCTGGGCGGCGGAGGCGGCGGGGGCGCCACGCCGTTGTTGGGCGTCCGCACGCCCACCGGCGACGCGCCGGTCGCATAGGGGTCTGAGCCGGTGTCCACGGCGCTGTCCGGCAGGACGATGCGCTGTCCGGTGCTGATCGCGCCGCGCGGCCCCAGACCATTCAGGTCGATCAGAATCTGCACCGGCGTCTGGAAGCGACGACCGACCCCCGAAATGGTGTCGCCCTGCTGGATCACATAGGTCGCGCCCGGCATGCTGGTCGAGCCTGCGGGCGGCGTCGGCGTCACCGTGACCGGCGCCCCGGTCGAGGGGTAGGTCGGACCGCCGGCGGGCGGCAGGCCGCCGCCTTCGATACTGCCCGCCGGAGCGCGCGGCCCCTGCTCCTCATAGGGGCGTGCGGGCGGCGGCGTCTGCGGCTGTGGCGGCTGCGCGTAATAGGGGTTGTTGTTCGGATAGGCGCCCGGCTGCGGCTGCGCCGGATAGGCGCCCTGCCCCGTTGGCATGGGACGCGTCGAATAGCGCGGCTCGCTCGGATAGGTCGAACACGCCGTAACCGTCAGCGCCCCGCCGACGACGACCGCCGCCCTGATCCAGCCCGTGAAGCCGCCCATGCGCCCCTCCTTGTTAACCTTGAATCGCCTCTGCCCCCGGTGTGCCCCGGAAGCGTCGCCAAGCCAACCCGCCAAAGGGCGCCAAAGTGGGGCGGAAAGGTTAACCGCGCGCCGAAACGCGCGCCCCTACCCCTCCTTGGCCGTCCCTTCGACCAGGGGCACGAACCGCACTTCGCACAGGCTTTCGCGGCGGAAACTGCCGTCTTCCTGGCCGGTATAGCGGTTCAGCATCTGCACCGAACTGCGTCCCACCGGCGCCACCAGAACCCCGCCCGGCTTCAACTGCTTCAGCAGCTCGGTCGGTTCATGCGGCGAGGCCGCCGTCACCATGATCCGGTCGAACGGCGCCTGTTCCAGCCAGCCCTGCCCACCGTCGCCGTGGCGGGTGAAGACGTTGTCGACGCCCAGCAGTTTCAGCTTGGCCTCGGCCTCGGTCAGCAGGCTCTTGTAGCGCTCCACCGAATAGATGAACCGCGCCAGTCGGCTCAGCACCGCGCACTGATAGCCGCTGCCGGTGCCGATCTCGAGTACGCGGTGGCGCGGCTGGACGTCCAGCGCCTGGGTCATCAGGCCGACGATATAGGGCTGGCTGATCGTCTGGGCGCAGTCGATCGGCAGGGCCTGGTCCTCCCAGGCCTGATCCAGGAATTTCTCGTGGACGAACAGCGAGCGGTCGATGGATTCCATCGCCTTCAGCACCCGCGCGTCGGTCACCCCCTGCCGCCGCAGCGACAGGATCAACCGGCCCGCGCGGTCGTCCGACAGGCTCATCCGGCCGGTCCCTTGGGAGGCGCGCCGCCCAGCACCTTCTTCAAGTCGTTGACGCTGCGCATGTGCGTCAGGTCGATGTGCAGCGGCGTGACCGAAATCCGGCCCTCGTCCATGGCCCGCAGATCGGTGCCCTCGGCATGTTCCTGCGGCGCGCCGCGGAAGGCCATCCAGTAGTAGTCGCGACCGCGCAGATCAGTGCGCCGCACCGCATGCATCTCGCCGATGTCGCGGAAACCCTGCTTGGTCACCTCGACCGCCTTGACCAGTTCCGGCGGCAGTTTGGGGAAGTTGACGTTCATGACCACGCCGTCCTCCCACTTCTGCTCCAGCAGCCTGGCGATGATGCCGGGGGCGAAGGCCTCGGCCGTCTCCCAGTGCGCCACCACGTCGTCGTGGAAACGTTCCAGCGACTGCGACAGGGCGATGGAGCGGATGCCGAAGGCCATGCCCTGCAGCGCGCCCGCGACTGTGCCGGAATAGCTGACGTCCTCGCCGACGTTGTGGCCGCGATTGACGCCCGACAGCACCAGATCGGGCTTCTCGGGCATCAGGTCGTTGACGGCCAGGATGACGCAGTCGGTCGGCGTCCCCGTCACCGCGAAGCGCTTGTCGCCCAGCTGGTTGACCCGCAAAGGCTCGGTCAGGGTGATCCCCCGCCCCTTGGCCGACTGCTCGGTTTGGGGCGCGACGACCCAGACGTCGTCCGACAGGGCGCGGGCGATCTTCTCAAGACATTCAAGGCCTTCCGCCTCGATGCCGTCGTCATTGGTGAGGAGGATACGCATTACTTGGAAACCGAACCCACCGTGGCCAGGCCGCCCATGTAGGGCAGCAGCGCAGCCGGCACGGCGATCGAGCCGTCCTCCTGCTGATAGTTCTCCATCACCGCCACCAGGGTGCGGCCGACCGCCAGGCCCGAGCCGTTCAGGGTGTGCAGGAACTCGGTCTTCTTCTCGCCCGCGCGCTTGAACCGGGCGTCCATGCGCCGGGCCTGGAAGTCGCCGCAGTTCGAGCAGGAGCTGATCTCGCGATAGGTGTTCTGGCTGGGCAGCCAGACCTCGAGGTCATAGGTCTTCTGCGCCGAGAAGCCCATGTCGCCCTTGCACAGCAGCACCTTGCGATAGGGCAGCTCCAGCGCCTGCAGCACCGCCTCGGCGCAGCCGGTCATGCGCTCGTGCTCGGCTTCGGAGTCCTCAGGACGACAGATGGAGACCATCTCGACCTTGGAAAACTGGTGCTGGCGGATCAGGCCGCGCGTATCGCGCCCCGCCGACCCCGCCTCGGCCCGGAAGCAAGGCGTCAGCGCCGTCAGACGCATGGGCTCCGCCACCTCGTCCTCGGAGAGGATCTGCTCCCGCACCAGGTTGGTCAGGGAGACTTCGGCGGTGGGGATGAGCAGGTGCTCGCCCGCGCGGAATAGGTCTTCCTCAAACTTCGGCAACTGGCCCGTGCCGAACATGGCGTCGTCCTTGACCATGTAGGGCGGCGCGACTTCGATATAGCCGTGCGTGCCGGTCTGCAGGTCCAGCATGAACTGGCCGATGGCGCGTTCCAGCCGGGCCAGCTGGCCCTTCAGCACGGCGAAGCGCGAACCGGACATCTTGGCGGCGGCTTCGAAGTCCAGCAGGCCCAGGGCCTCGCCCAGGTCGGCGTGATCCTTGGCCGGGCCGGTCGTGCGCGGCTCGCCCCACTTCAGGACCTCGACATTGTCGTTCTCGTCTTCGCCGTCCGGCACATCGGCGGCGGCCAGGTTCTTCAGCCCGGCCAGCAGGTCGCGCAGCTCGACGCCTTTGGCCGTTTCGGCCTCGCCCGCCTCGGCGATGTCGGTTTTCAGGGTCTCGACCTCGGCCTTCAGCCGGTCGGCCTCGACCATGTCCTTCCTGCCCATGGCGGCGCCGATGGCCTTGGAGGCGGCGTTGCGCTTGGCCAGGGCTTCCTGACCCGTCGTCTGGGCGGCGCGCAGATCGACGTCCAGCGCCAGGATGCGGGCCACCACGTCAGCGGCGTCCTCCACCCCGCGCGACGACCAGCCGGCGACGTAGGCTTCGGGATTGTCGCGGATGGCTCGGATATCGTGCATGGCGTCGCTCTTCGGGCGCTCGTTAAGGGAAGCCGAAGGCTGTAACGCCCCGAGCGGAGTCGGGCAAACCCCTAAGCGCCTTCTCGCCCCCCTCACACCGTCATCCCGGACGCCTCGCAGAGGCGATCCGGGACCCAGACGGTGGATCTCAGACATAGCCAGCCCTGCTTGTATTCAACGCCTGGGTCCCGGATAGCGGCTGCGCCGCTTCCGGGATGACGGCAGGACTTAGCGCCTCGCCTTCACCGTAATCTCCACGCCAATCGCCTTGGACACCCAGTCGCCGCCCGCGTCGGACATCATGCCGAGGTCCAGCGCCGTGCGATCCAGCTCCAGTTTGCCGGCCACGGTCGCCACGCCGTCCGCTTCGTCAAAGGTGAAGGGCAGGACCACCGGAAGCGTCGTCGTCTTGATCCGCAGCGTTCCCGTCGCCTCATAGCGGTTCCCGCCCAGGGCCTTAAACGCCGACGCCTCGAACCGCGCCGTCGGATAGGCGCTCGGGTTGAACCACTCGGCGCCCGTCAGGCTGCCTTCCTGCGTCGCGTCGTCGGTCCTGGCCGTCCCGGTCCTGACCAGAACCACCGCCTTGGAGCCCATCAGATCGGCCGGATCGAACCAGACCTGGCCCTCCCACTGCTCGAACCGCCCCTTGAAGGCCTTGCCGGCGTGGGTTCCGCTAAACGCAATGCTGGAAGCCGCCTTGTCGATGGTCCAGGCCGTCGCCGTGCCAGGCGTGACCGCCGCCTCGGCTTGAGCGGGCGCCGCCGCGGCGTGGGCCTCGTTCCCCGCCCCGTCAGTCAAAGGTGCAGGCTTGGCCGCGATGCCGCCCGCCACGGCCAGCGCGGCGATGAAGCCCAACCCCGCCAGACGTTCGGTCCGACGCAGCAGCGGCTTCGGTTCCGGCGCGGTACGCCCCTCGCCGTGCTTCAGCACCGGGATCATGTGGGCCAGAACGCCGTCGCGATTGATGAACTGGTGCTTCAGCGCCGCCCCGACGTGCAGGGCGATCAGCACCACCGCGCCCCAGGCCATCAGACTGTGCGCCCCCATGGCCTGATAGGCCACGGCCCGGCGCAGACCCGCCGCCGCTTCGCCGATGAAGGGCAGGTGCGGCACGGTGAACAGGCCGAACCAGCTGGTGGCCACGGCCAGCGGCGTATCCGTCGCCACGGCCCAGCCGCTTGAGACATAAAGCCACCCCGTCAGCGGCAGGGCCAGCATCAGCCCATAGAAGGCCGCATGGGTCGCCCGCGCCGCAAACGTCTCCCAAGTCTTCATCTCCGCCGGCATCCCCGGCGTCCGGTGCGTCAGCCGCCAGACCAGCCGCAGCGCCGTCAGCGCCAGAATCAGGAAACCGACCGACTTGTGGATCTGGAACACACGATAGGCCAGCGCCTGACTGCCCGGCTCATTGATCGCATCGCTCATCCACCAGCCCATAGGGATCATGGCGATGATGGCGACCGCGATGGCCCAGTGCAGGGCGATGGCGACGGGGGTGTAGCGGCTGGCGGACGCGGTCATGGCGAAACTCGCTAAAACTCAAAAGAAAACGGGCGGGACCGTCCGGCCCCGCCCGCTCATTCACGCTGCCTTAGGCGGCCGGGGCGGCGGCGGCCGGAGCCACCTGCTGCAGGAACTCGCCGTCGAAGCGGATGGTGGTCTCGTCGCCCACCGGACCGACCGGCATACCGAAGTCCGAGCGCTTGAACTTGCCTTCAGCCGCGAAGCCGAGGGTCGGGACCTGCATGAAGGGGTGCTTCTCGATCTCGCCGCCGAAGGTCGCGTCCAGAGTCACCGGCTTGGTCACGCCCAGGAAGGTCAGGTCGCCCGTCACCTTGGCCGTGCGCGGGCCGGTCAGTTCGACCTTGGTCGACTTGAAGGTGATCTGCGGGAAGGCGCCGGCGTTCAGGAAGTTCTTGTTCTTCGCGATGTCCTCGCTCCAGCTCTTGAAGCCCGAGCCCGCGTGGGTGCCGGTGTAGTCGCCCGGATAATTGGCGTCGACCGAGGCCGGGTCGATGCTGACCTCGACCGCGCTGTTGGCCAGGTTGGCCGGGTCCAGCGTGATCTTGGCGTCGAACTTGTTGAAGCGGGCCGTGTAGTTGGAAATCGTGTTGTGACCGATCGACCACTGCAGCGAGGCGTGGGTCGGGTCCATGACATAGACGCCGGCCGGAGCCTTCAGCTCGACCGGGGCGGTCGAGACGGCGTCGGCAGCCGGGGCGGCGGACTTATCGGCGGCGGGGCTGCAGGCGGCCAGCAGAGCGGCGGCCGAAACGGCCAGAATGGCGGCTTTGATCTTCATGGAAGGGACCTCGTTGAATGTTCAGGACTGGACACGAGGCCCAGAAACGGTTGCTTTGTCCGTCGGCGCGCCGCTCGGACTGCAACAGTATAAGTTGCGATTGCAGCCCTTCAAGCCCCGTTCGTGCAAAAATGCGGATTGAGGTGCGCCCTGCGCGCCGCCCGCCTATCTTGCGACTCACATGCCCATTCGTCGCCTCCCCCCCGAAACCGTCAACCGCATCGCCGCCGGCGAGGTGGTCGAACGCCCCGCCAGCGCCATCAAGGAACTGGTCGAGAACGCGCTGGACGCCGGGGCCTCGCGCGTCGAGATCCAGGCGGACGGCGGCGGTCTGACCCGCATCCTGATCGCCGACGACGGCAAGGGCATTCCAAAAGACGAACTGCCGCTGGCGGTCGAGCGCCACGCTACATCGAAGCTTGAGCCTGACGACGCAGGCGACGTGGACCTGCTGCGCATCCACACCCTCGGCTTCCGCGGCGAGGCCCTGCCCTCCATCGGGTCAGTCGCCCGCCTGACCATCACCACCCGCGCCAAGGAAGAAGCCGACGCCTGGTCCGTCACCGTGGACGGCGGCGATCAGCGCCCGACAGCCCCCGCAGGCTTCCCCGGCCCGCACGGGGCCCGGGTCGAGGTCCGCGATCTCTTCTACGCCACCCCCGCCCGCCTCAAGTTCATGAAGTCCGAGCGCTCCGAGGCCATGGCCATCTCGGAAGAGATCAAGCGTCAGGCCATGGCCCACGAAGCCGTCGCCTTCACCCTGTCGCTGGACGGCAAGGTGACGCTGCGCCTGCCGGCCGAGCATCCGGGCTTCGAGGGCCGCCTGAAACGTCTCGGCGCCCTGCTGGGCCGCGACTTCGAGGCAAACGCCTTGCTGATCGATCAGGAACGCGACGGCGTGCGCCTGTCCGGCTACGCGGGCCTGCCCACCTATTCGCGCGGCAATGCGGCGCATCAGTTCCTGTTCGTCAACGGCCGCCCGGTGCGCGATCGCCTGCTGCAGGGCGCCCTGCGCGGCGCCTACGCCGACTTCCTAGCCCGCGATCGGCACCCGGCGGCGGCCCTCTTCCTCGACATCGACCCGCTCTACGTCGATGTGAACGTCCACCCCGCGAAAGCCGAGGTCCGCTTCCGTGATCCGGCCCTGGTGCGCGGCCTGATCGTCGGCGCCCTGCGCCACGCCCTGCACGCGGCGGGCCATCGCGCCTCGACCACGGTCGCCGCCGACGCCCTGTCCGGCTTCCGCGCCCACACCGGCGAGGCGCTCCACACCCCCTCCTCGCCCACGGCCCAGTCGTTCGGAAACGCCGCGCCCGGCTGGAGCGGCTGGCAGGGTTGGTCGCAACCGGCCGCCGCCGCCCAGAACCTGCCGGGCCTCAACGAGCGCTCCGCCCGCATCGAGCATACCTGGAGCGGCGAAGCCGCCGCCCCCAGCTTCCGCACCCTCGGTGAAATCCAGGCCGAACACGCCGGTCAGATCGCGCCGAGCGCCCAGACCCCGCCCGACCTGATCGACTACCCGCTCGGCGCCGCCCGCGCCCAGCTGCACGGCACCTATATCGTCGCCCAGACGCGCGACGGTCTGATCGTGGTCGATCAGCACGCCGCCCATGAACGCCTCGTCTATGAGCGGATGAAGACCCAGATGGCCCACGGCGCCGTCACCCGTCAGGCCCTGCTGACGCCTGAAGTGGTCGAACTGGACCCCGCCGAGGCCGATCGCGTCGCCGCCAAGGCCGAGGAACTGGCCGACATGGGCCTGATCATCGAAGCCTTCGGCGTCGGCGCGGTGCTGGTCCGCGAAACCCCTGCGCTTCTGGGCGACACCGATGTTCAGGGCCTGATCCGCGACATCGCCGACGACCTGTCCGAACACGGCGCCGCCCTGTCGCTAAAGGAGCGCATGGCCGAGGTCTGCGGCACCATGGCCTGTCACGGCAGCGTCCGCGCCGGCCGCGTCCTCAGCGCCCCCGAAATGAACGCCCTGCTGCGCCAGATGGAGGCCACGCCCCACTCCGGCCAATGCAACCACGGTCGCCCCACCTATGTGGAGCTGAAGCTCAACGATCTCGAGAAGCTGTTCGGACGCCGGTAATTCAATGCCCTACAGCGTCCTCTTCGTCTGCCTTGGAAACATCTGTCGCTCACCCCTGGCCGAGGCCGCCTTCCGCGAAGAAACGCGCCGCCTGAAGCTGGACGTCATCGTGGATTCCGCCGGCACAGGCTCCTGGCACGTCGGCTCTCCGCCCGATCCGCGCGCCCAGGCCGTCGCCCGCAAGAACGGCGTCGACATCTCAAGCCTGCGCGGGCGTCAGGTGAAACCCATCGACTTCCGTCGCTTCACCCACGTGGTGGCGCTGGACGAGGACAACCTCGCCAACCTGCGCCGCCTCGCCCCGCCCGACGCCACGGCCGAACTCAGCCTGCTGCTGGATCATGTCGAGGGCCGCGAGGGTCAGCTGGTCGCCGATCCCTATTTCGGCGACGAGGACGGCTTCGACCTCACCTGGGCCGATGTGACCGCCGGTGCGCGTGGGTTGGCCCAAAAGCTGCGCCGGGGCGATTGAAACCGTCGCTGGCCCTCGCTATCTGAGCCCCTCACCTGTTGGGACTGTTTATGTCTGAGAATGTGTTCACGGCCTGAGGCCCGGACGCTGAAACCCGTCCGAGGCCGCTCGTAACGCCCCGCGTCTGAATGATCGACGCCGGGCGCACGCTGACGCCTGTCCCGGACAATCCGAAATGAACATCTCCCGTGCGGAACAACGCACGCTCCACGCCCTGGCCCAGGGCGGTCGCATCCTGCTGGAACGCGACGAACAGGGCCGCATCATCGCCGCCCGCTGCTTCACCCGCGAAGGCTGGGTGCTGGACGGCTGCAATCTCGAGCAATGGCGCAGCCTGAAGCGCAAGGGCGTCATCAGGTCGCGAAACGGCGGCCCCTATGTCGTCAATCGCGACGGACTGAGCCGCCTGCGCAGCCAGTTGGACAATCGCGTCTCAGGACGCGGCGTCTGACATCAAGGACGCGCGTGACACAGCCGTCGCGCGCGTCCGTCAGGGCTTCAGCGCCGCCGCCATGAAGGCCGTCACCTTGGGCCAGGCGTCCTGGCGCGCCGCCGCATCCGCCTCGGGCGAGCCGCCGCTGCGCGGGCTTTCGCGCGGCCCGCCGTCGCCGACCAGATCATGGCCCGCCTCGGAATAGATCAGGGCCGTCGTCTCGCGCCCCGCCGCCTCTCGTGACGCCACAATGGCGCGCGTCGCCGCCGCCGCATCCCACTGGGTGTCCCGCCCGCCCGCGATCAGGATCAACGACCCGGCATAGGCCTCGACCGGAATGCGCGCCTCGGCCTCCTTCTCCGGGTGGTCCGCTCGTCCGTTCGCGTGGATGGCGCGCAGATCCGCCTTGCCCGGCCCGGCCAGCAGCCCCTCGACAAAACCGCGATAGGGCATGAAGGGCAGCGGTTGGCCCGCAAACGAGAAGGACGATCGCGTGCCCTCGGCCTCAACCGTCTCCAGGCCCCAACCCTCCCAGACGACATCCGTGGGAGCATAGGCGACAACCGCGTCGATCCAGTCGTAACGACTGGCCGCGATCAGGGCGAACTCCGCCCCCTTGGAGGCCCCGAACAGGCCGAACCGTTCGACATCGACGCCCGGCATCCCGCGCAGCGCGTCGCGCAGCTCCGCCAGCTGATCCACTCGAATATCGACAAAGCTGCCCGCGATCTCGGGCAGAGCCTTGGGCGGAGCGTATTGGCCCCAGTCCGGTGAGTAATAGGGCAACCCCACCGCCGCATAACCCATGCCAGCCAAGATCGGACCGAACCGGTCGCCCGCTTCGGTCCCGCCGTCGGCGCCATGCAGTATGACCACCACGGGCCGAGGCCCCTGCCCCTCTGCGACATAGACCTTGGCGTGGGGGAAGCCCGCTACGGGCGACGAGGTCACGCGGTCCTGGGCCCACGCCAATCCCGGGGCCAATCCCGGAACCAGTCCCAACGCCAACCCTGTGGCCAGCGCCGCCCCGATCAGGATGCGCCGCGCAACGGCTCCAAGCATGACACTCTCCGCGCCCGTCCCAAGACTGACGCCAACGGTATCAGTGTTCTTTTCTCAGGAACAGGACACGCGCTGCGCCATAGTCGCGCGCGTCCAGGCGCTCATAGCCTGGGGTGTCGATGTCGGGTTCGTCCGAGCCACGCTCGAACACCACGATGGCGCCCGGCTTCAGCCATTGACCTTCACGCAGCCGCTGCAGCGTCTGTTCGCCCAGTCCCTTGCCGTAGGGCGGATCAAGGAAGGCCAGGTCAAAGGCCTCGCCTACCGAGCCCGGACGTTCGCCCAGATCGATCGCGCTGCGGCGATGCACCCGCGCTCGGCCGAACAGGCCATAGGCGTCCATGTTCTCGCGGATCACGCCGCGCGCGCCGTCATCGATTTCGACGAACAGGGCGAAGGCCGCCCCGCGCGAGATCGCCTCGAACCCCAGGGCGCCTGACCCGGCGTAGATGTCCATGACCCGCGCCTCCTGCAGGCCTTCGGCCCAGGCGGCGTGTTCCAGCACGTTGAAGATGGCCTGACGCGCCCGATCCGAGGTCGGGCGCGTGTTCTGTCCCTCAGGCGCCAGGATGGCGCGCCCCTTCAGGCTGCCTGCAACGATCCGCATGGTCAGCCCTCGTTCGGCGCGTACATGGCCTCGACCTCGGCGCCGGTCAGGCGCGGGCGGTCGCCGGCGAAATCATAGTTGGCGGGCTTGGCGTCGATATAGATCTCGTCCTCGAAGGCGAAGGCCGAGGGGTCTTCAAAGGCCTGGATCGACACCATGGTCATGCCGCCCGCCTTCAACCGCCAGAACAGGCCGGAGCCGCAGGTGGGGCAGAACTGACGCTCCGCCCACGCCGAGGACGCGTAGGTCGCGACCGGTCCAACAACCTCGACGCTGTCGCCACAGTCGACGCTCAGCGAGACCCCGCCCGAAACCCGGCGACAGCTCTCGCAATGACAGGCGTGCATCCCGCCCTGCGGCGCGGCGGTGAACCTCACCGCGCCGCACAGGCAACGGCCCGCCCGTCGCGCGCCGTCCTTGACCTCGACCATCGTCAGCTCCCCATCCGGCCCTTAGCCGCGGTCGCGCGGACCGCCGCGACCGCCCGAAGGCTTGCCGCCGAAGGGTTTGCCGCCGCCGGGACGCGAGCCGCCGCCCGGCTTGCCGCCCGAGCGCGGAGCGCCGTCGCGCGGTTTGAAGTCACGTTGCGGACGATCGCTCGAACCGCCCTCGCGGGGTTTGAAGTCCCGCTTGGGTCGATCGCTGAACCCGCCCTCGCGCGGCTTGAAATCGCGTTGCGGACGATCACCGTCCGAGCGCGGCGCGCCGTCACGGGGCTTGAAGTCCCGCTTGGGGCGGTCGCTGAAGCCGCCCTTGGCGCCGTCGCGCGGCGCGCGGCGGTCATCGATGAACTGCGGCTCAGACCGATTGAAAGGCTTGCGCGGACGATCCGACCACTCGCCGCCTTCAGAGGCTTGCGGGCGAGCGCGCGGTTTGAAGGTCTTGGTGTGCTCGAACTTGGGCGTGGCCTTGGCCCAGCCCTCCTTCTTGGCCGGGCGTTCGCGGCGGTCGACCGCGTCGGCCTGGGCCTCCGTGGCGGCGCGGACGCGGCTGGGCTTGCGTGAGGGGTCCGACATGGCCGAACCCGACTTGCCCGTCACGATCGGCGACGAGGTGCGGCGGCCCGGGATCGGCGCGGGCGTCGAGACCGAGTTGCCGGTCGGCAGGTTCTCGGGCCGGATGTGGTCAGCCAGCATCTCGCGGATCACGCGCGGGCCGACTTCCTCGACCGCCCCGACCGGCAAAGTGCCGAGCTGGAACGGGCCATAGGCCAGACGGATCAGGCGGTTCACCGTCAGACCGACCGACTCCAGGACCTTGCGGACCTCGCGGTTCTTGCCTTCGGTGATCGAGACGCTGATCCACAGATTGGCCGAGCTGCGCTCGCCGTCCTCTTTTTCCTTGGCCTTGTCGATGGTCGCTTCCATCGGGCCGTAGTGGACGCCCTCGATGGTGCAGCCGGTCTTCAGCTTGTCCAGCTCGGCCTGGGTGATGCGACCGCGGGCGCGGGCGCGATAGTGACGCACCAGGGCCGTGTCCGGCATTTCCAGCGCCCGGCTCAGCTCGCCGTCGTTGGTCAGCAGCAACAGGCCCTCGGTGTTCAGGTCGAGGCGTCCGACCGAGATCACGCGCGGCAGGCCGCTGGGCAGGGCGTCGAACACGGTCGGGCGTCCCGCCGGATCGTTGTGGCTGGTGATCAGGCCGGCCGGCTTGTGATAGCGCCAGACGCGCGTGGCCTGGGCTGCGCCCATCGGCTTGCCGTTGACGGTGATCACGTCGTCGCGCGTCACCAGGGTCGCTGGCGTATCCAGTATGCGGCCGTTGACCGCCACCTTGCCCAGACCGATCAGACGCTCGACTTCGCGACGCGAGGCGATGCCGGCGCGCGCCATGGCCTTGGCGATTCGCTCGCTGCGCAGCGGTGCGGCCGGTTCCTTGGCGCCTTTTGGGCCGCCCTTGCCGGCGCCCTTCGCAAAAGGCTTGTCGCCGCGATCGTCCTTGCGGTCGCCGCGCGATGGGCCTTTGCGGTCTCCGAAGCCGCCCTTGTCCGGACGCGCGTCGGCGAATTTACGGGGACCGCGCGGACCGTCATCTTGACGGAAGCGGGGGTTCTTGTCGTTGTCTTTGGGATGGCGATCCATGATGAGCGGTTCATGAGCATGGCGCTCGACTTGGCGCAAGCGGCGGCGCAAGCGGGCGAAGTGCCCGTGGGCGCGATAATTGTCGACGAAACGACCGGCGAAGTGCTTGGTCGCGGGCAAAATGGCCCCATAACCGCCCATGATCCGACAGCTCATGCCGAAATCGTCGCCCTGCGAGATGCGGCGGCGAAGTTGCAGAATTATCGCCTTACTGACCTGACACTTTATGTAACCCTGGAACCCTGCGCCATGTGCGCGGGCGCCATCAGCCACGCCCGCATCGGTCGCGTCGTCTGGGGCGCGGACGATCCCAAGGGCGGCGCGGTGATCCACGGCGGGCGTTTCTTCGATCAACCGACATGCCACTGGCGCCCTGCCGTCGAGGGCGGCGTCATGGCTGAGCCCGCCGCCAACGCCCTGCGATCCTTCTTCCGGGCGCGTCGCGGAACGCGCGCGGCCACGGTGCGTTGACGGTTTAAGCTTGACCTTGGAGGCGCTCCGCTTGCCCCACCCGATCCTTCGCGCCGCCCCCTTTGTCACCCTGACCGTCCTGCTCGCCGCCTGCGGCCAGGAACCGCGCAAGGCCCCGACCGACGGCGACGAAGTCCGCGAGCGCGCCATTGAGGCCCAGACCGCCCGCCGCCGCACCGGCGCCGAGGTTCAGGACCGCGCCCTGAACCGCGTCATCCGCACCGTCTATCTGTGCAACAACAGCGAACGCCTGTCGGTGGACTTCGACAATCCGCGTCAGATGGCGACCGTGCGCAACTCGTCAGGCGAGGCCGTTGATCTGTTCCAGGAGCGCGCCGCCAGCGGCATCTGGTATCGCGCCAGCGGCTATGAACTGCGCGGCAAGGGCGTTCAGGCCACCTGGACCGCCGATGGGCGCGAACCGACCGAATGCCGGGCCGTGGACTAGGCGAACTTCGCCAGCCGCTCATCCAGCCGGGCCCGCACCTCGGGCCAGTCCTCATCCAGCACTGCGAACTGCGCCGTATCGCGTACCCGCCCGGTCCAGGTGATCTTGTGCTTCCTCAGCACGCCCTCGTCGCGCGCGCCCAGCTTGTGAATGGCGGCGGCGCTGGCGGCGTTCTGGGCGTCGGTGATGATCTCGACCCGCACCGCGCCGTTGGAAAAGGTATAGTCCAGCAACAGACGCTTGCACGCCGGATTGACCGGCCCGCCCCGCGCATCGGGCCGATAAAAGGTCGAGCCGACCTCGCAGCGACGATGCTCCAGCTTGATCTCATAAAGGCTGGTCGTGCCGACCACCGCCCCGTCGCTCAGCCGCCGTACGGCGAAGGCGATGTGTGAACCGCCGACCATCGCCTTCAGCGCCGCCGCCCACCAGCCGTCGAAATGTTCGCCGAACGCGGCGCTGACCATGCCGTTCCAGGCCTCGGGATCGCAGTCCAACGCCGCCCTCACCTCGCCCTCCAGCCCCGCCGTGAACGGCTCCAGCCGGACAAAGCGATCCTCAAGAACGACGGGGCTCAACTTCACGCGGCCGCGCCTTCCTCGATCAGGAAGGCGCGCACCACTTCGGCGTCCACGTCCTTGTCGGTGAAGACGTCGCCGATGGCCCGCGCCAGGATCAGCGTCAGCCGCCCGCCCTCGGCCTTCTTGTCCCCGGCCATCCGCCCGATCAGGGCTTCGGCGCTGAAGATCTGATCCACATCGGCCAAGCGCGTCGGCAGACCCGCCGCCTTGATCCCCGCCTCGGATTTTTCAGCGTCGGCGGCAGAACACAGCCCCTGACGGGCCGAGAACCGGAAGGCCAT
This sequence comes from Brevundimonas pondensis, assembly GCF_017487345.1. NCBI lineage: Bacteria > Pseudomonadati > Pseudomonadota > Alphaproteobacteria > Caulobacterales > Caulobacteraceae > Brevundimonas > Brevundimonas pondensis. Next base: position 1,450,101 of record NZ_CP062006.1, on the reverse strand, counting down.
GGCGCAGCCCAGGGCCACCGCCTCACCGTGGGTCAGGGCGTCGCCAAAGCCCAGCTCGGCCTCCAGCGCGTGTCCGAAGGTGTGTCCCAAATTCAGCAGGGCGCGCCGCCCCGCCTCCTTCTCGTCCTCGCCGACGATCTGCGCCTTGATCTCGACCGAGCGGATCACCGCCCGTTCCAGCGCATCGGGGTCGCCTTCAGCGCCCGCAGCCCCCTCTCCGCCCAGCCAGTCGAAGAAGGCAGCGTCGCAGATCAGCCCATGCTTCAGCACCTCGGCCCAGCCCGAGCGCACCTGCCGGATCGGCAGGGTGGCCAGGGCCTCGATGTCGGCCAGCACCAGTCGTGGCTGATGGAAGGCGCCGATCAGGTTCTTGCCGCGCGGCGTGTCGATGGCCGTCTTGCCCCCGACCGAAGAATCCACCTGGGCCAGCAAGGTCGTCGGGATCTGCACGAAGTCGACGCCGCGCATGAACAGGGCCGCCGTCAGCCCGGCCAGATCGCCCACGACCCCGCCGCCCAGGGCCACGACCAGACTCTTGCGGTCCAGCCCCTCGGCCAGCAGCCGGTCCAGCACCGCCTCCAACTGCTCGAACGACTTGGACGCCTCGCCTGCCGGAACCGTCACGATCCCCGTCGCCAGCCCCGCGGATGCCAGCGATCCGCGTACCGTCTCGCCGTGGATGGCGGCCACCGTCTCGTCGCTCACGATATAGGCCCGCGTCGGCTTCAAGGCCGCGACGCGCGCGCCTGCCTTCTTCAGCAGGCCGCGTCCAACCACGACCTCATAGGCGGCGAATCCCTCGCCTCCGACCGGGATCGTCGTCGTCATTTCAACCTCTCCTCACGGACGTGACGCCGCAACTCTCGATAAATCGCCTCGACCGCCTGGCCATGCGAACCGCCGCCGACATCCACCGTCAGATCAGCCTCGGCGTAGACGGGATAGCGGGCCTCGGCCAACTGGCTCAGGGTCTCCAGCGGATCGCGCCCGCGCAACAGGGGCCGGGTGTCGCGTCGCTGCACCCGCTCAGCGATCACCTTCAGGTCGGCCCGCATCCAGACGCTGACGGAGTGCTGCTTCATCAGGGCGCGCGTTTCAGGGTTCATCATGGCCCCGCCTCCCGTCGCCAGCACAATGGGCGGGCCTTCCAGCAGGCGGCGCATGACCCGCGCTTCGCCCGCCCGGAACTCTGCCTCGCCGCGACTGGCGAAAATTTCACTGACGCTCATGCCGGCCGCCGCCTCGATCTCGTGATCACCGTCGTGAAACGGCAGAGCCAGCCTTTGCGCCAGCCTGCGCCCCACCGTCGATTTGCCCACGCCCATCAGCCCCACCAGGGTTATGGTGCGGTCGAGCGCCAGAGAAGGCGACAGAGGCGAGGAATCGGGCGAGGCGTCGGAAGGCATGGTTCCACTATCCTCTACACGACCCCGCCGTTCGCTCCACACTCGTGTTGAGCGCAACGCATGACGCCGCAGGTCGAGGCGTTTCTGGAGATGATGGCGGTCGAACGCGACGCCTCGCCTCACACCCTGTCCGCCTATGGCCGCGATCTGGCCGACGCTGAAGTCTGGCTGGACGATGCGGGCGGCCTGATGGGCGCGTCTCAGGAAGCGGTCGAAGCTTGGTTCGCCGACCTGTCCCGGCGCGGCCTGTCGGCGGCCACGGCGGCGCGCAGGCGATCCTCCGTGCGGCAGTTCTACCGCTTCGCCCTGGGCGAAGGCTGGCGGACCGACGACCCGTCCCGCCGCATCGACGCCCCGAAGCAGGGCCGCAGCCTGCCCAGGACCCTCAGCCGCGACGAAATCGAGGCCCTGCTGGCCGCCGCCGGCGCCGCCGACAGCGCGGCGGGCCTGCGTCTCGTGGCCCTGGTCGAGATGGCCTACGCCTCGGGCCTGCGCGTATCGGAACTGCTGGGGCTCAAGGTCGAGGCCGTGCGTCGCGACCCCGCCTACCTGATCGTGCGCGGCAAGGGCGGCAAGGAACGGCTGGCCCCGCTCAACGCCGCCGCCCGCGCCGCGATCAAGGCCTGGCTCGACGCCCGCGACGCCGCGCGCAAGCCGAACACGCCCGACAGCGCCTGGCTCTTCCCCTCGCATGGCAAGACCGGCTGCCTGACGCCCCGCCGGTTCGCCCAACTTCTCGATCAGGCCGCGCTGGCGGCCAATATCGACCCGGCCCGCGTCAGCCCTCACGTCCTGCGCCACGCCTTCGCCACCCACCTGCTGGAAGGCGGCGCTGACCTGCGCGTGGTCCAGACCCTGCTGGGCCACGCCGACATCTCGACCACCCAGATCTACACCCACGTCGCCACCGATCGCCTGGCCCAGGTCGTCCATTCCAGGCACCCCTTGGCGAAGGACGACTGAACCCCGCTTGCCCCACGGCGTTCACCGCACTAGTTTCCGCCGCTTTCCGTAGCGCCAACCGCGCTTCTCCTCACGGACGCCTTATGGCCACGCACTATCTCGAATTCGAAAAGCCCATCGCCGAGCTGGAAGCCAAGATCGCGGAGCTGTCGCATCTGGCCCCGACCAGCGGCTCGTTCGAGACTGAGATCGCCGCCTTGCGCAAGAAGGCCGACGCCCTGCGGGTGAAGACCTACGCCAATCTCGATCCGTGGATGCGCACCCAGGTGGCGCGCCACCCGCAGCGTCCGCACTTCGTCGACTACATCGACGGCCTGTTCACCGACTTCGTGGAACTGCACGGCGACCGTCAGTTCGGCGACGATCAGGCCATCCTGGGCGGCCTGGCCCGCTTCCGCGGCCAGCCGGTCGTGGTCATGGGTCACGAAAAGGGTCACGACACCCAGACCCGCATCACCCACAACTTCGGCATGGCTCGCCCCGAGGGCTATCGCAAGGCCGTCCGCCTGATGGACATGGCCGAGCAGTTCGGCCTGCCGGTCCTGACCTTCGTCGACACCGCCGGCGCCTATCCGGGCCTGGGCGCCGAGGAGCGCGGTCAGGCCGAGGCCATCGCCCGCTCGACCGAGCGCGGCCTGACCCTGGGCGTCCCCTCCATCGCCACGGTGACGGGCGAAGGCGGTTCGGGCGGCGCTATCGCCATCGCCGCCGCCAGCCGCGTGCTGATGCTGGAGCACTCCATCTATTCGGTCATCTCGCCCGAGGGCGCGGCCGGCATCCTGTGGCGTGACGGCACGCGCGCCAAGGACGCCGCCATGGCCATGAAGATCACCGGCCCGGACTTGCTGGCGATGAAGATCGTCGACCGCGTCATCCCGGAGCCCCTGGGCGGCGCCCACACGGCGCGCGAAACGGCCATCCAATCGGTCGGCGATGTGCTGGAAGACGAACTGAAGACGCTGTCGTCGCTGTCGGCGGACCAGATCCGCAAGGCCCGCGCCGATCGTTTCTACGCCATCGGCCGTCTGGGCTGATCACACATTGCACGGCGGCGTAACGCCGCCGAAGCTGACAGCATGCGAATCGGTTTCTCGCCCCTTTTGAACTTCGGGGTCTCGTCATGCGCGGCATGAACGGGGTCGGCGAATCCCTGCGCGAAAGCGCAGTGTTCAACTTCGCGGGCGCGGTGACCATGGTCATCGACGATTCGCCATTCGCCCTGGAACTGACGGCGCAGGCTGTTCTCGGCTTCGGCATCAAGGTCCGTCACGCCTGCGCCAGCGCCGCCGAGGCCATCGCCATCCTGCGCGACCATCCGGTCGATCTGATCTTGGTCGACTGCGAGATGCCGGGCATGAGCGGCTATGAGTTCGTACGCTGGCTGCGTCGGTCGGGACTGGAGCCCAACGCCTTCGCTCCCGTCATCATGACCGCCGCCCACGTGCGCCGTTCCAAGGTGTCCGAGGCCCGCGACTGCGGCGCCAACTTCCTGATCACCAAGCCGTTCAGCGCGGGCGTCCTGCTGGAGCGCATCGTCTGGGTCGCCCGCGACGCCCGTCCCTTCCTCGAGGTCGGCGATTATTTCGGCCCCGACCGCCGCTTCCGTTCGGAACCCTGGGAGGGTCTGGAGCGCCGTTCAGAAGAGATCCGCAAGGCGGAATTCGAAGCCCAACGCAAAGCGTCGATCGAGCTATGACCGTCATCACGCACAACCGCCGTCGTTCGCGCCTGTCGACCCTGATCGACCAGCCCGGCGGCGTCAGCGCCGGCGTCGCGCTGGCGCAAGCCAAGGCCAATCTGGCCGAAATGGAAGCGCGCAGCCGCGCGGTCATTGAAGAACAGGTGTCCGCCCTCGCCGCCCTACAGCCTGCGTCCTCGCCAGAGGAAACCGCGCGGCTGCTCGATCAGGCCTATGATCATTCCAGCGCTGTGATCGACGCCGCCGGCCCGTTCGAGCTCAAGGACCTGTGCGCCGCCGCCGCCAATCTGTGCGACCTGATCGACGCCGCGCCCGAGGACAGACCCTTCGACTGGCGCATCGTCACCGTCCACGCCCAAGCCCTGCGCCTGCTGCTGACCCTGCCTGCCGAAGCCGCCGAGGCCAGGACCCAGGTCCTGGCCAGCCTCAAGGACGTGCTGAAGGCCAAGGTTCCTGGCGGCGCTCAGTCCGACTGAGGCAGACTTTTCGCGCCGCGCGTCTGCTTGCGCCACAGGCTGGCGTATTCGCCGCCCTGACGCGCCACCAGCTCATGGTGGGCGCCGCGCTCGACGATCCGCCCGGCCTTCAGCACCAGGATCTGCTCGGCGTCGGCCACGGTGGACAGGCGGTGCGCCACCACCAGGGTCGTGCGGCCCGCCCGCGCCTTGCGCAGGGTCTTCTGGATCGCCGCCTCGGTGCGGCTGTCGAGCGCGCTGGTCGCCTCGTCCAGGATCAGGATGCAGGGATCGGCCAGCAGGGCGCGGGCGATGCCCACCCGCTGACGTTCACCGCCTGACAGCTTCAGCCCGCGTTCCCCCACCCGCGTTTCCATGCCCTCGGGCAGATTGCGGATGAAGTCGGCCAGCTCCGCCGCCTCGGCCGCCGCCCAGATGGCCGCCTCGTCGGCGTCCGGACGAGCGAAGGCGATGTTGGCGCGGATGCTGTCGTTGAACAGGGCCACGTCCTGCGGCACCAGGGCCACGGCCGCCCGTAGCGAGCCCTGCGTCACCGACCGCGCGTCATGGCCATCGATCAGCACGCGGCCTTCCTGAGGGTCGAGCAGGCGCAGAGCCAGCTTGACGATCGTGGACTTGCCCGCCCCCGAAGGTCCGACCAGAGCCGTGGTCGTGCCCGCCGGGGTAACGAAGCTGACGTCGTCCAGACCCGCGGCCCGTGCATCGTGACGGAAGCCCACATGCTCGAAGACGACCTCGGCCCCGCATCCGCTGGCGGGGCGCGGCAAGGCCACGGCGTCGGGCGCATCGGCCACCTGCGGCGCCTGTCGCGTCACCTTCAACATTTCTTCCATGTCGATGAAAGATTGACGGATTTCTCGGTAGGCGAAGCCCAGGATGTTCAGCGGCGCATAGAGCGAGATCATGATCAGCACCGCCGCCGTCACATCACCCGGCCCCATCCGGCCCGCCGCCGCCTCGAACCCGGCCATGACGGCCATGATGCCCAGACCGACGTTCATGATCAGGCCTTGGATCAGGTTCAGCGTCGCCAGCGAGGTATTGGCCTTCAGCGCCGCGTCCACATAGGTCGACAGCGACCGGTCATAGGCCTCGGCGGCCCGGCCCTCGGCCCCGAAGGACTTGACTGTCTCGTAGTTCAGCAGGGCGTCAACCGAGAGGCCCGCCGCCTCGCTGTCGGCGGCGTTCATGGCGCGTCGGTGCTCCAGACGCCAGTTGGCCATGGCGAAGGTCGCGACGGCATAGACGGCCACCACCCCGATCGCCACCGCACCGAACCGCCAGTCGTACTTGCCGCTCAGCACCGCCGCCGCCAGCACTAGCTCGACCACAGTGGGTCCCAGATTGAACACTAGAATCCGCAGCAGGAAGTCCACGGCCCGCGAGCCGCGATCCATGGTCCGCGACAGGGCGCCCGACCGCTTGGTCTGATGAAAGTCCAGCGACAGGCTCAGGGCATGAGCAAAGGTCTCCGCCGCCGTCCGGCGCTGCGCCGCCGCTCGAACCGGTGCGAACACCACGTCCGACAGCTGCGGCGTCGCCGCCGACAGGAAGCGCACCACGGCCCAGCCCACCGCGAAGGCTGCAAAGCCCCAACCCACGGCCGCCGCCGCGCCCTGCCCCGCCGCCAGATGGTTGACCGCCGCCCCCAGGATCAGGGGGGCGGCCACGCCAAGCCCCTTGCCCGTCAGCGTCAGAGCGATGGCCCCGGCGACGCGCCAGGGCAGTTGCGGGGCGCCCGAACGGCCCACGACGCGCAGCAGGTCACCCAGCGCCTGCCAGGTCGGCGGCGCCTCCTGCTTCATCTCTGCCTGTCCGGCGGCCATGGCCTTGACCGTGGCGTCGCCGCGTCGGCCGGATCGTTCACCGCGCATGGTCGTGCTCCAGCCTGTGGACGGCGCCGCGCAGGAGCGAGAGCGACATTCAGTTCAAACTCGCGATAGCTTCGAGCAATTCATCCACCACGCCCTCGGTCGTCGCCCAGGAACAGACGAAGCGCACCGATCCGTCGTCGAACTGGTAGCAGGCCCATCCCAGGGCGTTCAGCCTCTGATGCGCCTCGTCCGGCATCCGCACGAAGACGGCGTTGGACTCTACCGGATGGGCCAGAACAAAGGGCGAGCGCTCCTCGATCCCGTCGGCCAGCCGTTGCGCCATCAGGTTGGCGTGGGCGGCCCCGCTCTCCCAGCCGCCCGATTCCAGCAGCCCCAGGATCGGCGCCGCCAAGAACCTCCCCTTGGACGCCGTCTGCCCGGCCTGCTTCAACCGGTTGTCGATGCGTCGTGTCAGGCTCTTATCAAAGATGACCAGGGCCTCGGCGCAGTTCGCCCCCGCCTTGGCCCCGCCGAACACCAGGATATCGACGCCCAAGCGCGGAATGTCCTTCAGGTCGAACCCTGCCGCCACCGCATTGGCCAGTCGCGCCCCGTCCATATGGACGCCCAGTCCCGCCAGCTTGGCGGGTTCGATCAGGTGGCGCAGTTCTTCTTCGGAATAGACGGCGCCGTACTCCGTCGCCTGGGTGACGCTTAGCGCAGCTGCGGGCTGGCGATGGCCGACCACGGGTTCTTCCAGCGCCGCGCGCAGGGCCATGCCGTCGATCTTGCCCGAATAGCCTGGCAGGCCGATCAGGCCGACCCCCTGGCCAAAGAAGCCCGGCGCGCCCGTCTCATCGGTGCAGATATGGGCCGCATGATGCGTCAGCACCGCCTCATAGGGTCGGGCCAGCATGGAGACGCCGATAGCGTTGGCCGCCGTGCCGCTGAAGACGAAGCGCACCTCGGCGTCGGCGTCCAGCCGCTGGCGAATCTGATCAGCCGCCCGCGCCGTGATCTCGTCCGCGCCATAGGCCCGCGCGAAACCGCCGTTGGCCGCCGCCAGGGCTTCCAGCGCAGCGGGCGCCATGCCGGCCGTGTTGTCCGATCCGAAGTCGTAACGCACGCGTCAGTCTTCCTGTTGTTCTGCCGCCGCCATGACGATGCGGGCAAATTTGGCGTCCTTGGCCGGCACCTCGACCTGGTGCGGGAAGGGTATCTCGATTCCGGCGGCGTCCAGGGCTTCCTTGCCGCCTTGCATCAGGTCAGCCTGGCTCTGCCACCAGTCAGCGACATTGACCCAGGCATGCAGGGTGATCTCGACCGAACTGTCCAACAGGGCCGTCACACCCGTCCAGGGCGTGGGGTCTTTCAAAACCTTGCCGTGCGCCCTGGCCACGCCGGCGATCACGTCGCAGGCGTCCTTCAGGTTTTCGCCATATCCGACCGTGAACTTGATCTCGATCCGGCGCGTCCTCTGGCCCGTCAGATTGATGATGACGTCGCTCAGGACCTTGGAATTTGGGATGACGATCTTGTGGTTGTTGGCGTTGGTCAGCTGGGTCGTGAACAGGTCCAGCTTCTGCACTGTGCCTGAGGCGCCGCCCACATCGATCACCTCGCCGACGCGATAGGGCCGCAGCACCAGCAGCATGACTCCGGCCGCCACATTCGACAGCGTCCCCTGCAAGGCCAGACCAACCGCCAGGGAGGCCGCGCCCAGAACCGCGATGATAGAGGTCGTCTGCACGCCCAGGCGCTGCAGCACGGCGATCAGGCCAATGATGATCACCACGACGCGGACCACCTGAGCGGCGAAGCTGAGCACCGTCTGATCGTGGCGGAAGGCCCGCATCCGTCCCAGCACGCGCCTCGTCACCCCCGACGCCCAACGCGCGACGAACAGGGTTACGACGAAGATCAGCGCCGCGATCGTCAGATTGATCGCCAGATCGCCGGCCATGTCGGCCAGCTTGGCCAGGATGGCGGCGTCAACGGTCAGGCGTTTTTCGCCGACGGCGACGGCCTGGGTCAGGGTTTCATGCAAGGCGGACATGCCTTGGGTCTAACGTGTGGCTCCGCGAATGGAAGCCCGCCGCTCTGCTTTTCGGCCAACCGACGTTCCCAAGCGCCTTGTCAGGCTGCAGCTGCCGGAACCTCGGCCTCGACCGCGGCCTGATGCAAGGCGCCGCGTCCCCCGGGAACCTGCCCCATCAGGCTGGCCAGACGGCGGAAATCGATAGGCTTGTTCAGATAGGCGTCCGCGCCCGCCGCCATCCCGGCCTCATGGTCTTCGTTTCGGGCGGAAGCCGACAAGACGACGATCGGCGTCTCCAGATTCACCCCGCGGCTCTCCCGGATCAGACGTGTCGCCGTCAGTCCGTCCATCACGGGCATGTTCACGTCCATGATGATGAGGTCAAATCTCTGACTGCGCGCCAGTTCAACGGCAACCTCGCCATTCTCCGCAGTGCTGGTGCGATGGCCGGCCGACCCCATCCAGGCTTCAAGGATCATGCGATTGACCGGGTGATCCTCGACAATCAGCACCGTCAGACAATCGCCGCCGTCCACCTCGGCGTCGATGACTTCCGCCATCTCGACACGATTCCATTCAACCACTTCGCCCTCGATCGTGAGAGTGAAGGTCGAGCCCTGCCCCAATCTTGAAGTCACGGTGATGTCGCCGCCCATGATATGCGCCATGCGCCGCGCTATGGTCAGGCCCAGGCCCGTTCCGCCGAACTTGCGTGTCGAAGAGTTGTCGACCTGCGTGAAAGGCTGGAACAATCGATCCAGGTCCTCGCGTGAGATGCCGGAACCGCTGTCTGTGACCGTGAATTCGAAACCGACACGGCGGTCCGAAATCCGACGTCCGCGCACCGTATAACGGATCTCGCCCTGATCGGTGAACTTGACGGCGTTCGACAGCAAATTCTGCACGACCTGACAGACCCGCAACGGATCTCCCCGCACCACGGCGGGAAGCTCTCCCTCGAACGTCGAGATCAGCGTCAGCCCCTTGGCTTCAGCCTGGGCCTCGAACGGGCCAAGGATGCGCCGGTGCAGGTCGTCCAATTGCACGTCCACGACATCGAAGCTCATCTTGCCCGCTTCGATCTTGGTCATGTCGAGTATGTCGTTGAGCAAACTCAACAGGTTGTCGCCCGAATTGCGAATGATCGACAGATATTCGCGTTGAACGCCCTCCAGACGTGTCGCGCTCAGAAGTTGCGCCGCCCCGAGCACTCCATTCATCGGGGTGCGCAATTCGTGAGAGATCACGCCCAGGAAGCTGGACTTGGCTTCGTTGGCCGCATCCGCCTTGTCGCGAGCCGCCTCCAGTTCCTCGATCAAATGGGCCTGGTGCTCCTGGAAGGCGCGGATACGATCCTCGCGCAGCATGGTCATGGTCACCAGGACAAACAGGCTGGCCGCGGTGAACGGCACCAGGGTCACAAAAGGCCAGAACAGGGGTCCGCCGAACAGGCTTACAGCAATGATCGCAGCAGCCAGACCATAGGGCGACGAGATCATGATGGCCTGACGCGGTGAACTGCGCAGCTGAGCAAAAACCAGGACATAGCCTGACATCAACAAGGCGATGGCCAGTTCATGCCCGAACTGGGCGGCCGAGAACCAGGCCATCAACGGTGCGACGGCCCATACGGCCGTGGTCACGGTGGCCACAACGGGGAAGACCATGCCCCAGCCCGCTCCGACCTGATGGCTGACGCGCTTCTCCACCTCGCCGCGCAATGCGCCGGCGGCCAGGGTGGCGGCGAACCAGGTCAGACCATGCACCAGACCGACCGTCGCCACGACGCCCACCGCCCAGCTGACGATGATCATATAGCGCAGGTAATGGGTCTGCAGAATCGCGGTCAGCGCCTGAGCGGCCTCGCCGGGCGCCTGCCCGTCCAGTCCCTTGATCCCATCCCCCACCATTCGCACGCCCCCGCTCTTGCAAATCGTTTTCGCAGCGGACGCTAGAGTGAAGGTTCTAAGACGATATGAATGCGGATTTCTACGTAAACGGACAGATCAAGCGGTCCGGGCCTCGGCCTCTTCGACCGTCTGGGCGCGGATGGACAGGGCATGAACCGGACCAGCCAGCTCATCTTTCAGGACGGCGTTGACCGCGCGCTGACGCGCTAACCGCCCCTGCCCCTCGAAGAGGTCTGAAACGATGGTTAGCTGGAAATGGCTCTCACCGCCGTCCCTGGCGTCCATGCCGCCTTCATGATGGTGCCCTGCGTGCTTCCAGCTGTCGTCTTCCAGCTCGATCCGCGCCGGGGCGAAGGCCACGGTCAGTTTTTCGCGGATAAGTGCCGCCACGGGGCCGTCTGACATCGGTCGTTCCTTGAAGCTGTCCAATTCCAGCTTACACTTGGGGCGATGTCCGCGTCATTTGAATACAAGCCTCGCTTCACCGACATTCGCGTGAAGCCGCCCAAGCCTGAGGAAGAGCAGGCCGAGGCCGACGTCCTGCATCTGAAGCCCGGCGAGAAACCCTGCCAGTGGCCGGACTGCAGCCGCCCCGCGACCGCCAAGGCGCCCAAATCGCGCGAGCAGCTGGCCGACTTCTACGACTTCTGTCAGGCCCATGCGGGCCAGTACAACAAGGGCTGGAATTTCTATGCGGGCATGAGCGAGGGTCAGATCCGCGCCGCCCAGGAAAACGAGGCCATGACCGGCGGTCGCCCGACCTGGGAGATGAAGGCCGGCAAGAACACCCGCGAGGCCGCCGCCTTCGCCGCCAAGATGGGCACGGCCAACACCGAGGGCGCGGGTTCATGGCGCGACAGCTTCGGCCTGTTCGGCCGTCGCACCCGCGAGGCCGGGCCGGCGATGGCCGAGGAACACCGCATCGGTAAGATCGAACTGGCGGCCCTGACTGACCTTGATCTCAAGCCTGGTGCGGACAAGGCGGCCATCAAGGCACGCTATCATGAGCTGCTGAAACGCTTTCACCCTGACACCAACGGCGGCGACCGTGGCGCCGAGGCCAAGCTTCAGCGCGTCATCAAGGCCTGGAAAACCCTGAAGAAGGCCGGGCACGCCTGAGCGTTCTCAGCAAGCCGCCGCCCCTGGGAGGCCCGTCGATGCGGGTGACATTCTCGCCCGCGCCGTCCCAGATTTCGGCGAACGCGCTGCCGGCTTCTTCCAGCATCATGCGCCGCGTTTCGCTGACGGCCTCCAGCAAACTGTCCGCATCAAGAGCGAACATGTTCGGCGTGCTTTCGGGCGCGTCATAGACATAGCAGAAGTACTGCGTGTTCGTATGCATGGCCTCTTCCCCGACGGAAGTGATGGCCAAATTGTTAACACATGGCTTGCGGATTACACGAATCACAGAACCGTTGTTTCTGAACGACTGAGGCCCATATTCGACTCCTTCGATCTTCAAAGGAGTCGCCCCATGGAAGTCCTCTACCGCGCCCACGCCACGGCATCGGGAGGCGGCCGCGACGAAGGCCGCTCCGCCACCGACGACGGCAAGATCGACGTGCGCCTGTCCGTCCCGACCGAGATGGGCGGCAAAGGCGGCGACGGCACCAATCCCGAACAGCTCTTCGCCACTGGCTACGCCGCCTGCTACCTGGGTGCCCTGAGGCTGGTCTCGGGCAAGGCCGGGACGCCCGTCGGCCCGGACACCAGGGTTGAGGCCGGCGTCGGCTTCGGCAAGAACACCCGCGGCGAAGGCTTCAACCTGGACGTTACTCTGCACGTCACCGGGCACGGCCTGGATCAGGCCGTCATCGACGAACTTATCCACAAGGCGCATCAGGTCTGCCCCTACTCGAACGCCACGCGCGGCAACGTCGACGTGGCGTTGAGCGCCGGCTGAGGCTGCGGCCATGAGCGCCGCGCCCCAGGTGCTGATCGTCGGCGCCGGTCCCACGGGCCTGGCGGCGGCCCTGTTCCTGTCCCGGCGCGGCGTGGCCGTTCGCATCGTCGACGCGGCCGAGACGCCGACCGCCACCTCCAGGGCGCTCGGCGTCAATCCGCGCACCCTCGACCTGCTGGAACCGACCGGCGTCACCGCCCGCATCCTGGCCGAGGCCGGAACCGTCGATCGTCTTCACATCCACCGGCACGGCCAGACCCTGGCCGTCGTCCATCTGGATCAGATCAAGGTCGGCGCCCGCTTCCCACTCGCTATCCTGCCCCAGGCCCAGACCGAGGCCCTGCTGACCGAGGCCCTGGCCGCGCGCGGCGTCACCGTTGATCGCGACGTGGCCCTGACCGCCCTGTCTAAGGACGCCGACGCCGTCACCGCCGTCCTGTCGTCAGGCGAGCGCGTGCGGACGCCCCTGCTGTTCGCCGCCGACGGGGCCCATTCCACAGCCAGAAAGGCCTTGAGCCTCGGCTTCCCCGGCGACGCCTGGGCCGAGCCCTGGCAGTTGATCGATGTCGAACTGGACGGCCCGCCGTCGGACGAGGCCTGGATCGACTTTCGCGACGACGCCGTCTTCGTCTGCCTGCCCTACTCCGGCACGCGGTTTCGCCTGATCGGCTTCGGCCCGCCGCTGTTGAACCATCTGCCAGACGGCTGGCGCGCGGGCGCCGTCCTCTGGCGCTCAGACTTCCACATCTCGCACCGCATGGCCTCGGCCATGAGCTTGGGCCGTATCGCCCTGGGCGGAGACGCCGCCCATATCCACTCGCCCATCGGCGCACGCGGCATGAACCTGGGCATCGAGGACGCCTTTGTCTTCGCCGACTGCGCCGCCGACTTCCTCAGCGGACAGTCCGACCGAATCGAGGACTACGACCGCCTGCGTCGTCCGGGGGACAAGGCCGTGGTGCGCCGCGTCCGCGCCCTGACCAGTTTCGTCCGCAACACAGGCGCCGGGGCCGATCTGGCCCGTCGCACAGCCATTCCCGTCGTCGCCCGCCTGCCCTTCCTCATTGAACGGGTCGCCCGCATCGGTCTGGGTCTCGACCACCCGGTCGTGCTGCGCTAATCGCTCTGCCATGACCTCTCCCCTCGACGCCTCGCCCGATCCCCTGGTCACGCTGGAACCGCACCGCAAGGTGACGGTCAGGGAGGCGTTCGGCGTCGATTCCGACATGGTCGTGCCCGCCTTCGACACGCGCGACAGCCATGTGCCCGAGATCGACGACAGCTATCGCTTCGATCCGCAGACGACCCTGGCCATCTGCGCCGGCTTCGCCTTTGACCGTCGCGTCATGGTTCAGGGCTATCACGGCACCGGCAAGTCGACCCACATCGAGCAGGTCGCCGCCCGCCTGAACTGGCCGCTGGTCCGCGTGAACCTGGACAGCCACATCAGCCGCATCGATCTGATCGGCAAGGACGCCATCGTCCTGAAGGACGGCAAGCAGATCACCGAGTTCCGCGAGGGCATCCTGCCCTGGTCGCTGCAACGCCCGGTCGCCCTGGTCTTCGACGAATACGACGCCGGCCGTCCCGACGTCATGTTCGTGATCCAGCGCGTGCTGGAGGCCCAAGGTCGCCTGACCCTGCTGGATCAGAACCGCGTCATCCGCCCGAACCGCTGGTTCCGCCTGTTCTCGACCACCAACACCATCGGTCTGGGCGACACCTCGGGCCTCTATCACGGCACCCAGCAGATCAACCAGGGTCAGATGGACCGCTGGAACATCGTCACGACGCTGAACTACCTCGATCACGACGTCGAAGCCGAAATCGTCGCCGCCAAGATCCCCGAGTGGAACGACGCCGAGGGCAAGCGCCGCATCGCCGCCATGGTCCGCGTCGCCGACATGACCCGCAACGCCTTCATGAACGGCGACATCTCGACCGTCATGTCGCCCCGCACGGTCATCACCTGGGCCCAGAACGCCATCATCTTCGGCGGCGACCTAGCCCTGTCCTTCCGCCTGACCTTCCTGAACAAGTGCGACGAACTGGAACGCCCCACCATCGCCGAGTTCTACCAACGCGCCTTCGGCGAGGACCTGCCGGAAGCCGCAACGCGGGTGAAGGTCGGCTGATATGTGGTTTGGTCTCCTCGCCATGGTTGCATCCCATGCCGAGGAGCCACGCCCGCCGCGGCCATCCGACAGCGAACTCCTCGAAGCGGTCATCTCTGAGAGCCCTCGCGGACGTGTCCTGTCAGTAGATTTCAGCGACGCGCCGCGCGACGGCGGACGGATCGGCTGCGGCCTCATCGACATTGATGGCGTCGTCGAGCCCTTCTCGACCCTCACGGCATGGCGCGGTCCACCGACTGTGACCGTCAGACTCGTCGGCCAACCGGCTCCCCCGGTTAAGCCCCCGCACTGGTCGATCTCCGCCGTCGTGCCGACACGGACCGAGAGCGATCAGGACGCGGAAACAAGCCGTTCCGCGCGTAATCAGGACGCCGTGCAAAGGAAGCTCGCGCTCATGGTGTGCCGCGACCTGCAGCCGCCCGAAGGTTCCGTCTGGACGACAGAGCTGGAACCCCACCCCGATCCAGCGCGTGACGCCGAAATTAAGCGGTTGGCGAAACGCACCACAGACGCCCTTTTCGGCGACCGAGACTGATCGACTATTCTTTCAGCAGCCGATCCCGCGCAGCATTGACCCGCGCCGCCAGCCCCTCCGTCCCGCCCTGATCGGGATGGGCTCGCGCCATCAGACGGCGCCAGGCGGCCTGTATGTCCTGCTGTGTAGCGTCGGCGGACACGCCGAGAATGGCCCGCGCCTCAGCTTCAGACAGGCGCTCAGCGACCGGCGCACGCGGGGCCGCACTACGAACCCGCGACTGAACCGCCAACCACAGCCCGCCCCCCGCCAGACTAATCGCAGCCAGCCAGACTCCGCGTGAGGCGGCCAGAACCGCCCCTGCAAACAGGGCGCTGCTGAGGATGGTCGCGGAGATGCGCCAGTGGCCGCGGCGGGCGCGTTCGGTCTGACGCCCCAACCGGGCCAGCGCCCAGACCGCCACGGCGGCCAGCCCCAGCCAGATCAGGCCCATGCGACGATCAGGCCGCCGCCGCGTCCAGCGGAGCCATTGAGCCGCCCGCCGCGTCGTCCAGACCCATGGCCTGCATCAGATTACGCATTTCCTGACGCGCCGCGACGTGGGCCAGCGACACCGACACCGGGCGGATGTCGTTCGACAGGTCGGCTACCGTCAGGCCGAACGGGAAGAGCTCGCGATAGATGACCCGGTCGCGCAGCCCCGGCCCGACGCGGAAACCGACGCGTTTGGCCAGCTTCTTCATCCGCTCTTCCAGGCGACGACGGTTGCGGGCCTCGGCCACGGCCAGACGGTTGGTGACCACGATCCAGTCGATCGTCACCTGACGCCCCTCGGTGATGGCGCGGTGCTTGCGCGCCTCCCAGACGCTCTCGGAATAGATGGAGGGCTTCTTCAGCTCCAGCGTCACCGGATCGACCTCGCCCAGCAGGTCGAAGTCGACGAAGCTGTCGTTCATCGGGGTGACGATCTGATCGGCGCGGCCATGCGCGGCGCGCGACAGGGCCGTGTCGCCGCCCGGCGTGTCGATCAGGATGATGTCAGCCTGGCTTTGCGCCTCGGCGTAGGCGGCGTCGAAACGCGCCAGTTGCTCCGCTTCATCAGCCTTGGCCAAGGCCTTGCCGTCGCCCATGTCCGGCACGATCGGCAGCGGCAGGTCATGACCGTTCGCCGCCGTCCAGGCCGCGCGGTTCGAGAAGAAGCGCTCCATCGACCGCTGGCGCAGGTCCAGATCGATGATCGCGACCCTCTTGCCCGCGTGCAGCAGGCCCGTGACGATGTGAATGGCCAGGGTGGACTTGCCGGCCCCGCCCTTTTCATTGCCGATGACGATGACCTGAGGCTGCGCCATGTTGGACCCCGATGTTTCGACGGACGCGACTCAAGTGGTCGCGGCCCGTCCCAGACGCCCTAGATCGGGCCAAGGGCGTCAGTCGTCAACGAAACCTTAAGCCGCGCCTGTGGACGACGCCGCCTCTGCGGCCCGCACGCACCACGGATCGGACGCCGCCGCCTTGGCGCAAAGCGCCGAAGCCTGAGCCGATCCGGCGCGAACCTTCAACCGCACCAGTCGCCGACCGTTGACCTCGACCGGCTCAAACACCGGGTTCAGGCCTTGGCTCCCCTGTCCCAAACGCTCCCAGGCCGCCTGGGCCGAAGCCTGACTGGCGTAGGCTCCAAGTTGGATCAGAACGGCAGGCGCAGCAGCGACCGCGACTGCGGCGGGACGCGACGGCTGAGCCTCAGCCCGCTGCGCAGCCTGCACGTCCGCCGGGGCCTCGGGATCATGGAAAACCGCCGGCACGGCTGGCAGGACAGCGGCAGCCTTGGCGGTCAGCCCGTCACGGGCGTCCCAAAGCTGATGCGGCGTCAGAAGCTCGACCTTCAAAGGCCTCAGCCCCGCCTCCTCGGCGTTGCGCGGCCCGGCGGGCTCACGTCTGGCTTCAGGCTTCGTCGACAGGGGAATGGCCGCGATGTTCTTGGCTACGCCCTCGAAACGATGGGGATCGGCCTCCGCCATGCCGCAGCCGGACAGCAGCGCCGCGAGGGCGCCGACCGATCCGAGCCGCAGAATGACGGAAGCGTTCATGCCGTCATGCTGAACCCAGTCTTTTGAGACAGGGTTGAAGAACAGGCTTAACGCCCGTTCACACCTTCATCAGCCGATGGCGCCGACGCAGCCTTCCACATCGCCCGGCGCCACGTCGGCGTCGGTCAGGGCCAGGGTCCAGCCGTGGTTGGTGTTCAGGCCCCAGCGGCGCGCGCCCGAGCCGTCGCCGGCGTCGCCCCCGACCGTCACCACCACGCGACGCCCCGTCGGCAGGGCCGGCGGATCGATCTTGCCCACGGCCAGCGAGGTCGGGGTTTCACCGCCGTAGCCGTCGAAGACGCTCAGCATCGACCATTCGCGACGCAGACCCATCCACCAGGCGTCCTCGGTATTGATCGACAGCACCGAGACGCCATGGCCTTCGGCGGCATGGGCCAGAGCGGCCTGCGGGTCGCGGACCAGCTTGATGTCAGCGGCGGCGCCGAAGCGCAAGCGGGCGCCGTCCACGGCCTTGGCCGGATCGATCGGGGCCCAGACATGGACCTGCAGCCGGCCCTGACGGGCCAGACCCCAGCCGACGATCTCGCGCCACAGGTGCTCGACCGCCTCGCGGTTTTCAGGTTCGCACTGCTTCAGGACGCGGGCCTGAACGGCCTGTTCGCGGTCGGGACGCAGCTTGGTGTGGGGGCCAGTCGGCGCGTCCTTGGCCTTGCCGACCTGGGCGGCGACGGCGAGACGGCGCTCGAACAGGTTCAGGATCTGATCATCCAGGCTGTCGATCTCGGCGCGCAGGGCGGCCAGCGCCTTCTGCTCGGGGCTCAGCTCGACGGTTTCAGCGGGCCAGACTTGCTGGATGTTGGATTGCGACATGGGATTTGGCTTTCGGCATGGAATTTCGATGGGGAGATCGCGTCCGCCGAAACATCAGGCAGGAACGCGTGCACGGGCCGCTCGAAAGGAGCGGTCGCCAGCGAGACAGTCAGGGTTGGTTAGAAGCCCGACGCCTCAGCCGGCGTATCGAAAGCCGTAATAGCCGTAGCCAAAATAAAAGCCGGCCACCGCGCGCGTGGTGGTTTCAAGGGTCAGTTGTGCGCGCAGCGAGGACATGAATCCGGTCCGGTTTCAGGATCAGGGTCGATCCGATCCTCTCTTAAGCGCGCAAAGACTATGCGCAGTCAACCCTGAGGGGCGCTTAACAGGACAAATCGCGTCCGGTTGTCGCTGAAATCCTGCAGATCGTTGCGCAGAACCGACAGGCCATAAACCTCGGCTGCACGAGCCGGCGCCACGGCGGCGCGGGTCACGTCGCCCGCTTCGGCCACGGCGGCGGCGGCGCCGCCCGTGTCGAAGACCTCGACCGAGGCGATGCGCATTTCGCCCAGGGCTTTCGAGCACTGCTGCAGGGCCACCGGGTGGCTCTCGGCCGTCCGGATGTCCGACAGTCGCGCCTCGGGCAGGCCCAGAAGGGCCAGCCGGATCGGACGCCAGGCTTCGCTGACCACCGTCAGCCCCGCCTCCCGCACCAGACTGGCGGCAGGCTCGACCACGCCGATGGTCGAATTCTCGACCGGGATCAGCGCCGACTGGCAATCGCCCGACAACAGGGCCTCGATCGCCCCCTGAAAGGTCTCATAGCCCACCGCCTCGTCCCACGGACGCAGGTCGAGGCAGGCTTCATGGCTGAAGGCGCCGGGCGCGCCCTGATAGGCGACGCGGCCCGGCCCTTCGTCTTCGGTCGGCGTGGTCACGCGGCCTCGGCGCGGGCCTGACGCCCGGCCTTGAGACGCTCAGCGACCAGGAAGGCCAGCTCCAGCGCCTGATCGGCATTGAGGCGCGGATCGCAGTGGGTGTGATAGCGGCTCGACAGATCGTCCTCGGTCACCGCCTGGGCGCCGCCCAGGCATTCGGTGACGTTCTGGCCGGTCATCTCCAGGTGGACGCCGCCGGGGTGGACGCCCTCAGCCTCGGCCACGTCGATGAAGGTGCGAACCTCGCCCATGACGCGGTCGAACGGCCGGGTCTTGTAGCCGTTGGCCGCCTTGAGGGTGTTGCCGTGCATCGGGTCGATCGACCAGATGACGCGCTTGCCCTCGGCCTTCACCGCCCGCATCAGCGCCGGCAGGCGATCACCGACCTTGTCATGACCAAAGCGGCCGATCAGGGTCAGGCGCCCAGGAATATTGTTCGGGTTCAGGGCGTCGATCAGCGGCAGGATGTCCTCCGCCGTCATGGTGGGCCCGCACTTCACGCCGATGGGGTTCGAGATGCCGCGCATGAACTCGATATGCGCGCCGTCTAGCTGACGGGTGCGCTCGCCGATCCACAGCATGTGGGCCGAGGTGTCGAACCATTCGCCCGATGAGCCTTCCAGCCGCGTCAGGGCGCTCTCGACGTTCAGCAGCAGGGCTTCGTGGCTGGTGAAGACCTCGACGCGCGACAGGTCAGGATGCGTCTCGGGCGTGACGCCGACCGCCTCCATGAAGGCCAGGGCCTCGGTGATCTTGTCGGCCAGCTCCCGGTAGGCTGCGCCCGCGCCGTTGTCGGCGAAGCCCAGGGTCCAGCGATGGATATTGTACAGGTCGGCATAGCCGCCGCCGGCGAAGGCGCGCAGCAAGTTCAGCGTCGAGGCCGACTGGTTGTAGGCCTTCAGCAGGCGCTGCGGATCGGGCACGCGCTCTTCAGCGGTGAAGCCCATGCCGTTGATGATGTCGCCGCGATAGGACGGCAGCTCGACCCCGCCGATCTCTTCCAGCGGCGACGAGCGCGGCTTGGCGAACTGACCGGCGATGCGGCCGACCTTCACCACCGGCTTGCGGCCGGCGAAGGTCAGGACCACCGCCATCTGCAGGATCAGGCGGAAGGTGTCGCGGATGTTGTCGGTCGAGAACTCCTTGAAGCTCTCGGCGCAGTCGCCGCCCTGAAGCAGGAAGGCGTTGCCCGCCTCCACCTGTGCGAGATGCTGGGTCAGTTTGCGGGCCTCGCCGGCAAACACCAGGGGCGGCATGGCCCGCAGCTCGTCTTCGACACGGGCCAGTTCGGCCATGTCAGGATAGTCCGTCGGCATATGGACGACGGGCTTGTTTCTCCAGGATTCAGGGGTCCAGCGCTTACTCATGCCGCCTAGATAGTCCTGTCAGGCCTTCGGAACAACAAATGTTGCGCCGCAGCGATGTTTTCAGAGCGGCGACCAAGCCTCGTCGGCGGGCAGAGGCGCGAACAGAGCGTCCAGCGTCGCGTCGCTGACGCCCGACAGGTCGGCGGGGGACCACTTCGGGACGTTGTCCTTGTCGACGATGACGGCGCGCACGCCTTCCTGGAAGTCATGGGTCTGCACCACCCGACCGCCCAGCGCATATTCCATCGCCATGTTCTCGGCGAAGGACGCCAGGCCTGCCCCGGTGCGGATCTGGCGCAGCGAAACCTTCAGCGACTGCGGCGACTTGGTCTTCAGGATGCCGAGCTGCTTCAGCGCCCAGTCCGAACCATCGGCCTCCAGCGCGGCGAAGATCTCCTCGACGGTATCGAAGGCGAACAGCCGGTCGATGGCCTCGCGGTGCGCGTCCAACGGAGCCGGACCGGCGTCGCCCGCCAGACGGTCAACCACGGCCTTGGGATCAGCGGGCGCCGCCAGCAGTTCGGCCTTCAGCACCTCGACGCCTTCGCTTGGCGTGAAATGGGTATGGATGCCCAGGGCCACCGTGTCCGCCGCCTTCAGGCGTGCGCCCGTCAGCGCCAGCCAGACGCCCGTCTGCCCCGGCAGCCGCGGCAGGAACCAGCCGCCGCCCACGTCAGGGAACAGGCCGATGCCTGTCTCGGGCATGGCGTAGGTGGTCCGCTCGGTGGCGATACGGACATCTGCCGGCTCGCTGATGCCCACGCCCCCGCCCATGACGATGCCGTCCACGATGGCCGTGATCGGCTTGAGGTATTCGAACATCAGATGGTTCAGCTGATACTCGGTCCTGAAGAAGGCCTTGGCCTCCGACGCATCCCCTGCCCCGCTCTCGGCGATCATGCGGATGTCGCCCCCGGCACAGAAGCCGCGCTCGCCCGCATGGTCGATCAGCACCGACGACACCGCGTCGTCGCCGCGCCACGCCAGCAGCGCCTCAATCATCGCCTCGCACATGCCCCGGTTCAGCGCATGAATCGCCTTGGGCCGGTTCAGGGTGATGCGACCGACGCCGCCTTCGATGCGCGTCAGAACTTCAGCGTCGCTCATCGGGCCAGCTCCCGCGCGATGATGACGCGCATGATCTCGTTGGTGCCTTCCAGGATGCGGTGGACCCGCAGGTCGCGCACGATCCGCTCCAGCGGATAGTCCTTCAGATAGCCGTAGCCGCCGTGCAGTTGCAGCGCTTCGTCAGCCAGCTGGAAGCAGGCGTCGGTGGCCAGACGCTTGGCCATGGCGCACCACTTGGTCTTTTCCGGGTGGTTGTTGTCGATGGCCCAGGCCCCGCGCTGCACCATCAGGCGCGCCGCCTCCAGGTCCGTCGCCATGTCGGCCAGGCGGAACTGCAGGGCCTGAAACTGGCCGATAGCCTGACCGAACTGCTTGCGCGTGGTCACGTATTCCTGCGCCGTCTCCAGCGCCAGCCGCGCCCCGCCCAGCGAGCAGGCGGCGATGTTCAGGCGCCCGCCGTCCAGACCGGCCATGGCGTATTTGAAGCCCGCGCCCTCCTCGCCCACCAGATTGCCGACCGGCACGCGGCAGTCGTCGAAGCTGACCACGGCGGTCGGCTGGGCGTTCCAGCCCATCTTCTTCTCATTGGCGCCGAACGACAGACCGGGCGTCCCCGCCTCGACCACGATGGTCGAGACGCCCTTCGCCCCCTCGCCGCCGGTGCGGACCATGACGACATAGACGTCCGACACGCCCGCGCCGGAAATGAAGGCCTTGGAGCCGTTCAGCACATAGTGGTCGCCGTCGCGCACCGCCGTCGTCCGCAGCGCCGCCGCGTCCGACCCCGAGCCCGGCTCGGTCAGGCAGTAGCTGGCCATCTTGTCCATCGCCACCAGCGACGGCACGAAGCGCGAGCGCAGTTCAGCAGAGCCGAACTTGTCGATCATCCACGTCGCCATATTGTGGATCGAGATAAAGGCCGCCGTCGCCACGTCTCCGCGCGACAGCTCCTCGAAGATCACCGCCGCCTCGACGCGGCCCAGGGCCATGCCCCCGTGCTCTTCACCGGTATAGATGCCGCAGAAGCCCATCTCGGCCGCCGACTTCATCACGTCGACCGGGAAATGCTTGTCCTCGTCCCACTGGGCCGAGTGCGGCGCCAGTTCAGCGTCGGCAAAGGCCCGCGCCGCGTCCTGAATGGCGCGCTGGTCGTCGTTGAGGGCGAAGTCCATGATCTATACTCCCGGCTCTGCCCTCTGACGGGGCGTTCATGCCGCTTTTATCCAAGCGCTTGGGAAACGTCACCCCGCCAGCGCCCTGCGCCGCATCTTGTGTCCGCCAATGACGCAGGCACGCGCTAGCCTCTGCCTTTCGACGCCGCGATTTCAGACGATTCAGACGAATTGGACTCTGTTTTTTCCCGACCGAGGTCCGATATGCGACCTCCAAGGCCGTTTCCCTGCCCCGCCTACCGGACTATTAGCCCTGCATGACCATGCCGTTCCAGCCCGCCGCTTTTCCCTACGCCCGCCCGCGTCGCCTGCGTTCGCAGCCCTGGGTGCGCCGTCTGGTCGCCGAGACGACCCTGACGCCCGCCGATCTGATCTGGCCGATCATCGTCCATGACGGGGCCGAGGACCGCGTACCGGTCGCCTCCATGCCGGGCGTCTTCCGCCTGTCGCCCAAGGAGGCCGCCAAGGCCGCTGTCGAGGCTCGCGATCTGGGCATCCCCATGATCGCCCTCTTCCCGAATGTGGACGGCGCCATCAAGGACAGCGTCGGCACGGCCGCCAGCGACCCGGACGGCCTGATCCCCGACTGCATCAAGGCCATCAAGGACGCCGCGCCCGAGATCGGCGTCATGACCGACGTGGCCCTGGACTGCTACACCGACCACGGCCATGACGGTGTCGTGGAGAACGGCCGCATCCTCAACGACGCCAGCATCGAGCGCCTGGTTGAACAAGCCTTCATCCACGCCCATGCCGGCGCCGACGCCGTGGCTCCGTCGGACATGATGGACGGCCGGGTTCAGGCCATCCGCGAAGCCCTGGAAGCCAACGGCCTACCCGACACCCTGATCATCAGCTATGCGGCCAAATACGCCTCAAGCTTCTATGGCCCCTACCGCGACGCCGTCGGCTCGTCGAAGTCGCTGACCGGCGACAAGAAGACCTATCAGATGGACTTCGCCAACGCCGACGAGGCGCTGCGCGAGGTGGCGATGGACATTTCCGAAGGCGCCGACGCCCTGATCGTCAAGCCGGGTCTGCCCTATCTCGACATCGTCCGTCTGGTCTCGGACACCTTCAAGATCCCGACCTTCGCCTATCAGGTGTCCGGCGAGTACGCGATGATGCAGGCGTCCATCGCCAACGGCTGGCTGGAGGAAGACCGCGCCATCCTGGAAACCCTGCACGCCTTCAAGCGCGCGGGCGCCTCCGGCGTCCTCAGCTACTTCGCGCCCAAGGCGGCGCGGCTGCTGGGGGCCTGATCCGGTTCAGGCCGTCGGATCGACGGCCTGTCCGTACTTGCCGCGGAAATAGGTCAGGGCGTCGCCAGGGTGGCTCTCAAACGCCGCCACCCGCCCGACGATGACCAGATGGTCCCCCATGACGATCCGGTCGTGGGTCGTGCAGTCCAGCCGTGTCACGGCGTTCCGCAGACGCGGCGGGGCCGGGTCGCCGACCTCGAACTCGTCGTCCGACAGGGTGCAGACGCCCCAGGCGAAGCGGTCCGACATGGCCTGATCCTCGACCGGCAGCATATGCACGGCGAAGCGCTCGGCCCCGGCGAAGGCGTCGTGGCGATCCGACTTCACGTCCAGGCACCACAGGACCAGCGGCGGGTCCAGCGACACCGAGGTGAAGCTGTTGACCGTAATGCCCAACGGCCCCTCGGCCGTATGGGCCGTCACCACGCAGACGCCGGTGGCGAAACCGCCCAGCGCCTTGCGATAGGCCTTGGCGTCGAATTCGGAAGGGGATGAGGTCACGGTCACAGGCCTGACCTAAGCCGTGGGCCGCCGCGCGGCAAGGTCGCACCCCGAAAGGCCCGCACCGCAACCGCTTCTTAACGGCCACATGAGATTTACGACTAACGAACGACGTTAAGATTGGCCTGCTATGTCCGCGAGCGATCGCCCGATCCTGATCAAGAAGGTGAAGAAGGTCTCCGGCGGCGGCCATCACGGCGGCGCGTGGAAGGTGGCCTACGCTGACTTCGTGACGGCCATGATGGCCTTCTTCCTGCTGATGTGGTTGATCAACACGACCGATCCGGAACAGAAGCGCGGCATCGCTGAATACTTCGCCCCCGCCAACGTCTCGGCCTCGACTTCGGGCTCTGGCGGTATTCTGGGCGGCACGGCTCTGGGCGACGACATGGGCGCCAAGGGCGCGGGCTCAAACGCCGTCATCGAGCAGCTTGCCCCCGAAGCTCCAGAATCGCCAGAACAGGCCGGTCAGAATTCCAATCTCGCGGCCGCCAGCGAATCCGCCCTGCGCGCCGAGATCGCTCGCCGCGAGGCCGCCGACTTCGCCAGCGCCGCCGAAAGCCTGCGTCAGGCCATGCAGGCCATGCCCGAACTGGCCGAACTGTCGAAACAGCTGATCATCGACCAGACGCCAGAGGGCCTGCGTATCCAGCTGGTCGATCAGGAAGGCCGCTCGATGTTCGAGAACGGCTCCTCGCGTCCCAACCCGCGCGCTCAACTGCTGCTGCGGGCCATCGCCAAGGTCATCAACCAGCTGCCCAACCGCATCTCCATCACCGGCCACACCAGCGCCGTGGCTGGCTCCAGCCGCGCCAGCGGCGCCGGCGACTGGTCGCTGTCGTCCGCCCGCGCCGACGCCTCGCGTCTGACGTTGCAAGGTGCGGGCGTGAACGCCGACCGGGTCTATTCGGTGGCTGGCAAGGCGGGCTCCGATCCTCTCTATCCCGACGACCCGTCGCTGGCCGGCAACCGTCGCATCGCCATCGTCCTGCTGCGCGAGGCCCCGGTCCTGCCCACGGACACCAGCCTGTGATCGCTAGCGCCGAGCCTCTCGGCGCTTGCGAAATCCTCCGGTTGCGCGCCAAATCGAAACATGACGACCCGAGCGCAAATCCGCCGAAACGATTGGAAACGGACGTAAGGCCGTGACCCAACATTTCCCGACCCGGCAGCTGCGGTTCTTCATGACCGCCAACGCGCCCTGCCCCTATCTGCCCGGCCAGTTCGAGCGCAAGGTCTTCGCCAACTTGCCCTTCAGCGACGGCGCCGACGTCAACGACGCCCTGACCCAGGCCGGTTTCCGTCGCAGCCAGAACATCGCCTATCGCCCGGCCTGCGAGGCCTGCGCGGCTTGCGTCTCGGTGCGGATTCCGGTCGGCGAGTTCGTCTTCTCCCGCTCGCAGCGCAAGGTCCTGAACCGCAACGCCGACCTGTCGCGCGATCTGGTCGAGGCTGAGGCGACGATGGAGCAGTTCGACCTGCTGCGTCGCTACCTGACCGCCCGCCATCCCGGTGGCGGCATGAGCGACATGGGCTGGTCCGACTATGTGTCGATGGTCGAGGACACGGCGGTTCGCACCCACCTGATCGAATACCGCCTGCCCGCAACCGACGACGGCCCCGGCGATCTGGTCGGCGTCTGCCTGACCGACCTGCTGCACGACGGCCTGTCCATGGTCTACAGCTTCTTCGCCCCCGATCTGGACCGCCGCAGCCTGGGCCAGTTCGCCATCATGGATCACCTGCGCCAGGCGGCTATGGTCGGCCTGCCCTATGTCTATCTGGGCTACTGGGTCCAGGGCTCGCCCAAGATGGACTACAAGGCGAAGTTCAGGCCCATGGAAGCCCTGCGCCCGCTGGGCTGGGAACGTCTCTAGCTTCCTTCTCCCCTTGAGGGAGAAGGTGGCAGGCGAAGCCTGACGGATGAGGGGTGTTAGCGGCTCCGCATCCGACAAGGCCGCCTCGCCGGATCGCCAAACATTCAGCCATCGCGCCGACACCCCTCATCCGGCCCTGACGGGCCACCTTCTCCCTCAAGGGGAGAAAGGCACTACGTCGTAGGAACCGCCGTGCTGGTGCGCGTCGGCCCCCACGGCCCCTGGTCCCGACCGCCGGCGAACTTCACCAGGGCCGCGATCCGCTTCTCGATCGGCGGATGGGTCGCGAACAAGCCGGCGAAGTCCGCCTTGTCCGCCGTATTGTCCAGGAACATGCCGCGCAGTTCGTCAGGCGCCTCGATCTTGGACTGGCCCGACACCTTGCGCAGGGCCGAGATCATGGCGTCGGGGTTCTTGGTCAGCTCCACCGCTCCGGCGTCGGCCACATATTCCCGCGTCCGCGACAGGGTCATGCGGATGACGGTCGCCAGACCAAAGCCGATCACCCCGATGGCCAGACCGATCAGGATCAGCGGCATGGCGTTCTTGTTGTCCCGGCTACGCCCGCCGCGCATGTAGAAGAGGCTGCGGAACACCAGTTCGGCGATCACGCTGATGATGCCCGCGAAGATCGAGGCGATCACCATGGTCCGCACGTCCTTGTTGATGACGTGGGTCAGCTCGTGCGCCAGCACGCACTCCATCTCGTCGCGGCTGAGGGTCTGCATCAGCCCCCGCGTGACAGTGACGCTGTAGTTCCCCTCATGCAGGCCCGAGGCATAGGCGTTCAGCGACGGGCTTTCGATGATCCTCAGCGTCGGCGTCCGCAAACCACGTGAGATCGCGAGGTTCTCCAGCAGATTGTAGAGTTCCGGCTCGATCCGCCGCTCGACCTTTCGCGCGCCCGTCATGGCGTCGATCATCACCTGATTGCCGAAATAGGCGATGACGAACCAGACGGCGGCCGCGACCAGAGCCGTCGGCACCGTCCAGCCCAGCATGGACGCCGCCAGCGCCAGATCCTGCGACAGACTACCACCCGAGTTGGGCAGCAAACCGAACCCCATCATCAGCACCTGAATCCCGAACAGAATCAGGACCAGCAGCACCGGAAACCCGGCCAGCAGAATCGCCGACCGGGTGTTGTTTTGCCAGATGTGGGTCTTGAGGCCGACGGCCTGACCGAAAACCGCCATCGGGGCCTAGAACTTCACCGTCGGCGGGGCCGCGTTCAGGGCGGCGCGCTCGCCCTCGCCCACGTCGAAGAAGGGCTTGTCCGCGCCGAAGCCGAACATCCCGGCGAACAGGACGGTCGGGAACTGGCGGCGCACGGCGTTGAATTCGCTGACGGCGTTGTTGAAGAAGCGGCGCGCGGCGGCCAGCTTGTTCTCGATGTCCGACAGATCCATCTGCAACTGCTGGAAGTTGGCGTTGGCCTTGAGGTCCGGATAGGCCTCCGACACGGCGAACAGACGGCCCAAAGCGCCGGTCAGCATGTTCTCGGCCTGCACCTTCTCGTCGACCGTGCGGGCGCCGGCGGCGGCGGCGCGGGCCTGGGTTACGGCGTCCAGGGTGCCGCGCTCATGCGTGGCGTAGCCCTTCACCGTCTCGACCAGGTTGGGGATCAGATCCTGACGCTGCTTCAACTGCACGTCGATGTCCGCGAATGACTGATTGGCCGCCTGATCCAGCGCCACCAGCCTGTTGTAAGCGCCGACGACGACGAACAGCAGAACGACGACGATGACGCCGATGATGATCCAGGTGATCATTGAAATCTCCAGCCCCGGCCGGATCGGCCTTGGGCGAGATTATCGCAAGGGCTGACGGCGACCTCCAATGAAATCGCCGTCACCTTGGCGTCAGCGGAACTTGCGCATCCCGCGCGGTCCCTGGCGACCAGCGCCAGCGCGTTTGCCCAGCCAGTCTTTCCAGTCGGGCCAGTTGCGACGCCGACCGCCGCCATCGGCCCACTCCGGTCCCGCCTCGGCGTTGAACACCGAAACATCGACCAGACCGCCCTGCTTGTAGTTCTGCAGCTTCACGCCCTTGCCCCGACCCATTTCGGGCAGTTCGGCCAGCGGGAAGATCAGCGCCTTGATGTTCTCGCCGATGACCGCGACGTGGTCGCCCTGCGGGTTCGACGGAATGCGCAGCATCGACAGCATGTCGCCGTTCAGCACCTGCTTGCCGCCGCGCTTCTGGGCCAGAAGGTCATTCTCCGGCGCGACGAAGCCGTAACCGGCCTTGGACGCGACCAGAAGCTTTGCATTGGGTTCGTGCGCCACGACGTTGATAATTTCGGCCTTTTCGTCGAGATCGATCATCAGGCGCAGCGGCTCGCCATGACCCCGGCCAGAGGCCAGCTTGTCGGCGCCGATGGTGAAGATACGCCCGTCCGACGCCCCGATCAGCAGCTTGTCCGTCGTGAAGGCGGGCACGAGGAAGTCCAAGCTGTCGCCTTCCTTGAACTTTAGCTCCGACGGGTCTTCGACCTTGCCCTTGGCGGCGCGGATCCAGCCGCGCTCCGACAGGATGACGGTGATGGCTTCGCGCGGGATGAAGGCTTCGGGTGCGACGAAGGCCGAAGAGTCCACCGCCTCGCCGATGGTCGTGCGGCGCGGCGAGATCAGGGCCTTGCGGACCGCCTCCAGTTCCTTGGAAATGGCCTTCCACTGCTTGCCTTCGGACGAGGTCAGCGCCTTCAGCGCCGCAAGTTCCGCCGACAGCTCGTTGAATTCCTTCTCGATCGTCATTTCCTCAAGCCGCGCCAGCTGACGCAGGCGGGTGTCGAGGATGAAGTCGGCCTGGACCTCGGTCAGGCCGAAGCGCGCGATCAGGACGGCCTTGGGCTGCTCCTCCTCGCGGACGATGCGGATCACCTCGTCCAGGTTCAGGAAGACGATGCGCAGGCCTTCCAGCAGGTGCAGTCGCTTCTCGACCCGTTCGATCCGCCACTGGCTGCGGCGGTTCAGCACCTCGCGGCGGTGATCGAGGAAGGCGCGCAGGCAGTCCTTGAGGCCCATGACGCGCGGCGTGCCGCTGGCGTCCAGCACGTTCATGTTGATCGGGAAGCGGACCTCCAGATCGGACAGCTTGAACAGGCTCTCCATCAGCATCTCAGGCTCGATGGTGCGGTTCTTGGGCTCGAGGATCAGGCGGATGTCTTCCGCCGACTCGTCGCGCACGTCGCCCAGCAGCGGCGCCTTCTTGTTCTCGATCAGGTCGGCCAGACCCTCGATCAGACGGCTCTTCTGCACCTGATAGGGCATCTCGGTGACGATGATGCGCCAGACGCCGCGCCCCAGGTCCTCGGTCTCCCAGCGCGCGCGCAGGCGCACGCCGCCGCGACCTGTCTCATAGGCGTCGAGGATGGAGGCATGACCCTCGACCGAAACACCGCCCGTCGGGAAGTCCGGTCCCGGCACGATCTGCACCAGTTCCGCGGTCGTCGCCTCGGGCCGTTCCAGCAGCAGCTGGCAAGCATCGATCAGTTCGCCGACGTTGTGCGGCGGGATCGAGGTCGCCATACCCACGGCGATGCCCGACGACCCGTTGGCCAACAGGTTGGGGAAACCGGCCGGCAGAACCACCGGCTCCTCGTCCTGATCGTCATAGGTGGGGCGGAAGTCGACCGCGTCCTGATCAATCCCGTCCAGCAGAAGGACAGCGGCGGGCGTCAGCTTGCACTCGGTATAGCGCATGGCGGCCGCGCTATCGCCGTCGATGTTGCCGAAGTTCCCCTGCCCGTCGACCAGCGGATAGCGCTGGGCGAAATCCTGGGCCAGCCGCACCAGGGCCTCATAGATGGAGGCGTCGCCGTGCGGGTGATAGCCGCCCATGACCTCGCCGACGACCTTGGCGCACTTGCGCGCCGCCGCCTGCGGGTTCAGCCGCATCTGGTGCATGGCGTACATGATGCGCCGGTGCACCGGCTTGAAGCCGTCGCGCACGTCGGGCAGCGCGCGGTTGGTGATGGTCGACAGGGCGTAGGCCAGATAGCGCTTCGACAGCGCATCGCCCATCGGCTCTTCGACGATGCGGCCGCCTTCGGGCGTCGGGGTGTGGATGGTCATGCGACTTCGAATCGGTGATCTGAACGACAAAGTCTAGCGCAGCGCGCGGCTGACGCGGGGACGATCCGCGCCTATCTGTGGAGCGCCGTCGTCGAAAAGGCAGAAACCGCGCATGAAGACCGCCCTCACCGACCGCCTCGGACTGGACCTGCCCATCGTTCAGGCGCCCATGGCCGGGACCTCGACGCCCGAACTGGCGGCGGCCGTGTCGAACGCCGGAGCGCTCGGCTCCATCTCCATCGCCGCGGTCGATGCGGTCGAGGGGCGACGCCAGATTCAGGCGTTGAAGGCCCTGACGACGCGCCCGTTCAACATCAATGTCTTCTGCCATGCCCCGACGCCGCCCGATCCCTCGCGCGACCGCATCTGGATCGACAGCCTGCGCCCGATCTTCACCGGGTTCGGCGTCGCGCCGCCCGAGACCCTGAACGAGATCTACAAAAGCTTCCTGACCGACGACGCCAAGATGGCCGTCCTGCTGGAGGAAAGGCCCGCCGTGGTGAGCTTCCACTTCGGCCTGCCGCAATCTGACAGGATCGCGGCGCTGAAAGCTGTCGACTGCATCCTGATCGCCAGCGCCACCACGCCGGACGAAGGCCGTCAGGCCCAGGCGGCGGGGATCGACATGGTCGTCGCCCAGGGGGTCGAGGCCGGCGGCCATCGCGGCGTCTTCGATCCCGCCGACGACCCGCGCTTCGCGACCCTGCCCCTGACCCGTCTGCTGGCCCGCGAGCTGGATGTCCCGGTCATCGCAGCTGGCGGGATCATGGACGGCGCGGGGATCGCGGCGGCGCTGGCGCTGGGCGCAGCGGGCGCGCAGCTGGGCACGGCCTTCGTCTCCTGCCCCGAGTCCGCCGCCAACGCCGCCTACCGCGCGGCTCTGGCCGGTCCTCGCGCCGAGCGCACCCGCGTCAGCCCGGTCATCTCGGGCCGTCCTGCGCGCGGCGTCGAAAACACCTTCATGCAGCGCGCCGACGAGGCCCTGACCGCCGGCTATCCCTATGCCTATGACCTCGGCAAGGCGCTGAACGCCGCCGCCAGCCTGCAGGGCGATGACGGCTACGCACCGCAATGGGCCGGTCAGGCTGCGCCGCTGTCCCGCGCCCTCCCCGCCGCCGAACTGGTCTCGGTTTTGAGAAGGGAAATGCGCGAGGCGATCGCGGGGCTGCCCCGCCCCTGACTTCGCCGGGAAGAGCGGGGTGGTTGGCGGACTAGAGCCGGCCCGCCTCGGCCAACCGCTCGATCATCCACACCCGCGCGGGCGGCAGGGGCTTGTTCAGGGCGTGAAAAACAAACTGCTCGAGGAAATGCCCGGTCAGGTCCAGCCCCGCCTTCACGTCGCCTTCGCTTAAGCCCGCCTGCGCCCCCAGCATGAAGGGCGGGAGGTTCAGCAGCTTGTCGGCATAGGGCGCG
This sequence comes from Brevundimonas pondensis, assembly GCF_017487345.1. NCBI lineage: Bacteria > Pseudomonadati > Pseudomonadota > Alphaproteobacteria > Caulobacterales > Caulobacteraceae > Brevundimonas > Brevundimonas pondensis. The sequence goes on along the minus strand of NZ_CP062006.1, from coordinate 1,418,750 downwards.
CCCGCCTCGCGGCTGACGGCGCGGCCCGTGCGGGGGCTGACGTAGATCAGGTCATCCATCGACCCGGTCGCGGCGCAGCGCGACAGGTCCAGACCAAAGCCCAGATCTTCCAGCAGCCCCGCCTCGAACCGCACGAAGATGGCGGGCCAGACCTCGGGCATGACGAAGGCCCCCATCAGGGCCTCGAAGGCGTAGAAGGCGCCCGGATGCGCCTCTCGCTCGGGCAAGGCCCCTTGCGCCACCGCAGCGGCGGCGTTCAACCCGACCAGAGCCAGGGGATCGTCGAACAGGGCCGCTGGCCCCTCGCCCACCGGCTCCAGCCTTGCAGACCCCAGTTGGTCCGAGGTCCGCGACCGCAGATCGGCCACGACCCGCGCTCCGGCCTGCAGGAAGGGCCGCATCTTGCGCGACGCCCCGCCGGCGACATAGGCGGCACGTCGCCCATGCCGCTCGGTCAACAGCTCGACCACCGCCCCCGTATCCCCATGCGCCCGCGCCGACAGGACGAAGGCGTCGTCCTGAACCTCCATCAGTCGGCCTTGATCACGCCGACGACGGCGCGCGCCTTGTCGTTCGGTACGGCGAAGCTGAGGACATACTGCTCGATCTTCCAGCCGTCCTCGGTCAGGCGCAGCACGCCCGACCCGCGCGTGGTCCCATAGGCGTCGTTGTCCAGCACCTCGTCGAACCAGGCGACGCAGCGGCAGGCGATGGGGGCGATGGTCACGGTCCGCGTCACCGGCCGATAGGTCCAGCCCTTACCCTGCGAGAAGTAGGGCATGGCGTAGGCCCTGAACTCCGGCAGGGTCCACCGCTCGGTCGCGTCCGTGCCGATGAAGCGGCCGTCCGCCGTGAAGGTCGCGAAATAGGCGTCGCCGTCGGCCCGCGACGCGGCGGCGTGCATGGCGTCCAGCACGCGGTTCACTGGCGCGATTTCAGCCTCGGGCGCAGGCGCGGCCTGAACAGGAGCGGCGGACAGTTGGAGCATCATCAGGGCGACGGTGATCATGCCTTTGTTCTAGTCCTGTTCTCGCGACGACGAAAGCTCCCGCTTTGACGGAAAGATACGCGACGCCGCGCGTTCAGACCTCCAACCCGACAACCCGGAGAGGTCTCATGAAGATCGTCACCAGTCTCAGCTTCCAGGGCCAGTGCCGCGAGGCGCTGGACTTCTACGCCCGCGTCCTGGGCGGCAAGGTCACGGCCGCCTTTCCGTTCGGCGACGGCCCGCCCGACATGCCGGTCGATCCCAAATACAAGGACTGGCTGATGCACGGATGGCTGGAGGTCGGAGATCAGGCCATCATGGGGGCCGACATGCCGCCCGAGTTCGCGCCGAATATCGACAAGCCCAAGAACGGCTTCGACGTCTCCTATCACACCGACAATGTCGCCGAGGGTCGCCGGGTGTTCGACGCCCTGTCCGAGGGCGGCAAGGTGGGCATGCCCTTCGCCGAGACCTTCTGGTCGCCCGGCTTCGGCAGCTTCACCGACAGGTTCGGCATCCCCTGGATGGTCAACACCAATCCCACGTCGGACTGGAAACCCGGCGGCTGACGACCTTGTGATCACGGACTGTTACGACCAAAGCCGTATTGGAATCAGGGTGATGCGGCGCCTATGTCCGCGTCCTTCCCCGAGCCCTCCCCGGCTCCAGTCGTCAGGTTTCCGATGTCCCGCGTCCGCAACCCCGCCCTCAAGTCGAAGATCATGTCCGCCCAGGACGCCGCCGCCCTGATCCCGGCCAATTCGACCGTGGGCATGAGCGGCTTCACCGGCTCGGGCTATCCCAAGGTCGTGCCCATGGCCCTGGCCGAGCGGATCGAGGCGGAGCACGCTGCGGGCAATCCCTTCAAGCTCAAGGTCTGGACCGGCGCCTCGACCGGCCCGGAACTGGACGGCGCCCTGGCCAAGGCCGACGGTATCGAGTTCCGCCTGCCCTACAACTCCGACCCCATCGCTCGCGAGAAGATCAACAAGGGCGAGATGGAATACCTGGACATGCACCTGTCGCAGGTGGCGCCGGTAGCCTGGCAGGGTTTCCTCGGCCCGCTGGAGACGGCGGTGGTCGAGGTCTCGGGTATCCGCGAGGACGGGGCGCTGATCCCGTCGTCCTCGATCGGCAACAACAAGACCTGGCTGGACCGCGCCGACCAGATCATCCTGGAGGTCAACAGCTGGCAGAACGCGGCGCTGGAGGGGATGCACGACATCTATTACGGCACGGCCCTGCCGCCGGCGCGCGTGCCGATCCCACTGACCAAGCCGACGGACCTGATCGGCGAGACGGTGTTCCGCGTCGATCCGTCCAAGATCGCCGCCATCGTCGAGACCGACAGCCCCGACCGCAACCTGCCCTTCGCCGCGCCGGACGCCAGCGCCACGGCCATCGCCGGGCACCTGATCGAGTTCCTGGAGCATGAGGTGAAGCTGGGCCGCCTGCCCGCCCATCTGCTGCCGCTGCAATCGGGCGTGGGCAATGTCGCCAACGCCGTACTGGCCGGCCTTCAGGACAGCCCGTTCGAGAACCTGACCGCCTATACCGAGGTGCTGCAGGACGGGATGCTGGACCTGCTGGACAGCGGCAAGCTGACCGTCGCCTCCGCCACCGCCTTCTCGCTCAGCCCCGAGGCCGCCGCCGATCTGAACAGCCGCATGGAGCAGTTCCGCGGCAAGATCATCCTGCGCCCGCAGGAAATCTCGAACCACCCGGAGATCATCCGCCGTCTGGGCTGCATCGCCATGAACGGCCTGATCGAGGCGGACATCTACGGCAACGTCAACTCGACCCACGTCATGGGCTCGCGCATCCAGAACGGCATCGGCGGCTCGGGCGACTTTGCGCGGAACGCCTACATCTCCTGCTTCGTCACACCTTCGACGGCCAAGGGCGGCAAGATCTCGGCCATCGTCCCCATGGCCAGCCACGTCGACCACATCACCCAGGACGTGCAGGTCATCGTCACCGAACAGGGCCTTGCCGACCTGCGCGGCCTATCGCCCAAGCAGCGGGCCCAGGTCATCATCGCCAACTGCGCCCACCCCGACTACCGCGACGCGCTGAAAGACTACTACGACCGTGCGCTGAAGGGCTCCTACGGCCTGCAATCGCCGCACCTGCTGACCGAGGCCCTGTCCTGGCACCAGCGCTTCATCGAAACGGGGTCGATGAAGCCGTAAGTCGCTCTTCCCCTCCCCATTTCATGGGGAGGAAATCAGAGCGCTATCTAGCGGTTCAGCCCCGTCGGGAACTCACGCCCCAGGGCCTCGGCCATGGCCTGCTGGCTCAGCATGAAGACCAGGTCGCGCTGGTGGTAGTTGTTGGACAGCACCACCACGGTCACGTCGGCCTCGGGCTGATAGAGGACCAGGTTGCGGAACCCGGCCCAACTGCCCGTGTGATAGATCTGCTTGTCGTCAAAGGCGGGCGTCACCTGCTCGCCCAGGCTGTTGACGTAGATGCCGTAGCCATAGGCCCGATGCGCGCGGCCCCGCTCCTTGGGCGTGCCTTCGGGCGCATGGTCGGCGATCATCTGGGCGTAGGAGGCGTCGCTGAGGACATGACCTCCATGCAGCGCCCGGTTCCACACCAGCATATCGTCCAGCGTCGAATAAAGGGCGCCGGCGCCGAAGACGACGCTGACGTTCGCGATCGGCTGAGCCGCCAGCCCGCCGGGGAAGTTGGCGTAGCCCATGGCCAAACCCTGGGCGTCGGCGTGGGCGTCCGACCCCGTATCCTTCAGGCCCAGCGGTTTCAGGATGGCGTTGTTCAGATAGGTCTCGAACGGCTTGCCGCTGGCCTTGGCCACGATCTCGGCGGCCAGATTATAGGCGGCGTTGTCGTAGCGGATCTTGGTCCCCGGCTCAAACTGCAGGCCATAGCGGGCCGAGGTCTCGGTCAGTTCCTGCGGCGTGCGCGGGGTGATGCGGATGCGCCCCCACTCGGACTGTGCCATCAGGTCGGGAATGCCCGAGGTATGCGACAGCAGGTGGTGGATGCGCAGCGGCTTCCACGCATCCGGGCAGGCCTCGATCCATTTGCAGACCGGGTCGTTGACCGTGAGTTTGCCCTCGTCCTGCAGCTTCAGGATGGCGGCGGCGGTGAACTGCTTGGACACCGAAGCCAGGCGGAAGCGGGTGTCCAGCTGCAGCGGCTGATCGTTCTCGTAGTTCGCCTTGCCATAGACCTGACGGAACAGGACCTGATCGCCCTTGGCCACCAGGATGGCGCCCATGAACTGCTTGTGCTCGCCCAGATAGTCCAGCCGCGCCTTCAGTTGCGGCAGAGCCTCGACCACCTCGACCGGCGGCCGTTCCGGCAGCCTGGGCTTCGCGACCGCCGCCTGGGTTTCAGGCGCAATGGCGTGGACGATCCAGGCGCCGGCGCCGGCGGAGGCAAGGGCGACCGCGGCCAGGGATCCGAGGAACCAGGGCCGCCCGCCTGCGGACTTGGGAACTACAAACACGATACTGAACTACGATCCTAGACGTCGAACTCCAGCCCGAACTGGGCGTAAAGGGCGCGGCTGTCCTGCCATTTCGGGTCGACCTTGACGGTCAGAAACAGGTGAACCGGACGGTCGAGCAGCTCCATCAGCTCCTCGCGCGACTTCTGGCCGATCCACTTCAGCGTCTGACCGCCCTTGCCCAGAACGATGGGGCGCTGGCTTTCGCGTTCGACATAGATGGTCTGTTCGATACGGGCCGAACCATCGGCCTTTTCCTCGAAAGCCGTCGTCTCGACCGCCGCCGAATAGGGCAGCTCTTCGTGGACGCGCAGATAGACCTTCTCGCGGGTGATCTCGGCAGCCAGCACGCGCACGGGCACGTCAGCCGACTGATCTTCCGGGTAGAGCCACGGACCGGCAGGCATGGAGCGAGCCAGACGTTTCTTCAGGTCGTCCACGCCGTCGCCGCTGAGGGCAGAGATCATATAGACCTCTTCATAGACGCCGGTTTCGAACAGGCGGTGCGACAAGGCCAGCAGGGTGTCGCGGCGCATCCCATCGATCTTGTTCAGACCCAGGATGACCTTGGTCCCCGTCGCCTTCAGGTTGGCGATGATGGTCTCGGTGTCCTCGGCCGACTTGCGGTCGGCGGGGGTGCCGTCACGGCCTTCCGAGGCGATGTGCGACGGGGCGTCGATCAGGTGCAGCACCACGTCGGCGTCCTGCGCCCCGCCCCAGGCCGAGGCGACCATGGCGCGGTCCAGACGGCGGCGCGGCGTAAAGATGCCGGGCGTGTCCACCAGGACGATCTGGGCGTCCCCCTCGATGGCGATGCCGCGCACGGGGAAGCGCGTGGTCTGGACCTTCTGGGTCACGATCGAGACCTTGGAGCCCGTCAGGCGGTTCACCAGCGTCGACTTGCCGGCGTTGGGCGCGCCAATGATGGCGGCGAAGCCCGCGCGCTGATTGGGGTTGAGGGTCTCGGTCAAATTACGCCTTCTCGTTTCAACAGCGCCGTGGCGGCGGCTTTCTCCGCCTCCTGACGCGAACGTCCTGTTTGTTTCACGGGGTCGAAGCCGACCACCGTCGCCTCGACCACGAAGGTCGGAGCATGATCTGATCCGGTGCGTTCCACCACCCGATAGGTCGGCAGCGGACGCCCTTGGGCTTGGGCCCACTCCTGCAGAGCGGACTTGGGATTGGTCAGGGCCGGCGCCGGAGGAGACGCAAACTCCTCGGCCCAGGCGATATCGAACATGGCCTTGGCCGCCCCCAGACCGCCGTCGCGATAGACGGCCGCCAGAATAGCCTCTACAGCATCGGCGATGACTCCGGCCTTTCTGCGGCCGCCCGTCTTGGTCTCGCCCGCCGACAGGCGCAGCGCCGCGCCCACACCCAACCGCTCGCCGACACGAGCGCAGGCGCTCTTGTCCACCAGGGCGTGCAGGCGGGCCGACAACTGACCTTCGTCCGCCGAGGGAAACTCGCGCGTCAAACGGTCAGCGACCAGCAGGCCCAGCACCCGGTCGCCCAGGAACTCCAGCCGCTCGTTGTCGGCGGGACGGCGACCGTCCGCCTGTCCCCCGCCCTCGCCCACGCTGGCGTGGGTCAGGGCGCGTTCCAGCAACGACGGATCAGCAAAGTCATGGCCCAGCCGACGCCGGAGCGCGGCGACGGCCTCGGCCCGAACGTTCGCCATCAGTCCAGGATCTTGAAGAACCGGCTGGGACGCAGGTTGGCGAACCAGCTGACCGGGTTGAACAGAGACGCGCCCGGCGACCAGGAGAACATGATGATCTCGGCCTTGCCGACCAGGTTCTCAGCCGGAACCATGCCCACGCCCGCCGACATCTCGACACGGCTGTCAATCGAGTTGTCGCGGTTGTCGCCCATCATGAAGAAGTGGCCGCTCGGAACCTCATAGACCGGGGTGTCGTCCAGGTCGCCCCCCGGACCGAAGTCCTGGGTCATGAAGCTCTTGCCGTTAGGCAGGGTCTCGCGGACCTGTGTCACCGGACGCGGGCCGAACATATCGGCCATCTCGGCGCGGCTGACGACGACGTCCTTCACCGGGGCGCCGTTGATGTAGAGCTTATTGGCGATCATCTGCACCTTGTCGCCCGGCAGGCCGATCACGCGCTTGATGTAGTCGGTCTTGTTGTCGCGCGGCAGCTTGAACACCACGATGTCGCCGCGCGTCGGGTCCTTGCCCAGGATGCGACCGTCGAACAGCGGCGGGCTCCACGGGATCGAGTGCTTGGAATAGCCATAGGACCACTTCGACACGACGATGTAGTCGCCCTCATAGAGGTTGGGCTCCATCGAGGCCGACGGGATGGTGAAGGGCTGGAACAGCAGCACCCGCAGCACGAAGGCGATCAGCAGGGCGAAGACGATGGTCTTGATGATCTCGACCGTCTCGTTGCTCGCGGACTTCTCTTTTTTCACACGTTTGGCTTTCTTGGGACGCGGCGTGGCGTAGATCGGCTTGTCGCTGTCGAGGGCTTCGGGATCGTCGCCCATGTCGAAGGGGGCGTCACCGTCATCGCTCCAGATCGGTCGTTGCTCGGTCGGATCGATGGCAGGATTGCCGGCGTCGCCGTTCGCCTTGGGGTCGTCGCTCATGGTCTGCTCGAATCCCCCACAGAACGCGGGGTTGGAAGCCTGAGGCGTAATGGCTGATTACGCCACGGGCAAGGCTTCGATGACCACGAAAGCGAGAGCATAAGGATGTTCGTCGCTGAGGGTCAGATGGATGCGCGCTTCATGACCCGGCGGGGTCAGACGCGCCAGATGCTCGGCGGCGTGGCCGGTCAGGGCCAGGGTCGGCTGACCCGACTTCAGGTTCACCACCCCCATGTCGCGCCAATAGACGTCGGCGCGCATCCCCGTCCCCAGGGCCTTCGCGCAGGCCTCCTTGGCCGCGAACCGCTTGGCGTAGCTCCAGGCCGGGTCAGGCTTGCGGTCCGAACGGGTGCGTTCGATCTCGGTGAAGACGCGGTTCTTGAAGCGGTCGCCAAACCGATCCAGCGACGCCTCGATGCGCCGGATATCCGACATATCGGCGCCGATACCGATGATCACCGGTTCGCCCCCGCCACCGCCTCGTCCATCGCCGTCCGCATCCGGCGGATGGCGGCGTCCAGGCCGACGAAGACCGCCTCACCGATCAGGAAGTGGCCGATGTTCAGTTCCTTGATCTCAGGGATTTCCAGAACCACGCTGGCGGTAGCGTAGTCGAGGCCGTGCCCAGCATGGACCTCCAGCCCCAGGATGTCAGCCTGGGCGGCGGCGGCGGCCAGACGGTCCAGCTCGAACGCGCGTTCGGCCGGATCGGTCAGGTGGCAATAGCGGCCGGTGTGGAACTCAACCACCTGGGCGCCCACGGCGGCGGCGGCCTCGACCTGGGCCTCGGACGGTTCGATGAACAGGCTGACGCGGATGCCCGCCTCCGACAGGGCCTTCACCACGGGCGCGATGCGCGCCTCGTGACCGGCGACGGCCAGACCGCCCTCGGTCGTAACCTCCTCGCGCCGTTCCGGCACCAGACAGGCGGCATGCGGACGGTGACGCAGGGCGATGGCCAGCATCTCCTCCGTTACGGCCATCTCGAAGTTCAGCGGCTTGCCCGCGCGACGGCACAGGGCCGTCAGCACGTCGATGTCGGCGTCGGTGATGTGGCGGCGATCTTCGCGCAGGTGGGCGGTGATGCCGTCCGCTCCCGCCGCTAGCGCCGCCTCAGCCGCGCGGGCCGGATCGGGATGAGCGCCGCCGCGCGCGTTACGAACCGTGGCGACGTGGTCGATGTTGACGCCCAGACGAACTCGCTCGCGCTTCATCCCGTTCTCTTTCTTCTACTTGGACAGCCGGCGGCTGCCCGGGTCCTCAACCGGCAGGGCGGCCAGTTCTGGCGGCAGGGCGTCGGCCGGATAGGCCGGCACATCGAGCGTCGCCAGCGCGATCAGCGGCACGCCCACGTCAGCACGACCGCCTGAGCGGTCGACGATGCAGGCGGCGGCGACGACCTCGCCCCCGGCCTTCTGGATGGCGGCGATGCATTCGCGCGACGACAGGCCGGTCGTGACGATGTCCTCGACCATGACGACCTTCTCGCCCGGCTCGACGGTGAAGCCGCGGCGCAGCTTGAACTCGCCGCCCTCGCGCTCGACGTAGAGCGAACGCACGTTCAGGTGCTTGGCTGTCTCATAGCCGGGTATGATGCCGCCGACGGCGGGCGAGATGGCCACATCGACCGGGCCGACCGTGGCGACGATCTTCTCGGCCAGTGCCTTGCACAGGCGCTCGCAGCGACGACCGTCCATGAAGACCAGGTTCTTCTGCAGGAAGACCGGGCTGTGCAGGCCGGACGACAGGACGAAATGGCCTTCGCGCAGGGCGCCGGCGTCGCGGAATTCGTTGAGGACGTCTTCAGTGTTCATGAGAGGCTCCCTTAGACCCTGCATCCCCGCCCCTCAAGCCGAGCGACCTACTTGATGTCGCAGTTCGGCTTCAGTCCGCCTTCCAGCAACTTCGCCCACACCGTCTCGGCGTCGTCGGCGAACGAGAACAGCGCCATGTCCGAAGCCTTGACCATGCCGTGCTCGATCAGGGTGTCGAAGTTGATGACCGAGCGCCAATAGGCCTCGTCGAACAGGACGATGGGGATCGGCGGCGCCTTGTCGGTCTGACGCAGGGTCAGGATCTCGAACAGCTCGTCCAGGGTGCCGAAGCCGCCGGGGAAGACCACCAGACCATTGGCCCGCATGGCCAGGTGCATCTTGCGCATGGCGAAGTAGTGGAACTGGAAGGTCAGCTCCGGCGTCGACCAGGGGTTCGGCACCTGCTCGTGCGGCAGGGTGACGTTGAAGCCGATCGACGGGGCGCCCGCTTCGTGCGCGCCCTGATTGGCGGCCTGCATGATGCCCGGCCCGCCGCCAGTGGCGATGACGTTGTCGCGCACCTCGCCCGGCGAGCCGCGGAAGGCCCCGCCCCGTTCCGAGGCGATGCGGCCGAACTGGCGTGCCTGCTCGTACCAGTAGGCGTGCCGTCCGCCCCCGTTGGCGCCGACGCGGGCGCTGCCGAACACCACCAGGGTCGAACGCACGCCCCAGGCCTTCAGCGCCTCCTCGGCCTTTTCGTACTCCATCAGGAAGCGCACGCCGCGCATCGACTCGCCCAGCAGGAAGTCCTGATCCAGAGCCGCCAGACGATAGGAGGGCGACGCCAGTTGAGCGGCGTTGGCGAGAGCTTGCTGTTCGGGAGACATTTCGGCCTTCAGAGTCAGACGCGCGGGCGATCAGCCGCGCGCGCGGTCCACGGTGTCGACGGACGGATTGGCGCGCAGCGCCGCGATGATCATGGTGGCGTGACGGGCGTCTTCGACCTCCACGTCGATGTCGACGTCGAAGAAGTCCTGCTGACGATGCGCCATCGACAGGTTCAGGATATTGCCGCCGGCCTCGCCGATAATGGTGGCCACCTGCCCCAGCACGCCGGGCGCATTGCGGATCGTTGCGCGCAGTCGGGCCGAAGCCACGGCGTCCTGCTCGGCCTGCGGCGTCCATTGCAGGTCCTGCCAGACGCTGTCGTCGTCGGCGAAATCGGCCAGGCTTTGACAGTCGATGGTATGCACCGTCAGCCCCTTGTCGGGTTCCAGGATGCCAACGATGCGGTCGCCCGGCACCGGCGAACAACAGGCGCCGAAGTGGATGCTGACGCCCGGCGTCAGACCGCTGCCGCGCACGAACAGGCGGGCCTGATCATTGCCGATCCGCTTGCGCTCTGGCCCGGCCTTCAACTGGCCCTTCAGCGCCGGGAACATGGTCTCGGCGATCTTGGTGGCGGCCAGACGTCCCCGCCCGATGGCGTCGAACATGTCCTCTTCGGTGGCGATGGCGTGGGTTTCCAGCACCGGCTTCAGCGAGACGTCGGCCAGCGACTTGCCCGCCCGCTCGAGCGTCTGCTCCAGCGTCGCCTTGCCCAGACGCACGAACTCGTCACGTTCCGAAGTGCGGATGTGGCGGCGGATCGCCGAACGCGCCCGGCCGGTGACCGTCAGACTGCGCCAGTCGGTCGGCACCTCGCGCTTGGTGCCGCGAATGATCTCGACCACGTCGCCGTTCTGAAGCGCCGTGCGCATCGGCTTCAGCTCGCCGTTGATCTTGACGCCCACGGCCGTGTCGCCGACCTCGGTGTGGACGGCATAGGCGAAGTCCAGCGCCATGCCGCCGCGCGGCAGGGTGATCAGCGCGCCCTTGGGCGTGAAGACGAAGACCTGATCCAGGTACATTTCGAGCTTGGCGTGCTCGACCCAGTCCTCGCCGCCCTCGCCATGTTCGATGACCTGAACCAGATGGCGCAGGTTCAGCAGCGGGTCACGCCCGCCATCGGCCTCCATCGCCTCGCGGTCAAAGCCATAGGAGTGGTTCTTGTAGGCCCAGTGCGCGGCAACCCCGTCCTCGGCCACACGGTCCATGATCTCGGTGCGGATCTGCATCTCGATGCGCAGACCGCCCGGGCCGACCACCGTGGTGTGCAGCGAGCGATAGTTGTTCGACTTGGGCGTCGAGATGAAGTCCTTGAACCGTTCCGGCACCATGGGCCAGGCCCGGTGGATGACGCCCAGGGCGCGGTAACAATCGTCCTCGGCCTCAACAATCACGCGGAAGCCGTAGATGTCCGACAAGGACGAGAAGCCGACCGACTTCCTCTGCAACTTGCGCCAGATCGAATAGGGCGTCTTTTCGCGACCCTTCACATGGGCGGGGATGCCCGCCTCGCTGAGAACCGTCTCGATCTCACGCGACACGCCCTCGATGGCGCGGCCGTGCTCCAGCTTCAGCGCCTCCAGACGGCGCTGGATGGCGACGCGGGCCGTGGCGTTCAGGTGTTCGAACGCCAGTTCTTCCAGTTCCGACGCGATGGAGTGGATGCCGATGGAGCGACCCAGCGGCGCATAGACTTCCAGGGTCTCGCGGCTGATGCGCTCACGCTTCTCCGGCTTGACGAAGTGCAGGGTGCGCATGTTGTGCAGGCGGTCGGCCAGCTTGACCAGCAGGACCCGCACGTCCTTGGAGATGGCCAGAATGAACTTGCGCAGGTTCTCGGCCTGACGCGTATGCTCGGCCTGAAGCTCCAGCCGCGACAGCTTGGTCACGCCCTCGACCAGGACGGCGATCTCTTCGCCGAACATGGCGGCGATGTCGTCGCGGGTGGCCGAGGTGTCCTCGACCACGTCATGCAGCAGGGCCGTGACGATGGTGGCCGTATCCAGCCGATAATCGGTCAGGATGCCCGCGACCTGAATGGGATGGGCGAAATAGGGATCGCCCGAAGCCCGCAACTGCGAGCCATGCATCTTCATCGCATAGACGTAGGCGCGGTTCAGCAGCGCCTCGTCCGCTGTCGGATCATAGGCCTTGACCGCCTCGATCAATTCAAACTGGCGCATGATCGGAGCGCGCTTGGCTTCAGGCACTTGAGACACGGACGGGGAGGACTCGGAAACTTCAGACGACAACGGCGTCGCCCCGGAAAGGAGCGACGCCGTCTGGTCTATCTGATTCGCGACTTGGCCCGGCGACGGGTCCGCGGGGGACCGCGCCGGGAGGATGGTTACGCCGTTGACAGGCTCAGCCGTCAGTAGCGTTCCTCCTGACCGCCGTCCCGATCGCTCTGCAGCGCGCGGATCAGCTCGGCCTCGGCCATGTTCATGTGCTGCGGCTCGGCCAGCAGGGCCACGACTTCGGCTTCATCCTCGGCCTCGGTACGTTCATCGACGCGTTGCAGCGTGGTGATGATGTTCTCGCGCAGTTCGTCCGGCACGACAGTGTCGTCGGCGATCTCGCGCAGAGCCACGACCGGGTTCTTGTCATTGTCGCGGTCCAGCGTCAGAGGCGCGCCGTTGGCGATGTTGCGGGCGCGGTGACCGGCCAACAGAACCAGACCAAAGCGGTTCGGAACCTTCTCGATGCAGTCTTCGACAGTGACGCGGGCCATGAAATTCCTCTGGCGGCAGGGAGAACCGCACAAAATATAGGGTTAGGCGTGATTGTGCAACGCCGCGAAGGCCGGAATGCGGCGCAAAACGCCTCAGTTCTTCCTTTGGGCCAGCGGATAGCTGATGATCAGCACCAGGTCCACCTCTCCCGTTTGGCGAATGCCCACGACATTGCCGTCGAACAGATAGGCGGCGTCGCCCGCACGCATCCGCGTCGTCACCCCGTCAGACGTCACATCGCCTTCGCCGCTGACGACGTAGTAGACCTCGTCGTGAGCAATGGGGTGCAGCCCGATGGCGGCGCCCGGATGCATGATCCGCTTGCGGAACTCCATGGCACGGTTCGGCACGCCATCGGAAATGCGATAGGCTGTGCTCATACCCTCCCCGTTGTGAGGCGGCGCCTGACGGACCATGACATCCGCCTCGCGGATCACCACGCCGGTCCCCGCCGGCGGCGAAGCGGGCGCAACCTGGATGGCGGCGATCAGGGCGAAAGCAGGTAGGAACACGGCCTTGTCCTCCGGTGTCATTTTCGACAAGGCTATCCCGCTTCGAGATCAGGTCAACGGTTCAATGGTCGCGCATCGACGCCGACCGTCGCCTGCTTCGCCAGGGACTCAGCTTCGCCTTCGACCGTCGGGTGCCGCCACGTCGGGGCGATTTCAGCCAGGGGCCCCATGACGAACAGACGCTCGGCCGCACGCGGATGCGGGAGGATCAGCCCGTCCAGGTCGCCGCTCAGCCGTCCATAGGCGATCAGATCCAGATCCAGGGTGCGCGGCGCGTTGCGAACGCTGCGTCGACGATCGAACACGTCCTCCATGCGCGACAGTTTGCTCATCAGAACGCCCGGATCATGATCGGTGCGCACAATCACCACGCCATTCAGAAATGGCGGATCGGTCGGATCGGGCCAGGCCTGCGACGACCACCAGGACGATCGCGCCAGAATATCGACGCCCTCGGCCCGGAAGCGGGCCAGTGCGGCCTCCAGCGCCTCCTCGCAAGACGCCCAGACGCCCTTGTCATTACAGCCCAGGGCGACGATGACTGCGCCGTCCAGATCCAGGTCGCCTTCGGGGATTTCGGTCGGGACGCTCATATTCTCGACCATTTCGACGGACTCATATTCATGACCGGCCGCACGGGCGACCGCATCGCCTTGTTCATCGACGGCGCCAACCTCTATTCGGCGGCCCGCGCGCTCAATGTCGATCTCGACTTCAGGAAGCTGTCCGACTGGTTCGGGCAGAAGGGTCAGCTGGTGCGCGCCTATTATTACACGGCGGTGGTCGAGGGCGAAGAGTTCTCGCCCATCCGGCCGCTCGTCGACTGGCTCGACTACAACGGCTTCACCGTCGTGACCAAGCCGGTCAAGCGCTTCACCGACGCCCATGGTCAGTCACGCATCAAGGGCAATATGGACATCGAGATCGCTGTCGACATGCTGGAGCTGACTCCGCACCTGGACCACATGATCCTGTTCTCGGGCGACGGCGACTTCCGGCGGCTGGTGCAGGCGATCCAGGCCAGGGGCGTGCGTGTCACGGTGGTTTCGACCACCAAGACCCAGCCGCCACAGATCGCTGATGAACTGCGCCGTCAGGCCGACGCCTTCATCGACCTGGCCGACGCCGCCGCCCATTTCAGCAAGCCCAAGAACGCCGCACCCCAGACCTTGGCGCGCACCTTTGAACGGGACGACCGCCCATGAACCGCGTCCTGAACCCGGAACCGGCCCGCGACTGCCCTCTGTGCCCACGGCTGGTCGCCTATCGGCAGGAGAACATCCGTCAGAACCCCGACTGGTGGAACGGCCCGGCCCCCTCTTTCGGCGATCCGAACGCGCGCCTGCTGATCGCGGGCCTGGCGCCGGGCCGTATGGGCGCCAACCGCACCGGCCGCCCCTTCACCGGCGACCATGCCGGATGGTTGCTTTACGACACCCTCAGGAAGACCGGATTCGCCAAGGGCAACTATGATCCTGACGGCAAGGACGATCTGGCCCTGATCGACTGCATGATCACCAACGCCGTGCGCTGCGCCCCGCCGCTGAACAAGCCGACGGGCGCCGAGGAAAACACTTGCCGGCCCTTCCTGATCGACCGTCTGGCCGCCCTGCCCCGCCTGAAAGTGATCGTGACCCTGGGCGACGTGTCCCGGCGCAGCATCCTGCGGACGCTCGGTCACCCCGGCACGGCCATCCCCGCCGGGCACGGCGTCGAAGGCAAGGTCGGAGCCTACACCATCATCAACAGCTATCACTGCTCGCGTCTGAACACGAATACGGGCCGCCTGACCCCGGACATGTTCGAGGAAATTTTCCACCGCGCCAGGCTGGCGCTCGCGGAATAGCTCAGCCGCCGCCGGCGACCTCGCCGGCCACCATCACCGGCGCCGAGGGTTCACGGAAGTAACGGTCGATCCCCTCGGCTACCGAGCGCATCAGACGGCGGCGCGCGCGCTCATCGGTCAGGACGCGCTCGTCTTCCGGATTGGTGATGAAGCCCATCTCCAGCAGGATGGCGGGCACGTCCGGGGCCAGCAGCACGGCCAGACCCGCGTCGCGATGGCTGCGGCGCAGCAAGGGATGGCTGTCGCCTTCCAAATGGGTCAGCAGGACCCGCGCGAACTGGGCCGAGCGGTTCTGGGTGGCGCGCTGGGTCATGTCCAGCAGGATGCGATCGACCGAGGGATCACGTCCTGGCAGACGCAGATCGCGCTGCCAGTCGTCGCCGCGCGTGTATTCGCGCACAGCCCGGCCCGCGCCCTGTTCCGACAGGGTATAGACGCTGGCGCCGCGCAGGGCCGGATCGGTCCCGGCGTCGGCGTGCAGGGAGATGAACAGGTCGGCCCCGGCGTCGCGGGCGATCTGCACCCGGCGGCCGTGAATGACATAGACGTCGCTGTCACGCGTCAGACGCACGCGATAGCGGCCGGTGCGCTCGATGGCGGCCTTCAGGTCGCGGGCGGCGGCCAGGGTGACGGCCTTTTCCTGGGCATGCTGGCCTTGCGCGCCCGGATCGCGGCCGCCGTGACCGGCGTCAATGACGATCAGCGGTTTTTCCCTGCGCGCCTGCTCACGACGCGGCGGGGTGCTGGCGGCGACCGCAGCAGCAGCGCCGGTGGCCTTCAGATCGATAACGTAGCGATAATGCGGGACCCCGTCGCCCGGTGGCAGCAGGAAGCGGCGCTCGATCTCGGCCCCGCGGGCCAGGTCCAGACGGACGCGCGAGGACGTGCCGGCGGAAGCCACCACATAGCCGCGCACCAGACCAGACCCACTGCCATCCAGTCCACGCCCCGGCGCCACATCAGAAAGAGCCACGACGACGCGGCCGGTCGTGCCGTCCTCGATCACCTGACCGCGCGTGGTCTTGCCTAGATCCAGCACGACCCGCGTGCGCTGGGCGTCGCCGCCGAAGCGAATGCCGGAAATCTGGCCGTCCGGCCCAAAGGCCAGGCCGCGCCCAGCCGTCAGCACGACGGCGCAAATCACGACGAAGGCCAGGCCCGTCATCGCCCATTCACGCACGCCCCAACGGGCCAGATTGTCACGCCACCGGCCATACATGGACGGACTTCACCCTTCTGGTTCAGACAGCAGAATGAGCGGCGCGACTAAGGATTTCGTTAATACCTGTAACGGTCGTGGTTCTTTTATTTTCCGCTACATATGCCTATGATCTGGTCCGCAAGCGAACGATCGCGCCCTCTGCATATTTCCGCAGGGTCGGGCGCGCCCTCCTCGCGGCGCTGACTTTCACCTCATTCCGAGGATCGCCCGGCCTGGCCGACGATCCGAAGAACGGGTCCGGGACGCGGCCTTGAACGGCGCGTTCGGATCCAGGACCGACAGAACCTCATGGGCCGACCCGCCTGCGCTCCCGACCGGCAGACCCTTGCCGCTCTCGCAATCCGCGAGGGGATGACGCGCGCCCTGGCCCCCATTTCCATTCGGCGAGCCGCCCCCTTGTCCGCGGAGACTTCCGCAGGGCCCGGCCTGGCGCGCCAGAGAGAGACTCTTAATGTCAAAGACTATGCTGATCGATGCGGCGCACGCGGAAGAAACCCGCGTCGCCATCGTGGACGGACGCCAGGTTGAGGAATTCGATTTCGAATCCACGGCCCGCCGTCAGCTTCGCGGCAACATCTACCTCGCCAAGGTCACCCGCGTAGAGCCCAGCCTTCAGGCGGCCTTCGTCGAGTACGGCGGCAACCGTCACGGCTTCCTGGCCTTCAACGAAATCCACCCGGACTATTACCAGATCCCGGTCGCCGACCGCGAAGCCATCATGGCTGAAGCGCACTCGGACGACGACGATCACGACGATCTGGGCCGTGAAGGCGACGATGAGTCCGAAGGCGGCCTGGCTGACGAGGAGCGCCTGAAGCGCCGCCTGATGCGTCGCTACAAGATCCAGGACGTCATCAAGCGCCGCCAGATCCTGCTGGTGCAGGTCGTCAAGGACGAGCGCGGCGCCAAGGGCGCGGCCCTGACCACCTGGCTGTCGCTGGCCGGCCGCTACTGCGTCCTGATGCCGAACACCGGCAAGGGCGGCGGCATTTCGCGCAAGATCACCAACACCTCGGACCGTCGCCGCCTGAAGGCCGCCGCCTCGGCGCTGAAGGTGCCCAAGGGCATGGGCCTGATCATCCGCACGGCCGGCGCCAAGCGCACCCGCGCCGAGATCAAGCGCGACTACGAATACCTGCTGCGACTGTGGGAGACGATCCGCGAGACGACGCTGAAGTCGAACGCCCCGGCCGTCATCTACGAAGAAGAAAACCTGGTCCGCCGCGCCGTGCGCGACATGTACGACAAGGACTTCGACGGCATTCAGGTCGAGGGCCTGGAAGGCTTCAAGGAAGCCCGTGACTTCATGCGCGTGCTGATGCCGTCGCAGGCCAAGAAGATCCACCTCTACCAGGGGTCCAAGCCCCTGTTCGCAGCCAACGGCATCGAAGAGGTGCTGACCCAGATCCACCAGCCGGTCGTGCCTCTGAAGTCGGGCGGCTATCTGGTGATCAACCAGACCGAGGCCCTGGTCGCCATCGACGTGAACTCGGGTCGTTCGACCAAGGAACGCAACGTCGAGGCCACCGCCACCAAGACCAACCTGGAAGCCGCCGTCGAGGCCGCCCGCCAGCTGCGTCTGCGCGACCTCGCCGGCCTGATCGTCATCGACTTCATCGACATGGATGAAGGCAAGAACAACCGCGCCGTCGAGAAGGCGCTGAAGGACGCGCTGGCCAAGGATCGCGCCCGCATCCAGATGGGCCGCATCTCGGGCTTCGGCCTGATGGAGATCAGCCGCCAGCGTCGCCGCCTGGGCGTGATCGAAGGCGCCACCGAGGTCTGCGCCTGCTGCCAGGGCGCCGGTCGCATCCGTTCGGCGGAAAGCGCCGCCCTGACCACCCTGCGCGCCGTGGACATCGAGGCTGGCCGCAACGGCGCCGGTTCGATCAACCTGCGCGTCTCGACCGCTGTCGCCCTCTATATCCTGAACCACAAGCGCAGCTATCTGCAGCGCCTGCTGGACCAGCGCGGCCTGAACGTCGTCATCCAGATCGACGACAGCCTGGCCCAGGGCGAACACGCCATCGAGCGCACCTCGACCAACGAAGACTTCGTGCCGGTCGTCACCCACATCTCGGCCGCCGAGCTGGACGACGGCTTCGACGACAGCGCCTTCGACCATGAGGACGAAGACGAGGACGACGAAGTCATCGAAGGCGACGACGAGGACGACGCCGATCTGGACCGTGAAGACGGTGACGACGACGAAGCCCGCGAGCGCGCCGAGCAACACGACGGCGAAGGCCGCGGTCGTGGCCGCCGTCGTCGTCGTCGCGGCGGTCGCCGTGACGAGGAAGCCTCGGACGAAGGCTCGGCTGATGTCGTCGCTGCTGATGACGAGGATGACGACAGCGAGGCCGGCCGTCGCCGTCGTCGCGGCCGTCGCGGCGGTCGTCGCATGCGTGAGGACGGTGAACGCGACGCCTTCACCTGGGTGCGCGGACGCACGCCGTCGCTGGACGATCCCTACGTCTGGTTCGACCCGATCAACCCCTCGCCCCGCGCCGAACGCGCGCCGGTCGAAACCGCGGAAACCCGTGACGCCGACGTCGTCGCTGGCGAGCGTCCGGAAGGCGAACGTGCCGAGCGTGAAGGCGGTCGTTCGCGCCGTCGTCGCGGGCGCGGTCGCGGCCGTGATCGGGGCGGCCTGGCCCACGAAGCCAAGGTCGAGGATCGCGCTGTCAACGAGGGCCTGCCCCCCGTCGGCTCGCCGGACACGCCCATCGCCACGATCATCCCGACCGAGGAAGCGACCGATGGCGCACCGGAAGTCGTCGTTGAAGCCGTCGAGGCGCCCAAGCGTCGCCGTGTCCGCCGCAAGGTCAGTGCTGATGTCGCCAGCGAAGCTGTGATCGAAGCTCCCGCCCAGGAAACGCCTGCCGAAGCCGTGGTCGAAGCGGAACCGGTCGCAATCCCCGCCCAACTGGACGTGGAACCTGTGGTGGCCGCCAAGATCGAAGCGGCCATCGAACAGGCGCTCGAGCCTGAAATCGCGCCCGAACCGGTCGCGGTCGTCGAACCGACGCCTGCTCCGACCCCCGAGGTCGACGTGGCCGCCATCATCGCCGAAGACCCCAATCAGATCGTCGCGCCGCCCGAAAAGCCCAAGCGCGGCTGGTGGCGCCGTTGATCGGACACGATTAAGCTTGAAGACACGGGGGAGACTGTCGCTCTGGAGTACGTCATGACCAGGCTTCCCCGTGTCGCAAAGGGCGTCGCATCACGCATCCTCGTCTCCGCCATTGCTACTGTGGCGGTGCTGGCGGCGGCGGGGTCGGCCTCGGCCCAAAGCCTGATCCGCGATACCGAGATCGAGGGGATCATTCATGAATGGTCCGAGCCGGTCTTCGTCGCCATGGGGCTGGACCCAAGCGAGGTCGAGATCCTGCTGGTCAACGACCAGGACCTGAACGCCTTCGCCACGCGCGGGCGGATCATGGGCCTGAACACCGGCCTGATCCTGCAGACCAAGACCCCGAACCAGCTTCTAGGCGTGATCGCCCACGAGGCCGGTCACATCAAGAACCGCCACACCCTGCGCGACGGCGCCCAGAACGCCGGCATGCAGCCGATGATCATGACCATGGCCCTGGGGGCCCTGGCCGCGATCGCCGGCGCGCCGGATGCAGGCGCCGCTCTGTTGGCGTCCAGCCAGTATTTCGGCACCCTGGGCGCCCTGCGCTACATGCAGAGCCAGGAGGGCGAGGCCGACATCACCGGCGCCCGCGCCCTGGAGCGCGCCGGGGAATCCGGCAAGGGCATGGTCGAGTTCTTCGAAAACTTCCGCTCGCAGGAAGTCTTCTCGGACCAGCGCCGCTACCCCTATTTCCGCAGCCATCCCCTGTCGTCGCAACGCATCGAGGCCCTGCGTCGTCCGGTCGAGGCCGCCGCCCACTACAACCATCAGGACAGTCCCGAGCGGATGGCTCAGCACGCCCTGGTCGTGGCCAAGATCCGCTCCTTCATGGAATCGCCGAACGCGGCCCTGCGCGACTATCCCTCGTCCGATACCTCCCTGCCCGCTCGCTATGCGCGGTCAATCGCCTGGTATCGCGACGGCCAGACGGACAAGGCGCTGGACGCCGTCGATGCCTTGTTGAGCGAACAGCCCGCCAATCCCTACTTCTGGGAGTTGAAGGGCCAGATCCTGTTCGAGGAAGGCCGCCCGGCCGAGGCCATCGGCGCCCACCAAAAGGCGGTCGAGCTGAAACCTGACGCTCCGTTGCTGAAGATCAACCTGGCCCATGCCCTGATCGAAACCAGCGACCCCGCCAACCTGGACGCCGCCGTCGATCAATTGAAACGCGCCGTCGCGCTGGAAAAAGACAACACCCTGGCCTGGCGTCTGCTGGGCCAGGCCTACGCCAGCCAGGGCAAGGAGGGCGAGGCGCGCTTGGCCTCGGCCGAGTACTGGTTCGCCCTGGGCCGCACGGAACAGGCCAACCAGTTCGCCATGCGCGCCCGTGACATGCTGGACCGCAACTCCATCGAATGGCGCCGCGCGACCGACATCGTCTTCTCGTCCGGCGCCACGCAAAGAGACATCGATGACGCCGAGCGCCGCAACGAGCAGCGCACCAACCGCGGCGTCATCCTGCCCAACACCTGACGCCGCCTGACCTGCCAATACCGAGATCTGCATGACCGACGACGAAGCCCGGCCTGACGCCCATACCCCGACGCCCGCTCCCCAAGGCAGTATCCTGTCGTCACTGTCCGGCAAGACCCTGGCCGGCGCGGCTCTGGCCGTCTCGGTCCTGGCCTTGGGCGCGTCGGTCGCCCCCTACCTGACCGGCGGCGATTTCGGCGGACGCGTGCGCGCCTATCTGGTCGCCAATCCGCAAGTTCTGGACGAGGTTCTGGCCGCGCGTCAGGCCCACGAGGAGCAGTCCCGCGTCCAGACCATCAACGCCGCCGTCAAGGCCAATCCGGCCCTGCTGGCCGCCGACGCCCGCGACCCCAGCTTCGGCCCCGCCGACGCCAAGGTCACGGTGATCGAGTTCTTCGACTTCCGCTGCCCGGGCTGCAAGGCCGTGGCGCATGACTACCGCGCCCTGATGGCCGCCCATCCTGAGGTCCGCTTCGTCTTCAAGGACTGGCCCATCCTGGACCGGGGCGACGACGTCACCTCGCAATACGCCGCCCGCGCCGCCCTGGCCGCGCATCAGCAGGGCAAGTATCTGGAGGTCTATGACGCCCTGATGACTGAGCGCGCCCTGGACCGCGCGGCCATCGACGGCATCCTGGTCCAGCACGGCGTCGACATGACCAAGGCCCAGGCGGCCATCGCCTCGCCCGAGATGACCCGCCACGTCACCGACATCCACACCGTGGCCGCGACCCTGGGCCTGCAAGGCACCCCGACCTTCTTCATCAACGGCAAGGCAAGCGCCAGCATCGAGCCTGCCGCCGTCGCCAAGATGATCGAAGACGCCAAGCGCTAGGCTGCGGCCAGGCTCCGCTCGCCGCCAATCCACTCGATGGTCGAACGTCGGGTCGCCTCGGCGGCGGCTTCGGCGTTTCCCAGCTTCCGTTCGGCCTCGGCCAGAACGAAATAGCTGTAGGGATCGCTGGGCCAGTCCTTCAGCAATTCCTCGATCTTGACCTTGGCCCCGGCGGCGTCGCCGCTGGCCAGCATGGCCGCCGCCAGACTGCGACGCGTCGGATACCAGATGATCGGCGGATCGCCGCCCTCGTCGTCCATGGCCTGAATTTGCGCCGCGCGAGTGAAGGCGGCGACGGCGGCGCTCGCATGGCCCTCGATCATCGCCGCGCGGCCTTCGAGGATACGCTGGGACAGTTCGGTGAAGACGGCCCGCTGCTCGGCCATGGGCCCGGTGAAGGGCGTGGCCTCGCGCAGGGCCTTGATGGCGTCCGCCTCGGCCCGCACAGCGGCGGCGTCGCCAGCCCTCGCCGCCGCCTCGCCCCGCGCATAACGCCAACTGATGCGCAGCAGCGGATGAGTGGCCGGCGGCTCTTTCAGCGCCGCCACCTGCTCCGGCGAACCGAATCGACCGTAAAGAGCGTAGGCGTTGTTGGCGACGATCTGCCGCCAGTATTCCTGGGCGCCGATGTTCGGATAGGTGCTCAGGAACCAGTCAGCGAGCTTCAGCCCCTCCTCGCCGCCCCCGGCCATCAGGGCGCCGCCCATGCCGAAGTGGATGTTGTGGGCGTGCAGCCGCATCGCCGGCACCCCGCCCGGCGGCCTGGCCAGGGCGTCATAGCGCCGGTCCAGCGCCACGGCGTTGACGTTGGACATCATCGCGTCCCGATAGCGCCCGACCCGGTAATAGGTATGCGACGGCATATGCACCAGATGGCTGGCCGCCGGGGCCAGCAGGGCCAGCCTCTCGCCATAGGGAATGGCCTTGTGCGGATCGTCCGACCACTCGGTCAGGTGGATATAGAGGTGGATCGCGCCCGGATCATTGGGGTCCTTCGCCAAGGCGTGTTTCAGCAGGCCCATGGCGCGCGGAATGGCCGGATCGGCGGCCTTGCCGTCGTCGTCCCACCATTCATCGGCGGCCAGAAGCCAGGCGTCAGCGGTGATGTTGGCGATGGCGACGTCGTCCGGGTTCTGGCGCGCGATCCGGTCCATGCGCTGGGCGAAGCGGTCAGCGCGGCTCTTGTCCCCGCCGGAATAGCGTTGGATCAGAGCATCGATCATCTGACGCTGAACCGGCGTGGCGTCGCGGGCCAGACGGCGCGCCTCGCGGGCGGCCGTGCGGGCGGCGTCGATGGAGGCCTTGTCCTGACCGCCGCCGTTCAGGTTGGGGCCGATGGCCCAGGCCTCGCCCCAGGCGCACATCCCGCACGACGGATCCAGCGCCCGCGCCTTGCGGAAAGCCCGCACCGATTCGGTATGCTCGAAGGCCCAGCGCAGCCGCACGCCGTGGTCGAACCAGGCCTGGGCTTCAGGACTAGCGGTATCGACCTTGAAGCCGCCGCTACCAAAGCCTTCGACCATGACGATGTCGTTGGTCGGGATGGCCTCGATGGACGAGCCGCCCGGCCCGCAGACCTGCGGCTGGTCCAGCAGGTCGCGCACCGCCTTGTCCGCCGTCGCGTCCGCCACCGCCATCGGCCCGATCATGCAGGCCGCCACGGCCGTACAGGCCATCAATCCGAAACGCATCGCACCCTCTCCCTCAGTCGCCGGAAGAGTGCGCGCCAGACAACGAGGCCGCAAGCGGCCTCAGCGTCGCAATACGCTAGATCAGACCCGCCAGCGGCGAGGACGGATCGGCGTAGAAGCGCTTCTTCATCCGTCCGGCCAGATAGGATTCCCGCCCCGCGATGACCGCGTGCTTCATGGCGCTGGCCATCAGGATCGGATCGCGCGCCTCGGCGATGGCGGTATTCATCAGCACGCCGTCGCAGCCCAGCTCCATGGCGATGGCGGCGTCCGAAGCCGTGCCGACGCCCGCATCGACCAGGACCGGCACCTTGGACTGCTCGACGATCAGACGGATATTGATGGGGTTCTGCACCCCCAGGCCCGAGCCGATCGGCGCGCCCAGCGGCATGATGGCCACGGCGCCTGCGTCTTCCAGCTTACGCGCATAGACGGGATCGTCGGTGCAATAGACCATGACCTCGAAACCCTCGGCCGTAAGCAGCTTCAGCGACCGCAGGGTTTCTTCCATGTCCGGGAACAGGGTGCGCTGGTCGGACAGGACCTCCAGCTTGACCAGGGTCCAGCCGCCCGCCTCGCGCGCCAGACGCAGGGTCCGCACCGCGTCCTCGCCGGTGAAGCAGCCCGCCGTATTGGGCAGGTAGGTGTATTTCTTGGGATCGAGGAAGTCCGTCAGCACCGGCTGGTTCGGATCGGTCAGATTGACCCGGCGCACGGCCACGGTGACGATCTCGGCGCCCGAAGCCTCGGCCGCCGCCGCGTTCTGGGCATAGTCCCGGTACTTGCCGGTGCCCACGATCAGGCGCGAGTTGAAGGTGCGGCCGGCGACGGTCCAGCTGTCGGTGCGGGGGGCTGTATCGGTCATGCCCCTGACCTAGCGCCGCCATGCGCCGGGGGGAAGCGTCGACACGGGATTTGATAACCGCGCCCACCCTTTCCGCTCATCCCCGCGGAGGCGGGGACCCAGTAAGAACCCCATGCTCCCACTTGGACCGTCAAGTCTGTCGCCAAAGAACTGGGTCCCCGCCTCCGCGGGGATGAGCGGGGTTTTAGGGAGACGTCAGCCGCCCCCGACGAACTGCACCAGCTCGATCCTGTCGCCCTCCGCCAGCGCGGTCTCCCCGTGCAGCGAACGCGGCACGATCTCCAGATTGCGCTCGACCGCCACCTTCTTCGGGTCCAGCGACAACTCCTGAACCAGGCCCAGAATGGTCGTGGCGGCGGTGTCCCGCCCCTCGCCGTTGACTTCGATACGCAAACTGTTCGCTCCAGAGGATGCAGGCAGGAGGCAAGCCTCCATCGAATGGCGTGGAGATATGCTGGCGCCGGCACCGGTGCAAAACGTTCTTTTGGGCCTCTGGTTCGCAGCTACTCTTCCCATGAAGGTCGAAACAGGAACAACACCGCAACACCAACGGTAACAGGAACGACCGACCAAAAAGCAATAAAGGGAACGAAGGAGGTATAAAGCCACCCGCTACCAAAGCTCACAGCATATGTTCTAAATCCCTCAGGTCGAACTGAAGACAGAGAGTGATAGACATATGTCGCTGCCCCCCATGCACCGTATAGCGCCAAGCTCGTCAAATACGCAGGCTTTATTCTTCTACTTCTCATACCCATGCACACCATAAGTGCGATCAAACTGCGCGATACCTTAGACGCAAAGTTGCTCCTGGTAGCCGCTATCCGACGAGTCTGATGGAGATTGCCCGCGCCTCCCCCAGCGTCAACCTTTTCAACCACCCGCTTTGCGCCGCGCGCCACCTGAGCTACAACGCGCGCTCGATTCCGCGCGGACACGGCGCGCCTGTTTTGCGAGCGAATGCCCGAAACCCTCACCCTCTATGTCCTGAACGGGCCCAACCTGAACCTTCTCGGGGTTCGGGAGCCGGACATCTATGGCCGCGAGACCCTGGCCGACGTCCAGGCGATGTGCGAGGCGGCGGCCGAGGGCGCGCGCGTGGTGTTCAAGCAATCCAATCACGAAGGCCAGCTTGTCGACTGGATCCATGAGGCGCGCAACGAGGCCAGCGCCCTGGTGATCAATCCCGCCGCCTTCACCCATACCTCGGTGGCCCTGCTGGATGCGTTGAAGACGCTCAGCGTGCCCGTCGTCGAATGCCACCTGTCGAGCCCTGCCGCGCGCGAGGATTTCCGGCGTCATTCCTATGTTTCGCTGGTTGCGACCGGCGTCATTTCGGGCTTCGGCCCCCACAGCTACGAACTGGCCGTCAAGGCCGCCCTTCGGCTGGCGCGGGAACGCGCGGCGGCCGGGGCTCGTTCGCCCAAGATCTAAAGAGAGACGCACCATGTCCGACGACAAGCACAAGAACGAAGGCATCGACGCCGGCCTGATCCGCAGCCTGGCCGACATCCTGAACGAAACCGACCTGACGGAAATCGAGGTCGAGCGCGGCGAACTGCGTATCCGCGTCGCCCGTGAAGTCACCATGACGGCCGCTGCGCCGATCCAGTACGCCGCCGCTCCGGCTCCGGTCGCCCACGCCGCGCCCGCCGCCGCTCCGGCCTCGATGCCGTCGGACCCGGCCACCATCGTCTCGCGCAAGGGCGAAGAGGTGAAGTCGCCGATGGTCGGCACCGCCTACCTGCAGCCCTCGCCGGAAGCTCCGCAGTTCGTGAAGCCGGGCGACAAGGTCAAGAAGGGCCAGACCCTGCTGATCGTCGAAGCCATGAAGACCATGAACCCGATCCAGGCCCCGCGCGACGGCGTGGTGTCGGAAATCCTGGTGGGCGACGCCCAGCCGGTCGAGTTCGGCGAAGCCCTGGTCCTGCTGGAAGCCTGAGACCGGATATGTTCACCAAGGTCCTGATCGCCAACCGCGGCGAAATCGCCCTGCGCATCCACCGGGCGTGCAAGGAGATGGGCATCTCCACCGTCGCCGTGCACTCCGAAGCCGACCGCGGCGCCATGTGGGTGCGCCTGGCCGACGAAAGCGTCTGCATCGGCCCCGCGCCGGCGGCCAAGTCCTATCTGAACATCCCGCAGATCATCGCGGCGGCCGAAATCACCGGCGCCCAGGCGATCCACCCGGGCTATGGCTTCCTGTCGGAAAACGCCCGCTTCGCTGAGATCATCGAGGCCCACGGCCTGACCTTCATCGGTCCCAAGCCCGAGCACATCCGGGTCATGGGCGACAAGATCACCGCCAAGAAGACGGTCATGGAGGCGGGCATCCCCGTCGTCCCCGGCTCTGACGGCGAGGTCGAAACCGTCGAGGCCGCCATCGAGGCGTCCAAGACCATCGGCTTCCCCCTGATCGTCAAGGCCGCCGCCGGCGGCGGCGGTCGCGGCATGAAGGTCGCCCTGACCGCTGACGACTTGGTCGAGGCCGTCCAGACGGCCCAGACCGAGGCCAAGGCCGCCTTCGGCAACGGCGCCGTCTATATGGAGCGCTACCTCCAGAAGCCGCGCCACATCGAGATCCAGGTCATCGCCGACAGCCACGGCAACGTCGTCCACCTGGGCGAACGCGACTGCTCGCTGCAACGCCGCCACCAGAAGGTGCTGGAAGAGGCCCCCTCGCCCGCCCTGTCGGCCGAGGGTCGCAAGAAGATCGGCGAGACGGTCAACAAGGCCATCGCCGCCATCGGCTACCTGGGCGTCGGCACCATCGAGTTCCTGTGGGAAGACGGAGAGTTCTTCTTCATCGAGATGAACACCCGCCTGCAGGTCGAACACCCGGTCACGGAAATGATCACCGGCGTCGATCTGGTGCGCGAACAGGTCCGCATCGCCGCCGGCCTGCCGCTGTCGTTCACGCAGGACGACATCCACTTCGAGGGTCACTCCATCGAAGTGCGGATCAATGCCGAGAACGCCGAGACCTTCACCCCGTCGCCGGGCACGATCACGGACTTCCACGCCCCGGGCGGCCTGGGCGTGCGTCTGGATAGCGCCATCTACGCCGGCTATTCGATCCCGCCCTACTACGACAGCCTGATCGGCAAGCTGATCGTCCACGGTCGTGACCGCGAGGAAGCCCTGGCTCGCCTCAAGCGCAGCCTGGGTGAAATGGTCATCGGCGGCGTCGACACCACCATCCCCCTGTTCCAGAAGCTGTTGCAGGAGCCCGATATTCTGTCGGGCGACTACGACATCCACTGGCTGGAGAAATGGGCCGCCGCCCAGAAGGCCAAGGCCTAACCCCTCTTGGACGAACCCGAGTTCAGCGCCAGCAGCCCCTCCAGCGTCTTCGGACCCGAGGAGTTGCTGGCCTGCTACGCTCGCGGCGTCTTTCCCATGGCCGAGGCGCGCGACGATCCGCGCGTCTTTCTGGTCGAGCCGGACCAGCGGGGCGTCGTGCCGCTGGATCGCTTCCACATCCCCACGCGCCTGCGCCGCACCGTCCGGGGCGAGCCCTTTCAGGTGCGCGTGGACACGGCCTTCGCCGCCGTGCTGGGCGCCTGCGCCGCGTCCATGCCGGGGCGCGAGGACACCTGGATCAATGATCCGATCCGCCGCCTCTATCTGGAACTGCACGCACGCGGCCACGCCCACAGCCTCGAGTGCTGGCGGGACGAGTTTCTGGTCGGCGGTCTCTATGGCGTGACGCTGGGCGGCGCCTTCTTCGGCGAGAGCATGTTTAGCCGGGAGCGCGATGCATCAAAGGTCGCTCTGGTCCACTTGGTGGCGCGGCTGCGAAAGGGCGGCTGGAGCTTGCTGGACGCCCAGTTCCTGACCGAGCACCTCAGTCAGTTCGGCGCGGTCGAGACGCCGCAGGCGGCCTATCTGCGGCTGCTGAAGCCCGCCCTGCGCCTGACGCCTGACAAGTCGGCCCTTTCCGCGCCCCTGACAGGGGCGGAGGCCGTAGCCTATGCCTTACAGCCGACCACCCAGGCGTCGTAGATCGGGTGTTGCAGGCCGCTGACGCCCGGCGATGAGGCGAACATCCAGCCCTTGAAGATCTGACGCGCCTCGGTCGGCACGGCGATCCCGCGCGGCTGAACCCCGACTTCCAGATAGGCGATGGCGTCCTCGGTCTGTTCGTCGGACGCCGAGACCTCGCAAGCCCGAGCGCTGAAGATCAGGGTCTTGTTGAAGCGCACCGGACGGCCGCCCACCTCGACCTCGAACCGCATGGATTCGGCAGTGACCTTGTCGATGGCCTGAACGATGGCGACCGGCCGACGCTGACGACGCCCCGGCGTGGCGACTGGCTCAGCTGCCGGTTTGGGCGCTTCAGCCTCGGCTTCAGGCGGGATGTCTTCCTGCACGGCGGCGATCTCGGCCTCGGGCGTCACGACAACAACCGGCGTGCCGGGTGCAGCCGTCGTGGCCGTCGAGGACGCCGGCCCCTGAACCGAAGGCGCCGAAGGCGTCGCCTGCGGGTTCTGAAGAGGGGTGCGGTTGGTGTCCCGTAGCAGATCGCCGACCGGATCCTGAACCGGCACGGCGTCCTGCGGCAAATCCATCAGGGCGTTGGCCATGCCGGCGCCCGCGACCGCCAGTCCCGCTGCCGCCACGCCGACAAGCAGGAGGCGGCGCAGGGTCATTCCGGGCTCCAGGCCTGATAGTCGCCGGTGGCGGCGGGGCGCTTGCCCTCATTGGCCAGCGAACCCTGCGGACGCCACGCCATCGGCGTGCCGGTCAGGTTCGGCAAGTGTTCCTTTTCCCAGGCGCGACGCGGCAGCGGCTTCTCGACCGGGGTCTCGTCATAGGTGTAGCGCAGCCAGCCCTGCCATTCCGGCGGAACCTTCGACGCCTCGGCATAGCCGTCATAGATGACCCAGCGGCGCTTGCGCCCGTCATAGCTGACGTTATCGCGCGACTGGTAATAGCGGTTGCCGAATTCGTCCGTGCCGACCAACTGGCCGCGTTTGCCGACGGTGAACAGGGTGCCGATCGTGGCGCCGTTCCACCAGGTGAAGATCTTGCTCAGCACGTCGTCGAACCTACTCGAATCCCGTCGCCCGGGGAGGTCCGGCGACGCGGCGTGATCATAGAAACCGCAGCCGCCCGCGTCCAGCCCGAGAGCGGCATAGAGCGCCGCCGCCCGACATCAACATCTTGGGGGTAACCCGTCGCATGGACCCAAGATTTATTGAAACGCCTTCTGAGGCGTCGTTAATGTCGCGATCAGGACACGCGCGGAGACGTCTGATGCGCATCAAGCCCCGTTTCGCTCCCCTGGCCGCCACCGTGGCGCTGGACCCTCGCCTGATCGAACGCCCCGGCGCCATGACGCCGACGCTGGCGCCCGCCGACTGGTCGGACGCCCGTGTGGAGGCCTGGCTGGACTGGGCCCAGAGCTTGCCGACAGACCTGCCGGCAAGCGCCGTCGCTCTGGACGAAGATCACGCCGCCTGGCTGGGCGGAGCCGCTGACAACTGGGCCCATCGCCTTGGGGCCTGGGGTCATGAGCTGGGCCTGTTCGACAGCGCCGAAGAGGTCGAAATCTTCACAGACGAACTGTGGGCCTCGCTGCTGCTCGGCCTGGCCGCGCCCCAGACCCGCCAGACCCCTTCCTCCGTTCCGACCTGCCTGTCTCTGATCGAACCCGGCGCTGCGCGAAGCCTGGCGGATCTGACCGCCGCCCGACGGGGCGAGCGTCTGGCGGGACGCGCCGCCGAGGCCCTGGCTGATGCATTGAAGGGCGTCGCCAACGCCGTGGACCGCTGCGAAGGCCCGCGAGAGGCTTGCGCCGACCCCGTCGCCAATCCAGCCTTGGCCCGCGCCGCCCTGATCGCCCGCCGCTGCGGCGCGAGCGACGCCGATATCATTCGCGCCGTCGAGGGCGAAATCCAGACAGTCGCCCTGGCCGCACCAGCCACCCACGTTCTGACGCCCGTCCTGGCTCCACGCGACGCCATCGCCTCAGGCGGTCCCGAAGCCCTGGCCGTGGCCGCGGCCGCGCTGGAAGGTGACCTGGCGCTGACCTTTACGCCACGCGACGCCGAAACCCTCACCGACAGCGTCCTTGAAGCCCGCGTCGCCCTGAACCTGCCGGCCCTGGCCGCTGTCGCAGGTGAGCATTTCAACGAGGCTCTGGACGATCTGACCCGGCTCTGGGTCGTGGCGCTGGAGATCGAGACCGCCATCAGCGCCAGCTCGCCAAGGCGCGACGCCGTCCGCCCCATCGCCCTGGGTTTGTCCGGCCTGGCCGACTGGACCATCGCGGCCAACGCTGAGAGCCCGACCGCCCTTGCCGCTTCAGCCGGCGCGTGCGTTTCAGCCGCGGCCAGCGCCGCCTCGACCGATCTCGCCGCCCTGCTCGGCCGCTGCGCCGAATGGGACGCCGCCAGCGATGAAGTCGTCGACGCCACTGTCCAGCGCGGTCAGGATACCAAGGCCCTGAAACGCTGCGGCCGTCGCCATGCCGCCATCAGCCTGTTCGTGCGAGATCCTGAGCTGGAACTGCGCCTCGGCGCCTCGCCATTCGCCGCCACTGACCTTTTCCAGACCGAGGACGGCGAAACCGAGCGTCGCCTGCGCCCTTCTCTGTCCCGCGCCATCGTCCGCGCCGGCGGCGACGTTGAGAGCGCCGAGCGCCGCCTGTTCGGTCGTCGCACCCTGGTCGGCGCGCCCGGCGTCAACCATTCGGCCCTTCGCGACCTGGGCTTCACCGACGTAGAGCTAGAGGCCGTCGAGCTCGCCCTGGGTCAAACGGACCAACTGCCGGCGGTCTTCGCTCCGCCTGTGCTGGACGCGGGCTTCATCGGCGATGTTCTGGGCCTGTCAGTTGAGGATGGCGCGGACCTTCTGCCACGGCTCGGCTTTGACGCCGGTGCGATAGAGGCCGCGCGCACCTATGCCTTCGGCCACGCCGAGCTGTCCGGCTGGGAGGCCGCACCCGAGGCCCTGCGTGACTTGCTGGCCGCCGATCCCGTCGCCTTCGAAGCTGAGCTGCGGCGCGCGATCGAGCCGTTCAGCGACGCGCCCGACACCTCGCCCGACCTGATCGACTGGCGTTTCGGTTCGCTTCAGGCCGCCCGCACCCTGGGTCAGGCCGCCCGTGACGGTCGCCGCGCCGTCGTCATGCGCCGCGCAGCCCCGCCTGCCGATTTCCACCTGGACCTGCCCGAGGCCGACGCCCCCGTTCAGCGCCGCGCCGAGCCGGAATCCAAGGCGGTCGAACGCGTGATCGAGAAGGTCATCGAGCGCGACCGCACCCGCCGTAAGCTGCCTGACCGCCGCAAGGGCTATATCCAGAAGGCGGCTGTGGGCGGCCACAAGGTCTATATCCACACCGGCGAGTACGAAGACGGTGAACTGGGCGAAATCTTCATCGACATGCACAAGGAAGGCGCCGCCTTCCGCAGCCTGATGAACAACTTCGCCATCGCCATCTCGATCGGCCTGCAATACGGCGTGCCGCTGGACGAGTTCGTCGACGCCTTCGTCTTCACCCGGTTCGAGCCCGCCGGACGCGTGACCGGCAACGATTCAATCCGGTCCGCGACCTCCATTCTCGACTATATCTTCCGCGAGCTGGGCGTCTCCTATCTGGAGCGTCAGGAACTGGCCAACGCTGAGCCCGAGGGCAATCCCGATGGCCTGGGCGTGGCCACGAACGACGCCGAGCCCGTGCCCGCCGCCCGGTTCATTTCCAAAGGCTTCGCGCGCGGAGCCGCGCCCGACAATCTCGTCGTCGTCCCATTTGGACGCAAGTCCGAGGCGCCCCGCGACACGCTCCCGACCGAGGCCGTCGCCTGTCCCGCCTGCGGCGACTTCAGCCTGCAGAATCGCGGCGGAGGTTGGATTTGCGACACATGCGGGGCCGCGCCGCAGATGCAGGGCTAGGCGGGACTCGCTTTCGGCCCGCTTCTTGCTGAGATGGCTTCAAATCCCGGAGCCTTCGCATGAACCGTCTCGCAATCGCACTCGTCGCCTCGCTGGTCGCCGCTACGGCCCTGCCCGCCGTCGCCCAGAACGCCTCGCAAATCAGCCGCGTGCGCGGCGGCGCCAGCTGCCCCGGCTGCAATCTGTTCCAGGGCGATTTTTCAGGCATGGAGGTGCGCGGTCTCAATCTGGCCGGCGCCCGCCTGCGTCAAGCCGACCTCAGCCTGACGGTGATGAACCGCACCCGCTTCTCGCGCGCCGACATGCGCGACGTCGAAGCCTATGGCGGCGTCTTCTCCGGCTCGAACTTCGCCGGGGCGGACCTGACCAACGCCAGCTTCGTCGGCGCCTATCTGGACGGCTCCACCATGTCGGGCGCCAAGCTCAGCGGGACCAACCTGTCCGGCGCCCAGCTGGCGCGTGCCATCGGCCTGACGCAAGGCCAACTGAACCAGGCCTGCGGCGACGACGCCACCGTCCTGCCGTCAGGCCTGCGCATTCCCGCCTGTTGAGAGCCCCCATCGTTACCACGATTTAAGTAGGGTTTTTCGAGCGATGGGCGCATCTAGGTAGCGTGATGAAACGCCCGCTCGTCCTTCTCCGTCGCCTGGCTCCAGCAGCCGCTGCCCTCACCGGCGCGCTGGTCGCCGCCCCCGCCTTCGCCGGCGTGGTCAGCCTGTCGCAGATGCAGGACCGCGACGTCGCCCGCATGGTTTCACTCGGCGGCAGTTGCAACCGCTGCGAACTGTCCGGCCGCGATCTGTCGGGCGCCACCTTTACCGGGGCCAGTTTCACCAACGCCACCCTGGTCGGCGCCACCCTGCGCGGCGCCGAACTGATCGGCTCCAACTTCGCGGGCAGTGACTTCAGCCGCGCCGACATGCGCGGCGTCGAAATGGTCGGCGCCAACTTCCAGGGCAGCACCTTCGCCAGCGCCAATCTGACCGGCGCCGAGGCCACAGGCGCCAACCTGATCCAGACCAACCTCCAGGACGCCAACCTGTCCTCGGCGGAGCTGAACGGCGTCAACTTCAATCGCGCCGTCCTGGTGCGCACCCGCTTCAACAGCAGCGAGATGTTTGGCGCCACCCTGGCCAATGTTCGCGCCACGGGCGCCGACTTCACCAGCGCTGAGATCAACGCCTCCAACCTGTCCAACGGGGTGTTCGACCGGGCTTCGTTCCGCGAAGCCTCGCTAGACAGCGCCCGTCTGACCGGCGCCAGTTTTGACGGTGCGAACTTCTCGGGCGCCTCGATGCGGCGAACCGATATTCGCGGCGCCGACCTGTCCAACGCCCGCGGTTTGACCCAGGATCAGGTGCACGACGCCTGCGGCGACGGTGCGACCCGCCTGCCTAACGGCCTGACCGTGCGGTCGTGCGGCGGCGGCGGCATCCGCGTCATTCGGACACCTCCGACCCCTCCTGCGCCGCCGGTACCGCCGCGCCAACGCAATCTGGTCGTCGCCTCGGGCCACTAGCCCCTTAGACCCCCAAAGAAAAAGGGCGGCCCGCGAAGGCCGCCCTTTCCAATTCAACTGACGGTCGCCGCCTACTTGAGCGGCAGGGCCGTGCGGATCGACAGTTCCTTCAGTTGCTTGTCGGCCGCCTCGGCCGGCGCGCTCATCAGCAGGTCCTGACCCTGCTGGTTCAGCGGGAAGGCGATGACTTCGCGGATGGCCGTCTGGTTGGCCAGCAGCATGACGATACGGTCGATGCCGGGGGCCAGACCGCCGTGCGGCGGGGCGCCGAAGCGGAAGGCGTTCAGCATGCCGCCGAACTGCTCCTCGACCACCGAGGCGTCGTAGCCGGCGATCTCGAAGGCCTTCAGCATGATCTCGGCCTTGTGGTTCCGGATCGCGCCCGAGCACAGCTCATAGCCGTTGCAGACGATGTCATACTGATAGGCGCGGATGGTCAGCGGGTCCTGGGTCTCCAGGGCCTCCATGCCGCCCTGCGGCATCGAGAAGGGGTTGTGGCTGAAATCGACCTTCTTCTCTTCTTCCGACCATTCGAACATCGGGAAGTCGACGATCCAGCAGAATTTGAACTGCTCCTCGTCGACCAGCTTCAGCTCTGTGCCGACGCGGGTGCGAGCCAGACCGGCGAACTTGGCGAAGACGGCGGGGTCGCCGGCGGTGAAGAAGGCGGCGTCGCCCTTGCCCAGCCCCAGCGAGGTCATCAGGGCCTCGGTCGGCTCCTGGCCCAGGTTCTTGGCGATAGGACCGCCCCAGGCCTGCTGATCGTCCGACCAGAAGATGTAGCCCAGACCCGGCTGGCCCTCGCCCTGCGCCCAGGAGTTCATGCGGTCGCAGAAGGCGCGCGAACCGCCGGTCGGCGCCGGGATGGCCCAGACGGCGTTCTTGGCGTCAGCGCCGAGGATCTTGGCGAACAGGCCGAAGCCGCCGTCACGGAAGTGGTCCGAGACGTCCTGCATCTTGATCGGGTTGCGCAGGTCCGGCTTGTCCGAGCCGTACCACTTCATCGACTGGGCATAGGTCAGGCGCTCAAAGCCCTTGTGCTCGAACGTGTCGCCGAAGTCGTTGGTGAAGGTGTGGACGCCGTCGATAGGCGACACCGGCTTGCCTTCGCCGAATTCGTTGAAGACGCCGTTCATCAGCGGCTCGATGGCGGCGAAAACGTCTTCCTGGGTGACGAAGCTCATCTCGACGTCGAGCTGGTAGAATTCCAGCGAACGGTCGGCGCGCAGGTCTTCGTCGCGGAAGCAGGGCGCGATCTGGAAGTAGCGGTCGAAGCCCGACACCATCAGCAGTTGCTTGAACTGCTGCGGAGCCTGCGGCAGGGCGTAGAACTTGCCCGGGTGCATGCGCGACGGCACCAGGAAGTCGCGCGCGCCTTCCGGCGACGACGCCGTCAGGATCGGGGTCTGATACTCAAGGAAGCCCTGCTCGACCATGCGCTGGCGGATCGAATGGATCACCTTGGAGCGCAGGACGATGTTCTTGTGCAGGGTTTCGCGGCGCAGGTCGAGGAAGCGGTTCTTGAGGCGAATCTCTTCCGGGTATTCCGGCTCGCCAAAGACCGGCAGCGGCAGCTCGGCGGCTTCCGACAGGACCTCGACCGACAGGACGCGGACTTCGATCTCGCCGGTCGGCAGGTTGGCGTTGGTGGTTTCCGCCGAGCGGCTGACCACTTCGCCGTCAATCTTGATGACGCTTTCAGCGCGCAGACGCTCGACAGCTTCAAAGCCCGGCGTCTCCGGGTGCAGCACCAGTTGGGTCAGGCCGTAGTGGTCGCGCAGGTCGATGAACAGCAGGCCGCCGTGGTCGCGCTTGCGATGGACCCAGCCCGACAGACGAACATTCGCGCCCGCATCCGTCGAACGGAGGGCGCCGCAGGTATGGGTGCGATAGGCGTGCATGATCGGATATCGTCTGAAAACGGCTGTAGAACAGCGTGAATTAGGAGGGGCGAAAGGCCCATCATCGCCCCGGAAAGTCAAGGCTGGCGGCTAAATCCACAGCGTCTCACGGTTGTCCACCGCCGCCGGGAACCTGCCCACAGCGCATCCGGCGGCCTCTGCTATGGTCTCCCGATGACCGCACTCGGTTCCGACATCCGGCAACTGCGCCTGCCCCTGCGGCAGGAGGCGTCGCAACGCGCGGCTGATTTCGTGGTGTCCGAATCCAATGCGGCCGCGACCTCGGTGCTGGCGACCTGGCCCGAAATGGCCGGTTCGGTCCTGTCGATCTTCGGTCCGCCGGGCAGCGGCAAGAGCCACCTGGCCGCCGCCTGGGTCGAGCGCACGGGCGCCGTCGCCCTGCACGGGGCCGAGGCCGCCCTGGTCGATCCGCTGGAGCTCGAGGGCCAGATCGTCCTGCTGGATCGCGCCCAGGACGCAGACGACGAGAGCCTGTTCCACCTGATCAACCTGACGCAGTCGGGCGGCGGCGCCCTGCTGCTGGTGTCGCGCGATCCACCGGCGGCCTGGGCCTGCGACCTGCCCGACCTGCGCTCGCGCTTGAACGCCATCCGCACCGTGGGCATCGAAGCGCCCGATGACGTCGTGCTGGGAGCCATGCTGAAGCGCGCCTTCGCCACTCGCAACATCACGCCGGGCGACGAGGTCATCGACTATCTGGCCCGCCGCATCGATCGCTCGGCCGACGCGGTCGAACGCATCGTCGACCAGTTGGACGCCTATCACCGGCCGGTCACCCGTGTTCTGGCCCGCCAGGTCCTGGGCGACAGCGACGAGATGTCTGACGGATAACGCCACATCGCGGTTGCAGCCGTCACAGGCCCGCGCGACAACACTCAAATGACTGAAATCGCGCCCATCGCCGTCGACACCACCGGTGAGGAAGTCCCTTCCTCGCGCGCCCCGCAGCTGGAGCTGTCCGAGGCCCTGATGACCTCGCCCGAGCGCTTCATCAACCGCGAGCTGTCGTGGCTGGCCTTCAATGGGCGCGTGCTGGAGGAAGCCGCCAACGAAGGCCATCCGCTGCTGGAGCGGGTCCGCTTCCTGTCAATCTCGGCCAACAACCTCGATGAGTTCTTCATGACCCGCGTGGCGGGCCTGAAGGGTCAGGTGCGCGAGCGTGTCCGCGTCGTCTCGCCCGACGGTCTGACGCCCGCCGAACAGCTGGAACAGGTCAACGCCGCCGCCGGGGGCCTGATGGCCGAACAGCAGCGCCGCTGGCGCGTCCTGCGCAAGGAAATGGCCGCCGCCGGGATCGAGGTGGTCGAAGGCTCAAAGATCACCCGCACCGAACGCGAACGGTTGGAGCCCGAGTTCCTCAGCCAGTTGTTCGCCGTGCTGACGCCGATGGCGATCGATCCGGCCCACCCCTTCCCCTTCCTGCCCAACCTGGGCTTCTCGCTGGCGCTGAAGCTGCGCCGCAACAGCGACAACCGCGTCCTCTACGCCCTGGTGCCGGTGCCGACCCAGGTGCGTCGCTTCTGGGCCCTGGCGACGGACGGGCGCTCGGCGCCGGGCCGCAAGCGCTTCGTCTCGCTGGAAAACCTGCTGCTGCTCTTCATCGACCACCTCTTCCCGGGGTGCGAAATCCTGGAAAAGGGCCTGTTCCGCCTGATCCGCGACTCGGACATCGAGATCGAGGAAGAGGCCGAGGACCTGGTCATGGAGTTCGAGGAAGCGTTGAAGCAGCGCCGCATGGGCTCGGTCGTCCGCATCAAGATCCAGGCGTCGATGCCCGAGGACCTGCGCAACTTCATCATCGCCGAACTGCACGCCCAGCCGCAGGACGTGGTTCTGGTCGAGGGGATGTTGGGTCTGGCGCAGCTGGCCGAACTGATCCCCGGCGGCCACCCGGACCTGAAGTTCAAGGGCTATGAGCCGCGCTATCCCGAGCGGGTGCGCGACAACGGCGGCGACATCTTCGCGGCCGTTCGCGAAAAGGACATGCTGATCCACCACCCGTTCGAAAGCTTCGACGTGGTGGTCCAGTTCCTGCGTCAGGCGGCCCGCGATCCGAACGTCATCGCCATCAAGCAGACCCTGTATCGCACCTCCAAGGACAGCCCCATCGTCGCGGCCCTGATCGAGGCGGCCGAAAACGGCAAGAACGTCACCGCCTTGATCGAACTGAAGGCGCGTTTTGACGAAGAGGCCAACCTGCGCTGGGCGCGGCAGATGGAACGGGCCGGCGTCCACGTCGTCTTCGGCTTCGTCGAGTACAAGACCCACGCCAAGCTGAGCGTCGTGGTGCGGCGCGAGGGCGACGCCTTGCGCACCTACTGCCACTTCGGCACCGGCAACTATCACCCGACCACGGCCAAGATCTACACTGACCTCAGCCTGTTCACCTGCAACCCGGTCCTGGGCCAGGATGCGACGCGGGTGTTCAACTACATCACCGGCTACGCCGAGCCCGACGAGCTGGAAGCCCTGGTCGTTTCGCCGCTGAACATGAAAACCTCCCTGCTGGAAATGATCGGCAAGGAGATGTCAGCCGCCGCCAAGGGCAAGCCCGCCGCCATCTGGGCCAAGATGAACGCCCTGGTCGATCCCGAGATCATTGACGCCCTGTATCGCGCCAGTCAGTGGGGCGTGCGCATCGAACTGGTCATTCGCGGCATCTGCTGCCTGCGCCCCGGCGTGCCGGGCCTGTCAGAGAACATCCGGGTCAAGTCGATCGTCGGCCGCTTCCTGGAGCACAGCCGCATCATCGCCTTCGCCAACGGCCACGACCTGCCCAGCAACAAGGCCCGCCTCTACATCTCGTCCGCCGACTGGATGCCGCGCAATCTGGACCGCCGGGTCGAACTGATGACGCCGATCCTGAACGCCACGGTCCACGATCAGGTGCTGGATCAGATCATGGTCGCCAACCTGAAGGACGACGCCCAGAGCTGGACCCTGGCTGCTGACGGAACCTATCACCGCGTCACGCCCTCCGGTCCTGAACGTCCCTTCTCGGCCCACAAGTATTTCATGACCAATCCCAGCCTGTCGGGCCGCGGCCGCAAGGTGAAGACCCTGCCCGGCGCCCTGTCCTATGCAGGGCTCAAGGCCCGGAAGCGCCGCTGATGGGCGTCGAGGCCGAATATCCGTCGCGTCAGATCGCCGTCATCGACATCGGCTCCAACTCGGTGCGTCTGGTGCTTTATCGGCTGGAAGGCCGGGCCGTCTGGACCATGTTCAACGAAAAGGTCCTGGCCGGTCTGGGCCGTGATCTGGCCACGACCAAGCGTCTGTCTGTGCCCGGCGTCGTCTCGGCCATGACGGCGCTGCGCCGCTTCGCCGCCGTCATCGAAGGGGTCCAGCCGGACCAGACCATCATCGCCGCCACCGCCGCTGTGCGAGAAGCCGAGGACGGCGCCGGGTTCTGCGCTCGGGTCGCCGCCGAAACCGGTCTGCAGGTCCGCGTCCTCAGCGGCGAGGAAGAAGCCCGATATTCGGCGCTCGGCGTCCTGGCCGGCGCGCCGGCATCACGCGGCGTGGCCGCCGACATGGGCGGCGCCAGCCTGGAGCTGACCCGCATCGGCAACGGCGGCCGCAACCGGCCGCTGGACAAGGGCGTGACCCTGCCGCTCGGCCCCTTCGCCCTGACCGATCCCAAGGGGTTCGACGTCGACCGCCTGCGCTCGCGCATCGCCAAGCGGCTGGCTCCGGTGGCCGAGGCCTACGCCACGACCGATCTGCACGCCGTCGGCGGCGCCTGGCGCAGCCTGGCCCAGATGCACATGGCCATGACCGATCATCCGCTGCGGATCGTCCACGAATACGCCATGAGCGCCGCCGACGCGCGCGACCTGGCCCGTCTGGTGGCGCGTCAGTCCAGGGCCTCGCTGGAGAAGCTGCCGGGCGTATCAAAGCGCAGGGCGGAAACCCTGCCCTACGCCGCCCTGGTGCTGGACGGACTGATCGAGGCCCTGAGCCTGAAATCCATCACCTTCTCCGCCTGGGGCGTGCGCGAGGGCCTGCTCTACGCTGGCCTGTCGCCCGAGATGGCGGCGGTCGATCCCCTGCTGGCCGGCTGTTCCGCCTGGGGCGGACGTCAGGGCGTTGACCCCGCCCTGCCCCGCGCGCTGGACGGCTGGCTGCAGCCGGTCGTCTCGGCCATGCCCGAGGCCTTCGGCGAGGAGCGCGACGCCCTGCTGACCGCCTCGGTCTGTCGTCTGGCCGACCTCGGCGCGCGGCTGCACCCCGACCACCGCGTCGATCTGGTCTTCGATCAGGTGCTGCGCTCGCCCATTCCGGGCCAGACCCACGCCGAGCGCGCCTTCCTCGCCGTCGCCATGAACGCCCGCTATGGCGGCGAGGCCAAGACGCCGTCGCCGAACGTGGTGGACCGCCTGTTGCCCCCAGCCGGCCAGAAACGCGCCCGCGCCCTGGGCCTGGCCATGCGACTGGCCTGCGACCTGTCGGGTCGCTCGCCGCAACTGCTGGCCAACGCCGCCGCCACCGTCGAAAAAGGCGCGCTGCGCATCACGGCGGCCGAGGGCTATGCCGACATGCTTCTGGGGGAACAGACCCGCCGTCGCGCCAAGGCCCTGGCCGAGGCCATGAACCTGACGCTGAGAATCTAGAGGAACGATCCATGCCCGTGACCGGAATCGGCGGCTTCTTCTTCCGCTCCAGAGACACCAAGGCCCTGGCCGACTGGTATCTGACCCACCTCGGCGTCGGGGCGCCGGAAAACGTCTGGATCTGGAACCAGCAGGCCGGACCGACCGTCTTCGCGCCGTTCAAGGAAGACAGCGACTATTTCGCCGCCGACCACCGCTGGATGCTGAACCTGCGGGTCGAGGGGCTGGACGACCTGATCGCCTCGCTGAAAGCCGCCGGGATCGAGGTCATCACCAAGCCGGAATGGGACGCAACCCCCGAGATCGGACGCTTTGCGCGCATCCACGATCCCGAGGGCAATCCGATCGAGCTGTGGGAGCCGGCGTCACCGCCAGCATAATCCCGACTAGCCTTCGATTTCGACGACTTCGACGCGCGAGCCGTTCAGAACCAGGGCGATCTCGCCCTTCTTGAGCTTCAGGGCGTCGTCGCCGAACAGCTGGCGGCGCCAGCCCTTCATGGCCTCGACGTCGGCGTTGTCGTCATTGGCGATCTTTTCCAGATCGGCGACGTTGGCGATCAGCTTGGTGGCCACGCCGGCGTTGTCGCTCTTGGCCTTCAGCAGCACCTTCAGCAGTTCCACCACCGACGGCGGGGCTGGCTGGCTGTGCGCCGGGCGCTCCAGCTTGGGCGCATGGGCTTCCGGGTCAGCCAGGACGCGCTTCAGTTCAGCGGCCAGTTCCAGACCCAGGCGCGAACCGCCAAAGCCCTTGGGCACCGAACGCAGGCGGTTGAAGGCCTCAGGGTCGGTCGGGGCCTGAACCGCGATCTCGTCGATGCCCTCGTCCTTGAGGATGCGGCCGCGCGGCTGATCGCGTTCCTGGGCCGCGCGCTCGCGCCAGACGGCGGTGGCGACAAAGGCGGCCAGGTATTTGGCGCTGAACTTCTTGGGCTTCAGGCGCTTCCACGCATTCTCGGGCGTGGTGTCATAGAGGGCCGGATCGGTCAGGGCGCCCATTTCGGACATGACCCAGTCCAGACGACCTTCCTTCTGAAGCCGGTCGCGCAGCTTGGGATAGAGCGCGGCCAGGTGGGTCACGTCGCCCAGGGCATAGACCAGCTGCGCCTCCGACAGCGGACGGCGCGCCCAGTCGGTGAAGCGGCTGCCCTTGTCCAGTTCCTGACGCAGCATCTGGCGCACCAGCTGCTCATAGCTGACCTGATCGCCGAAGCCGGCGGCCATGGCCGCGACCTGGGTGTCGAACATGGGCTTGGGCATGGCGCCCAAGCGGTTGAAGATTTCGACGTCCTGGCGGGCGGCGTGGAAGACCTTGATGATCGATTCGTCGCGCAGCAGGGCGAGGAAGGGCTCCAGGTTCAGATCCTCGGCCATCGGATCGATGATGGCGGCGTCCGTCGGCGAAGCGGCCTGGATCAGGCAAAGCTTGGGCCAGTAGGTCGTCTCGCGCATGAATTCGGTATCGACCGTGATGAACGGGGCCTTGGCCAGACGTTCACAGAACTCGATTAGCGCGTCATTGGTGGTGATTGGCGTCATTCCGATGCTATAGCCCCGCGCGACGCCGTTGTGGCAAGAGCGCCGCGACAGATTTTCGCCCCCGATTTCGAGCCGTGACCGATGAGCGACACCCCTGAAGCCCTGAAAAACGGCCTTACCTACGCCGATGCAGGCGTGGATATCGACGCCGGAGAAATGTTGGTCGATGCTATCAAGCCGCTGGCCAAGTCGACTCGCCGCCCTGGCGCCGAGGCTTCGCTGGGCGGATTCGGCGCCCTGTTCGACCTGAAGGCCGCCGGTTTTGAAGACCCGCTGATCGTCACCACCACGGACGGCGTCGGCACCAAGCTGAAGATCGCTATCGAAACCGGCCGTCATGACGGCGTGGGCGTCGATCTGGTCGCCATGTGCGTCAACGACCTGCTGGCGCAGGGCGCCGAGCCGCTGATGTTCCTGGACTACTACGCCACCGGCAAGCTGGACGTGGACGCCGCGC
This sequence comes from Brevundimonas pondensis, assembly GCF_017487345.1. Lineage (NCBI taxonomy): Bacteria > Pseudomonadati > Pseudomonadota > Alphaproteobacteria > Caulobacterales > Caulobacteraceae > Brevundimonas > Brevundimonas pondensis. The sequence continues at coordinate 1,376,772 of NZ_CP062006.1, read as the reverse complement.
GCCGCGTCGTCGCCGGCATCGCCGAGGGCTGCCGTCAGTCGGGCAGCGCCCTGGTCGGCGGCGAGACGGCCGAAATGCCGGGCATGTATTCGGGCGGCGACTATGATCTGGCCGGCTTCTCGGTCGGCGCCGTCGAGCGCGGTCAGGTCCTGCCCTATCTGGATCAACAGAAGGCTGGCGACATCATCATCGGTCTGGCCTCCTCGGGTCCGCACTCGAACGGCTATTCGCTGATCCGCAAGGTGGTCGAGAAGTCCGGCCTGGCCTGGGGCGACGACGCCCCCTTCGCCAAGGACTGCACCCTGGCCCAGGCCCTGATGGAGCCGACCCGCATCTATGTGAAGCCGATCCTGCCGCTGATGAAGGCCGGCCTGATCAAGGGCGCGGCCCACATCACGGGCGGCGGCCTGATCGAAAACCCGCCGCGCTGCATCGCCGAGGGCCTGCAGGCCGCCTTCGACTGGAACGCCTGGTCCCTGCCCCCGGTCTTCGAATGGCTGGGCGTTGTCGGCGGCATTTCTGATCACGAACTGCGCCGCACCTTCAACTGCGGCGTCGGCTTCATGCTGATCGTCTCGCCGGAAAACGCCGAGCCGGTCCTGGCCGCCCTGCTGAATGCAGGCGAGGAAGCCTTCATCTGCGGACAGCTGGAAGCCGCCTGAGCTTTCAGCGCCTGAAACGACAAAGGCCCCGGTCTCGCGACCGGGGCCTTTTTCTTTACCGCCGAAACGTCAGCGCACGCCGCCGTTCTGGGTCTCGTCATAGAACTTGGCCAGATCGACGTGCAGTTCCTCAAGCGCCTTGCGGCTCGTGTACATCATGTGCCCGCCCTCATAATAGGTGAACTCCAGATTGTCTCGCAGGTGCGGCTCCAGCATCATCTGCGCCAGGTCGAACTCGGTCGAGAAGAAGGGCGTGGCGGCGTCGTAATAGCCGTTCAGCGCCAGCACCTTCAGGTGCGGATTGCGCCGCATGGTCGTGGCCAGATCAACCGCCGTGTTCGGCGTGGTCTGCGGACCGCCCACTGGCGGGCGGTGGCTCCAGTTCCAGTTGAACCCCGGCAGGCCGCGCGCCGACTGGCGATAATCCATGTCGGTGCGGAAGTTCAGCGTATTGGCGATATAGTCGTTGAAGACGCCGAAATAGGCCCCGGTGATGGCGCTGCTCGACGGGTCTTCCTCCGGCTCGCCGCCCACGGCGTCGGCGTCCATGCCCAGATAGCGGGTGTCCAGACGGCCGATGGTCTCGCGGCGGTCTCGCAGCAGCTCCTTGCGGAAGGGCGACAGTTCGACCCGCAGATTGGCGTTGTCGATGAAGGTCGGCGAGACGCCGATCAGCTCGCTCATCTGCTGGGCGATCTGGGCGCGCTCGGCGTCCGAGATCATGTGGCCCTTGGCCAGGGCCGCCGCATAGGGCCCCATGGCGAAGTCACGCGCCCGCTGGACATGGGCCTCGATCGTGGCCGGACGGTTCGGGACCTTGTTGTGATACCAGGCCGTCGCCGCATAGGTCGGCAGCAGGGTGATGAAGTTCTGCGCATAGCCCGGCTGGCGCACGCCGTAGTTCATGATCGACGACAGCAGGATGACGCCGTTCAACGACATCCCCCGGCTTTCCAGCTGATGCGCCACCGCCCCCGTGCGTAGTGTGCCGTAGCTTTCGCCCAGGACGTATTTCGGGCTGGACCAGCGGTTGAACTTGGTCGTGTAGCGCATGATGGCGCGGGTGAAGGCGTCGGCGTCCTGATCCACGCCCCAGAAAGTCGAACCCGGCGTCTCGGCCAGAGGGCGCGAATAGCCAGCGCCGACCATGTCGATGAAGACCAGGTCGGTCTTGTCCAGCAGGGTCATGTCATTGGGGCCGACGTTGAAGGGCGCCGGGCGCTCGACCACCGGATCATCCGTCAGCACCCGCACCGGCCCGAAGGCGCCCATGTGCAGCCAGACCGTCGGCGAGCCCGGCCCGCCGTTATAGAGGTAGGTCACCGGACGCCGCCCGACCGGCTGACCGTCCAGGGTGTATGCGACGTAGAACAGGCTGGCCGTCGGCATGCCCGCGTCGTCGCGAATGGTCAGGGTGCCAGCCGTGGCCTTGTAGCGCATGACGCGGCCGTGGGCGGTGATCGAATGGCTGGTCGTCACCTCCTTCTCTTCCGGCGTGGCGCGTGCCCAGTTGCGCTCCACCTGCTCAGCGTTGGCGTTGCGCAGACGGTCCGAAGCCGAGCGAACCGGGCCGGAGCCGCCGCCGGACGCTTCTTGAGCCGCGGAAACCATCGGCACAGCCAGCAGCGCCGTCGCACAGACGGCGGTAAGCAGATGACGCATTGTGAACTCCCCCTCACGCGCCGGACATCCCGGCGCCGGGACGCTAACGCCAAGTCGGGCGATCCGGCAACGGACTTTATAACGCCCTGATCAGCGGCATGGGCTTGCCAAGCAGCCGCTGCCGCCGCATCCCTCGCCTCCTCCCCGATCTGTCGCCCGAGCCGCTCCATGACTGAAACCCGCAAGCCCAAGACGCGCGTGGCGGTGCTGATCTCCGGCTCCGGCACCAACATGGCCTCGCTGATCGCCGCCGGTCAGGCAGCCGACGCGCCCTATGAAGTCGTGGTCGTCGTCTCCAACGTCGCGGACGTGGCGGGGTTGGACAAGGCGCGCGCCGCCGGGGTCGAGGCCCTGGCCGTCGAGCACAAGGCGTTCGGCAAGGACCGTGAGGCGCATGAGCGCGCCATCGACGCCCTGCTTGCCGAACGCAAGGTCGAGGTCATCGCCCTGGCCGGCTACATGCGCCTGCTGACGCCCTGGCTGGTACGGAAATGGGCGGGGCGGATGGTCAACATCCACCCGTCGCTGCTGCCCCTCTATCCCGGCCTGAACACCCATGCGCGCGCCATTGAGGCTGGCGACCTTGAGGCGGGCTGCACGGTCCACATCGTGACAGAAGGCGTCGATGAGGGCCCGGTCCTGGGTCAAACGCGTGTGCCGATCCTGCCGGACGATGACGCTGAAACCCTGTCCGAGCGGGTCAAGGCGGCGGAGCATAGGCTGTATCCGCAGACCCTGGCGGCCTTCGTCGCCCGCTGAATCGCAGCCAACCTTAACGATTTTTAATGCGACAGGGCGTCGCAGGCAGGAGCAGTTTCCCCGCGAACGATCGGACCAGTTCTGCTGGCGACCGCTCGCTGTTTCCACATGGGAAGACCCGATGTCCAAGACCCGCCTGATGGGCGCCGCCGGCCTGGCGCTCGCCCTCGCGCTCTCCGCTCAAGCCGCCTCGGCCCAGAACGCCCACGCCGGCCACGCCGCCGCACCCGCCGACGACGCGCCCCAGATCCATCCCTGGGGCTTTGACCTGAACGGTCGCGACCTGGCGGTGAAGCCGGGCGACGACTTCAACGAATACGCCAACGGGACCTATCTGCGGGACACCGAGATTCCTTCGGACAAGGCCCGATTCGGTCCGTTCGACGTCCTGTATGAAAACGCCCAGAGTCAGCTGAAATCCATCATCGAGGCCAGCGCCGCCAACCCGACCAACGCCAATGCGCAGAAGGTCGGCGCCCTCTACGCCAGCTTCATGGACGAGGCCCGCGTCAACCAGCTGGGCGCCCAGCCCCTGGCCGCTGATCTGGCCGCCGTGCGCGCCGTCGCGGACCACAGCGGCATGGCCCGCCTGATGGGCGAAAGCCACGCCGGCTTCGGCGGCTCGCTGTTCGGCGTCGACGTGTTCGAGGACCTGCAGAACCCCAACCTCAACTCGGCCTACATGGGTCAGGGCGGCCTCGGCCTGCCCGACCGCGACTATTATCTGAAGGCCGACTTCGCGCCTCAGCGCGAGGCCTATGTCGCCTACATCACCCGCGCCCTGACGGCCGCCGGCTGGAACAACCCGGCCCAGGCAGCCGCCGACATCCTGGCTTTCGAGACCAAGGTGGCCGAGAAGCACTGGACCACGGTCGAGCGTCGCCAGATCGACAAGATCTACAACCCGGCCGCAACCGCCGACCTGGCCAAGCTGGCCCCCGGCTTTGACTGGACCGCCTTCCTGCAAGGCGCCCAGATTGCCAACGTGCCGACCATCGTCCTGATGGAAAACACCGCCATCCCAGGCATCGCCCAAGTCTTCGCCGACACGTCTCTGGACACGCTGAAGGCGTGGGAAGCCTTCCAGATCGTCGATCAGGCCGGCCCCTACCTGTCAGACGCCTTCGTCGACTCGCGCTTCGAGTTCCGTGGCAAGACCCTGCGCGGTCAGCCCGAGAACCGTCCGCGCTGGAACCGCGGCGTCGCCCTGGTCGACGGCCAGCTGGGCGAGGTTCTGGGCCAGGAATACGTCCGCCTGCACTTCCCGGCCTCGTCCAAGACCCAGATGGAGGCTCTTGTCGGCAACCTCAGCGCCGCCATGACCGAGCGCCTCAAGGCCCTGGACTGGATGAGCGAGCCGACGCGCGAGCAGGCCCTGCTGAAGATGTCCAAGTTCGGCGTGAAGATCGGCTATGCAGACAAGTGGCGCAGCTACGACGGCCTGGAGCTGTCGGCCGGCGACCTCTACGGCAACGTCGAGCGCGCCTCAGCCTTCGACTGGGCCTGGAAGCGCGGCAAGATCGGTCAGCCCGTCGATCCGCTGGAATGGGGCATGACGCCCCAGACGGTGAACGCCTACTACAACCCGCCGCGCAACGAGATCGTTTTCCCGGCCGCCATCCTGCAGCCGCCCTTCTTCGACCCGAACGCCGATCCGGCGGTCAACTACGGCGGCATCGGCGCCGTCATCGGCCACGAGATCACGCACGGCTTCGACGATCAGGGCCGCAAGTCCGACGCCAACGGCGTCCTGCGCGACTGGTGGACGCCCGAAGACGCCGCCCGCTTCGAAGAACGCGCCAAGGTCCTTGGCGCCCTCTACGACGCTCAGGAGCCCGTTCCGGGGGTGCATATCAACGGCGACCTGACCATGGGCGAGAACATCGCCGATCTGGGCGGGCTGCTGATGGCGCTGGACGCCTATCACCGCAGCCTGAACGGCCAACCGGCCCCGGTCATCGACGGCCTGACCGGCGACCAGCGCGTCTTCCTCGGCTGGGCTCAGGTCTGGCGCGAGAAGTCGCGTGAGGCGGCCCTCAAGGAGCAGTTGACGACCGACCCGCACTCGCCGGGCGCCGCCCGCGCCGCCACCCCGCCGCGCAACATCGACGCCTGGTACGCCGCCTTCGGCGTCACCCCGGGTCAGGCGGAATACATCGCCCCGGAAGGCCGCGCCCGCATCTGGTAGGCCCGACGTCCCTGCGGACATGAGGACGGCGTCGGCTGCAAAGCCGACGCCGTTTCTTTGTCTTCCCCACTCTGCCGTCATCCTCGGGCTTGACCCGAGGATGACGACGGCAGGTGTGCTCAGGGCGGCACAAAAAACAAACGGCCCGCCTCCGTTTCCGAAGGCGGGCCGTCTGATGTTCTCGCCAAGCCGCACAAGGCGGCCTGCTCAAACCTTAGCCAACGATGTCAGCGTCGGTGAAGAACTGAGCGATTTCGATGCCGGCGTTTTCCAGCGAGTCCGAACCGTGGACCGAGTTCTCGCCGATCGACAGGGCGAACAGCTTGCGGATCGTGCCTTCAGCGGCGTCGTTCGGGTTGGTGGCGCCCATGACTTCGCGGTATTTGGCGACGGCGCCTTCGGCTTCCAGCACCTGCACGACGACCGGCTCGGCGATCATCTGCGAGACCAGCTCGCCGTAGAAGGGACGCTCGGCGTGCACTTCGTAGAACTTCTTGGCCTGGGCTTCGGTCAGCTTGACGCGGCGTTGGCCGACGATGCGCAGGCCGGCGCCTTCGATCACGGCGTTGATGGCGCCCGTCAGGTTGCGGCGCGTGGCGTCGGGCTTGATGATCGAGAAGGTACGTTCGGTCATGGGAAGTGACTTCTTGTTTGGGAGTTTGAGGGTCGGCGGCTTATAGCGAGCGCCACTCATCTTTCCAATATCCCCCGCGCGTAAGCCTTTTTTCTCCCGGTTCCCATGCTGCAGATCAAAAACCTGACCTACAACGCCTGGGGCCGCGAGTTCCTGGATGACGCCTCCGTCAGCCTGCCGCCAGGGTCCAAGGTGGGCCTGGTCGGCCGCAACGGCATCGGCAAGTCGACCCTGTTCAAGCTGATCCTGGGCGAGCTGGCCGCCAACGGCGATGAAATCTCCCTGCCCAAGACCGCCCGCATCGGCTCGGTGGACCAGGAACACCCCGCCACGCCCGTCAGCGTGCTGGACACCATCCTTGAGGCCGACGTCGAGCGCCACGACCTGCTGACGCGGCTGGAAACCGCCGAGCCCGAGGAAATGGGCGAGATCTGGGGCCGCCTGATCGAGATCGACGCCGACAGCGCACCCTCGCGCGCCTCGGAAATCCTGGTCGGCCTGGGTTTCAGCCAGGACGACATGCAGCGCCCGATGGCCGAGTTCTCGGGCGGGTGGCGGATGCGCGTCGCATTGGCTGCCGCCCTGTTCGCCGAGCCGGACATGCTGCTGCTGGACGAACCGACCAACTACCTCGATCTGGAAGGCGCCCTGTGGCTGGAACAGCGGTTGAAACGCTATCCGCACACGGCCCTGATCATCAGCCACGACCGCGAGCTGCTGAACGGCGTCTGCACCCACATCCTGCAACTGTCGAACCGCAAGCTGGACCTTTACACCGGCAACTACGACACCTTCGAAAAGACGCGGGCCGAACGCCTGCGGCTGATGGAGGCCAACAAGACCAAGCAGGAAGCCGAGCGCGCACACCTGCAGAAGTTCATCGACCGCTTCAAGGCCAAGGCGTCCAAGGCCACGCAGGCCCAGTCGCGCGTCAAGCGGCTGGAGAAGATGCAGCGCATCGAACTGCCGCCGGAAGAGCGCGTCGCCCCCTTCACCCTGCCTTCGCCCGAACGCCCCCTGCCCCCGCCGCTGATCCGGCTGGAGAAGGCCAACGTCGGTTATGAGTCGGGCAAGCCGATCCTGAAGAACCTAAACCTGCGGATGGACCTGGACGACCGCATCGGTCTGCTGGGCGTCAATGGGGCGGGCAAGTCGACCTTTGCCAAGTTGATCGCCAAGGCCCTGACCGTCGAGACGGGCGAGTTCCATCGCGACGGCAAGATGCGCGTGGGCTGGTTCCACCAGCACCAGATCGAGGCGATGGACCCCACCGACACGCCGTTGGAGATCATCCGCCGCGCCATGCCGGACGCCTCGGAGAGCAGCCGCCGCAGCCGTCTGGCCCAGTTCGGCCTGCCGTTCGAGAAGCAGGAGACCACCGTCGCGTCGCTGTCGGGCGGCGAGCGGGCGCGCCTGCTGCTGAACCTGGTGGCGATGGATGCGCCGCACATCCTGATCCTGGACGAACCGACCAACCACCTGGACATCGACAGCCGCCGCGCCCTGCTGGACGCGCTGAACGAATATACGGGGGCGGTCATCCTGATCACCCACGACCGCTCGCTGATGGAGCTGGTGGCCGACCGCCTTTGGCTGGCCGCCGACGGATCGGTGAAGCCCTTCGAAGGCGACATGGACGACTATCAGAAGTTCGTCCTCGACCGCGCCAAGCAGGCGGGTATGAAGCCGACCCAGGTGCGCGAGGAGGTCTCAGCCGCCGCCCCGGCGCCGGCCACGCCCAAGGCCGAAAAGAAGAAAGGCCCCTCACCTTCGACCCTGCGACATGCGGTAAAGAAGGCCGAGGAAAAAATGGCCCAGTTGACCGCCGACCTCGCCCGCCTGGACGATGACCTGGCCAACGCCGCCGTCAGCGACCCGAAGAAGCTGGAGGGCCTGACGCGTGCTCGCGCCAAGGCCCAAACCGATCTGGATCAAGCTGAAGCCGACTGGATCGCCGCCGAGGAAGCCCTGGCCGAGGTCGCATGATGAAGAAACCGGCCGCGACCGTCCTCACCCGCGAAGAACAGCAAGACGCCGCCAGCCGTCTGCGCGCCTATCTGCGTGATGAAATGGATGTCGAGGTCGGCCAGCTTCCCGCCGAAATGCTGGTCGAATTCATCGAGCGGGACATCGGCCGGCTCTTCTACAATCGCGGCCTGCGCGACGCCGAGACCGTTGTTCGCCAGAAGGTAGAGGACGTCGCCGACGCCCTCTACGGCCTGGAGCGCTGAGGCCTGATCAACCGCAGCTGACGCGCGTGATCAGATTGCTGCTGTCGTCATAGGTGAAGGTCACGCGGTTATCGCGATAATCCATCGTGGCCGCGCAGCTGCTGCACAGGACGCGGAAGATGCGGCCGCGCGGCGCATCGGCGGGAATGGTCGAGCGATTGCGGCCGACATATTCCTGATAGTCGCCGGCCTTGCAGGCCACGGGCGTCGCTTCCCCGCCCGGCGCGGGCGCGGCCTCCTAGGTCGGGGCGCAGGCCGACAGCGCCACGGCGCCTGCGAAAGCCGTCAACAGCAGCATGGTCTTCATGGGTATGTCTCCGTATAGGCCTAGCCGCAGCTCACGCGCTCGACGATGCCGGTTTGCTGATTGTAGAAAATATTCAATCGGTAAGGCGAATAATCTTCGGTGACAGGACAGGTGCTGCACGCCACCCGACGGTTCACCACATCGACCGGAACGGGAATCTCGCTTCTGGGTTTCCCGACCAGCCACTGAAGCTCCCCCGCCTTGCACATGTCGGCGTCAGCGGAACGCACCCCTGGCTCGGACAGATAGGGGCGCTCGGTAGAGGAGGCGCGCGGCGTGCTCGTCGGCTGACTGGGTCGCGCTGGCGGCGGAGAAGCACAGGCCGAAAGGGCGAACAGGCCCACGCCCAGAATCAGGCCGCCTTTTCCCAGCGCCCTTCGTCCGTCTGTTTCCAGTAGGCCAGATTGGCGTTCGCAGCCTTCAGCGTGCGCCAACGCTCGCGCGCCTGCTGCAACGCCTGTTCGTTGCGACCGTCGAATATGATGAAGCATCGCTCATACGCCTCCGTGGCCCCCAGCTCTGACTCATCGACGATGAACAGCGCCTGAGCACCATTCAGGTTCTCGCCTGATTCGGACAGGAGGATGGGCTGACGGAAGGCATGGTCATCCGACGCTCGGCCGTGCGGCAGGAAGCTGTCGGGGCGCCAGGTCCACAGGTGCTCGTCTATGTCGTCGAGGCGGTGCGAAACCGCCCCGCGCACAAGAGCGCGCCAGCCCCGCTGGAGGGTCTTCTCCAGCAGGCCCGGCAGCACCTGGTCCAGCGTCGAGCGCTCCAGGTGGTAGAACCAGATTTCCGGCTTGGCGTCAGACACCCGGTCCTACCCTCTGAAGACGTCGGATCAGGCTTCGTATTTGTCGGCGACCATGCGGTCCAGCAGACGCACGCCATAGCCCACGGCGCCATCCGGCACGGTCGGGTTGCGGCTGTCCTTGACCCAGGCGGTCGAGGCGATGTCGATATGCGCCCACGGCACGCCGTTGGTGAAGCGTTGCAGGAACAGGGCGGCGGTGATCGAGCCGCCGGCGCGACCGTTGCCGGTGTTCTTCACATCGGCGATCGGGCTGTCGATGTGACGCTCATAGGCGGCCGGGATCGGCAGGCGCCAGACGTTCTCGCCGACCTTGGGACCGGCGGCCAGGATGCCGTTCGCCAGGTCGTCGTTGTTCGAGAAGACGCCAGCGTATTCCAGACCCAGCGAGATGATGATGGCGCCCGTCAGGGTGGCCAGGTCGATCATGAATTTCGGCTTGAAGCGCTCCTGCGTGTACCAAAGCGCGTCGGCCAGAACGAGGCGGCCTTCGGCGTCGGTGTTCAGGACTTCAACCGTCTGGCCCGACATGGACACGACCACGTCGCCCGGACGCTGGGCCTTGCCGTCAGGCATGTTCTCGACCAGACCGAGGACGCCGACCACGTTGACCTTGGCCTTGCGGCCCGCCAGGGCGTGCATCAGGCCGGCCACGGCGGCGGCGCCGCCCATGTCCCACTTCATCTCTTCCATGCCGTCGGCGGGCTTCAGGCTGATGCCGCCGGTGTCGAAGCAGACGCCCTTGCCGACGAAGGCGATGGGGGCCTCGCCCTCCTTGCCGCCGTTCCACTGGATCACGGCCAGCTGGCTTTCACGCTCCGAGCCCAGGCCGACGCCCAGAAGGGTGTGCATACCCAGCTTTTCCATCTCGGCTTCGCCCAGGATCTCGACCTTGGCGCCCAGGGCCTCCAGTTCCTTCACGCGGCGCGCGAACTCGGCCGGGTAAAGGACGTTGGCCGGTTCCGACACCAGATCGCGCGAGAACAGCACGGCGTCAGCGACGGCCGACAGCGGCTGGAAGGCGGCTTCAGCGGCAGCGGCATCCGAGGTGACAACGCGCACGGTCGTGACCGAGGGAATCTTCTCGGCCTTCTGCTTGGTCAGATATTTGGCGAAGCGATAAGCGGCCAGACGCACGGCGAAAGCGACGCGAGCGGCCTGCTCGGCCGACAGATGGGCGGCGTCGATGGTCAGGACTTCAGCACCCGACAGCTTGGCGGCGTGATAGGCGGCGGCGGCGGCGGTTTCGACCGCCAGATCGTCGAACTTGTCGGCCGCGCCGGCGCCGACCAGCAGAACCGAGTTCGCATCGACGCCAGCCGGGGCCGCGACCGTCAGGTGGCTGTTGATCGCGCCGGTGAAGCGGCTGTTGGCCATGGCCTTGGTCAGAGCGCCCGAAGCGGCGGCGTCCAGGGTCGGCCCTGTGCCGGCCAGGGCGCGGCCATCGTGAACCAGAACGGCAAGGATTTGAGCGGCGCTGGGGGAAGCGACGAACTCGATTTTCATGAAACCTACTCCAGGCCGAGGTTCTGTGCCCCGGTCGTGCTTGAATCAGACATAACGCAGCGGCTGTTTCACCGTCGCGTTGGGATGTGTATTACATGGCCCGCATCGCTCGCGGCTGCAACCAAGTCGCTCCTCGAAACACTTCCTTTCCCGACCATGACGCTGATTCAGGGCTATCTTTTCCGCCAGATCGGTCTGCCCGTCGTGGCGGCGTGCGCGGCGCTGGCCGGAATCGGCCTGCTGAGCCAAAGCCTCGACCAGTTGGAAGTCATCGTCGAGCGCGGCCAGAGCGTCTGGGTCATGGCCAAGCTGACCCTGCTGGCCCTGCCGCAGCTGATCGCCGTCATCCTGCCCATCGGCCTGTTCGTCGGCGCCCTGATCGCCCTGACGCGGTTGCAGCGCGAACAGGAGCTGACCGCCGCCTACGCCGCCGGCGTCAGCCGCTGGTCGCTGATCCGGCCGGCGATCCAGATCGCGGTCATCGTCGCGGTGGTCGCCCTGATCACCAACGTCTTCGTCCAGCCCTGGGCCCAGCGCGAGGCGCGGCGTCAGGCCTTCGCCATCCGCACCGACCTGGCCGCCCTGCTGGTCGAGGAAGGCCGCTTCGTTCAAGGGCCCGGCGGCCTGACCGTCTATGTGCAGCAGATCGAACAGAACGGCCTGCTGAAAAACCTGTTCGTCTATCTGGACAACGGCAAGACAGTGACGACCTGGGACGCCGAAACGGCCCGCTTCGGCCGGATCGACGGCGTGCCGATCCTGACCATGCAGAACGGATCGATGCAGCGCTATTCGTCGCGCGACGTGCTGAACCAGCTGTCCTTCGACCAGCAGGTGTTCGATCTGTCTCCCTACGCCAAGACCAGCGAGCGCATCCGTTTCAAGCCGTCGGACCTGTGGCTGACCGAGCTGATCGACCCCACTCCTGCCCAGTTGGAAAGCGCGGGATCGCGCGGCGAACTTCTGGCCGAGGCCCACTCGCGTCTGTCCTCGCCTCTCTACGCCCTGGCGGCCATGGCCCTCGCCCTGACGGCCATCCTCGGCGGTTCTTTCAGCCGCACCGGCTATAGCGGACGCATCGCCAAGGCGGCCGGCGTCTTTCTGGTGGTGCGCGTCATCGGCTACGGACTGGTCGCCGCCAGCGCCTGGAACGGGGCGTTGAACCTGCTGCAATATCTGCTGCCTCTGGCGACCTGTTTCGTGGCCCTGCGGCTGTTGTTCCGCGCGCTGAAGCCGCATCGACGGCGCGTCTGGGCGCCCTATGAACGCTTCAAGGCGAGGTTCGCATGAGGATCCGTCTCGGCCGCATCGAACGCTACGTCCTCGCCCAGCAGCTCCGCGCCCTGGCTGTCGCCCTGGCCGTCATATCGGCCCTGGTGATGCTGATCGACTTTGTCGAGGTGTCGCGCGGCCTGAACTCGTCCGGCGAATTGTCCGGCGCACGCATCTTCGGCCTGGTGCTGCTGAAGTCGCCGACCGTCATCATCCAGCTTCTGCCCTTTGTCTTCCTGTTCGGAACCTTGGCGGCCTTTGTCGGCCTGAACCGGCGCAGCGAGCTGATCGCCATGCGCGCGGCGGGTGTCTCCGCCTGGCGATTCGTCTTGCCGGCCGCAGGCGCCGCCCTGGTGCTGGGCGTTCTCAGCGTCACCGTCTTCGGTCCCATGGCCGCCGCCGGCGACGGGCTATGGCAACGTGAGCGCGGCCGCATCTCAGGCTCGACGCCAGGGTCCGACGCGCAGCAGGCCGTCTGGCTGCGTGAAGGCGACGCCGCGCGTCAGATGATCATTCGCGGGGGCCAGCAGGACCCGGCCAGCGGACGCCTGCTGGACGCCAGTTTCTTCATCTACACCACCACAGCGGACGGCCGCCGCACCTTCTCCGAACGGATCGACGCCACTACAGCCTCGCTCACCGCCGGCCGCTGGCGTCTGACCAACGCCACGGGCGCCCAGACGGGACAGCGCGCGGTGCGCTACGCCACCCTCGACCTGCCGTCGAACCTGGCGGACGAGGAAGCCTTCCAGCGTTTCGCCCGGCCCCAGTCGACGCCCTTCTGGTCCTTGCCGAACCAGATCCAGCGAATCGAGGACGCCGGCTTCGCCTCGACCGCCTATCGTCTGCGCCTGCAACAGCTGTTGGCCACGCCGCTGATGTTCGCCGCCATGTCGATTCTGGCCGCCGCCTTTTCACTGCGCCTGATGCGCCTGGGTGACCTGGCCAAGATGACCGTGGCGGCTGTGGTGCTGGGCTTCGCCTTCTTCTTCGTGAACCAGTTTTCGTCGGCGATGGGCTCGGCCGAGGTTGTGCCGCCCTTCCTGGCGGCCTGGCTTCCACCGGTCTTGACGGCCCTCGCCGCCTTTACCTTGCTGTTCTATACCGAAGACGGCTAATCGGACGGTTTCCGGTCGCCCCGGCAATGAGTGGATTCCGCATGAGTGATCGCCGCATACCCCGAGAGGGAGCCCTGCGCGTCCGGCTCCTGGCCGGCGTGGCGCTGATCGCGTGCCTGCCCGCCTTGCCCACCCTGGCCCAGGACGCCAATGCGCCCGCGCCGACTCCGGTCCCCGTAGCCACGCCAGAGCCCGGCGCGGACGGGCTGACGCCCGGCAGCCTCTATGTCAACGCCGAGGCGGCCAGCCGCGAGGGCGACATCGTGACCGCCAGCGGCACGCCCGAGGATCGCGTCTTCGCCCGGACACGCGACCACAGCATCCGCGCCGAGGCGGTCACCTATGATCTGAAAAGCGGTGTCGCGACCGCATCCGGCCACGCCGAAGTGGTTGCGCCTGACGGTTCGGTTCTGCACGCCAGCCGCGTCGAACTGGATGGGGATTTCAAGGCCGGGGTGGCTACGGACCTGGCCATGCGCCTCGCCAACGGCGCCAGCCTGATGGCCGCTACCGCCGTACGCCGTTCTGAAAACGTCAGCGAACTGAACCGGGTGATCTTCACGCCCTGCCCGATCTGCGACGTCGACGGGCCGAAGCAGCCCAGCATCTCGATCGAGGCCGACAAGGCGGTCCAGGATCAGGACCTGCGGGCCATCCTGTACCGCGACGTCGTGTTCCGGATCGGCGGCGTGCCGGTCTTCTATCTGCCGGCCTTCGCGCATCCCGATCCCAGCGTCGATCGCGCCTCCGGCTTCCTAATCCCCCGCGTGGACTGGGACGAAGGCCGCGGCGGCTCGGTCGAGATTCCCTACCTGCTGGTGGTTTCGCCGTCCGAGGACTGGTTGTTCAGCCCGCAGATCAACACCAAGGTCGCCCCCTTGCTGAATCTGCAATGGCGACGCCGGTTCGACAACGGAACCATTGTGGCGCGCGGCGGCTACACCTACGGTCGCAGCTTCGGCGATTTCGATCTGGACGGCGACGGCGACACTGAAAGCAACGTCCGCTTCGGCGACCGCACCAGCCGCAGCTACCTGCTGGCCCACGGCAAGTTCGATCCTGAAGGTCCCTGGCGCTTTGGCTTCACCGCCGAACGGGTGTCCGACAAGACCCTCTTCGACCGTTATGACGTCAGTTCGCCCTATCAGGACAACGGCCTCTATTACGGCGATCGCCGCCGCCTGATCAGCCAGGTCTACGCCGAGCGCCAGAGCGAACGATCCTATGTGTCCATCGCCGCATTCTCGATCCAGAGCCTGCGCCTGGACCCGCGCTACTCGGCGACCGACTTCCGCGACCCCGACGGCTTCAAGGTCTTCGAGCGCGAGAACACGCTCCCGCTGGTGGCCCCCATCGTCGATGCTCGATGGGAGCCGGAAGGCCCGGTGTTCGGCGGACGACTGCGCCTGCGCGGGTCCGCCGTCGCCCTGACGCGCGACGCCTATGTCGGTTTTCCGACCCTGCGGCCGGAACTGATCCCGAACGGCCCGACCGACGGCTTGCCCGGCGTGGACAGCCGTCGCATCACCGGACAGGTGGATTGGCGCCGCACCATCATCACGCCCTCGGGCATACGGTGGGAACCCTTCGTGGACGGTCGCATGGATGTCTATTCCGTGGACGACCTGCCGCCGATGCTGGCCCAAAAATCCGACGTTCTCACGCGCGGCCGCGCCAGCGTCGGCGTGGACGTCAGCTACCCGCTGTACCGCCGGCTCAGCGCCTCCTCCGACCTGATTCTCGAACCGATGGCCCAGCTTTCGGCTTCAACCGACGCCGATCTGGACCCTCGCATTCCCAATGAGGACAGTCAGACGTTGGAACTGGACGAAACCTCCCTGTTCCGCATGGACCGCTTCCCGGGGCAGGATCTGATGGAAGGCGGACTGCGGTTTACCGCCGGCGCCCGCGCTACCCTGCACTGGGACGACGTGCGTTCGGCCAGCCTGTTCATCGGGCGATCCATGCGTGCGGACGATCAGCGAGAGTTTCTTACGCCTGTTCCCGACGATCCGGCGAAACTCTACGATCCTTCCGGCGTCGCATCACGGACAACGGACTGGGTTGTCCAGGCCACCTTCTCTCCATCCGACCGCATCCGCGGCTGGTTCCAC
Source organism: Brevundimonas pondensis (assembly GCF_017487345.1). Taxonomy (NCBI): domain Bacteria; kingdom Pseudomonadati; phylum Pseudomonadota; class Alphaproteobacteria; order Caulobacterales; family Caulobacteraceae; genus Brevundimonas; species Brevundimonas pondensis. The sequence continues at coordinate 1,361,508 of NZ_CP062006.1, read as the reverse complement.
GCCACCGTGGACGGCAATGCCGAGGTCCGCCGCGCGGAAACCACGGTCGATGGACGCTGGGGACGCCGCAACCTCGCCAGCCTGAGCTACATCATCGATCGCTCAAATCCGGTCAGCGGCCCGCTGAACCGCAACTATGAGTTCGTTCAGCTTTCCGGCCAGCAGTTCATCCACGGCAATTGGGGCGTCGCCGTAAACGGCATCGCCGACCTGGAACGGGATGTCGTCACACGGTCGGAGATCGGCCTGTTGTTCGACGACGACTGCTTCCGGTTCGAACTGGGATGGCGCCGGGATAATACGACCGTGCGCCCGACAGGGCCCTCGGAAGGCGTCTATATCAGACTTAACCTCGCCACTTTTGGAGGTTCAGGCTATGATCGAAATGATATGCGGTAAGCATGGCGTGCAGGGGCGTGCGCCCTACAGGGCCTGGAACGCTCGAGGGCGTCGCCGGGACCGGGTCAAGACCGCTTAGGGAATCAGGACTGAAGATGCGTTTGATGCGTTACACGACCGGCGTTGCAATGGCCGCGCTCATGGCCTGTACGGCTGTCGGACAGTCAGTGGCCCAGACGGCCCCGGCTCAGCCCGCTCCGGCTGCCGGCAATCTGAATCCCGCCGCTGAGGAAGCCCCGCAGCGCGTCGCAGCGGCCGCACCCCAATTCCGTATGGCGGACGGGATCATCGCCACCGTCAACGACCGCATCATCACCGGCTATGACCTGCGTCAGCGCATGCTGGTGCTGATGGCCATGACCCAGGTCCAGCCGACCGAAGAGAACATCGGCGCCATCCAGCAACAGGCGTTGAACGACCTCATCGAACAGCACCTGCAAGCGGCCGAAATCGCCAAGTTCGAGCAGCTCAAGATCAGCGACGCCGAAATCGATCAGGAAATCGCAGGCATGGCCCGTGAGGCCGGAGCCTCGCCGGAAAGCTACATGGCCTTCCTGGAACAGGGGGGCATTCGGCCTCAGCCCTTCCGGGAATTCCTGCGCACGGAGATCGGCTGGCGTGATCTGGTTGGCGGCCGTTTCCGTGATCGCGCCAAGGTGACCCGCGCCCAGGTCAACCAGGCGATGCGCCAGATGACGGAATCTGCGACCAAGCCCCAGTACTTGGTGGGCGAAATCTACATCGAAGCCAACCGCGTCGGCGGCATGCAGGAAGCCATGAACGGCGCCCGGCAACTGGTGCAGCAGATGATTCAGGGCGCGCCCTTCATGGCCGTGGCCCGTCAGTTTTCCGCAGCGCCGTCGGCTGCGCGCGGCGGCGATGCCGGCTGGGTGGTTCAGGGTTCGACCCAGCCCGCCCTGCAACAGGTCATGGAGACTCTCGAAGTCGGCCAGTTGTCAAATCCCATCCCCGTCGATGGCGGCGTCTACATCCTGTACATGCGCGACAAGCGTTCGGGCGCGGCCACCAGCTTGGTGCAGATGAAACAGGTCATGGTCGAATTGCCGGAAACCGCCAGTGAGGCTGATGTGGCCGCTGCGAGCCAGCGTCTGGAAACCATCCGCGCTGGCCTGACCTGCGATAACATCCTGGAACGCGCACGCACTGAGCAGGGTCTGCTGGGCGCGGATCTCGGTGAAAGCGATGTCGCCAATCTGCTGCCGCAGTTCCAACAGGTCGCGCGTTCGGCCGAGATCGGCTCGATCAGCAGCGTGGTGCGCAGCCCTCTCGGTGTTCACCTGCTAGCCGTCTGCGGCCGTCGCCTGGGCGGACCGGAAGCCCCCTCGGCCCAACAGGTCGAATCCCGCCTGCAAAATCAGAACTACGCCATGCTGGGCCGACGCTATCTGCGTGACCTGCGGGCGGACGCCCTGATCGAGATCAAGCAGTAATGACGATGCGGCCGCTCATCGTCACGATGGGCGACCCCGCCGGCGTGGGGCCGGAGATCATCGCGCGCGCCTGGCCCATCCTGGCTACGCAACCCGGTCCACTGGCCCCCGTCGTTCCCTTCGCCGTCATCGGCGACGCTGACGTCCTAACGGCCCAGGGCGCACCGGTCGAGCAGGTCTTCAGCCCCTCCGAAGCCGCCGCCGTCTTCGGTCGCGCCATCCCGGTCCTTCACGCCCCCGCCCCGGCGCCCGTGACGCCAGGACAGCCCGACCCGCGCAATGCTCCCGCCGTGGCCGACTGGATCGAGCGCGCCGTCGACCTGACCCTCTCTGGCGAGGCCTGCGGCATCGTGACGGCCCCCATCGCCAAGGCGCCCATGTACGCCTCGGGCTTCCGCTTTCCCGGCCACACCGAGTTCGTCGCCGAACTGACCGCCGACATGCCCTTCAACGGCACCCGCGGCCCGGTCATGATGCTGACGGCCAAGGATCTGCGCGCCTGCCTGGTCACCATTCATGTCGCCATTGATCAGCTTCCGGAACTGGTGACCGCAGAACGCGTCATGCGCGTCGCCCATGTCGTCCACGAATCCATGAAGCGCGATTTCGGCATTGCCGCCCCGCGCCTGGCCATGGCCGCCCTGAACCCCCATGCAGGCGAAGGCGGCTCGATCGGGCTTCAGGAAGTCGAGGTCCTGCGCCCCGCCGCCGCCGCCCTGCGCGCCGAAGGGATCGACATCACCGATCCGCTGCCCGCCGACACCCTGTTCCATGACGAGGCTAGAGCCCGCTATGATGCGACGGTCTGCCTCTATCACGATCAGGCCCTGATCCCCGTCAAGACGCTGGACTTCTGGGGCGGGGTCAACGCCACCCTCGGCCTGCCCATCGTCCGCACCTCGCCCGACCACGGCACAGGCTTCGACATCGCAGGCAAGGGGATCGCCCGCGCCGACAGCTTCATCGCCGCCGTGCGACTGGCTTCAGAGATGGCGGCGGCGCGCGCCACGCGCTAAGGCCTCCGTATGACGGACCTTCCCTCCCTTCGCGAAACGCTCGACGCCCACGGCCTGCTGGCCAAGAAGAGCTTCGGCCAGCATTTCCTGCTGGACCTCAATGTGACGCGCAAGATCGTCCGCTACGCCGGTCCCTTCGAGGGCCGGTCCGTGATCGAGGTCGGCCCCGGCCCCGGCGGCCTGACTCGCGCCATTCTGGAAAGCGACGCCGGCAAGGTGGTGCTGGTCGAGAAGGACCCCCGCTTCATCCCGTTGCTCAGCGAACTGGACGACGGCTCGGGCCGCCTGACCATCGTCGAGGGCGACGCCCTGAACGTACGCGAAGCCCAACTGGTCGAGGGCCCGGCCCATCTGGTGTCGAACCTGCCCTACAACGTCGGCACCCCCCTGCTGATCAAGTGGCTGACCGGCCCCTGGACGCCCTGCGCCCTGACCCTGATGTTCCAGAAGGAGGTGGCCGAGCGCGTCGTGGCCGCCCCCGGCGACGACGCCTATGGCCGCCTGGCCGTCATCACCCAGGCCGTGGCCGAGGCGCGCATCGTCATGCACCTGCCCGCCGCCGCCTTCACCCCCCCGCCCAAGGTGGCCTCTGCGGTTGTCCACGTCGTGCCGAAGGCCGAACGCCCCTCGCCCGAGCGGCTGAAGAAGCTGGAACGCGTCACCGCCGCCGCCTTCGGCCAGCGCCGCAAGATGCTGCGCTCCAGCCTGAAACAGCTCGGCGGCGCCGCCCTGTGCGAGGCCGCCGGCATCGAACCCGACGCCCGCGCCGAAGTCATCGACATCGCCGGCTTCCTGCGCCTGGCCGATGCCCTGGCACCCACTAAGCCGTGAAGCGATCCCCATCGTTGGGAGCTGGCATTCAGATCGCATCCTTCGTGCTGGTCATGATGGCGGTCGGCCTCCAACTTCTGGCAGAGTACGTTTTCTATGGAATGGGGTCGGGCTTCTCACGCGCAAGCAGCAGCTTCTCCATATGGCCTGTCATCCTTGCGCCGTCATTGGCGGTCGCCTTTCTCGGCTCCTTGCCTCAGGGGCGCAGGGCTGCGGTTCGCAGCCTCGGCTACGCCTTGGTTTGCCACACCCTCGCTGCGGCCTACATCTGGCTTTGCCTTTCCACGCCCTATGATGATTGGGTAGGCAACCCGGACTTCTGGCTGGATCAGAACCCCCGTATCGCGGGCGGTCTGCTTGCGGCTGGCGGCGCCGCCCTATTCCTGTTCTTGATCGCTACCGGACGTCTTCCGGGGAAGATTGCACGACGATGACCGCAGTAACCATTGACCCCTTCCGCGCCATTAGCGTCAGCCGTCTGGCCCATGAACTGAAGGCCCAGGGCCGCTCCATCATCCACATGGAGTTCGGCCAGCCCTCGACCGGCGCGCCCGCCGCCGCCATCGCCCAGGCCCACCGCATTCTGGACAGCGAGCCCGGCGGCTACTGGGAAAGCCCTTCCTTACGCGCCCGCATCGCCAAGCTGTACGACGACCGTTACGGCGTAAGCGTCGATCCCGAGCGGGTGGTCATGACGGCGGGCGCATCCCCCGCCCTGGTGCTGGCGCTGATGATGCGTTTCCAGCCTGGCGACCGGGTGGCCATCGCCCGTCCCGGCTACGTCGCCTATCGCAACACGCTGAAGGCCCTGCACATGGAGCCGGTCGAGATCGACTGCGGCCCCGAGGTGCGCTTCCAGCTGACCGCCGAGGCCCTGCGCGCGCTGGACCCGGCCCCCGCCGGCGTCATCATCGCCAGCCCCGCCAACCCGACCGGCACCATCATCCCCGAGGCCGAGCTGAAGGCCATCGCCGAGGTCTGCCGCGAGCGGAACATCTCGGTCATCTCGGACGAGATCTACCACGGCCTGTCCTATGTCGGCCCGACCCCGTCGATGCTGCAGTTCGAGCCGAACGCATTGATCGTCAACAGCTTCTCCAAATACTGGAGCATGGCGGGCTGGCGTCTGGGCTGGCTGATCCTGCCCGAGGCCGAGGTGCCCCAGGCCCGCGCCCGCGTCGGCAACATGTTCCTGACCCCCGCCACTCTCAGCCAGCACGCCGGCCTGATCGCCATGGACGAGGAGGAGGAGCTGGAGGCCAACATCGACGTCTATCGCGCCAACCGCGCCTTGATGCTCGACGCCCTGCCCGCCATGGGCCTGCGCTCCATCGCCCCGCCGGACGGCGCCTTCTACATCTACGCCGACATCGGCCATCTGACCGACGACAGCATCGGTTTCTGCGAGGCCCTGCTGCGCGAAACCGGCGTGGCAACGGCGCCCGGCGTCGACTTCGACCCTGTCAACGGCCACCGCTTCATCCGCTTCAGCTTCGCCGTCTCGACAGCGCAGGTTGAGGACGCGCTCAACCGCGTGAAGCCCTTCTTCGCGGCGCGAACGGCGGCTTCCGAGGAACGCCTCAGCGCCTAGGGACGTTCGACAAGCCCCGAAACCTTCGGAGCTTTCATGCTGAAATCGCGTCTCGTCGCCTCCGCCGCCCTGCCCTTCGCCCTGGTCGCCCTGACCGCCTGCGGATCACCCGCCGAGACGCCAAAGCCCGAACAGCCCGCCGCTGCCTCGACGGTTCCCGCCCTGTCGCGAGAGGCCATAGAGGCGGCGGTGTTCGAGGCCGCCCCTCCGCCCGCTGCGAACGGCGCAACTACGCCTGCCGCGCCCGATCCCGCCATCGCCCGCGCGCAGATCCTGCTGGACCGCGCCAACTTCTCGCCGGGCGTGATCGACGGTCTGGGCGGCGACAACACGCGTCAGGCCATCGCCGCCTTCGAGAAGGCCGCCGGCCTGCCTGAGGACGGCGTTCTGGACGCCGAGGTCTTCCGCCGCCTGACCGCAGGCGACAACGGCAAGGTGCTGGCCGACTACGTCATCACCGCCGCCGACCTGACCGGCCCCTTCATTGGTCAGGTCCCGTCCGACCTGCAGGCCATGTCCAAGCTGGCGACCGTCGGCTACGCCACGCCGCTGGAAGCCTTCGCCGAGAAGTTTCACATGACCGAGGGCCTGCTGCGCGTCCTCAACCCCGGCGTCGATTTCGGCAAGGCGGGCCAGACCATCGTCGTCGCCGCCGTCGCCCAGACGGACCTGACCGCCGACGTGGCCCGGATCGTGGTGGACAAGACCGAACGCTCGGTCCGCGCCTATGACGCCGACGACAAACTGCTGGCCTTTTATCCGGCCACCATCGGCAGTTCGGCCCGACCCGCGCCCTCGGGCGACCTGAGCGTGGTCGGCGTCGCGCCCGAACCCAACTACACCTACGACCCCGACCGGGTAGCTACGACCGGGGGGACCGCAAGGTCATCGTGCCGCCGGGGCCGAACAATCCGGTCGGTTCGGTGTGGATCGACCTGTCGCGCGACACCTATGGCATCCACGGCACGCCGGACCCGTCCAAGGTCGGCAAGACCTTCTCCAGCGGCTGTGTCCGCCTGACCAACTGGGACGCCGAGCAACTGGCGTCGCGGGTCAAGCCGGGCGTGCGGGTGGTCTTCCGCTAGGCGATCAGACCACTTCCTTCATCAGGGCGCTCTTGTAGGCGTCGACCCACAGGTTGCGATGACGACGGCTGCGCTCGGCGTGATAGATGTGGGCCAGCTCAGCGTAGGAACGGTCGAAGTCCTCGTTGACCAGGACGTAGTCGAACTCGTCGCAGTGCTCGATCTCGCCCTTGGCGTTGGCGACGCGGCGCTCGATCACGTCCTCGGCGTCCTGCGAGCGCGTCACCAGACGGCGGCGCAGCTCTTCCAGGCTGGGCGGCAGGACGAAGACGCGGACGGCGTCGCCAGGGCATTTCTCGGCCACGTCGCGGGCGCCTTGCCAGTCAATGTCGAACAGGACGTCGCGGCCCTCGGCCAGGGCCCGGTCCACGGGCGCGCGCGGCGAGCCGTAGCGGTTGCCGTGCACGTCGGCCCACTCCAGGAAGGCGTCGGCGTCGATCAGACGCTGGAATTCCTCATGGGTGACGAAGTGATAGTCGCGGCCGTCGACCTCGCCGGGGCGGATGCCGCGCGTGGTCATCGACACCGACAGCTCCAGCCCCTTGTGGTCGGCCATCAGGCGGCGGCACAGCGAGGTTTTCCCGGCCCCCGACGGACTGGCCACGATCAGCAGGACGCCACGGCGGGGGGTGCGGTTATTCGACATTCTGAACTTGTTCTCGAAGCTGCTCGATGACGGCCTTCAGTTCGAGGCCGATTCCGGTGAGCGGCGTGGTAGCGGATTTCGAGCAGAGCGTGTTCGCTTCGCGCATGAATTCCTGCATCAGGAAGTCGAGTTTTCGCCCGGCGGGGGGTTGCTGCAACAGTGTGCGGGCCGAGGCGACGTGCGCGCTCAGGCGATCCAGCTCCTCGCGCACGTCTGCCTTGGTGGCGAGAGCCGCGGCTTCGAGGAAGATTCGCTCGTCCAGACCCGGCGCGTCGGGGGCCAGTTCGCTGATCCGGCGGGTGAAGCGTTCGCGGATCGCCTCGGTCTGGCTGGAAGCCTCCAGCTCGGCGCGCGCCGTCAGGGCCTCGATGGTCCCGACGAAGTCGTGGATGACCGGGGTCAACTGCTCGCCCTCGCGCTGACGCGACAGCTTCAGGGCGTCCAGCGCCTGTTCGATGGTGGCTGTGATGGCGGCCTCGACGGCGGCGTGGGCCTCAGGGTCCTCGACCTCTTCGGCCGCCTCGATGACGCCGCGCAGGGAAAGAAGGCCGTCGGCCGAGGGCGGGGTCGCCCCCTCCTCCGCCAACTGGTTCGCCAGCTTCAGATAGGTCGCCAGAACGGCCTCGTTGACGCGCGGCGCGGGCTCGCCGCCCTCGGCCCGCTTGGCCTGAACGCCCAGCGTCACCTGTCCGCGATTCAGACGCGCCTGCGCCGCCGCCTTTGCCAGTCGTTCCAGGTTCTCGAAGGTTCCCGGACCGCGATAGCGGACCTCCAGCGAGCGTCCGTTGACCGAGCGCGCCTCGACCGTCCAGGTCCAGCCGTCCAGCGCCCCGTCGGCTCGACCGAAGCCGGTCATGCCCGAAATCGTGCTCATTGCGGGACCGCCGCGGGAACCGAGATCACCTTGGCGCCCGGCGGAATGACCACGGGCGCAGCCGCCGGCTCGCCCATCGGCGTCGGCGCGGCGCCGGGAACCGAGGCGGCCTGGCCCGGCGGCAAGCCCGCCTTACGGCGCTCGATCTCGCGCCAGCGCGCCACGTTCAACAGGTGCTCGGGATAGGTGCGGGCGAAGACGTGGCCGCCCGTGCCGTCGGCGACGAAGAAGACGTATTCCGAACGCGGCGGGTTCAGCACGGCCTTCAGCGCCTCTTCGCCGGGGTTGGCGATGGGCGTCGGCGGCAGACCGTCGATCAGATAGGTGTTCCACGGCGTCTGGGCGCGCAGTTCCGAGGCGCGGATGCCGCGTCCCAGCGGACGGCCCTTGGTCACGCCATAGACGATGGTCGGATCGCTCTCCAGCCGCATCCCCAACCGCAGACGGTTGGTGAAGACCGCCGCCACCTCGGGTCGTTCCGAGGCCAGGCCCGTCTCCTTCTCGACGATGGAAGCCAGAACAAGAGCTTCTTCCGGCGTCGTGACGATGCTGGCAGGCGAGCGCGTCGGCCACAGGGCGTCCAGCTTGGTCTTGGCGGCGCGCTGCATGCGGGCAATGACCGAGGCGCGTGTCTCGCCGCGCGAAACCTCATAGGTGTCGGGCCACAGGCTGCCCTCGGCGGGCACCTCGACCTCGCCGGTCAGGACCGGCTGCTTCATCAGGATATCGACCGCCTGGGCGCTGGACCAGCCTTCCGGAAGGGTCACGTAGTGGCGCACCGCCTTGCCGTCGACCAGCAGGCCCACCACCGTCGCCAGAGAGGCGCCCGACGGCACCTCATACTCGCCCGCGCGGATCTTGCGGTCGGCGCCGCTCAGGCTGACGGCGGCGCGGAACAGGTCGGTCGAGCGGATCACGCCCGCCGACTTCAGGCTCGCCGCGATGGCCGGAACGCCCGCGCCTGACGGCAGGGTGACCACGGTGGCGTCGCCCTCTTTCGCTGACGGGCCCGGTCCCCAGTAGACGACCCACAGGCCGATCAGGGCGGCCAGGACAAAGACGCCCAGCGTCCCGGCAGCGGTGATCAGGCCGACGCCCAGGCTGGATTTAGGTGCTCCGCCGCCCCGTTTCGGCACGCGGTTCTTGGGAATGCGAACCTTGGGGGTGCGACGCGACGGAGCCTTGGCCAAATCAGTCGACCTTCTTGAAGATCACGGCCGCATTGGTGCCGCCGAAGCCGAAGCTGTTGGACATGGCGACATCGATCTTCATCGGCTTGCCCTTGTGTGGGACCAGATCGATGACCGTCTCGTGCTCGGGATCGTCCAGGTTGATGGTCGGCGGGGCGATCTGATCGCGGATGGCCAGGACCGAGAAGATGCTCTCGATGGCGCCGGCGGCGCCCAGCAGGTGGCCAGTCATCGACTTGGTCGAGGACACGGCCACGTCCTTGGCGTGGTCCCCGACCAGACGCTCGATGGCCTTCAGCTCGATCCAGTCGGCCATGGTCGAGGTGCCGTGGGCGTTGACGTAGTCCAGGTCCGACGGCTCCATCCCGGCGCGCTTCAGCGCCATCTTCATGGCCCGCAGACCGCCGTCGCCGTCTTCCGACGGGGCGGTGATGTGATAGGCGTCGCCGCTCATGCCGTAGCCGACGACCTCGGCGTAGATCTTGGCGCCGCGCGCCTTGGCGTGTTCGTACTCTTCCAGCACCATGACGCCCGCACCCTCGCCCATGATGAAGCCGGCGTGGCCGCGGTCATAGGGGCGCGAGGCCTTCTCGGGCGTGTCGTTATAGGCGGTGCACAGGGCCTTGCAGGCCAGGAAGCCCGCGATGCCGATCGGCACGACCGAGCTTTCGGCGCCGCCCGCCACCATGACCTCGGCGTCGCCCAGGGCGATCATCCGGGCCGCGTCGCCGATGGCGTGGGCGCCGGTGGCGCAGGCGGTGACGACCGAGTGGTTCGGGCCCTTCAGGCCGTGACGGATCGAGATCTGACCCGAGGCTAGGTTGATCAGGGCCGAAGGGATGAAGAAGGGGCTGACCCGGCGCGGCCCCTGTTCCTTCAGCACAATGGCCGTGTCGGCGATGGGGCCCAGGCCGCCAATGCCGGAGCCGACCATGACGCCGGTCGCCTCCTTGTCGTCCTCGGTCTCAGGCTTCCAGTTGGCGTCAGCCAGAGCCTCGTCGGCGGCGGCGATGGCGTACAGGATGAAGTCGTCGACGCGCTTGCGGTCCTTGGCCGACATCACCTGGTCAGGGTCAAAGACGCCCGGCTGGTCCGGCGCGCCACGCCCACGCCCGTCCACGGACGGCACTTCGCCGGCGATGGTGCAGCCATAGCCCTCGGTGTCGAAGGCGGTGATCGGACCAATGCCCGAGCGGCCCTCGACGATGCCCTGCCAGACATGCTCCACGCCCGAACCGAGCGGAGTGACAAGGCCGAGGCCCGTGATGACGACGCGGCGCATGGTTCGCGCTCCTTGGACTGCAGAATCGTGACCGAAAACAATAATGGCCGCCGGACGGTCCCGCTAGGGGCCCGCCACGGCGGCCATCATTTAGGAAGTGCGACGGATCGCAGCTGAATTAACCAGCCAGCTTCTCGTCGATGAACTTCACAGCGTCGCCGACGGTCTGGATGTGCTCAGCGGCGTCATCCGGGATCTCGACGTCGAATTCTTCTTCGAAGGCCATGACCAGCTCGACGTTGTCGAGCGAGTCAGCGCCCAGGTCGTCGATGAAGGAAGCCTTTTCCGTGACCTTGTCCGGATCGGCGTCCAGGTGGTCGATAACGATCTTGCGGACGCGTTCGAGGGTGTCGGACATGAGTGTCTCTCTGCCTGTTTGTTGGTCGCCGTGAAGGCGGGGTCTCAGTGTTCGCCGTGTCACGGCAGCCCCTTGGAAGCAAGACCCGAAGGGACTCACCACCGCGAAGCGTTCCCGCCCTTTAGCACAGCCATCGGGGCGGGAAATAGATTGTTGCGCGTCGTGATCGCGACGCGCAACGCCTTAGATCATCGCCATGCCGCCGTTCACGTGCAGGGTCTGGCCCGTCACATAGGCGGCTTCGTCCGACGACAGATAGACGGCGGCGGCGGCGATTTCGTCGCCCGTGCCCAGACGGCCCGACGGAATCTTGGTCAGGATGGCCTCGCGCTGCTGGTCGTTCAGCACGTCGGTCATCGGCGAGGCGATGAAGCCCGGCGCGATGCAATTCACCGTGATCCCGCGCGAGCCGACTTCCTGAGCCAGCGACTTGGAGAAGCCGATCATGCCAGCCTTGGACGCCGAATAGTTGGTCTGGCCGGGGTTGCCGGTCACGCCGACCACCGAGGTCACGCCGATGATGCGGCCCGAACGGCGCTTCATCATCCCCTTCACCGCGGCGCGGGTCAGGCGGAAATAGGACTCCAGGTTGATCTGGATGACGGACTGGAAGTCCTCGTCCTTCATCCGCATCAGCAGGCCGTCCTTGGTGATGCCCGCATTGGCGACCAGGATGTCCAGCGGACCGCCGGCGGCGGCTTCAGCCGCAGCGACCAGATTGTCGACCGACTCGGGGTCCGACAGGTTGGCGGTGGCGAAGTGAGCGCGCTCGCCCAGTTCCTTGGCCAGATCAGCCAGCACCGCTTCACGCGTGCCCGACAGCACCACCGTCGCGCCCTGGGCGTGCAGCGAACGCGCGATGGCCCCGCCGATGCCGCCGGTCGCGCCGGTCACCAGGGCGATCTTTCCCGAAAGATTGAACATTGTTTCTATCCCTATGAAATCAGAGCGACTTCGCGAACGCTTCGAGGTCTTCCGGCGTGTTCAGCGCCAGGCTCTCGGCGTCGGGCGCGATGCGCTTGGCCATGCCGGTCAGGACCTTGCCCGAGCCGATCTCAGCGAAGCGGGTCACGCCGCCTTCCGTGGCCATCCACTCCATGCTCTCGCGCCAGCGCACGCGGCCCGTGACCTGCTCGACCAGCAGGCGGCGGATGACCTCGGCGTCCGTTTCCGGGCGGGCGGTGACGTTGGCGACCACCGGTACGGCCGGAGCCACGATCTTCGCATCCGCCAGAGCCGCAGCCATTTCATCGGCGGCGGGCTGCATCAGCGGGCAGTGGAAGGGCGCCGAGACGTTCAACGGGATCGCCCGCGCGCCCAGTTCCTTGGCCTTCTCGATGGCGCGGTCCACGGCGGCCTTGTCGCCCGAAATGACGACGTTGCCGTTGTTGTTGTCGTTGGCGACGACGCAGACGCCGACTTCCGAACCGGCCTTGGCCGCTTCTTCCGCCAGAGCCAGATCGGTCTTGGGCCCGATCAGCGAGGCCATCGCCCCCTTGCCCACCGGCACGGCGCGCTGCATGGCCTGACCGCGCAGTCTCAGCAGGCGGGCGGTGTCCGACAGGCTGATCGCCCCGACGGCGGCCAGAGCCGAATATTCGCCCAGCGAGTGACCGGCGACGAAGCCGGCCTTGGTCACGTCCACGCCGAACTCGACCTTCAGCACCCGCGCCGCTGCGGCGGACACCGCCATCAGGGCCGGCTGAGCGTTCTCGGTCAGGGTCAGCTGGTCTTCCGGGCCTTCACGCATCAGGTCGAACAGCTTCTGGTTCAGCGCGTCGTCGACCTCGGCGAAGACGTCGCGTGCGCTGGCGAAGGCGTCCGCCAGGGCAGCGCCCATGCCGACGCTCTGGCTGCCCTGACCGGGGAAGAGAAGCGCGAGGGTCATAGAGGAACGATCCGTGGTCCGTTGATTCAAGGCGCCGAGGGGTAGGCGAAACCCTCCCCTACGGCAAGAAGAACGGCGGATCGTCCTCTTCTAGTCCTTGATTTCAGCCGTACAGGGCCGGTCGTCCGGCCCTGCCGCGCCGTCGCAACGGCGCAGCGCCAGCAGGCTCTGATCGCTCTCGGTCAGCCGATTCCGACCGTCCGCGCCCCGCGTCAGGGTGAAGGCGTCATACAGCTGTCCCGTAGCGGTGAAGGCCCGGAACGACAGGCGATCCGCCTCAACGTCGATCAACTGATAGAGCTCTGTGTTCTCGGCTGCGCGCACCGGCTGGGTGTCCGCCCGGTCGTTCAGGCCGTACATCTTGGAGCCGGTGACCGAGACGACATAGACCGGCCCCTGCGGACGCCCCGCCGCGCTGTCGGCGTGAGAGGCCTCGGCCCCGGCGGGGTTGGAAACGCGGCCATAGCAGTGGTCGTGCCCCTGCAGCACCAGGTCGATGTTGCGAGCGTCGAAGATCGGCTTCCAGGCGGCTTTCAGCTCTTCCGTGTCCTGCGGTCGGGCGCAGGTGTAGATGGGCTGATGGAACAGGGCGACGTTCCAGCGCGCGGGGCTGCTGGCCAGGGTGGCGTCCAGCCAGCGCGTCTGCGTCTCCAGCCCGCCCAGATCCAGCGCCGCCGTGCCGTCCAGCACGATGAAGCGCACGCCCTGATAGTCGACGAAGTAGCTGGTCGCCTTCACCCCCTCGGCGCCGTTGTCCGGCAGGGCGAACTGCAGGGCCCAGTGCGGGCCCAGCACCCGCGATTCCTCGCCGCCGGGCAGGATGTGATCGACATATTCATGATTGCCGGTCGCCGGCAGCTGCGGCGTCATGGCGAAGGCGCGGCCGCCCGCCTCGGTCCACTCGCCCCACTCGTCGTCGTGAACCTTGACCTCGCGCTGAGCCACCAGATCGCCCGCATGGACGACCAGCGCCGCCGGCCCCGCCTCCTTGAAGGCCGAGCGGATCACCCGCGAGCCGATCTCCAGAATGTCGTTCTGCGTGTCGCCCAGATAGATGAAGCGGAAAGGTGCGAACTCCGCCTTGGCCGTGCGGAACGGCAGCCATTCGCTCCAGCCGTCGGCGGCGCGGACGCGATAGACGTAGCGGGTATCGGGCTTCAGGCCGTCGAAGCGGACCTGATGATAAAGGGCCTGACCGTTCTCGTTCTGGATCGGCCCCGTGGCGCCGGTCACCGTGCGAGCCGTATAACCCAGCAGAGGCCCGTCGATCTCCTCGGCGATCTGGGCTTCAGCGGCGGTCTGGCGGGTGTCGGTGCGCCACGCCACGCCTGCGCCGCGCGCGGCGTCGGCGGCAGGGCTCAGCACGATGCGATCAGCCCAGCCCTTGGCGGCCCAGCGTCCGTTCGGCGCGTGCAGCGGCGCCGGCAGCGGATCGGGGTCCGGCGGCGCGACGATCTGGGCCATCGACGGCGCGGCGGCCGTCAGGACAGCGGCGGCGGCCAGAAAGGCGGCGGACAGTTTCATGGAAGTCTCCCCGAGAGTCTGGGGCGAGGACCTAGCCGTCTATTGCAACGGTTCGCGGGGGATTTTGTGAAACTCCTGCGAGGATTGCACCGCCTACGACGGGATCAGGCCAATCAGTTCCTTGCCCGCCAGCACGGCGAACAGCAGGGCCGCCGCCGCCAGCAGCGTGTTGGACACCCAATGGCTGCGCCACTCCCTCGGCACGCGGTCGCTGTTCAGCATCCATAGCAACGTCCCAGCCAGGAAGGGCATGAACAGGCTGCCCAGCACCCCATAGGCCACGATCAGGCCGAACGGCCGCTCCATGAACAGCAGGGCCATGGGCGGAAAGGTCAGCCACAGGGCGTATCCCCGGAAGGCCCGGCTCTTGTCGCCGCGCACGGCCTCCTCGCCCGCCCTGCCCCGCACATGGGCGGTGAAGTCGGCGAATATCAGGCTGACGCCCTGCCAGACGCCCAGCAGGCTGGAGAAGCTGGTGGCCCAGAAACCGACCAGGAACAGGATGGAGACCGGCCGCCCGAACCGCTCGCCCAGCACCTGATCCAGGTCCAGCAGGCCCCGGTCGCCGCCTTGCAGGGCGATGCCCGCCGCGTGCAGCAGCTCGGCGCCCACGATCAGCATGGCCACCACGAAGACCCCGGTCACGACATAGGCGACCCGGTTGTCCAGCCGCATCACCGACATCCAGCCCGCCCCCTTCCAGCCCTTGGCGTTCAGCCAATAGCCATAGGCCGCCATGGTGATGGTCCCGCCCACCCCGCCGATCAGGCCCAGGGTATAGAAGACAGAGCCCTGCGGCAGGCTCGGCCACAGGCCAGTCAGCAGGGCCGGAATGTCCGGGGTCACGATCACGGCGAGGCCTACTACGGTGACGAACATCACCCCGACGCAGGCCGTCATCACCTTCTCGAACAGGCCGTAACCGCCAAACCAGACGAAAGTCAGCCCGATCAGGCCGCTCAGCATCCCCCAGGCCTTCAGGTCCAGCACCGGGAACAACGCCGCCAGTGGCAGAGCCGTCGCCGTCATGGCCGCCGCCCCGTACACAAAGCCCCAGATGACCACGTAGACGCCGAAATAAAGCCCGGCCCAGTTCAACCGTCCGCCGATGACGCCGGGCAGCAGCCCCCGCCCCAGGCTGGACCAGCCGTCGAAGATCGTTCGCTCGCTGGCCAGGGTCCATCGCCCCACGGCCTCGGCCAGGGCGATCTTCAGCACCGTCCCGATGATGGCCGCCCACAGCAGGGCGTAGCCAAAGCGTGACCCGGCGATCAGGGTCGCCACCAGGTCCCCCGCCCCCACGCCCGTCGCCGCGACGACAATGCCCGGTCCGATCAGGGACCAGCGCTTCTTGAGGGCGGCGTTCGGCTCGGACGAGGTCATGCGGCGTCTCCGGTCAGGTCGGAACCCTCCGCTGTTTCGGCCGCGCTTGGCAACGCCAGCCGGCCAGCCCTGCTCTATCCTTGCTCTCGCGGGCTTTTTCGCCTATACGCGCCGCCTTTCCAGGGCTTCGGTCCTGTTGCGGAACGCCAAAGGGTTCGGGAAGTCATCCCGGCCGCCGCTTCAGGAGCCATCGTGGGATTGGACTTTACCCGGTCCGCCCCGCGCCGATGCCCACAAGGGAGACTACCGCATGGCTCTTTACGAGCACACGGTCATGACGCGCCAGGATATCTCGGCGCAACAGGCCGAAGCGCTGAACGACACCATCAAGGCTCTGATCGAAGAAGGCGGCGGCAGCGTCGCCAAGATCGAGTACTGGGGTCTGCGCAACCTGACCTACCGGGTCAAGAAGAACCGCAAGGCTCACTATTCCCTGCTCGCTCTGGACGCCCCGGCTGCCGCCGTGGCCGAAGTCGAACGTCAGCTGTCGCTGAACGAAGACGTCCTGCGCTGGCTGACCGTCCGCGTCGAGGAACTCGACCTGGAACTGTCGCCCCTGCTGGCTCGTCGTGAACGCGAGCGTGACCGCGATCGCGGCCCGCGCGCCGACGAAGCTGCGGCCTCGGAATAAGGAACCGGATCATGACCGACACCACCGCTCCCATCCCGGGCGCCCCGGCCGGCTCCGGCTCGGCCGGCCGTCGCCCCTTCTACCGTCGCCGCAAGGTCTGCCCGTTCTCGGGCGCCAACGCGCCGAAGATCGACTACAAGGACGTGAAGCTGCTGCAGCGTTACGTCTCCGAACGCGGCAAGATCGTGCCCTCGCGCATCACCGCCGTTTCCGCCAAGAAGCAACGCGAACTGGCCAAGGCCATCAAGCGCGCTCGCTACCTGGCCCTCCTGCCGTACGTGGTGAAGTAAGATGAAGGTCGTTCTGCTGGAACGCGTCGAGAACCTCGGCGCCATCGGCGACGTCGTCACCGTCAAGGACGGCTTCGCTCGTAACTACCTGCTGCCGCGCGACAAGGCTCGTCGCGCGACCTCGGCCAACCTGAAAGCGTTCGAACTCGACCGCGCCGCCATCGAGCAGCGCAACGAGAAGAACAAGGCCGACGCACAGAAGGTCGCCGACAAGATCGACGGCCAGACCTACGTCATGATCCGTCAGGCCGGTGAAACCGGGCACCTGTACGGTTCGGTCGCCGGTCGCGACGTGGCTGAAGTCATTCAGTCCGAAGGCGGCAAGGTCGAGCGTTCGCAAGTCGTGCTGAACGTCGCGATCAAGGCCCTGGGCGTCCACGAAGTGCCGGTTCGCCTGCACCCGGAAGTCCGCGCCACGGTCAAGATCAACATCGCGCGCTCGGCCGAAGAAGCCGAACGTCAAGCCAAGGGCGAGGATGTCATCCGCGCCCAGTTCGACGACGAGCGTAACGCCGCCGAACAGGCCGCCCAAGAACTGATCGAAGGCGGCGCCGGTCAACAAGAAGGCTTCGGCGACGAAGCCTGATCTGTCGACTGACGGTATCGATCTAGGGGCGCGTCCTTCGGGGCGCGCCCCTTTTTCTTGGCCGATCCGTTTAGCTTTTCTAAGCGTCACGTCACAGATTCTCGATATGCCGCGCCGCTTTCGCACCGCAATATCGTCACAGCTCATCCTCCCCTTGATGAGCGGGAGATGACGATGCGAATGCGCTTCTACGCCGACATTCATCGTCCGGTCCTTCGACCGGCGCGATGTCCAGCCCGCCGTTGACCCCTTTCGGGCCGGTCCGCCGCCGGCCCTGACCACCCAGACAATCGATGCAGCCCCACGACGCCCTGCGGCGCCGTATGCGCCCTCGCGTCCAAATCAGAAAAGCTGACGTCTCGAGATGACCTTCGCCTACCGTTCCAGCCTGTTTCTCGCCGCCTCCGGCGCCGCCCTGCTGATCGCGGGTGCAGCTTCCGCGCAGGAAACGCCCGACGACGCCACCTCCGTCGACGACATCGTCGTCACCGGCACCCGCGTGCCCAACCGTTCGCGCCTCGACACCCTGGCCCCTGTCGACGTTGTTACCGCCGAGACCCTGTCCACGCGTGGCACGACCGAGTTCGCCGCCGCCCTGGCCCAGAGCGTACCCTCCCTGGTCTTCGCCCGCCCCTCGGTCGTAGACGGCACGGACTCCATTCGCCCCGCCACCCTGCGCGGCCTGTCGCCGGACCAAACCCTGGTGCTGCTGAACGGGACGCGCCGTCACGCCTCGGCCCTGGTCAACGTCAACGGCTCTATCGGGCGCGGCTCGGCCGCCGTCGACCTGAACGCCATCCCGACCGGCGCCCTGGATCGGGTCGAAGTCCTGCGCGACGGCGCCTCGGCGCAATACGGCTCGGATGCCATCGCCGGGGTGATCAACCTGCGCCTCAAGGAAGCCCGCGAGGGCGGCGGCGCCAGCGTCACTTATGGCCAGTATTTCACCACGGTCGAAACCGCGCGCGGCGAGCGCGACGAGACTGACGGCCGCACCGTCACCGCATCGGCCTGGCAGGGTTTCGGCCTCGGCTCCGACGGCTTCCTGACCCTGTCGGCCGAGTATCTGAACCGCGAGCCGACCAACCGCTCGGACTACGACCCGCGCGTCACCCCGACGGCGATCACCGCTCGGGCGGGCGACCCCAAGGTCGAGCAATGGACCGTCTTCGCCAATGCCGGCAAGTCGCTCAATGCGGATTGGGCAGCCTATGGCTGGGCCGGCTATCAGGACCGCGACAGCGAAAGCGCCGCCTTCCCGCGCCTGCCCAACAACGCCAACAACGTCGTCAGCATCTATCCCAACGGCTTCCTGCCCAAGATCGCCGTCAACTCGCAGGACCTGTCGCTGGCCGGCGGCGTGAAGGGCGAGATCGCAGGCTGGAGCGCTGACATCAGCCTGGTGTACGGCCGCAACGCCCTGGACTTCCGTACCGAGGACTCCCTGAACTCGACCTATGGATCGGCTTCCCCGACCAGCTTCGACTCCGGCGGCCTGACCTATGACCAACTGGTCTTCGGCGCCGACTTCACCCGCCAATTCGAGGTCGGCCTCACCGGCCCGCTGAACTTCGCCTGGGGGCTGGAAGCCCGCCGGGAAGGCTACAAGATCGACGCCGGTCAGCCGGAGTCCTGGAATCGCGGCCCGCTGGGCTCCAACACCGCCTTGGCCGGCGGCGCGCAAGGCTTCGTCGGCTTCCAGCCGTCGAACGAGGTGGACGACGACCGCGACGCCGTCGCCCTCTACGCCGACGTGGAAATCCCCCTGACCGAGAAGTTCACGGTCGAGGGCGCCCTGCGGGTCGAGGACTATTCCGACTTCGGCGACGCCCAGACGGGCAAGCTGGCCGCCCGCTACGATTTCAGCCCCAACTTCGCCCTGCGCGGCTCGATCTCGACCGGCTTCCGCGCACCGTCGCTGCAACAGAGCTTCTTCACCTCAACCTCGTCGGTGATCCAGAACGGCGCCGTGGTCGAGACGGGCACCTTCCCCGCGACGAGCGCCGTCGCCACGGCCCTAGGCGCCAAAGCGCTGAAGCCAGAGACCTCGACCAACTATTCGCTGGGCGCGGTCGTTCGCCTGGGCGACTTCGACCTGACGGTGGACGCCTACAAGATCACCATCGAGGACCAGATCGTTCTGTCGGAACTGATCAACCGCAGTTTCTCGGGGCAGGTCGCCGGTCTGCTGGACCCGCTGGGCGTTCAGGCCGCGCGCTTCTTCCTCAATGGCGTGACGACCGAGACCGAGGGCGTCGACATCGTCGGCCGCTATCGCCTGCGCACCGAAAGCGCCGGGAACTGGGACTTCACTGTCGCCGCCAACGTCAACGACGTCAGCGTGACCAAGCTGCCGACCTCCTCGTCGGTGCTGAACCCGGTTCCGACCCTGTTCGCCCGCAGCCGCATCCTGACCATCGAGGAAGGCACGCCGGACACGAAGGTGTCCGGTTCGGTTGACTGGAGCCTGGGCCGGTGGGGCGCGACAGCACGGGCCACCTATTACGCCGACGTCCTGCAGCCCGGCTCGACGGCGGCCAGTGACTATTCGACCGGCGCCAAGACGACGCTTGATCTGGAAGGTCGCTTCCAGGTCACAGACCGCGTCGGCCTGGCCGTAGGCGTGGACAACGTCTTCGACGAATATCCGGACTTCGTCCCCGAAACGCTGAACAGCAACGGCGTTCTGGGCTTCCCCTACTACTCTCCGTTCGGTTTCAACGGGCGCTACGGCTACGCCCGCCTGAGCGTGAAGTGGTGACGACAGCAGAGACCGGGCGCGAGGGAGCTCTCCCCTCCGCTTCGCGCCGGGCTCTGCTGGTCGGGGGCGGCGCAGCGGCTGCGGCGGCGACCGCCGCGGTCGCTGCGTCCCGTCCGGCCGAAGCCGCGGTTCAAGTGGGCGACGAGAGCACCCTCAGCCCCTGGGGCGCCAATCCGAAGGGTCCGCCCGAGCCGTTGCCACGCGGTATTGACCTGCCGCCTGCGCCGCGCGCCTACACCGAGATCAGCAGCTATCACGCGCACATCTATTTCAACGAGGACACGGCCTATCGCGCGGCGCAACTGCGCGACTGGGTCATCCATCGCTTCAAGGTCGAACTGGGTGAGTGGAACGAGGGGCCGCGCGGCCCCCACACCACGCCCTCCTTCTACTTCGGCTTCGCCAACGAGCAGGTCCCGACCGTCATCCCCTGGCTGATGCTCAATCACCTGGGGTTGAAGATCCTGATCCACCCGAACACCGACGATCCCTACGCCGACCACCTGATAAACGCCCTGTGGATCGGCGAGACCCAGCCGGTGAACGCCTTCCGCATGGCGCGCTCCGCCAAGGCGGCGGGCGGCGACATCGAGCGGGTCCATCCCAACACCTTGCCGACCGTCCCGCTGGAGACCTGACAGCGTTCATCGAGCATTCATCGCAAGAGCAACAAGCTGGGCCGTTCCAATCGGAGGGGGTCCGCATGAAGAAGGTCACGCTCATCCTCGCTGCTGTCGCCAGCCTCTGGGCAAGCGGCGCCAGCGCCATGACGGTTCAGGAGTTCCTGACCTCGGCCAGCCGTATCCCGCGCAATCCGACCGCCCTGCTGCGGTCGGACACGCGACGCCTGATGAATGAAGTCCAGCAGGCCTTCTCTGCCGTTCGCGGCGAACAGGACGCCGCGCGGACAGCCGGCCGCCGCCCCGCCACCTGCATGCCCGAGAAGGTCAGCCTGTCCGCAGACGCCCTTCTGGCCCGTTTCAACGCCATCCCGCCGGCCCGACGCAGCATCAGCGTGACCCAGGCCGTTCGCGAGTGGATGGCGGCGGAGCATCCCTGCCCTGACTGATCGCGCTCCGCCTCACTGATCTGACAGGGGTTTTCGGGACCGTCCACAGACGCTCATTGATGGTCCACGACCAAGGCGGCGCCCGCATCTGACGCAGGCCTCGCTTAGGTCTATGCAACTCTCATGAACGCCTTCGCTCCCATGCCCTACGGAAACACCGACCAGGTCTCCGTCTCGTCCATGCCCCATAACCTTGAGGCGGAGCAGGCGCTGCTGGGCTCGCTGATGTTCGACAACGCCGTGTTCGAGCGACTGAGCGACCGTCTGCGCGGCACGCATATGTACGAGCCTTTCCACCAGCGGCTGTTCGAGGCGATCGAGGACCACATCCGTCAGGGCCTGCTGGCCGAGCCGACGATCCTGATGGAGCGCTTCAAGCAGGACCCGGCCTTTCACGAGTTCGGCGGCCTGCGCTACCTGGCCGATCTGGTGGATCGGGCGCCGCCGGCGGCCAATGCGCCCGACTATGCCCGCGTCATCTACGACCTGGCCCTGCGTCGCGACCTGATCCGCATCGGCGGCGAGATGATCAAGGAGGCGCCCAACCCCGAGACGCCCGCCGACGAACAGATCGAACAGGCCGAGCAGACCCTCTATTCCCTGGCCGAGACGGGCAAGCCCTCGTCGGGCTTCGTCAACTTCTCGACCGCCCTGGCCGGCGCCGTCGAAATGGCAGGCGAAGCCTATCAGCGCGAAGGCAAGCTGGCCGGCCTGGCCACTGGCCTGATCGACCTGGACCGCAAGCTGGGCGGCCTGCACCCGTCTGACCTGCTGATCCTCGCGGGCCGCCCGTCGATGGGTAAGACCGCGCTCGCCACCAACATGGCCTTCAACGTGGCCCGCGCCTATCAGTGGGAGCCGACGCCGGAGGGCCGCAAGACGGTCAACGGCGGGGTGGTTGCCTTCTACTCGCTGGAAATGAGCGCCGAACAGCTGGCCATGCGTATTCTGGCCGACGCATCGGGCGTATCCTCGGACAAGCTGCGCAAGGGCGAGATCGACGCCTCTGACTTCGGCAAGCTGCGGGACGCGGCGGTGGAGATCGGCGAAAGCCCGCTTTATATCGACGCCACCGGCGGCATCTCCATCTCCAAGCTGGCGGCGCGTGCGCGACGCCTGAAGCGGATGGAGCATGGCCTGGACCTGATCATCGTCGACTACCTGCAGTTGGTGACCGTAGGCGAAGGCGGCGGTCAAAAGAACCGCGTCCAGGAAGTGTCCGAGATCACCGGCGGCCTGAAGGCCCTGGCCAAGGAACTGGGCGTGCCGATCATCGCCCTGTCGCAGCTGTCGCGTCAGGTCGAGCAACGCGAGGACAAACGGCCCCAGCTCTCCGACCTGCGGGAATCCGGCTCGATCGAGCAGGACGCCGACTGCGTCATGTTCGTCTACCGCGAGAGCTACTACCTGGGCCGTGCCGAGCCGCGGGAAGGGTCCGAAGAACACCTGCAATGGCAGCAGGACATGGACCGGCTGCAGGGTCAGGCCGAGGTCGTCATCGGCAAGCAGCGTCACGGCCCCATCGGCATCGTCAAGCTGGCCTTCGACGCCGACACCGTTCGATTTGGCAACCTGGCCCACGACGGTCGCTACGGCGGCGCCTATGCGGATATTCCCGAGTAATTCGCCCCAAAGGTCGTGGCGCCGCACAAATCTTGCGGCATAAGGGCTTCATGTCCCTCCCCGCCTCCCTCACCGTCGATCTCGGCGCCCTTGCGCGCAATTTCCACACCCTGCAGGGCCTGATCGGCGTGCCGGTCAATCCGGTCGTCAAGGCCGACGGCTACGGCCTGGGGGCTGGTGCGGTGGCTAGGCGGCTGATGGCCGAGGGCGCGCGGACCTTCTTCGTGGCGCGGGCGACCGAAGGCGTGCTGTTGCGTGACGCCATCGGGCCTGAGCCGGTCATCTATGTACTGGACGGCTGCCACGGATCGTCAGCGGCCATGATCAAGGCGACGAACCTGCGCCCCGTGCTGAACCAGCCGGCTCAGATCGCGGCCTGGACGGCGGCGGGCGGCGGCGCCTGCGGCCTGCAACTGGACACCGGCATGAACCGGCTGGGCTTCCGCGTCGAGGACGCGCCCGAGCCGTTCGCAGGGCTGGAGCTGGTGATGACCCACCTGGCCTGCGCCGACGAACCCGCCCATCCGCTGAACCGCATCCAGCGCGACGCCTATGCGGCGGCGGTCACGCGCTATCCAGGCGTGACGCGGTCCTTCGCCAACTCGGGCGGTTGCTTCCTGGGACCGGGCTTCGCCTTTGACGTGGCGCGTCCCGGCATCTGCCTGTTCGGTGGCGGTCCCGAGGGCAAGCCGGACGACCGCATTGCGCCGGTGGCCACCCTGAACGCCCAGATCATGCAGGTGCGCGACGTGCCGGCGGGCGAGACCGTCGGCTATTCTCAAGGCTATCGCGCCGAGGCGCCGATCCGCGTGGCGACCTGCGGGACCGGCTATGCCGACGGCGTGATGCGCGCCAACAGCCCGCGCGGTCAGGTCTGGGTGGAGGGCGAGCTTCGCCCCATCATCGGTCGCGTGTCGATGGACGTGCTGGCGGTGGACGTCACCGGCCTGGACGTGGCGGCCGGCGACACGGTCGAGATCTTCGGCGCCAATCGTCTGGTGGACGACGCGGCGACGGCGGCGGGAACCATCAGCTACGAGATGCTGACCTCGATCACGCCGCGCGTGCCGCGCCTTTACGTCGGTTGAGGGGTCAGCTGAGGGCCAGGGCGCCCAGGCCGACCGTACCGACCACGAAGCTGGCGACTACGCCCGCGGCGATGGCGCCGACCACCATCCACAGCACGATCGCCGAGACGACGACGACGGCCGTATAACCCAGGGCCTTGTCCTGCGGCGCCTTCATCACGACCGGCAGGCCGAGATAGAGCAGATAGAAGCCGTAGAGGCCCAGCAGCCCGCCCAACCAGGCCAGGGCCGGGAAGAGGTTGAAGATCGACGCGACCCAGGCCGCCGTCATCGAATAGACGGCCACCTTCATCGACTGCACCTTGTCCTTGGCGCCGTTGAAGGTCGGCGCCAGGGCGTCGATGATCAGGCCCAGCACGAAGACCGACAGCAGCGACAGACCCCAGGTGACGATGGCGCCCAGCAGGCCGCCGATCATCGGGGTGCGCATCACCGAACCGAAGATGTGGATCGGGAACAGCTGGCCGCCAATCAGGCTGGCGACCGGGCCGATCGCCGCCAGGATCATGGCGTAGCGAGCAAACAGGCTGCGCGTCGTGGCGTATTCGGCGTCGATGACCGGCCACTCCAGCTTGGGCCGCATCAGCAGGTTCTGCACGCGGGCGACAAGGCCCGGATCAATGGCGGGCGGGTTCGGAGCGTTCATAGAGGCCTCGGCGGGGGTTGAGTCGTAACGACGCTATAGCCTGGCAGGATGACGGGCATATGAGGCTCAATGCAACCCGCGCGCGTCGTCTTGCGTCAAAACCGGTCGCACGCCTGCGCATCCTCCCTCGCCCGCGCCGCGATTCCTGCTAGGTCAGGGTCATGGCGCGCGACACCCTTCTCTATGTCTGTCAGTCCTGCGGGGCGGTTCATTCGAAATGGGCGGGCCAATGCTCGGCCTGCGGCGAGTGGAACTGTCTGGCCGAGGAGTCCAAGTCGGCCCCGCCCGGCGCGATGAAGCCCGCCTCGACCGCGCGCGGACGCGGCCTGCAGTTCGAGACCCTGCAGTCCGACACGCCCGAGCCGCCGCGCATTGTCACCGGCGTGACCGAGTTCGACCGGGTCTGCGGCGGCGGCGTGGTGCCGGGCTCGGCCATCCTGCTGGGCGGCGACCCCGGCGTGGGCAAGTCGACCCTGCTGCTGGAGGTCACGGCCAAGGCGGCCCGCAACGGCGCCCGCGTGGCCTATATCTCGGGCGAAGAGGCCATCGAGCAGATCCGCGCCCGCGCCAAGCGCATGGGGGTGGCCGACGCCGCCGTGTCATTGGCGTCCGCGACGGCCCTGCGCGAAATCCTGACGACGCTGAAGCGCGACAGGTTCGACATCGTCATCATCGATTCCATCCAGACCCTGTGGTCCGACGCCCACGAGGCCGGCCCCGGCTCCGTCACCCAGGTCCGGGCCTGCGCCGCCGAACTGGTGCGACTGGCCAAGGACGGCGGCCCGGCCATCGTCCTGGTCGGCCACGTCACCAAGGACGGCCAGATCGCCGGGCCGCGCGTGGTCGAGCACATGGTCGACGCCGTCCTCAGCTTCGAGGGCGAGCGCGGCTATCCCTTCCGCATCCTGCGTGCGGGCAAGAACCGCTTCGGCGCCACCGACGAGATCGGCGTCTTCGAGATGAGCGACGTCGGCCTGCGCGAAGTCACCAATCCCTCCGCTCTGTTCCTGGGCGAAGGCAAGGACCGGGCGCCGGGCGCCGCCGTCTTTGCGGGCATCGAGGGCAGTCGCCCGGTGCTGGTGGAGATTCAGGCCCTGGTCGCCCCATCCGCATACGGCACGCCCAGACGGGCGGTCGTGGGCTGGGACAACGGCCGCCTGGCCATGCTGCTGGCCGTGCTGGAGGCGCGCTGCGGCCTGGGGTTCGGGGACAAGGACGTCTATCTGAACGTGGCCGGAGGTCTGCGGATCAACGAGCCCGCCGCCGACCTGGCCGCCGCCGCCGCCCTGATTTCATCCGCGCTGGACAAGCCCCTGCCGCAAGGTTGCGTCGTCTTCGGCGAAATCGGCCTGTCGGGCGAGGTTCGCGCCGTCAATCGCGCTGAAGCCCGGCTGAGAGAAGCGAAGAAGCTCGGCTTCGACCGCGCCCTCGCCCCATCCCAGGCCAAGGACAAGGTCAAGAAGGGCGACGTCGCCGTCACCGCCGCCGGCCTGCTAACCGAGGTGGTCGAGCGAATCTCGCAAAACCGCTATTGAGGCGGCGTCTTCTTCTCCAGCGATTGCAGCGCGCGTGACCGGCTACGACGTCTTCGTCATCCTTGTGCTTCTGGCCTCTGGCGCCGCCGGCTGGTTCCGGGGCGGCGTGCGCGAGCTGACGGCCTTCTTCAGCTTCTTCCTGGCTGGACTGCTGGCCCTGATCACCCTGCCCTGGACCGCGCCGTTCGGGCGGTCGCTGGTCGATCCTGACTGGGCCGGGTCGGTGCTGGCCGTGGGGCTGACGTTTTTGATTCTCTATTTCGGCCTGCGCTTCCTCGGCTCAGCCATTTCCAAGGGCGCGCGCGGCAACGCCCTGGGCGCCTTCGATCAGGTCTTCGGCCTGGCGCTGGGCGCCGTGCGGGCCCTGGCTCTGATCGGCGCCGTGCACCTGACCATCATGGGGGTCATGTCCGACAATCCCCCGCGCTGGCTGACCGGCGCGGCCCTGTCGCCGCTCAGCGAAGGCTCGGCCAAGGCCATTCAGGTCGTCCTGCCGACGCTTGGAAAGGGCGCCGACGCCCTGACGCCCGTGGTCGGTTCTTCCGTCCGCGAAGGGTTTTCCGATCAATGAGCCTTGCCCTCGACGCAATGGCGGACTACGTGCGCGGCGCCGCCGCCTGAGTTATCCTGTCCCGGTCATCGGAGCCTGACGATGCGCCACCATATCGCCGATCCCATCGTTCACCGCGAACACTGGCGCGAGCCGGAGGATGACCAGCTGCGGCTGGAATGCGGCGTCTGCGGCGTCTGGGGCGCGCCCGAGAACGAAGCCTCCTCTATCGTGGCTCTGGGCCTGCACGCCCTGCAGCACCGCGGCCAGGAAGCCTGCGGCATCGCCAGCGTCAGCGACGAACGCTTTTACACCGAGCGCCATCAGGGCCTCGTCGGCGAGGCCTTCGGCAACGCCGAATTGACCACCCGCCTGCCCGGCGGCGCCGCGGTCGGCCACACCCGCTACTCCACCGCCGGCGGCAGCTTCCTGCGCAACATCCAGCCGATGTTCGCCGATCTGGACCAGGGCGGCATCGCCATCGCCCACAACGGCAATCTGACGAATTTCAAATACCTGCATACGCAACTGGTCTCGGAAGGCGCGATCTTCCAGTCCACCTCGGACTCCGAGGCCATCCTTCACCTGATCGCCCGCAGCCGTAAGGCCAAGATCGTCGAGCGCTTCATCGACGCCCTGGGCCGGATCGAGGGCGGCTACGCCCTGGTGGCCCAGACCCGCTACAAGATGATCGGCGCCCGCGACCCACTGGGCATCCGCCCCCTGGTCCTGGGCAAGGTCGGCGAGGCCTGGGTTCTGGCGTCCGAGACCTGTGCGCTCGACACCATCGGCGCCACCTTCATCCGCGACATCGAACACGGCGAAGTGGTCGTGATCGACGAGGACGGCCTGACCTCGATCAAGCCCTTCCCAGCCCGCGCCGCCCGTCCCTGCCTGTTCGAGTATGTCTATTTCGCCCGCCCCGACAGCGTGGTGAACGGCCGCTCGGTCTATAACGTCCGCAAGGAAATGGGCCGTCGTCTGGCGCGTGAGTTCGAGGTCGAGGCCGACATCGTGGTGCCGGTGCCGGATTCCGGCGTTCCCGCCGCGCTCGGCTATGCTCAGGAAAGCGGCATCCCCTATGAAGTGGGCATCATCCGCAGCCACTACCTGGGCCGCACCTTCATCCAGCCCAGCCAGGGCGCCCGGCAGAAGGGCGTGCGCATGAAGCACAGCCCCAACCGCTCGGCCCTGGAAGGCAAGCGCGTCGTGCTGATCGACGACTCGATCGTGCGCGGCACCACCTCGCTGAAGCTGGTCCGCGCCGTCCGCGCGGCGGGCGCCAAGGAGGTTCACCTGCGCTCGGCCAGCCCGCAGATCCTCTTCCCCGACTT
The DNA here is from genome assembly GCF_017487345.1 of Brevundimonas pondensis. NCBI lineage: Bacteria > Pseudomonadati > Pseudomonadota > Alphaproteobacteria > Caulobacterales > Caulobacteraceae > Brevundimonas > Brevundimonas pondensis. The sequence continues at coordinate 1,333,877 of NZ_CP062006.1, read as the reverse complement.
CTACGGCATCGACATGCCCGAGCGGACGCAACTGATGGCCGCGACCCATACGATGGACGAGATGCGCGCCATCCTGGAGGTCGACTCCCTGGGCTTCCTGTCCATCGACGGCCTCTATGACGCCATGGGCGCCGGGCCGCGCGATCCGGCCCAGCCGCAGTTCACGGACCACTATTTCACGGGCGACTATCCGACCCGGCTGCTGGACCGCGAAATCGCCGAGGGCGGCCGTGATGCGAAGGGCGGGCAACTTTCCCTGCTGGTGACCGCTTAAGGCGGTATGGTTCAACTCGGCTACTTCACGCTCGATACGCCCGACATCGAAAAGGCCCGCGCCTTCTATGCGGGTCTGTTCGGCTGGACCTTCGACGAAACCGCCTCGCACCCGACCTACGCCCACATCAGCGGCTCTGATCCCGCCTTCGGCATCACCAAGGGCGAGCATCGGGCCTTTCCCCATCTCTACTTCCGGGTGGACGACATTCACGACGTCTGCGCCCGCGTAAGGGCGCTGGGCGGACACGCGGCCATGCCGGCCCAGAGCCCGTCCGGCCTGTCCGTCGTCGTCGCCGACGACCAGGGCGTCAGCTTCAGCCTGTGGCAGCCGGCGCCGGGCTATTGAACTGAGCCTTTCGCCCGACGACGGGTCGCGCTATCAGCGGGCCATGCTCGAACACGCTTCCCTTCCCCTCGCCAACCGCATCGCCCTGGTCGTCGGCGCCTCGCGCGGGATCGGCTATGAGACCGCCCTGGCCCTGGCCAAGGCCGGCGCCCACGTCGTGGCGACCGCCCGCACCCAGGGCGGCCTGGAGGAGCTGGACGACGCTATCTTCGCCGCTACCGGCCAGCACGCCACCCTGGTCCCGTTCGACCTGGTGGACGGCGGCGCCATCGACCGCCTGGGCGGCGCCCTGTTCGAACGCTTCGGCAAGCTGGACATCTGGGTCCAGGCCGCCGCCACCATGGGCCCGTCGGGCCTGACGCCGGTCGCCCACGCCGAGCCGCGCGAGTTCGCCAAGGTCGAGAAGATCAACTTCACCGGCGTCTATCGCCTGATCCGCTCGCTGGAGCCGCTGCTGCGCGCTTCGGACGCGGGACGCGCCGTCTATCTGACCACCAGCGTCGCCGCCAACCCACGCGCCTTCTGGGGAATGTATGCGGCCACCAAGGCCGGGGCCGAGAACCTGGTCAAGTGCTGGGCCGATGAGGTCGAAAGCACGCCCATCCGCGTCGCCGTCGTCGATCCGGGCCGGATGCGGACCCAGATGCGCGCCCAGGCCTTCCCCGGCGAAGACCCGGAAGTCTTGCCGCATCCTTCGGAAATCGGCCCGCTCATGGTCGAACTGACCCGTCCCGACCTCACCCCGCCCCTGACCGTCAGCTTCAAGGACTGGAAGCAGAACTGACAGCAGATCGATCAGGCCGGATCAGAAAGCGATCAGGCCTTCCGGTCCGGCCCGACGACGCTCACATGCGGCGTAGCGCGTCGCTGCAGTGGCGTAGTCGTTCAGGTCAGCTGTGTAATTGTTCAGTTTGTCGACGTAGTCAGTGAATGCACGCCCAGCAGCGTCCATTTCAGCATTGTAGGCGTTGATGATGGCTGAGCGGCAGTTGTGGCGGCCCCGCGCCTCGTCCACGCAGGACGGCGCCGTGGGCCGGGTCGGCTTGATCGGACGGATTACTGCCGGAGGCGTCGGAACGGCGCAATCGGCGGGCGCGGCCTCTCCCGACGTCGCCTGAACAAATGCCGCCATAAACACTGCAAAAATCATCAACATAGCCCCCTCGAAGAAGGATTAGCTATCGACGTTCTTTGCATGTCGTCAAGCCATGGCTGGAACCGATCTGCGACTATGTCGTCACCAGGATCTGCGCTGTCATGGCCGCATGGAAACGACAAAAGTAGTCGAAGGTCCCCAAGGTCTGCATCACGGTCGTTCCGGTCCCGCCCGGCGGCAGGTCTACGTCAAAAGCGTGGTTCCGCGCCGTGGCCGAGTGCCGAAAGATGTCGCGGTTGACCCAGGTCACGGTGTCGCCGACGCGCACGCCCGTCGGCGCGGGCCCGAACTTCATTTTCTCGACAAAGATCGTATGCGTCCGGGGCGGAGCGATCGTCAGGAGCGCCGGCGCGACAGCCAACGCCCCCGCCGTCATCAGGAGCTGTCGCCGGGAGAGGCGCTCCGATCTCATGTCAGTGGAACTCATGGGCCAGGTGCTCGGCGTGGGCCTGATGCTGCTGGAACAGCTCCAAGCCGGTCTGCAGCAGGGACTTCAGCTCGGCGTTGTCGGCGTCGGGGATCAGGGTCCGGCGCAGGGCCTCGTTGACCGTGCGGTGATAGGCGACCTCGTTATCGACATAGGCCTTGTCGAAGGCCGCGCCCGACAGGCCGGCCAGCCTCTGGCGCGTCGCCGCCGCCGCGTCGCTGAGCGAGGTGCTGGTGGGATTGGCTTCCGGGGTGACGTGCAGACGCGTGACCAGGGCCAGGGCCTGCTGGTTCACCGCCGCATGGTCGCGCTGCATGGTCTCGGCGAAGGCGCGGACCTGGGGGTTGGTCGATTTCTCCAGCGCCTGCTTGGCCGCGTCGATGTCCAGCTGACCGGCGGTATAGGCGATGTGGGCGATCTGGGGGTCGGTCGGTCCGGCGCTCTGGGCCAGGGCGGGCGCGAACGGTGAGAACATCAGGACACCGGCCAGCAGGAGGGCTTTCGACATGGGCTTCTTCCTTTGCGGCGACGGCTTGAGCGCCATCGTCACAGCATTGGACTTCAGGCGGCGGGAAAGGTTCCCGCAGGCGCCAGCCGCCCTTCCCGTTCCATCCGGGCCAGCACCGCCTCGGTGATCCGCACGCACCGTGCGCCCAGGAAGGGAAAGACCCCGACCATGGTCGCGCCCAGCTGGGCGTCCAGGGCCTGTCGCAGCAGACGTCGCGCGCGGTGCAGGCGGGTCTTCACGGTTTCCGGCTTCAGTTGCAGGTTGGCGGCCGTCTCTTCGATGCTGCACTCCTCGATGTCGCGCAGGATGAAGACCATGCGGAAGGGTGCCGGCAGGTCGTCCACGGCCCGCTCGATCAGGCCCCGAATCTGCATCCGCGCCGCATCGACCTCGGGGCTGCCGCCGCCAAAGGTGTTTGGGAAAGGGATGACCTCGGCCTGCTGCTGCACCTGTTCGAGCACGTCCAGATCGACCGTCGGTCGGCGCCGCCGCACCCGGTCGCGGGCTTCGTTGAGGACGATGCGGGTCAGCCAGGTCTGGACGCCGGCCTCGCCGCGAAAGCCGCCGATAGCGGCGAAGGCGCGGGCGTAGGCCTCCTGCAGCACGTCTTCCGCCTCGGCGTCGTCGCGAACCACGCCGCGCGCCATGCGGAACAGGCGCTGATTGCCCTGCTGCATGATGACGCGAAAGGCCTCACGGTCGCCAGCCTGGGCCAGGCGCACCAGATCGGCCTGATCAAGCGCAACATAGTCGTTCGGTTTCCGCAGACTCATGACGCGCTCCATCCATGGACTTGGACGCGCGACGGGGCCGCAAGGTTCCCGAAAAGGAAAAGGGCGAGCCGTCATTCCCGACCGCTCGCCCTTCAACTGTCGCAGGCCGCTATCGCGGTCTGCCTATTTCTTCGGCGCGTGCTTCTGGCCGGTGCGGATACGACCCGAGCGCGACACCTGACGGGCGCCGCCGCGGGCCCCCTTCTGGACCGCCACGCTCTGCCCCGCCTTCTTGCTGGCGCCGGCCTTCAGCCCGCCCAGGGCCTTCACCTTGGGTTTGACGCCCGACTTCTTCTGCTCCAGCGCCTTGCCCGGCAGGTTGGACAGGGCCTCGGCGGCCTTCTCGGCCTTCTGCACCTTGCGCGGCGCGGTCTTGGCTGTGCCCTTGTAACGTTCGGGACCGGACTTGGCGCCGCCCTCGGCATAGGGGTTGGCCGAGCCGGACTTGACCGTCAGTCGGATCGGCGTGCCAGGCAGATCAAAGCTCTCGCGCAGGCTGTTCACCAGATAACGCTGGTAATGCTCAGGCATATCCGAGGCGCGGCTGGCCATCAGCACGAAGGTCGGCGGACGGGCCTTGGTCTGGGCCATGTATTTCGGCTTCACGCGCTTGCCGTTAACGGCGGGCGGCGGGTGCCTCTGGGTCGCCATGGCCAGCCAGGTGTTCAGGTCCTTGGTCTTGACCTTCACCGACCAGGTTTCATAGGCCTTGATGATGGCCGGCATCAGCCGCTCGACGCCACGCCCGTTGTGCGACGACAGGGCGACGAAGGGCGAACCCTTCAGCTGCGGCAGCTTGTCCTCCGCCAGGCGCTTCAGCTCGGCCATCTTGGACTGGGGTTCTTCTTCCAGGTCCCACTTGGACGCGACATAGACCAGGGCGCGGCCTTCGCGCTCGACCAGGTCGGCCAGTTGCAGGTCCTGGGTGTCGAAGGCGTCGTCCTTGTCCATCACCAGCACGACCACCTCGGCGAAGGTGATGGCGCGGATGGTGTCCGCGACCGACAGCTTTTCCAGCTTCTCCTGAACGCGGGCCTTGCGGCGCATCCCGGCGGTGTCGACGAAGCGGATGGCCCGACCTTCATATTCCCAGTCGACCGAGATGGAGTCGCGAGTGATGCCCGCCTCGGGTCCGGTCAGCAGGCGATCTTCGCCCAGCATACGGTTGATCAGGGTCGATTTACCCGCATTGGGGCGGCCGATGATGGCGATGCGGATCGGCTTATCCGGTTCGTCGATCTCTTCGATGAAGATGTCGGCCGAGGCCGCCAGCAGGGCCTGATACAGATCGGCCATGCCCTCGCCATGCTCGGCCGAGATGGCGACCGGCTCGCCGAAGCCCAGGGCGTGAGCCTCGCCCACGCCGCCGCCGCTTTCGCGGCTTTCGGACTTGTTGGCCAGCAGGATGATCGGCTTTTGCACCTTGCGCAGGCGATCGGCGAAGATGCGGTCCAGCGACGTCACGCCCTCGCGGGCGTCCATCATGAACATGACGACTTCGGCGTCATCCAGCGCAGCCTCGGTCTGCTCGCGCATCCGAGCTTCCAGGCTGTCGTCGGTGACGTCTTCGTAGCCCGCCGTGTCGATCAGCGTCAGATCCATGTCGCCGATATTGCCGTCAGCATAGCGACGGTCACGGGTCACGCCCGGGCGATCATCGACCAGCGCCAAGCGCTTGCCGACGAGGCGATTGAACAGTGTCGACTTGCCCACGTTGGGGCGGCCGACGATGGCGACCTTAAGAGCCATGTCGGCTTTCTAACTCAAATTCAGGAAAAAGATCAGCGAATGCTGACCAGTTCGCCCTTGTCCGTCAGGACATAGAGGGCGCCGTTGTAGGCGGCGGGAGCGATGAAGGCGGCGGACCCCAGGCGAATGCTGGACTGCTGCGCGCCGGTCTTTGGATCAAAGGCCACGGCCTCGCCGTCCGAATTGACCAGGACCAGACGATTGGAGGCCAGGATCGGCCCCGACCAGGTCGGACGCACTGTGCGTTTGCCGAACCCCAGGAAGCCGCCTTCGCGACGCACACGGCCCTCGTTGAGGTCGCGGGTCCAGTAGACCTGCCCCGAGTCGCGATTGACGACCGTCAGCTCACCCGACTTCGACACCACATAGACCACATCGCCGACCGGCAGGGGCGCGTTGACGCCCGCGACCGGAAGCGACCACTTGGGCTGACCAGAGCGCAGGTCCATAGCCTGAAGCACGCCCGAGTGGCTGACGGCATAGACGAAGCCGCGGCTGATCACGGGGCGGCCGGCGATGTCGCGCAGTTCGGACAGGGCGCTGGTGCGGCTGGTGCGCGACAGAACTTCCTGCCAGACAGGCTGACCGTTCGAGGCGCGCAAGGCCACCAGTTCACCCGAAGAGAAGGGCGCAACAACCGTGTCGCCGCTGACCGCCGGGCTGGAAGCGCGCATGATGCGAGCCGGCTCGGTGATGCCGCGATAGGACCAATCCTGCTGTCCCGTGCTCACGTTGAAGGCGATCAGCTGATTGTCGACGTCAATCACGAAGACGCGCTGGCCGACGACGGTCGGCGCACCATGGATCGGCAGATCAACCGAGGATTTCCAGACCACCGCGCCCGTTGCGGCGTCCAGCGCCGTCATCGTGCGATAGCCCGAAGAAACAAAGACCTTGCCGTCGCCGACGGCCACACCGCCGCCAAAGGCGCCGCCGCCCGAACCGCCACCGAAGCCGATGCCGAGGAAACGCGAGCCCTTGTCGCTCTCGTCGACCTTGACGTCAGCCTTCCAGAGGATTGCGCCGGAGGTCGCATCCACTGCGGTCACGCCGGCTTCACCGTCCAGAACGAAGACCTTGCCGCCGTCAGCCACCACCGGAGACATGACCTGACGCGTACGCCCCGAACCGACGCCGATATCGCGCTTCCAGGCGATGGCGAAGTCCTGGGCCGCGATAACGTGTTCGACGGAGTTTTCCGCATTGCCGCCGGGCTGCGTCCAGGCCGTTGCAGCCTGAGGCCCCGGCAGGAAGAAGTCACGGCCGGACAGAGCGGCCGAAGGCGCCAGTTGTTGCTCGAACTCCAGAACCGAAATGCGCTGCCCGTCCGAGGCCTTGGCGACATCCTCCTTGGCGCCGCCCAGACCAAACGGCAGAGCGTTGCGGACAGTACCGCACGAGGCGACGGTCAGGGCGAGGCCGCAGAGCAGGGCGACTTTCAGCGTACGATTCATGGATGAGGTCCTGAAAGCGTCGATTACTGGCGAGCGGCGGCGGGAGCCGGAGCCTGGGTTTGGGCAGGAGCGGCAGTCGGAGCCGGCGCCGCAGCGGCGGCGCGCACGATGGCGGCCAGCCCGGCGGCGGAACCGGAATCGACCGATTCGACGCCGATCTGGGCGCGCTGGCGAATCGAATCGGGCACGTCCTGACCCAGTTGCAGTTGGACAAAGATCTGGCGGGCGTCGGCGGCCTTGCCGTGTTGCAGCAGGGCCATGGCCTGGGCCTCCTGAGCGAAGGCGTGCAGCGGACGCTTGTCGTCAGCCAGCGGCTCCAGACGCTTCTGGATGTCGGCCAGCGGGGCCGTGTCCATGATCAGGAAGACCGCCTTCAGCGCGGCGGCGTCAGCGATGATGGGATCACCGGCGGCCTTGGCGGCGTCGTCGAACAGCTTGACGGCGTCCTCGGTCTTGTTGGCCGAAACGGCGATTCCGGCCTGCTGCATCAGGGCCAGGGCCTTGTAGGCGCCATTGCCCGACTTGGCGGCTTCGGCGAAGGCGGCGTCGGCGCCCGACGGATTATTGGCCTGCAGGGCGGTCATGCCGCGGTCATAGGCGGCCGAGGCCTTGTCGGCCTGATTGGTCTGATAGCTCTGCCAGCCCCACCAGGCCAGGGCGGCGACCAAGGCCACCACCAGAAGCCCCGCCACGATCGGCAGCCAGGTGCGGGCCATACGCTTGTATCGATCGGAGCGAAGCTCCTCCTCGACCTGTTCGAAGACATCAACCACGAAACGTCGCCCCAAAAACCGCTGCCAAGACTGGTCGCTAAACCGGCGCGACCCTAGAGGGTCGTCGTCCCGCCCGCAACGCAGGCGTTTACGCCGCGACCTGAAATTTCAGCAGTAGGTCGCGACTTCGTCAGGAAAACGGCGCTCAGATTTCCTGAGACAGCTTCACGACCCCGGCCGCCAGCAGCGCGACCAGCACCCCGGCGGTGGCCCAGAACAGCTGCATGCCGCCCATGGAGCCCATGTCCAGTCCCGACACGCCCACGCGATCCAGCAAGGATTGAACGGCCTGCGCGGCGTCCACGCCCGCCATGCTCAGACCCTGTGCGGCAGGCTGTGAACCCGCCGATGCGGATACGGACGACGAGGCAAAATCGAAGTTGACGCCGAGAACCTCGCGCACGGCGATCACGCCGCCTGCCAGGCCTGCGACCGAAAGAGCGACAGTGCGAAAACGCGACGACTTGTTCAGCTTCGCGGCCACGCCGGCCTCAAACTGGGCCGAATCGGCAAAGCCCGGCGCCCGCGCGAACAGGCGCTCGATGGCAGGGTCGAACTCATCAACCGACATGGGAGGCGCTCCCGTGAGCAACCGGTTCCGGCTGGAGCCGGGCCCGAAGTTTATCCAGACCACGCTTGACATGAGATTTCACCGTTCCAAGCGGCAAATTAATGGCGGCCGCGATTTCGGGGTGGGACAGGCCCGCCCCGTGGCACAGGGAGACACAAAGCCTCTCCGGTTCAGTCAGCCCCTTCATCGCCTCGTCCAGGTCCATACGCCCGGCGCTGTCGACATGGGGCGCTGCCTCGTCGTTCTCCACCTCGGCCACATAGCGAGCGTCCTTCGAGCGGCGCTTCAGATACAGGCGCGCCGCGATGCGCTTGATCCAGGCGCCGAAGGTCCCCTCGCCCCGAAACTCGGCGCATTTCTCGAACGCCAGCAGAAAGGCGTCCTGAGCCACGTCGTCGGCCAGGGCGGATTGCGCCCCCATCCGACGCAGCAGCCCGCGCACGGCCGCGCTGTGGCGGCGCACCAGTTCCCCGAACTCGCGACGCCCGCCCGCCGCCGACAGGGCGGCGAGCTCGACATCGTGCAAGTCACGTAAAGGCTTGGCCATGACGGTTTCCCCTCCCCGTCGCCCCTCAGCCCTTGTTCTTGTTGAAGAAGCTCAGGACGATGAAGGCCAGACCGATCATGCCCGGAACCGCCGCGCTGCCCGCGATCGGGTAGAAGGCGTCCATCTCGGCGAAGCTGACCATGTAGCCGAAGAGAGCGATGCCCAGGCTGACCGCCAGCAGGATGACGCCGACGCGCAGGTCGCGAGCCGCCGTCGCCGGGGGCTTGATGTTATCCTTGCTCAGCGAATCGATGACTTCCGGCGGCAGCGGCTGACCCTTTTCGATGGCCGAGCGCAGGGTCGCCTGCATCTCCTTGCGTTCCTTGCTCTTCAGCCAGTTCGGCACGATCACGATGGCGCCGATCATGATGAAGAATGCGATGGGAATGAATTCTTCCATGGGTTTCCCCCCTTCTTGAACAGTGGAGCCGAGCGTGACGCTGCGGCCTTCTGATCACAAGAGGCGGTGATCGCGCCGATCAGATGCAGAATCGCGCATGAACTCTTCGTAAGGCGCGTTTTTCAGACTCCGCCGCCATTTCAGGCCGTTGGCATGACCAGGAATTAACAAGCCTTGCCGTAAGAGCGCGCGCTTTGCGCCGTCCTGTTGACCGGCCCGGCCACGCCGGAACCAGGAGACACCATCATGATGATCGCCAGCCTCGCCCTCGCCCTGTCGGCGTCAGTCTCACCTGCGCCGGAGCTGAGGGTCCAGATATCCGATCTGGACTTTAGCCGCCCTGAGCAGGCCATGACCTTTATCCAGCGCGTCGATGCGGCCGCCCAGGTCTTCTGCGACCAGCACCGGGCCGTCGTCACCCCCCTGAGCCTGCAGGGAACTCGGGCCTGCGAGACCGAGATGCGCCGCTTCGCCGTCAACCGACTGGACCGCGAACGCTGGACCGCCGCTCACCGCGCCGCCCTGGAGCTGCGCCGGGAGCGCTAACGTCACCACAGCGTGACTCGACAGCGGCCCCGGGGCCGATCAACGGTGACAGTGCGACGTTGTTCGCGTGTGCAGTGGCCTTGATCCTTCCTCCTGACCCTGAGGTGTCCGCCATGCTGCCCCAACTGTCTGCACTGGGCTGGTTTCATACGCTCGGCAGCCTGCCCGCCGTGCCCATCGGCCTGATCCTGCTGCTGACGCATGGGCGGATCGATCCCGCCACACGGCTGGGCAAGGCCTATCTGGTCTTTATGTTCGTCGGCGCGATCTCGGCCGTCTTCGTCATCAAGAGCCCGCCGGGAGCCGCGGTCGCCGCGCTCAGCCTGATCTCCCTGACGGTCGGCGCCACGGTCGGCTACATCAGACCGTTGGCCCGCTATCGCTGGTCGATCGAGACCATTGCGCTGAGCATTTCCTATTTCACCCTGCTGCTGCCAAGCGTCACCGAGACCCTGACGCGGCTGCCGGCGGGCGATCCCGTCGCCTCCGGCGTCGAGGACCCCCTGGTGGTCGGCTTCCAGCTGACCACCCTGGTCCTGCTGGTCCTGGGCGTGACCCTGCAACTCCTGTCCCGCCGTCGTCGCCTGTCGTCGACGGCTCTTGCCTGAAGGAAACCGCGTGACCCGTATCGTTTATCGCATCGTCCCCCACGACGGCGGCTGGGCCTACAAGCTGGGCGACAGCTTCTCGGAAACCTTCGCCACCCATGACGCCGCGCGCGCCGCCGCCGTCGCCGTCTCGCGCGAACAACAGGTGCCGGACCGCACTTCATGGATCGAGTTCGAGGACACGGCGGGCCAGTGGATCACCGAGCGCGCCGACGGCCACGACCGCCCGGAAACCTCCGTCGAGGATTAGGCGACGAAGGCTTCGGCGTAACGCTCGGGCTTGAAGCCGACCAGGGTCCGCCCGTCGCCCAGATCCAGCACCGGCCGCTTGATCATCGACGGCTGGGCCAGCATCAGGGCGACGGCCTTGTCCGCGTTCAGGTCGGCCTTGTCCGCGTCCGACAGCTTGCGGAAGGTGGTCCCGGCGCGGTTCAGCACCGTCTCCCAGCCATGCTCGACCACCCAACGCTCCAGATCGACCTTGTTGGCGCCTGCGACCTTGTAGTCATGGAAGGCGTAGTCCACGCCCTGCTCGTCCAGCCAGACGCGCGCCTTCTTCATCGTGTCACAGGCCTTGATGCCGTACAGGGTGATGGTCATGGGGCGCTCCCTCGCTTTGCTGAGGGCCGCGATCTCGCATCGGGAGGCGGAGGGGTCAAATTTCCGCTGTCGGCTTGAAGCAAGTGCCAGCTTTCAACCCATAGCAGTCGTTGCCAATTCGGCTAAGCTTTCACCATGACCGCCCCAAATCGCAAACTTATTTACGGGCTGGAGCCCACCATCGCCGTTGTCGCCTTGGTCGTGGCGAGCATCGACGCTGTCATCATCCCGCTGTCGTTGTTCTCCCCGCTGCTTCCCTCTGCGTTGCTAAGGATGATCGCGATAGCTTCGGGCTCGGTTGCGTCCTTCGTGTTCCTGAGAATGCTATTCTCTCCCCAAATTCACTACGCGATCGACCGTGCCAATGACGCCATGAGTGAAGGTCAATGGCTCCGATCGAAACCCAAGAAACTCACAGATCAGGAATGGGGGCTGACGGGTGCAAAGATGGGAAAAGGCTATCTGATCCCTCTCCGGCTTGTTCTGATGGTAGAATATCTAGCCGTCGTTTTTCTCGCGCGCGAACAGTGGACATCACTCTTGGCGTTCAGTGGCGCCGCGCTGCCAATCATGCTTACGCTGAGCCAACTGACGGCCCACTTTCCCCGCCCGACGGAATTACCGCCGCTCACCCATTGCTGACTCTTGGAATGTCCGCAGACGGCCATCACCGTCCTGAAGGAGACGCCCATGAAGCTCTACGCCCATCCCTTCTCGTCCTACTGCCAGAAGGCGTTGATCGCGCTGTATGAGAACGACGCGCCGTTCGAGTTCCGGCTGCTGGAGGGCGAGGCCGCCTTCGTCGAGCTGGCGGCGCTGTGGCCGGTGCGGAAGTTCCCGGTCTTGCAGGACGGCGACCACACGGTCGTCGAGGCCACCGCCATCATCGAGCATCTAGCCGTGCATCATCCCGGCCCGGTGCGGCTGATCCCCGCCGATCCAGGCGCCGCCGTCGAGGTGCGGATGATGGACCGGGTGTTCGACCACTATGTCTCGACGCCCCAGCAGAAGCTGGTGGCCGACGCCCTGCGACCCGAGGGCGACCGCGATCCCTATGGCGTGGCCGAGGCCAGGCGGATGCTGGAAACATCCTACACCTGGCTGGACGAGCGGCTGGCGGGGCGGGAGTGGGCGACCGATCACGGCTTCAGCCTGGCCGACTGCGCCGCCGCGCCTGCGCTCTTCTACGCCGATTGGTCGCACCCGATTGATGAGCGCTTCAAGACGCTGAAAGCCTATCGCGCCCGGCTTCTGGCCCGGCCGTCGATGGCGCGAGCCGTGGACGAAGCTCGACCTTACCGCGCCTACTTCCCGCTGGGCGCGCCCGACCGCGACTAGGCCGCCTTCTGGCTCCACAGGTCCAGATCTGCCTCGCGTCCGATCAGGGCCAGGCCCGAGGCGATGGATTCGAACTCGCCGCCGGTCTCGATGCGGTCGGCGCCGAAGCGGCGGATGAAGATGTCGCGCACCGCCGGCACGAAGGAGGTGCCGCCGGTCAGGAAGACGCGGTCGATCTGCGTCCCGTCCAGACCCGACTGAGCCATGGCCTCATCGACCGCCGCCTCCATGGCCTGAAGCTCAGGCGCGATCCAGCCTTCGAAGTCGGTGCGCTTGACCGGCTTTTCGATCCGCACCGATCCGGCGATGAAGGAGAAAACCGCTTCCTCATCGCGCGACAGGGCCTCTTTCAGGGCGGACACCGCGCGATAGAGGGCATAGCCGTGGTTGTCGTCCAGCACCTCGATCAGGCGCTCGATCTTCTCGGGCTCCAGCGCCGTCGCGGCTAGGCCGCGAATGTCGCGCATATCCTTGGACGCCCGCAGCAGAGCCAGTTGGTCCCAGCGGGCGAAGGCGCTGTAGTAGCGCTGGGGGATCGGCAGGCGGTTGTCGAAAGCGCGGTACAGGCTGCCCTTGCCCAGTTCGGGCGACACCAGCTGATCGATGATCCGATAGTCGAAGGCGTCGCCCGCCACGCCCACGCCCGAGCGCGCCAGCGGCGTGGATTTCAGCGCGCCGTCCGCCCGCTCGAACCGCACGATGGAGAAGTCGCTGGTGCCGCCGCCGAAGTCGGCGACCAGGACATTGGCGTCCTGCTTCAACTCGCGCGCAAAGAAGAAGGCCGCGCCGACGGGTTCATAGGCATAGCGAATGTCGGTAAAGCCCAGACGGGCGAAGGCCGCCTCATACCGCTCCAGCGCCAGGGCCTCGTTGGGATTGCCGCCGGCGAAGGTCACGGGGCGGCCAACGATGATGCGCGGCGGCAGGTCGTCCATCGCCCCGTCCGCATGATACTTCAACCGCAGCAGGAAGGCCGACAACAGGTCTTCGAAGCGATAGCGACGGTTATCGATGCGCGTCTCGGTGAAGGCGGCGCTGGCGGCGAAGGTCTTGAACGACTGGATGAAGCGCGTCTCCAGCGGGTCCTCGACGTAGGATTCAATGGCCCAGGGCCCGGCCTCGATCACCCGCTCGGGCGAGCCGCCGTCGCGCGCTTCATGCAGTTGGAAGCTGAGCGCCGAGCGGAAGGCGAACAGGTCCTTCTCCTCGACCTGGAACCGCACCAGGGTCGCGGGGCCATCGCCGTGGGTCAGGGACACCACTGTATTGGTCGTGCCGAAGTCGATGCCGATGGTGGCGGGCGTCGCGGACGTCATGGGGAAGAACCTGCGGGGAGAGGGGTCGGGGTTCCTAGCCCCCTGCCCGCCCGCGTCAAGAGTGAACCGGTCTCCCGGACTAGAACCAAAGGCCTAGTCCTTGCTGGCAGGGGCGTAGTCACGTCCCGCGAAAGACCTAACCCGACTGGACAGATCGACGTTCTTCCAAATGAGCCGGATAGTCATCTCATAAGGGAGGCCTAGCGCCCGACCAACGATCTCGTCACTTCGACCGGACGCCGGGGACGTCTCGCCGCTGCCGACCTCGCTGAGCCCAGTGCTGGCCTTCCAGGCATTTTCGCCCGCTGGAGGCTATGATGGTCGCGCTCGTCAAACATGATCTTGAGTTCATCCTGAAGCAGATCAAGATCGCCGAGGCTCATGCCAACGGCATCCCGCTGACCGAAATCCGGCTGAACGCCGCCGGACAGGTCATCACGGATCGCGCCTGGTACACCTCGGCCGCTTTCGACTCCACGCTGCCTCTTGCCATTCCTGACGCCAAGACACCCTTCGGCCTGAGGACGGTCGACGGCAGCTACAACAACATCGTCGAGGGTCGTGAGCACTGGGGCGCTGCAGACCAGCCCATGCCCCGACTTCTAAACCCCAACTTCATCAATGAGGGCGACGATTCCATGGCCCTGGGCGGCGGCCAGACCGTCACCAACAATGACTACGGAACGGTCGGGACGCCCACGCCGGGGGCCAATGGCGGTCATTCGGGCAATGTCGTGGACGCCGACCCGCGGCTGATCTCGAACCTCATCGCCGACATGAGTTTCAACAACCCGGCCGCCATCGTCGCCGCCCTGACCTTCGCGGGATCAGCTGATGTCTATGCTGACCTGGCCGTGGTGCGCGCCGCCCATGCGACCCTGATCAGCACCATCGTCGCCATCAATGCCGACCCGGGCCTGGATGAGGCCGCCAAGCAGGCCGGGCGTGACGCGGCCCAGGCCGATTTCGATCTGGTGCTGGAAGCCAAGGGGATCGAAGCTGAAAACGGTTCGATCGTTCTGCCCAACGTCGCCGCGGACGAGGGCCTGACCGCACCGTTCAACAGCTGGATGACCTTCTTCGGCCAATTCTTCGACCATGGCCTGGATCTCATCACCAAGACCGACAACGGAACCATCTATATTCCTCTGGCGCCCGACGACCCTTTGCGCACCCATGGCGCGGACGGCATCCCCGGCACCGGAGACGAGGTCGGGCCGCAGAACGCCTTCATGGTCCTGAGCCGCGCCACGCCGGTCGCCGGACCCGGCGCTGACGGCGTCCTGGGTACCGCCGACGACACGTCTCACGAAGCCGTCAACGTCACCACGCCCTTCGTCGACCAGAACCAGACCTATACCTCGCATCCCTCGCATCAGGTCTTCCTGCGCGAGTACGCCACGGTGAACGGAAAGACGGTGGCCACGGGTCATCTGCTGGACGGCGTGACGGGCGGTCTGGGCACCTGGGGCGACGTCAAGACCCAGGCCCGCACCATGCTGGGCATCGAGCTGAGCGATCAGGACGTGTTCAACGTCCCCCTGCTGCGCACAGATCCCTATGGGCGCTTCATTCCCGACCCGATCACCGGCTACGCTCAGGTCATTGTCGGCCTCGGCGCCGACGGCACGCCCAACACCGCCGACGACATCGTCATTTCTGGCACCGCCGCCAATCCGATCAACCTGATCGCCATGGCGACCACGCCGATCAATATCGGGGGCGTCGACTATTTCGGCCCGATCCGCACATCCCACGCCTTCCTCGACGACATCGCCCATAACGCCGCGCCCGGCTCGGTGTTCGACGCCGATGGAAATCCCGCGACGCCCGGCGTTCTGGTCGTCCAGGCCGACGACGACGACGTGGCCGGCAACGCCATCGCCACCGACTTCCGCGGTCGCAAGGTCGCCTATGACGACGAACTGCTCGACGCCCACTTCGCCACCGGCGACGGGCGCGGCAATGAAAACATCGGTCTGACCGCCGTCCACCACGTCTTCCACTCCGAGCACAACCGTCAGGTCGAAGCCCAGAAGCTGACCATTCTCCAGTCGGCTGACATCGGCTTCATCAACGAGTGGCTGGCGAGCGACATCGCCGGACTGCCCTCCAACTTCGCCTCCTTGTCAGCCCTGGATCAGCTGGCCTTCGCCAACACCCTGAACTGGGACGGCGAGCGCCTGTTCCAGGCGGCCCGTTTCGCCACGGAAATGCAGTACCAGCACCTGGTCTTCGAGGAGTTCGCGCGTCAGGTGCAGCCGCTCATTGATCCCTTCGTCTTCAACAGCACGACCGACATCAACCCCAGCATCTTCGCCGAGTTCGCTCATACGGTCTATCGTTTCGGTCACTCGATGCTCACCGAGAACATCGGCCTCGTCGATCCCGGCACAGGCGTCCAGAGCGAAATCGGCCTGATCGAAGCCTTCCTCAACCCCGGCGCGATGAACGCCCTGGGCACAGCGGATGAGGCCACCGCCGCCATCGTCGCCGGCATGACCCGCGTGCGCGGCAATGAAATCGATGAGTTCGTCACCGGCGCCCTGCGCAACAACCTCCTGGGCCTGCCGCTGGACCTGCCGGCCATCAACATCGCACGCGGTCGGGACGCCGGAATTCCGTCGCTCAACGACGCCCGCGCCCAGCTCTATGCGGCGACCGGCTCAACCTTCCTCGAGCCGTACAAAAACTGGGTCGACTTCGCGGCCAACCTGAAGAACCCGCTGTCGGTCGTGAACTTCATCGCCGCCTATGGCACGCACGCCACCATCACCGGCGCCACGACCTCGGCGGACAAGCGCGACGCGGCCTGGGACCTGGTCTTCGGCGTGGCGGGCGAGACCGCGAGCGAAAGGGCGGCGCGCATCGCATGGCTCAATGGCCCGGCGGCCACCACCGGCGTCAACGCCATCGACCTGTGGATCGGCGGTCTTGCCGAAAAGAAGATGCCTTTCGGCGGCATGCTGGGCTCGACCTTCAACGCCATCTTCGAAGCCCAGTTGGAGAACCTCCAGGACGGGGACCGCTTCTATTATCTGACGCGCACCCAAGGCCTGAACTTCCTGAACCAGCTTGAGGAAAACTCCTTCTCGAAGCTGATCCTGAAGAACAGCGCCCTGTCTGATCCCGGCCCCGACGGCATTCGCGGCACCGGCGACGACATCGTCGACCGGCACCTGGGGGTCAATGTCTTCGCCAACTATGACTTCTATCTGGAAGTCAACGCCGCCATGCAACTGGGGGCCGACCCGACCGGCAACGACCCGGTTCTAGAAGGTCTGGGGCGAGGAAAGGTACAGCGTGATGACCCGCTGACTGCGGCGATTGAAACCAACTTCCTGCGCTTCACCGGCGGCGAGCACGTCTCGGTCGGCGGCACCAGCGGCGCCGACACCATCATCACCGACTTCGGCGACGACTCCGTCTGGGGCGGCGCCGGGAACGACCGGATCGAATCCGGCGCCGGCGTCGATCTGGTCAACGGCGGCGACGGCGACGACATCATCACCGACAGCGGCGACAGCGGCGATTTCCTCAAAGGCGAAGGCGGCAATGACGTCATCGCCAACTCCAACGGCCTCGACATCCTGATGGGCGGGACCGGCAAGGACGTCTTCTTCGTCGGCGTCGATGATACCGAGGTGTTCGCGGGACAGGGCGATGACTTCATCCTGGGCGGCGACGGCGTCGACTTCCTGATGGGCAACGAAGGCGACGACTGGATCGAGGCGGGCGCCGGTTTCGACACTACCGCCGGCGACAACTCGGAGCTCTTCTTCAACTCGACCATCATCGGCCACGACGTGATGTTCGCCGGCTCGGACGAGCATGACTTCGACGCCGAGTCCGGCGACGACATCATGGTCCAGGGCGAAAGCGTCATGCGCAGCGAAGGCATGTTCGGCTTCGACTGGGCCACCTTCCAGGGCGCCAATATCGACGGCTACGCCGATATGCGCATCAAGATCTTCACCACCGAACAACAGGACATCCTGCGCAACCGCTTCGACAAGGTGGAGGCCCTGTCTGGCTGGAGCCGCAACGACACCCTGATCGGCGACGACCGCACGGCGGCGGCGAACGACGGCCCCGTCGGCCCGATCACCCCCGATCTGGTCGCCGCCAACGAAGGCGTCTTCTTCAACGACGAGTTGACCCAGGCCGGGGTGAACCGCATCGACGGTCTGCGCGCGCTGCTCAGCGACCTGATCGACACAGCCCCGGTCGGCGCCACGGCCGAGCAACTGGAAGCCCTGGTCGCCTTCAACAGCGGCAACATCCTGCTGGGCGGCGGCGGCAGCGACCGGCTGCAGGGCAATGGCGGCGACGATGTTCTGGACGGCGACCGCTGGCTGAACGTGCGCATCCGCATCACCGCCCCCGATCAGGCCAACACGGCAGCCAACGAGATCGGCACGATCACCAGCCTGAAGCACGTCTTCGGCACGAGCGCCGACATCCCCGCCGCCTGGCAGGGCAAGTCGGTGTTCCAGTTGATGATCGACCGGGTGATCACGCCGACCCAGTTGCATATCGTGCGCGAGGTCCTGAACGGCGGGCAGACCGGCGACATCGACACCGCCGTCTTCTGGGATCTGCGCGACAACTATGAATTCACCCAGGCGGCGGACGGCGGAATCATCGTCACCCATGTGACCGTGACGCCCGGCCTGGGTCGGGTGTCCGACGGCGTCGACCGTCTGTACAATATCGAGCGGCTGCAGTTCGCCGACGTGACGCTGAACACGGCGGGCCTGTTCAACACCCCCGCCGTCGGCGCCCCTGTCATCAGCGACACGACCCCGACCCAGGGCCAGCCGCTGACCCTGAACTTCGCCGCCATCAGCGATGCTCAAGGGATCAACCTGTCCAGCCGCACGATCCAGTGGCAGGTGCAACTGCGCGACGGAAGCTGGGCCGATATTCCCGGCGCCACGACAGCGACCTTCACCCCCGGAGCCGGCCAGGTGAACCAGGTGCTGCGCGCCGTGGTCAGCTTCAACGACAATGCCGGAAATCCCGAGCAGGTCGTTTCGGCCCCAACCACGCCCGTGGGCCTGCTCTACAACGGCACCGGCGGCGCCAATAATGTCAGCGGCACCCTGTTGGGCGCCGACATCATGAACGGTCTGGGCGGCAATGACACGCTCAACGGCCTGGGCGGCGACGACCTGCTGAACGGCGGCGCTGGCAATGACACGCTCAACGGCGGAAACGGCGCCGACATCCTGAACGGCGAGGCCGGGACCGATACTCTCAACGGTGATGCCGGAGACGACACGCTCTCGGGCGGCACGGGCAATGACACGCTCAACGGCGGCGCCGGCGACGACACCATCATCTGGAACGTGGGCGATGGCCGCGACACCATCAACGGCGGGCTCGAAGGCCCCGGCGGCGACACTGTCGTGATCAACGGCGACGCCTCGGCCGAGACCTATCACGTCTGGACCCGCGCGGCCTGGGCCAGCTTCAGCCTGGCCAACGGCCTGGCCTCATTGGGCCTGGCGCCCGGGGTCGAGATCATCGTCACCCGCAACGGCACCAACTTCGCCTCGATCATCACCCAGATGTCCGAAATCGAGGAGATCGTGATCGCCGGCGGCGGCGGCGGGGACACCTTCGTCACTCACGGCGACTTCGCCCCGACCTCTCTGTCGACCAGCACCATCACGCTGAACGGGTCGGCCGGAAATGATGTCGTCGATATTTCGGGCCTGCAGTCCTCGCACCGGATCGTCTTCCGCTCACTGGGCGGAGACGACACCATCATCGGAACCTTGCGATCCCAGGACGTGCTTGAGCTGCCCGACGGCGTCAGCCTGCAGGACTGCACCCGGACCAGAAACGCCAACGGCAGCACCACCCTGTCGACCGGCGAACACAGCATCACCTACTTCGGCAACCCCAGCCTGGGCGGTGACAACCCACCGCCGCCCCTGTCCAACGGCGCCTTCGATCTGCCTCTGGACGGTGAGGACATCCGCGATCTGCTGCAGATGGTCCGTGACGGCCTGACCCGCGACGCCTCCGGTCTGGGCAACAACCAGGCGGATCCGACCCAGGCCAACGCTGGCCAGCCCTTCATCCGCCTGACCGACGCCTACTACACCGACGGCGCATCCGGCGTCCGTCAAACAACCCTGACCCCGCGCCAGATCTCTGACCTGATCTCCAATCAGGACAACAACGGCGACGGCGTCGAGGAAAGCACGCCCAACGCCTTTGGGGGGACGGCCCTTCTGACCGCCTTCGGCCAGTATTTCGACCACGGCCTGGACTTCCTCAGCAAGGGCGCGCCCGGCTCCATGCCGATCGGCTCGCCTTCCTTCCCGATCACGGCGCCACGCGGCAACATCATGCCCGGCACCGGTATCGACCCGGACGGCATCCCGAACAACGGCGATGAAATCGCCGCCCGGTATATCAACGACACCTCGCCCTACGTCGATCAGAACCAGGCCTACGGCTCGCACGAGGCCATCACCGACCTGCTCAGAAAATGGGAAATCGGACCCGACGGCCAACCCAGACAGACCGCCCACCTGCTGAGCGGCGGCCTGGACAGCACCGGTCGCCCCACCCTGCCGACACTGGACGACATCCGCGCCAACTACCGGATCATGACCGGCGGTCAGGAGCTGACAGCAGAGGACATCGCCAACTACGACGGCACCGGCCAGCCGCTGCTGATCGACTTCGTACCCGTCTACAAGACCGATCCCGGCACAGGTCAGCCGATCCTCGATCTGGACGCTATCGGTCACTACTACGTGGTCGGGGACGGGCGCGGCAATGAGAACCTGATGCTGACCTCGATCCATACGATCTGGGAACGCAACCATAACCACTGGGTCGACAGGCTGAAGGAGTCGACCAACGGCGCCTGGACCGAAGAGGAGTATTTCCAGGCCGCGCGCATCATGAACATCGCGGAATATCAGCGGGTCGTCTTCACCGAGTTCGCCCAGGCGATGGGCGGCGGCCTCGGCGACGACGAAGAGCATGGCTTCGAAGGCTATGATCCAACGGTCGACGCCTCCATCTCGCTGGAGTTCGCCCAGGCCGCCTTCCGTTTCGGCCACTCCATGCTGAACGAGACGGTCAGCTATGTGGATGCGAACGGCGCGCTGCAGCAGATGTCGCTGGTCAACGCCTTCCTGAGCCCACAGACCCTGGCGTCGCTAGGTGTGGACGCCATCCTGGCGGGAGCCGCCGCCACCCCGCATCAGGCCATAGACGTGGACGTGGTCAACGCCCTGCGCAATCAGCTGGTGGGTCGACCGCTCGACCTGGCCGCGCTCAACATCTTCCGCGGTCGCGACGTGGGCATCGCCCCCTTCAACACCGTGCGCGCGGATCTCTTTGAACAGACCGGCGACGCCCGGCTGCGCCCCTATTCGGGATGGGACGATTTCCAGGCCCGCAACCAGTTGAGCAATGCCTTCATCACCCAGTTGAAGGCCGCCTATCCAGAAGGCTTTGAAACGATGGACCTGTGGGTCGGCGGTCTGGCGGAGCGACCCATGCACGGTCAACTCGGCTCGACCTTCGGCTACATCTTCCTGGACCAGCTCAACCGGCTGCAGCATGGCGACAGGCTCTACTACCTCGAGATCTTCGACGACTCGATCTTCCAGGGCAACGCCCTCACCTTCTCCGAAATCATCATGCGGAACACCGGCCTGACCGATCTTCCGGAGTTCGTTTTCCAACCCGACGCGCCGCCTCAGGACGATGATGATGACGTTCCTGACGACGATGATGACGACGACGATATTCCTGGCGATGACGACGATGACGACGTCATCGATGATGATGATGATGACGATGACCACGTCCCCGACGACGATGATGACGACGACGACGACAGCGTGATCGTGCCTCCGCCCGCCGGCGTGGCTGGTCAGGTCATGACAGGAACCTCAGCCAATGATCAGATGACTGGGGGATCGGGCGACGACCAGTTGTCAGGCGGCTCCGGCGACGACGTATTGCACGGCGGATCCGGTGACGACCGACTGCTCGGCGGGTCGGGTGACGATCAGTTGTCAGGCGGGTCTGGCGACGACGCTCTCGAAGGCGGTTCGGGTGATGACCGGCTGTCGGGCGGGTCCGGCGACGACATGCTCAACGGCGGGTCCGGCGACGACGTCCTTGACGGCGGATCGGGCGACGACATTCTGACCGGCGGGTCCGGCGACGATATCTTCGTGTTCGGCGGCGGCGATCATGTCACCGACTTCGTCATGGGGCAGGACCGCCTTGACCTCAGCGCCATGGGTGTGACGGCGGCGAACTTCGCCTCCCAGGTCTCGATCACATCCACGGCGGCGGGCGCAGCCATCGCGATCGGCGCACAGACCCTGATCCTGGAAGGCGTCTCCGGAGCCAACCTGTCTTCCGGCGCCTTCATCCTGAACGGCCCCATCGCACCCATTGCCCCCGCCACGCCCGACGCGTCTCTGCCCACGGGCGAAACAGCAACTCCCGTGGCCCTGAATCCGACAGGCCAGGCAAACGGGGACTTCCTTCTCGCTCCCGGATTGGCGCTGGCTCGAATGCTCGACTGTGATCCCGCCGATCTCAACGAGCACCTGGCTCGCCCCCTCACGTCCAGGCATTTCCACTCCGACTCGACCTTGATGCTGATGAACGGCGTTCTGGATCCAATCCAGGACCCGGATGACGACGGCTACCTCATCAGCTGACCGCCCAAGGCCTGCGCGGTTTCCACCGCGCAGGCCGCCTGTGCTTCGGGGACCAAGGAGAGACCACCATGAAAATCCCGCTGGGCGGCATGCCGAAACCCTTCGAGGTCGCACTCAAGGCCTGCCGGCGCTACTTCTGGCTGGCCGCCTTCTTCAGCGCCATGGTGAACCTGCTGTTCCTGGCGCCGACCATCTACATGATGCAGGTCTATGATCGTGTGGTGCCGACCGGGGGCGTGCTGACCCTGTTGTGGCTGACCGTCATCGTCGGCGTCGCCCTGGCGACCCTGGCGGCGCTGGACGCCATGCGGGTGCGGATCATGACCCGCGCATCGCTTCGCCTTAACCGGATCCTGGCCGGCCAGATACTGAACCGCTTGATGATGCGCCCCCGCGTCGCACCGGGCGAGCCGTCCACCGCTCAGGCCATGCGCGAATTCGACACGCTTCGCACCACCCTGGCCGGACCCGCGGCCATCGCCCTGATGGATGTGCCGTGGACGCCGCTCTATCTGGTTGTGGCCTTCATGATCCACCCCGCGCTCGGCGGCCTCATCATAGGAGGCGGAGCCGTGCTCATCGCCCTGGCCCTGGCCAATGAAAGCAGCAGTCGCCGCCATGCTGCGCAAAATCACAGGGCCGCCACCCTGGCCCAGGCCGGGCATGACGACGCCGTCGGCATGGCCGAGGTGGCTCGCGCGCTGGGCATGCGCCAGGCTATGGTCACTCGCCAATTGGCCGCGCGGTCTGAAGCGCTCGCCGGCGGCGTCGAAATTCAGTTGCGCGGCAGCCGCTACAACGCCCTGGTCAAGTTTACACGAATGGCGCTGCAGTCCCCGGCCCTCGGCCTGGCGGCCTGGCTGGCCATACGCGGCGAGATTTCGATCGGCGCCATCATCGCCGGCTCGGTCCTCCTCAGCCGCGCGCTTCAGCCCATAGAGCAGACGGTCGGGGCGTGGCCGTCCATCGTCCAGGCGCGTCAGGCGGTCAGCACGCTTCGCAATCTGCTGGGTGAGAACGACGCTTTGGACCGTCCGCCCATGCTGCTGCCGCCGCCGGAAGGCTATGTCGAACTGACGAATGTCAGTATCCGCAATCCCGAGGGAACGGCTTACCTGCTCCGCGCAGTGTCTATCTGGCTTATCCCCGGTGACATTCTGGGGCTGATCGGCGTGTCAGGGGCTGGCAAGTCCACCCTGGCGCGAGTTGTCGCCGGAGCCTTGGCGCCGGACGGCGGCAATGTCCGCATCGACGAAGCAAACTACACCGACTGGGACCCGGAAGAACTGGCGCGCCATATCGGTTACGTTCCCCAGGACAGCGGTCTGTTCGCAGGGACGATCAGTGAGAACATCTGCCGCTTCGCCGCCGATCGCGGCGATCCCCAGGACGACATAGATCGCAAGGTTATCGACGCCGCGACCAAGGCGGGCGTGCATCAAATGATCCTGCACATGCCCGGCGGCTACAATGCACCGGTCGGTCCGGGCGGCCAGGGACTGTCCGGGGGTCAAGCCCAGCGTATCGCCTTGGCTCGCGCCCTGTACGACGACCCCAGGGTGCTGATCCTGGACGAGCCCAGTTCTGCGCTGGACGCCGAGGGCGAACAGGCTCTGGTCAGCGCCATGGACGCGGCCAAGGCGCGAGGCGCAGCCGTCCTGATCGTGGCGCATCGTGCATCCGTCCTGCGCAACGTCGATCGTCTGGCAGTGCTCAGCAACGGCATGATCGAGCGCCAGGGCCCTCAATCCGAAGTCCGCGCCGCGCTCGCGACGGTCACCGCCGCGGCCAACGTCGTCAACATGAAGGCTCGCTGACATGACCGCCGTCAATCAGACAAAGGCCGATACGGCTCTGGAGACCCTGGACGCGCCTCACCGAGAGGCGCGGATCGGCCTTTTCATCGCCGGCGCCTTCTTCCTGGGCTTCCTGGGGTGGGCCGCCTTCGTACCCCTGGATTCAGGCGCCATGGCCGATGGCGTGGTCGCAGTGTCCGGCAATCGTCAGGCCGTGCAGCACAGTGACGGCGGGGTCGTTACCGGCCTTTATGTCACGGAGGGGCAAACCGTCCGCACCGGTCAGCCCCTGCTGCGCGTCGCGACGCCTGAACTGATCGCATCCGAACGCGCCATGACCAGCGAAGTCATCTCGCTTCTGGCGCGACAGGCGCGTCTCAACGCAGAACAGGACGGGCGCGTCGCCATGACGCCGCCGCCGGAATTCGCCGCCCTGCCTCCTGGAGACGCGGCCCTGGCTGAAGAGGCCTTGGCTGGCCAGCAACAGTTGCTGACTGCACGGCGGGCTTCAATCCAGACCGAGCGCGCGGTCCTGTCGCAGCGCATAAGGCAACAATCGGAACAGATTGGCGGCCTGTCGCATCAGATGACCTCCAATCGTGAGCAGCAAAGGTTGCTGAGCGACGAGCTGACCGGCATGCGACGGCTGCTGCCCGAGGGCTTCGTCGCTGTGAACCGTATTCGCGCCATGGAGCGCAGCGCTGCGGAACTGGACGGGCAGTACGGCGCCCTGCGCGCCGATTCCGCACGCACCTCCGAAGCCATAGGCGAAACCCGTCTGCAGATGGTCTCTCTGGATCGCGCGCGACTGGAGGAAATCGCTGCCGAACTCGGTGTCATCCAGCAACGCCTGGACGAAACACAGCCCAAAATTTCCGCCCTTCGCGAACAAATCAGCCGTTCCGTCATACGCGCCCCATCCAGCGGCAGGGTGGTGGGTCTGACCACCTTCACCGTCGGCGGCGTGGTGGGGGCCGGTTCAGTTATCATGGAGATCGTGCCCCAGGACCGCGCACTGGTCGTAGAGGCCCGCGCCGCGCCGTCCGATGCCGACGATCTGAAACCCGGAATGAAGACCCAGGTCCGTTTCTCCGCGCTCCAGGAACGAAACCTGCCTATTCTCGAGGGATCCATCAGCCGTGTCTCCGCTGACAGCTTCGAAGACCCGCGCACCGGCGCCCGCTACTTCGAAATCGAGGTCGTCGTCCCGCCGACTGAACTGGAAAAGATCAAACAGGTGCGCGGTGACACAGGTCTGCGCGCAGGACTGCCCGCCGAAGTCCTGGTCCCCCTACGGTCACGCAGCGCCCTGACCTATCTTCTGGAGCCCTTGACTCAAACGCTCTGGAGGTCGGGCCGCGAGCACTAAAAGCCCAAACACCTGAAAGGCGAAAAAACAATCATTACCGCATCATTTGATACAACATAATAAAATGAATGTTTTCGCCGATCATTATCAAGCAGCAAACATATAACGAAAACAAAGACAGAAGCATAACGCTGCGATTTAATGATTGCGAATACTGATATATGTGGCAGCATTTTGTCAGCAAAACGGAACCGCATTCGAGTGATGGGCTGAGGGATGGAAACGATTATGGTGGCGGACGCCCAGCCCCTTTACCGCGCCGGGCTGGTCGCCACATTGCACAACCACCTGGCGGCTGCCGACATCCGTGAGGAGGCAGACTATGCGGGCGTCCTCCGCGGCCTGTTGGCCGCGCCGGACACCAGGATGCTCTCTGTGGACCTTGACCTGCCGGGCATGAACGCCCTGGACGGCGTGCGCCATCTTCGTCGCCATCAACCGGACCTCAAGGTGGTGGTGGTGGCCTGGCCCCAGGCCCGACGCTCAATCCTGAACGCCCTGGCCGCAGGCGCCCATGGTTATGTTCCCAAGCAGTTCGCCGCCGCCGAGATGGCTGCCGGCTTCCGCTCGGTCCTCGCTGGTCAAATCTATGTTCCGCCGATGGTCTGTGACCTTCCGTCAGACGCTCGTCCCGACGACATGTCGCCCGGTCACGCTGAGCTCCTGACCCAGCGACAACGCGAAGTCCTGTCCCTGCTGTCAGTCGGCAAGTCCAACAAGGAAATCGCTCGCAGTCTGCAGATCGCAGAAAGTACGGTGAAGGTTCACATCACCGCCGCGTTCCGATTGTTGGGCGTCCACAGCCGCATGGCGGCCGTTGCGGCGCTCCAGCGCCGGTCCATGTCAGGCGATCAGCCCGATCTGCCCGGCCTGTCCATTTCGGCCTGACCCGTTGCCGAAAACGAGAAACGCCCTCCAGATTTCTCCGAAGGGCGCGGCTCATCAGACGTTTGCAGCCCTGCTGCGGTGGATCATTCCCACTCGATTGCATAAATCGATTTATGATTTTGTATTTTCACGACTTTATTCATTACGAACCACCAAAGCCGATCCGGAGACCGACTGAATTTAAATATTCTGAAAACAATAACGAAATTAGCCGATGTAAAAAACGCGTGATGCAGTCACCTTTCGGTACATATTGACAACAGCGCATTTCCAATGCGCCAGCGGCATCAGCATGAGTCACCATAAATCTCAGAATATCATGCGACGCGTTACTTCAAAGAACATTCCCCACCCTTGACAACAACAACTGCGGCCCACGGGTACGGCGCGGGACGTGCGATCCAGCTTCTGTCGCTCACTGCAAGCCGAACCGGACCTCAAGGCCGTCCCATCCCCAGGCTCTTCGCATCTGTTGAGAACCGGTCGGCGCGCATCGACAGGGCTAGCGAACCACCTTCTACCCGCCGGATGAAACGACTGACGCCGATCGAACACGCCAGGGCCAAGGGCAAGACCGTCACCATGAGCATGCCGGATCGCGGGCCGGAAGCACGAGCCCGGATCTTGGCCTGGCTGCAGAAACGGCCCGGCGACGGCTGGTTCTTCGCCAACGGCGACAACTACTCGTTCGAGACGGCGGCGGATGCTGCAGCATTCAAACAATGGTTGATGGGTGCGATCATCGCCTGACTAGGAAAGAATGGGCAGCCCCCGGACACGGAGGACCGGCGAATTCACTGCCCTTCCCGGTCAGGCTCACCTCCCGGCAGCGCCTCGCCCCCGGCGGCCTCATCGAGTGAGGAGGCTGCGATGATGGCCCGGAATTCGTCCACCAGTTCTGGATGGCGATTCGTCAGGTGTCGCTCGATCGCCGGGTTGGACAACAGGCGGTTCAGGTAGCCGCTCGCAACCACCAGGTGGAGTACGTCGTCGCCGTAGGACGCCTCGATCGCCCGGAAGTCACTGGTAAGCGAAGCCATCTCCCGCTCCATGCGCGCCATCTGTTCCGGCGTCATGCCGCCGATGCGCTTCGGCTTGTCCTGGCGCAGGAGGTCGCCCTGCCTGGTGGCGGCCAGGAGGGCCTTGGCGTAGGCCGAGGTGAAATTGTTGGCCGACAACATCAGCTCCGCAGCCTCGACCTGGCGCATCGGCCGCATCTTGCGCAGCACGTCAAAGGTGACCGGATTGACGTTGCGGGTCTTCAGCAGGTCCACGACCTCAGGGGCCACCCCGTCGAGCAGGCTACGGCGTCGCTGGATCGCCTTGACGTCGACGTCGAGCGCCCGTGCCAGCTTCTGCTCTGGCACGCCGCGCTCAGGGGTTCGATCAGGTCCGGCCGCAAGGATCAGCGTGAAGCCGCCCCCGGGCGGGAACTCAACCGCCGTGTCCTGGATGGCGTAGCTGGCCTGCTCGTAAGAACCCGTCAGCTTCAGCACATGGGTCGCCAGGACGTCCCTCACATTGTGCGGCCCGTGGGGAAGCAGGCCCGGGATCGCCCCCCTCCCCGTGTAGGGGTTGTAGATCCCGTACCGCTGGATCACCTGGCGCCAGGCGCTGTAAAAGGTGTGCTGGTTGTAGGCGGCGTCGCGGCTCGAGGTCTTCACGGTCTTGACGAAGAAGGTGCCTGGATCGCGCGAGCCGTTCAACAAGGCCGGCCGATGGCGTCCGACATAGGCGTCGATCCAGCGATACAATCCGCCGAGGTCCGGCAACAGAAGCCGGAACGGGCGTTTGGAGAAGTAGGCCGAACCGGAGTTCTTGAAGGCCACGCAGGGAATGAAGACCTCCCAGCCGCCTTCCCTTTCGCTCCAACGCAGTTCGCCGCACCGCCGGACCTCCAGTTCCCTCTCGGGCGTCGGCGGGCTCCCCCGCGGACGCAGTTGGAGTTGCCGCAGGTTCTTCTGCCGTACGCCGAGGTGCAGACCCAGCCTCAGCATTAGGAAGGACCGGACCGCTTCTGCGGCGGCCCGGGGATAGCGCCTCTCTTCGGGCATGCGGCGCAGGATTTCTTCCGTGATCTTGCGATACTCGCCGACAGGGCTCGCCGCTTCGAGAATGGGCAGGATGGGTTCAAAGGGATCCCGATGGACCCTGGCGACCCGCTCGATCTCCTTGGACCTGGCCAGGGCATGACGATGCACCTGCTCGCAGGCGCCGTCCCAATCCCCACAAATTCGATCGATCTCCTCCTGCGCGACAAGGCCGGGAATGGGTCGGAGCCGATCCGCCACCCACGGGCTTTGCCTGAGCCACCCCGTCTGGCTGCGCGAGAAGGCAGCGCCCAGCAGGAGCATCTCGCTCTCCCTCCTAAGCCCGGTCGCCGCTGACGCAAAGCTTCGACCAGATCGCCGGAGCTGTGATCGTACGCAGCCCCAACAGGGCAGTCCCACGCCCTTCGCAGCACTGCGCGCATGTGTCGACCCGCAGCCTGGCGGGCGCAAAGCTGACGGCTGGCCGCTCCTTCAGCTTTCGCCTTCGATTCCCGAAGGCTTTTAAGGAGAGCGACGATGAACCGGTCCGACCCTCCGCTGACGCGGTCAATCAGAAAGGCGCAGCTGCTTCAGATGGTCCCCCTGGCGGACAGTACCATCTGGGAGATGGAACAGCGGGGCGAGTTTCCGAAACGCTTCCTCCTGACCCCGCGATGCGTCGTCTGGGATCTGGCGGAGGTCGAAGCCTGGCTGGCGTCGCGCCGACGTCGACCGATCCGCCCGGCGACGCCGCCGGACGTCCGCAAGCGCATCTCCCGCCCCGTCAGGGACGCGGATCGAAACGGGGTCCTTCCGTTTCAGGGATAGAGAGCGCGGGGGTCCATGACCGGCCCGCTTCCCAGGCGTCGACGGCGTTCGACCATTCCTGCGCCATGTGGCGCCGCTGCGCCTCGAACTCCGCCTTGTTGTAGACGCCCCGCGATGACCGCTCCTCATGAGCGAGACACTTCTCGATCCAGTCCGAGTTGAAGCCCATCTCGTGCAGCAGGGTCGAGGCCGTCCTGCGCAGGTCGTGGACCGTGAAGGGCTCCAGCGGCAGGTTCTGGTCGCGGGCGCGCTCAGCGATGGCCATGGTCACCCGGTTGAAGGTGGCCCGCGACATAGGCGCGTCGGCGTCGTAGCGCGACGGCAGGATGTAGCGGGAGTTACCGGAACAGGTCTTCAGGGCCACCAGGATGTCGAGCATCTGGCTGGACAGATAGACGTTGTGCGGCCGCGACCGCTTCATCCGTTCCTTCGGGATGGACCAGACCGCGTTCTCGAAATCCACCTCGTCCCAGGTCCCGTCCTGCAACTCGCTCTTGCGGACCATGCTCAGCAGGATGAACTTCAGGCCCAGGCGGATTGTCGGCAGTGTGGCCACCTCCCCCAGCAACCCGAGCATGATCCGGATCTCGGACGGCGACAGCGACCTGTCGCGGGGACGGAAACGCGCGATCGCAGCCGGCGCCACGCCGTCGGCCGGATTGTCGATTTTCTCGCCGTGAAGAATGGCCCAGGCATAGATCTGTTTGACGATGTCCCGGACATGGATGGCTGTCGCCGGAGCGCCCCGCTCCACGATGGACTTGCAGTGGGCCCGCAGGTCGTCCGGCGTGATCTCGGTCAGCAGCCGGTTGCGCCATTGCGGCAGGACCTCCCGGTTGAAGATGGACCGCCGCATGTTGCGCGTGCTGTCCGCCATGGGCGCCTCGTCCATCCACTTCTGCGCCACATGGGCGAAGTCGCGGGCTTCCCGGAGCCGCCTCTTGGCGCGCTGCTTTTCCAGAGCCGGCGACACGCCTTCCGCGATCATCCGCTTGGCGTCGATGAGCTTCTCCCGTGCCTTGGCGAGCGACAGGCCGGTCAGGCCGTAGGACCCGAAAGTGACCGTCTCGCGCCGCCCGTTGAAGCGGTAGTCGTACTTGAACGCGATGCCTCCTGACGGTGTTACGAGCACGTAAAGACCGTCTCTGTCGGTCTTTTTATATGCCTTTGATTTTCCTCGCGTATTCCTCAGTTCTGCGTCGGTAAGCATGCCATTTCCCCTTCCAAAAGACCGTCAGGCGTTTTCGGGGGCCTCGACGGTCATTTTTCGCAAACAATTCAGCAACTTGTTTCGAAAAAAAAACCGTCAGGACGCCCTTGATGGGGTGACGGTATGAATCAGGGGCGGCTGAGGCAACGGACGTGAGACCGTCAGGAAAGCCGTCATCACAAAAAAGAGACCCTCCGAAAGGCTTCGAAGGGTCTCGTCAAAATTCACTTTTACGTCAGTGACTTATAGGCGTCTTCGGAAGCGATACCGAAAGCTTCCGAAAGGCCTGAATTATTCCCACTCGATGGTGCCGGGGGGCTTGGAGGTGACGTCGTAGACGACGCGGTTGACGCCGCGGACCTCGTTGATGATGCGCGTGGCGGTCTTGGCCAGGATGTCCCAGGGGAACTGGTAGAAGTCGGCGGTCATACCGTCGGTCGAGGTGACGGCGCGCAGGGCCAGAACCTTTTCATAGGTCCGGGCGTCGCCCATGACGCCGACCGTCTTGACCGGCAGCAGGACAGCGAAGGCCTGCCAGATGTCGTCGTAGAGGCCGGCCTTGCGGATTTCTTCCAGATAGATGGCGTCCGCGTCCTGCAGGGTCGCGACCGCTTCCGGCGTGATCTCGCCGGGGATGCGGATGGCCAGGCCCGGCCCCGGGAAGGGGTGGCGGCCGACGAAGGCGTCGGTCAGGCCCAGTTCGCGGCCCAGGGCGCGGACCTCGTCCTTGAACAGTTCGCGCAGCGGCTCGACCAGCTTCAGCTTCATGAAGTCCGGCAGGCCGCCGACGTTATGGTGGCTCTTGATCACCGCCGACGGGCCGCCCGAGGCCGAGACGCTCTCGATCACGTCGGGATAGAGGGTGCCTTGCGCCAGGAACTCGGCGCCTTCGATCTTGGCGGCCTCGCGGTCGAAGATCTCGATGAAGACGCGGCCGATGGTCTTGCGCTTGGTTTCCGGGTCCGAAATCCCGGCCAGCTCGCCGAGGAATTCCTTCGACGCATCAACGTGAACCAGCGGAATGTTATAGTGCTCGCGGAACAGTTCCGTGACCTGCTTGGCCTCGTCCTTGCGCAGCAGGCCGGTGTCCACGAAGACGCAGGTCAGCTGATCGCCGATAGCCTCGTGGATCAGGACGGCGGCGACAGAGCTGTCCACGCCGCCCGACAGGCCGCAGACCACCTTGGCCGAGCCGACCTGCTCGCGGATCTTGGCGATCTGCTCATCGCGATAGGCGGCCATGGTCCAGTCGCCGGTCAGGCCGGCGATGCCGTGGGTGAAGTTCTTCAGGATCACGGCGCCGCGGGGGGTGTGCATCACCTCCGGGTGGAACTGCACGCCGTATATCTTGCGCTCCTCATTGGCGATGGCGGCGTAGGGCGCGCCTTCCGAGGTGGCGATGACGTGGAAGCCTTCGGGGATGGCGGTGACGCGGTCGCCGTGGCTCATCCACACGGTCTCGCGGTGATCGACGGCGCCGATGCCGGCGAACAGCGGGCTCTCGCGGGTGATGACGATCTCGGCGCGGC
Source organism: Brevundimonas pondensis (assembly GCF_017487345.1). Lineage (NCBI taxonomy): Bacteria > Pseudomonadati > Pseudomonadota > Alphaproteobacteria > Caulobacterales > Caulobacteraceae > Brevundimonas > Brevundimonas pondensis. The sequence continues at coordinate 1,302,125 of NZ_CP062006.1, read as the reverse complement.
CGAACTCGCGATGGTGGCCGCTCTCGACCTTGCCGCCCAGCTCGGCGCAAATGGTCTGCTCGCCGTAGCAGATGCCCAGCACCGGCACGCCCGCCTCGAACAGGGCGTGATCAGCCTTGGGGCTGTCGGCGTCGGTGGTGGAGTTGGGACCGCCCGACAGGATGATGGCCTTGGGCGACACCGCCTTCAGCGCCTCGCCCGCCTTGTTGAAGGGGTGGATCTCGCAATAGACGCCGGCTTCGCGCAGGCGACGCGCGATCAGCTGGGTCACCTGACTGCCGAAATCGACGATGAGAACGGCTTCATGCGTATGGGGCGCGGTCATGAGGGCTCAGAATCCGAAGCGGGCGTTGATGGGGCGGGTTCTTGACGGGTGAAGACGTCGGGATCAAGTCGCGAAGCCGGGACATCGGCCAATGCGGCCAGGCCCTGCGTCGTCAGCACCTCGGCCAGACGGTCCCAGGCCTCGGCCAGATTGGCGTCGACCAGATGCAGGGTGGAGGTCCAGTCCTCCAGTTTCGTCAGCTCGCTCTTGCCATCGCTGACCCCGCGCAGGGCGACCAGAGGCACCCCAAAGGTCTGGGCCACGCGCAGCAGAGCGAAGGTCTCCATATCCACCATCTCGGCGTCGATGGCGTCATAAGCGGCGCCCGAGACGACATTGGCGCCGGTCGACAGGGTCGCGACCGGCACGCCGGGAATGGGGCAAGGCAGAGGCAGGACGGCGGGCAGCTCCAGCAGCGGCGTCCGGCCCTTCTCGAACCCCAGCGGACTGGCGTCCATGTCGCGATAGCTGACAGACGAGGCCTGATAGACCGCCGCATGCTCCAGATCACGCGATCCGCACGAGCCCAGCGAGACGATCAGGTCCGGCAGGGCGTCGTCTGCTTCCAGCCGCGTCAGGGCGGCGGTCAGGGCGATAGCCCCCTCAACCGGACCAATGCCGGTCATCAGGGGCGTGATCCGCGCCCGCAGGGCCGCGCCGTATTCCGCCGGCGCCGCCATGACGGGCAGGACCGTCAGGCCGTAGATGTCTTCTGAGCGCCCGTCGCTCATGCCGTCCGCTCATAGACGGCGGCGAAGAAGCCGTCGGTGCCGGTCGAGGCCGGCGACAGGCGCAGGCGATGACCCTCGGCCAGGGCGCCCAGACGCTCGCGCGCCGCGTCGGTCAGGTTCGCCGCCTTCAGGGCCTCGACCACCGGGAGCGGGCTGAAGGCGGGGTTGTTTTCCTCGAAGGCGTCGGCCGTGGCCTCGTTCTCGCCGCGCAGCATGGAACAGGTGACGAAGACCAGACGCCCGCCCGGCTTCACCAGCTCGGCGGCCCGGCCCAGGATCTGGACCTGCAGGGCGTGCAGGCGCTCGATCTCGGCGGGCTTCAGACGCCAGGCGTCCTCGGGACGACGACGCCAGGTGCCCGAACCGCTGCACGGGGCGTCGACCAGCACCACGTCGGCCTGACGCACCAGATCCTCCACGCCCCCGCCGTTCTGGCCCAGCAGGCGCAGGTCGGCGGACACCCCGGCGCGCGCCAGGCGCGGACGGATGTTGTCCAGGCGCTTCTGCACCACGTCATAGGCGAACAGGCGGATGCCGCTTTCGACAACCGGCTTGGCCTTGGGCTTGGGCTGGACCACAGCCCCCTGCCCGTCCCCGCCGACCGGCGACCAGACGGCGACCGGGGCGGCGGGCGCCTCGGCCACGGCGGCCTTGGTCGCCACCGGCTGTCCCAGCATAGCCAGGCCCAGGGTCTTGCCCCCGCCGCCGGCGCAGTAGTCGACGACGGTCATGCCGGGCTGAACGCCCGTCAGCCAGCAGGCGACCTGACTGCCTTCGTCCTGAATTTCGATATGGCCCTGCTTGAAGGCCTCCAGCGCCTGAACGTTCGGCGGCGGCTCGGCCGACAGACGCAGACCCGCGGCCGACCACGGCGTGCGCGTCGGCGACAGACCGGCCTCAGCCAGTTCCGCCTCGACACCCTCGACCGTCGTCTTGGCCAGGTTGACGCGCAGGTCGATGGGCGCGCGCGGCGCCATCAGCTCGTGGGCCTCTGCGGTCCAGCGGTCGCCGAAGGTGATCTTGAAGTCCTCGACCACGAACTCGGGCAGGCCCGCGGCGACCCAGCCCGGCAACTCGCCCGGCGCCGAGGTGATGCGGCCGCGCTCCTGCTTCGACAGCGGACGCGGGCCATAGCCGTCGCCCGAGTGCAGGGCCTCGATCTCGTCCAGCGGCAGGCCGTCGATCAGCGACAGCGAGCCGATGACCAGGGCGCGGCCGTCTTCACGCCCGCCCATGGCCCAGACCAGACGCCCACGGGCGCGGATGACCTTGTAAACGCGGTCGGCGATGGCGCGACGATCCTTCGACCCCGCATAGCGGTTGGCGGCGCCCCAGGCCTTCAGCACCACCTCGGCCGGCTGGCGGCTGTGGGCGATGCTGTCGAGGACGGAGGCGGCGGCGGCGAGGCGGGCTGCAGGGGTCAATCGGGTCTCGGATCAGATGAAAAGGGCCGTAAGGACCAGGATCAGTCCCACCAGAGAGACGATCCAGACCAGCGACCGGACAACGGGCACGCCCAGGGCGTAGAGCGGAATATAGGCGAGGCGCGCCCAGAAATAGAGGGCGGCTCCCCACAGGGTCAGGGCGCTCTCCGCGCCCGTGACATGGGCGATCAGGACAGCGCCGATGAACAGCGGAAGGGTCTCATAGAGATTGGCCTTGGCCCTTTCGAGGCGACCGAGGATCAGGTTCTTCGAAACCGGCGTGTGATCGCGTGACCCTGTGCCCCAGACCAGACCGAACTCCAGTTCCCTGATCCCCGCCGGGAGCAGAACCTGCGCCAGGGCCAGGATCAACGTCGCCGCCAGATAAATCAGTTCAATCGTCACGCCCTGCCCTCCCGGCTCAAATACGAAACCGCTCCCGATCCGAAGACCGGGAGCGGATCAGGGGATCAGCCCTGACGATAGTTCGGCGCTTCGCGTGTGATCATCACGTCGTGGACATGGCTTTCGCGCAGGCCCGCATTGGTGATGCGCACGAAGCGGGCGCGTTCCTGGAAGTCCTTGATCGTGGCGCCGCCGACATAGCCCATGGAGGCGCGCAGGCCGCCGACCATCTGGTGGATGACCGGTGCGATCGGCCCCTTGTAGGCGGTCTGGCCCTCGATGCCTTCCGGCACCAGCTTCTCGGACGAGACTTCCTTCTGGAAGTAGCGGTCCGCCGAGCCCGCGCCCATGGCGCCGACCGAGCCCATGCCGCGGTACGACTTGTAGCTGCGCCCCTGGTACAGGAAGACCTCGCCGGGGCTTTCGTCGGTGCCCGCGAACATCGAGCCCATCATGGCGACGCTGGCGCCAGCCGCGATGGCCTTGGCCATGTCGCCCGAATACTTGATGCCGCCGTCGGCGATGACCGTGGCGCCCGTGCCCTTGGCGGCGCGGGCCGAATCCATGATGGCCGTCAGCTGCGGCACGCCCACGCCCGCGACGATGCGGGTGGTGCAGATCGAGCCCGGACCGATGCCGACCTTCACGGCGTCGGCGCCCGCGTCGATCAGGGCGCGGGTGGCGTCATAGGTGGCGACGTTGCCGGCGATGATCTGAAGACGGTTGTTCTCGCGCTTGATGCGCTCGACCACCTGGGCCACCGAGGCCGAATGGCCGTGGGCGGTGTCGATCACCACCACGTCGGCGCCGGCTTCCGCCAGAGCCATGGCGCGCTCGTAGCCGGCGTCGCCGACCGTCGAGGCGGCGCCGACCAGCAGGCGACCCTGCTCGTCCTTGGCGGCGTTCGGGAAGGCCTGGGCCTTCTCGATGTCCTTCATCGTGATCAGGCCGACGGCGCGATAGTCCTCGTCCACGACGATGACGCGTTCGATCTTGCGCGTGCGCAGCAGGTTCCACGCCTCCTCACGACCGGCGCCCTCGCGCACGGTGATCAGGTCGCCCGTGGTCATCAGGGCCGAGGCCTTGATCGACGGATCGCCTTCGAAACGCATGTCGCGGTTGGTCAGCATGCCGACCAGCTTGCCTGTGGCCGGATCGACCACCGGGAAGCCCGTGATCTTCTTGGCGGCGACGATCTGGCGAACCTCGCCCAGGGTCGTGTCGGGCGAGACGGTCACCGGGTTGATGACCATGCCGCTTTCATAGCGCTTGACGGCGCGGACCTGCTCGGCCTGCTCCTCGATGGTCATGTTGCGGTGAAGCACGCCCAGACCGCCGGCCTGGGCCATGGCGATCGCCAACCGGCTTTCGGTCACCGTGTCCATGGCGGACGACAGCAGCGGGATGTTCAGTTTGATGTTGCGCGTCAGCTGGGTCGAGACATCCGCCATCGCAGGCATGATCTCGGACGGGCCGGGTTCGAGCAAAACATCGTCGAAGGTAAGGCCTTCGCGTATCTCCATGGGGAGTCTCCGTTTTGCGGGCCGCGTATAACGCCCGATGGCGGGGAACCGCAACCCCAAGCCGGAGCTATGCTGGGAATAAGAGGAATTGCCTTGCGCTTCGGCGCGCCCAGACCCAAGTATTGCGAATGGTTCGCACGTTGATCAGCACCGCCCGCCGCCTCGCGCTTAAGATCGCGAGCTATGGCGTCATGCACCTGATCGTCGCGATTCTGGTGGCCTTTGCACTGACCCGCGACTGGCGCATCGCCCTGGCGGTAGGCGTGGTCGAACCCATCGTCCAGACCCTGGCCTATTCGATCCACGACCGCGTCTGGCACCGCATCGAGCAGCGCCGGATGCTGTCAGGCTTCGAGGAGACCGCCGAGGCCGTCACCGCCCGCCTGGAGCTGATGAACGCCCATGAGCAGAACCGCGCCCACAACCACCACGGCCACCATGGCCACAGCCACGCCCTGCCCCGCAGCCTGAAACAGGTGGCGCTGAAGACCGTGACCTATGGCGTCATGCACTTCACCGTGGCGGTTCTGGTGGCCTTCGCCCTGACCCGCGACTGGCGCATCGCCCTGGCCATCGGCACGGTCGAGCCCCTGGTTCAGACGGTCTTCTTCACCCTGCACGACCGCATCTGGACCCGCATCGAAGCGAACAAGGCCCGTCGGGCGGCGGAAGCGGCGGCAGCCTGATCTTCGTCGCCGCGCTGGAGCGGCTCAGGGGTAGAAGTAGCCCGTATCGGTGCAGCCCGGCCGATGGTTGGTCGCTTGCCGCGATCGGTCCACGCACATCGCGGTCAACAGGCCCAGGCCGGCGGCCGCCCCGCCATCGGCCAGCCATACCACTCGCCCATCGCGCAAACCGACCAGAGCGGCGGCGTTCATACGCGCCAGATTGTTGCTGGCATCCGCCCCCATGTCGATCGACAACACCTCATAGGTCGGGTCTTCGGCATCGGCATAGCGGCGCACACCGGGGTTCTCGGCCGCGAAACGGGCGCCGCCCCCCGGGACGGCCTCCCCCAACCTCATCCGCGCGAACAGGGCCGCCCCCCGGACCTGGGCCTCGCGGCGCTGCTCGTTCAGGGCCGGCAGACGCCAGGCGAAGGGCAGCAACGCCAACCCTTGCAGCACGCCCGTCGTATCTGTTCGGGGTTCCGCAAGAATAGTCGGCGCCGTGCGACAGGCCCGCTTCACCACCGCCTCGGCGGGCGCTGCAAGATCAGGACGTCGCTCCAGAAAGCCGTCCAGATCCGACAGCGGCAGACGGCCGGGCGCAACCGACAGCCAGGGATCGCGATCCTTCAGCATCAGTCGCCTTGTGTAGCGCTCGGCGCTTTCACCTTGGGCGCGCGGTGGCTGAGAGCGCATCAGCGGATTGAGCACCTCGACCACCCTGCCGTCGCGCGCAACCACATAGATGGCGGCTGTGCGCGGATAGGCCCCGGCCCAGGCGTTCGGTCCATAGAGCTGAACGGAATCGTCGGCCCGTTCGGGCGGAACCAGCCGGGCCTCGCAGACCCCGCGATTGGGCGCTGTCGGCGTCAATGCCTGCACCGGATAGACATCGACCCGCCCACGCGGTCCGACCATGCTGATGGCCGGCGCAGGATCACGCGCCGCCCCCAGCCGCATCGCCGCACCGGCCACGCTCAAGCCGCGCAGCTCCGAAACCGGAACAGCCGACGCCTGCTCGTTCACGGCCCCGGTCAAGATCAAGGCGGCGATCATTTCAGTGATCATGTCCGGCTCCATCCCGCCACGGCGGTGCGACACCAGCTACAAGACCACGACAGACCGGAAAGGCCAATTCTACCGTTTGTTCAGCGCCACCAGAAACACCTCGGCGCTGCCCTTGCGGCTCGAATCCGGCTTCACGTATTTCACCGTCTCGAACTCTTCGCGCAGACGGGCAAGCACGCCCCCGGCGTCGCCGCCCTGGAAGTTCTTGGATACGAAATTCCCGCCCGGCTTCAGCGTGCGGATGGCGAAGTCAGCGGCGATCTCGATCAGGGCGATGATCTTCAGGTGGTCCGTCTGACGGTGGCCCACGGTGTTGTGCGCCATGTCCGACAGCACCAGGTCCGGTCGCCCGCCAATGGCGTCGATCAGTTGCTGGTCCACGCCCGGATGGGTGAAGTCGGCCTGAATCAGGGTCGCGCCGGGAATCGGTTCGATCATCAACAGGTCGACGCCCGCCACCGCCGTCGCGCCGCGATCCAGGGCCACCTGAATCCAGCCGCCCGGCGCCGCGCCCAGGTCGATGACCCGCGAGCCCTTCCTGATCAGGCGGAATCGGTCGTCGATCTCGATCAGCTTGAAGGCCGCGCGGCTGCGCCAGCCCTCGGCCCGCGCACGCTCGGACCACTTGTCCGACAGCTGGCGCTTGATCCACTGCTGGCTCGACATCGACTTCTTGTCGGCAGTCTTGATCTTCTGGCCCAGGCCGCGCCCAGCGGCGGTGCCGCCCGTGGGCGGGCGAACCATCCGGCGGCGTTCCGGCGGCTTGTCAGAGGGCTTTTCGTCGTCAGTCATGCTTCCCACATAGCCGTGACAGCGTTCAGCCGCTATGACCCGCGCACAATTCTAGTCCGCACACCCCAAGGAGAGCCCCATGGCCGACCAAACCCTGACCTTCACCCTGGACACCGGCGACGGCGAAGACCGCAACGTCGTCATCAAGCTGCGCGACGACCTGGCGCCGAACCACGTCAAGCAGATCACCGACCTGGCCAAGGAAGGCTTCTACGACGGCGTGGTCTTCCACCGCGTGATTCCGGGCTTCATGGCTCAGGGCGGCGACCCGACGGGCACCGGCACCTCGGGCTCGAAGAAGCCGAACCTGAAGCAGGAATTCTCGAAGGAGCCGCACGTCCGCGGCGTCTGCTCCATGGCCCGCACCGCCAACCCGGACAGCGCCAACTCGCAGTTCTTCATCTGCTTCGACGACGCCCGCTTCCTGGACGGCCAGTACACCGTCTGGGGCGAAGTGATCGAAGGCATGGACCACGTCGACGCCCTGCCCAAGGGCGAGCCGCCCCGCGCGCCGGGCAAGATCGTCAAGGCGACCGTCGCCTAAGGCGCCGGTATCAGCGGCGGGGGATCAGTCCCCCGCCCACCACCGCATCGATACGTTGTTAAAGGTCCGGTTTCCGACCTTGAGCGTCCCCTTCAGGACGACACCCTTGTCTCCCAGATTGCGCCGCGCCGTCGCCAGCGCGCCTTGGTCGAGCTTTCCATCGAACGAGACTGCGCCCAGCCCCCCCGACAGGGCCTGAACCCGCACCCGGCTCTCGGTCACGTCATAGGCCGCTGGAATCAGCCGCAGCCGACGCCGGTTCCCGTTTTCCAGCGGCGGCCCGACCATGTCCTCGAACTCGATCATCACCGGCGCAAAGCCCGCCGGTCGCTCGCCGTCCCGCCAGGCGATGAAGTCCGGAACCTGCCCCATGAAGACGTGGTGCAGCCGCCAGTTGTCGATCCGCACCTCTTCGGTCGGAATGTAGTAGCCGGACACGTCCTCGGGCAGATCGTGCCTGAAGGCAGAGGCCTTGGACGCCGCCGGCTCCTCCGGCCCCCTTGCCGGCCGGTCACAGGCCGCCAGCGCCATCAGGCCAGCCAGGGCCGCAACGGCGGCGAAATGCGCTCTGGTCACGAAACCTCGGCTCACGGCAGATGGATCAGGGCCGACAGCCAGCCGATGTCCTGCAACCGCTCCACCGACTCGAACAGCGGCACGGCCAAAAGGAAGACCAGACCGTCACGCAGCGTCGTCAGGAAAAAGCGCGGCCGCACGTCCAGCGATTCCGCATCCCGCCACCTCGAGAAGTCCGGCCCAAAGCGCGGCGTCCGCGCGCAATAGTCCAGATAGGTCTGACCAAACGCCCCCGTCAGCCAGGCCTCCTCTCGCTTCACTGTGGCGTAGAAGACCGCGACCGTCAGCAGCAGGAACAGGCTCGCCAGGGTCACGCTGCCCGTCTGGGCGCCCACGCCGAAGGCCCCCATGAAGCTGAAGACATAGAGCGGATTACGGCTGATCGAATAGGGCCCGCGATCCACAATCTCGGCCTTCTTGCGCCCGCCGATATAGAGCGCGCACCAGGCCCGCCCGACGATGCAGACGGCGATCAGCGCCAGGCCAAAGGCCTCCAGCCCTTCATGCAGGGCCGTCTCGCCGCCCATCGACCGCGTGAAGAAGGCCAGCGCCACCACGGCGACGATGCCGCCCAGCAGAGCCAGCTTGCGCAGTTTCTGGACCCGCTGAAGATCAAAACCCTGAACTGTCGACATCGGTATTTCCTCGACTGATGAGGGTGCGACAGAACGCCGCTCTGAAGGCGGATTCAAGGCCTATGTTTGCGAAGCCTTTGCAGCAGAGGCCCTATTGATCCAGCCAGGCGTCCAGCGCGCGGAACCCTTCAATGGCCAGCTCCGTCGAGGACTGGAAAGTGGCCGGAACCACCTTCTCGAAATCATCCGTCGGGCGGTGATAGTCCGCGTGATAGTTCACGCCGAAATAGAGGAAGGGCAGGCCCGCGCGGTGGAAGGCGGCGTGGTCCGACGCCTCGACCCAGTTGTCCGCGCCCTTGTCCTCGGGCGTGTCCTTGCCGAAGGCCAGGGACACGGTCCCACGCGGCGCGATCCGCTCCAGCACCGGGCGGAAATAGGGATGCTGATAGGTGCCAGTGACCCACAGCTTGCCGTCGCTGTCGGCCCGCGCCGTCATGTCGAAGTTGAGGTTCATCGAGATCGACGACAGCGGCACGGGCGGCGCCTCGACGAAATGCTTGGCGCCCAGCAGGCTGCGCTCCTCGCCGTCCAGGGCGACGATCAGGACGCTGTGCTCGGGCGGAGCAGCCTTCAGCCGCTTGGCCAACTCCAGCATGGTCGCCACGCCCGAAGCGTTGTCATCGGCGCCGTTGTAGATCTGGCCGTTGTTGACCCCGACGTGGTCATAGTGGGCCGTGACCACGATGTATTTGTCGGACACCCGTGTGCCGGGAATGACGCCGATGATGTTGGTCCCGTTGAAGGTCTTCGTCCCTTCGCGCGTCCGCCCCTGCATCTCCCAGGGCTGCAACCGCCCCATGGGCGACGGCTGGACGCCCAGGGCCTCCAGACGCCCGACAATGTACTCACGGGCCCTGGCCCCGCCTTCCGATCCGGTGTCGCGCCCCTGCATGTCGTCCGCCGACAGGATGCGCAGGTCATCCATCAGTTGGCTGTAGTCAGCGGTCGCCGCGACGGGCGCCGCCTCACTCGCCACAGGCGTAGTCGTCTCACAGGCGGCCAGCGTCAGGGCGGCGGCGATAGCGGTCAGGCTGGCGAAGACAGGACGCATGAAAGGCTCCGGGCAAAACGGTCGGCGGGACGCTAGCGGGCGTCGCGCCCGGCGTCAGATTACGTTTCTGTCATGGACGCTGCGATCTCGTGGCCGCCGATGCTAAACACCGCGACTGAACAAGGCTGACCGCGCGATTCCCATGTCCGAAACTCCCGTCGAAACCCTGACCGAAGACCAGGCCTGCGAGGAGTTGGCGCAGCTGTCGGCCGAACTGGCCCGCCACGACGCCCTCTACTATGCCGACGCCGCGCCCGAGATTTCCGACGCCGACTACGACGAGCTGAAGCGCCGCGCCCTGGCCATCGAGGCCGCCTTCCCCGCCCTGACCAGCCCCGTCTCCCCGTCGCAGCGGGTCGGCGCCCCCGTCTCCAGCCAGTTTGCCGAAGTCCGCCACGGCGTGCCCATGCTGTCGCTGGACAACGCCTTCGACGACGGCGAGGTGCGCGACTTCGTCGCCCGCATCGCCCGCTTCCTGAAACTGCCGGGCGACGAGCCCATCGCCTTCGTCGCCGAGCCCAAGATCGACGGCCTGTCCGCCAGCCTGCGCTACGAAAAGGGCGTTCTGGTCCAGGGTGCCACGCGCGGCGACGGCAAGACCGGCGAGGACGTGACCGCCAACCTGCGCACGCTCGCATCCATCCCCCAGACCCTGACCGGCTCAGGCTGGCCCGACGTCATCGAAATCCGGGGCGAGGTCTATGCACCCAACGACGCCTTCGACGCCTTCAACGCCGCCGCCGAGGCCGAGGGCCGCCGCACCTACGCCAACCCGCGCAACTTCGCCGCCGGTTCGCTGCGCCAGAAAGACCCGAAGATCACGGCCAAGCGCCCCCTGACCTTCTTCGCCTACGCCTGGGGCGAGACCTCGGCCCCGTTCGCGGAAACGCAAGCTGGCGCGCTGGAGGCCTTCCGCAGTTGGGGCTTCCAGGTCAACGACCGCTCCAACCGCGTCGAGGGCGCCGAGGGTCTGATCGACGTCTATCGCGGGCTGGAAACCGACCGCAGCGGCCTCGGCTACGACATCGACGGCGTGGTCTACAAGGTCGACCGGCTGGACTGGCAGCAGCGCCTCGGCTTCATCGCTCGCAGCCCCCGCTGGGCCATCGCCCACAAGTTCCCGGCGCAGCAGGCGACGACGGTTCTGGAAGGCATCGACATCCAGGTCGGCCGCACCGGCTCCCTGACCCCTGTCGCCCGCCTGCACCCCGTCACCGTCGGCGGCGTGGTGGTGCGCAACGCCACCCTGCATAACGAGGACGAGATCGCCCGCAAGGACGTGCGCATCGGCGACACCGTCATCCTGCAGCGTGCCGGCGACGTCATCCCCCAGATCGTCGGCGTGGTCGAAACCCTGCGCCCCGCAGACGCCCAACCCTTCGCCTTCCCCCACGCCTGCCCCGTCTGCGGATCGGAAGCCGTGCGCGAGGGCGACGAGGTCAAACGCCGCTGCACCGGCGGCCTGATCTGCGACGCCCAGATCGTCGAGCGCTTGAAGCATTTTGTCAGCCGCCGCGCCTTTGACATTGAAGGGCTTGGAGAAAAACAGCTTATCGCCTTCCATGCGCGTGGCTGGATCAAGGAGCCGGCGGACATCTTCCGGCTCGCCTGCGACGAGCAGAAGCTGGCCCTGCTGCGCGCCGAGGACGGCTATGGCGAGACCAGCGTCCGCAACCTGATCGCTGGCATCAACGCCCGCCGCACCATTAGCCTCGACCGCCTGATTTTCGGTCTGGGCGTGCCCGACATCGGCGAGCAGACCTCCCTGGTCCTGTCGCGCGCCTTCGGCAGCTGGACCGCCTTCAAGGACGCCTGCATGGCCGCCTCGAACGGTCTGGCCAGCGACGACTGGAAGGCCCTGGCCGCCACCCACGCCATCTCGACCCGCGTCCTGGGCCTGATGGCCGAAGCGACCCCGCCCGCCGACGATCCCTGGCCGGAAGCGCCCATGGATCAGAAGATCGCCCTCGCCTTCCCCGGCATGGCCGCGCTCGCCCGCCGCTCGCTGGCGGAAATCTCGGGCGGCTGGTCCGACCTGACCCGCTGGGCCAGGGTCGCCCGCCTTGAGGGCCCCTCCGAAATCCTGAACCAGATCGCGGGCGTCTCCGGCGTCGGCCCTGTCGCCGCCGACGCCCTGGCCCACTTCTTCCACGAGCCGCACAACCAGGCCGTCATGGACGCCCTGCTGGCCGAACTGGATGCGGTCGAGGACGTCGCCGCCCCGACCACCGACAGCCCCGTGGCGGGCAAGACGGTCGTCTTCACCGGCTCGCTGGAACGCTTCACCCGCGACGAGGCCAAGGCCCGCGCCGAAAGCCTAGGGGCCAAGGTTTCGGGCTCAGTGTCGAAAAAGACCGACTATGTCGTCGCCGGCCCCGGCGCGGGGTCCAAGCTGAAAGACGCCGAGAAACATGGCGTGACTGTCCTGACCGAAGACGAATGGCTGGAATTGATCGCCTGATGCACGCCGTCGCCATCGACTTCGAAACCGCAAACGAGCAGAGGTCCAGCCCCTGCTCGATCGGCCTCGCCTGGATCAACGACGGCGTCATCGAATCCGTCGAGCACCACTACATTCGCCCGCCGGGGATGCGCTTCGCCAGCTTCAACATCGCCTTCCATGGCATCGGCCCCGAACAGGTCGAGGACGCAGAGGAATTCCCCGCCGTCCTGGCCGCCATCGCCCCGCGCCTGCAAGGCCGGACGGTGCTGGCTCACAACGCCGCCTTCGACGTCAGCGTCATTCGCGGGACCTGCGACCACTACGGCCTCGCCTATCCCGAGTTCGACTACCTCTGCACCGTCAAGCTGGCCCAGATCACCTGGCCCGAGTTCGCCTCGCACAAGCTGAACAATGTCTGCGCCGAACTGGGCATCCAGTTCAAACACCACGACGCCGCCGAAGACGCCTTCGCCTGCGCCTCGGTCGCGCTGCAGGCGCTGCAAGTTCACAGGGCCGCCTGCGCCGCCACGCTCGCTGGGGCCACTGGCGTCAGCCTCGGCCGCCTGCACGCCGCTGGCTACAGCCCCTGCTCCTCGGCCGGGTCACGCCCGCGCCGCCAGCGCGCCGTTTGATGGGCGACAGAAAGCCCCGGAAATCCATCGCCTTAGTCGACCATCACGCTCAAATATTGACCTAAGGTCATGTAATCATTGATTGAACGTCACAATTTTGGGCCTTGTTTCGGACCGAAACCAGGATCACCCTTCACTCAAGGGATCGGCTCAACGGTCCGTGTGAAGGAATACGCCCGATGAAGTTCTCCGTCCTGGCCGCCGCCGCCATCGTCGCCGCCGCCTTGGCCTCCCCCGCCCTCGCCGGCGACCCGACCGGCCTGTGGCAGACGCCGACCAACGGCGGTCAAGTGCGCATCGCCCGCTGCGGTCAGGCCCTGTGCGGCACCCTGGTGACCTCCGACCATATCCGCGCCCAGCCCAACGCCCGCGACGAACACAACAAGGACGCCAGCCAGCGCAACCGCACCCTGCGCGGCCTCACCATGCTCAGCGGCTTCACGGGCGGCCCGACCGAATGGCGGGGCGGTTCGGTCTACAACCCGGCGGACGGCGGCACCTATCGCGGCACCATCACCATGACCAACGACAATTCCTTGCGCCTACGCGGCTGCATCGTCGCCCCCCTGTGCAAGACCCAAACCTGGACCCGCATCCAGTAGTCGGCCCTACAGCCCCAAATGCAGAACGCCTCCCCCGCGATCGCGAGGGAGGCGTTTCACATCAGCGGTTCAGCGAACTCATGCCGCCGGGCGCATAGCGCTCGCCCACCGCCGCCCCGCGCGGGAAGACGGCCTCGATCCGCGCCAGATCATCTGGCGTCAGCACGATATCCGCCGCCGCCGCGTTCTGCTCCAGCGTGGCGATGCGGCGCGTGCCGGGGATGGGAACCAGATCATCCCCCTGAGCCAGCACCCAGGCCAAGGCCAGTTGCGCCGCCGTCACGCCCTTGTCCGTAGCGATAGCGCCGACCGCACCGACCAGATCGAGGTTCTTCTGGAAGTTGTCGCCCGCAAAGCGCGGGTTCGTCCGGCGGAAGTCGTCGGGCGCCAGGTCGTCGATCGACTTGATGTCGCCCGACAGGAAGCCCCGTCCCAGCGGGCTGTAGGGCACGAAGCCGATGCCCAGTTCACGCACCACGCCCAGCAGTTCGTCCTCCGGGTCACGGCTCCACAGCGAATATTCGGTCTGCAAAGCCGTGATCGGATGCACGGCGTGGGCGCGGCGCAAGGTGGCGGGCGCCGCCTCGGACAGGCCCAGGAAGCGCACCTTGCCCTCCTTCACCAGTTCGGCCATCGCCCCGACCGTCTCCTCGATCGGCGTATTGGGGTCGATGCGGTGCTGGTAATAGAGGTCGATGTGATCGACGCCGAGGCGGCTCAGGCTGCCCTCGACCGCGCGGCGCACGTTGGCGGGTGAACCGTCCGTGACGGCCGAGCCGTCCGGCTGGCGGTTGATGCCGAACTTGGTGGCGATGAAGGCCTTGTCGCGCCGATCCTTCAGCGCCTTGCCCACCAGGACTTCATTGGTGTGGGGGCCGTACATCTCGGCCGTGTCGAACAGGGTGACGCCCAGGTCGAGCGCGCGGTGAATCACCGCGATGGATTGGGCCTCGTCGGCGCCGCCGTAAAAGGCGCTCATGCCCATGCAGCCCAGACCGACGGCCGAGACCTCAGGGCCGCCATGGCCCAGCTTGCGCATCTTCATTCGCGCATTCCTTCTGATGTGAGGGGGTCGGCGGCGCATCCGCCGACGCCTTTTAGATGGGCGCCGTATGGCCTTATTTCAAGGGGCGCGCCTCAGATCAGACTGGCCACGATGGACAGGATGGTCGCCGTCGCTACTGCATTCAGCGCCATGCCCAGACTGGCGAAGGCGCCCGCCGTCTGGTCCACCTGAAAGGCCCGCGCCGCGCCAAAGCCGTGCGCCGACACCCCGACTGCAAAGCCCCGCGCCCGCCAGTCCCTGATCTTCAGCAGGTTCAGCAACGGCGTCGCCGTCATCGCCCCGAACACCCCCGACATCAGCACGATCACCGCCGCCAGGGCCGGTATGCCGCCCAGCTGCGAAGCCACCGCCATCCCCACCGGCGTAGTCGTGGCGCGCGGGGCGATAGAGGCCATGATCTCAGCCGGCGCGCCGAACAGCCAGACAATGCCCACGGCGCTGACGATGGCCGTCACGGCCCCGGCCAGAAGGGCGCAGGTCAGAGGTTTTGCCAGACGCCGGATCGTCGCCCGCTGCGCCCAGATGGGCACGGCCAGCCCCACCACCGCCGGTCCCAGCAGAAAGCCCAATACCTGCGTCGCCTCGGCATAGGTGGCATAGGGCGTCTTCGTCGCCAGCAGCACCCCGATCAGCACCGGCGTCGCCAGCAGCACCGGATGGCACAGCGGATGACGCCTGCTGCGCCGCGACAGGGTGTCGGCCGCCTCGAACACCACCAGCGTCACCGCCAGCCAGAGCAGCGGCGTCGCGATCAGATCGCTCACGACGCGCTCTCCTCAGCTTCCGGCTCAGGCTCATCCCGCCCCGCCACGGCGCGGAACACCAGAGCCGTCACCGCCAAGGTCAGCAGGGTCGAAACCACCACCGCCACGACGATGCCGAGGCCATAGCGCGACAGGATCGCCCCCTCCTCCATCACGCCCACGGCGGCAGGGACGAACATGATCGACAGATGCGCCGTCAGCCAGCCCGTCACCTGCGTCAGCGTCAGCCGCTCTCTCGGCACAAAGGCCAGCCACGCCAGCAGCAGCACCATGCCGATCACCGACCCCGGCAGGGGCAGGCCCGTCAGCCGGTGGATCACCTCGCCCGCCAAGTGGCAGACGAGCAACAGGGCGATGGCGCCGATCATCGGCCTACAGCGGCGCCGTCTGCGCCTTCAGCCATTCCAGCGCCGCCTCGTCCTTCTGTACCCCCTCAGCCAGCAGAGGCCCGACCTTGGCCAGAACCTCGGCGTGATAGGCGTCCACATAGGCGCGCTCGTCGGCGGTCAGCAGAGCCACATCAATCAGACGACGATCCAGCGGCGCCAGGGTCAGCTGCTCGAAGCCGTGCATCGGCCGCTCGCCGCCCGGAACCTGCGTCGGGGCCGTGACGACCTGCAGCGTCTCGATGCGGATGCCCCACTCGCCTTCACGGTAATAGCCCGGCTCGTTCGACAGGATCATGCCGGTCAGCAACGGCTGGGTGTTGACATAGGGCGCGATGCGCTGCGGCCCCTCATGCACGCCCAGATACGACCCGACGCCATGGCCGGTGCCATGGTCAAAGTCGAAGCCGGCGTTCCACAGGGGCTGGCGCGCCACGGCGTCCAGTTGGTGGCCCGTCGTCCCGGCGGGGAAACGGATCACCGCCATGGCGATATGGCCCTTCAGGACCAGGGTGAACATCCGGCGCTGATCCGCCGTGCCCTCGCCGATGGCCATGGTGCGGGTCACGTCCGTGGTCCCGTCCAGATACTGACCGCCGCCGTCCACCAGCAGAAGCGAACCCGCCTCCATCGGCCGGATCTTGGCGCCGACCGGCTTGTAGTGCGGCAGGGCGCCGTTCGGCCCGACCCCGGCGATGGTGTCGAAGGACAGATCCTTCAGCATCCCCGTCGCCTCGCGGAAGCCCTCCAGCGCCTCGACCACCGCCCGCTCGTCGGGCAGGGTTTTCTGCGCGACCGTATCCACCCAATGCAGGAAGCGGGTCAGGGCCGCGCCGTCGCGAATGTGCGCCTGACGGCTGCCCTCGATCTCGACGTCGTTCTTCTGGGCGCGCGGCAGGGCGCAGGGGTCCATGCCGCGAACGATAGCCGCGCCCGCCGCTTCCAGCCGGTCGAAATACCAGGCCGAGGACACGGCCGGATCGATCATCACCTTGCGCCCTGACAGGGCGTCCAGCGCGCCGGGCAGCGCCTCGGACGTCTCCAGCGTCACGGCGTCGCCCAGCCAGCCGGGCAGCTCATTCGTCACCTTGGCCGGATCGAGGAAGACGCTGGCCGTCCCGTCCGCCTTCACCACGGCCTGTCCCAGCGGCAGGGGCGTGCGGATCACGTCGCCGCCGCGAATGTTGAACAGCCAGGCCAGCGACGACGGCGAGGTCAACACAGCCACGTCCGCGCCTTTTGCCTTGATGGCCTGACCGATGCGGACGCGCTTGGACGCCGCGTTCTCGCCGGTATAGCGGTCGTCGTGCGGCACGACCGGCGCCTGCGGCTGGGCCGGACGGGCGTCGCCCCAGGCCAGATCGATGGGGTTGGGCTCGACCGCTTTCAGCGTCGCCCCGGCCTTCTCAACCGCCGCGCGCAGAGTGGCGAGGGCGTCGGGGCTGTGCAGGCGTGGGTCATAGCCGATGACCGAACCGGCGCTCACGCCCTCCAGCCAGGCGGCCAGCTTGTTCAGTTCGACGCGCTCGAACAGGGCCGGATCGGTCTGGGCCTTGGCCTGTACCGTGTAGCGGCCGTCGACGAAGACCGCCGCGCGGTCCTTCAACACCACGCCCGCCCCGGCCGAGCCGGTGAAGCCGCTGACCCACGCCAGTCGCTCATTAGCGTCGGGCAGGTATTCGTTCTGATGCTCGTCCTCGTGCGGGACCAGCAGGCCGTCGAGGCCCTGCTTGGCCATCTCGGCGCGGAGCAAAGGCAGGTGCTTGGCCCCGAAGGACGGATCGGTGGTTTCGTCGAATGTCTGGCGCATGCGCTTCCTTACATCCCCCTATCCGACATGGGGAGGGCCGGCGACGCATTCGCCACAGGTTGTGGCCGCCGCCTCGCCGACGACGGCCCAACCCGCCATGCGCCTCAGAAGCGCAAGGTCAGGAAGGTCCCCAGATAGGACTGGTCCTCCGCCGTGCCGGTTTCCTTCAGGAAGTCGCCGGCCTTGGTGTAGTTGGCCACGCCCATCAGCGAGACATAGGGCGTCAGGGCGTAGCGGGCGAAGACGCCGGTGCGCCAGCCGACATAGGAGGACTGCCCCTCGTTGGCGCCGCGCAGCACCATGCCGGACAGGGCGTAGAGACCGTCGTCCTTGCTCTGGCGCCACAGGCCGGCGGTGTTGGCGCCGAGCGTCAGCTTGGGCGTCGGGCGCACCGTCACCTCGGGCTGCAGCAGCACCATGTTGGCGAAGCCCAGATCCGTGCGCAGGGCCGCCGGTTGCGGGAACAGGGGGTTGAAGCTGTTCAGCTTGCCGTCGTTGGGGTCCTTGTCGCCCGAGCCGACGTCCAGACGCACGGCGACGCGCGGCGACCACTTGACGCCCGAGAAGGTGCGCCCGCCGACCGCCGAGAAGAACCAGGCGTCGATGTCGAGATCGCGGAACGAGCCCCACTGCCTAACAGCCTTGATCTCATAGTCCCAGGGCGCGACCTTGCCGGTCAGACGCACCGACAGGGTGTCACGGTCGTCGCGGCCCGCCACCTGGCCATAGAAGGGCGTCACCAGCCGGTCGGTGTTGGCGTAGAGCAGCTCCAGCTTCGGCGCCGTCGCCCCCTGCCCCAGCGTCTTCGCAGCGGTCGCGCCGTAGAGGCGATAGTCGAAGTTGGTGGCGTCGTCCCACGAGGCCTTGCCTTCGCGCAGGGCGTAGCCGGCGAAGGCGCCGCCGCTCCAACCGGTCGGGCTGTCGTACATGACCCGGACCATGTCCAGGGCCACGCGGGCGTTGGCGCCCTCGCGCATGTCGAACAGGCGGAAGCCGCCCTGACCGAACTCCTGACGCCCGGCGCGGACGCGCAAGCTGCCCTCGCCCAGACCGGTCTTGGCCTCAAGGAAGGCCTGATGCAGATCGGTGCGGTTTTCCTCGATCACCGGTTCGCCGCTGGCCAGACCCGAGGTGCGGGCGTCCTGCACGTCGACAAAGGCCCGCAGCGAAGACCCCAGGTTCAGTTCGCCCCACAGGCGGGCGCGGGTCTGGAAGTCGCCGCCGGTGTCCTGAAGGCCGCGGCCGAAGCGCTCGTTGTCGCGGTGCTCGGCGCGGAAACGCAGTTCGCCGCCGAAGCTGGCCCAGACGGGACTGCCCTCGCCGCCGACCGGGACATATTTGAACTTCGACCAGGTCGAGGTGCGCTTGGCCGGATCGGCCAGGTAGGCATAGCTCTCGTCGTGATTGATCATCTTGAACGGCGGCGGCGCGGCCGGCGCCGTGGCAGGCCCGGCGGCCGGAGCCGCAACAGGCGCGGTCTGGATCGGCGCCTCGGCGTCCGCAGGCATGGGGGCGGGTATAGTGGCGTGCGAAAGCAATGCGGCGGCGGCCGCAGCGGCGATACTCATGGATGTCCTCCGGGAAAGGGCGCGGTTGGCTCCGCGCTCGGTTCGATTGGGATGATTATTCGGCGTCGAGCTGTTTGCCCGGGACCGCGTTCTGGAAGGCGGGCAGTTCGAGGCAGGCCGCTTCAATGGCCAGCAGGCGCGGCCAGCGCACCTCGACGCCGAAGCGACGGGCGTTGCCCAGTTGCGGCACGATGCAGAGGTCGGCCAGGGTCGGAGCATCGCCGAAGGCGAAGGGCCCCGGCTGGTCGGCCAGCAGCTTGTCGACCGCGTCGAGGCCTTCCTCGATGACGGTGGCGGCCCAGGCCTGAACCACTTCTTCGCCCAGACCGAGGTCGCGCAGGCGTTGCAGCACCTTGAGGTTCTGAACCGGGTGGATGTCGCAGGCGACGGCCTGAGCCACGGCGCGGACCCTGGCCCTTTGCACCGGATCGGCGGGCAGCAGCGACGGCTCGGGCGAGGTCTCGTCGAGGTATTCGATGATGGCCAGCGACTGGGTCAGGACCGCGCCGTCGTCGGTGACGAAGGATGGCAGCAACCCCTGCGGGTTGAGCGCCAGGTATTCCGGCGCCCGCTGCTCGCCCTTGCGCAGGTGGTGGATGACCTGCACGGCCTCCAGTCCCTTGAGACCCAGGGCGATACGAACCCGCCAGGAGGCCGTGGAGCGGAAATAACCGTGCAGGATCATGGGGTCAGACTCCGGCGCGACGACGCACGCCGCCGAGGGTGAAGACCGCGATCGAGGCGATCACGGCTGGGATGACAGCCAGCAGGATCAGCGACTGCGGCGTCCAGCCGGCGGCCAGCAGCACGCCGCCGACCAGAGGTCCGACGATGGCGCCGATGCGGCCGACGCCCAGGGCCCAGCCCACGCCCGTGGCGCGGATAGCGGTCGGATAGACGGCCGCCGTCAGGGCGTTGCAGCCGATCTGGGCGCCGACGACGCCGAAGCCGGACAGGGCTGCGCCGACCAGCAGAACCGTCAGGTTGGTGCCGCCGAAGGCCAGAAGGGCGATGAAGGCGGCCGAGGCGGCATAGGCCGAACCCAGGACGACATAGGGGCTGATCTTGTCGATCATCCGGCCCAGGACGATGGCGCCGACGACGCCGCCCATGTTCAGGGTCGCGGTCGACAGGATGGCCATGCTGAGCGGCAGACCGGCGCCCTTCAGCAGGGTCGGCAGCCAGTTCACCAGGAAGTACATGACCAGCAGGTTCATGAAGAAGGCGACCCACAGCAGCAGGGTCACCGGCGTGCGGCCCTCACGGAACAGCTGGAAGACCGAGAAGCCCTTGGCCGCCGACGACTGCTCGTGCTTCAGGCCGGCGATGAATTCGCTGACCGAGGCGTCAGCGTCGATCTTCTTCACGATGGGGGCGATCTTGTGCTCCGGCGCGCCCTTGGCGACCAGGAAGCGCACCGATTCCGGCAGCATGAACCAGAGCACCGGCAGCAGCAGCAGCGGCAGGACTCCGCCGACGACGAAGACCGAGTGCCAGTCGAAGTGGGCGATCAGCCAGGTCGAGATCAGGCCGCCGATGGTCGAGCCCAGGGGGAAGCCGCAGAACATGACCGTCACCAGGGTCGCGCGCAGGCGGGCCGGGCCGTATTCGCTGGTCAGGGCGATGATGTTGGGCATGGCGGCGCCCAGACCGACGCCGGTGATGAAGCGGTAGATCAGCAGCTCGTTCATCGAGGTCGAGAAGGCCGTCAGCAGGGCGAACAGGCCGAAGATGAAGGTCGAGATCAGGATGACCGTCTTGCGGCCGAACTTGTCCGCCGCCGGGCTCAGGGTGAAGGCGCCGACCGTCAGCCCCAGAAGGCCGATGGCGAAGATCGGGCCGAACGCCGACGGGGCCAGGCCCCAGTCCTCGGCGATCTTGGGCGCGACGAAGGCGATCGACTGGGTGTCGAAGCCGTCAAGCATGGCGATGATGAAGCACAGCGCCGTGACGCCGAACTGTAGCGGGCCGAATTTGGCCCGGTCGATGACGGCGTTGCCGCCCCCCTCACCCATGGCTGCCATTGATGTAGTCCTCCTGCGGAGGGCGCGTCTGTCGCGCGCCTCTCCGTGATTGATGATGCGTGTGAAGCGGATCAGGCGGCGGGCGGGCCGACCTTGATGTTGAGCGGGGTCAGGCCGTCGATGGCGACCGTCATGGCGTCGCCAGGAACCACCGCGCCGACGCCCGCGGGGGTGCCGGTGTAGATCAGATCGCCGGGCTGGATCTCCCACAGACCCGACAGGTAGGCGACGATGTCCGCCACCGGCCAGATCAGGTCGGCCAGGTCCGCCGACTGCTTGACCTCGCCGTTGACGGTCAGCTCGATCTTGCCGTGCTCGGGATCAAAGCCCTCGCCCGCCTTGTGGATCAGGCCCAGCGGCGACGACTGCTCGACGTTCTTGCCGGTGTCCCACGGGCGGCCCTGAGCGCGGGCTTCCAGCTGCAGGTCGCGGCGCGTCATGTCGAGGCCGGTGGCGTAGCCCCAGACGTGATCCAGCGCGTCCTCGACGGCGATGTTGCGACCGCCCTTGCCGATGGCGACGACCAGCTCGGCCTCATAGTGGAAGTTCTCGGTCTTGGACGGATAGGCGATGGTCGCCCCGTCCAGCACCACGGTCTCGGCCCAGGCTGTGAAGAAGAAGGGCGGCTCGCGGTCCGGGTCGCGGCCCATTTCGCGGGCGTGGGCGGCGTAGTTGCGGCCGACGCAGAAGATGCGGCGGACCGGGAATTCGTCCCCGGTGTTGGTCGGGGCAAGCACGGGCGCTTGCGGTTGGAACAGCAGGCTCATGCGTTCTCTTCCTTGTAGAGGTTCAGTTTTTCCTGACAGGCCTTGTCGGAGTATCCGAACAGGACCAGTCGGCTGGACGCCTTGAAGGCGACCGATTTCCACGACGGCACGACCACGATGTCGCGCGGCTTCAGAGCGATGGTCTCGCCCTCGATGACCGCCTCGCCCGTCCCTTCAACCACCACGAAGATGGTTCCGTCGGTCGAGCGGCGCGGCTTGCTCTCAAAGCCTTCCGGCAGCAGGCGGACATGGGCCGAGATGGTGGCCATGATCGGCCCGCCGTTGATCGGGTTCATGAACTCCAGCGCATGACCCAGATGCGGGTCGATCTCGGCCCCGCTCTCGGCCATGGCGTCCAGCGCCGGACGCCACTCGGCGTAGGGATAGTGGAACAGGGGCTGATGCGCCGGACGACGATCCGCCGTGTGGCCCTTCAGCGGACGCATGTTGCGGCCATAGCGGTTCAGGCTGTCGCCGGCCGGGGCCTGTTCGGGGAACTGGTCTTCCGAATAGCCCTCGGCGAAGCTGGCGTCGAAGTGGCGAACGGTGGGGATGTCCAGACCGTCCAGCCAGATCATCGGCGTCTCGGTCGGATTGCCGTGGTCGTGCCACTGGCCGCCCGGCGTCAGCACCAGGTCGAAGGGCTGCATCACCGCCTTCTCGCCGTCCACCGAGGTATAGGCGCCGCCGCCCTCCATGACGAAGCGCAGGGCGCACTGGGCGTGGCGGTGGGCCGGGGCGATCTCGCCCGGCAGGATCAGCTGCAGACCGGCGTAGAGGCTGGGCGTGATGCCCGAATGACCCGGCAGGCCGGGATTTTCCAGGATCAGCACCCGGCGCTCGGCCTGCTTGGCGCTGATCAGGTCGCCCGCCCGCATCAGGTAGTCGCGGGCGTTGTCATAGGACCACTTGTGGACCTTGGCCGGCGAGTCCGGCTTGGGCAGGACCAGGGCCGACAGCTTCTCCCACAGGGGATAGAGGCCTTCCGGCTCCATCTGCTCATAGAGGGCGTTCAGCTGGGACTGCTGGTCGTTGGACAGGACCTCGTGCATGGCTCAGCCCTCCATGCCGACGTGCAGCAGGCCGTCCTGCAGCTTCACCGGGAAGCTGCGCACGGCGACCGAGCACGGGGCGTCGACCGGCGCGCCGGTCTTCACGTTGAAGGTGCCCTGATGCAGCGGGCATTCGATCAGCTCGCCGTCCAGGAAGCCGTCCGACAGGCTGGCGGCGCCGTGGGTGCACAGGTCGGCGGTGGCGAAATACTCGCCGTCCACGACATAGAGGGCGACGTTCAGGCCGTTGGCGCTGGCCTTGGCCACGCCATGTTCTTCGAGGGCCGAGGGCGGCAAAGTCGCCACCCACGACAGGGTCGCGGCTTCGGTCATGCGGGATACACCAGACTGTTGGGGATCATTTCGGAATCGAAGACGACGACGCGTTCGACAAAGCGCAGGCGGTCGCCGTCGCGGACGATGCGGTCGTGGCAGACGGCGGACAGGATGATGTCCGACTGCTTGTCCACCAGGGTCTGCACCACCAGCAGGTTGTGGCGAACGCGCACGCCCTCCTCTGCCTGGGCCACGCCCTGCTCGACCACGCGCGGCGCGGTGGGGAAGCGGCGGTAGTAGCGCGGCGCATACATCTGGGTCCGCGTCAGGCCGGTCACCCGGTCCTTCAGCATCCCGCGGCTCTCGGCCTGCATGGTGCACAGGGTGTAGCCGGCCTCATAGTTCTCACGCGGGATCACCCGATACAGACAGTCCTCGGTGAAAAAGTCGGGCCAGGCGTGCAGATCGACGTCGTCCAGCACGCCGTAATAGGCGTCGTACAGGTCGCGGATCTCGTCGCGAGCAATGGTCATGGTCTCGCTCACAGGCCCATCACCTTGCGCCAATAGCGCCACATGCCGCGTACGGCGGTCTCGGTGACCTGGTGGTCGGTGGGGGCAATCTCGCGGCCGCCCATCTGCAGGATCATGTTGGCGTCCGGCGAACCGGCGGCGCCCTGCTGGGTCATTTCCAGAACCTCGCCGTCGTCAGCCGAGACGAAGCCCGCCGGGCCGAACAGGTTGGCCTGACGCGTGCGGCGCAGACGCATCTCCGGCGTGTCGTCGGCGTAGCACCAGTGGGTCCAGTGGAAGTCGAACCCGTTCGGCCCCTTGGGCACGATCTGGCGCGTGGTCAGGCTGTTGACCTGCTGCTGCAAGATCACGCTGGGGAAGATGGTGATCATCCCGACGGTCTCTTCGCCCGGGAACTCCTGCACCACGTCCATGACGCGGGGGTCCTCCAGCACCAGGTCGCCCTGGAAGTTGCGGATATCGGCCATGGCCTCGGTCTTTTCCTGCTCGCCCTTGCGCGAGATCAGGATGCCGTGGCGGCCCTCGTCGTCGATATCGACGGCGGATTTCTGATCGGCGCGGAACAGGCCGAAGGTGGCGAAGAACACATGCAGCAGGCCCGCATGATACGGGTCCTTGATGTTCTCCTGCATCTGCTTCCAGTTCGACGGAATGTGCTGGCGGTTGTAGCCCAGCACCTCCAGCTTCCGGCCGTCATAGACGCGAGTGTAGTGCTTCCAGAACTTTTCGCCGAGGTACTCGCGGAAGGGCGGCGTCTCGTCCGAGAAGGTGGCCCAGACCACGCCGTTGACCACCTCGACGCGCAGCTTGTTCAGGCTGTGGTCCCTGGGGTCGAAGTCCGACGGCATGCCGCCCTGACGCTTGACGCCGCGACGGAAGGGCACGCCCTGCAGGTCGCCGTTCAGCGCATAGGACCACTGGTGATAGGGGCAGATCAGCTCCTTGGAGTGGCCGGTGCGGGTCTGGCAGAACTTGACGCCCTTGTGGGCGCAGCGGTTCTCGACGACCGAGATCTCGTCCTCGCCCGAGCGGACCATGACGCAGGGCTTTTCGCCCAGGGTCGTCGTCTTCCAGTCGCCGACCTCGGCCAGCTCGCACTCCAGACCGACATAGAGCCAGTGCGGCCCGTACCAGATCTTCTGCAGTTCCTCGGCGTAGATCGCGGGGTCCGTATAGACCCAGTAGGGCACGGCGGCGTCGACATCGGCCGGCCATGCGCGGCTGTTGGCGCCCTCCGGCGGGCGTACGGGGATGTTCACTGAAAGCTCCCGGACAATGAATTCGAAGCAGCGATCTCATGTCGCCGTTGACCGCATTGGTGTCGTGGTTTTTGATCTATGTCAAATGCGTTGCACACTGTGCAGAGAAAAGCGGAGATCACAAATGGCTGAACGCATCCTCATCCTGGGAGCCGGGCACGCCGGGGGCGCGACTGCTATCACCTTGCGCGAGTTAGGTTTTTCCGGGTCTATCCTCGTCGTCGGCGACGAAACCCACCCCCCCTACGAACGTCCAAGCCTGTCCAAGGACTACCTGTCGGGCGAAGCGGTCGATCCAGTCTGGCTGGCGCCCGCCGAACGGTGGGCGGAGCTGGATGTGACCCTGAAACTGGGCGCCAAGGCGGTCGCCATCGACCGTGACAGAGGCGAAGTTCGACTGGCCGACGGATCGATCGAGGCCTTCGACACCTTGGTGCTGGCCATGGGCGGCCGCGTGCGCCGCCTGCCCCTGCCCGACCACCCCGCCGTTCGCTATCTGCGCACCGCCGACGACGCCCGCGCCATCGCGGCTGAGGCCAAACCCGGCGCACGCGCCCTGGTGGTCGGCGGCGGCGTGATCGGTCTGGAGGCGGCCTCGACCCTGCGCGGTCTCGGCCTGACCGCCACGGTGATCGAGGCGGGCGAGCGGCTGCTGGGCCGCAATGTCCCGGCCGAGGCCGCCGAATGGCTGGCCGCCGCCCACGCCCGCATCGGCGTGGAGGTGAAGCTGGGCCGGTCGCTGCAGGCGCTGGAAGACGCCGCCGACGGCGCGGTTCTCGCCCGCCTGGACGACGGTTCGACCGTCGAGGCCGACCTGATCGTCGTCGGCATCGGCATCATCCCCTCGACCGAAATGGCCGAGGCGGCGGGCCTGCCGGTTGCGGGCGGGGTTCTGGTCGGCGACGACTACCGCTCGCCCGCCGACGACCGCATCTTCGCCGTGGGGGATCTGGCCGCGCGCGTCCGCGACGGGGCCGCCGCCCGCATGGAGACCTGGGCCCACGCCCAGACCTCGGCTCGCGCCGCCGCCCTCGCCATCTTGGGCCGGCCCGCCGAGGCCGAACCCACGCCCTGGTTCTGGACCGCCCAGTGCGACCACAACCTGCAGATCCTCGGCGACCCGACGGCGGGCGACGCCGTCGTGGCGCGCGGCGAGGCGGTGCGCCTCTATCTGCGCGACGGCGCGCTGGTCGGCGCCGTCTGTCTGGATCAGCCGCGCGACTTCGCCACGGCGCGTCGCCTGATGGGCAAGACCCTGATCGCGGAAACGGCGGGCGATCCGGCCACCGACCTGCGCAAGGCCGCCGCCTGATCCGTCAGATCGACGGACGCACCCCGCCCGTCGCCAAGGTGATCTGATCGCAAACCTCGATCAGGCGTTCGCGCGCCTGATCGTCGTACTCGGTCTTGAATACGTCAGTGGCCAGAACCGTGGCGGTGAAGACCGCCTCGCCCTGCAGGTCGAAGATCGGCGCGGCGGTCGCGCGCAGGCCGGGGATCAGATCCCCCCGGATGGCCGAATAGCCATCGCGCCGCACCCGCGCGCGCAGGCCCTCGACGTCGACCGGCTGGAACTGCGGCTGGGTTTCGCGCTCGACCATCTGCCGCGTCGCCGCCTCCGGCCGGAAGGCCAGAAACACATGGCCCGTGGCCGAACTCAGCAACGGCAAGGGGGAGCCGACCATCAGCGAGGTCGAGATGGCGGGCGTGCCCATGATCCAGCGCACCACGATCGGGCCAGACGGCCCCAGGGCGCCCATCTGCACCGTGCGCCCCGTTTCACGGACATAGTCGGTCAAGGCGATCGCCGCCTCGCGGAAACTGTCCATCCGCGATAGCGCCGCGAGCCCAAGACGCAACGCGCCCGGGCCCAACTCATAGCGTCCTGTCGCCGCGTCCTGGCGGGCCATGCCGGCGGCGATCAGACTGGCCAGGTACCGGTGCGCCTGAGACGACGACAGATCCGAAGCCTGTGCGATCGCCCCCAGAGCCGCCGCGCCGTCCAACGACGCCAGCACGTCCAGAACCCGCAGGCCAATGCCCACGGACTGGATGCCATGCCGCCGATCGCTCGTTTCACTCAAGCCACGCGCCCCCGGAACCGGATCTCACCTCGTCCGTCGATCTCGACGAACAACCTGTTCGTGCCCGTCGTCCCGCAGCGCCGTCAAGCGACGCCCCGAACACGCGCCTACTTCTTGCGGAGTTGCAGCGCAGTCCACGCATCATGGTGGATGGTCTGCTCGACCACGAAGCCCAGCGGCACATAGGCTTCCAGCACCCGCTCCTCCTGCGTACGCAGCAGGCCCGACAGGATCGCCACCCCCCCCGACTTCAACGCAGCGCCGATCTCCGGCGCCAGGAACACCAGCGGGGCCGCCAGGATGTTGGCGAAGACCAGGTCATAGGGCGCGTGCCGGGCGATGCGCGCATCGCTGAGGCCATCGGCGAAGTAGAACTCGCACTTGGCGTCGTTGATCTGGGCGTTCTCGTTGGCGATGCGGGCCGACGGCTCGTCGATGTCGGTGCCGACGGCGATGGGCGAACCGGTCTTGGCGGCGGCGATGGCCAGAACGCCCGTGCCGCAGCCGACGTCCAGAACCTTCTCGAAGGTCTCGGTCGCCAGCAGATTGTCGAAGGCCTCCAGGCATCCGACCGTCGTGCCATGGTGGCCCGTGCCGAAGGCGGCGCCCGCGTCGATCTTCAGATTGACCCGGCCTTCGGGAATCTTGCCCTGGTCGTGCGCGCCATAAACGAAGAAGCGCCCGGCCTCGACCGGCGGCAGGCCCGACAGGCTCATGGCCAGCCAGTCGGCGTCGGCCAGCTTCTCGACAATGACCTCCAGACCCGGCGTCGCACGCAGGATGGCGGCGATGCCCTCGGCCTCCTCGTCCGAGGTCGGGAAGGCGTCGATGCGCCAGACGCCCCTGTCCTCGTCCTCTTCCAGGATCGAATAGGTCGCGTTTTCCAGCATGGGATCGGCGTCGATCATGGCGGCGGCGGTCTCCGCGGGCTCGCGCTCGCCGCGTGCGATTACCTGAAGAGCGGACTCGGACATTTCTCAAACACCGTTATTATAACGAATCGCAACGAGTGCGGGCGTACGGAATGCCCGTGTCCATTTAGGGGTCGGGGTATCCATGGCTAAAGCACCGTCTGAGTCGAAATCTTCTACGCCGAAAGCGGCGCCTGCCGCTTCCAAGCCGAAACCGGCGGCAAAGTCGAGCACTGCGGCGCCCAAGGCCGCTGCAAAACCGAAGGCCGCGCCCAAACCCGCCGCGCCCAAGGCGGTCGCCGCCAAGCCCGCCGTGAAGGCCGCTGCGCCCAAGGTCGCTGCGAAACCCGCCGCCAAACCGGCTGTAAAGGCTGCGCCGAAGGCCGCTGCGAAACCCGCCGCCGCCAAAGCCCCGGCCGCGAAGGCCGTTGCGCCCAAGGCTGCGGCCAAGCCCGCTGCAAAAGCCGCCGCTCCGAAAGCGGCCGCCAAGCCCGCCGCCCCAAAGAAGGCTGTAGCCCCCAAGGCCGCCGCTGCTCCGAAACCCGCCGCCAAGCCGGTCGAGGCGACCAAACCCGCCGCCGCTCCGGTTGCGGCTCCGGCCCCTGCGCCCGCGCCTGTCGCCGCCGCCCCGACGCCCAAGCCGGTCGAAGCGCCCAAGCCCGCCCCCGCTCCGGCGGCTGCGCAACCGGCGCCTGCCGCCGCCGCGCCTCAACCCGAAAAGAAGAAGGGCTTCTTCGCCCGTCTGTTCGGCTGGTGATCGCCTGAAACGACAAAAGGCCGGAGGGTTCGCCCCTCCGGCCTTTTTCGTGCGTGCTTTCCAGAGAAATCCCTGGAGGCGCGGCCTTAGTCCTGCGGCAGGTCTTCGGCCAGGATCGCCATCTCGAACATGAACGAGCCGGCCTCGTCCTCGTCCTCGAACACCACGCCGATGAACTCGTCATCGACATAGACTTCGGCGGAGTCGGCGACCTTGCGGGCCTTCACCTTGATGCCGCCGTGGTTGAAGGTGCGCTTCAGGTGCGTCTCGACGCGCTTCAGATCGGATTCTTTCACGGGGGTAGCCTCGTTGGTGTCGTTGACGGCGGAACCTAGAGAACACGCCCCCTCATGGGAAGCCCGCGTATCGGGCGTCCACAGGCGACGCAATCAGATCACGTAATCATAGGCGATGTCGGCCAGGGTGTGATCCATGGTCCGGGCGGGCGCCGCGTCGGTCGGACAGGCCACGACACGCGCCGGCACCCCGGCCACGGTGCAGCCCGCCGGCACCGGCTTCAGCACGACGGACCCCGAGGCCACCTTGGCGTAGTCGCCTATCACAATATTGCCCAGCACCTTGGCCCCCGCGCCCAGCAGGACGCCGCGGCCGATCTTGGGATGACGGTCGCCGCGCTCGGCCCCGGTTCCGCCCAGGGTCACGGCGTGCAGCATGGACACCTCGTCACCGACCACCGCCGTCTCGCCGATGACGATGCCGGTGCCGTGGTCGACGAAGACGCCCGAACCGATCCGCGCCGCCGGGTGGATGTCCAGCTGGAACAGCTCCGAAATCCGGCTCTGGAAGTGAAACGCCAGAGTGTCGCGCCCCTGCCCCCACAGCCAATGCGCCACGCGCCAGGCCTGCAGCGCCTGGAACCCCTTGAAATACATGAAGGGCTGCAACAGCGACCGGATCGCCGGATCGCGGTCCTGCACCGCCTTCAGGTCGGCCTCGGCCGACGTCAGGATACCGGGATCGGCCGCAAAGGCCGACAGGGCCACCTCGCGCAGCGACATGGCCCCCAGCTCGGCGTCGCCCAGCTTACGCGCGATCTGGAAGCTCAGCGCCCCCGCCAGATCATCATGCGCCAGCACCACGGCGTTCAGTTGCGAGGCCAGCCTCGGCTCCTCGCGCGCGGCCTCCTCGGCTGCGGCGCGCAGTTGCATCCACAGGTCCGGCTGTTGCGGCACGATTTCCAGCTTGGCCATCGGGCCTCCCGTTTCCTTGCAGGCGATCCTACGCCCCCAGCATGGCCTGCGCCAGCGCGGCGGGCAGCACGCCTTCGCGGGCCATATGGTAGGCCTTGTAGGCCGTCGCCACCGTCAAGCTGTCGCGCACCGCCCCGCGCTCGATCTCGGCCAACAGGTCGCGGAAGGGGACGCGCACCGATACGATCACCTCGGTCGGGTCCGGATCGACCGGAACCGCGCTCAACCCCCAGGCCACCCAGGTCATGGCCCGCTCGTCGGTGATCGAGTTCGACAGGTCCATGTCCAGCGCCGCGCGCCAGTGCTCGGCCGTCAGCCCCGCCTCCTCGGCCAATTCGCGGCGCACGGCGTCGAACGGGTCCTCGTCCATCGGCGCCCCACCCTCGGGCATCTCCCAGGAATAGCGCATCAGGCTGAAGCGATGCTGCCCCACCAGGGTCACGGTCCCGTCCTCATGCAGAGGCAGGACCCCGGTCCCCACGTTCTTGGGCCGCACCACCTGATAGTCAGCGGCCGCCCCCGTCGGCGCCGTCGCCGGGTGCCGCGTCACCTGCATCCACGGCGTGTCGATCAGGACGCTGTCGCCGTGGCTCTGCCATTTCGGCGTCTCGGGCAGGTCTTCCGCCCAGCGGGGCTTGATGTCGGGAATATCGTGCATGCTTCCGCTATGGCGCCGGACGCCGCGAAATCCTAGCTAGGCGGCATGACCGATCTGAACGCCGCCCTGCCCCTGCCCGTCCGTTCGGACGAAGTCCTGGCCCGTCTGGCCGTGCGCCGCTCGGCCTCGGCCCAGCTGCTAGCCGCCCCCGGCCCGTCCGAGGCCGAGATCGAGCAAATCCTGCATCTCGGCGCCCGCACCCCCGACCACGGCAAGCTCTTCCCCTGGCGCTTCGTCGTCCTGGGCCCGCAGAGCCGCGCCGACCTGTCCGAGGCCCTCGCCGCCCTTGCCGAAACGCAAGGCCGCGTCGACAAGGACCTGGCCGTCCTCGCCAAGCTGGCCAATCCGCCCCTGACCATCATGGTCGTCTCGACGCCTATTCAGGGCCACAAGGTCCCGGTCTGGGAGCAGCAGCTGTCGGCCGGCGCCGTCTGCATGAACCTGGAACACGCCGCCGACGCCCTGGGCTACTCGGCCAGCTGGATCACCGACTGGTATTCCTACGACCCCGCCGCCGTCGCCCTGTTCGGCGTCAAGGACGGCGAGACCATCGCCGGCTTCATCCACCTCGGCACCCTGAGCGAAGCCCCGCTGGAACGCCCCCGCCCGGTCATGGCGCACAAGGTCGAGCGTCGGCCGTAATCTCTTCTTCCGTCATCCTCCGGCAAGCCGCGCAGCGGCGCCGACCGGGGGACCCAGCGGCGCCGAAGGCGATCTTTGAAGCAGGCGTCGAGCGTGGAGCTTTCGCCCTACGGGCGCCGCTGGGTCCCCCGGTCTCGCTACGCTCGCCGGAGGATGACGAAAGAGAAGATCAGCGCGGCTCCTCCTCCGGCCGGTGCACGATCGACACCAGCACCACCGAAATGATCATCAGCAGGAACCACGCCCCCAGCTTGTTCAGGCTGACCATCTCCCAGCCGTCCGCCTGCCCCGGATAGACCCAGGCCCGCGCAAACGTCCCCAGGTTCTCCGCGAACCAGATGAACAGGGCCACCAGGAAGTACCCCAGCAGCAGCGGCATCGACCGCCGCCGCCGGTCCGCCGTGAACCAGAACCAGCCCCGCCCGAACAGCAGCACCGTCGCCGCAAACAGCGCGATCCGCACGTCCGGCAGCCAGTGATGGGCGAAGAAGTTGACATAGATCGCCGCCGCCAGCAGCCACGTCGTCCACAGCGGCGGATACCCCCGCACCCGGATATGGAAGATGCGCTGCACCCGCGCGATATAGCTGCCCACCGCCGCATACATGAAGCCCGAGAACAGCGGCACCGCCCCCGATCCGCCCACGCCTCCGCGCGGGTCATCAAGCGACGGCCCCAAGCTTCGAGTGGGAGACGGGGGGATGGGGTCATGGGCGCTTGAGCCAATCGACGAAGAGGCGGACGTGAGCGGGAATCGCCCTTTAGTGTGCCGTCAAATAATGCACATCCCTGCTACACTCGGAATCAGGACGCACTCTGCAAATGATAGAGGAACTGAAGCACATCTCAGCCGAGATGAACGCCATCCTCCCCCTATTCTTGGAGGGCAACAGCGTCACCGGCCTCTTTCTTCCAACCGGGCCAAGCGCTAAATTCAAAGCGCTAGCCATCGAAGCGAAGTCGATCCTCGATGAAGAGTTGGGACGTCTAAACAACTATTCCACTGGCCTCATGAATGCCGCCAGCTCTGGGTCACAGAGCTTCATAGGTGGACCTTCGTATGCCACGGTAGAAGAAGCATCCGAGCTTGTCCTAGCTGGAGCTCGCGCCGTAAGCCGAAAATACAATCGAGCGACGGTTTCAGATAACCCGCAAAATAGTCGCTCATACGTGCATCAAGATCGCATCTCAGCATTGATTGCCATCAATGAAAGCGCATGGGATTTTCGCAGGCTAGTTGAGCTCTGTCGCGAATTAAATGTCGTCGCTGCAAATCGCTGCCACCTCTCGACAGCAATGCTCCTTCGAACCATCCTAAATCACGTTCCTCCAGTTCTAGGATGCGAGACTTTTGATCAAGTAGCCAACAACTACGGGGGCCCCAAGAAAGACAAATCGTTTAAAGAAATTATGCAACGCTTGCAGGGCACGATACGCAAAATAGCGGACATGCATCTACACTCGCCGATCAGAGATCGAGAGGACGTCCCTACGGCTGTCCAAGTGGATTTTGCATCGGAACTAGACGTTCTACTTGGCGAGGTTATTCGAGTGGGAGGCTCTGGCAAAGGAACCAAGTAGCATCAAGCAAGCCTCACCCCCGCCCGCGATAGGTCGCGACGCCCTGATCCGGCAGCCAGACGCCTTCGATGGGTGCGCCGGTTTGCCAGAAGACGTCGATGGGGATGCCGCCGCGCGGGTACCAGTAGCCACCGATGCGCAGCCATTTCGGTTGCAGCAGGTCGGCCAGGCGCTTGCCGATGGCGACGGTGCAGTCCTCGTGGAAGGCGCCGTGGTTGCGGAAGCTGGTCAGATAGAGCTTCAGGCTCTTGCTTTCGACCAGCCAGTCGCCCGGCACATAGTCGATGACGATATGGGCGAAGTCGGGCTGGCCCGTCACCGGGCACAGGCTGGTGAACTCGGGCGCGGTGAAGCGCGCCACATAGAGCGTGTCGGCGTGCGGATTGGGCACGCGTTCCAGCACCGCCTCTTCGGGGTTGGTCGGGGCGGCGGTCTGGGCGCCGAGCTGGGACAGGCTGTCGGTATAGTGCGTCATGCCCGCCATTTAGGCGTTTGGTCCGCCAAAGAAAATCCTGCCGCCGCGCGGGGATTTCCACAATCGACCTGGCGCCCCTCCCCGCCGTGGTAGGATGCGGGTCGCGGAAGGATGAGCCTGAGGGGGGTTTCAGACGATTCAGACGAATTGGACTCTGTTTTTTTCTGCGGGCTGCTTTTCGCGCCACCACCCCAAAATCCGCTCATCCCCGCGGAGGCGGGGACCCAGTGCTTTGGCTGCAAGCGCCTCGCTGAAATTGAAGGGCGCCATTCCGAACGCGGTGCCTGAGGCTCTTACTGGGTCCCCGCCTCCGCGGGGATGAGTGGAAGTAGAAGGACCTGAGCGTGAGCGGGATCATTGTTTGCCTTCCCTGACGACACCCGGTTAGCGTCCCTTAAAACAACCCGCATCATCCGAGGAAACGACCCGTGGCCATTCCCGCTTCCCTGCAGTCCGGCCTGAAGCTGCCGGTCATCGCCTCGCCCATGTTCCTGGTGTCTGGCCCGGATCTGGTGGTCGAGGCCTGCAATGCGGGCGTGATCGGCACCTTCCCCTCGCTGAACCAGCGCACGACCGAGGGCTATCGGGACTGGGTTCAGGAGATCAAGTCGCGGCTGAAGCCTGACGCCGCCGCCTTCGGCGTCAACCACATCGTCCACCCGACCAATCCGCGCCTGATGGCCGACATGATGGTCTCGGTCGAGGAAAAGGTGCCGCTGATCATCACCTCCCTGGGAGCCGTGCGCGACGTGGTGGATGCGGTCCACGGCTACGGCGGCGTGGTCTTCCACGACATCGCTAATGTTCGCCACGCCCGCAAAGCCGCCGAGGCCGGCGTCGACGGCCTGATCCTGGTCGCCAACGGCGCGGGCGGCCATGCGGGCGTCGTGAACCCCTTCGCCCTGATCAACGAGGTGCGCAGCTTCTATGACGGGACCATCATCCTGGCGGGCTGTCTGTCGACGGGCCAGGACGTGGCCGCGGCCCTGATGATGGGCGCCGACTTCGCCTATATGGGCACCCGCTTCATCGCCACGGCCGAGAGCGCGGCCCAGCCGCATTACAAGGACCTGATCGTGGCCTCAGGCTCGGCCGACATCACCTATACGCCCGCCGTCTCGGGCATCCCCGCCAACTTCCTGACCCCGTCGCTGGTCGAGAACAAGATCGACCCGAAATCCCTGCCCGAACACAAGCTCGACATGGGCGAGGAAGCCAAGGCGTGGAAAACCATCTGGTCGGCGGGCCAAGGCTCTGGCTCGATCCACGACAGCCCCACAACGGCTCAGCTTGTGGCGCGGTTGGCGGACGAGTTTTCACAGGCCTGTGATAAATTCGACAAGAAGCGTCTCTAGGAGCGGCCTCGTCGCTTCACGAGGCTTTTCATGCTCCGCACCCTGACGAACGCCGCTCTTCTCGCCGCCGCGCCCCTGGTCCTGCTGGCCTCCGGCGCCCATGCCCAGGATGCGGGCAAATGGTCCTTCTCGGCCGGCGCCGCGACCGACAACCGCTCCAAGGCGGCGTCCAAGTCCGATGGAAACCCCTTCGTCTACGGGGCTGCGGAATGGGAGAGCGCCAGCGGCCTGTTTTATGGTTCGGGCGGCCTGGAGACCATCGACGGCGGCGGCTCCAAGCTGGAGTCCGAGCTGGTGGCGGGCGTCCGTCCCGAGTTCGCCGGCTTCGACTTCGACCTGAACGTGGCCCACAAGAACCGCTTCGACGCCGACCCCGGCTATGACAACGACGCCTGGGAATTCACCGCCGACATGAAGCGCTCGATCGGCCCGGCCGGCGCCCGCCTGCGCCTGCAGCACTCGCCCGACGGCACCGGCTCGACCAAGGCCTGGACCTGGGTGGCGCTGCGCGGCGGCTGGGACTTCACCAACAAGCTGAACGTCTCGGCCGAGGTCGGCCATCGCGATCAGGAAAACAGCATCGACTACACCGGCTGGAATGTCGGCGGTTCCTACGCCCTGACCCCCAAGGTCGAGCTGGACCTGCGCTGGCATGACACCGACGCCGACGTTCCGGGCGAGCAATACAAGGGCGCCCTGGTGGCCGGGATCAACTTCTCGTTCTGATCTTGTGACCGATCAGCGGTGGCTAATCGGCGGAAAGTCCTTAGGTTAAGGCCATGACTTTCCGCCCCACCACCCTGGAACGTGCCTACCAACTGGCTGAAAGCGGCGCCTGTCGCACTGTAGGCGAGGTCAAGCAGGCCCTTCAGAGCGAAGGCTACGACCGCATTCAGGACAGCCTCTACGGCGGCACCGTGACCGCCGCCCTGCGCAAGCTCTGTCAGGAAAATTTCGCAGGCGGCCCCGATGCTCCAGCCGCCCAGGAAGACGCCTGAGGCCAAGGGGTCTTGCGCTGGACACGATTGCCGTCCATTTTATCGCCGTCGATCTCTCTGCGTAACGCTGCTGACTCTTTGCTCTGCGCACCGAGGACTAGGCCGATCCATTCAGACCCGACAGGCCAAGGGGGCTGTTCCCTGAGGCCAACGACTAGCGGAGGTCCTGAAAATGGCTACCGGCACTGTGAAATGGTTCAACTCCACCAAGGGCTACGGCTTCATCCAACCGGATGACGGCGGCAAGGACGTCTTCGTCCACATCTCGGCCGTCGAGCAAGCTGGCCTGCGTGGCCTCGACGAGAACCAAAAGGTCTCGTACGAAATCGAGCGCGACCGTCGCTCGGGCAAGGAATCGGCCGGTCAACTGAAGACCGAAGGCTGATTTCTCGCGCCGTTCATTCGGCGCGGATTTCGAACGGCGGCGACGGCTTCGGCTGTCGCCGCCGTTTTCGTTTCTGACGACCTCTTGAGGCTTTTGAGGCCCTGCCCATTGCTAAAGGGCGGCAAAGCGCCCACCTCTAAGTCGTCGATCTCTCTGCGAAACGCTGCTGCCCCTTTGCATCGCGCACCGAGGTCCAAAGCCGATCCCATTCAGACCCGACAGGCCATCAGGATATCCTTCCTGCGGCCACTCAAACGGGGAGTCCTGAAAATGGCTACCGGCACTGTCAAATGGTACAACTCCACCAAGGGCTATGGCTTCGTCCAGCCTGATGATGGCGGCAAGGACGTCTTCGTTCACGCCACGGCCGTCGAAGCGTCCTCGCTCGGCATGCTGAACGAAGGTCAGAAGATCTCCTACGAAATCGAACGCGACAGCCGTAGCGGCAAAGAGTCCGCCGGCCGACTTCAGGCGGCTGACTGATCTCAGCCCTTATCGGC
This sequence comes from Brevundimonas pondensis, assembly GCF_017487345.1. Taxonomy (NCBI): domain Bacteria; kingdom Pseudomonadati; phylum Pseudomonadota; class Alphaproteobacteria; order Caulobacterales; family Caulobacteraceae; genus Brevundimonas; species Brevundimonas pondensis. The sequence continues at coordinate 1,265,644 of NZ_CP062006.1, read as the reverse complement.
GACCGTCAGGCCGCTGAGCTCGCTTTCTATCTGCTGAGGGGCCGGCCGCATGCGCGCCGGCCCTGACGCCATCTGGAGACGCCCATGACTTCCCTGGCCGACAAGATTCCCACCCTGAACGAAGCCGACCTCAAGGCCCTGCGCGCCAACGCCGCCCGCCTTCTGGAAACCGGCTCACCCGTTCAGGTCACAACCGCCGCCGACATCATTCCGCTGATCGACGCCCGGCTGGCGGAAATCGCCGCCGAGCCCAAGCCCGTCGTCGTGCGCAAGCGCGCCGCCCCCAAGCAAAAGCTGGCGCCCGTCACGGGCCATCAGACCGCCCTGCCCGACAAGACGGCCTGACTTCAGGTCAGACGCTTCAGCTGAGGGCCTGATCCAGGTCGGCGATCAGGTCTTCCACATCCTCGACCCCGACCGAAAGACGGATCAGGTTGTCGGTGACGCCGCCGGCCTCGCGGACTTCCTTGGGCACGCTGGCGTGGGTCATGATCGCCGGGTGGTTCACCAGGCTTTCGACCCCGCCCAGCGACTCCGCCAGGGTGAAGACCCGCACCCGCTCCAGCACCCGCTTGGTTCGCTCCAGATCGCCGTCGATCAGCACCGTGACCATGCCGCCGAAACGGCCGTTCATCTGGCGCGCGGCCAGTTCGTGCTGCGGGTGGCTGATCAGGCCCGGATAGATGACCTTGGCCACGCCTGCCCGGTCTTCCAGCCAGCGGGCCACGGCCATGGCGTTCTCATTGTGCGCCTTCATGCGCAGGCCCAGGGTCTTCAGCCCCCGGTTGGCCAGGAAGGCGTCGAACGGCCCCATGACGCCGCCGATCGAGTTCTGCAGGAACTTCAGCTGCGCCGCGATCTCGGCGTCCTTGGCCACCAGAACCCCGGCGACGATGTCGGAGTGACCGTTCAGGTATTTGGTCGCCGAATGCATGACCACGTCTGCGCCCAGGGCCAGCGGCTGCTGGCTCCACGGCGTGGCGAAGGTGTTGTCGACCGCCAGGATCAGCTTGTGCGCCTTGGCGATCTTCGACAGGGCCGCGATGTCGGCCAGCTTCATCAGCGGGTTGGTGGGCGTCTCGACCCACAGCATCCGCGTCTTGTCCGTGATCGCCGCTTCGACGGCAGCTAGGTCGGTCAGGTCGATGTAGCTGAAGTCCAGCCCCATCGAGCGCCGCCGCACCCGCTCGAACAGCCGCCACGAACCGCCGTACAGGTCGTCGCCGGTGACAATGTGCGACCCGGCGTCCAGCAGCTCCAGCGCCGTCGAGGTCGCCGCCATGCCCGAACCGAAGCCGAAGGCCTGAACCCCGCCTTCCAGATCAGCGATGCAGGCCTCAAAGGCCTCGCGCGTCGGGTTCTTGCCGCGGGCGTATTCATAGCCCTTGTTCACGCCGGGACTTTCCTGGGCGTAGGTCGAGGTGGCGTAGATCGGCGTCATCACCGCGCCTGTCGTCGGGTCGGGCTTCTGGCCGGCGTGGATGGCGCGGGTCGAGAAACCCTGGCTGTTCTTCAGTTCAGACATGGGCTTACCGGTTCAGGCTGAGGTGGTTGATCAGGTCGGTGCGGGCGATCAGGCCGACGAAGGTCTCTCCGTCCAGCACGATGGCCACGCGATCGCGATCAAAGACCGGGATCAGGGCGTCCAGGGATTCCGACACCTGCAGGGTGTCCAGATCGCGCGTCATGGCCGAGGATACCGGTTTGGCGAAGCGCTCCTTACGGGTGATCTCGTCGGTGTTCATGATGTGGACGATGTCGCTCTCGTCCAGAATGCCGACCAGACGCCCCTCCTGAATGACCGGCAGTTGCGACACGCCGTCGCCCTTCATCCGCTTGAAGGCGGTGTCCAGGGTGTCGTCGGGGCCGATCACGACCACGTCGCCGTTGGCGTATTTGCGCGTGATCAGGTCCGACAGGTCGCCGTGCAGTTCACGCTGGGTCAGGCCCTGATCGGCCAGCCAGGCGTCGTTATAGACTTTGGACAGATACTTGGCGCCGGTGTCGCAGACGAAGGTCACGACCCGCTTCGGCTCGGTCTGTTCGCGGCACCAGCGGAGAGCCGTGGCGATCAGGGTGCCTGACGATGATCCGGCCAGAATACCTTCCTTCAACAGCAGCTCGCGCACCGTGGCGATCGCCTCGCTGTCGGGGATAGAATAGGCCACGTCGATCAGATCAGCGTCAGCCGTGTCGGGCATGAAGTTCTGGCCGATGCCTTCGACCGCATAGCTGCCGTCCGGACCCGCCACGCCCTCATTGACCAGACCCGCCAGGGCCGAGCCGACCGGGTCGGCCAGAATGATCCTGGCGTTCGAGCCCTGCGACTTGAAGTATTGGGCGTTGCCCGTGATCGTCCCGCCCGAGCCGATGCCCGCGACGAAGGCGTCGATGTCACCGTCCATCTGCTCCCAGATCTCGGGACCGGTCGTCTTGAAGTGGGCGGCGGTGTTGGCGTCGTTGGCGAACTGGTTGACGAAGTAGCCGCCAGGGATCTGCTGGGCCAGACGCTCGGCCATGTCGGTATAATACTCGGGGTGGCCGTGCGGCACGTCCGAACGGGTCAGGCGCACGTCGGCGCCCATGGCGCGCAGGTGCTGGATCTTCTCCTTCGACATCTTGTCGGGGATGACCAGCAGGACCTTGTAGCCCTTCTGCTTGCCGACCAGGGTCAGGGCCAGGCCGGTGTTGCCCGCCGTGGCTTCCACGATGGTGCCGCCCGGCTTCAGCCAGCCGGCCTTCTCTGCAGCCTCGATCATCGACAGGGCGATGCGATCCTTGATGGAACCGCCAGGGTTCTGGCTCTCCAGTTTCAGGAACAAGCGGCAGGGGCCGGTGTCGATCCGCGTCACCTCGACCATCGGCGTCTTGCCGATCAGGTCCAGCAGCGAGCCCACGGGGCGGGTCAGGACAGGGGCGTCGGACATCGACATGCGGAAGGCTCCGAAGAAGGCGTGTTCAGGGGCGGAAGCTGGGCGTCGGCAGGCGCTTGGTCAACTCACGCAAGTTTTCACCTATTTGGCTCGAAGCGCATTACATAGGACGCAATGACCAAGACGCCGAAACGCCCCGCTGCGGGCCTGCCCGACCGTGACACCCTGATCGCCTTCCTGCGCGAAGCCGGCGAGGCCGAGAAGGCCGACATCGCCCGCGTCTTCGGATTGAAGGGCATCGAACGCCGCCAGTTGCGCGAAATGCTGAAGACGCTGGAGGCCGAAGGCGTCCTGGGCAAGCGCGGCCGCAAGGGCTTTTCCGAGGCCGGCGCCCTGCCCCCGGTCGGCGTGGCCGACGTGGTGGATCGCGACGCGGACGGCGAGCTCTATGTCGAACTGGTCAAGGGCAGCAACGATGCGCCGCGCGCTCTGCTGCTGCCCGACCGCGAGGGCAAGACGCCGGCGCCGGGTCTGGGTGACCGCCTGCTGGTCAAGTTCGCGCGCGGGGCCGAGGGCTGGGAAGCCCGCCTGGTCAAACGGCTGGACGCCGGGACCAACCGCGTCCTGGGCGTGATCCGCAAGTCGGCCCGCGAGACCCGTGTCGAGCCGGTCGACAAGCGCTCCAAGGACGTGCTGCTGATTCCGAACGCCGTGGCGGGCGACCTGCGCGACGGCGACCTGGTCCTGGCCTCGATCGAAAAGGGCGACCATCGCTACGGTCCCAAGCGCGGCAAGATTCTTGAGTCCATCGGCCGCGAGGATGATCCCCGCGCCGCCTCCATCATCGCCATCCACGCCCACGGCCTGCCGACCGGCTTCTCGGACCTGGTCGAGCGCGAGGCCGAGGATCAGGCCCTGCCGACGCTGAAGGGCCGCGAGGATCTGCGCGAGGTCCCCTTCATCACCATCGACCCGGCCGATGCGCGCGACCATGACGACGCCGTCTATGCCGAGCGCGACACGGACCCCAAGAACCCCGACGGCTGGATCGTCTGGGTCGCCATCGCCGACGTCGCCGCCTATGTCCGCCCCAACTCGGCCCTGGACCGCGAGGCGCGCGACAAGGGCAACTCGACCTACTTCCCCGACCGTGTCGAGCCGATGCTGCCGGAAGTCCTGTCCAACGGCCTGTGCAGCCTGAAACAGGGCGAGAACCGCGCCTGCATGGCCGTACGGATGGTCTTCGACAAGGATGGCAAGAAGACCGGGCACAAGTTCATGCGCGGCCTGATGCGCTCTCAGGCCAAGCTGTCCTACGAACAGGCCCAGTCCGCGATCGACGGCCAGCAGGATGACGTGACGGGTCCGATCATGGACGCCATCCTCTATCCCTTGTGGAACGCCTATTCGACCATGCTGAAGGGCCGCGAACGCCGCAGCCCCCTGGCCATCGAAAGCGCCGAGCGCCGTATCATCATGGCCCCCGATGGCGGCATCGCGGCCATCGAGCCGCGCAAGTCGCTGGAGGCCCACCGCCTGATCGAAGAAATGATGATCCAGGCCAACGTCTGCGCCGCCGAGACGCTGGAGAAGACGCGCACGCCGCTGATCTATCGCGTCCACGAAGCGCCCAGCCAGGAGAAGATCTTCAACCTGGCCGACTTCCTGCACACCATCGCCAAGCCCTGGAACAAGGGGGAGGCGCCGACCACCAAGCGGTTCAACAAGCTGCTGGACGAGATGCGCGACACGCCCCACGCCGAGGTGGTCAACGAAGTGGTCCTGCGCACCCAGATGCAGGCCGTCTATTCGCCGGACAACGTCGGCCACTTCGGCCTGCATCTGGACCGCTACGCCCACTTCACCTCGCCGATCCGGCGCTATTCCGACCTGATCGTGCACCGGGGCCTGATCCGCGGCCTGAACCTCGGCTCGGACGGGCTGACGGACCGCGAGATCGCTGAGCTGACGGCCATCGCCGAACAGGTGACCTCGACCGAACGCCGCTCCATGGCCGCCGAGCGCGACGCCATGGACCGCTACATCGCCGCCTTCCTCGAAGACCACGTCGGCGCGACCTTCAGCGGGCGCATCACCGGCGTCACCCGCTTCGGCCTGTTCGTGCGGCTGGACGAGACGGGCGCCGATGGTCTGGTGCCGGTCTCGACCCTGGGCAGCGAGTATTTCACCCACGACGACCGCGCCCACGCCCTGGTCGGCGAACGCACCGGCAAGCGCTTTACCCTGGGCCGGCGCGTCGAGGTCAAGCTGATGGAGGCCACGCCGGTCACCGGCGGTCTGGTGCTGGAAATGGTGTCCGAGCCGGACCCGCGCGATCCCAACGCCCCCGCCCCGCGTTACGGCATCCGCGGGCGCGGCGGAGACGGCCCTCCCAAGCGCGGGCCAAAAACCAAAAATGGGGGCCGCCCCGGCGGTCCCAAGCCCCGCAACGGCGCCAAGCCCTCCGGCGGCTTGAAGGGGGTTCGCAAGGGCAAGCGGCGGTGAAACCTCAGCCCTTCGACGCCGCTCAGGACCTGGCCGACGCCCCGCGCACGGGCGGCGGCCAGAAGCCCAAGGACGCCGCCACCCTGATCCTGACGCGTGGCGGAGACCGGCCCGAGGTCTTGATGGGCCGGCGCGCGCCCGGCCATGTCTTCATGGCATCGAAATGGGTCTTCCCCGGCGGACGCATCGACCGCTCCGACTTCACCGCCGCTTCATGCGGCGAGCTGTCGTCCGACGTGGCCCGGCGGCTGGAGGCGGAAATGCCCGCCCGCCGCGCCCGCGCCCTGGCCCTGACCGCCGTGCGCGAGACCTTTGAGGAGACCGGGCTGATCCTGGGCCGCCCTGCGCCGCCCGCGTCCGTCGCCGGACCGTGGCGCGAGTATCGTCAGGCGGGCGCCCTGCCCGATCTGTCAGTGCTGTCCTACGTGGCCCGCGCCATCACGCCGCCAGGACGCACACGCCGCTTCGACGCCCGCTTCTTCATGGCCCCGGTCGAGGCCCTGCGCGATCCCGACCGCATCGAGGGCTCGGGCGAACTGGACGAGATCGCATGGCTGCCGCTGGACGAGGCCCGGGCGCTGGACCTGCCCGCCATCACCCGCTTCGTCCTGGGCGAGATGGCCGAGCGCCTGACCCACCCCGACCGCCCCCTGCCCTTCGTGCGCATGGTGCGGGGCCGGCATGTGGTCGAGCACCGGGACTAAGACCATGGCCAAGCAGACCATCACCCTGCGCCTGACCATCAAGGACCCCGTCCCGGGCGTCTGCTACAGCCTGCAGGGCAAGGAGGGCGAACCCATCGACGCCGTGACGGCGACCGAGGCCCCGCTGTCGCTGGACGCGCCCGTCATTCTGAACGACGACAACCGCCTGACCGGCCCCTTCGTTCGGCGCGAGGGACCGACGCGCCGCTTCGTCTACATCGGCATCGGAACCCATGCGGGCTTTCCCGGCCCCACCTGGAGTCGCCGGGCCAAGATCGACATCCACGACATCACCGCTGACCTTCTGGACGCCGCGCGTCAGGGCCGCACGCTGGAGGTCCGCCTGCCGGGGCGAGCGAAAGACGGCGGCCCGGCTTGCGCCACCGTCCGTCCTCTCGTCCCATGGAAAGCCCTCTAGACCTTATTGCGCGACCGGTTTGGTCAGATCGAACTCGACGCGGAAATGGCGGTTCGGGCGGCGCAGCTCATAGGCGAACATGTGGCGAGGATGGACCTCCATCGCCCAGACATTGGTGGTCGAAACCGAGGCGTTGTTGGCGTTGAACAGGTCGATGGATTCCTGGTCGACCGGGAACTCCTGCCGTTCAGCCGTGCCGGCTCCCGCCGTGTCGCCGCCGTACCAGTGAAGCGTGTCGGTCGTGCCGTCGTCATGACGGTGATCATGCTTAAGCCGCAGGCCCGTGGCGGTGCGCGTCACCACCCAGGTGCGCGAACGGTCGGCGCCCACCCAGAAGGGAATGCGAATCTCTTCGGCCGAGCAGTCACGCACATGCATCAACAGCCGCTGACTGGCGAAATCCGAATCGGCGGCTTCGGTAGTAACGACCTTGCCCTCGAATCTCTGACCGCATAGGGCGCTGAGGTTCTTGAAGAAGGCGTCCTGGGGCGTGTCGGCGCGAGCGGCGACGGGCAAGGACGACAGGGTCAGGGCGGCGGCCGCAAGGGCGATCGAGGTCAGGGCTTTCATTTCATCACCCTAACCTTTAGGAGCCTTTCCTCAACGCGACATCGCGGGCGTTGACTTTGGTCAGCGCCTGAGTATGTTCCGCGCCTCTCGTTTCATGCGGCTTTCGCCGTCGCAAAGGTAATTCCGATGGCCAAACCGGCTTCCATCAAGATCCGCCTGAACTCCACCGCCGACACCGGCTTCTTCTACGTGACCAAGAAGAACGCCCGTACGATGACCGAAAAGATGGTCGTCAAGAAGTACGACCCGGTCGTCCGCAAGCACGTCGAGTTCAAGGAAGGCAAGATCAAGTAAGGGCCTGAGCGCCTCGAACCCCCGGGTTCGCTTGACTGCAGAATTCGAAACGCCCGGCTTTTCAGCCGGGCGTTTTTCGTTGCTTGATCAACAGGATCGCCCTGTTAGGCGGCGCGGGCGACGACCTTGTTTCGTCCCGAAGCCTTGGCCTCGTAGACCCCCTCATCCGCCCGCTTCAACAGGGCTTCGGGCGTATCCTCCGCTCCCATGGTAGCGGCCACCCCCACCGAGACGGTGATGTTCAGATGCGCCTTGCCGTCCATGACGCGGAAGGGCGCCGCGCCCACGTCACGTCGGATACGTTCGGCGATGCGATGGGCGTCCTCCAGCGTCGTGCCGGGCATGACGACCACGAACTCCTCGCCGCCGAATCGGCACGGCAGATCGACGGCCCGGACATTGGTCGCCAGCCGCACCGAGAACTCGCGCAAGACCTCGTCGCCGGCGTCATGACCAAAGCCGTCGTTCACAGCCTTGAAGTGGTCGATGTCTAGAACCAGCACCGCCACCGGCTCGCCGCCGCGATTGGTGCGCGCCACCAGGGGCTGAAGCTGATTCGACATGTAGCGGCGATTGTGCAGCCCGGTCAGGGCGTCGGTGACGGCCATCTCCAGGCTGTGATCCAGCTTTTCACGCAGGAAGTCGCCGTAACGCTTGCGTCGCACCTGGGTCCGCACCCGCGCTGACAGCTCCTCGGGATCCACCGGTCGGGTCAGAAGATCATTGGCGCCCAGTTCCAGCGCCTTGAGCAACCGGGGTCGATCCTGGGAATCAACCAGGGCCAGAATCGGCAGCCGCCGCGTCGGCTCCTTGGAGCGGGCCTGAGCGATCAGGCGCAAGCCATCGAAGCCGTCCGAGGTCACGTTGATAATCATCAGATCAACCGGCCCACGCGCAGCATCCAGGGCCGCCATCGGGTCGGCCTCGATCAAGGGACGGTGCTCCAGCGCCAATTCCTGAGCCACCTTGGCGGCCTGCAGGGCATTGTCATCCACCACCAGAACACGCCCGCCCGAACCCTTCAGTCGCGCCACGCCGGCGGTGTCGACACCGACGCGCCGACCGCTCTCCTCACGCTCGCGCAGTTCGTCCATGACCATCTTCAGACGGGTCAGGCTCTTGACCCGCGCCATCAGGATCACGTCGTCCAGCGGCTTGGTCAGGAAGTCGTCAGCGCCGGATTCCAGCCCCTTGATCCGGTCATGTCGCCCGTCCAGCGCCGTCACCAGCACCACCGGTATATGGCGCGTCCTTGGATCTTCCTTCAGCCGACGACAGGTCTCGAACCCATCCATGCCCGGCATCATGACATCGAGAAGGATCAGGTCCGGCTGTTCCGAAGTCGCCAAGGCGATGGCCGTAAGCCCGTCACCGCAGGTCAGGACGTCGTAGTATTCAATTGTCAGCTTGGCTTCGAGCAGTCGGACATTGGTCTCGACGTCATCCACCACCAGGATACGCGCGCTCATGCCGCCCTACCCCAGATGCTTGCGGATCGTCTCAAGAAACGACACCACCGAAATGGGCTTGGAGATATAGGCCTCGCAACCACCCTGCCTGATCCGCTCCTCATCACCCTTCATGGCGAAGGCTGTAACGGCGATGACGGGGATATGGTTCAGCTCTTCGTCGTCCTTGAGCCATTTGGTGACTTCCAGTCCGGAAATCTCCGGCAGCTGAATGTCCATCAGGATCAGGTCCGGGCGATGCTGGCGCGCAATGGCGAGCGCCTGCAGCCCTTCGCGGGTCTGCAGGGTCTCGTAGCCCTGGGAATCGAGCAGATCATGAAAAAGCTTCATGTTCAGCTCGTTATCCTCGACGATGAGGACTTTCTTGGACATCCGCCACCCGGCTGTTTCGCCAAAATTCGCGCTGTTGCGCAGGGCTTTTCGCCTTCTTCGGATGCACCTTGTGCCGCGCAGTCTTAAGTTGAAGTGAAGCTGCCATCTCTCATTGCGCTATCGTGCTTCGCACTGCTTGAGCGCCGACGGAGTTCATTTTGGCCCTGAAGGCCGTTTGCCGCGACTGTCTGTGGACCGGCGACCGCAAGGTCGAGCGGTGTCCTTCGTGCGCCTCGCGCCGCGTCATCAGCCATGACGAGCTGGGCGACCTGACTATCGCCCATCTGGACTGCGACGCCTTCTACGCCTCGGTGGAAAAGCGCGACCGGCCTGAACTGCGCGACAAGCCGGTCATCGTCGGCGGCGGCAAGCGCGGCGTGGTTTCCACAGCCTGCTATGTGGCCCGCCTGCACGGCGTCGGCTCGGCCATGCCCATGTTCAAGGCGTTGAAGGCCTGTCCGGACGCCGTGGTCATCAAGCCCGACTTCCGAAAATACGTGGCCGAGAGCGAGCGCATCTTCGGCGCGGTCGGCAAGCTGACGCCCCTGGTCCAGACCCTGTCTCTGGACGAGGCCTGGATCGACCTGTCGGGCACCGAACGGCTGAACGGCGGCCCGCCCGCCTTCCAGCTGATCAGGCTGCAGAAATGGATCGAGGACGAGACTGGCCTGACCGTCTCCATCGGCCTGGCCCCCAACCGCTTCCTGGCCAAGGTCGCGTCCGAACTGGACAAGCCGCGCGGCTTTTCCGTCATCGGCGTAACCGAGGCCAAGGGCCTGCTGGCGCCCCGCCCCGTCAACATCCTGCCCGGCGTCGGCCCGGTGTTCGGCCGCACCCTGCGTTCCGACGGTTTCGCCACCGTCGGCGATCTGGCCGCCGCCGACGTCAAGGATCTGATCCGGCGCTACGGCGAGACGGGCCTGCGTCTCTACGACCTCAGTCATGCCCGCGACGCGCGCCCCGTGCGGCCCGACCATGACCGGCGCGGCATGAGCGCCGAAACCACGTTCAACGACGACCTGACGACCGCCGAGGATCTGGAGGCCGAGCTGTGGCCCCTGTGCGAGAAGCTGGCGTCCAAGGCGCGGCGCGACGGCGTGGCCAGCCGCGTCGTGGTGCTGAAACTGCGCAAGGCCGACTTCAGAATCGTCACCCGCCGCATCACCCTGGCCGAGCCGGTGCAGACGGCGCGGGTGCTGTTTTCGGCTGGACGCGACCTGCTGAAACCCGAACTGGGCGAGCCCTATCGCCTGATCGGCATCGGCCTGGCCGAGATCGCCGAAGCCGGGGCCGCCCCCGCCGACCTGTTCGCCACCGCCGAGACTCGCGCCCTGAAGACCGAGACCGCCATCGACGCCCTGCGCGAGAAATTCGGGGCCAAGGCCGTGGTTGCCGGGCGCGCCCTCAAGAAGCCCGGATGACGCGGCCCGCCCGGCGCGCTACACCCCCGCTCGAACCCCTCAACGGAGTCTCCGACATGAGCATCCACGCCCGCATCGCCGAACTCGGCATCACCCTGCCCGAGCCCGCCAAGCCGGTCGCCAGCTACGTTTCCTACGTCCGCACGGGCAACCAGATCCTGATCTCGGGCCAACTGTCGAACGATGCCAATGGCGGCATCAAGGGCACCGTCGGCGTCGATGTGACGCCGGAGCAGGCCGCCGAGGCCGCCCGCCTGTGCGGCATCAACCTGCTGGCCCAGATCAACGCCGCCGTCGACGGCGACCTGGATCGCGTGGTCCGCATCGTCAAGCTGGGCGCCTTCGTCCAGGCCGGCCCGGACTTCGAAGCCATCCCCGCCGTCGTCAACGGCTGCTCGGACCTGATGGTCCAGGTCTTCGGCGACGCGGGCAAGCACGCCCGTTCGGCCGTCGGCGTCTACAAGCTGCCGCTCGGCTTCGCCGTGGAAATCGACGCCATCATCGAGGTGAAGTGAGCTTCACGCTTCAGGTTCACGACGGGATCGCCGCAATAGGCCGGGACGCGTGGGACGCCTGCGCGGCCCCGACCGGCGATCCCTTCGTCTCCTACGACTTCCTGCACGCCTGCGAGGCGTCCGGCAGCGCCGTCCCGTCCCAGGGCTGGGCGGCGCGCCACCTGTCCTTGCACGACGAAGACGGCGCCGTGATCGGCGTCATGCCCCTCTATCTGAAGGGCCACAGCCAGGGCGAATACGTCTTCGACCACAGTTGGGCCGACGCCTATCAGCGCGCCGGCGGACGCTACTACCCCAAGCTTCTGGGCGCCGTGCCCTTCACGCCGGCAACGGGGCCGCGCTTTCTGAACGCGCCCGGCACGGACGCCGCGACGGTGCGCGAGGCCCTGTTGCAAGGCGCGCAGACCTTGGTCGAGCGCCTCGGCGTCTCGTCGCTGCACGTCAACTTCCCGACCGAGCCGGAATGGCGCGCCATGACCGAGGCGGGCCTGCTGCCCCGCCGCGACATCCAGTTCATCTGGCGCAATGAGGGCTATCGGACCTTCGACGACTTTCTGGCCGCCCTGTCGTCCAATCGCCGCAAGACCATCCGGCGCGAGCGACGTGAGGCCCAGGCCGATCTCGACATCCGCGTCCTGACCGGCGCCGAGATCACCGAGGTCCATTGGGACGCCTTTTTCGAATTCTACATGGACACCGGCGACCGCAAATGGGGCCGGCCCTATCTGACGCGCGACTTCTTCTCTCGCGTCGGCGCCGCTATGGCCGACCGCATCGCCCTGGTCATGGCCTTCCGGGACGAGACGCCCATTGCCGGCGCCCTGAATTTCATCGGCCGCGACGCCCTCTATGGCCGTCAGTGGGGCGCGCTGGAGGAGGTTCCCTTCCTCCATTTCGAGCTCTGCTACTATCAAGCCATCGACTTCGCCATTGCGCGCGGCCTGTCCCGCGTCGAGGCCGGGGCCCAGGGCGAGCACAAGATCGCCCGCGGCTATCTGCCCTCCCCGGTCTATTCCGCCCACTGGATCGCCGATCCGGCCCTGCGTGATCCCGTCGCCCACTACCTCGACAACGAGCGCCCGGCGGTCGAGGCGGAGATGGAAGCCATGACGGCGGACCTGTCGCCCTATCGCCGCACCTGATGTCGCATCGCGACATGCTGCGGAACTTGCGGCGCCGCGACACGCTTCCAATGTGAGTCTCCTCCTCACATTTCAGGGATCACCATGACCGATCAACGTATCGAAGGCGTCGCGACGGAACTGAAGGGCAAGGCCCAGGGCGGCATCGGCCGCCTGACCGGCGACAGCAAGCTACAGGTCGAAGGCAAGCTGAACGAGGTGAAGGGCAAGGCCTTGAACGCCTATGGTCGGGTCATCGACGGTCTGGACGGCATGGTCGACAAGGCCCCCGCCGATCTTCAGGAACCCGCGCGCAAGGGCCTCGACTTCGCCCGCCGCAAACCCCTGCTGACCACAGGCATCATCGCTGGCGCGGCAGTGCTCCTCGGGGCGCTGGGCCGTAAGCGCTAAACCTCAGCCGTTGTCGGCCGCCTGTGCGAACAGGCGGCTGATTTCGGCGTCCACCTGATCAGCGGCGTCCAGTTCGACCGTGGCCGTCAGCCGCTCGGACCAGCTTTCACGCCGCGCCGACGGCGCCAGGCGCGGCGAGACCTCGGGCGCCAGCTTCAATCCCAGCAAGGCCCGGCCGCCCTTCAGCGGACGCATGGCCGCAAACTGCACGCTGCGCGAAAACGACGTGTAGCCCTTCCTCTGGCCCGCGATGACGCCCTCGACGCCGTCCGCGACGCGCTCGACCGCTTCAAGGATCACCAGCGACGCCGCGTCCTTCCACAGGGCCGCGCGCAGGGCCTCGGGATCGTCCCAGCCGGGGCCGCCGGCGGGGCGACAGGCGTCGAGGATCTGCGCCGCGTGGTTCTGCCCCACGCCGTGTTCCGCCTTCAGCCACGCCGCTTGAGCGCGCGGCGCGCTCTCGGGACAGGCCGTCATGATGGCGACCCAGTCGGCCAGCGGCTTGCCGGTGTTCTTCTCCAGATTGGCCTGGACCGTGGCGAACCACTTCTTCTGCCGCTCCGTCAGCACTGCGGTCATGCGTCCCTCCGTTAAGACCAAGCCTATCCCTCCGCTCATCCCCGCGGAAGCGGGGACCCAGCAAGAACGGCGCGCACCAGGGCCAGGGTTGCGTATGCAGCCAAAGCACTGAATCCCCGCTTCCGCGGGGATGAGCGGGTTGGGGGTGCAGGACAGAAAAGGCCCGGGCGCTTCCACCCGGGCCTCCAACCTCAAACCTGAGCGAAATCAGGCCGTTTCTTCTTCCTCTTTCTTCACCGCCGCGCCCTTGGCCGGGGTGATGTCGAAGGCGATCTTGCCGTCCTTCAGCTCGACCTTGACGTGTCCGCCGTGGGTCAGGCGGCCGAACAGGATGTCGTCGGCCAGCGGCTTCTTGATGTGTTCCTGAATGACGCGGGCCAGGGGCCGTGCGCCATACAGTTCGTCGAAGCCGTTCTTGGCCAGCCAGTCGGTCGCTTCGTCGGTCAGTTCGATGGTGATGTTGCGGTCCGCCAGTTGGGCGTCCAACTGCATCATGAACTTGCCGACCACCGAACGGATCGTCTCGGCGCCCAGCGGCTTGAAGGCCACGATGGCGTCCAGACGGTTGCGGAACTCCGGCGCGAACAGGCGCTGGATGGCCTTGTCGTCCTCACCCTCGACCTTGCCCCGGCCGAAGCCGATGGAGGCGCGGGCGTTGTCGGCGGCCCCGGCGTTGGTGGTCATGATCAGGATGACGTTCCTGAAGTCGACCTTCTTGCCGATGGCGTCGGTCAGGGTCCCGTTGTCCATCACCTGCAGCAGGATGTTGTAGACGTCGGGGTGAGCCTTCTCGATCTCGTCCAGCAAGACCACCGAGTGCGGGTGCTGGTCGACGGCGTCGGTCAGCAGGCCGCCCTGGTCATGCCCGACATAGCCCGGAGGGGCGCCGATCAGACGGCTGACCGTGTGCCGCTCCATGTACTCGGACATGTCGAAGCGCTGCATCTCGATGCCGAGCGTGGCGGCCAGTTGCTTGGCCACTTCGGTCTTGCCGACACCGGTCGGGCCGCTGAACAGGAAGGCGCCGATCGGCTTGTTCGGGTCGCGCAGACCCGCCCGCGCCAGCTTCATCGCCGCCGAGACCTGATCGATGGCCTGCTCCTGACCATAGACGACGCGCTTCAGATCGGTCTCCAGCTCGCGCAGGGATTCCGTGTCCGACTTGCTGACCGACTTGGGCGGGATGCGAGCCATCTTGGCGATGACGGCCTCGACCTCCTTCTGGCCGATGACCTTCTTGCGCTTCGATTCCGGCAGCAGCATCTGCGACGCCCCTGCTTCGTCAATCACGTCGATGGCCTTGTCCGGCAGCTTGCGGTCGGTGATGTAGCGCGCCGACAGATCGACCGCCGTGCGGATGGCCGAGTCCGTGTAGCGCAGCTTGTGATGCGTCTCGTAGGTCGTCTTCAGACCCTTGAGGATCTTCACCGTGTCCTCGATCGTCGGCTCATTGACGTCGATCTTCTGGAAGCGACGCACCAGGGCGCGGTCCTTCTCGAAGTGCTGACGATACTCCTTGTAGGTGGTCGAGCCCATGCAACGCAGGCTGCCCGAGGCCAGGGCCGGCTTCAGCAGGTTGGACGCATCCATCGCCCCGCCCGAGGTGGCGCCGGCGCCGATCACCGTGTGGATCTCGTCGATGAACAGGACCGCGTTCTCGTGCGTCTCCAGTTCCTTGACGACCTGTTTCAGCCGCTCCTCGAAATCGCCGCGATAGCGGGTGCCGGCCAGCAGCGCCCCCATGTCGAGCGAGTAGATGGTGGCGTCCTTCAGGACCTCGGGCACCTCGCCGTTGACGATCTTGCGGGCCAGCCCTTCCGCGATCGCGGTCTTGCCGACGCCCGGATCGCCGACCAGCAGCGGATTGTTCTTGGTCCGGCGGCACAGGATCTGGATCGAACGCTCGACCTCGGCCTGGCGGCCGATCAGAGGATCGATCTTGCCGTGACGCGCCTTCTCGTTCAGGTCGACGCAATAGGCCTCGAGCGCCTCGCCGCCTGATTTCACGGCGGCGGCGTCCTCGGCCTCCTCGGGCGAGCCCTTGGCGGGACGGGTCTCGGTCGCGCCAGGCTTCTTGGCGATGCCGTGGGCGATGAAGTTGACCGCGTCATAGCGCGTCATGTCCTGCTCTTGCAGGAAGTAGGCGGCGTGGCTTTCGCGTTCCGAGAAGATGGCGACCAGGACATTGGCGCCCGTCACCTCTTCCCTGCCCGACGACTGGACATGGATGACCGCGCGCTGGATCACGCGCTGGAAGCCCGCCGTCGGCTTGGCGTCGTCGCCGTCGGCCGTAGCCAGGGCGGCCAGGTCGTTGTCGACATAGAGGGTCAGCGCCGTCTTCAGCGCGCCGAGATCGACATTGCAGGCCGTCATGACCGCGGACGCATCGGTGTCGTCGATCAGGGCCAGCAACAAGTGTTCAAGCGTGGCGTACTCGTGCCGGCGCTCGTTCGCATAGTGGACCGCGCGGTGCAGGGTCTCTTCGAGAGGACGAGAAAAGGAGGGCATGGGAGATCCTCTCAGTCTTTTTCCATCGTGCATTGCAGAGGGTGCTGGTGACGGCGCGCCGTCTCGACCACCTGGGCGACCTTGGTTTCGGCCACTTCGTAGGTGAAGACGCCGCAGACCCCGACGCCATGCTGGTGCACGTGCAGCATGATGCGGGTCGCGTCTTCCCGGCTCTTCTGGAAGAACCGTTCCAGCACGTAGATGACGAACTCCATCGGGGTGTAGTCGTCATTCAGGATCAGCACTCGATAAAGCGAGGGCCGCTGAAGCTTCGGCTTTGTTTCGGTGACGACGGCGGCGCCTGCGCCTCCGCCTTGTTCACCTGGCCGTCTTGTAGGCATTCGTCATCCGTCTTCGGGGGAGTTCGATGGATCAGATAGGTGATGATGGCCTGATTTGTAGGGGCGTCCAGTCACGCGTTGCGTGAACAGACGTCTTGTCGCGCTGGAAGCGGCGCCGGACGCAAAAAGGCCCCGGCGTTTCCGCCAGGGCCTGATTGTACGCTTACTGAAACTTGTCAGGCTTAGCGGGCGGCCTGGAAGCTTTCCACGGTCGCGGTGACGCGCTCGTTGATCGGCTTGAAGCTGTCCTTCACCGAGGCGGTGAAGATCTCGGTGGTCTTGCCGAACTGGGCCAGATAGGCCTCGGCGGCCGACTTGGCCCACGAGGTCTGCAGTTCGACCAGTTCCTGCACCGAGCGGGCCTGGCTGATCGACTGGGCGGCGGCGACGCCGTCTTCCCAGGACTTCTTCGAGAAGGCGATGGCTTCCTGCGACAGAGCCTCGGCGCCCTTCTGGGCGGCGGCGGCCGACTCGACGACGGCCTCGAGGTTCTTCTTGCCGTGGGCGTTCAGCTCGGTCAGCGAAGCGACCGACTTGTCCACGCCTTCGCGGAAGGCCTTGGCGCCGGCGGCCTGGATGGATTCAGCCTGGGCTTTCGCCTTGGCGGTGGTCTGTTCGACGGTCTTCTTAACAGTCTCTGCGGCGTCGGCCATGGGGACTCTCCTGAAGCGATGAGGGGTTTCACGACGAACAGGGTTCATCGCGACAGGGGTCATATGGTGCAAGTGCGAAATGACTTCAAGTGAATTTTGTGCGATGCAACATATGAACGCCGATCACCTGCGGCGGCCAAACCGATCACAACTCCGTTGACGCCTTGTTAACCCTCTCGAAACCCGTGAGTCCGATGTTAGCCTTTGTAACGCGCGGTGATCACGGTCGTCTTCGCGCCACAGTGACGAGGCTAGTAGATTGACCATGAACGCTGCATTCCGACGCCGCTTCCTGGCCGCCCTTGTTCTGGGCGGCGTGGTCCTCACGCCCGCTCTTGGCGCGCCCCCGCCGGTCGCCCAGTCCTCGGATAACTCGCGCTACGCGTCGATCGTGGTCGATGCCGCCTCGGGCGAGGTCCTGTTCTCACGCTTCGCAGACGCACGGCGCTATCCCGCCTCGATCACCAAGGTCATGACCCTGTATCTGGTCTTCGAGGCGCTGGAGTCCGGCAAGGTCAAGCTGACCGACAACCTGACCGTCTCGCCACGCGCCGCCTCGCAGCCCCCTTCCAAGCTGGGTCTGGCGGCCGGTCAATCGATCAGTCTGGAAGACGCCATGAAGGCCACAGCGGTCCGCAGCGCTAACGACATGGCTGTGGTCCTGGCCGAACACATCGGCGGTTCCGAAGCCCAGTTCACCGCCCGCATGACGGCGAAGGCCCGCGAGTTGGGCATGGATCACACCCGTTTCACCACCGCCAACGGCCTGCCCGACACGCGTCAGGCGACCACCGCGCGCGACCTGTCGATCCTCAGCCGCGCGGTGATGCGCGACTACCCGCAATACTACCGCTACCTTGGCCTTCACGACTGGTTCTACAACGGCCGCGACTACCGCAACACCAATGGCCTGCTGGCTACGGGTCGCGGGTATGACGGCATCAAGACCGGTTTCACCAACGCCTCGGGCTATAACCTCGCCGCCTCCTCGGTGCGCGACGGCAAGCGGATCATCACCATCGTCATGGGCGGTCGCTCGACCAAGAGCCGCAACGACCACGTCGCGGAGTTGATGGACACCGGCTTCGAGGTTCAGCGCCGACGCGGCCAGGGCGAACGTATCCAGGTGGCCCAGACCTTCTTCGAGCAGCGCGGTTACGGCGTCAGCGTCGATCCCAACCCGCCTGTCGAGTACGCCTCGGCCTCGGACGAGGATGGCGAAGGCATGGGTTCGACCGCTGTAGCCTATGTCGCCGGCCCGCCGCCCGCCAGCCTGCCGACCGAAATCACGCCGCCGCCCTCGGCCCGCACCACGACAGCCACGCCTCGCGCCACGGCGCCGATCCAGCGCGCCGAAGCCCCGCGCACGCCTGAGAACCTGACCGCCTCGCTGAACGGAGGTTCGTCGTCGACGGCGCGCCGTACATCGTCCGCAAGCACGCCGTCGCGCGCTCCGGCGCGTGAAGCCTCCCGCCCGCCCGCCGGCCGCTGGACGGTTCAGGTCGGCGCCTTCCGCGACGAGGCTGTCGCCCGCAACTGGCTCAACGAGGTCAGCCGTCGCTTCCGCACCCAGTTCACCGAGGCGCAACGCGATGTTCAGAACGCAGACGGCTGGTATCGCTCGCGCTTCACCGGCATGACCCAGGCCTCGGCTGAGGCCGCCTGCGAGGCCCTGGGCGAGCGCCGCGTCACCTGCATGGTCATCCGCCCCAGCTAGGGCGCACCGCGACCATTGCGCCAACTTCCCTCGGCCAGCCGACGGGCATAGTCGCGCACGTCTGACGGCCAGACCTTGATCGCGGCGTCGAAGGCGACCCAGTCGCCGGCGAACAACATCCGCGTGGCCTCCTCATAGCCAGGCTGATCGCCAGCCACGGCGGTCATGAAGCGATAGGCGGCCTCGCGACTGTGGCGCACACGATCCGGCCCCTCGGCCTCTCGCAGGGCGTTCTCGACCAGCTTGCGCAGCGCTACCGAAGCCCCGCCCGGCTGGGACGCCAACCAGTCCCAGTGGCGCGGCAACAGGGTCACTTCGCGCGCTGTGACTCCCAGCCTGGGCCGTCCCGGCCCGCGCTTCTCGACAGGCTCGACCGGCAGACGCGCCAGCACGGCGGCCAGATCACCGCGCAGGTCAAACTCCACGGGCCGGGCGTCGGCGTCGTCGAACACCAGCACCGCGTCGCCCGCGTCATATGCAGCCTTCACCACAGCCACGACCTCAGACGGCGCGCCCGAAGCGATCAGACGGTTTCCGGCAAAGGCGGTGCAGGTTGCAGAGGGCATCATCAGCTCCTTAGGGTCGCGATGATTTACCCGGACAAAATATTTGCGTCAATATTACCCGGACTTATTCAGCGCGCCCGCTCGCCCTCGCCGAACAGGGAGGCCGCGATCCAGCTGACCACGCCCGTCACGATCGCCGCCCCGATCCCGGCCCACAGACCGTTGACCGAGAAACCGCCCAGGAACCAGGCTGTCAGTCCGATCATCGCCGCGTTCACCACCAGCAGGAACAGACCCAGGGTCACGATCGTCAGCGGCAGAGTCAGGATGACCATGAGAGGCCGCACGATGGCGTTGACCAGGCCCAGCACCACCGCCGCCGCGACCAGCGACCCGGTCGAGGTGAAGTCCACCCCCGGCACGACCTTGGCCGACAGCCACAGCCCCAAGGCGGTGACGATAGCCTGAACAATGAAACGCAGCATGGAACGCAATCTCCGTGAACCTTGACCATATAGTGCGCCAGATCAGGTTTCGCTCCCGTGCGAAATCCGCCCTGCCCTGCTAGCCTGACGCCGACACCTCTGACGGAGCCTCCCCATGAGCCTTCACGGCGCCTACGACCCCGACAACATCTTCGCCAAGATCCTGCGTGGTGAGATCCCCAGCGTAAAGGTGTGGGAGGACGACGACGTCCTGGCCTTCATGGACGTCTTCCCCCAGTCCGAGGGCCATGTCCTGGTGGTGTCCAAGACATCCACGGCGCGCAATCTGCTGGAGATCGAGCCGGACGCGCTCGCCAAACTGACCGCCGCCGTCCAGCGCACCGCCCGCGCCGTCGAAAAGGCGCTGAAACCCGAGGGCCTCAGCCTGATGCAGTTCAACGGCGAGGCCGGCGGCCAGACCGTCTTCCACCTGCATTTCCACATCGTGCCGCGCTGGGCCGACCGCGCCATGAAGGGCCACGGCCACGCCCCCATGGCCGACGCCGAACAGCTGAAGGCCCTGGCGACCCGCATCGCCGCCGAATTGGACTGACTAAAGCGGGCCTTTGAAGATGAAGAAGGCCCCGCCCGCGATCAGCGAAAAGCCGACCAGATGGTTCAGGGTCAGCTTCTCGCCAAGGTAGAGCACCGAGAAGACGGCGAAGACCAGCAGGGTGATCACCTCCTGCATGGTCTTCAGCTCGGCCGCCGAATAGACCTGATGACCGATGCGGTTGGCGGGCACGGCCAGGCAGTATTCGAAGAAGGCGATGCCCCAGCTCAGGATCACCACGATCCACAAGGGTTTGGCCCCGAATTTCAGGTGCCCATACCAGGCGAAGGTCATGAAGACGTTCGACAGGGCCAGCAAAAGGATCGGCGTGAGATAGGGCGTCATCGGCATGGCCGGACTGTGCTTGCGTCCCGACGATTCCACCAGCATAAGGCCCGCAGCGCCGGTTTAGCTCAGTTGGTAGAGCGCCAGTTTTGTAAACTGGATGTCGCGGGTTCGATTCCTGCAACCGGCACCATCCATTGAATTATCGATCAATGTTCGACAAACTTCCTTCTTTCGGAGGGAAAAGTCATGTTCGCCACCCTGGTCGCCATTGTTGCTTTGCAGACCACTGCGCCTGCCGGAACGCCTGAAGCACGAACCCCGCCCCGCCCGGCTGCGACCGCACGGACCAACTCCCGACGTCCCGACCAACAGCGCCCGGTCTGCGAGCGCCGCGCACGCACCGGATCGGTGCTGAGACGCGACATCTGTGTCACCGCTCAACAGGCCGCCGACCAGCAGAGCATCGCCAAGCAACAGATCGAGCAAGCCACGGCCGGCGTCGCCCATGAGGAACTGCCCCTGACCGACCCCAACTGACCGGTCGCCGCGTGTCCGAACGTCGCACCCGCTAGCCTTTGCCGCAAGGCGAGGTCTATGGCTGCTGCAAACAGTATGGCAGCGGTCGCCGAATGGCATCTTCCGAAAGCGAAATCTCCTTCCGTCGCATCACCTCGGAAAATGTTTCCGAAGTCTGCGAGCTGAGTGAAACCTTGTCTCCCGAGCAACGCGAGATGGTGGCCGACAACGGCGTCTCCATCGCCGAGGGCTTCTGCTCGCAGGCTGCCTGGTTCCGGGCGATCTATCTGGACGAGACCCTGGTGGGTTTCGTCATGGTGAACGACGGCGACGAGTGGGATGACGGCATCGAATGCGACGGCCCCTATCTGTGGCGGCTGATGATCGCGGGCCCGCATCAGAGCGCCGGGGTCGGCCGCCGTGCGGTCGAAATGGCGAAGCAAAGGCTGCGTCGGCGCGGCTATGCAGCGCTCTACACCAGCTACGGCCTGGGCGAAGGCAGCCCCGAAGCCTTCTACAAGGCGCTGGGCTTCGTTCCGACCGGCGGCTATTTCGGCGAGGAGATCGAGGTCAGTGTCGCCCTCTAGGTCCATCGCAGGCCGAGACGCGCTTGTGACCGGCACGAGAACCGACTAGGCCTTGCCCTCTCCTTCCCACGCCCCCTGCCTTATGTCCAAGACGACCAACAAACTGGGCCACAAGATCGGGACGCGTGGCGCGCGAACCCGTCGCGCCATTCTCGACGCTCTGCGAGGACTGCTGAACCACAAGCATCTGGGCGAGATCCGCGCCGCCGATGTGGCGCTGGCGGCGGGCGTCTCGGCGCCGACCTTCTACACCTATTTCAAGTCGGTCGAGGAAGGCTTGCTGATCCTCTGTGAGGAAGCCGGCGAGGACTTCCAGCGGCTGGCTCGGCACATTCACGCCGACTGGACCGCCGACCGCGCCTTCGAATCCGTGCGCGCCTATGTGCTGGAGGTCCTGGCCCTGTGGAACGACCACGGGCCGGTGCTGCGGGTCGAGCACATGCTGGCGGACAAGGGCGAGCCCGGCTTCGCAGAGAGCCGGATCAAGCGGATGCGCCGTCTGCACCTGGCGCTGGAACGCCGCATCGCCCAAGCCAAGGCCAACGGCGCTCACCCCGAAGGACTGAGCCCGCGTCTGACCTCCTATGAGACCGCCAACCTGGTGGAATCCGTCGCCGCCGGCTTCGCCCTGATGCGCCGCGCCGACACACCCGAGGCCATCGTCGACACGACAGCCCATATCGTGGTCAAGCTGACGACGGGGCGCTGAAGACCGAGCCGGTCGTCAACGCCCCTGCATTTTTGTGGGTCCCGGTCAGAAGGCTCCGCCTTCTCGACCCGACGCGGAACATTCCTGCCGGCCGCGGTCAGAAGGCTCCGCCTTCTCGACCCGACGCGGCCTGACGGCCTCAAGCAGCGCGCAGCGCGTTAGGCCACTAAGATGTCTAGCCCCCGCCCAGCGCCACAGCGACGTGATAGACGATGAAGGCCGCCAGATAGGCCAGGCCGAACAGATAGCCGACCATGATCATGGTCCACTTCATCGAGCCGGTCTCGCGACGGACCACGCCCAGGGTGGGCAGACATTGCGGCGCGAAGACATACCAGGCCAGGAAGGCCAGGCCCGTCGCCAGCGACCAGTCGGCCGACAGGACCGAGGCCAGGGCGCCGACGTTCTCCTCGGCGCCGGCGATCGAATAGACCGTGCCGAGGACCGCCACGGCGACCTCGCGCGCAGCCATGCCGGGCACCAGAGCCACCACCATCTGCCAGCTGAAGCCGATGGGGGCGAAGACAGGTTCCAGCGCCTTGCCGATCATGCCGGCGAAGGAATAGTCGATGGCCGGACCTGTCGCCCCTTCCGGCGGATAGGGGAAGGTCGCCAACGCCCAGACGATAATCATCAGCGGCAGGATGATCTTGCCCGCACGACGGATGAAGATCTTGGCCCGCAGCCACAGATTGAACAGGACGCTCTTGATGTCAGGGATCTTGTAGGCCGGCAGTTCCATCATGAAGGGTTCGACCGCGCCGCGCCAGAAGACCCGGCGGATCACCAGCGACACCAGCAGCGCGCTGACGATGCCCGCCGCATAGAGGCCGAACATCACCAGGCCCTGCAGACTGGCCCAGCCCCAGACCGTCTCATTGGGAATGAAGGCGGCGATGATCAGCGTATAGACGGGGATGCGCGCCGAGCAGGTCATCAGCGGCGCGATCAGGATGGTGGTCAGACGGTCGCGCTTCGCCTCGATGACTCGCGTCGCCATGATGCCGGGAATGGCGCAGGCGAAGCTGGACAGCAGAGGGATGAAGGCGCGGCCGTGCAACCCCGCCCCGCCCATGATCTTGTCCATCAGAAAGGCCGCGCGGGCCATGTAGCCGAAGTCTTCCAGCACGATGATGAACAGGAAGATGATCAGGATCTGCGGCAGGAAAACCAGGACGCTGCCGACCCCGCCGATCAGGCCGTCGACGATCAGGCTTTGCAGCAAGCCCGTGAAACCCTGATCCGGCAGGACTGTCGCCACCCAGCCGCCGACCAGGGCGAAGAAGGCCTCGATGCTGTCCATCGCCGGGGTGGCCCAGGTGAAAACGGCCTGGAACATGACGAACAGGATGCCCAGCAAGATGGCCAGACCGGCGACGGGATGCAGCAGGACGCTGTCGATCTTGCCGGTCAGGGTGTCCGGCCGCTCGGGCGGGCGAACACAGGCCTTCATGATGCGCTCGGCCTCGCGGTGAGCGGCGCGGATTTCAGCAGCGGACGGAGCGTGCCATTCGCTGGGTGTCTCACCCACGGCCAGATCGGCCTGGGCCTGGGCTGCAGCGACCAGCTCAACGATGCCGCGCTTGCGCGTGGCTACGGTCGTGACAACCGGGGCGCCGATCTCAGCCGACAGTTTTTCCAGGTCGATACGCAGCCCCTGGCGCTGGGCGATGTCGTACATGTTGAGCGCCAGCACCATCGGCCGCCCGACCTGTTTCAGCTCCAGCGCCAGTCGCAGCACCAGACGCAGGTTGGTGGCGTCGGCGACGCAGACCACCACGTCCGGCGGGGTCTCGCCCGGCAGGGCGCCGAGCACGGCGTCGCGGGTGACTTCCTCGTCCAGACTGCGGGCGCGAAGGGAATAGGTGCCCGGCAGGTCCAGCACCGACAGGGTGCGGCCGTCGGCGGCGTGGATGCGCCCCTCCTTCCGCTCGACGGTGACCCCGGCGTAGTTGGCGACCTTTTGGTGAGCGCCGGTCAGGGCGTTGAACAGGGCGGTCTTGCCGCTGTTGGGGTTGCCGACGAGAGCAATACGGGCGGTGCGAACGGCCATGTCCATCAGACGGCTCCCCCATTCTGGTGGTGACGGTCCAGACGGATCATCAGACTGGCCGCCTCATGCCGGCGCAGGGCCACGCGCATGTCGTCCACCTTCATTGCGATGGGGTCTCGTCCGAAAAGACCTTCGTGCAGCATCTCGATACGGGCGCCCTCGACGAAGCCCAGTTCCAGCAGGCGGCGCTCCAATTCGACCTCGTGGTCCTGGTGGTGGCAATGCGTGCCGACCTGAACGATGACGCCGCGATCGCCGCGTCGGGCCTGGCTGAGTTTGATGGTGTCGGTCATGGCGCTCATTACGACGGCGCCCGGCGCCGCTCACTTAAGTTGACAGTGATTATCAGCTGCGAACCATTCGCGTCCAGTAAGGATAACCGCTGCAGTTGCGACTAAACGCCCATCGGCTATCAGGAGGGACTGGCCTAAGGAGTTCGCCATGCGCACCCAACTGATGCTTTTCGCCGCCCTGACCGCCACGCTGGCTCTGGCCGCCTGTGGGGATAACGCCGCCCCGCCGCCACCGATGCGACGCCCAAGGCCCCCCCCCGCCCGTGCCGACCGAGGCCGAAAAGGTCGCCATGCTGGCCGCCCTGCCCGCCCCATATAACGCCGGCGATCTGGAGAACGGCCGCCGCGCCTTCGCCCGATGCCGGTCGTGCCACACCATAACGCCCGGCGGCCCGAACATGGCGGGCCCCAATCTCTATGGCGTCTTCGGCCGTCAGGCCGGGGCCCTGGACAAGTACAGCTACTCCCATGCCCTGCGGTCGGCCGGCTTCACATGGGACGCCGATAAGCTGGATCACTGGCTGGAAAACCCCAAGACCTTCCTGCCCGGCAACAAGATGACCTTCGCCGGCCTGCGTGACGCCACGGACCGCCGCGACGTCATCGCCTTCCTCAAGGTAGAGACCGGCTACGCCCCGGAAACGGCGAAGGCCGCCGCTACCGCGACGGCCCCCGCTTCCTGACCCTCGGGCGCCGGGTGGATCAGCCCGGCGTCATGTCCGGCGTCTTGCCATCGGCGATTTCCTGGGCCTCCCACTCCTCGATCTTGCGCGCCGTGTACTCCGGCGACCTGGTGAAGCGCGCCAGCACGCCATAGATGACCGGCACCACGAACAGGGTCAGCATGGTGGCGAACATCGCCCCCGTGAAGATGACCACGCCGATGGTCTGGCGGCTGCCGGCGCCCGCGCCTTGCCACAGCATCAGCGGCAGGGCGCCGAAGGCCGTGGCGATCGAGGTCATGATGATCGGGCGCAGACGAAGGGACGACGACTCGATGATCGCCTCGCGGATCGTCCGTCCCTGATCGCGCAGCTGGTTTGCGAACTCGACGATCAGGATGCCGTTCTTGGCCGCCACCCCGATCAGGATGATCAGGCCGATCTGACTGTAGATGTTTAGGCTGGAGCCCGCCATCAACAGGCCGAACAGCCCGCCAGCCGCCGCCAGAGGCACGGTCAGCATGATGACCGCCGGCGTGATCCAGCTCTCGAACTGAGCCGCCAGCACCAGGAAGACCAACAGCAGGGCCAGGGCGAAGGCCCAGCCCACGGCGCTGCCCGCCTCCTGCTGATCACGCGCCGCCCCGCCCCAGCGGATCGTGGTCACGCCCTGCGGCTGCTTGGCCGCCTCGGCGTTGAGGAAGGCCACGGCGTCGTCGATGGTGGTGCCGGGGTTCAGATCGGCTTGGAGCGAGATGGCTCGCTGGCGGTCCAGACGACGACGGTCGGGGGTGTCGCCGGAGGTCTGGGTGGTGACCAC
Source organism: Brevundimonas pondensis (assembly GCF_017487345.1). Lineage (NCBI taxonomy): Bacteria > Pseudomonadati > Pseudomonadota > Alphaproteobacteria > Caulobacterales > Caulobacteraceae > Brevundimonas > Brevundimonas pondensis. The sequence continues at coordinate 1,239,701 of NZ_CP062006.1, read as the reverse complement.
CGCAGACAGCGGCACCAGTTGGCCCGCGCCAGTCGAGACATAGAGCGCCTGCAGGTCAGCAACTCCGCGGCGGTTGTCGCGCTCGGTCTGCAGGATGACGTCATATTCCTGACCGCCCTTGATGTAGGTGGTGGCGCGGCGGGAGCCGAACATGGTTTCCAGGGTGCGGCCGATCTGTTGCGACGACACGCCCAGCGCCGCCGCCTTCTGCGGATCCACATCGACCAGCAGGCGTGGCGCGTTGGGCTCATAGTTGAGGCGAGGACGCGAGAAGCCGGGGTTCTCCTGCGCCGCCGCCAGGATGGGTTGCAGCCAGTTGTAGATAGCGCCGTATTCCGAACCCATGACGATCATCTCGACCGAGTTGGAATTGCCGCCGCCACGCTGGAAGGCGCCGGGGGTCGAGGCGTTGACCTGGGCGTCGGTCTGGCCACGCAACTTGCCGTTCAGCTCTTGCGCGATCTCGTCGGCCGAACGCTTGCGTTCCGACCAGTCCTTCAGCGTCAGGCTGGCGTTGCCCGAGTTGTAGCTGCCGCCCCCAAAGCCGGGCGCCGAGACCAGATAAGAATCGACCTCGCCGTTGGCCTTGTACTCGGCCAGGATCGGCTCCAGGCCCAGCATGATCTTGCGGGTGTAATCAAAGCCCGCGCCTTCCGGCCCCTGGACCCGGACGCCGACGCGGCCCCTGTCCTCAGGCGGCACCAGCTCGTTAGGCAGAATCAGGAAGATGCCCCCCGCCCCGGCCGCGACCAGGACGATCAGTCCCACCACCCCGGCCACCGCAATGCGCCGCCCCAGCAGAGCGTTCAGCGAGTTGGCGTAGGAGGTCTTCAGCGCATCCATGGCCCGATCGACACGGCGCGCCACCCAGCCGCCAGAATGCGCCGGCTTCAGAATTTTCGACGCCAGCATGGGCGACAGGCTGAGCGCCAGGAAGGCCGAGAAGGCCACAGCCGCAGCGATGGCCGCCGCCAGTTCGACGAACAGGCGCCCGACATATCCCGGCAGGAACAGCAGCGGCGCAAACACCGACAGCAGGACAACGGTCGTCGCCACGACGGCGAAGAAGACCTGACGCGCGCCGCGCTCGGCGGCGATCAGCGGCGGCTCGCCGTGATCCAGTCGGCGCTGGATGTTCTCGACCACGACGATAGCGTCATCGACCACCAGACCGATGGCCAGCACCAGGGCCAGCAGGGTCAGCAGGTTCAGCGAGAAGCCCAACGGGGCCAGGACGATGAAGGTCGCCAGCAGGCAGATGGGCGCCACAACCGATGGGATGATCGCCGCCCGCAGACTGCCCAGGAAGATGAAGTTGACCAGGGCCACCAACGCCATCGAAATGCCGATGGTGATCCAGACCTCGTCGATGGCGTGCGAGGTGAAGACCGAGTTGTCGGACCCGACCTCCAGCGTGGTGCCGGGCGGCAGGGTCGGCTTGACCTGCTCCATCAGAGCGCGCGCGCCTTCGGAAATGGCCAGGTCGTTGGACTGGGCCTGACGGGTGACAGCCAGGCCGATCTGGTCGATGCCATTGCCGCGGAACAGGCGCCGCGCCTCGGAGGGCGCCTCCTCGATCCGGGCGATATCGCCCAGGCGCGTGACATAGGCGGCGTTGCCCACAAGGGCGCCGGTCACGCCATTGGTCATGGAGGTTGACGCCGCCGCCAGGGTGCCGGACGACTGGGCTCCCGTCGCGGTCGAGGCCGAGCCGCGCGTGCCGATCGGCAACTGGGCGAAGTCAGCGGGTCGCGCATAGGTGCGGGCCACGCGGACGGTATAATCCTTCTGCGCCGACTCCAGCGAACCGGCGGGCAGTTCGACGTTCTGATTGTTCAGCGCGGTTTCCACGTCGCTCACGGTCAGGCCGCGCGCGGCCATGGCGGCGGCGTCCAGCCAGATGCGCATGGCGTAGCGCTGCTCGCCATAGATCTGCACCTGGGCCACGCCCGGCACGGTGGCGAAGCGATCGACCAGATAGCGGTCCGCGTAGTCCGTCAGCTCCAGACGGTTCATCGTCGTCGAGCGCAAGAACATGACCATGATCGGCTGGCTGTCGGAATCGGCCTTGGCCACCTCTGGAGGGTCCGCCTGATCCGGCAGACGCCCGACCACGCGCGAGATGCGGTCGCGCACGTCATTGGCCGCGTCGTCGATGTTGCGGTCCAGCGAGAACTCGATGTTCACATTGGAGCGGCCGTCGCGGCTGGACGAGTTGATGCGCTCGACGCCCTGGATGCCGGCGATCTGCTGCTCGATCGGCTCAGTGATCCGGCTCTCGATGACCTCGGCCGAGGCCCCGGCATAGCTGGTGCTGACCGAGACGACCGGCGGATCGACGTCCGGCAACTCGCGCACCGGCAGGAAGAAGAAAGCCGCCAGGCCGATGACGCACAGGACGATGGCGCCCACCGCCGCAAAAACGGGGCGGCGGACTGAAACATCGGACAACATCATTAGCGGGCCGCCTGAGCCGCGCGCGCGCCGCCCTTCTGAGCCCCGCCGCCGACCGTGACCGGCGCGCCGGGCTGGATGCGATTCAAGCCTGAAGCGACAACGTGGTCGTTGTTGTCCAGACCCGACAGGATCTCGACAAAACCGCCCTCGACGGCGCCGGTCTGCACCTCGACCCTCTGGGCGGTCGTGCCGTTCTCGCCGCGCGCGATGCGATAGACGAAAGCGCCCTGGCCTTCATACTGAACGGCGGCCTCGGGCACCGACAGGCTCTGGCGGCGGCCCTGATGCACGGCGACGCGCATCATCATGCCGGGACGGATCCGGTTTCCCGGATTGGCGAACTCGGCCCGGGCGATGACCGCGCGGGTCTGTTCATTGACGCGCGTATCCACGAGGGCGATGCGCCCGTCGAAGGTCTCGCCCGCATAGGCGTCTGCCGTGGCGCTCAGCGGCGTGCCGATCTGCAGCGCGCCCAGATAGCGTTCCGGAAGGGGGAAATCGACGCGAATGGCGCTGGTGTCGTCCAGTGTGGTGATGACCGATCCAGGCGAGATCAGCGTGCCCGGCGTCACCGTCGTCAGGCCCAGAACCCCGGCGAATGGCGCACGCAGGATGCGATCGCCGCGACGCGCTTCCGACGCAGCGACGGCGGCGCGGGCGCTCTCCAGAGCGGTTTCCGCCTGCTCGGCCGTGACCCGCGGGGCCACCCCGCGCTCGGCCAGAATCCTGTAGCGATCATATTCACGCTGGGCCTGAAGAAGTTGAGCCCGCGCCTGGATCAGGTCAGCGTCTTCCTCGCGCGCCTGAAGCTCGACCAGGGGCGCGCCGGCGGCGACACGCTGGCCGTCAGCGAACATGACGCGAGTGATCAGTTCGGTCGTGCTCGAGGTGATGTTGACCGAGCGCTTGCTGCGCGCCACGCCCAGGACCCGGATCTGATCTGCGAACTCACGCGGTGTCGCGATGGCTTCAGCCACGGCCTGACCGCGCCCGCCGCCGGGGCCGCCACGACCGGGGCCGCCTGCGCCGCCCTTGTCGTCCGCCAGGGTGACCTTCAGCACCGCCGCCAGGACCATCAGCCCCACCAGACACGCCGCCACGAGAATGAAAAAATGGCGTTTGAACACGCGACGCAGTCTCCCCGACAACAAGCGGTCCCGCTTAGCGGGTCATGGCCGTTACGCAAATAAAGTATCTGTAACGTTGGGAGGGCTGGGTTCCGTCGCGGAAATCCGGATCAAAAACGCCGCCAGATCCCGATGACTGGCCCGCCGGCCACGGGCGTGTCTCGTCCCGCCACGGCCTGCCGCCATCCTCCCTGCAGGCTCCAGACGCCGAGGTCGCGAACGGCTGTGACTTCGACCGACAACCAGCGCGCGCCGTCATCGTCGACGGCTCCGCCGAACCCCTGGGCCATCACCATCCAGGTTTCGCCCAGATGCACGCCCGCCGTCAGATCGACGCGCACCTCGTCTGGCAGCCCGTCTCGCCAACGCCGAGCCACCTGGGCCTCGACAAAGCTGCGTCGCGGCGCCCAGTTCACGCCCGAACCGTCGATGGAACGCCCGGCCAGAAGCCGCATCTCCCAGTCGTGGTCGCCAGCGCCTGGCGGGGCATAGCCAGCGTTGCGCCCTGATCCGGCCTGGGCGTAGCCCCCATAGATCGCCACCACGCCGCTGTCGTCGCGCCAGGCCTGCCAACGGGTGCCGATCTCGATCGGCCCTCGCCCCTCGTAGTTGGCGTAGTCGTCACGCCCCGACTGCCAATCGCCCTTGAATTGCACATTCAGCCGATCGCTCAGGCCGTACTCCACCAGCAGCGACGCCGCGCGATCCACGCGTTCGGCCGCCAGGTCGATCTTGCCGCCAGTCACGAAGCTCTGATCGGCGCGCATGTCCTCATATTTGACGATGGCCTGGCCCTGCCCCCTGGGCAGATTCCAGGCGCCGGCGAAGGCGGAAGTCCCCGCGCCCGCCAGCCCCAGGATGATCAACAGCCCCCCGACCGCCCTCACACGTCGTAGCCTGGTGATTTTCGTTCGAGCTGCCGCAGGGCGCCAGGCCAGGCCAGGGCGGAGACGAAGCCGATGCCCCGCCCCTGATCTTTCGTCTCGGCCTGAGCCGCATCCGGAGCGGTCAGAACATGCTCGCGACCGCCGGAGAGAGCCGCCACCTGCTGGGCGCAGGCCCGTTCCAGGAAGAAGATCCCGACCCAGGCCTGGGCCGCCGTTTCGCCCACCGCCATCGTGCCGTGGTTGCGCAACAGCATCAGCGGCTTGTCGCCCAGATCGGCCACCAGCCGTTCCCGCTCGTCGTGGTTCAGCGCCAGACCTTCGTAGCCATGATAGGCGACCTGATGTTGCAACAGGCAGGCGTTCTGGCTGATCGGCAGCAGACCGTCCTTCTGAGCTGCCACCCCGACGCCGTTCACCGTATGCAGGTGGATGACGAACCTGGCGTCCTCGCGCGCCGCGTGAACCGCCGAGTGGATGGTGAAACCCGCCGGATTGATGAAGTTGGTCGTGTCCTGAACAATGTTGCCGTCCAGATCGACCTTCACCAGAGAAGAGGCTGTAATTTCGTCGAAATACCAGCCGTAAGGGTTGATCAGGAAGTGGTGTTCGGGTCCAGGCACACGGGCCGAGATGTGAGTGAAGATCATATCGTCCCACCCGTGCAACGCCACCAGTCGATAAAGCGCGGCCAGTTCGACCCGCACCTGCCATTCAGCCTCCGACACCCGCGTCTTCAGCGACGCCGCCGATCCGTCCGCCATGACGACCTCCCTTCATTCCTTATCGTTGTTCTGTTGAAGGTCGCGCTGCGTCGCGCTCGCGTCAAGCGGCGCGGATGCCCCGGCCGAAGGTTTCGTTAACCCTGTTTTCACGCGCCCGGACGACTATGCCGCACGGCCGAAGCGGCCGCCTTTCGAGCCGCGGAGCCGCCGGTGTCCACAGTCGTACCGCTTGAGCCGGCCAAGCCTTCGCAAGCCGTGCCCTTGTCCGGGCTGGATCAATTGCTCGACCTGGCGAAGAAGCGCTCGCCCGACGACCAGAACCGTCTGCTGATGGGGGTGGCCGGCCTCTATGAATCCGCCGGCGCCCACGGCGGTGCGCCGGAAGCCCTGGCCGACATCTTCATCGCCCTGACCCGCAGCGCCGAACGCGAAATCCGCCAGGTCCTGGCCCAGCGCCTGGCCAGGGCCGATTGGGCGCCCGCCGCCCTGGTGCGGATGCTGGCCGCCGACGAGATCGAGATCGCCCGTCCGGTCATCGCCGCCAGCCCGCTGCTGCTGGACGACGATCTGCTGCAGCTTCTGGCTGACTGTTCGATCGAGCATCAGATCCAGGTCGCCCTGCGCCCCGACATAGGCCCTGCCGTAGCCCGCGCCATCGTCATCGGTCGCGACCCGGCGGTGATGACCGCCCTGGCCACCAATCGCAGCGCCCGGATCGACGCCGCGACCTTCGCCGATCTGGTGGGCCAGGCGCAACAGCTTGCCGCCCTGCGCGCGCCCCTGACCCGCCACCCCTCGCTGGATGAGACCCTGGCCCTGCGGCTGTTTCAATGGGTCGGAGAGGCCCTGCGCCAGGCGATCAGCGACCGCTTTCCGATTGATCCCGCCCGCCTGGCCGAGGCTGCGCGCGAGGCGACCCATCAGGCCGCAGCTGTCGAATGGGGCGCGATCGCCGCGCCGCCCGCCGCCGACGACCTCGACGCCCGACTCGTGGCCAAGCTGCACGCGGCGGGCCAACTGCGCCCCGCCTATCTGATCCGCGCCCTGCGCGAGGAAAAGCTGGGTGTCTTCGCCCACGGTCTGGCGGTTCTGGGCCGGTTCGACGTGGCGCAGGTCTGGCGCGCCCTGCGCGGCGACACTGCCCGCCCCCTGTTTCTGGCCTGCATCGCCGTCGGCCTGGATCGCGCCGCCTTCCCCGCCCTGCTGACCGAAATCCGTAAGCTGAACAAGGGCTTTCCTCGCGATCCCGACAGCTCGGCGTGGCGCCTGGCCGAACGTTCGGCGGATCAGGCGGCCTATGAGTTTCGCTTGCTGATGGCCGAAATCGGCGACGCTTCCGTTTGACACGAGCCTTCCGCTCCGCTTGCCTAGCGCCGTGACCACCTCCCTCGCCCTCACCTTCGTCGCCAGCGACCGCCCCGAGGCGGAACGAGCCCGCCTGCGCCTGACCGAACGCTACGGCTCGGTTCCGGTGAGCGAGGCGGACGTCATCGTGGCCCTGGGCGGCGACGGCTTCATGCTGGAAACCCTGCACAACAACCTGCAGCTCCGCACCCCGGTTTATGGGATGAACCGCGGCTCGGTCGGCTTCCTGATGAACGACTATGATGAAGACGAGCTGCTGACCCGTCTGGCCGAGGCCGACCGCACCGTCATCCACCCCCTGCAGATGGACGCCTGGGTCGAGAGCGGCGAGGTCCACAGCGGCCTGGCCATCAACGAGGTCTCCTTGCTGCGCCAGACGCGCCAGACCGCCAAGCTGCGCGTCAGCATCAATGACAAGGTGCGGCTGGAGGAGCTCAGCTGCGACGGCTGCATGGTCGCCACGCCCGCCGGCTCGACCGCCTACAACCTGTCGGCTCACGGCCCCATCATCCCGCTGGATGCGCCCAGCCTCGCCCTGACACCGATCAGCGCCTTCCGCCCCCGGCGCTGGCGCGGTGCCCTGCTGTCGCACACGGCGCGCGTCCGCTTCGAGGTGCTGGAGCCCGACAAGCGCCCGGTCAGCGCCACCGCCGACAACTTCGAGGTCCGTCGCGTGACCCGGGTTGAGGTGCGCGAGCGCCGCGATATCAGCCTGACCATGCTGTTCGACGCGGGACGATCCTTCGAGGAACGCGTCATGGCCGAGCAGTTCGCCAGCTGAAACGTCACGGGTTTTTAAGGCTCAGCATCTAGACTCGGCTTCAAGAGTTCAGGAGCCGTATCGTGAGCAACCCTCCCCAGGTCATTCGCCCGCCCAACCCGCTGCGCGCCAAGGTCGGCGGCTTTGGCGGCATCGACGCCGACGCCATCGCCAAGGCCGAGGCGGCCCTCAAGGCCATGTCGGCCCAGTTCGGCCAGTGGCTGAACGACGAGATCGTCAAACTGGACCAGGCCCAGGCCGACATCCGCGCCAAGGGCTACACCCCGGAAACCGCCGAGGGTCTCTATTTCCGCGCCCACGACCTGAAGGGTCTAGGCGCCACCTACCAGTACCCTCTCGTCACCCGCATCGCCGGCTCCCTGTGCCGCATGATGGACGACGCCGACAAGCGGATGCAGGCGCCCGCCGCCCTGCTCGACGCCCACATCGACGCCATTCGCGCCGTGGTGCGGGACGAGATCCAAACGGATGAGCATCCGACCGGACGCGCCCTGGCGGAGACCCTGGAAGCCCGCGTCGCCGAACATCTGGCCTGACGCCAGGCCCAGATACGCGAAAGGCGCCCTCGATGCCGGGGGCGCCTTTTTTGTCGAACCATGCTCGCTTCAGGCGGCGCTGACCGCCGCTTCGACACCCTGGACCGGATGCTGATCCAGCCGCTCCAGCAGATAGGCCAGATCCTCACGCGAGGTGTTGGGGCGCTGGCTCAGGAAACGTTCCAGCATGCGTTGGCGGAAATCGTCGCTCGCGGTGTCGCCGCCTTCAGCCTGGAGAGCGCGCCAGGTGTCGACGCCGGCGCGAAATGCCTGGAACAGGCGCGGCGGCAGCCCGGCCCGGTCATAGATGGCCTTCAACCCCAGGGGGCCAGCGTCATGCACCATCAGCCAGGCGCGATGGTGCGGCGTACCGGCCAACTCCGCCAAGGCATGCTCGAACAGAGCCATCTGGCCCCGCGCCAGGGCCCGCAGCAACAAGGAAGCAGTCAGGGCTTTGCGAGCGTTCAGCCCGGCGACGAAAGCCGGCAGATCGTTGCTGACCCGCGCCTGATCCACCAGATCCACCGTCGCCCGTTCACGTGCGAAATGAGCGAACTGGATCGCCGTCTCGGGCGCCACCGCATGACGCGTCACAAGATGCTCACGCACCGCATCGCTGGCCAGAGCCACCAGCCGCTCGGTCACCGACAAAGGCAGAACCTGGCGATAGGCGATGGCCGAGACCACTTCCGAAGCCTCGCCGAAACGATCGATAGCCACGCCCAGGGCCGCTTCAGAGATGTCAGCATTGTCGTTTGCCGCCAGAGCGCGCACCGCTGACTGGCATCCCTCGGCCGCCAGGACCGTGGCGACGTCGCGTGGCACACGGTCACGCGCAGCCACGGCGTTCTGACGCACGGCCGAGCCGCTGCGGACGATCTCGATCAGGTCATCATCAGTGAAAACCGGCGAGCTGGCGATCATGGGCAAGGCCACGCTGTCGGCGTCAGCAACCAGACGACGCGCCACCTCCCGCGGCATCAGGTCGGAAGCTTTCAGCGTCACCGCCAGGGCGCGGCGCACCAGCTCGGCCGCGTCGTTGGCCATGACGGTCAGGATTTTCTGCGCGGCTTCTCGTTCGATGTCGTCCAGAGGCATCCGGTCGATGCTGCGGCACAGCTTGTGCGCCGCTGCGGCCCGCTCGTCTTCGGCGTCAGACTTGATCAGGCGCCGAATGTCGCTTTCCGTCAGTCGGGCGCGGTAGGCGGTCATGCGAGAGCTCGTGAGCTAGGCGGGCGAAGAATCAATCGTCACGCTTAGCTTTACATAGTTAACGCTCCGTTAGGAGTGCGTCGAAACCATGTTCACTCAGGCCGTGGTCGCCGGCGGCGGCGCAAAGGCGCCGCCAAAGCCGCTGCTCTTGCCCCCTTGGCCATCCTGACCCAACAGCAGGGCCAGCAGGCTCTGATCCTGCTTCAAACGGTCCAGGCGCGCCGCCAGAAGTCGGTCCTTCTCACTCAGATCCGGCGCCGTGACACTCTGGATCGAACCCGTGCTTGCCGCCGGCGCCCCCTCGCCTGCCGTGCGCTGCAGGTTGGCGTGCACCTCGGCCACCGTGGCGTGACGGCCGTTGCGATAGAAGATCGAGCGGTTGGCAGAGGCCGCGTCGGGGAACAGCGAGGCCGCGCTGGCGCCCGGCCGCGACTGCATGGCCTCCATCAGCTTGGCGGCGCCTGCTGGACCGAGAAAATGCGCGGCGTAGAGGTCGCCGGCGCCTGGCTCCTGCCCCGTTCGGCCACGCAGATAGGCGGCGTTGGAAGCCGTCAGCTCAGCCGCCATGGTCGAGGCGGCTTGAGGATCGAAGCGCAAGTCCAGCACCACATTGCGGGCCGAGCCCTGCACCCGCCAGCGGCCGTCGTCGCCGCGATGGATCAGGTCGGCGTACTGGCCGTATCCGTGCTTGGCGCCATGCTGCTTCACCGTGGCCAGCCAGGTCTGCTCGATGAACTGGAACAGGCCCGAGGCGGACGAGGTCGAGGCCCGCGCAGACGGGTTCATCGCACTCTCGCGGCGCGCCGTCTTCATCAGGAAATCGAAGTCCACGCCGGTCGTGCTGGACGCACGTCGGATGGCCGCCTCAACCCCGCCGGATGATGGAATCGCTCCTACGCTCATAGGGTGAACGGTCGCTAACCAAGGTTAATGAAAGCCTAATAAACAACCGCCGCAATAAAGCCGCAAGCTGAGCGCGACCATTGTTCCGTGGGCGCTGGGGAGGGCCGACGACAGGAGGCGTTGAAGGCCATGATGATCAGAACCGCGGGCGGCCCCGGACTGGTGAGCCCGATAGACTTTTCCGAGCGCAAGAAGCCGATTCCGCGCTGGATGTGGGCGGCCATCGGTGTGTCCGCCCTGGTCCATGTCGGCGTTGGGGTGTGGTTGTACAATCAGCGTTTTGAACTGGCGGATATTCCCGTCGAAAGCGAAGGCCCGGTGACGCGGATCGACATCCTGCCCATGCCCAAGCCGCCCGAACCGACCGTCGCGCCCAAGGCGCCGCCCGCGCCGACGCCGCCGATTCACCGCACGGAAAACGTCATCGCGTCCGATGTGAAGCCGCTGGTGGTTCCGATCGCGCCTGTCACCTCGACGGATACCGGGCCGGCGATCAACATCAGCGCACCCGCCAGCGAGCCCTCGACTGGGACGGCTGTCGCCGCCGACCCGGTGCGCACGCCCCCGGTCATCACCAACCCCGACTGGGTCAGAAAGCCATCGGCGGACCAGATGATGCGGGCCTATCCGTCAGCCGCTGAGGCGCGCGGCGTCAGCGGCGTCGCCAACCTGTCCTGCCTGGTGAAGGTCGACGGGAGCCTGACCGGCTGCTCGGTGTCGTCGGAAACGCCGGGCAATCAGGGCTTCGGGCGGGCGGCGCTGAGCCTGACGCGCTACTTCCGTCTCAGCCCCCGCACGGTGGACGGTCAGGCCGTCGACGGCGCCCGCGTCAGCATGGCCATTCGCTTCACCCTGCCCGAGTAGGCTCGAAAGCTAGGTGAAGCGACGGGGGGCGAGGGTCGGTTCTTTCGAGGACCGGCCCTCGACTTCGTCGGCCACCACCCTGGCGACCAGCGGCCCCAACAGCCAACCGTTGCGGCGCGGCCCCAGCGCCAGATGCAACCCCTGCCCCGCCGCGCCCGCCATCGGCAGGCCGTCGGGCGTGGCGCCGCGCACGCCGGCGCGCCAGTCGACCTGAAGCGGTCGCGGCGTCTGGCCCAGCACCGCCCAGGCCGCGCCCAGCATCTGCGCACACCGTTCGGGATCCGGCGTCAGCGACCGCTCGCCCGCTTCCATCGTGGCCCCGATGACGCAGCCCTGGCCCATCGGCGCGACATAGGCGCCGGGACCGCGCACGACGTGATCCACCAGCCCCTCGGCCACCAGACCGATCTGGCCCCGGATCGGGCTGATCAGGGCCAGCAGGCGGGTGGCGGCTTCCGGCAGGCCGTCCGGCGCCGCCTCCGCCCCGATCGCCAGCACCACCTGATCCGCCTCGACCGATCCCGCCGTGGTCTCGACATGCCAGCGCCCGTCCGTCCTCGACAAAGCCGTCGCGCGGCCCTCCAGCCTCCGAACGCCCTGCGTCAGAGCCGCCAGCGCCTGGGCCGGTTCGACCTTCCAGTCTTCCCGCGTGGTCAGCCGTCCAGCCTCGCGGTCGTAGACCTGTTCAAAGCCCAGGGCGGCTAACCGCCCGGCCAGAACCTCGACGTTCCCGCCGCGCCACTCGGCTGGATCGCGATCCAGCCTGACGCCGGTCGCCGCCGCGAAATCGACCCAGGCGTCGCGGGCGCGGCGCAGCAGGGCGGCGTGTTCGGGGCTCAGGTCGTCGACGGCGCTTTCCATCGCCGGCGCGATCATCCCCGCCGCCACCGCCGAGGCGTTCAACCCGCCAGGATCAACCACGGTCACGACATGGCCGCGCCGGGCCAATTCCGCCGCCGTGCACAGGCCCAGAACGCCCGCGCCGATCACTGCGATGTCTTGAGAATTGAAAAGGGGCACGGGCTGTCCTTCGACCTCCCGCGCCCCGATTTCAACCCGGCTTTTGTCCTACTCGGCGGCGAGCTTGGCCGCGCGGGCTTCTTCCAGACGCTTGGTCAGGGCCGTGTGCTGGCCCCACAGGGCCTTGGGCAGGCGGTCGCCGAACTTCTCGTAGAAGGCGGGGATCAGGGCCGCTTCCTCGGTCCAGACGTCGGCGTCGACGTCCAGCAGGATCTTCAGGTCGGCGTCCGACAGGGTCAGGCCCGACAGGTCCAGCGCCGCCTTGGTCGGCAGGCGGCCGACCGGGGTGTCCACGGCCTCGGCCTGACCATCCAGACGCTCGACGATCCACTTGAGCACGCGGGCGTTGTCGCCGAAGCCCGGCCAGACGAACTTGCCGTCCTCGTTCTTGCGGAACCAGTTGACGAAGAAGAGGCGCGGCAGCTTGGCCGCATCGGCCTTCTCGCCCATCTTCAGCCAGTGACCGAAGTAGTCGCCCATGTTGTAGCCGCAGAAGGGCAGCATGGCGAAGGGATCGCGGCGCAACTCGCCGACCTTGTTCTCGGCGGCGGCGGTGCCTTCGGAGGCCACGGTCGAACCCATGAAAACCCCGTGCTCCCAGTCGAAGGCTTCCGTCACCAGAGGCACGGCCGAGGCGCGACGGCCGCCGAACAGGATGGCGTCGATCGGCACGCCCGCCGGGTCTTCCCATTCGGGCGCGATGGCCGGGCACTGGCCGGCGGGGGCGGCGAAGCGGGCGTTCGGGTGAGCGGCGGGCTCGCCCGAGGCCGGATCGTGCGGCTGACCCTTCCAGTTGGTCAGGCCCGCAGGCGCCTCCTTGGTCAGGCCTTCCCACCAGACGTCGCCGTCAGCGGTCAGGGCGACGTTGGTGAAGATGGTGTTCTTCGCCAGGGTCTCGAGCGCGTTGTGGTTGGTGTTGCGGCTGGTGCCCGGCGCCACGCCGAAGAAGCCCGCTTCCGGGTTCACGGCGTACAGACGGCCGTCGTCGCCGAAGCGCATCCAGGCGATGTCGTCGCCGACCGTCTCGGCCTTCCAGCCGGCCAACGCCGGTTGCAGCATGGCCAGGTTGGTCTTGCCGCAGGCCGAGGGGAAGGCGGCGGCCACATACTTGGACACGCCCTCGGGGCTGGTCAGCTTGAGGATCAGCATATGCTCGGCCAGCCAGCCCTCGTCGCGGGCCATGATCGAGGCGATGCGCAGGGCGTAGCACTTCTTGCCCAGCAGTGCGTTGCCGCCGTAGCCCGAGCCATAGGACCAGATTTCGCGCGTTTCGGGGAAGTGGACGATCCACTTGTCGTCGTTGCAGGGCCAGGCCACGTCGGCCTGACCTTCAGCCAGCGGGGCGCCCAGGGTGTGAACGGCGGGGACGAAGACGCCGTCGGCGCCCAGCATGTCCAGCGCGCCCTTGCCCATGCGGGTCATGACGCCCATCGACACGGCCACATAGCCGCTGTCGGTGATCTCGACGCCCAGGGCGGAGATCTTGGAGCCCAGCGGGCCCATGCAGAAGGGCACCACATACATGGTGCGGCCCTTCATGCAGCCGTCGAACAGGCCATCCAGGCGGTCGCGCATTTCAACGGGGTCGGACCAGTTGTTGGTCGGGCCGGCATCGGCCTCGTCTTCCGAGCAGATGAAGGTGCGGCTCTCCACGCGGGCCACGTCCTTGGGGTCCGAAGCGGCGTAGTAGCAGCCGGGGCGCTTGGCCTGGTCCAGTTCCTTCAGCGTACCCTTGCCGATCAGGTCGGCGATGATGGCCGATTTCTCGGCTTCAGAGCCGTCACACCAGTGAACCCGGTCCGGCTTGGTCAGGGCCGCAATCTGGGCGACCCAGCTGACCAGGCCCTTGTGTTCGGTGGGCGCCGGATAGAGTCCGGGAATCGATACGTCTGCAGTCACAGTTATGGTCTCCTGAACCGGGCCGCCCGACGATCTGACGCCGTCGTGACGAGTCGGGCGCCGATCACGCCCTGTTACAGGCGCAATGCCACCAGAGGCGACGCAAGGTCAACCGTTGCCGGAATTCACCCTGCTCGGAATAAAATTGCTGCGTCGCAGCATGCTTTCCGGTCGCCCGTCGCGTCGTGCGGCGATAACACGGTCAGATGCGCACCATGGACACCCTGACCGCCCGTCCTGACGGGGCCCTGGCCTCCCCGGCCTCGCTTCGCAACGCGGAGTCGATCCTGCGCCTGCTACGCGCCCATCTGCCGAAAAGCGGTCGGGTTCTGGAAATCGCCGCCGGCTCGGGCCAGCACGCCGTCTTCTTTTCCGGCGCCCTGCCGGGCCTGGACTGGACGCCCAGCGACCCCAGCGCGGACGCGCGCGCCAGCATCGCCGCCTGGGCCGCCGAGGGGGGAACGGATCGCCTTCAACCGCCGCTAGCGCTGGACTGCCTGGACGAAACGACCTGGCCCGCAGACGGCTTCGACGCTGTGGTCTGCATCAACATGGTCCACATCAGCCCCTGGGCGGCGACCGAAGGCCTGATGAAACTGGCCGAACGCGCCCTGCCCCGGCCTGGCGGCCTGCTGTATCTTTATGGCCCCTATCGAGAAGCCGAGGTTCCTCTGGCGCCGTCGAACGAAGCCTTCGACACCAGTCTGAAATCCCGCGATGCGGCCTGGGGCCTGCGTGACCGGGACACGGTCGTCGCCCTGGCCCGATCGCATGGTCTGGCGCTGACCCTGCGCACGGAAATGCCCGCCAACAACATCAGCTTGCTGTTCCGCCGGGTCTGAAGCTTGCCGCGACACCGTGCAGACCTCTACAGAGCCGCATGGCTTTCACTCGCACCTATGACGGCCCAGAGCCGGTCCGCATCAACAAGTGGCTGGGCCAGACCGGCGTCTGCTCGCGACGCGAGGCCGAGGCCCTGATCGCCGCCGGCATGGTCAGCATCGACGGCGAGAGCGTCACCGACGCGGGCCGCAAGATCGAACCGGGTCAGACCCTGACTTTGAACGACCGGGGCGAGGCCGCCCTGGCGTCCGGCGTCACCATCCTGATCCACAAGCCGCTGGGCTATGTCTCGGGCCAGCCCGAGCCGGACAAGATCCCGGCCGTGCGCCTGCTGACCGAGGCCAACCGCGTCGGCGACGGCGCCGTCCCCGCCGAGGACGCCTCCCTGCCCCCCATCGGCCGTCTGGACGAGGATTCGCGCGGTCTGCTGCTGCTGTCGTCGGACGGCGTGGTGGCCAAGGCCGTGATCGGGCCGCAGTCGCACCTGGACAAGGAATACCTGGTCCGCGTGGTGGGCGACGTAACCGAGAAGAAACTGGCCCTGCTGCGCCGCGGCCTGATGCTGGACGGGCGCATCCTGAAATACGCCCGGGTGTCGCGCATGGAGCAGAACCGCCTGCGCTTCATCCTGACCGAGGGCCGCAACCGTCAGATCCGCCGCATGTGCGAGATGGTCGACCTGGAGGTCACGGACCTGCTGCGCATCCGCGTCGGCCCGATCCACCTGAACAACCTGCCCGAAGGCAGTTGGCGGATGATCACGTCCGAGGAGCGCGAAGCCCTGATCAGCGGCTCGGCGGGCTGATCAGGCCCGCAGCGCCTCGAACCACCGCTGCAACAGGGTCGCCTCGTCGCGATGGGCGGCCACGCGGGCGGCGGCTTCCTCGTCCACGCCCCAGCGTTCCTCGGTGAAGGCCTCGTCCAGACGCGACAGGTCCAGCGCCTCCGCGCCCGACAGGGCCCCGCGCTGCACCGCCAGACCCAGCACCGCCGACCCCAACAGGGGCACCGCCGTCGCCAGCCCGGTCAGGGCATGGTCGTCCATCTCCAGGGCCAAGGCCTTGACCCGCTCCAGCGCCTCGGGCGACTGCGCCCGGTGTACGATGCCCTCGGCGGCATGCAGGGTCACGCCCAGTTCACGCGCCGCCCAGTCGCGCCACGGTCCCCACTCGGCCTGCTGACGTTCAATCAGGGCCGCCGGATGTTCGGCCAGGTAGCACAGGACATCCGACCCGGCGTAGGCGGCGATCTCGGCGGCCACCGGCTCGCGCGTCTGGCTGACCCGGTCGATGGCGGTCGAGGCCAGGCGGGTGGCGGGCATGGTTCCGGGAACCAAGAATTCACCCTGCGCCGCCCATTCATCCGCGACCAGCCGCGCGGCGGCCTCGGTCGGCAGGGTCAGGGTGTTTCCCGCCGGAGTCTTGGGCGTGCGGCCGTCCAGGCGCACGGTCCAGCCGCCTTCGTCTTTCGAGACGTCAACGACCGTCCAGAAGCGTTTGATGCGCTCCTCGGATTCGCGGAAACCCTTGCGGGCGGCGACATTGGGATCAAGCGGCGGAATGTGGGACATGACGGTCTTCTAAGCAGCGATAGCGGTTGAGGCGAAGCGGTCCAGCGCCGCCTCCAGATCGGGGCAGTCGACGGCGACGTGATGCGCGCCCGCCGCCATCTGTTCCCCATGGGTATGGAAACCCCAGCCGACGCCCAGAGGATGCACGCCGGCGTTCAGGGCCATCAGGATGTCGTGGCTGGTGTCGCCGATCATGACGGTAGAGGCGGCGTCGGCTCCACAGGCGGTCATGGCGGCGAACAGCATGGCCGGATCGGGTTTGCCCGGACCATCGGCGGAGCAGTGGCTGGACAGGAAAAGCGTGCTCCATTCCGGCCGCGCCAGATTGCGAGCCACGCCGCGTCGGTTCTGCCCCGTCGCCAGCGACAACCGCCAGCCGTCGCGCTTCAGACGACGCAGGGTGTCCATGACGCCGGGATAGAGAGGCTCTTCGTGGCCGGCGTCGTACATGGCGCGGAAGCTGGCCTGAAAGGCGGCGACAAAGTCCGCCAACTCCGCCAGCGTCAACCCGGGCTCCAGCACGTGTAGCGCCTTGTCCAGCGTCAGCCCGACAATCTGGCGCACCCGGTCATAGGAGGGCTCGGCCAGGCCCAGCTCGCGCGCAGCTTCGCAGCAGGCGCGGTGGATCGAGGCCCGGCTGTCCACCAGGGTCCCATCGATATCGAAGACGGCAAGCGGGCGGGTCATGCGGGAACCACGTCAAAGGCGATGGTCAGGCGGGTCTCCTCACCAGAGAACGGCACGGTCCCGTGCCACATATAGGACGGAAACAGCACCAGCTTGCCCGGTTCCGGCTTCTCGTAGTGTTCAGGCGGCGTGGGCGTGGCGCAGACGAACGGCGGCGCGCCAAAGCCGATCCAACCCTCTCGACCGCCCGCCTCCACCGCCGTCGGCAGATCGATATAGCAGGCCGAGGACAGCCAGCCTTCGGGGTGGACGTGCGGCGCATGATAGCCGCCGGGGACCAACTGCACCGACCAGCAGCCCACGATGCGATAGGCGCCGGTGTTGCGCCGCCGCAAGGGATCATCGCCGTTCCCCAGCCGCTCCAGATAACGCCCGATCGGACCATCGATGGCGCTGAAAAAGGCGCGAATGGCGGGATCCTCGCTGGCCCGCAGATCGACATGGGTCTGCGTCCCGTGCCGCAGACTTTGGCCCACGGGATGCGTCTGGAACGTGTGCAGCCGGCGCAACGCAGCCGCGAGATCGTCGAGATAGGTGATCAGATCAGACCAGCCCTCCGGCGTATCAATGACCTGGCCTTGCACGAAAGCCTCGTAGTCATTCAACGCCGGGCCGTCCGACGCGCCTGATAACCGCTCAAACGTGGCCTTCAGCGACAGCCAGTTCTGATCCTCTGCCGGCTCGTCGGTCCCGGCGAGCAGAACAGCGGCCTGATCCAGTTCGCCCCGCGCCAGTCTGATCTCGGCCAGCTTCAAGGCCACAAACGGGTGGCCCGGCGCGGCGGCCGCGGCCGCAAGTGCATGATCGAGCGCCAGATCCCGATCGAACGACAGGGCGGCGGAGGCGGCGGCCAGATCAAGGGCTGGATCACGGCGCGTTTCGCCTTCAACCAGCGCGCTCCACACCTCGCGCGGCGTCGAGCCCGTGTAGTCCATCAGTAGACCCAACAGACAGCGCACCCCGCTGTCGCCGGGTGCACGATCCAGCGCCTCGCGAACCGGCGCCAGGGCACGCGTGGCGTCGGCGGTTCGCATCCAGATCAGTTGCGCCAATTCACGCAGGGCTTCGACATGGGTCGGACGACGCGACACTGCCTGACGATAGGCCTGTTCCGCGTCGTCGCCCTTCTCCTGCCCTGCCAGCGACCGAGCCAGCACCAGCCAGGTTTCCGGCGCGTCACCGCCCTTGGCGAAAGCGCGACGGACTGCGGCCTCGGCCTCAACGTGTCGATGCATGTCGCCCAGGAGCGCCGCCAGATTATGCTCCGACACACTGCTAGTCGGTCGAGCCTTCACCTGGGCGAAGCGCAACGCCAGAGCTTCGTCCAAACGCCCCAGTTGCTTGAGAAGGTCAGCCTGCAAAGGCCAGGTCGCCGCCGCATCCGGCGCCACGCGCAACGCGGCCAGAGCCTCATCAAGGCGGCCAGCAGCAATCAAACGGTCGATGGCCGCGCGCTCAGGGCTGGAACGACCGTCATGGCTCATCGCTGGCGCTTGACCCCTTCGAAGGGGTCCACGTCGCTTTCATCCTCGGAGAAACCGAAGTGGGCGAAGCCAGCCTTCATTTCAGGACTCAGCGGCGCCTCGACGATCAACTTGCCGCCGCGCGGATGGTCCAGCTCGATCCGGCGGGCGTGCAGTTGCAGCTTCAGCACGCCGGACAGCTCGCGCGACTTCTCGTCCCCATACTTGGGATCGCCCAGGATGGGGTGGCCTATGGCGGCCATGTGGGCGCGCAGCTGGTGCGTGCGACCAGTGAATGGACGCAGCGCCATCCAGGCCGCGCGGTGGGCGGCACGGCTGATGGTGGCGAAGGCGGTCTCGGCCGGCTCGCCCTTGGGGTCCTTGGGTTCGGCGGGACGCATCATCTCGAAGTCGTTGATGCCGGTCTTCTTCAGCGCCATGTCGATCTGACCGTGCGTCGGCTTGGGGTTGCCGATGACGATGGCCCAATAGGTCTTCTTGGCCTGACGCCGGGCGAAAGCCCCGGCCAGACGCTTGGCCGCCTCGGGCCCCTTGCCCAGCAGCAGCACGCCCGAGGTGTCGCGGTCCAGACGGTGGACCAGACGCGGCCGGTCCATCCCCTCGCCCCAGGCCGACAGCAGACGGTCGACGTGCTTGGTCGTCTTGGTGCCACCCTGCACGGCCAGGCCGTGCGGCTTGTTCAGGGCGATGACCATGTCGTCTTCATAGAGGACCAGCGACTTGGCGTAGGCCACGTCGCGCTCGGTCAGTTCATGCAGGTCGCCCGGCTTGCGCGGATTGGCTTCGGGCAGAGGCGGCACGCGCACGGCGGCCCCGGCGGTCAGACGATCCTGCGGCTTGACCCGCGAACCATCGACGCGGATCTGGCCGCTGCGGGCCATCTTCTCGACCTGGATGTGAGTCAGATGCGGCCAGCGGCGCTTGAACCACCGGTCCAGGCGGATGTCGTGCTCGTCTTCGGCGACGTAGAGGGTCTGGACTTCGCGGCTCATGCGCCCACTCCGGTAAACAGTTTGCGCGCGATCATCAGGCCGACGAACAGGGCGGCGATGGAAACAACCACCGAACCCGCCACATAGACGAAAGCCGTGGCCAGTTCACGGCGTTCGATCATCAGCGCCGCTTCCAGCGAAAAGGCCGAAAAGGTGGTGAAGCCGCCCAGCAGGCCAACGGCGGCGAACAGACGGATGCTCTCCTGCCCCGCGCCCGCCTTCAGCGCCAGCCACCCGGCCAACAGCCCCATCAGCAGGCCGCCGGTGATATTGGCGGTCATGGTCGCCCATGGCCACGCTGCGCCCGGCGCGAACCGCCCGACCGTCAGACCCAGCCCATAGCGGGCCATGGCCCCCAGGGCGCCGCCGGCGGCGACAAGAAGAATTTGCATCATGCCGGGCTTCTACACCGCGTGGTCAGGTTTGGCGAAAATCATGCAGGCGATGGAGAAACCCGCTCCGGCTCGGCGGCTCCCCGGAATCAAAAAGGGCGGCGGGTCGAAACCCGCCGCCCTCTCTTGAAACTGACCGGGCTTAGAAGCGCGCGGTCAGGCCGACGTAGTAGCGGCGGCCGAGCACGTCGTAGGTCGACGGATCGGTGTTGGCCTGAACGCCCGGCGAATAGGTCCGGGGATCTTCGTCGGTCAGGTTGTTCACGCCTGCACGCAGGACGACCGTATCGTTGACCGCCCACGACCCGTTCAGGTCGAAGTAGTGCAGCGGCTCCAGCACCGTGGTGGTGCCGAACTGGGTCATCTCACCCACGCGACGCCAACGGACGCCGGCGCCAAACGCCCCCATCGACCAGTTCAGCGACGACAGCATCTTCCACTCGGGGAAGGTGTTGCCGAAGACGCTGTCAATGGTGCCCGTGCGGTTGATGAACGGACCGCCAGCGGTGTCCTGGCGCTGCCAGTCGCTCAGCCAGCCAACGACGACGTTGGCGCTCAGCGCACCCCAATCGGGCAGACCGGCGTCAGCCAGTTGCACGCGCCAGTCGAACTGGGCATCGACGCCCGAGGTCTTCAGCGTGGCCAGGTTCTGGTTCAGCTCGCGGGCCTGCGTCACGTTGCCGGTCAGCGGGTCACGCGCGAACAGCTGGCAGTAGCCGTTGTTCGGATCGTAGGTCGGGTTTTGACCTTGAGCGTTGTAGCAGCCCTGCAGCTGGGCCGCAGCGCCGACGGTGCCGATCACGTTGGTGATCTCGATGTTGTAGTAGTCGATCGAGGCCGAGAAGCCCGACAGCAGCGGGTGCTGGAAGCGCGACTGATAGACGAGACCGGCCGACCAGGTGTCCGCGGTTTCTTCTTCCAGGTTCACGTTGCCGCCCGTGATGCCCGACACCTGGTTGTTGCCGAACTGGTAGCTGTCGATCGAAGCCGACGAGATGCCTTGAGCCAGGCAGAGATCCCGGACCTTGGCGGCGTTGGCGCCGTTGCGGTAGCTGCTGCGAATATCGCAGGGGTCGCCCGACAGGCCCGTAGCCGAAGGCGTACCGACCGAGGGGAAGCTGGTGTTGGTCGGCGCGAACAGTTCGCCGATCGACGGAGCACGAACGGCGCGGTTGGCGCCGCCGCGGAAGCGCAGACCGTCCACGATCTGCCATTCCACGTCAGCCTTGTAGGCCGAAACGCCGCCGATCGTGTTGTAGTCCGAGTAGCGGTAGCCCAGCGTCAGGTCGAGCTGCTGGATGAACGGCAGGTCAGCCAGAACCGGCACCAGAACTTCGGCGAACACTTCCTTGGAGTTCGTCGAGCCGCTCAGAGCCTGCGAGGGGTTGAAGCCAGCGATTTCCGAACCACCGTTGGAACCGCCGTCCGGACGGGCCACGACAGGGTTGCTCTGGGCCAGCGAGGCGTCCGGACGGAAGGCGTAGTTGTCCTGACGATATTGCACGCCGAAGGCGCCGCGAACTTCACCCGCCGGAAGCGTGAACAGCTGGCCTTGCAGCGAGCCTTCAACGACCGTCTGCTCCGACACGGTGGTGTTTTGACCCGTGCGCGAAATATAGGCCACGCACGACGGCGACAGGTTGGATTCGCCGAACGGGTTGAAACCGCCGGCGCAGAGGCTGGCGCCGCCGTCGGGCGCATCCAGCAGACGCTGAACCGCCGAGCGCGACACGTTGCCCATCTGGGTGGTGGTGTTGTCGACGCGGCCGTACTGGGCGTAGACGTCATAGGTCCAGCGGCTTTGCGGCACTTCACCACGAATGCCGGTCGTCAGCTGATAGACGTTATACCGATCGTTGCCGATCCGGCCGCCGACTTCGGTGAAACGCTTGTTCAGCAGGAACGAGCTGTTCGGATTCGGACGCGAGTTCAGGAAGGAACGCAGCGTCGCGCCGATGAAGGGGTTGGTCGAGGGGACGCGGAAGCCCGTGCCAGGAACGTTGTTCGCGGCGGGCGTGGCGGCCAGTTCCTGCTGCGCTTCGTACTGCGTGAACAGCAGGTTCGAATAGACCTCGGCATTGTCGTTGATCGTGTAACGACCACCGGCATAGGCGCTCCAGCGATCCAGCGGCAGTTGCAGCGAGTTCAGAGCGCCGGTGTTGAAGGCATAGGTGCCCACGCCAGGCTGAGCGAAGCCATCATAGGTGATGCCGCCCGGGCTCTTGAAGTTACGCGTCAGCACATAGCTGAACAGCGAGCCGTCGTTGTTGAAACCGAACTGGCTCGAGTTACCGATGCAAGGCGCCGTCGGGTTGGTGCCCGTCGGGCAGACGGTCGGGGTGCCGAAATAGCCGTTGACGAAGGCCTGCGTGGGCAGGTTGTTGGCGTCGAACGTGGTCGAGCCCAGCGGCGTGGTGCCCGAAGCGCCCGAGATCGAGGACCAGTCACGAGCACCGTTGTAGATCTGGGCGCGGGTCGAACGGCTCAGCGACAGGACCATGTTGCCCCGGTCGTCGGCGAAGTTGCCGCCGACAGTCAGCGAGTAGCTCTCGGTCGTTCCGTCGCTGCGATCGGTTTCACCGTACTGGACGTCGACCTGAACGCCTTCGAAGCTGTCGTTCAGGATGAAGTTGGCCACGCCGGCCAGAGCGTCCGAACCATAGGCCGCCGAGGCGCCGCCGGAAATGACTTCGATGTTCTTGATCAGGGCGGTGGGCAGGATGTTGACGTCAACCACGCCACTGGCGTTCGACGGCACGACGCGACGGCCGTTCATCAGCACCAGGGTGCGAGCCGTGCCCAGACCGCGGAGGTTCAGGTTGGCCTGACCGCCGTTCGAGGGGTTGTTCGAGGTCGAGCTGATCGACGGCACGAACTGCGGCATGTCGTTCAGCAGGCTGTCGATCGTGACCGAACCCGTCGCCTGGAAGTCCTGGGTGTCGACCGTCACGATCGGGCTGGTCGATTGATAGTCCTGGCGCGCAATCCGCGAACCGGTGACGACGATTTCGCCGACCTGGGTCGTCTGCTCTTCAGCAGTCTGGGACTGGGCCATGGCCGGCGCGGCGAGGCCCGCCAGCGCAAAGCCGGCGATCATCGTCGTGGCCAGAAGCCGCTCACGTTTGTTGGTCAAGTTTAACCCTCTCCTGACGAAGGACGATAAAGCAAAGGTTCCTGCTACCGCCCGGAATTCTGATGGGAACCAAGTCCTAGACTCGCCCATCAATAGGCAGACGGATTACGACAAGCAGTCCAATTTACGCCACGAAATTACTTAGCTGTAAAAACATGGCGCCCCATATGTCGCAAAGTAGACACGCTTTAACGACAGGTTGCGCAAGGTAAACTTGAAGCGCCATTCGCCGGATTATCGACAAGGAACACCACATGAACGCCGTTACGAGAAAAATTCTCGTCGCATCCGGACTGTTTTTTGCGGTTTCGCTGCATACAGATCAAGGTTATGCGCAGAGCGCGAGCTCGCCGACGGCCCCGGCGATGCAACGGCTGCTCGACTGCCGCTCATTGGCCGAAACCAGCACGCGGCTCGCCTGCTACGATGCAGCAGCTGATTCCTTGCGCCTCGCCGAACAGACGGGAGAAATCGTCGTTGTCGAGCGGCGGCGCGTGCTGGAGACGAACCGCGCGCTTTTCGGCTTCGCCCTGCCAGACGTATCCAGCCTTCTGGGCGGCGAACGCAGCCAGCTGGACGAGGTCGAAACCACCCTGGAACGGGCCTCCTACGTCGCCGGCGCAGGCTGGACCTTCTATCTCGCCGATGGATCAACCTGGCGTCAGATCGACACCACGCCTCTACAGTTCCGCGCTTCCGCGGGTCTGCCCGTCAAAATCCGTCGGGCCGCCATGGGCAGCTATATGCTCAAGGTCGCCAACAACCCCGCCGTCCGGGCCAAGCGTCAGTAATCGCGGCAGCCATCCGCCCGCCGCCCGGCCTTCTCGAGCTCGCGCCTTCGTGCGGCTATAGCCGCGACCGGATCGCGTCCTGAACCCGGCGCGCGTCATAAGCGTCGGGCCGATCCGGCTTGGCGCCGCGTCCCATGACGATCTCGAGCGTGGTCGAGGTCGGCTGCGGCCCGCTGAGATCGAAGCCCAGGCCGACACCGACGCCCGATGAGCGATAGCCGCCGTACCGGCTGGACCCCGCCCCAATCGAGACGCTGGGGCGCACGCCGCCGGCGCTGTCGGGACGGCCGTCGATCCAGCGCTGCGTCACCTCGAACCAGTCATAGCCCTGATCCACGGTCAGTTGCCCCGCGCGAAACAGGGCGCGATCGACCACCGGGCCGGCTGCGCCGACGCCGTTGTAGGTGACGCGGAAACGGTTGGATTCGATCTGCTGCTCGCTGAACCCCTGCCCCCGCGCCGATTGCTGCGGGCCATAGGGGGCCAGGCTGGCGCAGGCGCTCAGCGCCAGAGCCGAAACCGCGATCAGGCCGAAGGTCAGACGTTTCATGCCGTTCTCCCTGCCCGATTAGCGCCGGGCCCGTCGGGATGTTCCGCCGTGAAGCTGAACAGAGGCTGAACCGGCTAGAGCCCCGCCGCCGCTTTCAAGGCGGCAAAATCCTCGGGCGGAGCCGCTTCCAGCGTCACGCGCTCGCCGCCTTCGGGGTGCGGGAAGGACAGTCTGGCCGCGTGCAGCATCAGGCGCGGAGCGCCGCGACCGGCGAAGGTCAGCGCGCCGCCATAGCGCACGTCGCCAACCAGTGGCCGACCGATCGAGGCCATATGGACCCGCAGCTGGTGCATCCGCCCCGTCTCGGGCGACAACTCGACCAAAGCGCCATCCTCGCTGGCGGCCAGGGTGCGATAGCCGCTGACGGCGCCCTGCGCGCCCGGGGCGTCGAACTCGACCACCCGCATATAGGATTCACGCCCGATCTCTTCACGGCGCAGGGCGGCGGTGATGCGACCCGACTTCGGCTCGGGAGCCGAGGACACCAGGGCCAGATAGGTCTTCTGGAAGCGGCGCATCTGCATGGCCTTGCCCAGGAACCCGGCGGCGGGCTTGGTCTTGGCCGCCAGGATGACGCCCGAGGTGTCGCGGTCCAGCCGGTGCACCAGCTCAGGCCGCTTGCCGTTTGAGCGCGCAAAGGCCCACAGAAGGTCGTCCAGGGTATGGGCCTGGATGCGTCCGCCCTGGCTCGACAGGCCGGACGGCTTGTTGAAGGCGATGATGTGCGCGTCCTCGTGGATGACCCACGAACGGACGGCGGCGATGTCTTCTTCGGTCAGGGAAGCGGGCTGGCGGGTTTTCACCCGCCGAGCCTTTAGCGGAGGACGCCCTTCTTCGCCATGGTCCAAGCGTACCAGAGCAGCAACAGGGCGATGACCACGATGCCATAGGGCATCCATTCCATCATCTTCACCGCCTCCGGCAGCGGCGGCGGCGGATTGAGCGCCTTCTGATAGATCAGACTGACCACCGCCCCGATCAGGGAGACGGCGTAGGCGGGGACCGCCCAACGGCTGCGCGCCAGCAAGAGCAACGACCCCAGAACCGCGCCCCAGACCCCCATGATCCACGGCGCATACATCCACGTCGGCATGGCGGTGAAATAGGCGATCATGGCGTCGTCAAAGCCGGACGCCCGCATATAGGCCTCGCCCCGCGTCGTGGTCTGGATGAAGTCGAACGCGCCATAGCCGTTCCAGGCCAGTGACAGCAGGCCTACCAGCCACAGATGCCAGGGCGTCGCCGCCCGTCGTGCGATATCGGTCATTGTTCCCTCCCCAGGTTGCCGATGAGGGACAGGCTAAGCCCGAACGGCCATGCTTAACAATGAACGGCGATCACTCTGCCTTTCCTCCCCATGAGGAGGAAAGACTCAGCCTTCCCTCTGCGCCCGTTCCCGCAAGGCCGCCCAGCGTTCCAGTCGCGCCTTGACCTTCTCTTCGTGGCCCTCGCCTTTCGGCTTGTAGAAGGTGCGGCGTTCCATCTCGTCGGGGAAGAAGTTGGCGCCGGAAAAGCCCTCGGGCGTGTCGGGATCGTACTGGTACCCCTTGCCGTAGCCGAGCTGTTTCATCAGCTTGGTCGGGGCGTTGCGGATATGGGCGGGCGGCATCAGGGAGCCGGTCTCATGCGCCGCCTTCTTCGCCGCCTTGAAGGCCTCATAGACCCCCACCGACTTGGGCGCCGTGGCCAGATGGACCACCGCCTGGGCCAGGGCTAGTTCGCCTTCGGGGCTGCCGAGGAAGTCGTAGGTGTCCTTGGCGGCGTTGGCGACCAGGATGGACAGGGGATCGGCCTGTCCGATGTCCTCGACCGCCATCCGCACGATCCGCCGCGCCAGATAGAGCGGGTCCTCGCCCCCGTTCAGCATCCGCGCCAGCCAGTAGAGGGCCGCGTCCGGGTCCGATCCGCGCACCGACTTATGCAGGGCGGATATGAGGTTGTAGTGCTCCTCGCGCGACTTGTCGTAGGCGGGCGCGCGTTTCTGAAGCACGCCGGCCAGGCCCTGAACGTCCAGCAACTCGCCCTCGGGCAGGTCGAACAGAACCTCGGACATGGTCAGCAGATAGCGGCCGTCGCCATCGGCCAGGGCCAGCATGGCCTGACGCGCCTCGGACGTCAGCGGCAGAGGCCGCTCCATCAGGGCCGCCGCCCGGTCCAACAGTTGATCCAGCGCCGCATCGTCCAGACGCTTCAGCACATAGACTTGGCTCCGCGACAGCAGCGCCCCGTTCAGCTCGAAGCTCGGGTTCTCGGTCGTGGCGCCGACCAGGGTGACGATCCCTTCCTCGACGAAGGGCAGGAAGCCGTCCTGCTGGGCGCGGTTGAAGCGGTGGATCTCGTCCACGAACAGCAGGGTCTGCTGACCCGCGGCGCGGCGCATCCGCGCGGCCTCGAACGCCTTCTTCAGGTCGGCGACGCCCGAGAAGACGGCGCTGATCGACTGGTATTCATAGCCCGCCGCCTTGGCCAGAAGCCGGGCGATGGTGGTCTTGCCGGTCCCCGGCGGCCCCCACAGGATCATGGAGCCCAGACGCCCGGCCTCGATCATGCGGCGGATCGGCCCGCCCTCGCCCAGCAGATGGTCCTGGCCCACCACCTGCTCCAGCGTCTGCGGGCGCAGACGGTCGGCCAAGGGGGCGTCAGGGGCGTGGATGCCGGCGGCTTCAAACAGGTCAGTCATGGAACAGCCTAGATAGGCGTTCGTTCAGGCGAATACACGCACTTCTACCGTCCCGAACGGAGGAACCATGTCCGAACCCCAGCCGAACCAGGGTCCCACGGGCGGCGTCACGCCCCATCTGACCATTCCCTCGCGCGGCGGCGCGGCGGCCATCGAGTTCTACGGCCGGGCCTTCGGCGCCGAGGAGATCATGCGGATGCCCGCCGAGGACGGCGAGCGGCTGATGCACGCACACCTCAAGATCAATGGCGCCAGCCTGATGCTGGCCGACGAGTTCCCCGAATGGACCGGCGAGGCCGACATCACGCCCAAGGGCGTCACCCTGCACCTTCAGGTCGATGATCCCGACGAATGGTGGAACCGCGCTCTGGTGGCGGGCGCCATCCCCGTCATGCCGCTGGAGGATCAGTTCTGGGGCGACCGCTATGGTCAGCTCCGCGACCCCTTCGGCCACACCTGGTCCATCGGCGGCCGGAAGAGGAGCTGAGCTCCGTCACCGCCCTTCTACGGCAACCGCCCCGTCAGCTTGCGGCCGCCGCGCACGATGGTCAGTTCTGAGCCGCGTTGCGCCCGCGCCAGGGCGGCGACCGAGGTCGCCGGACGGCCGTCCACCTGAACGATCAGGTCGTTGGGGCGCAAGCCGATGCGCGCGGGGACGCTGTTGCGCTGCAAGCCGGTCACGACCACGCCGCTGGTGAAGGGATCGCCGCCCAGACGGTCGGCCAGGGCCGGATTCAACGCCACGCCCTGCAGTCCGGCCAATGCTCCCTGCCCCACGGTCGCGCCCTGACCGGGGTCGGCGTCGCCCGGCAGGGTCGAAACACGGGCGTTGACCGTCTGGGTGCGTCCGTCACGCAGGATGGTCACGGCCACCGTGTCATTGGGCGAGCGGGTGCCGACGCGGAAGTTCAGGCCGCCCTGGTCATTGATCTCGGCCCCATCGACGGCGGTGATGACGTCGCCCTGCTCCAGCCCGGCGCGCGCACCCGGTCCCTGGGGATAGACCTCGGTGATGATCAGGCCCTGAGGCCGCGACAGGCCCAGGCTGCGGGCAATGTCGGCGCTGACGGTGTCGCCCTTCACGCCCAGCCACGGCCGCACGACGGACTTGGCCCCGCCAATGGCGGAATCCACCACCCGCTTCACCATGGTCGCCGGCACCGCAAAGCCGACCCCGGTCGAGGAGCCGGTGCGCGAGAAGATAGCGGTGTTGATGCCGATCAGGTCGCCGTCCATGTCGACCAGGGCGCCGCCCGAATTGCCAGGATTGATCGCCGCGTCGGTCTGGATGAAGGAACCGGAATCACTGATCCCCGTCTCGGTGCGATTCACCGCCGAGATGATGCCGTTGGTCACCGTCTGGCCGACGCCGAACGGATTGCCGATGGCCAGGACCAGATCCCCGACCTGCTGCTCTTCCTGATCGTCGATACGCAGTACCGGCAGGTCGCCGTCCACCTGTTCCAGTTGCAGGACGGCGATGTCGGACCGCTCGTCGGCCAGCAGAACGCGCGCCGGATATTCGCGCCGGTCGTTCAGGGTGACGCGGATCTGCTGCATGTTCTGGATGACGTGGTTGTTGGTCACCACCACCCCGTCCGCGCGCACGATGACGCCCGAACCGATCGAGCCGGTCACCCGCGACTGCGGTCCGCCGCCGAACAGCTCGAAGAAGGGATCGCGAACCTGCTGCACGCCACGCGCCGAGATATTGACCACGGCGGGCGCGGCCTCGCGCACCACAGGCGCAAAGCTGGACTTCATGGTTCCGGCGTCGCGCGGGGCCTGACGCGGCTGCTCGGCGAAGATCCCCTCCTGCGCCTTTGACGGTTGCGGCTGGCCGCAGGCGGACAGCATCAAGGCGGCGGCGATGGCCAGTCTGGAAGTCTTCATCTCGTCCCGGTCTCGTTCGGAAGGCTGAGTTTACAAGGCATTGCGCAACGGTTTTGGGACAGGATCAAGGCCAACGGCCAAGCCTGACGCCACTCGCGATCAAACGACCGTGACCTCGTCCCGTTCCGCCCTGCGCGCGGTGATCCAGCCGATCAGCGCCGCCAAGGCCAGGGCGACAGCTGCTAGATAGAAGGCTAGGCCAGGCGTCGAAATGGCGTCCACCGCCGCGGACGCCAGTTTCGCGTCGATGCCGAGGCCCCGCAACCATGCCGTCATCGGCCCAAAGCCCTCGCCCACCGACACCGAATAGACCCAGCCGAAGAACAGCGGCGAGGCCACGCCCGCGATGGAGGCGACGCTCATGTTGGCGCCTTGCAACTGGCCCTGCTCGCTCTCGCTGACGCGCCGGGTCATCAGGGATTGCAAGGTCGGCATGGCCAGGCCCCACAGGGCGTTGGGCAGCATGGCTATGATGAAGGCCACGCCTGTCGGCGCCCACCCCATCAGGGCGATGCCGACCGTCCCGCCGCAAAGGCCGAACACCATGGTCGCCCGGTCGCCGAACCGCTTCGACACCGGCCCGACGAGGACACCCTGAACGATCATGTCCAGCACCCCCACCAGGGCCAGCAACATTCCCACCTGCCACGGCCCCCAGTCGTATCTCAGACCGGCATAAAGGACGAAGACCGCCGAGAAGACGTGGTGGGCGAAATAGAGCAGGAAGTTCACGACCGCGAGGCCGGTCAGTTCGGCATGCCGTTTCAGCAGGATCATGGCTCCGACAGGATTGGCGCGCCGCCAGCTGAAGGGCATGCGTTTTTCGGGCGCCAGGCTCTCGGGCAGAATGAACAGTCCATAGAGGAAGGCCACGCCCGACAGACCGCCCGCCACCCAGAAGGGCACGCGCGGCCCGAACTCGCCGAGGAACCCACCCAGCACCGGCCCCAGCACGAACCCACCCGAGAAGGCCGCCCCGATCAGGCCATAGGCCCGCGCCCGCTTTTCCGGCTCGGTGATGTCGGCCATGTAGGCGTAGATGGTCGTGAAACTGGACGAGGTGACGCCCGCGATCAGCCGTCCGACCGCCAGCCACCACAGATTGGGCGCCAGCGCCATCAGCACATAGTCCGCCGCCAGCCCGGCACAGCTGATCAGAATAACCGGACGACGCCCGTACTGATCCGACAACGAACCGATGACCGGCGAGGCCAGGAACTGCATCCCGGCCCACAGGGCCACGAAGACCCCGTTCAGCAGTCCCGCCCGCGCATTGGAGCCGACAAACTCCTCGATCAGATGCGGCAGGACAGGGATGACAATCCCCATGGCCACGATGTCGAGCACCGCCGTGACGAAGATGAAGGCCATCGCCGCGCGGCGGACCTTGGGGTGATGCAGGGACATGGAACGCCGATCTGTTGGAGCGCTCTTTTACGCGGGGATCAGCGTGACGTCACCGATAGCGTGTCTTCCGGTCGACCATCGCCTAGTGGGGCGTCCACGCCCAGAATACGGGCCAGGAAGGGCTGCACATCGACGCTGTCCAGATCACGCAGTCGCCGCCCCTGAACCACCCCCGGTCCACGGGCGATGAAGATGGCCGCCATGTCCGGCGAGAAATTGTCATAGCCGTGCGCCCCGCCCGCCCTGGTCACGGGACGCGCCTTCGTCGTCAAGGTCCAGCCCGGCTCCGAGGCGCAGACAATGGCCGAAACACGCGGGTTGGAACCCAGGACGAACCGGGCCGGGATCTCGCTCTTCTTCCAGCAGTCCAGATGCGGGCGCGAGCCCAGCAGCGCCGCCTCAACCTCGGCCTCCCGGCC
The DNA here is from genome assembly GCF_017487345.1 of Brevundimonas pondensis. Lineage (NCBI taxonomy): Bacteria > Pseudomonadati > Pseudomonadota > Alphaproteobacteria > Caulobacterales > Caulobacteraceae > Brevundimonas > Brevundimonas pondensis. The sequence continues at coordinate 1,209,087 of NZ_CP062006.1, read as the reverse complement.
CGGGGCGGGGTTCAGAAAGCTGACGGCGCCGGAATAGACGATCTGGATCGCCGCCGGGTCAATCAGGTCGTCGATCCAGGTCACGCGCTCGGGCGAGGTGGCGGCCATGCCGTGATCGGACACCACCACCAGAACCGTGCGTTCATACAGACCCCGCGCCTTCAGCCCCTCGACCAGACGGCCGATGGAGGCGTCGACCGAACGGATGGCCTCGGCGGTCTCGGGCGCGTCGGGGCCGTTGTGGTGGCCCTGGGTGTCGACGATGTCGAAATAGAGGGTGGTCAGCTGCGGCCGCTGATCCGCCGACAGGTCCATCCATCCCAGCACGCGATCCACACGCGCGTCACCCGGCATGCCCTGGTCGAAGGTCGTCCAGTAGGTCGGACGCACGCCGCGAATATCGGCCTCAGATCCCGGCCAGAACATGGTGGCGGTCTTGACGCCCGCCTTCTCGGCCGAGACCCAGATCGGCTCGCCCTGATCCCACCAGCGGCGGTCGGTGACGGCCTGCTTGTTGCCCAGCGAGAAGCGACCCAGCTCGGCATCCACCATGTTGTTGCCGACAATGCCGTGGTGGTCGGGGTGCAGGCCCGTCACCAGCGTATAGTGGTTGGGGAAGGTCACGCTGGGAAAGGACGGCCGCATCGGCCCCGTCGCTCCCTCGCCCGCCAGTCGCGACAGGTTGGGCGTGATCCCCCGGTCCAGATAGTCGGCGCGGAAACCGTCAATGGAAATCAGCATGACCAGAGGCGGTTCAGCCGACCTGGGCACGACGACCGGCGTAGTGGCGCAGGCGCTCAACAGCAGGGCCAGACACAGACCCGCGACGCGAGAAAACATGGGGAACTCCGAAGCGACTTCGGGAAGATTGCCTAAGCTTAATCTGCAACAGGCGGAAGACGGCTTGTCGGCTTGTCCCCACCGGGCCAAGCTCTGCCGCATGACCGCTGTTATCGAAACGACCGGCCTGAGCAAGACCTATGGCGCCGTGCGCGCCCTGGACGGATTAAGCCTGAGCATCCCGCGCGGCGGGGTTTACGGCGTGCTGGGCCCGAACGGCGCCGGCAAGTCCACCCTGTTCCGCATCCTGCTGGGCCTGATCAGGCCTACCGCCGGACAGGTCCGGGTGCTGGGCCAGCATGCGGGCGATCCCGCCGTCATGCGCCGTGTCGGCTCCATGATCGAGACGCCGCGCTTCCCGCCCTACATGACCGCGCGTCAGGTGCTGGAATGGCTGGCCCTCGCGCATGGCATGAGCAAGGACGCCGCCATCGACGCCTGGCTGGACCGCGTCGGCCTGACCGAGGCCGCCAACCGCCGGGTGCGCGGCTTCTCGGTCGGCATGCTGCAGCGCCTCGGCGTCGCCGCCGCCCTGATGACCAGGCCGGATCTCGTCATCCTCGATGAACCGACCAGCGGCATGGACCCGCCCGGCATCCAGGAAATGCGCGCCCTGATCCGCAGCCTGGCCGACGACGACGGCGTGACCATCATCCTGGCCAGCCACCAGTTGCTCGAGGTCCAGCGCATCTGCGACCGGGTGGCCATCTTCAATCGAGGCGCCCTGGCCGCCGAAGGCAAGGTCAGCGAACTGACAGCCTCGGGCGAGCGCCTGCGCCTTTCCGCCACGCCGCTGGCCAAGATCATGGCAGTTCTCGGAGACAAGGCGACGCTGGACGGCGACGCCGTTCTGGCCGCCATTCCCCGCACCGAGGGTCCCGCCCTGCTGCGCGCCCTGATCGAACAGGGCGTGGATATCGACGAGGCCCGCTGGGTCGGCGCCGATCTGGAAAGCGTCTTCATGGCCGAGACCGGCCCCGCGCGCACCGATGCTCAGGTCCGGGAGGCCCTCCATGCTGGCTGACGCCATCCGCTCCGAAACCTATCGCCTGCTTCAGAACCGGACTGCGGTCTTCTGGAGCGTCTTCTTCGTGCCGGTCATGGCCCTTGCGATCTCGATCATCGGTCAGCTCGTGATCCAGTCCAGGGCGGTCAAGATAAACGGCGCCAACCTGCCCCTCGGGCTGGGCGGCCCGCTGGACCTGGGACAGGCCCTCGTCAGCAGCACCGGCGACCTGGCCAATCCAGCCATCCTCGCCTTCCTGCTGATCGGCGCCGCCACCCTCTATGCCGGCGACTATCGCTGGGAGACCTGGCGTCTGATCAGCGCCCGCAACAGCCGCCCCAATCTTCTGCTAGGCAAGGTCGGGGTGGTGAAGCTGCTGACGCTGGCCGCCATGCTGGTCTTCTTGCTGGCCGCTTCAATGGCCGACGTCGCCAAGGCCACCATCCTAGACCGCCCAATGACCTTCACCTTTGGCGCCGAACAGGCAACCGACTTTGGTCTGCTGTTCCTGCTGTCCTTCGTTCGCGTGGTCCAATTCCTGATGGTCAGCCTGCTGGTCGCCACCGTGACGCGATCGTTGCTGGCCGCGCTCTTCGTTCCTCTGGTGCTCGGCGTAGGCCAGGCCTTTCTCGGCGGCCCTCTTGCCGGCCCCCTGGGATTGGAACCCGGCGACTGGCTGATGCAACTTCTGGCTCCCGGCCTGGCCTTCGACGCCTTGAAGGCCACTATTCAGGGCGGCATGGAAAGCGCGGCCCTGCCGGACGGTATCGCCATCAAGGCCGTCACCAGCCTGGTCCTGTGGACGCTGGCTCCCTTGGCCGGAGCCATTGCCTGGTTCTCGCGTCAGGACCTGTCGAAGGAATAGCGGCTTCTACAGCCGCTTTTCCATCCATACATCTGCGCGCGCATAAGGCGTCGGCTGCGGCGGCAGATGCACGAAGCCGAAGCGGGCGTAGAGCCCCAACGCCGGCCCCAGCGTAGAGCTGGTTTCCAGATAGAGGCGGTGCGCCCCGGCGTCACGCGCCGCCGCCTCGCAGGCCTGCAGCAGACGCAGCGCCAGGCCCCCGCCCCTCGCCTCAGCCCGCACGGTCATCTTGGTGACCTCATAGCCGCCGTCGGCCATGGCGATCAGGCCGCAGCAGCCGACCGGAAGCCCGTCGCGCTCGGCGAAGAAGATATGACCGCCCCTGGACAGAATCTGCCCCTCGGGATCATCCAGCGTCAGATGATCCTTGGCCTCCAGCGCGAACCCGCCTTCAATCAGCCAGTCGGTGTTCAGCCGCTTCCACGCGTCCCGATGAGCGGGGACGAAAACAACGATGCGGTCCTGATGATGGGTCATGGGGCCTGTATCGCGGCAAGTTCTCTAACTGACAATCGGTCAACCGCCCCCGCCCCTGGCCAATCGCTGCTCCAGTTCCGCCAGATCAGCGACGAACCAGACATGCCCGCTTGCATTTGCCTCTCGGACAAAATCACGCAGGGCGTCGCTGGCCGCTACCGCCTCCGTGATGTCGCCCATCACGGCCAACCTCAGACGATAGTTGACGAACTTCTGCACGACCCCGCCCAGGACGCCCGTCCTCAAATGCAGGAAGTCCTCTCCCAGAAGGGTGGTCGGTACGGCCACCCAGTCCGCGTCCAGCCCCCACAGCCGCCCCATCAGGTCCAATGCGGCGGCCTCGCCGTCCAGACGCGGTCCGTCCTCGGGGCAGACGAACACCCGCTGGCCTGCCAACACCCTGATCCCGTCATCCATCGGCCGCCCCCAAGCAAAAAGGGCGGCGGGTCCGAAACCCGCCGCCCTTCTTTCATTCTACACCGGAAACGGTGAAGCCGATCAGGCTTCGTCGCCCTCGATGGCGAAGACCGGACCGGAGTCCTTGCCCTTGGCATCAACGTCGCGATCGACGAACTCGATCACGGCCATCGCGGCGTTGTCGCCGTGACGGAAGCCGGCCTTCATGATGCGGATGTAACCGCCCGAACGTTCGGCGTAACGCGGGCCGATCGTCTCGAACAGCTTGCCGACTTGCGGCACGTCGCGGACGGCGCTGATGGCCTGACGACGAGCGTGCAGGTCGCCCTTTTTAGCCAGCGTGACCAGCTTCTCGACGAAGGGACGCAGTTCCTTCGCCTTCGGCAGGGTGGTCGTGATCTGCTCGTGCTTGATCAGCGAGGCGGCCATGTTGGCGAACATGGCTTGGCGGTGGCTGACCGTACGGCCGAGCTTGCGATAGGCGGCGCCGTGGCGCATCGGGGTCTCTCCTACTCAACCCTGGTTTCCGGCCCTGAACTAGGGGGGCGGGACCTGGGGCCTTTTCATTCTAACCGCCCCATCCGCGCCGACTGGCGCTGGGCGGAGGGTTGATGATCAGATCTGGTCGTCGAACTTTTTGGCCAGATCTTCGATGTTTTCGGGCGGCCAGTTCGGCACGTCCATGCCGAGCGACAGGCCCATCGTCGCGAGAACTTCCTTGATCTCGTTCAGCGACTTGCGGCCGAAGTTCGGGGTGCGAAGCATTTCGCCCTCGGTCTTCTGGATCAAGTCGCCGATGTAGACGATGTTGTCGTTCTTCAGGCAGTTGGCCGAGCGGACCGACAGCTCCAGTTCGTCAACCTTCTTGAGCAGGGCCGGGTTGAAGGGCAGGTCGGGCTTGCCGTCCGTCGCCTCAACAGCCTTGGTCGGCTCATCGAAGGTGATAAAGATCTGCAGCTGGTCTTGCAGGATGCGGGCGGCATAGGCCACCGCGTCAACCGGCGAGACGGCGCCGTTGGTTTCAACTTCCAGGATCAGCTTGTCGTAGTCCATCGACTGCCCCTGACGGGTCGGCTCGACGCGATAGGCGACGCGCTTGACCGGCGAGTACAGGGCGTCGACGGCGATCAGGCCGATCGGCGCATCTTCCGGACGGTTCAGTTCGGCGGCCACGTAGCCCTTGCCGTTCTGGACAGTCAGTTCCATGCGAATCGAAGCGCCGTCGTCCAGGGTGCAGATGACGTGATCGGGGTTCAGGACCTCGATGTCAGCCGGGACTTCGATCTGGCCAGCCGTGACGACGCCGGGGCCCGTGGCGCGCAGAGTCATGCGCTTGGGGCCTTCGGCGTGCATGCGCAGCGCCAGTTGCTTGATGTTCAGGACGATATCGACCACGTCTTCACGAACGCCTTCCAGCGACGAGAACTCGTGGACGACGCCGTCGATCTGGATGGCGGTGACAGCCGCGCCTTGCAGCGAGGACAGCAGAACGCGGCGAAGCGCGTTGCCGAGCGTCACGCCGAAACCGCGCTCGAGAGGCTCAGCGACCAGGCGCGCCTTGCGCAGCGGGTCGGAGCCACCCTCAACTTGCGGCTTCTCGGGACGGATCAGCTCTTGCCAGTTTCTTTCGATCATAGAGTCCCTCGAACGGGTTTCGTCGGCTCCGGCCTTGTCGACGAGGCCATGGTGGAGCCGACGGAGATTGGGGGTGCCTGAAACGCTGTCGCGATTAAACGCGACGACGCTTGGGCGGACGGCAACCGTTGTGCGGCATCGGGGTGACGTCGCGGATGGTGGTGATCGTCATGCCCACGGCCTGAAGAGCGCGAAGAGCCGACTCACGACCGGAACCCGGGCCCGAGACGTTGACTTCCAGCGTCTTCACGCCGTGCTCTTGAGCCTTCTTGCCAGCGTCTTCAGCAGCCATCTGGGCGGCGTAGGGGGTCGACTTGCGCGAGCCCTTGAAGCCCATGTGACCAGCCGACGACCAGGAAATCGCGTTCCCCTGAGCGTCCGTGATCGTGATCATGGTGTTGTTGAAAGAGGCGTTCACGTGAGCCACGCCCGACGTGATGTTCTTGCGTTCGCGGCGCTTAACGCGACCCGGTTCCTTAGCCATCGGTCAGCTCTTTCTCTTACTTCTTCTTGCCGGCGATCGGCTTGGCCGGGCCCTTGCGGGTGCGGGCGTTGGTGTGCGTGCGCTGACCACGGACCGGCAGGCCCTTGCGGTGACGCAGGCCGCGATAGCAGGCCAGGTCCATCAGGCGCTTGATGTTCATCGAGGTTTCGCGACGCAGGTCGCCTTCGACGGTGTGGTCCTTGTCGATCGTTTCACGGATCTGCAGGATTTCAGCATCAGTCAGCGAGTTGACGCGGCGAGCGGGCTCAATGCCGACCTTCGCGGTGATTTCCTTGGCGGCGTGCGCGCCGATGCCATGGATGTACTGAAGCGCGATTTCGACGCGCTTGTTGGTCGGAATGTTGACGCCAGCGATACGGGCCACGAGAATCTCCAGATACGCTTAAACAGACGCGGAAACCGCTCCGGTCAACAGACCTGGAACGTGTGCGCCCTTCGCGGAAGCGGCTCTTATACAGGGGATTCTATCGGCGTCAACGGGCGCCCGGTCTTCCGCCGATCTCACGGACCAAACTCCACGCCCACGGTGATCTCGCGCCCCTCGACAGGGCGCCCGTCACGCGTAGGAGGACGAAAGCGGAAATGAACCGAGGCCGCAAGGGCCGCCGCACCGAATCCCCTGCCCGGCGGCGTCTCATCCACAAGCCGGCAATCCTCGAGCCGGGTGTCGAGACGAATGCGGCAAGCGATGCTGGCCCGGCCGTTCAAACGCTGACGGAAGGCCTCTGGCGGATGCAGTTGTCGCAGCTGCCCCCTGGAAGGGCCTTGCAGCAGCCGCGGGGGCCGTCGCCCGTCCCAGGCCCAGCGCCGGCGCCCGCGCCCTCACCCGCCCCGGTCCCTTGCCCTCCCAACCCCTGCCCCGGCGCCGGGCTGGAGGTCGGCGCGACGCCGACGACCACAGACGGCTCGGGCGCAGGCATGCGCGGCGCCGCCAGTTCCGGCGGACGTTTGTCCTTCATCGGCGGCAGATGAACCCTCGACGGGGCGGCGGGCGCCCCGCCCCCTGTCGATGACGCTGGCTTCGGCGGCGGCGGATCCGACGGAGGTTGAACGGGCGACGGCCGGACGAGTTCTACCTCGACCGGCCGCGAAAAGGGCGTGGGTGTAATGGCAGGCCGCAGATGCCCCAGCAATCCGAACAGCATCAGATGCGCCGCGCCGACGCCGATCGCCACGCCCGCCATGCCAAACCTGGCTTTTCGTGACGGCGGCCTGCTGTTCATCTGCGCCCCTGGAAGCCGATACCCAGACCCTAACGCCTGAACGCCCGCTTCAGATCAAAGGCGTGTCAGGCCAGGGCGCCGTCAATGGCGGCGGCGACCGTGGCGATATCGCCCATGCCGTCGATCTCGGTCAGCTTGCCCTGGGCTTCATAGTAGGGAAGCAGGGGGGCGGTCTGGGCGTTGTAGACTCCCAGACGATCCTTGAAGGTCTCGGGATTGTCGTCCGGGCGGCCCTGCTCGGCGAAACGCTTGCCGATACGGGCGGTCAGGGCGGCGTCGTCGACCTTGAGACGAACCACATGGTCGATCTTGGCGCCGCGCTTGGCCAGCATGGCGTCCAGGGCTTCGGCCTGGGCCACGTTGCGCGGGAAGCCGTCGAAGATGGCGCCGCCGGCGGCTTCGGCCTCCGGCAGGCGATCCTCGATCAGGGCGATGACGATCTCGTCGGTGACGAGGTCGCCGCGGGCCAGGACGTCCTTGACCTTGAGGCCCAGTTCCGAGCCGGAGGCGATCGCCGCGCGCAGCATGTCGCCGGTCGAGAGCTGGATCATGCCCCGCTCCTCGACCAGACGCTTGGCTTGCGTGCCCTTGCCGGCCGCGGGCGGCCCGAACAGGATCAGGTTCATCTTGCGGGCTCCCCTACCCGATTAGCGTCGGGCGGGGGCGGCGCCGCCCCGACCGCCACGACCACGCAGCTTGGCCTTCTTGATCAGGCCCTCGTACTGGTGCGCCAGCAGTTGGGACTGAATCTGGGCCACAGTGTCCATCGTGACCGAAACGACGATCAAGATAGACGTTCCTCCGAAGTAGAGGCTGTTGCCCAGGCTGCTGACCAGGAACTCGGGCAGCAGGCAGACCGCGGTGATGTAGGCGGCGCCGATCACCGTCAGGCGCGTCAGGACATAGTCCAGATACTCGGCCGTGCGCTTGCCCGGACGGATGCCCGGCAGGAAGCCGCCGTACTTGCGCAGGTTCTCGGCCGTGTCCTCGGGGTTGAAGGTGATCGAGGTGTAGAAGAAGCAGAAGAAGACGATCAGGACCGCATACAGGATCATGAACAGCGGCTGGCCGTGCGTCAGTTGCGCCGTCACCAGCGGCAGCCAGCTCATCCACTCGGGCAGATTGGCCTGGGCGGTGAAGGTGGCGACCGTCGTCGGCAGCATCAGCAGCGACGAGGCGAAGATGGCGGGGATGACGCCGGCGGTGTTGACCTTCAGCGGCAGGAACGAGCGTTCGCCGCCCGTCATGCGGTTGCCTTCCTGGCGCTTCGGATACTGGATCAGAAGGCGGCGCTGGGCGCGCTCCATGAAGACGATGAAGACGATCACGGCCACGGCCATGACGGCGATGAACAGCAGGGTGAAGGCCGACATCTGGCCTTGCTGGGCCAGGCCCAGCAGACGGGCCACGGTAGACGGCAGAACCGCCACGATGCCCGCGAAAATGATCAGCGAGATGCCGTTGCCGACGCCGCGCGCCGTCACCTGCTCACCCAGCCACATCAGGAACATGGTGCCGCCGGTCAGGACAGTGACCGTTGAGATGATGAAGAACAGGCCCGGCTGGTCGATCAGGCCAGGCTGGGCGTTCAGGCCGACGGCGATGCCGAACGACTGAGCCAGAGCCAGGAAGACCGTCAGATAGCGGGTATACTGGTTCAGCTGCTTGCGGCCGCTTTCGCCGCCTTCCTTCTTCAGCTTCTCCCAGGGCGGATAAACCGCGCCCATCAGCTGGACGATGATCGACGCCGAGATGTACGGCATCACGTTCAGCGCGAAGACGGCCATCCGTTCTACTGCGCCGCCCGAGAACATGTTGAACATGTCCAGGATGCCGCGCTGGCCGTCCGGGTTCTGGAAGAAGGCCAGGAAGGCCTCGGAGTTAATGCCCGGAATCGGAACATAGGTGCCGATCCGGTAGACCAGCAGCGCGCCCAGCGTGAACAGCAGGCGTTTGTGCAGCTCGGTCGCTTTCGCGAACGAGCCCATGTTCATATTGGCGGCGAGTTGTTCAGCGGCCGAAGCCATTAGGCGGTCCCCACGACTATGCCCGTCGTCAGATAGGCGGAAAGCGGCCGTCTTGCGAGGGCCGCTTTCATGATTTTCGTCATCCCGGTTCGGACGATCCCGGCGAACGCCGCTTCAGCAGCGTCCGCTCGGGATGACGATATCGATTTTAGGCCTTGGCGGCGGCGCGCTTGGCGCGAGCCGAGACCTTGTTGGCGTCGCCCAGCGGCGCCTTGGCGGCCGGAGCCTTGCCCTTGGCGGCGTTGCGCTTCTCGACGCGAGCGGCAGCCTTGGCTTCAGCGGCGATGCGCTGCTGCTCGACCTTGCCGCCAGCGGCTTCGATGGCCTTGATGGCGCCGGCCGAGGCCGACCAGACGACCAGGTTCAGCTTGGCCTTCAGTTCGCCTTCGCCCAGAATGCGGACGCCGTCCTTGACGCGACGGATCACGCCGGCGGCCACCAGGGCGGCGCCGTTGATCTCAGCCTTGGCGTCCAGCTTGCCGGCGTCGATGGCTTCTTGCACGCGCCACAGGTTCACTTCAGCCAGCTTCAGCGCGTTCGGGTTGTTGAAACCGCGCTTCGGCATACGCATGTACAGCGGCATCTGGCCGCCTTCGAAGCCGCCGATGGCGACGCCCGAACGCGACTTCTGACCCTTGACGCCGCGACCCGCGGTCTTGCCCTTGCCCGAACCCGGGCCGCGGCCGACGCGCATACGCTTCTTGTGGGCGCCTTCGTTGTCGCGAATTTCGTTCAGTTTCATGTGCCTGATCCTTTCGGGTTCTAGCGCCAGGCCGCGAAGGCGATCCTGACTCGGCGTTGGAAAAATTGAAGGGCCGCTTCTAAGCGGCCCATCGCAGCATCGCAAGATGCTTCTTCAAAGAGAAACGCCCTCCCCCGGATCGGGAGAGGGCGCATCTGCTTATTTTTCGACCACTTCGACCATGTGGGCGACCTTGGCGATCATCCCGCGGACCGAGGGGGTGTCTTCCAGCGTCGACTCACGACCGACGCGGTTCAGACCCAGACCCGTCAGAGTGGCGCGCTGATCCGACTTGCGACGGATCGGGCTGCCCGTCTGGCGGACCGTGACGGTGGCTTGTTCTTTCTTGGCCATGTCTATCAGCCCTCGACAGCTTCAGGCGCCGAGGCGCCGTCGTTGCGGCGGCCCATCAGGTCAGCGACCTTCTTGCCACGCTTCGAAGCAACCTGACGCGGCGACGATTGAACCTTCAGAGCTTCGAAGGTCGCGCGGATCATGTTGTACGGGTTCGACGAGCCGGTCGACTTGCCGACGACGTCCTGGACGCCGAGGGTTTCGAGGACCGCACGCATCGGACCGCCGGCGATGACGCCGGTGCCGGGAGGGGCAGCGCGCATCATGATCTTGCCAGCGCCCCAACGGCCGTTGCCGTCGTGGTGCAGGGTGCGATTTTCGCGCAGCGGAACGCGGATCATCGTCTTCTTGGCTTCTTCGGTCGCCTTGCGGATGGCTTCCGGCACTTCGCGCGCCTTGCCATGACCGAAGCCGACGCGGCCCTTGCCGTCGCCGACGACCATCAGGGCCGCGAACGAGAAACGACGGCCGCCCTTAACGGTAGCGGCGACGCGGTTGATGTGCACCAGCTTCTCGACGATGTCCGAATCCGGGCCGTCGACAGCGGGGGCGTTACGGTCGCGGCGGTCGCGGTTCTGACCACCTTGTCCGCGTTGGGGTTCACGAGCCATGCTTCTCGATCCCTTAGAAGTTCAGGCCGGCTTCACGCGCGGCCTCCGCCAGCGCCTTGACGCGGCCGTGATAGATGTAGCCGCCACGGTCGAAGACGACGTCCTTGACGCCCTTCTCGATGGCGCGTTCGGCGATCAGCTTGCCGATGAGCGCAGCAGCGGCGACGTCCGAACCCTTGGAGCCCTTGCCGCCTTCCAGCGACGAGGCGGCGGCCACCGTGACGCCCTGGGCGTCGTCGATGATCTGGGCCGAGATGTTCTTGTCCGAACGGAAGACCGACAGACGCAGACGACCGTTGGCGACAGCCTTGAGGCGACGACGGTTGCGTTCGGCGCGGCGCTTGGCTTGTTGTTGCAGAGAAAGAGCCATGACTTACTTCTTCTTGCCTTCCTTGCGCCGGACGGTTTCGCCCTGGTAGCGCACGCCCTTGCCCTTGTAAGGCTCCGGCGGACGCAGCTTGCGGATGGTGGCGGCGATTTCACCGACGACTTGCTTGTCGTTGCCCGAGATCTTGATCTCGGTCTGCTTGGGCACGACGAAGGTGATGCCGGCCGGCGGCGCGACGTCGACTTCATGCGAGAAGCCGAGCTGCAGCGACAGCGACTGACCCTTCAGGGCAGCGCGGTAGCCGACGCCGACCAGTTCCAGGGTCTTCTCGAAGCCCGTGGTCACGCCGGTGACCATGTTGTCGACCAGGGTGCGCGACAGACCCCACATCGCGCGAGCGCGAGGCGTGTCCGAACGCGGGGTCAGCGACAGTTCGTCGCCTTCCTGCTTGACTTCGATTTCTTCGGCCACGGTCCAGGTGCGTTCGCCCTTGGGACCCTTGACCGAGACGGTCTGGCCGTCGAGCGTGACAGTCACGCCCTTCGGCACAGCGATGGTTTTCTTGCCAATACGGGACATATCAGTAGACCCTGCAGAGGACTTCGCCGCCGACGTTAGCGTCGCGAGCGGCGGCGTCAGACATGACGCCCTTCGAAGTCGAAAGGATCGAGATGCCGAGGCCGTTCTTGATCGGCTTCAGATCGTTGATGGCCGAGTAGACGCGGCGGCCAGGCTTCGACACGCGGGCGATCTCAGCGATCACCGGCTGGCCGTCGAAGTACTTCAGCTCGATCTCGAACTGCGGGAACTCGCCGGGGTTCTGAACCAGCGAATAGCCGCGGATGTAACCTTCGTCCTGCAGCACGTCGAGGACGCGCTGACGCAGACGCGAGGCGGGGGTCAGCACCTTGGAACGCTTGCGGGTCGCCGCGTTCTTGATGCGAGCGATCATGTCGCTCAGGGGATCGTTGATCATCATGTCTGTTCGCTCCCCTTACCAGCTCGACTTGGTCAGGCCGGGGATCTGCCCCAGGTTGCCCAGCTCGCGCAGCGCGATCCGGCTCATCTTGAGCTTACGATAGTAAGCCCGCGGACGGCCCGTGACTTCGCAACGGTTGCGAATACGGGTCGGCGCGGAGTTGCGCGGCAGCGAGGCCAGCTTCAGGCGAGCGTCGAAACGCTCTTCCAGCGGCAGGCTCTCATCATTGGCGGTCGCCTTCAGGGCGGCCCGCTTCGCGGCATACTTCGCAACCAGGGCCTTGACGGCTTCGTTACGGTTTACGGCGCTTTTCTTAGCCATTGTTCTCTTCCCTTCCCGCTCAGTTCTTGATGAACGGGAAATTGAACTCGGTGAGGAGAGCCTTGGCTTCCTCATCGGTCTTGGCCGTGGTGCAGACGACGATGTCCATGCCCCACATCTGATCGATCTGGTCGTAGTTGATCTCGGGGAACACGATGTGCTCCTTCAGACCCGTGGCGTAGTTGCCGCGACCGTCGAACGAGGTGCCCTTCAGACCACGGAAATCCTTCACGCGCGGCAGCGCGATCGTGATGAAGCGGTCCAGGAACTCATACATCTGGGCGCCGCGCAGCGTGACCTTGCCGCCGATGACCATGCCTTCGCGCAGCTTGAAGCCGGCGATGGAGTTACGAGCCTTGGTCGGCACAGCCTTCTGACCGGCGATGGCCGTCAGATCCTTGAGGGCCGCGTTGACCTTCTTGGAGTCCGCGACAGCTTCACCGACGCCCATGTTCAGGACGATCTTGTCCAGCTTGGGGATCTGCATCTCGTTCGTGTAGCCGAACTTTTCCTTCAGGGCGCCGCGGATGCGGTCCTGATATTCGGTCTTGAGACGCGGCGTGTACTTGGTGTCAGCCATTAGATGACGTCTCCCGTGGTCTTGGCGAAGCGAACCTTCGTGTCGCCTTCGACCTTGAAGCCGACGCGGGTCGCCTTGCCGTTGGCGTCGGCGATCGCGACGTTCGACAGGTGAAGCGAGGCTTCCTTGTTCTTGATGCCGCCTTGCGGGTCAGCCTGGGTCGGGCGCGTGTGGCGCTGAACCATGTTGACGCCTTGCACGACGACGCGGTTTTCGGTCGGCAGGACTTTCAGCACCTGGCCGGTGCGTCCCTTGTCCTTGCCGGTCAGGACGACGACGTTGTCGCCCTTCTTGATCTTGGCGGCCATGGTTACAGAACCTCCGGAGCCAGCGAGATGATCTTCATGTGGTTCTTGGCGCGCAGTTCGCGCGGAACCGGGCCGAAGATACGCGTGCCGACCGGCTCGTTCTGCTTGTTGACGATGACGGCGGCCGACTTGTCAAAACGAATGACCGAGCCGTCCTTGCGCTGGATGTCCTTGGCGGTGCGAACGACGATGGCGCGAACGACGTCGCCCTTCTTCACGCGACCGCGCGGGATAGCTTCCTTCACCGAGGCGACAATGGTGTCGCCCACCGAGGCGTAGCGGCGCTTCGAGCCGCCGAGCACCTTGATGCACATGACCCGGCGAGCGCCCGAGTTATCGGCCACCTCCAGGTTAGTTTGCATCTGGATCATGGGATCCGATCCTTTTCTTTAGGAAGCCGAGGCGGGGGAAACGACTTCCCAACGCTTCAGCTTGGACTTGGGGGCGCACTCGACGATGCGCGCGACGTCGCCGACTTTGAGGCCGTTGGCCTCATCGTGGGCGTGGTACTTCTTGGACAGGCGAACCGTCTTTTTCAGGACCGGGTGCAGCAGAGTGCGCTCGACCTTCACGACGACGGTCTTGTCGCCCTTGTCGGACACGACCACGCCTTCGAGAATACGTTTGGGCATAGGTGTTTCCTTAACCCGCCGCGCGGTTCGCACGCAGAAGCGTGGAAATACGGGCGATGTCCTTGCGCACTTCCGAGACCCGATGGGTCTTTTCCATCTGGCCGGTGGCGGCCTGGAAGCGCAGGTTGAACTGTTCCTTCTTGAGCTTCAGCAGCTCGTCGGCCAGTTGGTCCGGGGTTTGAGCCCGCAGATCAGCGATCTTGGTCATCAGGCGGCTTCCTCAACGTGAGCGATGCCGGCGTCGAGGCGGGTGACCACCTTGGTGCGGACCGGCAGCTTGGCGGCGCCGAGGCGCAGCGCTTCACGAGCCACGTCGTCCGGCACGCCGTCGATTTCGAACAGGATACGGCCCGGGTGGCAACGCGCCGCCCAGTAATCCACCGCGCCCTTGCCCTTACCCATCCGGACTTCAGCCGGCTTGCCCGTGACGGGCAGGTCGGGGAAGACGCGAATCCAGACGCGGCCCTGACGCTTCATCTGACGCGTGATCGCGCGGCGAGCCGCTTCGATCTGACGCGCGGTGATGCGCTCGGGTTCCACCGTCTTCAGGCCGTAGGAGCCGAAGTTCAGCGAGAAACCACCCTTGGCGGCGCCATGGATGCGGCCCTTGAAGGCCTTGCGGTACTTGGTCTTTTTCGGTTGCAACATGGCCTATCAGCCCTCACGACCACGGCGCGGACCGCGATCACCGCGGGGGCCGCGCTCACGGCCTTCGTTGGACGACGGACCCGAAGCTTCCTGGGCCCAGCGCTTGTCCTGAGCCATCGGGTCGTGCTCGAGCACCTCACCCTTGAAGACCCAGACCTTCACGCCAATGATGCCGTAGGTCGTCTTGGCTTCGTAGAAGCCGTAGTCGATGTCGGCACGCAGCGTGTGAAGCGGCACGCGACCTTCGCGGTACCATTCCATACGAGCGATTTCAGCGCCGCCCAGACGACCCGAGACGTTGATCCGAACGCCCTTGGCGCCCAGACGCATCGCCGACTGCATCGAACGCTTCATGGCGCGACGGAAGGCGATCCGGCGCTCCAGCTGCTGTGCGATGTTTTCAGCGATCAGCTGCGCGTCAGTTTCCGGCTTGCGGACTTCGACGATGTTCAGGTGAACTTCGCCTTCAGTGCGAGCCGAGATGTCCTTGCGGAGCTTCTCGATGTCAGCGCCCTTCTTGCCGATCACGACGCCCGGACGGGCGGCATAGATCGTCACGCGGCACTTCTTGTGCGGACGCTCGATGATGATGCGCGACACGCCAGCGGCGGCCAGGCGTTCCTTCAGCCACGTACGCAGCTTCAGGTCCTGGTGCAGCAGGCGAGCATAGTCGGCGCCGCCGGCGAACCAGCGGCTGTCCCACGTGCGGTTCACGCCAAGGCGCAGACCGACCGGATTGATTTTCTGTCCCATCAGGCGGCCTCGCCGGCTTCACGGACCACGATCGTGATCTCGCTGAACGGTTTCAGGATGCGCGACGAGCGACCGCGAGCACGGCTCGCGAAGCGCTTCATCACCAGGTTCTTGCCCACGAAAGCCTCGGCGACAAACAGGTTGTCGATGTCGAGGTTGTGGTTGTTCTCAGCGTTCGAGATCGCCGAGTACAGGACCTTGCGGACGTCGCCAGCGATGCGCTTGTGGCTGAATTCCAGCTCGTTCAGCGCCTTCTGGACCGGCAGACCGCGGATCGAGGCGGCGACCAGGTTCAGCTTCTGAGGGCTGATGCGAACGTTGACCAGCTTGGCGCGAGCCTCGGTGGCCTCGACGCGACGGGCGTTTTTGGTCTGGGCCATGGATTACTTCCTCTTGGCCTTCTTGTCCGCCGCGTGACCCGGGAAGTTCCGGGTCGGGGCGAACTCGCCGAACTTCATGCCGACCATGTCTTCGTTGACCATCACCGGCACATGCTTTTGGCCGTTATGGACACCGAAGGTCAGGCCGACGAACTGCGGCAGGATGGTGGAACGACGCGACCAGGTCTTGATCACATCCTTGCGGCCCGACGTTTGAACGGCGTCGGCCTTCTTGAGCAGATACCCGTCGACAAACGGGCCTTTCCAGGAGGAGCGGGCCATTCTTAGCGAGCCTTCTTAACGTGACGGGTACGGATGATGTACTTGTCCGTAGCCTTGTTCTTGCGGGTGCGGGTGCCCTTGGTGTCCTTGCCCCACGGCGTAACCGGGGTGCGACCACCAGAGGTCCGGCCTTCACCACCACCATGCGGGTGGTCGATCGGGTTCATGGCGACGCCGCGAACGTGCGGACGCCAGCCCATGTGACGAACGCGACCGGCCTTGCCGAGGTTCTGGTTCATGTGGTCCGGGTTCGACACGGCGCCGACGGTGGCCATGCACGAGTCCAGGACCATGCGCAGCTCGCCCGAGCCGAGACGGATCTGGGCGTAGCCCTGATCGCGGCCGACCAGCTGGGCGTAGGCGCCGGCCGAACGGGCCAGCTGAGCGCCCTTGCCCGGCTTCATCTCGATGTTGTGAATGATCGTACCCACGGGCATCGAGCGCAGCGGCATGGCGTTGCCAGGCTTCACGTCGACCTTTTCACCAGCGACGACGACGTCGCCAGCCTTCAGGCGTTGCGGCGCGATGATGTAGGTCTTCTCGCCGTCGGCATAGGTCACCAGGGCGATGAAGGCCGTGCGGTTCGGGTCGTATTCCAGACGCTCGACCGTGCCGATGGCGTCGAACTTGCGACGCTTGAAGTCGATCTTGCGATACAGGGTCTTGGCGCCGCCGCCGCGGAAGCGAACAGCGATGCGACCGCCCTGCCCGCGACCGCCCGACTTGGTCAGGCCTTCAACGAGCGACTTTTCCGGGCGGCCCTTGTGGAGCTCGGACCGGTCGACCAGCACCAGGGCGCGGCGGCCCGGCGACGTCGGATTGTAGGTTTTCAAGGCCATCGTCTTAGAGCCCCGTCGTGACGTCGATCGACTGGCCGTCAGCCAGCGTCACGATCGCTTTCTTGATGTCCACGCGGCGACCGAGAATGCCCCGGAAGCGCTTGGTCTTGCCCTTTTGAACCAGGGTGTTGACCTTGAGGACGTTGACTTTGAACAGGCTTTCGACCGCAGCAGCGATCTCGTCCTTGGTCGCCGTGCCGGCGACGCGGAAGACGACCTTGTTCTGTTCCGACAGGATCGTGGCCTTTTCCGTGATGATCGGAGCCAGGATGGTGTCGTAGTGTTTGGCGGTGGGTTGAGCGGCGGCCATTATGCGGCTTCCTTCTCAGCGAAGCGCGCCTCGATGGCCTCAACAGCCGCCTTGGTCAGCACCAGTTTGTCGGCCCGCAGGATGTCATAGACGTTCAGGCCGGCGTTCGGCAGGACGTCGATGTGCGGGATGTTGCGAGCGGCCAGGCCGAAGTTGGTTTCGACTTCCGGACCCGCGATGATCAGGGCCTTGGTCCAGCCGAGCTTGCCGAAGGTCTCGCGCAGCGAGGCCGTCTTGGCTTCCTTGACCGAAACGCTGTCGACCACGATCAGATCGCCGGCCTTGACCTTCGAGCTGAGGGCGTGACGCAGGGCCAGGGCGCGGATCTTCTTCGGCAGCGAGAAGCCGTGATCGCGAACGACCGGGCCAAAGGCGCGCGAACCGCCGACGAACTGCGGTGCACGGCGCGAACCGTGACGAGCGCCGCCGGTGCCCTTCTGCTTGTACATCTTCTTGCCCGTACGAGAATTCTCGTTGCGGGTTTGAACCTTGTGCGTGCCGGCGCGGCGCTTGGCCAGTTGCCAGTTCACGGTACGAGCCAGCAGGTCGCCGCGGATGTCGGCGATGCCGAAGACGGCGTCCGACAGCTCAACGTCGCCAGCAGCCTTGCCGTCGAGTTTGATGACCGAGAGTTTCATTACGCTTCACCGCCTTCGGTCGCTTCAACGGCCGGAGCTTCTTCAGCCGGCGTCGAGGCGGGTTGAGCGGCCTTCGTCGACTTGACGGCGCCCGGGAAGGGAGCGTCGGCCGGACGGGCCTTCTTGATGGCGTCACGAACCTTGACGTACGCGCCGTCATGACCCGGGACAGCGCCCTTGATCAGGATCAGGCCACGCTCGGCGTCCACACGGACGACGGTCAGGTTCTGCTGAGTGACGATCTCGGTGCCGTAGTGACCGGCCATCTTCTTGCCGGGGAACGTACGGCCCGGGTCCTGACGGTTACCCGTCGAACCGTGCGAACGGTGCGAGATCGACACGCCGTGCGTGGCGCGCAGACCGCCGAAGTTCCAGCGCTTCATGGCGCCGGCGAAACCCTTACCGATGGTCTCACCCTGGATATCGACCTTCTGACCCGCCACGAAGTGGTCAGCCGACAGTTCGGCGCCCACATCCAGCAGACCTTCCGCGTCAACGCGGAACTCGGTCACATAGGCCTTCGGCTCAACCTCGGCCTTCGCGAAAACTTCGCGTTGAGCCTTGGCCGTGTTCTTGGCCTTCTTAACGCCAGCGCCCAGCTGCAGGGCGACGTAGCCGTCCCGCTCCTGGGTTCGTTGGCCGACGACTTGGCAGCCGTCGAGCTGAAGGACAGTGACCGGAACGTGTGCGCCGTCTTCGGCGAACACGCGGGTCATCCCCAGCTTCTTGGCGATCACGCCCGTGCGCATGTCGGATCCCGCCTCTTTCTTTCTTAAATCTTGATCTCGACGTCCACACCGGCCGACAGGTCGAGCTTCATGAGCGCGTCCACGGTTTGCGGGGTGGGGTCGATGATGTCGAGCACGCGCTTGTGCGTGCGGATTTCAAACTGCTCACGCGACTTCTTATCGACGTGCGGCGAGCGGTTCACGGTGAACTTTTCGATCAGGGTCGGCAGCGGGATCGGACCACGAACGGTCGCCCCGGTGCGCTTGGCGGTGTTGACGATCTCGCGCGTCGAAAAGTCGAGGACGCGATGGTCGAAGGCCTTGAGCCTGATGCGGATGCTTTGATCCATATCGGTTGTTATTCCCAAGCGGTCGGAACCGCGTCCCTGTGAACCATTTCAAAGACCGGAGCCTCGGGGCGACACCCCCAGGAAACGCAAATCCGCAAAAACGATCGGCCCACGCAGATATCCGCGAAGGCCGTAAAATCCCAAGAATGCTGCAAAGAACAGTAACTTAGGTCGTTCCTGCGAACCGCGTCTGCACCCGAAAGTGCACAGCCGGTCCAACAAGAGGGGCGCTTATGCCCTCTGATTCCGTTTCCGTCAAGCGTCGAAACCGCCACGCAGCAAGGGTTTGCGACTCATCGATCGCCCGCCGCCGATCTTGCCCGCCGTTCACATTATAGGGGCTACGAAAGATCGAACCCGCCCGTCCAATTAACGCCTGGGGCGAAAGCGCGGCCACATGACCGCTGCGTTAAGGGTCTGCCGCAATCCCGCCCCGCGTGGCGACGCAAACGTGCCGCAATGCGTCACACTTCGGCAACATCGCCCCCAAACCGCTGAAAGATGACAAGTTCGTTACAGCAAAGCGCCGATTGCGGGCCTATCTCCGCATCGCCGCCACGGTTGTGAACCGGGCGGCGCATAAAAAGGATACTCATAATGAAAACCGTCTTCCTCGCCTCCGTCGCCGCCGCGACCCTGATCGCCGCTCCCGCCTTCGCCCAAGACGCCATCGGCTCGGTCGGCGTCGCCTACAACTACGCTGACGTCGACGGCACCGACATCAACCGCGGCGTCATCGACGGCGTCGTCGCTTCGCCGGTCTTCGGCGACTGGACTGTGACCTTCAACGCTGAAGGCGCTTACACCGACGTCGAGAACGGTGGCGACGAAACCACCCTGGCCGGCGCCGTGCACCTGACGAAGAAGATCGAAGACATGCGCTTCGGCGGCTTTGTCGGCGCTTCGGAATTCGCCAACACCACCATGACCAACTTCGGTCTGGAAGGTCAGAAGTACCTGGACCGCGCCACCCTGACCGGCGTCGTCGAGTACGGCACCGCCGCTGACGCCGACATGTGGACCGTTGCCGGCGACGTCGCCTTCTACGCCACGTCGCAGCTGCGCCTGAACGCCGGCGCTTCGTACACGAACATCGACGCCGACAACATCTTCCTGGGCGCCGGCGACGTTGACGCCTGGTCGGCCGGCGTGGGCGCCGAGTACCAGTTCGCCAACTCGCCCTACTCGGTCTTCGGCGGCTACGACTACGTCAAGTCCTCGGACCTGGACGTCGACGCCAACGTCTTCAAGATCGGCATGCGCTACAGCTTCGGCGGCGGTCTGCAAGCCCGCGACCAAGCCGGCGCAAACCTGGGCCGCACCAGCAACGCCTTCACCGGCCTGTTCGCGAACTAAGTCTTCTTCGCGATCTCCGGATCGCCAGATGATGGGAAGCCCCGGCGGAGCAATCCGTCGGGGTTTTTTCTTGCCTGGAATCCAGATGCGAAAAAGGCCCGGGGGGTTCCACGCTCCCGGGCCTTCTCTCAGGGCGATGCGGGCCGGATCAGCGTCCGACGCGCACCTCGCCCGAACCCACGATTGAACGCGACACCGGTCCGGTCACCTCCGCCACCCGGACATCGCCTGAGCCGGCGATCGACGCGTCAAGACTGGCTGCAGTTCCATCAAAGCGCACGTTTCCGGACCCCGCCACGGCCACGTCCATGGTCGAGGCGCGCCCGCCCCGAATGGTCACATCCCCCGACCCGCCGATGGAGACGTCCGCAGGACCATTGATGCTGGTCACCACGATGTTCCCCGAGCCCCCGACATTGGCCTCGAGCCCTCCTGTCGCACCGGCGATGATTGAACCCGATCCGCCGACCGAGGCTTCCAGCGACTGCGACGTGCCTGCACGCACCGTGCCGGATCCACCCAGACCGATATCGAGGCGGCCATCGACATTGGCCACGGTCCAGGCGCCGCAGCCGCCGGCGCCCAGTTCCACGGAGCGCGCCCCCCGCCCCACTGCGCCGTAGACGCCGCTTTCCGAGCTGACATCCACGTTGCGCGGGGTGCGCAGCACCACCAGAGGGGCGTCTTCCATGCGAATACGGCCCTTGCCGGCCACGACGACCGTGGCGCCTTCGCCCGGCTGACGCGCGTCGGCGCGACCGCTATTGCACTCACGGACGCTGTCGTTGCTGAACTGCAGCAGGCTGCGCCGACGCCCCAGCCCACCGTCAATGCGAACCTTGTCGCCACGACGCTCGACTGTCAGTTGCGGCAGGTCCGCCGCGCCCGGCGTGATCTCGACGGCGATGTCTGCGCGATCCTCGGGAATGACGATGACTCGGGCGACCGCATTGCGAATCTCGGCGTCCTGGGCGGCGGCCGGTTGTGCGGCGGCCAAGGCGGCGAGAACGGCGGCCGAGGCGGCGGCGTAAACGGCGATCTTCATGACGGTGTCCCTCTCCAGATGTGAGATGAAACTGGCCCCGCCGACGCCGCGAGTCATTTTAAATCGAGGTCATGAAGTCCTTGTAAGAAAACGCCTTCGACACCTCAGGTCTTCAAGGCGCCTGCTCCGTCGGTCGCGCCGACCTCAGGTTCGAACTGCCGCTCGTAGGCGGCGATACGGCTTTTCAGCGCGCCGGTTCGTTTCAGCGCCAGGGAAGCCGCCCAACGCAGGGCCAGCTCCCCCTGCCCCATCCGGTCCGTCTGACGCGGCGAGCCGCCTCGACTGCGCAAGACCGCGTTGGTGTAGAGTGCGCCGTTGCGGAAGCGCGACGGCCAGGTCTGGAAATCCATCGACAGGGAGACGCAGAAACGGTCCAGATTTTCGACCCGATGCGGCGCATAGAGCGGCCAGGTCAGCGCCTGTCCCGGCTCCAGGTCCACCACCTGGGCGTCATCCTCAAAGGCCAGGGTGTAAGGGAGTTCCTCGGTCGTCTGGCGCGCCACGACCTGTTCCATGTCGCGCTCTGGCAGATGGCCCTCGTCGCCCGGATAGACAAAGATCCGCTTGCGGCCGCGCAGGTGAAACAGCACCACCCCGGCGGCGTCGAAATGATAGGGCACCCGCGCCTTGGGCGACGACAGGATCAACTGGCCCGCATTCTTGACCGCCTTCAGGCCGGGATAGCCCGCCTCGACCGTCTTGAACTCGGCCATGGCCGCCGCCCACAACTCGGGCCAGCCGGTCTCCACATCGCGCAGATTGACCCACAGCCTTCCCTGCTGGATCGCCTCCAGCAGTTGCGCCCCGTTCAGACGTCCGCGCGCTCCGGTCCGCAAGGACACCTGCCCCTCATCGTCGTAGTCGTACAGGTTGATGTCGAACAGCTCGGCCGGATAGCGGTCCAGCAGGTCCGCCAGCGCGGCGTCTTCGGCGAATCCCTGGGCGATCAGACTGTGCGGGTGGACGCCCGCCCGTGCGATCGGGCCGGCATAGCGTGTGCGGCGCTCGGACATGGTCATCTCCCTCATCACGACGCGGCCTTGGCGCGTCCAGCCGCCTTGGACAGGGCGGTTCGCGCCGCCAGGGCGGCCCCCCTCAGCCGTCCGGCCGTATCGGTCTCACAGGCCTCGATGACGTTCCATCGCCGCCGCACGCTGTCAATCAGCGCCGGCTTGCCCGCCAGGGCCAGCAACGAGGCCCCCGCCTCCCCCAGAACCGCGTTCAGGCCGGGCTTCATGATGCTTGCCTCGGCCACCGTCTGCACGGTGTCGCAAAAATAGCGCTTGTAGGTCTCGCCGCCGAAACCATAGTCGAAATCCCGATAGCCCAGCTCCGCCCCGAGACGGATGGTCTCCATGCTCAGCATGATGCCCGGCGAGCAACGCGCCAGCTCAGGAACATAGGCCGGGAACCAGAAATGGAACCGCCGGCCAGCGTGCAACGAATACTCCATCGCCGCAATTCGCCCTCCGGCCCTCAACACGGCCAGCGAGGCGCCGAAGTCTGGATAGTCAGCCGCCATCAGGGCGTGCAACAGATCTCGCGTCCAGCCACAGGCGAAGATGTCGTGCCGCCCGGTGCGCCTGTACTGCTCACGCTTCAACACGATCAGTTCATCCAGCAGGGCGCCGTCACGCAGACCGATCTGCACCTCGACGGCGCCGAACTCGGCGGCCATGCTGCGCCGGGCCCGTTCCTTGTCCTTGAAGTACTTGCCGAAGGCCTGGCGCCGGGCGGCGTACCAGGCGTCATAGCCGCCTTCTTCGGGGATGGTGGTGCGAAAGCTCTCGCCGAGCATCGCGCCCTCCGCCTCACCCACCCATCCGCTGACGCTGAACCGTGCGCCGCCCAGCAGATGCGCGACCTCCGCCAGGCTCGGTCTTTCCGCTTTCGGGCCGATGACGCCATGATAGTCGTTCATCGGCGCAGCAATCGGCAGGACAGCCCCGCCGCGCTTCTGGAAGGGGAAGTAGCCGACGACTTCGTCTCCGCGCCGGAACACGGCTACGGCGCTGTCCGGGCTGACCTGCGCCGCGATCTCGGCGAACTCGACGCGGAAGTAGGGACTGGCCAGATCAGGGTCCGCAGCCTGCCAGGCGGCCCACTGCACGCGTTCATCCGCCGTCAGTCGTTCCAGATCGCGAGTTTCAACCGTCAGTGCGCCGGACATGGCTCCTCCTTGCTCCAATGGAACAGCAAGTTCCATTCCGCCGGCCTGCTCTAGATCGAGCCGGTTTCGACACCGTTTAGAAGTCGCAGCCGCAACCTCGGCGCTTCGCCTGTCTCAACCAGAGACCGCTGCAAGGGCGGAGGTTTTGTCCGGACGGCAAAACGGCCCCCGGAGATCCGGAGGGCCGCTCTGTTACGCTTACTGTTCGGGTCCGGGGACCCGGATCGATCGATTACTCGACGATCTTGGCCACGACGCCGGCGCCGACGGTGCGGCCGCCTTCACGGATGGCGAAGCGCAGCTTCTCTTCCATCGCGATCGGCGTGATCAGTTCGACGTTCAGCTCGGCGTTGTCGCCCGGCATGATCATCTCGACGCCTTCCTTCAGGTGCACGATGCCGGTCACGTCGGTCGTGCGGAAGTAGAACTGCGGACGATAGTTCGTGAAGAACGGCGTGTGACGGCCGCCCTCTTCCTTCGTCAGGATGTAGGCTTCGGCCACGAACTTGGTGTGCGGCGTGATCGAACCCGGCTTGCACAGCACCTGGCCGCGCTCGACGTCTTCACGCTTGGTGCCGCGCAGCAGCACGCCCACGTTGTCGCCAGCCTGGCCCTGGTCCAGCAGCTTGCGGAACATTTCGACGCCCGTGCAGGTCGTCTTCTGAACCGGACGGATGCCGACGATTTCGACTTCCTCACCGACCTTGACGATGCCGCGCTCGACGCGACCCGTCACCACGGTGCCGCGGCCCGAGATCGAGAAGACGTCTTCCACCGGCATCAGGAACGGCAGGTCGATCGGGCGTTCCGGCTGCGGAATGTAGGCGTCGACCGCCTCCATCAGCTTCAGGATGGCTTCTTCGCCGATGGCGGCGTCGCGGCCTTCGACGGCGGCCAGGGCCGAACCCTTCACGACCGGGATGTCGTCGCCCGGGAACTGGTAGGACGACAGAAGCTCACGAACTTCCATCTCGACCAGCTCGAGCAGCTCTTCGTCGTCGACCATGTCCACCTTGTTCAGGAAGACCACCAGGGCCGGAACGCCGACCTGACGCGACAGCAGGATGTGCTCGCGCGTCTGCGGCATCGGGCCGTCAGCGGCCGAGCACACCAGGATCGCGCCGTCCATCTGCGCCGCGCCCGTGATCATGTTCTTCACGTAGTCGGCGTGGCCGGGGCGTCGGCGTGCGCGTAGTGACGGTTGGCCGTCTCATATTCCACGTGCGCCGTGTTGATCGTGATGCCGCGGGCCTTTTCTTCCGGCGCGGCGTCGATGTCGGCGTAGTTCATCGCCTTCGCGCCACCGGCCTTCGCCAGCGTCATCGTGATCGCCGCCGTCAGCGTCGTCTTGCCGTGGTCAACGTGACCAATCGTGCCGATGTTGCAGTGCGGCTTAGTGCGTTCGAACTTTTCCTTGGCCATTCTCTAGCTCCTGGAGGCTCCCCGAACCGGGGGTCCATTTAAGTTTGGGGATAGGTGGGGCGATTTGTGATCAAACCGCCCCTTTTTCAAGTGCATCCGTCGAAACGACGGACTTAGGCGTACTTCTTGATCACTTCGTCGGCGACGTGTTGCGGCACCGGCTCATAGTGATCGTATTGCATGGTGAACTGGGCGCGACCTTGCGACATGCCCCGCAGGGTGTTCACGTAGCCGAACATGTTCGCCAGCGGGACGAAGGCGTTGATGACGATGGCGTTGCCGCGCATGTCCTGTCCTTGGATCATGCCGCGACGGCCGTTCAGGTCGCCGATGACCGAACCGAGGTATTCCTCGGGGTCACGACCTCGACCGCCATGATCGGCTCGAGCAGCTTGGGCGAACCCTTTTCCTTCAGCTCGCGGAAGGCGGCGCGCGAAGCGATTTCGAAGGCCAGGACGCTGGAGTCGGCGTCGTGGAACTTGCCGTCCGTCAGAGTCGCCTTGAAGTCGATCATCGGGAAGCCGGCCAGCAGACCGTTTTCCTTGGCCGATTCAGACCCTTCTCGACGCCCGGGATGTATTCCTTGGGCACCGCGCCGCCGACGATGGCGTTTTCGAACACGAAGCCCGAACCCGCTTCACCCGGCTCGAAGGTGATCATGACGCGGGCGATCTGACCCGTACCGCCGGTCTGCTTCTTGTGCGTGTAGTCGATGTCGACCTTGCGGCCCAGCGATTCACGGTAGGCCACCTGCGGCGCGCGCCGATGTTGGCTTCCACCTTGTAGGTGCGCTTCAGGATGTCGACCTTGATGTCCAGGTGCAGCTCGCCCATGCCCTTCAGGATCGTCTGGCCCGACTCGTGGTCGGTCGAGACGGTGAACGAGGGGTCTTCGAAGCCAGCTTGGCCAGGGCGACGCCCAGCTTCTCCTGGTCGGCCTTGGTCTTGGGCTCCACCGAGATCTCTCGATCACGGGCGCCGGGAATTCCATCTTCTCGAGGATGATGGGCGACTTGATCGGGTCGCACAGGGTGTCGCCCGTGCGGGTTTCCTTCAGGCCGGCCAGGGCGACGATGTCGCCAGCGTAGGCTTCCTTGATGTCCTCGCGGTTGTTCGAGTGCATCTGCAGCATGCGGCCGACGCGCTCCTTCTTGTCACGCGACGAGTTCAGCAGCGACATGCCGGTTTCCATCTTGCCCGAGTACAGGCGGCAGAAGGTCAGCGAGCCGACGAAGGGGTCGTCCATGATCTTGAAGGCGAGAACCGACAGGGGCTCGTCGTCCGAGGCCTTGCGCGTGACCGGCTCTTCCGTACGGAAGTCGATGCCCGGCGTAGCCGGAATGTCGGTCGGCGACGGCAGGTAGTCGATGACGGCGTCGAGCAGGGGCTGAACGCCCTTGTTCTTGAAGGCCGAGCCGCCGAGGATCGGATAGAAGGCGCCGGTCAGAACAGCCTTGCGGATGCACTTCTTCAGCACTTCGACCGAGGGCTCTTCGCCGCCCAGGTAGGCTTCCATGGCGTCGTCGTCCAGTTCGACGGCGTTGTCGATCAGGTACTGACGAGCGGCGGCGGCTTCGTCGGCCATGTCGGCCGGGATGTCGCGGATGTCGGCGTCGGCGCCGACGGTGTCGGTTTCCCAGACGTAGGCCTTCATCTCGACCAGGTCGACCACGCCCTTCAGCAGGTTTTCAGCGCCGATCGGCAGTTGGATCGGCACGGCCTTGGCGCCCAGGCGGTCGCGGATCGACTGGACCGAAGCGGCGAAGTCGGCGCCGATCTTGTCCATCTTGTTGACGAAGACGATGCGCGGCACGCGGTACTTGTCGGCCTGACGCCAGACGGTTTCCGTCTGCGGCTCGACGCCGGCGTTGCCGTCCAGCACGGTCACGGCGCCGTCGAGGACGCGCAGCGAACGCTCGACTTCAATGGTGAAGTCCACGTGGCCGGGGGTGTCGATGATGTTGAGGCGCTTGCCCTTCCAGAAGGCGGTCGTCGCGGCCGACGTGATGGTGATGCCGCGTTCCTGCTCCTGGTCCATCCAGTCCATGGTGGATGCGCCGTCGTGGGTCTCGCCCATCTTGTGGTTACGGCCGGTGTAGAACAGGATCCGCTCGGTCGTCGTCGTCTTGCCCGCGTCGATGTGGGCCATGATGCCGAAGTTGCGGTAGTCTTCGATTTTATGTGTGCGGGGCATTGGAGTTGCCTTCGGGCTGCTTCGCGGACGCGGCGAGCGCCCATGGGTGTCGGATATGACGGCGCGGGCGGTTCAGTCTGAACGCCCGCGCCGGATCGTCTAGAACGCCGCCGTCCCCATAGATGCAAAGGGGGACGGTTTTAAGACGCTTACCAGCGGTAGTGGCTGAAGGCGCGGTTCGCCTCGGCCATCTTGTGGGTGTCTTCGCGCTTCTTGACCGCGGTGCCGCGGTTGTTGGCGGCGTCCAGCAGCTCGGCCGCCAGCTTTTCCGTCATGGTGTTTTCACCGCGCTTGCGAGCGGCGTTGACCAGCCAACGGATGGCCAGGGCGCGGCGACGGTCGGACGGACTTCGACCGGCACCTGATAGGTGGCGCCGCCGACGCGACGCGAGCGGACTTCGACCGACGGGGCGACGTTGTCGAGAGCGTTGTGGAAGGTCTCGACCGCAGTCTGTTCCTTCTTCTTGTCAGCCAGGATGTCGAAGGCGCCGTAAACGATGTTTTCGGCGACGGCCTTCTTACCTTCGTACATGACGTAGTTCATGAACTTGGTGACGATCAGATCACCGAACTTGGGATCCGGCAGAACTTCACGCTTCTGGGCGCGGTGACGACGCGACATAGGTTATTCCTTGCAGTGCCCGACAGACGCCGGGAAAATCTCTGAGGGTCCAGGCCGGCAGGCCTGAGACGATTTCGCTTACTTCGGACGCTTGGCGCCGTAGTGCGAACGACGCTGCTTGCGGTCCTTGACGCCTTGGGTGTCGAGCACGCCGCGCAGGATGTGGTAGCGAACGCCGGGCAAGTCCTTCACGCGGCCGCCGCGGATCAGAACAACCGAGTGCTCTTGCAGGTTGTGGCCTTCGCCGGGGATGTAGCAAACGGCTTCGTAGCCGTTCTTGGCCAGACGGACCTTGGCGACCTTACGCAGAGCCGAGTTCGGCTTCTTCGGGGTCGTGGTGTAGACGCGGGTGCAAACGCCGCGACGCTGGGGCGAACCTTCCAGAGCCGGGACCTTGTTACGGGTGGGCTTGGGCTTGCGCGGCTTGCGGATCAGTTGGTTGATCGTAGGCATACGATTAGTCTCTTTTCGATATGGAGGCGTGTGCCTGTCGGCCGGGGCGCCTCATGAGCCTTCTTTTGGACCGCGCCGAAGCGCCGCCCGGGTGTTGTTTTCGAGCGAGCCGGAACAGCCAAACGAAAAAGCCGGAACGCGCGCTTTGGGCGTTCCGGCGGGCACAGCCCGTCCGTTCAATTGTCACGATCTCAACAGACGGCGGACCGCCCACGTCTCGAAAGTGCGCGCCGTTTACGCCTTGGCCACGCTCAGGTCAAGGCCGCCGATGAACGCGCCCGACGCCCACCGCCCATGGCGCGCCCGGTGAAGAAGGCAGATCAGTCGTCAACGATCAACGTTCCGCTTTTGGCAAGACTCGCCGCAATATTGTCGCGCTTGCCCTGGCATCATTCTCAACGACGATTGGGGAGCCGCTATGAGCCTTGCCGTTCTGGCCCGCACGCCGGGTCGGCGTCTGCGTCCAGGAACACAGCGCGCCCTTCTGGCGGGGGCGTCGTTCCTGTTGCACGTCGCCGTCCTGGCCCCGATGATTCTTCTGGCGGCGGGCGAGGAGCACGCCTTCCCCCTGCCGACCCAACCGCCGATCATCCAGTTGGAGATCGAACCGCGTCCAATCCCGCCAGAACCGCGAGTGCGTCCTCTTCCGCAGAGGCCGACGCCGCCTGTCACAGCGTCTGCGCTCCCCATTCCACTCCGGCAACGGAGCCGCCGCGCTCGGCGCCGATCCCCGCGCCCCAGGTGTCGCCCCAGGCCTCGCCTCAACCTGCCCCTCAGAGCGCGCTGCGCCCCCTGCCTCAGACCGCGCCCATCGCCCCCTCGACCGACGCCGGCCGCCGCCGAACGCGCTTCGCCCGCCCCCTCGCCTGTCTTGCCGATCCGTCCGCGCAAAAAGGACGAGGATGAAGCACGTGACGGGCTCCCCTCACCCCCCGCGCCGCGCATTGCGGCGCCGGCTCCCGGCGCGCCGCCGGCGGCGGCTTCGGGCGTGGAGGGCGTGTCCGACGCCTGGCGTGTCGCGCCCGAGGGTCAGGCCGGACGCAATGCGCGCGCCCTGCGCGTGTCTCCCGCAGGGTGTCCGGCAGGAGAGATCCTGACGCGCGGCGAACGCATGATCTGCGACGAGCGGTTCAATGCACGGGCGGCCGAAGGCGCCACACGTCCCATCACCGGAAGCGGCAATGCTGAACGCGACGCCCGTTTCGCGCGCGAAGGCGCGCGAGAAATGCAGCGCTATGAAGCACAAAGACGCCCCTTGTCCGGCGGCACGGGGGTCGTCGGCCCCGCTGACTGTGTCGGCTCCAACCTTGGTACAGGCTGCGCTGGCGCGCACCTGCGCGACCTGCCAGGCGTCGACATGCGCCAGGGCGCGCGCAGCACCGTCAACGAAGGGGAGCGCCGCAACAGCGGCTTTTCCGCCAGCGTCGGCGGCCTGAGAGTCGGCGGCGACTGATCCTGCAGCCACCGCCTTCTCGACCGTCCCGAGGGTGAAGACCCAAGAAAAAGGCGGCGCTGTCGCCAGCGCCGCCTTCTTCAGTCTCAGGGTCCGAAACGGATCAACCTTCCGGCTGCTCCAGTTCCAGGGCCAGGTCGGCCGGCAGCGGCTCGATGGCGTCTTCGCGGGCCTGAGTCAGTTCCGCGTCGCGCTCGTTCGCCAGCTTCTGCAGCGACCGCAGATAGGCGCCCGTGCCCGCCGGGATCAGACGGCCGACGATGACGTTTTCCTTCAGGCCTTCCAGCAGGTCCTTCTTGCCGTGGACCGAAGCCTCGGTGAGGACGCGCGTGGTTTCCTGGAAGGACGCCGCCGAGATGAAGCTGCGGGTCTGCAGCGACGCCTTGGTGATGCCCAGCAGGACCGGCTGCGTGACAGCCAGACGGCCGCCGCGCTTCTCGACCTTGGCGTTCTCGAGCGCCGCCTCGGCCACCTCGACCGTGTCGCCACGGATCAGGGTGGTCTCGCCGGAGTCGATGACCTCGACCTTCTGCAGCATCTGACGGACGATGACTTCGATGTGCTTGTCGTTGATCGGCACGCCCTGCAGTCGGTAGACCTCCTGCACTTCGTTCACCAGATACTCGGCCAGCGCTTCGACGCCCTGGATGCGCAGCAGGTCGTGCGGATCCGGGTTGCCGTCGATGATGTAGTCGCCCTTCTGGATCAGATCGCCGTCGTGGACGGAGATGTGCTTGCCCTTCGGGATCAGGAACTCGACCGCCTCGGCCTGGTTGCCATCGGCGTCCACTTCCGGAGTGATCTTGATGCGACGCTTGTTCTTGTAGTCGCGACCGAACTCAACGCGGCCATCCATTTCAGCGATGACGGCGCAGTCCTTCGGACGGCGGGCTTCGAACAGTTCAGCAACGCGCGGCAGACCGCCGGTGATGTCGCGGGTCTTGGCGCCTTCGGTCGGAACACGGGCGATGATCTCGCCCGGCTTGACCTCGTCGCCGTTGGACACGGACAGAACGGCGCCCACGGGCAGCAGGTAGCGGGCGTCAGAGCCCGAGGCCAGCTTGGCGTAGGTGTCGCCGGTCGTGACGCCCATGGCCGGACGCAGGTCCGAACCGCGGGGGCTGGCGCGCCAGTCGGAAACCACGCGCTGGGCGATGCCCGTCGCTTCGTCGGTTTCCTCGCGGACCGACAGGCCGTCGACCAGGTCCTCGAAGCGAACCACGCCGCCGACTTCGGTCAGGATCGGCGTGGTGTAGGGGTCCCACTCCGCCAGACGTTGGCCCTTGGCGATGTCGGCGCCTTCCTTGACGCGGATGCGAGCGCCGTACGGGACCTTGTGGGTTTCGCGGTCCTTGCCGTCCACGACCACAACCACGACCACGTTGCGGCTCAGGGCCACCAGGTCGCCGTGCGCCGCGACGACGGTCGGGCCCACGATCTTGGCCTTACCGGCGTTGGTCGCCTCATAGAAGGAGGTTTCCGCCACCTGGGCCGTACCGCCGATGTGGAAGGTACGCATCGTCAGCTGGGTGCCCGGCTCGCCGATCGACTGGGCGGCGATGACGCCGACCGCTTCACCGATGTTGACGTTGGTGCCGCGCGCCAGGTCACGACCATAGCACATGCCGCAGATGCCCGCGTCGGCTTCACAGGTCAGGGCCGAACGGACCTTGATCGACTGGACGCCGGCCGCGTCGATGGCCTCGACTTCTTCTTCCTGCAGATAGGTGTCGGCGGGGAAGATGACGTTGTCGGTGCCCGGCTCCTTGATGTCCTCGGCCGCGTAGCGACCCAGGACGCGTTGGCCCAGCGAGACCAGGACGTCACCGCCTTCAACCACGGCGCGCAGGGTGATGCCGCGCGTCGAGCCGCAGTCTTCCTCGGTGACGATGGAGTCCTGCGCCACGTCCACCAGACGACGGGTCAGGTAACCCGAGTTGGCGGTCTTCAGCGCGGTGTCGGCCAGACCCTTACGGGCGCCGTGGGTGGAGTTGAAGTACTCAAGGACGGTCAGGCCTTCCTTGAAGTTCGAGATGATCGGCGTCTCGATGATCTCGCCCGAGGGCTTGGCCATCAGGCCGCGCATGCCGCCCAGCTGCTTCATCTGGGCCTGCGAACCACGGGCGCCGGAGTTGGCCATCATGAAGACGGAGTTGATGTCCGGCTCCTGGCCCGCGATCAGGACGCGAGGCTGGGCGATTTCGCCCATCATCTCGTCAGCGATCTTGTCCGTGGCCTTGGCCCAGGCGTCGACGACCTTGTTGTACTTCTCACCCTTGGTGATCAGGCCGTCAGCGTACTGTTGCTCGTACTCCTCGACCTGGGTGCGGGTTTCGTTGACCAGTTCTTCCTTCTTGGCGGGAATGACGATGTCGTCCTTGCCCACCGAGATGCCGGCCTTGGCCGCTTCACGGAAGCCCAGTTGCATCATCTGGTCGGCGAAGATGACCGTCGCCTTCTGACCGCAGTGACGATAGACCTGATCGATCAGGTTACCGATTTCCTTCTTGGTCAGGTTCTTCTCGAGCAGACGGTAGCCGATGTTCGGGTTCAGCGGCAGCAGAGCGCCCAGCTTCATCCGGCCCGGCGTCGTATCGATCACCTTGGTGATCTCCTCGCCGGCGGCGTTCATCTCGGTCCAGCGGGCCTTGATCTTGGTGTGCAGCTTGACGACCTGGGCGTCCAGGGCGGCGTCGATTTCACCCATGTTGGCGAACAGCTTGCCTTCGCCCGGCTGGTTATCCTTGACCAGCGACAGGTAGTACAGGCCCAGGACGATGTCCTGCGACGGCACGATGATCGGCTTGCCGTTGGCGGGCGACAGGATGTTGTTCGTCGACATCATCAGGACGCGCGCTTCCAGTTGCGCCTCCAGCGACAGCGGGACGTGAACAGCCATCTGGTCGCCGTCGAAGTCGGCGTTGAAGGCGGTGCAGACCAGCGGGTGCAGGCGGATGGCCTTGCCCTCGATCAGCTTCGGCTCGAACGCCTGGATGCCCAGGCGGTGAAGCGTCGGCGCGCGGTTCAGCATGACCGGGTGTTCCCGGATCACTTCTTCCAGGATGTCCCAGACCTGCGGCTGCTCGCGCTCGACCATGCGCTTGGACTGCTTGACGGTGCCCGACAGGCCCTTGGCGTCCAGACGCGCGTAGATGAAGGGCTTGAACAGCTCCAGCGCCATCTTCTTCGGCAGGCCGCACTCATGCAGCTTCAGCTCGGGGCCCACGGTGATGACCGAACGACCCGAGTAGTCAACGCGCTTGCCCAGCAGGTTCTGACGGAAGCGACCCTGCTTGCCCTTCAGCATGTCGGCCAGCGACTTCAGCGGACGCTTGTTGGCGCCCGTGATCACGCGACCACGACGGCCGTTGTCGAACAGGGCGTCGACCGATTCCTGCAACATCCGCTTTTCGTTACGGATGATGATGTCCGGCGCGCGAAGCTCGATCAGGCGCTTCAGGCGGTTGTTACGGTTGATGACCCGGCGATACAGGTCGTTCAGGTCCGACGTCGCAAAGCGGCCGCCGTCCAGCGGCACCAGCGGGCGCAGTTCGGGCGGGATGACCGGGACGATCGTCAGGATCATCCACTCGGGCTTGTTGCCCGATTCCAGGAAGGCCTCGATCAGCTTCAGGCGCTTGGACGCCTTCTTGGCCTTCATTTCCGACGGGTTGTCGGCCAGCTCTGCGCGGTGCTTTTCAGCCTCGGCGTTCAGGTCGATGCCCATCAGCAGGTTGCGGACGGCCTCGGCGCCGATCTCGGCCGTGAAGCCGTCATCGCCGTATTCTTCCTGATAGCGGTAGAACTCGTCTTCCGTCAGCAGTTGGTTCTGCTTCAGCGGGGTCAGGCCCGGCTCGGTGACGATGTAGTTCTCGAAATACAGGACGCGCTCGACGTCCTTCAGCGCCATGTCCAGCATCAGCGAGATGCGCGACGGCAGCGACTTCAGGAACCAGATGTGGGCGACCGGGGCGGCCAGGTCGATGTGACCCATGCGCTCGCGGCGGACGCGAGCCAGCGTGACTTCAACGCCGCACTTCTCGCAGATGATGCCCTTGTACTTCATGCGCTTGTACTTGCCGCACAGGCATTCGTAGTCCTTGGTCGGGCCAAAGATACGGGCGCAGAACAGGCCGTCACGCTCGGGCTTGAACGTGCGGTAGTTGATGGTTTCCGGCTTCTTGATCTCGCCGAACGACCACGACCGGATCTTCTCCGGCGAGGCCAGGGCGATCTTGATCTGGTCGAAGGTCGGCGTGACCGGGACCGGGTTGAAGATGTTCAGGACTTCCTGGTTCATCTTTTTTCCTTCTGCGGGGCTGCCCCGCGAAAATCATTCAGAGAGGAGAACGGGCGGACCGCCCTCCCCCGCCGGGGCGAGGAAGGGCGCTTGATCCGGTCAGCCGTTTTCCAGCTCCACATTCAGGCCCAGCGAACGCATTTCCTTGATGAGCACGTTGAAGCTCTCGGGAATGCCGGCTTCGAAGCTGTCGTCGCCGCGGACGATCGCCTCGTAGACCTTGGTGCGGCCGGCCACGTCGTCGGACTTCACCGTCAGCATTTCCTGCAGGGTGTAGGCGGCGCCGTAGGCTTCCAGAGCCCAGACCTCCATTTCCCCGAAGCGCTGACCGCCGAACTGCGCCTTACCGCCCAGCGGCTGCTGGGTGACGAGCGAGTACGGGCCGATGGAGCGGGCGTGGATCTTGTCGTCGACCAGGTGGTGCAGCTTCAGCATGTACACATAGCCGACCGTGACCGGACGCTTGAACTGCTCGCCCGTCTGACCGTCGAACAGGATCGACTGGCCCGAACGGTCCAGACCGGCCGAAGCCAGCAGGTCCTCGATGTCCGAGATGTGCGCGCCGTCGAAGACCGGGGTCGCGAAGGGCACGCCCTTGGCCAGGTTCTGCGCCAGCTCGATCAGGTCCTCGTCCGATTCCGGCAGAGGCGTGTCGGCGCCGTAGATCTCGGTCAGACGCGTGACCAGGGCCTCGCGCAGACCGCCGTCCATCCAGTTATCGAGCAGGCCCTTGATCTGCTTGCCGAGGCCCGCAGCAGCCCAACCCAGGTGGGTCTCGAAGATCTGGCCGATGTTCATGCGCGAAGGCACGCCCAGCGGGTTCAGAACGATGTCGACGTGCGTGCCGTCGTCCAGGTGCGGCATGTCCTCGATCGGCAGGATCTTGGAGATAACGCCCTTGTTCCCGTGACGGCCGGCCATCTTGTCGCCCGGCTGAAGCTTGCGCTTCACGGCCACGAAGACCTTGACCATCTTCATGACGCCCGGCGGCAGTTCGTCGCCGCGCTGCAGCTTCTCGACCTTGTCTTCGAAGCGACGGTCGAGCGCCTTACGGGCGTCCTCGAACTGCTTCTTCATGGCCTCGAGTTCGCCCATCGCCTTCTCGTCGTCGAGGGCGACCTGCCACCACAGACCCTTGGACACTTCGGCCAGCTTCTCTTCGGTCACTTCGCCGCGGCCCATGCCCTTCGGGCCCGAGACGGCGTCCTTGCCGAGCAGCAGCGGCTTCAGGCGGCCATAGACGTTGCGCTCAAGGATCTTGAGCTCGTCGTCGCGGTCCTTGCCGAGGCGTTCGATTTCGGCGCGTTCGATCGCGACAGCCCGCTCGTCCTTGTCGACGCCGTGACGGTTGAAGACGCGCACGTCGACGACCGTGCCGGCGACGCCGGGCGGCAGACGCAAGCTGGTGTCGCGGACGTCCGAAGCCTTCTCGCCGAAGATGGCGCGCAGCAGCTTCTCTTCCGGCGTCATCGGGCTTTCGCCCTTCGGCGTGACCTTACCGCACAGGATGTCGCCCGGCTGGACTTCAGCGCCGATGGCCACGATGCCCGCTTCGTCGAGGTTGCGCAGAGCTTCCTCGCCGACATTCGGGATGTCGCGGGTGATTTCTTCCGGCCCAAGCTTCGTATCACGCGCCATCACTTCGAATTCCTCGAGGTGGATGGAGGTGAAGATGTCGTCGCGCACGATGCGCTCGGAGATCAGGATGGAGTCTTCGAAGTTGTAGCCGTTCCAGGGCATGTAGGCGACCAGGACGTTACGGCCCAGAGCCAGTTCGCCCAGGTCCGTCGACGGGCCGTCGGCGATCACGTCGCCGGCCTTCACTTCATCGCCCACGCGCACGATCGGGCGCTGGTTGATGCAGGTCGACTGGTTGGAGCGCTGGAACTTCGACAGGCGGTAGATGTCGACACCCGAACGACCGGCGTCCACATCACCGGTGGCGCGCAGAACGATACGGGTGCCGTCGATCTGCTCGACCACGCCGTCACGACGGGCGATCACGACAGCGCCCGAGTCCACGGCCACGACCGCTTCCATGCCGGTGCCGACCAGCGGCGCGTCCGACTGCACCAGAGGCACGGCCTGACGTTGCATGTTGGCGCCCATCAGTGCGCGGTTGGCGTCGTCGTTTTCCAGGAAGGGGATCAGGGCCGCAGCGACCGAAACGACCTGCTTCGGCGACACGTCCATCATGTCAACGTCGGCCTTGGTCAGCAGCTGGGATTCACCGTTGATTCGGCCGGGGACCAGGTCCTCGACGATCTCGCCCGCCTTCAGCTCGATGTTGGACTGGGCGATGACGTGCTTCGCCTCTTCCATGGCCGAGATGTAGACCACCTCGTCCGTGGCCTTACCTTCCTTCACGCGACGGTACGGGCTCTCGATGAAGCCGTACTTGTTGACGCGCGCGTGGGTGGCCAGCGAGTTGATCAGACCGATGTTCGGGCCTTCCGGCGTTTCGATCGGGCAGATGCGGCCGTAGTGCGTCGGGTGAACGTCGCGGACTTCAAAGCCGGCGCGCTCACGGGTCAGACCGCCCGGGCCAAGCGCCGAAAGGCGACGCTTGTGGGTGATCTCCGACAGCGGGTTCGTCTGGTCCATGAACTGCGACAGCTGCGACGAGCCGAAGAATTCACGCACGGCGGCGGCAGCCGGCTTGGCGTTGATCAGGTCGTGCGGCAT
Organism: Brevundimonas pondensis; assembly: GCF_017487345.1. Classification (NCBI taxonomy): domain Bacteria; kingdom Pseudomonadati; phylum Pseudomonadota; class Alphaproteobacteria; order Caulobacterales; family Caulobacteraceae; genus Brevundimonas; species Brevundimonas pondensis. The sequence goes on along the minus strand of NZ_CP062006.1, from coordinate 1,172,610 downwards.
GACCGTGTCGATATCGACCGAGCTCATGCGCTCCTTGATGGCGCGCTCCATGCGCAGCAGACCGACGCGGTACTGGTTTTCCAGCAGCTCGCCGACCGAACGCACGCGACGGTTGCCCAGGTTGTCGATGTCGTCGATCTCGCCGCGGCCGTCCTTCAGGCCGACCAGGATCTGCAGCACCTTCAGCACGTCGTCCTTTTGCAGGACGCGGATTTCGTCGGAAACCTCGGGGGTCTCCAGACGCATGTTCATCTTGACCCGGCCCACGGCCGACAGATCGTAGCGCTCGCTGTCGAAGAACAGCGAGTTGAACATGGCTTCGGCGGCTTCCGGGGTCGGCGGCTCGCCCGGACGCATGACGCGATAGATGTCGAACAGGGCGTCTTCACGGCCCGAATTCTTGTCCACGCGCAGGGTGTTGCGCATGTAGGCGCCGACCGTGACGTGGTCGATGTCCAGCACGTCGATGGTGGTGAAGCCATGCTCTTCCAGCAGGGCGATCGTTTCCGCGTCCAGCTCGTCGCCAGCCTCGGCGTAGATCTCGCCGGTCTCGTAGTTGACGGCGTCGGCGGCCAGATACTTGGTCAGCAGGGCGTCAGCCGCCAGCGACAGCGACGTCAGGCCGCCGTCGGCCAGCTTCTTGGCGGCGCGGGCGCTGATCTTCTGGCCAGCCTGGGCGACCACTTCGCCGGTGTCGGCGTCGACCAGGTCGAACTCCGGCTTCACGCCGCGCCAGCGTTCCGGCTTGTAGGGGGTGACCCAACCTTCACCGCGCTTCTCGTAGGGAACGGTCTCGTAGAAGGTCTTGAGGATCTCCTCGCCGTCCATGCCCAGAGCCATCAGGAAGCTGGAAGCCGGCAGTTTACGGCGACGGTCGATGCGGACGTAGACGATGTCCTTGGCGTCGAACTCGAAGTCCAGCCACGAGCCGCGATACGGAATGACGCGGGCGGCGAACAGCAGCTTGCCCGACGAGTGGGTCTTGCCCTTATCGTGGTCGAAGAAGACGCCCGGCGAGCGGTGCATCTGCGAGACGATCACGCGCTCGGTGCCGTTGACGATGAAGGTGCCCTTGTCCGTCATGAGCGGGATATCGCCCATGTAGACGTCCTGCTCCTTGATGTCCTTGACCGAACGGGCGCCCGTTTCTTCCTCGGTCTCAAAGACGATCAGGCGCAGCTTGACCTTCAGCGGCGCGGCATAGGTCATGTCGCGCTGAATGCATTCTTCGACGTCGTACTTGGGGTCCTCGAACTCGTAGGACACGTACTCCAGGACGGCGCGCTCGTTGAAGTCCTTGATCGGGAAGACCGACTTGAAGACCGCCTCGATGCCCTGGTCCTTACGCAGACCGCTGCGCACTTCGCGCTGCAGGAACTGCTCGTAGGAAGCGCGCTGAACCTCGATCAGGTTCGGCATCTTCACCGCTTCGGGGATACGCCCGAACGAGTGACGAATACGCTTCTTTCCGGTGAACGAGGTGGCGGAGGCGATCTTACCCAGGGCGAGACCGTCAGTGGAGTTTGCCATTCTGTTTTCCCAATCGCGAGCCGATAAGGGCCCGACGTCAATGCAGCAGCCACGGCCCGCCATTCAGCGATCCGTGACCGTAAGTTCTCTCGGCGTCCACCCTCGACCCGCTACGGGATCAGGACGCCTGAAATATGCTCGCCCCTTGGGAAAGGGACGGCGCCTTCGCTCCGGTCGGAGGGCGACAAACCGGGCCTCGGCGCTTTCGCGCGGGATTCATGGAATCTGCGGGAGGCGCATATATACGCCGATCTCCGGCGAAATAAAGGCCCCAACGCGGGCAGGTGACAGTTTCGATCGGCGTGATAAGCCTAGCCGTTATGAACCGCATCGCCCTGCCCGCGCTCGCCGCCACCGCCCTCGCCCTGACCCTGTCGGCCTGCGCCTCGGCGCCCGCCACAATCGCCCAGGTCGTCCCCCAAGGCCCCGCCACCCAGGAAAACTGGGAGGTCGGCCAGGCCGCCTATCTGATGTGGAACGGCCAGCAGCGCGGCTGGACCACCACGCCCTCGGGCCTACAGTACCGCCGCGTCGGCAAGGCCAAGCCGAATGGCGTCCAGCCGACCGCGACCGATACGGTCAAGGTCCACTACCGCGGCACCTTCATCGACGGGCGCGAGTTCGACAGCTCCTGGTCGCGCAATGAACCGGCCAGCTTCCCCCTGAACCGCGTCATCAAGGGCTGGACCGAAGGCGTCGCCCTGATGCGCACCGGCGAGACCTATGAGTTCGTCATCCCTGCCGATCTGGCCTATGGTCCCCGCTGGATGGGAACCGAGATCCCCGCCAACTCGGTCCTGCGCTTCACGGTCGATCTGCTGGAAGTGAACCCCGCGGGCTGACACAGCTTCGTCATACGGCTTGACGCCGGGTGCGACACATTGTGGTCTGCGCCCGCATCAGGCCGCGTGGGCGCGGCTGTTTCCGGACTTCCTGAAATGAAGCGTTTCGCCCTGGCCGTCAGCGCCGCCGCCCTGCTGATTTCAATGGGCGCGCCCGCGCTCGCTCAGGTGGGCGCGCCCGCCCTGCCCGTGACCCTGACGCCCATCCCGGCCCCGCGCGATGTCGCCTATCCCGGCGTCATCAGCATCGACGTGGACGCCACCGACATCGACCGGCGGCTGATTCAAGTACGCCAGACCATTCCCGTGACCCAGGCCGGGCCGATGGTCCTGCTCTATCCGCAATGGCTGCCCGGCAACCACAGCCCCGCCGGTCCCGTCGCCAACGTCGGCGGCCTGACCTTCACCGCCAACGGCCAGCGGCTGGAGTGGGTGCGCAACACGGTCCAGCCCTGGGCCTATCAGATCGAAGTCCCCGCCGGCGTCAGCCAGATCGAGGTCGCCTTCCAGTGGCTGACCCCGATCGAAGGCAATCAGGGTCGCGTCGTCGTCACGCCCGAGATGCTGAACATCCAGTGGGAGAAGGCCCTGCTCTATCCGGCGGGCTACTACTCGCGTCAGATCACCTTCAAGCCGACGTTGAAACTGCCCGCCGGCTGGAACTACGGCGCAGGCCTTGACACCATCAGCTTCGAGAACGGCCTGGCGACATTCGCTCCCATCACCTTGGACCACCTGGCCGACAGCCCCGTCTTCGCCGGTCAGCACTATCGCCAGATCGACCTCGATCCGGGCGGCCGTTCGCCGGTTCGCCTCAACGTCGTGGCCGACACCGCCAAGATGCTGGAGGCCAGCGACGAGCATATCCAGCTGCACCGCAACCTGGTGGCCCAGGCCGACCGCCTGTTCGGCGCCCGCCATTTCAACCACTACGACTTCCTGCTGGCCGTGACGGACAAACTGGGGGGCATCGGCCTGGAGCATCAACGCTCGTCCGAGAACAGCGTCGATCCGAAGTACTTCACCGACCGCGAAGACACCCTGGCCGACCGCGACCTGCTGGGCCACGAATACACCCACAGCTGGAATGGCAAGTGGCGCCGCCCCGCCGACCAGATGACGCCCAACCTCAACGAGCCGCTGCAGAACTCCCTGCTGTGGGTTTATGAGGGCCAGACTCAGTACTGGGGTCTGGTCCTGACCGCCCGCGCGGGCCTGATGAACAAGCAACAGGCGCTGGACGTCCTGGCCATGACCGCCGCCAGCTTCCAGAACATCCCCGGCCGCCAGTGGCGCGCCATGCAGGACACCACCAACGACCCAATCATCAGCCAGCGCCGTCCGCAGCCCTGGGGCAGCTACCAGCGCAGCGAAGACTACTACCGCGAGGGCTCGCTGATCTGGCTGGACGCCGACACCCTGATCCGCGAGCAGACCGGCGGCAGGAAGTCGCTCGACGACTTCGCCAAGGCCTTCTTCGGCGTCGAGGACGGGAACTGGAACCCGGCACCCTACACCTTCGACACCGTGACCTCGACCCTGAACGGGGTCCAGGCCAACAACTGGCCCGCCTTCCTGCGCGAGCGCCTGGACGCGGTCGGCCCGACCTCGCGCGGCCCGCTGGACGGCATCGAGCGCGGTGGCTACCGCCTGGTCTTCAAGGAGCAGCCGTCCGGCTACATGGGCGCGCTCTACAAGGAACTGGGCCGCAACGACTTCACCTATTCGCTCGGCTTCATGATGAACAAGGCGAACAAGATCACCTCGGTTCTGTGGGGTGGTCCGGCCTTCGAGCAGGGGCTCACCTCCGGCTGGGAAGTGGTCGCCGTCGGCGGCCGCGCCGCCTCGGCCGACACGCTGAAGGACGCCGTCACCGCCGCCAAGGGATCGACCGATCCGATCGAGCTGATCCTCAAGAACGGCGACGTCTTCAAGACCGTCCGCTTCGACTACCACGACGGCCTGCGCTACCCGCATCTGGAGCGCATCGAAGGCACGCCGGACCGGCTGGGCGACATCCTGTCGCCTCGCCGTCGCTGACGCCGCCTGCCAAGCCTTACGCCTGATTACCTCTGAGTTCTGGATACCCGATGACCCGACGCCTGCCTGCCGCCGCCCTCGCCCTGTTGCTGACCTCGGTCGCCTCGACCGCCCTGGCTCATGCCCCGCAGGCCTGGACCGGCCCGCAGGCGCCGGCCGCGCCCACGCCCCAGAACACGCCCCTGGGCCTGCCCCGCGCCCTGCCGCCGATCCCAGCTCCGACCGCTGAGACCTACCCCGGCGTCATCAAGTATGAGGTCGACGCCACCGACGTCGAACGCAAGATCGTCCGCGTCCGTCAGACCATCCCGGTCACGGCCGGCCCCCTGGTCCTGCTCTATCCCAAGTTCCTGCCCGGCAACCACGCCGCCACCGGCCCGATCCAGCTGATCTCGGGCGTGACCGTGACCAGCGGCGCAACTCGCATCGACTGGCTGCGCGACACCATCGACCCCAACGCCTTCCATATCGATGTGCCGCAGGGCGTCAGCGAGATCGTGGTCGAGTTCCAGTGGCTGACTCAGCCGGACAACTCGACATGGCGCGTCGTCATGACGCCGGAAATGATCAACCTGCAGTGGGAAAAGGCCCTGCTCTATCCCGCCGGCTACCGCTCGACCGGCATAACCTTCGCCCCCTCGATCCGCCTGCCCGAGGGCTGGAAATACGGCGTGGCGCTGGACACCGAGCGCTATGAGAACGGCGTGGCCACCTTCCGCCCCACCGACCTCTATACCCTGATCGACAGCCCCCTGTTCGGCGGCGCCCACTTCCAACGCATCGAAATCGACCCGCGTGGCGAAGCCGTCCACCTGAACATCGTCGCCGACGAAGCCAAGAACATCGCCCCGACGCCGGAACAAATCGCCTGGTTCGAGAACCTGGTGACCCAGACCGACCGCCTGTTCGGCGCCCGCCCCTATGACCGCTACGACTTCCTGGTGGCCGCCACGGCGAAGATGGGCGGAATCGGGCTGGAGCATCACCGCTCGTCCGAGAACTCGGTCCCGACCGATTTCTTCACCAACTGGGGCAAGAACATGGGCGCGGTCGGCCTGCTGCCGCACGAGTTCGTCCACGCCTGGAACGGCAAGCGCCAGCGCCCCGCCGACGAGCTGACCGCCAACCACAACATCCCGACGCAGAACACGCTGCTGTGGGTCTATGAAGGCCAGACGGAATACTGGGGCGACGTGCTGACCGCCCGCTCGGGCCTGGCGTCGAAGGAAGACATTCTGGTCACCGTGGCCGAGAACGCCGCCTTCTATGACAACCAGCCGGGCCGCGAGTGGCGCCCGCTGCAGGACGTCAACAACCACAACCTGCTCGGTTACCGGACCAGCAATCCCTATTCGTCGTGGATGCGCGGCACCGGCGACTACTACCGCGAAAGCCTGCTGATCTGGCTGGACGCCGACACCCTGATCCGCGAGGCGACGGGCGGCAAGAAGTCGCTCGACGACTTCGCCAAGGGCTTTTTCGGTGGCGACGACGGTTCCTGGGCCCCGCGCGGCTACACCTTCGACGACGTGGTCGCGGCCCTGAACGCCGTCCATCCGCACGACTGGGCCAGCTTCCTGCGCACACGCCTGGACGCCAGCGGCCCAGACGCCAAGGCCCCCTTGGATGGTCTTGCGCGCGGCGGCTACCGCCTGACCTACACCGACAACCTGACCGCAGGCGAAAAGCGCGTCCAGTCGGGCTGGGCCACCGACTTCCAGTATTCGCTGGGCTTCACCCTATCCTCGTCGAACAAGCTGACCGGCATCCGCTGGGGCGGTCGCGCCTTCGAGGCCGACATCGGTCCCGGCTGGGAACTGGTCGCTGTCAACGAGCGCGCCGCATCGGCCGAGGTGCTGCGTGACGCCGTCACCGCCGCCAAGGGGACGGACAAGCCGATCTCGCTCCTGCTCAAGAACGGCGACCGCTACCGCACCGTGGCCTTCGACTACCACGACGGCCTGCGCTACCCGCGCCTGGAGCGTATCCCCGGCACGCCGGACCGGATCGGCGACATCCTCAGCCCCCGCCGCCGCTGAACAGAGCGTCGCTAGAACTGAAAAGGCCCGGGAGCGATCCCGGGCCTTTCTTCTGTCGTCAGGCCTTCAACAAGGCCAACAGCGCATCGGCTGCCTCGCGCGACGAGGCCGGATTCTGACCGGTGACCAAGGCGCCGTCCGTCAGGACATAGGAGGCCCAGTCCGCGCCCTTGCTGTAGCGCCCGCCCTTGGCCGTCAGCATGTCCTCGACCAGGAAGGGCACGACCTCGGTCAGGCCCACAGCCGCCTCCTCGCTGTTGGTGAAGCCCGTCACCGCCCGCCCCTTCACCAGCGGCTGGCCGTCCGCCCCCTTCACGTCCTTCAGCACGCCCGGCGCGTGACAGACAAAGCCCGTCGGCTTGCCGGCGGCGGCGAAGGCCTCGATCAAAGCGATAGAGACCGGATCATTGGCCAGGTCCCACAACGGCCCATGCCCGCCGGGATAGAAGACGGCGTCGAAATCTCCGGCCTTCACCTCGGCCAGTTTCTGCGTATTGGCCAGCGCGCCTTGCGCCTCGGCGTCAGCCTTGAAGCGATGGGTGTCCTCGCTCTGGGCGTCCTCGGCGTCGCTCTTGGGGTCCAAAGGCGGCTGGCCGCCCTTGGGTGAGGCGATGACGATCTCGGCCCCCGCATCCTTCAGCGCGTAATAGGGGGCGGCGAACTCTTCCAGCCAGAAGCCGGTCTTGTGGCCGGTGTCGCCGAGCTGATCGTGCGACGTCAGGACCATCAGGATCTTCATAGGGGCGTATCCTTGTGTGAGGGGGCTGAGATGGTCTCGCCCTCCCCGCCTCGCCAGTCGCGCCCAAAAGAAAACGGGCCGGAGGTTTCCCTCCGACCCGTTCCTTGAAGTCTGAGCCTCGGCCCGAGGGCCGAAGCGCAAAATCCGATCTTACTTGATCTGGATCTTGGCGCCGGCTTCTTCGAGCTTCTTCTTCAGCTCTTCAGCGACTTGCTTCGAGACGTTCTCGACGACGTTCTGCGGAGCGCCTTCGACCAGGTCCTTGGCTTCCTTCAGACCCAGGTCGGTGCGGACGCCGCGGACTTCCTTGATCACGTTGATCTTCTTGTCGCCGCCGTCAACCAGGACAACGGTGAACTCGGTTTGCTCTTCAGCGGCTTCAGCCGGAGCAGCGGCGCCACCGGCGACGGCGACGGCGACCGGAGCGGCGGCCGAGACGCCCCACTTGTCTTCCAGCAGCTTCGACAGTTCAGCGGCTTCCAGGACGGTCAGAGCCGACAGTTCTTCAACGATCTTGGCGAGATCAGCCATTTTAGTCTTCCTTCGGTAGGATGAGGTTCAGAGAGATATGCAGAGATGACGAGGCTTAGGCGGCGTCTTTGGTCGCGTACGCGTTGAAGACGCGAGCCAGTTGGCCGGCGGGTGCTTGCAGGACGCCAGCAACCTTGGTCGCCGGGGCTTGCAGCAGGCCGATCAGCTTGCCACGCAGTTGGTCCAGCGACGGCAGCTTGGACAGGGCGTCGACGCCAGCAGCGTCCAGCACCTTGTCGCCCATGAAACCACCGATGAGCTTGAACTTGTCGTTGCCCTTGGCGAATTCAGCCGCGACCTTCGCAGCGGTGACCGGATCAGCGGCGTAGGCGATGCCCACCGGACCCTTGAACAGATCGTGGTAGGCAGAGCCTTCCTCGACGCCCAGCGCCTTCAGCGCCAGACGGTTCTTCACCACCTTGAACGCGCCGCCTTCTTTACGAAGGCGACCACGCAGGTCTTCCATCTCCGCAACGGTCAGACCCAGGTTGTGGGTCACGACCACGGCGCCCGCGTCGGCGAACACGCTCTTCAGCGATTCGATCGACTCGGCTTTTTGTGCGCGGTCCATTGCGGTCTCCAGTTTTGGTATTCGCCGCCAGGCTAATTCCCGACGACGGATTTGGCTTAAGCGCCATGCATCGCTGCACAGCGTTCAGGCCGGTCTTATTGTCCGAAGGAAGCAGGCCCGCCCGCCGCAAACGGCAGGGCAAAAGGTCTTTGCATCCCCATCTCCCCACGGCGCCAGAGGGCTCTCTGGACGATTATGGCGCGGGTGACCCCCACGCCCCGAAGTTCTCGGACAGGATCCGCCAAGGCCGAGGCCCTGACGAGAAGCGGGCTCTATACACTGATGAGCGAGGAAATCAACGGCGTGACGGCTTTCCTGCGGCGTCCCCTTTGGGCGCCGCGCCCTCGCAATCGAACTGAGCGCAGAACTTGGTCATCAGGTCTGTCAGGTATGCAACTTCAAACTGCTGCAGCAGCTCCCCCTGCTCCATACCCGCCTCCATCTGCTTGCGCGCGATGCCACGCCCCATGGGCGTTTCATAAAAAGCGACCAGCGCACCCAGTTCTGCTTCCGTAAACCGTTCAGCGTAGTCGCTCGTCATCGCGACGATCATGGGCTGCATGTGGGTTTCCATGATCGGCAATGCATGACGACGGAACCAGCGGGCCTGCTCGGCCGGAACAGAGGCGTCCCATTGCGCGATCTGGGCATCAAGCTGTTCCTGCATCATCTTGTCCATGCCGATGAGCGACAGCTGCACATAACGTTCGGCCAAGGCCTGCCGTCCGGACGTCTGGGCCGCCACCGGCCCCGCGAACACAAGCCCGACGATCGCGGCGATGATGTAGATATGACGCATGGTGTCCCCCTCCCTCAATGATAGCGTCAACGAACATCGTTCGTCACGCCTTCAGCTTCAAAGGGGACGAAATTCCCGGATCAACTGGGCCAGATCGGCCTCATGGACCGCTTCCGCCGCCTCGGCCTGAGACATCCAGCGACGTTGACGTTGCTGATCCTCGGGCCATGCACCGAGCTGGATGAGGACTTCCAGCGGATAGACAGCCACGACACAGGCCTGGACGGCTCCCGTCTTCAGCCGCTTGCCATAACGGAAATGTCCGATGACCGTGTCCAGGGTCTCGCCCTGCACCCCCGCCTCCTCATAGGCTTCCTGGGCGGCCGCCTGCGGGTCGGTCTTGCCGACCATGCGCCCACCCTTGGGGATGACCCAGCGCCGGGTCTCGCGCGAGGTGATCATCATCACCTCCACCCCTGCATCCCCTCGACGCCATGGCAGGACAGCGACCTGACGGGCTTCCGAAGTTTCCGTGCGAACCGGGCCAGCCATCAGGTCAGAAACAGCCCGCCAAGGAAGTAGAAGATCGCGCCGATAGCGGCGGCGGCGGGCATGGTGATGAACCAGGCGGTGACGATGCTGCGCGCCACGCTCCAGCGCACGGCCGAGACCCGCTTTGCCGCGCCCACGCCGACGATAGCGCCGGTGATGGTGTGGGTGGTCGAGACCGGAATGCCCATGCTGGTCGCGGCGAACAGGGTGATGGCCCCGCCCGTCTCGGCGCAGAAACCTTGCTGAGGGCTGAGCCGCGTGATGCGCGAGCCCATGGTGTGGACGATCTTCCAACCGCCGAACAGGGTGCCGAGCGCGATGGCCGCCTGACAGGTGATGACCACCCAGAAGGGCACGTGGAACTCGCCGCCCAACATCCCACGCGAGTAGAGCAGGATAGCGATGATCCCCATGGTCTTCTGCGCGTCATTGCCGCCGTGGCCCAGGGAATAGGCTGAGGCCGAGACGAACTGCAGCCCCCTGAAGATACGATCCGCAAAGTTCGGATTCGCCTTGGCGAACAGCCAGGACACGATCAGCACCAGCAACAGGGCCAGCAGGAAGCCGATCGCCGGCGACATGAAGATGGCGCCCACCGTCTTCAGCACCCCCGCGATCACCACGGCGCTGGTTCCCGCCTTGGCGATGCCCGCGCCCAGCAGACCGCCGACCAGCGCGTGCGAGCTGGAAGACGGAATCCCGGCCAGCCAGGTGATGACGTTCCAGCTGATGGCCCCCATCAGGGCGCCGAAGATCACCTGATCCGAGATCACGTCGGGCGAGATGATCCCCCGCCCGATCGTGTCGGCCACGTGCAGGCCGAAAAAGAGGAAGGCGATGAAGTTGAAGAAGGCCGCCCAGCCGACCGCATAGATCGGCGGCAGGACGCGCGTCGCGACGATGGTGGCGATCGAGTTGGCCGCGTCGTGCAGACCGTTCAGGAAGTCGAACAGCAGGGCGACGCCGATCAGGAAGATCAGGATCAGGAGGGCGTGATCCATCGGGCCCTACAGGTGCTCGACCAGGACGCCGTTGATACGGTTCGCGACGTCCTCGAACCGGTCGATGACCTTCTCCAGGTGGTCATAGATCTCGCCGCCGATGATGAACCACAGCGTATTGCCGCCCGTCATGTCGTGGCGGTGCAACTCATAGAGGGCCTTCATGCCTTCGTCGTAGAGGGTGTCGCTCTGGCTCTCCAGACGGGCGATCTGTTCGGTCAGCTCGTTCAGGCGATCGTGGTTCTTGCGCATGGCCGGCAGCAGGGACACGGCCTCGGCCGTCAGGGCGCCGCACTGGACGGCGATGTCGGCCAGCTCGCGCATCTTGGGAGCAAAGTCGCGCATCTCATACAGGGTGACGACCTTGGCCGTCTTCTGCATCTGGTCGATGGTGTCGTCCAGCGAGTTGGTCAGGCCGCGAATGTCCGAACGGTCGAACGGGGTGATGAAGCTGCGGCGCACGGCGAACAGGACCTCGCGCGCGACCTCGTCGGCCTCATTTTCATGGTCGACGATCTTCTGGCACCAGCCGGGCGTGGCCTCGCCGCCGTCCAGCATGCCGCGCAGGGCCTCCGCCCCCTTCACCAGGGTCGCGGCGTGGGCGTCGAACAGGCGGAAGAAATTGTCTTCCTTGGGCAGCAGCGCCTGGAACCAGCTCAGCATCAATCGTCTCCGCAAATGGGCCGCGCGAGGCGACAGCGCCCCAAGACCGGATTCCGCTCCCCTTCGTCAAGTCGTCCGAACACGGAATTCGATTTCGCGAAACGATTCATGATCCGCGCGCGTCGTAGGCGGCCTGCGCCGCGGCGACTTGCGGCATACGCGTCTCGGCCCAATCGATCACCGGCTGAAGCGCCTCGACCAGGGTCCGCCCCAGAGGCGTGATCGCATAGGTGACGGATACGGGAACCGTGGCCTCTACCGACCGGGTCGCCAGGCCATCGCGCTCCATCTGGCGCAGGGTCTGGCTGAGCATCTTCTGCGACACGCCCTCGATGCGGCGCTTCAGGGCGTTAAAGCGCATCGGCTCATCCGCCAATGTGGTCAGCAACAACACCGTCCACTTGTCCGCGATCCGGTCCAGCAGCAAGCGGGTCGGGCAGTTGGCGGCGTAGACGTCGCCGCGCCATTCGGCCGCTGCGGTTACCGACGGGTGACCAGATGAGATTTCGGTGCCTTCTTGCATGGTCGCTTCCCATAGCACACCTGGTCTCCATTGGTAACCAACTGGAGAACCCGCCATGAAAGTCACAGTCCTCGGCGCCAGCGGCCGCGCCGGATCGGAAATCGTCAAGGAACTGGCCCGTCGCGGCCATCAGGTGACGGGCGTGGCCCGTAACCCGGCCCGCATCCCGACCGGCGAAGGCATCACCGCCGCCAGCGGCGACGCCAACGACGCCGCCGCCCTGCCCGCCCTGCTGCAGGGCGCAGACGCCGTGGTCAGCGCCATCATGTTCGTCGACACCAACCCCGAAACCCTGATCGCGGCAGTCAAGTCGGCGAACGTTCCCCGCTATCTGGTGGTCGGCGGCGCCGGCAGCCTGGAGGCCGCACCAGGCCTGAAGGTCATCGACACCCCGGACTTCCCGGAAGCCTACAAGGCCGAAGCCTCGGCGGGCGGTCGCTTCCTGGATCGCCTGCGTCAGGAAGGCGATCTGGACTGGACCTTCCTCTCGCCATCGGCGGTCTTCGACGGCAGCGAGCGGACAGGCCAGTTCCGCCTGGGCGACGACAGCCTGCTGGTCACGGCTGACGGCCGCAGCGCCATCTCCTTCCCCGATTACGCCATCGCCATGGCCGACGAAATTGAGGTGCCGAAACACAGCCGCCTGCGCTTCACGGTCGGCTACTAACCCCTCAGGTTCAGTCCAAGCTCGCGGGCCTCAAGTAGCGCGAAGCGCGATAGGCCCCAAGGCAAAGAAAAAGACCCCGGAGATCGCTCTCCGGGGTCTTCGTCATTTCAGCGCAAGGCTTGAGATCAGACCAGCGAAGCCGGATCGACCTTGAAGCCCGGGCCCATCGTCGACGACAGGGTGATGCGCTTCACATAGGTGCCCTTGGCGCCCGACGGCTTGGCGCGGTTCAGAGCGTCCACGTAAGCCTTGACGTTGGCTTCCAGGGCTTCCTGCGTGAAGGAGACCTTGCCGATGCCGCCGTGAGCGATACCAGCCTTCTCGACGCGGAACTCCACGGCGCCGCCCTTGGCGTCCTTGACGGCTTGGGCGACGTTCGGGGTCACGGTGCCGACCTTGGGGTTCGGCATCAGGCCGCGCGGGCCCAGCACCTTACCCAGACGGCCGACCAGGGCCATCATGTCGGGCGAAGCGATGACGCGGTCGAAGTCCATCAGACCACCGTTGATCTGCTCGTACAGATCCTCGGCGCCAACGTATTCAGCGCCGGCGGCGCGGGCTTCATCAGCCTTGGCGTCCTTGGCGAAGACGGCGACGCGAACGTCACGGCCGGTGCCCGACGGCAGGTTGACCACGCCGCGGACCTGTTGGTCGGCGTGACGCGGGTCGACGCCCAGGTTGACGGCGATTTCCATCGACTCGTCGAACTTGGCCTTGGCGTTGTCCTTGACCAGCTTGATGGCGTCGGCGAACGGCAGGAGGTCCTGCGTGACGCCGGTGCGGGCCTTGTGAGCCTTGGTTTGCTTAGCCATGGATTAGCCCTCCACCACTTGGATGCCGATCGCGCGAGCCGAGCCTTCGATGATGCGCATGGCGGCGTCGATGTCGTTGGCGTTCAGGTCTTTCATCTTCGCTTCAGCGATCTCGCGGACTTGCGCCTGCGTGACCTTGCCGGCGATTTCGCGACCGACGAGCTTGGCGCCCGACTTAATGCCGGCGGCCTGCTTCAGGTAGAAGGTGGCCGGGGGCGTCTTCGTGATGAAGGTGAAGGACTTGTCCTGGTAGACCGTGATGACGGTCGGCAGCGGGGTGCCCTTGGCGACCTTCTCGGTGCGCGCGTTGAACTCCTTGCAGAAGCCCATGATGTTGACGCCGCGCTGACCCAGTGCCGGGCCGATCGGGGGCGAAGGCGTGGCCGAACCGGCCGCAACTTGCAGTTTGATATAGCCGAGAATCTTCTTGGCCATTGGTCTCTCCTATGGATGACCCCGCCAGAGACTGAAGGGGCCGGTGAGCCGTGGTCTGGCATGGCTGCCTCCCACGGATTTGCCGCCGAACGACTCGAAGGCCGTCCAGCGAAGGCGCGCGTTTAGCAGGGAGACCCCGGAAACGCAAACGAGGGCCGCGAACGCGGCCCCCGAATGTCTGCATCTGGAAGGTTCGGCTTAGCCGCTGACCTTCTCGACCTGATTGTATTCCAGGTCCACCGGGGTCGGACGGCCGAAGATCGAAACGGCCACACGCAGGCGGGCGTTGTCTTCGTCGACGCTTTCGACCTGACCGTCGAAGCTGGCGAACGGGCCATCGGTGACCTTGACGGTTTCGCCGATGTCGAAACGGATGGTGGGCTTCGGACGCTCGACGCCCTCTTCCACGGCGCCGATGATGTTCTGGACCTCACGTTCCGAGACCGGCAGGGGCTTGGTGCCGCCCGCGGCGCCCAGGAAGCCCGTGACCTTCGGCGTGTTCTTGACCAGGTGGTAGGCGTTGTCGGTCATCTCCATCTTCACCAGCACGTAGCCGGGGAAGAATTTGCGTTCCGAGTTCACCTTGCGGCCGCGACGGATCTCGACGACTTCCTCGGTCGGAACCAGGATTTCGGAGAAGGCGTCTTCCAGGCCTTGCTGCTTCGCCTGCTCGCGCAGCTGCTCCGCGACCTTCTTTTCGAAGTTCGAGTAGGCGTTGACGATATACCATTTGTGGCGGGGATTGGCCGCCGGCTTGGGCGCTGCATCAGTCATATGCGCGTCTCCTTTATTGGCCGAGGCCGAGAATGAAGCGGGACGCGAAGCCCAGCCCCGTATCGACGATCCAGAAGAAGGCCGAAGCGATCAGCACCATGATGAAGACCATCACCGAGGTGATCCAGGTCTCCTTGCGGCTGGGCCAGACGATCTTGCGGGCTTCAGCGCGAACCTGGCTGAAGAACTGGGCAGGCGACGTCTTTTTCTTGGGTGCAGGCGCGTCTACGGCGACCGTGGCTGCGCCGGATGCGGCGGCTGCGGTCTGGTTTCCCACGGTGCGGCGACCGCCGGGGGTCTTCGCCTTGGCCATATGACGTCTCTTCAACCTCTGGAACCTGTCGCCTCACATGGGAACTCCCAAGCGACTGCGACAGGGGGAATGGCAGGAGCGGAGGGACTCGAACCCACGACCCTCGGTTTTGGAGACCGATGCTCTACCAGCTGAGCTACACTCCTAGTGTCCCGGACAAAGATCAATGCGCCGTGAGCAAGCTCGACGGCGCTAACCTCGCCAGAGGGGCGCATATGCCTGAGGGCCGAGGGCATTTCAAGGGGCGTTTCGCGATAACCGTCGATAGATGCGCAGCTTTGTTCAGAACAGCCGCGCCACGGCGCTGGGCTCGTAGCTGACGCCGTGCACGACACGGTCGGGATCGCCGATCGAGAAGGTCTGGGCGCGGCTGCGGCCGTCGATCACGGCCACCGCCTCGACCTGATCGGGAATCACCTTCACCACCGCCACCGAGTCGCCGCCGGGGGCCCAGGGGCTGATTTCCGGCGAGCGTTTCATGATCAGATCGTTCAGGCGCTGAACCTCGTCTCCGTCTGTCACTTCCTCGGCCTGACCGTCGATGGAGACGCCGACCGCCTCCCCCTCCCCGGCCACGCCGCGAATGGCCACGCCCACGCGAGGGTCAGCCGTGATGTTACGCAGCTTCTCGCTGTCGCGCGCCGTGACGAAATAGAGGTTCAGACCGTCGTTCAGATAGCCGAGCGTGCTGGCCTGAGGTCGCCCGTCGGCGCGATTGGACGCCAGGGTCATCAACCTCTGACCGTCCAGCAGCTTCAGGATCGCGGCCACCGCCGCGCCGTGGATAGGGATCACGCTGGATGCGGCTGTGGTCATGACCGGAACTCCTTGGCTTGAGAACCTGCGGCGAGCTTGCCGGGTTCACCTTGACACAGATCAAGGCGGCCTGGTCCCCGGCGCGTGAAATGGCCGCATGATCCAGTCCCGCCTCATGCCAGACGCGCCGCGCCTGGATGTCGTTCCCTTGACCGAGGCGGAGGCCCCGGCCGAGTTCGCCCTGGCCCGGATGTGGCGGCCCGATCTGGGCGCCGACCAGTGGCGAACCTTTCTGCACGACTGGCGCGCCGCCCCGGACAGTCGCGGCATCCTGAGCGCCCGCAGCCAGCGCGGCGGGGTGCTGGGCTTTGTCAGCTGGTGGCGGCAGCCGGATCTGGAGTTCGGCGAGACCCTGTGGGCCGGGCCCTTCGTGGTGCGCGAGATGGGCGTGCGGCCCCTGGTGCGGCAAAGCCTGGCGGTCGAGCTAACCGCCCTGGCGCATCGGTTGGGCGCAAAGCTGCGATACGCCGAAGACGTCGCCTAGGACAGCCTGCCCACTTCGAAAGCGATCCGCGTTCAGCTAGGCTGCAGCGCAATGCTGGAGCCCGCCATGACCGTCCGTAACGCCGCCCTGGCCGAGACCGCCGCCGCGCCTGCCGACGTTCGTCTCGAAGACGTCCACCCCTGCTCGACCTGCGGGGCGCGTCCTCTGGGCGTCTGCGCCGACCTGAAGGGTCACGAGTTGCAGAACATGGCCTGCGCCAGCGAGACGATCACCACCCAGCCGGGTCAGGCCCTGTTCCATGAGGGCGATCCCAACCCCTTCGTCTTCAACGTCGTGGATGGGGCGGTGAAGCTGTATCGCCTGCTGCCCGACGGCCGGCGTCAGATCACCGGCTTCCTGTTCCAGGGCGATTTTCTAGGGTTGGGCGGACGCGGCCCGTCCAGCTTCACCGCCGAGGCCCTGACTCCCTTGAGCGCCTGCCGTTTCCGGCGCGGCGACTTCGATCAGTTGCTGAACGCCCTGCCCGCGCTGGAGCACCGCCTGGTGGCCATGGCGGGTGACGAGCTGATGGCGGCGCAGGAACAGATTGTGCTGCTGGGCCGCAAGACGGCGCGTGAACGGATCGCCAGCTTCCTGACCCGTCTATCGGCGCGGCAGGTGCAACTGGGCGGCACAGAGGGCCGGGTCCATTTGCCAATGACCCGCCTGGACATCGCCGACTATCTGGGCCTGACGATCGAGACGGTCAGTCGGGTCTTCACCCAGTTCAAGACCTCGGGCCTGATCCAGTTGCTGCCGAACAATGAGGTGGCCCTGCCCGATCCCGAGGCGTTGAAGGCCCTGGGCGAAGGCGCGGCCTGATCCTAAAGAATGATCGACGGCGCGGGCTGACTTGGCGAGCGTAGGGGTGCGGGCTGACGACCCGCACCCCCGCCCCGCATCGACGCGGAAGTCCTAGAACTTCCGGCCGACGCCCACCGACACGACCCACGGATCAAGGCTGACGCTGCTCTTCAGCGCGCCGTTGTTGATCCTGGCGTCCGTGTCGAACCAGATCTTCTTGGCGTCGAGGTTCACGGTCCACGGCCCCGACAGGTTCCAATCGGCGCCGGCCTGCAGGGCCACGCCGAACCCATCATCCAGATCGACCTCGAAGCCGTTCTTATCCTTGCCGTCGAAGAAGGCCATGTAGCTGACGCCGGCCCCGACATAGGGGCTGATGGTCGCATTCGGCGTCGGACGGTATTGCAGCGTCACCACCGGCGGCAGGACCCAGGTCTCGTGCACCGCCACGTCGGTCGTCCCGCCCTTGGCCCGGACCTCGTGCTGGGTGGCGCCCAGGATGGCCTCCACCGCCCAGTGGTCGGCGACAAAATAGGTGAAGCCCAGGGTCGGCATCCAGTCGTCGCCCACATTGACCTTCAGGCCGCTATCGGCGCCTGCGGCGGTGACGATGGCGTCGTCGGCCTGGGGCAGGACGCCGGTCATGCGGGCGGTGACGATCAGCGTACCCTTGCCAACGGGTTCAGGCGCGGCGTCCATACCCAAGGAATTTTGGGCCGAGGCGGCGCCCGCCAGGGTCAGGACGCTGGCGGCGGCCAGCAGGGCGGCAGTGGTCTTCATCGGTATCAATCCCCGACAATCGCCGGATCAGGGGAGGTCCGGCTTCGATGTCGAAAGCACCGTCCCACGCCCTCCCATGCACCGCCTTGATCCAGAGCAAGCCATAGAAAATACGCATGAAAAAGCCTCCCCGATCGAGGTCGAGGAGACTTTTCCATCGATCGAAGGATCAGGGCTCGGAACGGCCCTCATCCCCCTCGTCGTACAGATGGAACTCGTGCCAGAGGCCGTTCAGGACGCCGAAGGCCACCGCCAGGCCGAGGCCCAGGATCCAGGCGAAATACCACATGAGATGATCTCCTTTCGCGGGATCAGTAGAGGTCGGGGTTGGTCTTCAGCGCCGCCGTGCTCGAGCGGCCCCACAGCACCTTGTAGACCCAGGCGGTGTAGAACAGGACGAAGGGCAGGAAGACCGCGACCACAATCAGCATGATGAACAGGGTCGTATGGCTGGACGAGGCGTTCCAGACGGTCAGGCTGGACTGCGCATTGATCGAGCTGGGCAGGATGAAGGGGAACATCGACAGGCCGACCGTCGAGATGATCCCCACCGCCGAGGCCGAGGAGCCGCCAAAGGCCAGCGCCGCCGACTTGCGCCACATCCCCAACAGGCCGACAGCCGCGCCGAGGAAACCCAGGACCGGAGCGATCACCATCCACGGATAACGGCCGTAGTTGTCCAGCCAGGCGCCGGGCGCGGCCTCGACCGCCGTGCGAAGGGGGTTGGACACGCCGCCCGTATCGACCGCGCCTGTGATGCGGAAGCCCATGTCGCCAAAGGCCACCATGGCGCCGCCGACGGCGAACAGGACCAGGCTGGCCAGGCCGGCCGCCGTGCCGATGGCGCGGGCGCGTTTCAGCACCACGCCTTCCTCGCCCTTGACCGACAGCCAGGCCGCGCCGTGCAGGACCAGCATGGAGACGGACAACAGGCCGCAGACCAGGGTGAAGGGGGTGAACAGGCCCAGCAGGCTGCCTTCGTAGAAGCTGCGCAGGTCGCTATCCAGACGGAAGGGCGCGCCCATCAGGACGTTGCCGACCGCGACGCCGAAGACCAGGGCCGGGACGAAGCTGCCGACAAACAGGCCCCAGTCCCACATGGAGCGCCAGCGCGCCTCGGGCCGCTTGGAGCGGTACTTGAAGGACACGGGCCGCAGGATCAGGGCCGACAAGACCAAGAACATGGCCAGGTAGAAGCCCGAGAAGCTGACGGCGTAGACCTGCGGCCAGGCGGCGAAGATCGCTGCGCCGCCGACGATGAACCAGACCTGGTTGCCCTCCCAGGTCGCGCCGACGGTGTTGATCACCATGCGGCGTTCTTCGTCCGTCTTGGCGACGAAGGGCAGCAGGGCGCCGACGCCCATGTCGAAGCCGTCCGTCAGGGCGAAGCCGATCAGCAGCACGCCCAGCAGTCCCCACCAGATCAGGCGGAGCGTGGTGTAGTCGAGGGGAAGTTCCATCTCTCTTTTCCTTCAACGACCGGGGTCAGGCGACCGCCGGTTCGCCTTCCGTGCTGGCGTCGGCTTCGCGGGCTTCCTGTTCGGCGAACGGGCCCTTCTTGACGGTGCGCAGGATCAGGCTGACCTCCACCACGGCCAGGGCTCCGTAGAGCAGGGTGAAGCAGACGATGGTGGTCCACAGTTGCGGCACGCTGAGGCTCGAGGCGCCGAGGAAGGTCGGCAGGACGCCCTCCACGGCCCAGGGCTGACGACCCACCTCGGCCAGAAGCCAGCCGGACTCGATGGCGATCCACGGCAGGGGAATGGCCAGAACGGCCAGACGCAGGAACCACTTGGTCTCGTGCTTGCGCAGGGTGCACAGGACGAAGGCGGTGGCGAACAGGCCGATCATCAGGAAGCCGATCCCGGCCATGATGCGGAAGACCCAGAACATCAGCGGCACATTGGGCACCGTGTCCCAGGCGGCCTTCTTGATCTGCTCAGGCGTGGCCTGACGCGGATCGGCGACATAGCGTTTCAGCAGCAGGCCGTAGCCCAGGTCGCCGCGCGCGCTCTCGAACTGGGCGCGGGCGGCCATGTCGGTGTGGTCGGCCTTGACCTTCTCCAGGGCGTCATAGGCGACGACGCCGCGTTCGATGCGGTCCTCGGCCACGGCGACCAGCTCAAGGATGCCGATGACAGGCTTGTCGATGCTGCGCGTCGAGATCAGGCCCAGGACGTAGGGAATCTTGACCTCGAAATGGGTGTGGCGGTCCTCCAGGCTGGGCAGGCCGAAGGCGGTCAGGCCGGCGGGCGCCGGCTCGGTGCGCCACATGGCTTCCAGGGCGGCCAGCTTCATCTTCTGGTTGTCGGTCAGGGCATAGCCCGACTCATCGCCCAGGACGACGACCGACAGCGACGACAGCAGGCCGAAGGCGGCGGCCACCGTCATCGACCGTTTGGCGAAGCCGACGTGCTTGCCCTTCAGCAGATAGAAGGCCGAGATGCCCAGCACGACCACGGCGGCGCAGACATAGCCCGCCGACACGGTGTGGACGAACTTGGCCTGGGCCACCGGGTTGAAGATCACCGCCATGAAGTCGGTGACTTCCATACGCATGGTGTCGGGGTTGAAGGCGGCGCCGACCGGGTTCTGCATCCAGCCGTTGGCGGCCAGGATCCACAGGGCCGACAGGTTGGTGCCGAGCGCGACCAGGAAGGTGACGAACAGGTGGGCGTGCGGCTTCAGCTTGTCCCAGCCGAAGAACATCAGGCCGACGAAGGTCGCCTCCATGAAGAAGGCCATCAGGCCCTCGATCGCCAGGGGCGCCCCGAAGATGTCCCCGACATAGTGGGAATAGTAGGACCAGTTCATGCCGAACTGGAATTCCATGGTCAGGCCCGTGGCCACGCCCAGAACGAAGTTGATGCCGAACAGCGTGCCCCAGAAGCGGGTGATGGTCCGCCAGATGGGCCGCCGCGTCATCACATAGATGCTCTCCATGATGACCAGCATGAAGGAGAGGCCCAATGTGAGGGGCACGAACAGAAAGTGGTATAGCGCCGTCAGTGCGAACTGAAGGCGTGACAGGTCTACGACCGCCAGGTCGATCATGGGCTCAGGCTCCTGACCGCCAGCCCCCATCGACCGGCGTTCTACTATAACCTAAGGCAACGCTCCTTGGCGCGCCTTGATCCTGATCAAAGCCCGTCAGGCGGACTCGCTCTAGACGGCGTTTCGCCCAAGGCTGTTTCGTCACAAGGACGATTCACCCAATGCGCCTTCGCGCTGGTCTATGTCTGGTCACGCGGATGGAGCAGGAAACACGATGACGGCCCAGCCGATCGAAGCAGACGCCGCCCCGGCCAAATGGCTGAAGACAGCCCTGTCGCCGCGCAAGCGGATCATGGCCCTGGCCAGCGGACTGGTGATCGCCGATGCGATTCCCGCCGTGGGGCTTGCGGCGGGCCTGGGTCTGGCGGTCGGCGCCCTGCCGCAGGGGTTCAGCCATGCCCTGCCCGGCGCCGCCCTGGCGGTCGCCTCCCTGCTGGCGCGCGGCGCCCTGACCCAGATCGCAAGCGTGACAGCCGCCCGCGCCGCCCGCGCCGTCAAGGGCGACCTGAGACGTCAGGCCCTGAACGGCGCATTCTCAGGCCGTCTATCCGACGCTGAGACCATGACCGCGACCGTCGAGGGGGTCGAGGCGATAGACGGTCATGTCTCGCGCTTCGGGCCGGCCCGCACGGCGGCGGTCGTGACGCCCCTGCTGCTGATCGCCGTCGCCGCCGTGGTCAGCCCCTTCACCGCCGGCATCTTCCTGTTCACCCTCGCGCCCTTTGTCGTTGGCATGGCCCTGACCGGCATGGCGGCGGGGGCCGAGAGCCGGCGTCAGTTTCAAGCACTGGAACGGCTGTCCGGCCTCTTCCTCGACCGCGTCCGCGCCCTGCCCGCCATTCTCGCCTTCCAGGCCGAGACGCAGCAGACGGCGGTGATCGCCCGCGCCTCGAACGACCTGGCCCGCCGCACGGGCAAGGTGCTGAAGATCGCCTTCCTGTCCTCCGCGATTCTGGAGTTCTTCTCGGCCCTGGCCGTGGCCCTGGTCGCCGTCTACTGCGGTTTCAACCTGCTGAAGCTGCTGCCCTTCCCGGCCCCCGAGCAACTGAGCCTGACCCGCGCCGTCTTCCTGTTGGCCCTGGCGCCCGAGGTCTATGCGCCGATGCGCCGCCTGGCCGCCGCCTATCACGACCGGCAGGCCGCCGAAGCCGCCGTGCCCAGCCTGAAGAAGCTGACCGAGGACACAGCCCCCGTAGCGGTGCGCCCGTCGGTTCCCGCCAGCGCTCCGGCCGTCGCCTTCCGCGACGTGGCTATCGCCTATGAGGCGGGCGCGCCCGTCCTGACCGGCTTCAATCTGAATGTCGCGCCCGGCGCCACCGTGGCCCTGCTGGGCGCCAGCGGATCGGGCAAGAGCAGTCTGCTGCATCTCTTCCTCGGCCTGTCCCCCCTGAGCGACGGCGAGGTCGAGGTCGGCGACCTGCGCCTGTCCGATCATCCCGACCTGACCGGCTGGATCGCCTTCGCCGGTCAGGCGCCGGTCGTCGTGCCGGGAACCCTGGCCGAGAACATCGCCCTGGCCTGGCGCGCCGCGCCGTCGTCGCGCGTCATGCAGGCCGCCGCCCGCGCGGGTTTCACCGGCGACCTGAACCGCATCATCGACGAACGCGGCGGGGGCCTGTCGGGCGGCGAAAGGCGACGCCTAGGTCTGGCCCGTGCCTTCCTCAAGCCCGCGCCGATCCTGCTGCTGGACGAGCCGACGGCCAATCTGGACGCCGCGTCCGAGGCCGCCCTGCTGCCGATCATCCGCGTCGCTACTGAGGGCCGCACCACCCTGATCGCCACCCATTCCGAGGCCGTCGCCGAACTGGCCGACGTCGTGGTGCGACTGTGAGCCCCGTGACCGTTACGGGCGCGGCCCGCCTCAAGACCCTGATCCGAGCCCAGGAACGTCAGCAAGGCGCGCGCCTGCTGACCGCTGCCGTGACCGCCGCCCTGGTGTCGGCCGCCGCTGTCCTGCTGCTGGGCGTTTCCGGCTGGTTCATAACCGCCTCGGCCCTGGCCGGACTGGCGGGGCCGATCGTGGCCCACAGCTTCAACTTCATGGTGCCCAGCGCCCTGATCCGCTTCTTCGCCATCGTCCGCACAGGCTCGCGCTACGCCGAGCGCGTCACCGGCCATGACGCGGCGCTCAAGGCCCTTGCCGCCCTGCGCCCGCAACTGTTCGAAGCCATCGCTCGCGGCCCCGCGACCCGCGCCCTGGGTCTTGCGGGCGGCGAAGCCTCTTCACGGATGGTGCAGGACGTGGACGCCATCCAGAACCGCTTCGTGCGCCTGTCCGCGCCCTGGGCCGCCGCCGCCGGTCTGATCGCGGGCCTGGGGCTGGCCCTGCTGACGGGCTGGACGACGGCCCTGGCGATCGCCGCCGCCAGCGCCCTCGGCGTCCTGAGCGCGGCCCTGGTCGGTCGCTGGCTGGCCGAACCCGCCGGACACGCGATCCAGGCCGCATCGGGCGCTCTCAAGACGGATTTCGCCGCCTTCGCCGCCGCTGCGCCCGAGCTTCAGGCCTATGGCGTCAAGCCTTGGGCCGTGGATCGTCTGGCCGAACGCGGCGCGGAGCTGGAGCGCGCGACCGAGCGCCTGGCCTCGGCCGGCGGCTGGATCATGCTGACCCAGTCGGTCGCCATGGCTCTGGCTGTCGTCGGCGTCATGGCCACGGCCGGCGCCGCCTCTCCGCCCCTGATCGCCCTGGCCATCCTCGCCGCCGTCGTCACGGTCGAGAGCGCCGGCGCCCTGTTGACGGCCTTCCGTCACAACGGCGCGGTCGAGGCGGCGGTCGAGCGCCTGGGCGAACTGCTGGAAGCGCCGCCCGCCGCCTCAACCGCCGGCGGTGCGCCGATCCTCGGCCTGCCCTCCGCCGAACTGACACTGGCCCCGCCGCAACGTCTGGCGATCACCGGCCCCTCGGGCGCGGGCAAGACCACCCTGATCGAGCGCTGGATGCATCTGCGCGCGCCTCTGCCCGGCGAAGCGACGCTGGGCGGGGCCGACGCCGCCGAAGTCTCGTCTGACGCCGCCCGCGCCCTGTTCGCCTATGCCCCGCAACAGGCCGTGCTGCTAGCCGGAAGCGTGCGCGAGAACCTGAAGCTGGCCCTGCCGGGCGCCGACGACGAGGCCCTGTGGGCCGCGCTGGAAGACGCCGATCTGGCCGAGCGCGTCCGCGCCGCCCCCGCCGGGTTGAACGCCCCCCTCGGCGAGAACGGCGCGCGGCTGTCGGGCGGTGAGCGTCGTCGTCTGGGTCTGGCCCGCGCCTATCTGCGCCCCGCCCCCTGGCTGGTGCTGGACGAGCCGACCGAGGGTCTGGACGCCGTCACGGAGGCGCGGGTGCTGGAACGGCTGGCGGCGCGTCTGGCGCGCACCGGCCAGGGCCTGATCCTGGTCAGCCATCGCCCCGCCCCCCTGGCCCTGTGCGACCAGCGCCTGACGGTGACGGGCCTGTCGCCGTCCGGCGCGGTTCAGATGGCGCTGCGAAAGGCCCCGACGACGGTCTGATCCGTTCGCATGCCTTTGATCTCCATCAAGGCGAAGCTGTCCGCAAACGGCTTTGCTGGGATCAAAGGAGATACCTCATGCCCGCAGACGTCGTTCCCGTCATCGCCGCCATTGTTTCGGCCTTCCTGGTCTTCATGGCCGCCCTCGGATTCGCCTCGGTGTGGAGCAACATGGGCGACAAGACCAGGCACTGACGCCCCTGGACCATGCATGAAAAAAGCGCACGCCCGCTGACCGGACGTGCGCTTTTTGTTTGCGTGAGCCGTGGCTCGCCGCCCGATCAATCGATGTCGGTCGGCCCGCTGCCCTGTCCCGGAATGATCGCCCGGAACAGCAGCTTGTCGATCCGGCGATCATCCATGTCGATCACCTCGACCTCGAACCGCCCCAGTTGCAGGATCTCGCCCTCGTGGGGCAGACGCGACAGGTGGTGCAGCACCAGACCGGCGACGGTGTGGAAGCTCTCGTGCTCGCCGAAGTCTTCGCCCAGTTCGTCGCCCAGTTCGTCCAGATCAGCCTGACCGTCCACGGCCCAACTGCCGTCCTCGCGCTTGCGGATCGACAGGTCCTGCTCGTCGTGGCTCTCGTTGAAGTCGCCGGCGATCATTTCCAGCAGGTCGGTGGCCGTGACCACGCCTTCGAAGGCGCCGTATTCGTCGACGACGAAGGCCATATGGACCTTGGAGCCCTTCAGGATCTCCAGCGCCTTCAGCACCGAGGTCGACTGCGGGATGAAGGCGGGCTCGGCCACCAGCTTCTCGATGTCATAGGCGCCGTCGGTCAGCAGGGCGTCCAGCAGGTCCTTCTTGTGGACCACGCCAAGGGGATTATCGACGTCGCTCTCGCGCGCCACCACGATCCGCGAATAGGGGCAGGTGCGAATTTCCTCGCGCAGCACTTCCTCAGGATCATCCAGAGCGATCCAGAAGACCTCGTGACGCGGCGTCATGGCGACGCGCACGGCGCGGTCCCCCAGGCGAAGGATTTCCTCGATCATCACCTGCTCTTCGGGCTCGATCAGGCCGGCGGACGCGCCCTCGGCCAGGATGCTCTCGACCTCTTCTTGCGTGACATCAGAACCGTCACGGTCCTTGACGCCCATGATCTTGAGGATGCCCGAGGTCGAAGCCGTCAGCAGCAGGACAAAAGGCTTCATCACCAGGGCCATCGTCGAGATCGGCGCCGCCATCTTCGACGCGATCGTCTCGGGGAAGATCAGGGCCAGGCGCTTGGGCACAAGTTCGCCGACGATCAGCGAGACATAGGTGATCAGGACGACCACCAGAGCGGTCGAGGCGATCTCGGAATAGGGTGCAAAGGCCGGAAAGCTGGTCTCCAGAATGCGGTCCAGCTCGCCCGCGATGGTCGCCTGACCATAGGCGCCCGCCAGGATCCCGATCAGGGTGATGCCGACCTGCACCGCCGACAGGAACTGCGTCGGTTCTTCAGACAGCTTCAGGGCCGTCCTGGCGCCGCGATCCCCGCGTTCGGCACGACTTTGAAGCTTGGATTTACGCGATGAAACGACCGCAAGCTCGGTCATGGCGAACAGGCCGTTCAGCACCACAAGCAGCAGCACGACGGCGATAGCGATGGTCAACATCGAAAGGGGAGAAACCCGCGGCGCGGCGCGACAACCGGCGTCCGCGCGGCGACAATAAGGCCGATCGTCCCGCTACGCCAGCATTTGATTGCCTAGAAGGCGCGGCCCGCGCCGATCGAGCCATAGACGCCGGACGAAGCTCGGCCGTCAGGATCGGGCGCCGACGCGCAAGCGCTCATGCCAATGATGGTGCCGATGAACAAGCCCAACCTGATCGCGCGCCGCATTTATGGTTACCCGTTTCTTAACGTCGAGCAGCAACGTCAGGCACGGGCCATGGTTCCAACAGCGGATTCAATCAGGCGGCGATCTCAGCCCGGGACCCGAGCCCGGCCGCAGCCATGCCGTGGCGCAGGCCCTCCAGCAGGATTTCCAGCGTCACCGGTTTGGCGACCAAGGCATCAGCCCCCGCCCTCATGGCCCGCTCATGATGCGCGTCCGTCGTGTTGGCCGTCAGCATGACAATGGGAGTGCGCCGCAGCTCATGTCGGGCCTCGTGCGCACGAATCTCGGCGATGGCGCTCAGTCCATCCATGACCGGCATCTGCATATCCATCAGGATCATGTCGAAGTCGCCGCTCAGAAAGCCGTTCACGCCTTCGCGCCCGTTGTCCGCCGTCACGATATCGAAGCCCAGAGGCCCCAGCAGGCAGCGAACCACCATCTGGTTGGCGGCGTTATCCTCCACCAGCAGAATTTGCTGCGCCCGGGCCGCCAATCCGTCGCTCTCGCCGCCTGTACGGTCCAGCGGCTGCTGCAGCCGTTCAATCGGCAGGACAACCGTGAACAGACTGCCTTTGCCTGGTGTGGATTCGGCGGTGATCTCGCCCCCCATCAGTTCAGCCAGGGAACGACAGATCGACAGACCCAGTCCCGTACCGCCGAACTCCCGCGATATGGTGTCGTCGGCTTGCACGAAGGGATGGAACAGGCGCGCCGCCGTTTCGGGATCAAAGCCGATCCCTGTGTCCTGCACTTCGATCATCAAGCGCTCGCCGGCGCTACCGGAATACAGATCGACGCGAACCTCAACCCGCCCCGCCGGGGTGAACTTGACCGCATTGGACACCAGATTGGACACGATCTGGGTGACACGGACACCATCCCCCATCACCAGCCCATCCGCCGCATCCGAAAAGACCACGGACAGCGCCACGTCACCCTGCTCGGCCGTAGCCGCTCGCATGTCCACGACCGCTGCGATCTCTTCACGCAAATCGAAAGGCGCGGGGGCGAGGCGGAACTGCCCCGCCTGCATCTTCGACAGGTCCAGCATGTCGTCCAGCACTCGACGCAGGGAATCACCCGCACCGGTGATCAGGGCCAGCATCTGCGCCTGACGTTCCGTCAGCGCCGTGTGCGCCAGGGCCGAAGCCAGGCCAAGGACGGCGTTCAACGGCGTGCGGACCTCATGGCTGATGTTTGCGAAGAAACGGTCTCGCACCTGGGCGGCGCGGCGCGCCTCGTCCTGGGCGACCTCCAGGGCCTTTAACGCCCGGACGTGATCGGAAACATCGAAGCGGATGGCCGTGTAGGTCTCGGGTCGGCCATCCGCCCCGAGGTTGGGCACGATGGTGGTGTCGACCCAATAGAGCTCGCCGTTCTTCTTGCGATTCTGGATCGTGCCGCGCCACACCGCGCCGCTGGCGATGGTGCGATACAGGGCCTGGAAGAATTCACGCGGGTGATGGCCGGAATTGACCAGCCGGTGATTCCGCCCGACCAACTCCTCACGACTGTAGCCGCTGACCTCTGCGAACTTCTGATTGCAGTACAGGATCTGGCCGGCGCGATCCGTAATCGCCACAATCGCCGCTTCATCCAACGCGCCGGACAGGCCTGCTCGTCGCGGCCAGTCGATGTCAGTCATGAACTTCCCTTTCCAATAGGAAGTCATGCGACGATCCCGTCGTCGGGTCGTTAATATCCCTGATATTCAGCCGCTTATAGCAAATTCCAAGGCTGTTTTGATTCAGGTCAATTGCCGAACACACCCAGGCCGCCCGCTGCAAGGGCGGAGGTTTTGTCCGGACGGCAAAACGGCCCCCCGGAGATCCGGAGGGCCGCTCTGTTACGCTTACTGTTCGGGTCCGGGGACCCGGATCGATCGATTACTCGACGATCTTGGCCACGACGCCGGCGCCGACGGTGCGGCCGCCTTCACGGATGGCGAAGCGCAGCTTCTCTTCCATCGCGATCGGCGTGATCAGTTCGACGTTCAGCTCGGCGTTGTCGCCCGGCATGATCATCTCGACGCCTTCCTTCAGGTGCACGATGCCGGTCACGTCGGTCGTGCGGAAGTAGAACTGCGGACGATAGTTCGTGAAGAACGGCGTGTGACGGCCGCCCTCTTCCTTCGTCAGGATGTAGGCTTCGGCCACGAACTTGGTGTGCGGCGTGATCGAACCCGGCTTGCACAGCACCTGGCCGCGCTCGACGTCTTCACGCTTGGTGCCGCGCAGCAGCACGCCCACGTTGTCGCCAGCCTGGCCCTGGTCCAGCAGCTTGCGGAACATTTCGACGCCCGTGCAGGTCGTCTTCTGAACCGGACGGATGCCGACGATTTCGACTTCCTCACCGACCTTGACGATGCCGCGCTCGACGCGACCCGTCACCACGGTGCCGCGGCCCGAGATCGAGAAGACGTCTTCCACCGGCATCAGGAACGGCAGGTCGATCGGGCGTTCCGGCTGCGGAATGTAGGCGTCGACCGCCTCCATCAGCTTCAGGATGGCTTCTTCGCCGATGGCGGCGTCGCGGCCTTCGACGGCGGCCAGGGCCGAACCCTTCACGACCGGGATGTCGTCGCCCGGGAACTGGTAGGACGACAGAAGCTCACGAACTTCCATCTCGACCAGCTCGAGCAGCTCTTCGTCGTCGACCATGTCCACCTTGTTCAGGAAGACCACCAGGGCCGGAACGCCGACCTGACGCGACAGCAGGATGTGCTCGCGCGTCTGCGGCATCGGGCCGTCAGCGGCCGAGCACACCAGGATCGCGCCGTCCATCTGCGCCGCGCCCGTGATCATGTTCTTCACGTAGTCGGCGTGGCCGGGGCAGTCGACGTGCGCGTAGTGACGGTTGGCCGTCTCATATTCCACGTGCGCCGTGTTGATCGTGATGCCGCGGGCCTTTTCTTCCGGCGCGGCGTCGATGTCGGCGTAGTTCATCGCCTTCGCGCCACCGGCCTTCGCCAGCGTCATCGTGATCGCCGCCGTCAGCGTCGTCTTGCCGTGGTCAACGTGACCAATCGTGCCGATGTTGCAGTGCGGCTTAGTGCGTTCGAACTTTTCCTTGGCCATGGCCAAACTCCTGTGGCCCGGGTCCAAAGCGGAGGGGCGCTTCTGCTCAGTTCAAAAAACCTGGAGCGGGTAGACGGGATCGAACCGACATCCTCAGCTTGGAAGGCTGCTGCACTACCATTGTGCTATACCCGCGCGAAGAATGCGTTGCCCCAACCCCGCAAGAGGTTGGCGTTTCCGCACTCGATTCCTTTTCTGGGTTTCCGTCCTCTCGGCCTCGAAACGCGCGTGGTGGGGGAAGAAGGACTCGAACCTTCGAAGCTTTCGCAGCGGATTTACAGTCCGCCCCCTTTGCCACTCGGGACATTCCCCCAGCGCGCGTTTTCAAAACCGGTCTGGATACGCAACTTAGCGATCTTTCGATCATTTTCGTCGCGAAAGCCTTCGTGTCCGGCGACGCCTGCAGTAGAGGAAGCGCCTGACCCGAAGCCCTGGGGCCCAAATCGGAGGCCGTCTTATAGTGTCGTCATTTCCAGAACGCAACGACCGGAAAACCGGTAAAAAACAATCTTTCCACAAGCGAGGCGAAAGCCGGCCCGAGAAGGGTCGGTCGCCTGCGCCGATTAGCCGTTCCGGGGGCGATTCCGCCCCCCGATCGCCGCGAAACAAGGCTGATGCGGATAATTTTATCTGGGGTCGCCATCCTGTTCTGGCCGCTCTGGCCAATCCGGCTCGTCGCGGCATGGGCCGTTTGATGGTCACAGAGGACCGCGCCGCTGAAATCGAACGGGAAAATCTGGCGAACGGCCACCGAATCGAGGTGATCGATTCGACCGCTCTCGCCCGACTTCTGCCCGCCGGCGCCGTTCACCAGGGCATGGTCTTCAAGGTTCAACCCCTGGAAGGCGTCTCGCTGGAAGACCTCGCCGAGGACGCTCGAGGCGTCATCGTCATGCTGGATCAGTTGACCGACACCCAGAACGTCGGCGCCATCTTCCGTTCCGCCCTGGCCTTCGGGGCCAGGGGCATCGTGGTGCAGGACCGGCATTCGCCTGCCCTGGCCGGCGCCCTGGCCAAGGCGGCCGTGGGCGCGACCGAACGCCTGCCCTGCGCCCGCGTCACCAACCTGAGCCGCGCTTTGGAAAAGCTGGCCGACATGGGCTGGCGCGCCGTGGCCCTGGACGGGGCCGCAGAGCTGACGCTGGAAGAGGCCCTCGATTCGCGCCCGACCGTCCTGGTCATGGGGTCCGAAGGCGACGGCGTGCGTCGTCTGGTGGCCGAGCATTGCGACGTCCTGGCCAAGATCCCCATGCCCGGCGGCTTCGAGAGCCTGAACGTCTCCAATGCGGCGGCCATCGCCCTCTATGAAGCCGCGCGCGCGCAGCGCTCAGCCTGATAAGCCGCCCTCCCGCCGGCCAAAGGTCGGCGGGAGCGTGACTTTGCCGCAGCGGCGTCTTGGCGCAGCCCGGCCCCGGGCCTAAGAAACCCGGATGGAATTCCTTTCAGACCCCCATCTGCTCAGTCAGGCCTCCGCCCTTGGCAAGGTCCTGATGATCGACCTCGTCCTGGCTGGCGATAACGCCGTAGCCGTCGGCCTGGCCGCCGCCGCCCTGCCCCAGGAACAACGCCGAAAGGCCATCCTGATCGGTCTGGCCGCCGCCGTCGTCATGCGCATCGGCCTGGCCCTGATCACCGTGCAACTGCTGGCCATCGTCGGCCTGCTGCTGGCGGGCGGCTTCCTGCTGCTCTGGGTGTGCTGGAAGATGTGGCGCGAACTGCGCGAACAGGCCACCCACGACCAGGCTGAGGCGGAGGCCGAGATCGAGCGGGCCATGGCCATCGAACACGGCGGCGGACCGTCGCCCGAGGAACTGGGTCTGAAGCGCAAGACCTTCGGCGCCGCCCTGATCCAGATCATGATCGCCGACCTGACCATGAGCCTGGACAATGTGCTGGCCGTCGCCGGCGCCAGCCATGACCACCCCTGGATCATGGTCTTCGGCCTGATCCTGTCGATCGCCCTGATGGGCCTGGCCGCCAGCTTCATTGCCAAGCTGCTGAACCGCTATCGCTGGATCGCCTATGTGGGTCTGGTCATCGTCCTCTATGTCGCCTTGCACATGATCTGGGACGGCGGCCGCTCCGTGATCGTCCGCACCGGCCATGCCGATCAGTTCAACGCCTCGGCCCCCGCCTTCCTCGACATCGGCGCGGAAGAACAGGCCAAGCATATGAAACACGCCAGTGCGGGCAGCAAGGACGCCACCCCGGCCGCCCTTCCCGGCGGCAGAGAACAACGAACGCCGCCGCCGGAACCGACCGCAGCAGCCGCCCCTTAGCCAGACCACAAAAGGCCCGGATTACTCCGGGCCTTTCTTGTATCCAGCCGGTTCAACGTCCGCGTAGCCAGCCCGTGATGGACAAACGGTGCGCGCCCGCCGATAGCGCCACCTGGGTGACGGAATGGGGCGCCGGCACGCGCAGGAGGCTCAGCGCGTTGAAGCGCGGGGTGAAGGCCTCGGCCACGTTGCCGTCCTCTCCATGGAAGGCCAGCAATCCGCCCCAGTCGATCCGCCAACCGGGGGTAAGCCCCAGGACATAGGCGAAGTAGCGCTGCTTGCCGTCCGCGCTGTCGTCATGCTGGTTCAGGAAATGGGCGGGCCGGAAGCGCGTCAGCTGGGCGTCGGCCATGGCGATGCGGGGTTCCCCCGTCAGGTCGCGCATCAGGCCCAGGAAGGCCTCGCCGTTCAGGAAGGCGACCAACTCGGACCAGACCGCCTCGGCCTGGCCCGCCTGATCCAGGTCATAGATCGGGTGGTTGTCGTAGAGATACTGAAACCCGTCCGTGGCCGAGGCCTGGACCCGTTCGCCCAGGGCCTGCTTCTGCGTCGGCTCCAGACTGGCCAGCCAGGCGGCGGGCAGATCGACATGGCCGTCGCCCCTGCGCGTCACCGTGTTGAACGGGGCGTCAGCGGCGCTGGCGGCCAGATGGTCCGCATAGGCGCCGCTCAGCAGATCGACGACCTGCGCCCGCCCGGTCGCCGCCAGCCGATCGCGGATCGACTGGCGCTGCGGGTCCGACAGGGGCGCGAGTTCAGGCGTCACTCGGCGCCGCCGAAGCGTTCGGTCCATTCCGCGACCTGGGCGTCCTCGATCTTGGCGAACAGGACGGCGGGGGCGGCGACCGTCTGGCCGGCGGGAACCAGGGTCAGCAGATCGGCGTCGGCGTTCGGCCACGACAGGTCGGTCGCGCCGACCGTGGCGCCGATGCGCTCGGCGCTGCCGGGCATGAAGGGCACGGTGATGCGGGCGAACAGGGCGACCAGCGACAGGCCGGTGCGCACCACCACGGCGGCGCGGTCACGGTCGGTCTTCAGCGCCGTCCAGGGGGCGGCTTCCTGAAGGTACTCATTGCCCAGAACCCAGAGGGCGCGCGCGGCCTGGGCCGCCTTGCGGAACTCCATGGCCTCGAACTCGGCGGTCAGGGTTTCCAGACCGGCCTTGATGTCGGCGGCCAGCTTGATCTCCAGCGGACCGGCCTCGCCGCCCTCGGGCACGACGCCGTCGAACTTGGATTCCGTGAACTTGACGATGCGGTTGACGAAGTTACCCAGCACGTCGGCCAGGTCCTTGTTCGTCGTCGCCTGGAACTGCTCCCAGGTGAAGGCGGCGTCGGAATGTTCCGGGCCATAGGCCGTCAGGTGCCAGCGCCAGTAGTCGGCGGGCAGCAGTTCCAGCGCCTGATCCATGAAGACGCCCCGGCCCATGCTGGTCGAGAACTTGCCGCCGTACCAGTTCAGCCAATTGAAGGCCTTCAGCTGGTCGACCGTCTTCCACGGCTCGCCCGAGCCCAGGATGGTGGCGGGGAAGCTGACGGTGTGGAAGGCCACGTTGTCCTTGCCCATGAACTGGACGTAGCGCACGTCGTCCGCGCCCTCGTCCAGACGCCACCACGAGCGCCAGTTTCCTCCGGACTGTTCGGCCCATTCCTCGGTCGCGCCGA
This sequence comes from Brevundimonas pondensis, assembly GCF_017487345.1. Lineage (NCBI taxonomy): Bacteria > Pseudomonadati > Pseudomonadota > Alphaproteobacteria > Caulobacterales > Caulobacteraceae > Brevundimonas > Brevundimonas pondensis. The sequence continues at coordinate 1,139,564 of NZ_CP062006.1, read as the reverse complement.
TGTATTCGATGGGGGCGTCGAACCAGACGTAGAAGACCTTGCCCTCCATGCCCGGACGCGGGCCGCCGTCGGGACCGACGACCGGCACGCCCCACTTCAGGTCGCGGGTGATACCGCGGTCGATCAGGCCCTCGTCCAGATGCTTGTAGGCGATGGAACGGGCCAGCGGCTGCCAGCCTTCCGAGCGGGCATCGACCCAGGCGCGCACATCGTCGGCCACCTTGGTCTGCAGCAGATAGAGGTGGCGCGTGTCGCGGACCTCAAGATTGCGGCTGCCCGAGACCGAGGAATAGGGATTGATCAGATCCATCGGGTCCAGCAGGCGGCCGCAGTTGTCGCACTGGTCGCCCCGCGCCTTGGGATAGGCGCAGTGGGGGCAGGTCCCTTCGACATAGCGGTCGGGCAGGAAGCGGGCGTCGTCGATCGAATAGATCATCCGGTCGACGCGCTCCTCGATCAGGCCGCGCTCCTCCAGCACCTTGGCGAAGTGCTGGGTCAGGCGGGTGTTCGGAGCGTTGGAGCTGCGGCCGAAGACGTCGAACGACAGGTTGAAGGCCGCGCCGGCCTTCTTCTGAACCTGATGCTGCTCGTCGCAATAGGTGCGAACGTCCTGCCCTGCGGCGGCGGCGGCCAGCTCAGCCGGGGTGCCGTGCTCGTCGGTGGCGCAGACATAGAGGACGTCGTGGCCGCGCCCGCGCATGAACCGCGCCCAGACATCGGCGGGCAACATGGACCCGGCCAGATTCCCAAGGTGCTTGATGCCGTTGATGTAGGGCAGCGCCGAGGTGATGAGGATGCGGGCCATGGTCGTCCAGTCTGCGGGAGGAAGCAGACGGATATAGAGGCCCGTTACGCCCGCGTCACCCCGCCGTCACGCCTCAGCTCAGGCCGGAAGCCGCCTGGCGATCCGCACGAAGCGCCCGGTCAGCAGCGCGCCGGAGATCAGGCTGGCCACGATGACCGACCAGACCAGACCATCGACGCCGATCCGGTGCGCCAGCCACCAGCCCAGCGGGATCATGATGACGCCATAGGACAGCAGATGCATCAGCGTCGGCCAGACCACGTCGCCCGCCGCGCGGTTGGCCTGGGCGGCGACGACCTGCTGGGCGTCAGCGACGAAGAAGAGGGTCGCCAGCACCAGGGCCGGGGCCGCGATGGCCAGGATGGCCGGGTCGGTCGTATAGGCGCTGACCACCAGAGGCGCGGTCAGCCACAGGCCGATGGCGATGATGAAGGCCAGAACCGTAACCACGCCGATGCCCGCGAGGCCGCCGCGCATGACGCCGGCCCGATCGCCCGCGCCGTAGCTGCGGCCGACCAGAACCGCCGTCGCCGATGACAGGCCCATGGGCACCATGAAGACGATCGCGGAGACGTTGATGACAACGGCCCAGCTGGCGGTCTCGGCCGCGCCCAGTTGCCCGGCGAACAGGGTCATGGCGGCAAACGCCCCGACCTCGATGAAATTGGACGAGCCCGCGCCGAAACCGACCTTCATCTGCTCGCGCTCGACGACCTTGTCGCGCTTCGGCTTGTTGAACAGGCCCCAGGCCTTCGCCTCGGGCAGGCGCAGAATGAAGATGACCAGGAAGACGGCCAGCGCCATGCGGGCGCCGAACGTCGCCCAGGCCGAGGCCTGTGCGCCGTGCAGACCGAGGCCCAGAATGTCCGGCACCAGCAGCAGGTTCAGGCCCAGGTTGACCGCATTGGCCACCCACATGGCGACCATGCCGGCCTTGGGCCGATGCAGGCCCTCAAGGAAGAACTGGGCCGCGACCGAAATCAGATAGGCGGGCATGGACAGGGCGAAGATCATCAGCACCGGCGAGGCGCCCTCGCCCAGCCCGTCCTCCAGACCCATGTGCTTCAGGCCGAACGGCCCCAGCGCCATCAGGGCGATCATGGAAACGACGCCGATCTGCAGGGCATAGACCATGCCGCGACGCAGGACCGCGCCGACCTCGTCCTTGCGGCCCTCGCCCAGCAGGCGGGCGGTCATGACCTGCACGCCCATCATCAGGCCGACCGCCGTGGTCAGCACGACCGACGACGGCGCCCAGGCCAGGGAGTGGAAGGCCAGTTCGCGGCTGGCGTAGTGGCCGACGACGATGGCGTCGGTCAGGCCCATGGTCATGATGCCCAGACGCGCCAGCACGACCGGCCAGGCCAGCTTCAGCAGCTCGGACAGGGTTTCGCGGGTCTTGAAGCTGAGCAGAGCATTGGTCATGGGAGCCGGGACAGGCCACGGGCGCGGCCAAAGGTCAACACCTGGCCCCTAATGCCACAAAAGGGTCACCAGGCGCCGAGTTCACGCAGCTCGCGCGCCAGATCGTCGGGCAGGTCCGTCGCCTCGGCCACCGACAGGTCCGGCGGCGCGTCCTTGGGCTCGAAATAGCGCCAGCCCTGAAACGGCCGCCGGGCCAGGGGCGCGGTGCGGATGACATTGCTGTCCAGCTTGATCTCACAGCGACTGGCCTTGCCCTCGCCGATGGTCGTGATCTCCAGGATGCGCTGACGGCAGGTCACCGAGCCCTTCATGACCCAATAGAGCGAGCCGCCGTCCTCGATCTCGGCGGCGCGCTTGGGCGTCATGCGGGTGTGGACGATGCGCCAGTCGGACCGCGCGGCGTTCGCCTCCAGCGTCTCGACCTCGGACACGCCGACGCAGAGTTTGATCATGTGAAGGGGCATGGGGTGCAGATAGTCTCTTGGCGCGATGGGCGAAACCACCCAGTCCGTCATCCCGAGGCCGCGCAGCAGAACCCGGGACCCAGGCGGCGGATCTTGCACGGCCCTGTCAGTGAGTGAGGCGAAGGCCTGGGTCCCGGATCGGCCTGACGGCCGTCCGAGATGACGGCGGATTAGTCGGCGGCTTTCACCACGGCCAGAACCGCGCCGTCTGTGACCTGATCGCCGACAGCGACGTTGAACTCGGCCACCACGCCGTCGAAGGGCGCGGTCAGGGCGTGCTCCATCTTCATCGCTTCCAGCACAACGACCGGCTGGCCCTTGGTCACGACGTCGCCGGCCTTGGCGGGCGCGGCGACGATCTTGCCGGGCATGGGGGCGCGAAGGCCGCCGTCGGAGGCCGAGCCGCCCGCACCCGCAGCGGCCTTGCGGCGGCGGAATTCGATGACGTCGCCGTCGTCGAAGACCACGATCCGCTCGGCGTCCGGGGCGAAGGCGGTGACGACGTCGCCGTCGACCACGACCAGATCGGTCTCGCCATAGACGCGGGCGGTTTCGCCCTCCACCCCGACGTCAAAGCTGGACTGGCGCCCGTGCCAGCCCGGCTCGCCCGCCAGGGTCACGGCGTGCTGCTGGTCTCCGTGGTGCAGGGCCGTGTGCGACTGGGCGGCGCCGTTCATGCGGAAGCCGAACAGGCCCGCCCGCCACGGAGCCAGCGACTTGTCCTCGACGTCAAAGGCTGCGGCGTCGGCCTCCAGCCCGATCAGGCCAGCGGCGCCGACGATGGCGCGCGCCGAGACGGACGCACCGAGGAGCACCCCCTCCTCTGCTGCGATGAAGCCCGTGTCCACGTCGCCTTCGACAAAGCGAGGGTGGTCCAGGCAGCGGGCCAGGAAGCCGGCGTTGGTGCGGACGGGCCAGACCTCGACCTCGCGGCAGGCATTGGCCAGACGGGCGGCGGCGGCTTCGCGGCTGTCGGCGTGGACGATCAGCTTGGCGATCATCGGGTCGTAGAACTGGCTGACCTCGCCGCCCTGCTCCACCCCGGTATCGACGCGGATGTCGTCAGGCATGACGAAGTGATCCAGCCGACCGATGGAGGGCAGGAAGCCGTGGGCCGGATCTTCGGCGTAGAGACGAGCCTCCATGGCCCAGCCCTTCATCGGGATGTCGGCCTGCGCCAGCGGGATGGGCTGGCCCGCCGCGACGCGCAGCTGCCATTCGACCAGATCGACGCCGGTGATGGATTCCGTGACCGGATGCTCGACCTGCAGCCGGGTGTTCATCTCCATGAACCAGATGCGGTCGGCCTTCAGCCCGTCGGAGGCGTCGGCGATGAACTCGATGGTCCCCGCGCCCTGATAGTTCACGGCCTTGGCGGCGCGGACGGCGGCGGCGGTGACGGCCTCGCGCGTGGCGGCGTTCATGCCGGGGGCCGGAGCCTCTTCAATCACCTTCTGGTGGCGGCGTTGCAGCGAGCAATCGCGCTCGTGCAGGTGGACGACATTGCCGTGGCTGTCGCCGAAGACCTGCACCTCGATGTGGCGCGGACGGGTGATGTAGCTCTCGATCAGGACGCGCGGATCGCCGAAGGACGACTGCCCCTCGCGCTGGGCGCTGGCCAGACCGTCGGCGAAGTCCTCAGGCCTATCGACCTTCTTCATGCCCTTGCCGCCGCCGCCGGCGATCGCCTTGATCAGGACCGGGAAGCCGATGCGGTTGGCCTCGGCCGTCAGGGTCTCAACCGACTGGTCCTCGCCCTGATAGCCGGGGGTGACGGGCACGCCCGCCTCGATCATCAGCTTCTTGGCCGCGTCCTTCAGGCCCATGGCGCGGATCGAGGACGGCTGCGGGCCGATCCAGACGATGCCCGCCGCCATGACCGCCTCGGCGAAGTCGGCGTTCTCGGACAGGAAGCCGTAGCCGGGGTGGATGGCCTCCGCCCCCGTCGTCTTGGCCGCCGCCAGCACCTTGGCCGCATCCAGATAGGATTCGCGCGCCGCCGCCGGGCCGATCAGCACCGCCTCGTCCGCCTCGCGAACGTGCAGGGCGTTAGCGTCGGCCTCGGAATAGACGGCGATGGTCCGCAGGCCCATGCGGCGAGCGGTGCGGAAGACGCGGCAGGCGATCTCGCCGCGATTGGCGACCAGGATGGACTTGAACATTCGGCTACCTTATTGCGCCCAGCTCGGGGCGCGCTTGTCGAGGAAGGCGCGGACGCCTTCCTGGCCTTCTTCCGAGACGCGGGCGCGGGCGATCCGTTTGGCGGTTTCTTCCAGCAAACGATGGTCGATGGCCTCGCCCGCCACGTCGTTCACCAGACGCTTGGCCTCGCCCATGGCGCCGGGGGCGCAGGTCGTCAGGCTGTCGGTCAGCATGGAGATGAACTCGTCGACCGAGCCCTCCGGCAGGACCAGGTCGATCAGGCCCGCGTGGGCGGCGTAGTCGGCGTCGAAGATATTGGCCGTCAGGAACAGCTGACGGGCGCGACGCGCGCCGACGGCCTCGATGACATAGGGGGCGATGGTCGCAGGGATCAGGCCCAGCTTGACCTCGGAGAAGGCGAAGCGCGCGCCCTCGACGGCCACGGCCATGTCGCAGGCGGCGACGATGCCCGCACCGCCGCCCATGGCCGCGCCCTCGACCAGGGCCACCGTCAGGGCCGGCACGTCGTGCAGGGCCTTGAGCATCTTGGCCAGGCCCATGGCGTCGTCGCGGTTGTCGGCCTCGGACCAGCCGGCGGCGTCGCGCATCCAGTTCAGGTCTGCGCCCGCGCTGAAGGTGCCGCCCGCGCCCCGGATAAAGACCACGCGCACCCGGTCGGCGCCCTGCAGGGTCTCGAAGGCTTCGAACAGGGCCGCGATGGTGGCCGCGTCGAAGGCGTTCTTCTTCTGCGGGCGGTTGATGGTCACGAAGACCACGCCCGACGGCAAGGCGTCGATCTTCACCAGATCATTGTCCGCATCCGGCGCCGGATCGGCGACGAAGGGATGGGCGATGGCGTTGATCTCAGCGGCCTCGGCGTCGGTGACGTCCAGGGCGTTCAGGTCTTCTTCAGTCGGCTTCTGGTCGGTCATGGTCGGCTCCTTCGCCGAAGTGAAACGCGGCAGCAGGGCTTTGGTCCTTGCTGCGGATCAAAGTTGAGCTTTCGCCCGATTACATCCGGAACACGCCGAAGGTCGTCTCGGGGATGGGGGCGTTCAGGCTGGCGCTGATGGCCAGGCCCAGGACGTCGCGGGTCTGGGCCGGGTCGATGACGCCGTCGTCCCACAGGCGGGCGGTGGCGTAATAGGGATTGCCCTCGTCCTCGTACTTCTGACGGATCGGCGCCTTGAAGGTCTCGGCCTCTTCCAGCGTCCAGGTGTCGGCGTCGCGGTGGACGGTGGCCAGGACGCTGGCCGCCTGCTCGCCGCCCATCACCGAAATCCGGCTGTTGGGCCAGGTGAAGAGGAAGCGCGGGGAATAGGCCCGGCCGCACATGCCGTAGTTGCCGGCGCCGAAGCTGCCGCCGATCAGGACGGTGAACTTGGGCACCTCGGCGCTGGCGACGGCGGTCACCAGTTTGGCGCCGTGCTTGGCGATGCCCTCGGCCTCATACTTGCCGCCGACCATGAAGCCCGAGATGTTCTGCAGGAAGAGCAGCGGAATCTTGCGCTTGCAGGCCAGTTCGATGAAGTGCGCGCCCTTCTGGGCGCTCTCCGAGAACAGGACGCCGTTGTTGGCCAGGATGGCCACCGGCTGGCCCCAGATGCGGGCGAAACCGCACACCAGAGACGTGCCGTACAGGGCCTTGAACTCGTCCATCTCCGAGCCATCGACGATGCGGGCGATGACCTCGCGCACGTCATAGGGGGCGCGGACGTCCTCGGGGATGATCCCGTAAAGCTCGGCCGGGTCATAGGCCGGGACGCGCGGCTCGCGCACATCGAGCGGCTGCGGCTTGATGGTGTTCAGGTTGGCCACGATGGAGCGGACGATCTCCAGCGCGTGCTCGTCGTTCTCGGCCACATGGTCGACCACGCCGGACTTGCGGCCGTGGGTCTCGGCGCCGCCCAGTTCCTCGGCCGAGATGACCTCGCCCGTCGCGGCCTTCACCAGCGGCGGACCGGCCAGGAAGATGGTGCCCTGGTTGCGCACGATCACCGTCTCGTCGGACATGGCGGGCACATAGGCGCCGCCGGCGGTGCAGGAGCCCATGACGCAGGCGATCTGCGGGATCGACTTGGCGCTCATCCGCGCCTGGTTGAAGAAGATACGGCCGAAGTGGTCCCGATCGGGGAAGACCTCGGCCTGGTGCGGCAGGTTGGCGCCGCCCGAATCGACCAGATAGACGCAGGGCAGGTTGTTCTGCTCGGCGATCTCTTGCGCACGTAGATGCTTCTTCACCGTCAGCGGGAAGTAGGCGCCGCCCTTCACCGTCGGGTCGTTGGCGACGATCATGACCTCGCGACCCGAAACCCGGCCGACGCCGCAAATCATGCCCGCGCCTGGCGCTTCGTCCCGATACATGCCGTTGGCGGCCAGCTGGCCGACCTCGAGGAAGGGCGAGCCGGGGTCCAGCAGGCGCTCGACCCGGTCGCGCGGCAGCAGCTTGCCGCGCGCCACATGACGGTCGCGGCTGGCGTCGGAGCCGCCGCGCGCGGCCTTGGCCACCTTCTCGTAAAGCTCATCCCGCAGGGCGCGATTGTGCGCATCCAGCGATTTGAAAGCAGGACTGTTGCGATCGACGGCGGAAATCAGCTTGGGCATGCCCCAAGGTTTAGGAGGCTTCCGCGCCGGTGGGAAGCGTCCGCTTTCCTGTCGAACAGATTCCGGCCTAAACCATGCTCATGGCTGCTGAACGTCCCGACACGCCGCCCGACTCGCTGGAAGCCGCCCTCGCGCGGGTCTTCGAGGGCACGAAGAACACCCGCGCCAGCTGGTTCGCCCTGACGCGGGGCGAACGGCTGTTCTCGGCGGGCGATCCCGCCGACACCCTCTATCTGCTGCGCGCCGGCCGGCTGGGCGTATTCCGCGACGACAACGGACGCGGCCCCCAGTTCATCGGCGTCATCAAGCCCGGCGATCCGGTCGGGGAAATGGCCATGCTGGCGGGCACCACCCACATGGCCAATGTCGTGGCCCTGCGTGACAGCGACGTGGTCGCCCTGCCCCGCGACGCCTTCTTCGAGGCCGCCCGCACCGAGCCCGCCCTGATGGCGGAGCTGGGCCAGGTCATGCTGACCCGCGCCCGCGATCGCAACTCCACCGGCTCTGATCCGACCGTTTTCGGTTTCATCTCGGCGCGAGCCCAGCCGATCAGAAGCTTCGTCGAGCGCGTGGCCCGCGCGGTCGAGGCCCAGGGCTTCACCTGCCGCATCATCGACCACACGGCCCTGTCGTCCGCCGCCGAATGGTTTTCAGGCGTGGAAGACGCCCACGACTACGTCCTCTACGTCGCCGAATCCGACGAGCCCGGCTGGGCCGCCCTGTGCGCTCGTCAGGTGGACCGGGTCTTCATGGTGGGCGACGCGGACCGCAGGCCGCAGGCGCCCATCCTGCCGTCCGAGATCGAAGACGAAGCCCACCCGCTGACCGATCTCATCCTGCTGCGTCCCGCGCACATGGGACGACCGACCCGCACCCGCGACTGGCTGGAGGCTTTCAAGCCGGGTCGCTGGTTCCATGCCGTCGAGGGCCTGTTCGACGACACGGCGCGCATCGCCCGCATCGTCACCGGCTCGGCGGTCGGGGTGGTGCTTTCAGGCGGCGGCGCCCGCGCCTACGCCCACATCGGCGCGCTGAAGGCCCTGCGCGAGGCTGGCATGCCGATCGACTTCGTCGGCGGATCGTCGATGGGCGCCGTCATAGCCGCCGGACCGGGTCTGGGCTGGTCCGACGAGGAACTGGACGAGCGCATCCGCAAGGCCTTTGTCCTGTCCGACCCCCTGTCGGACATCGCCTTCCCCATCATCGCCATGACTCACGCCCGTAAGGTCGCGCGCCTGATGCAGGACGCCTATGGCGACGTGAGTATCGAGGACATGCCTCTCCCCTTCTTCGCCGTCTCGACCAATCTGACCTCGGGCAAGGTCGAGGTGCATCGCGAGGGGATGCTGCGCCACGCTCTGCGGGCCTCCATCTCCCTGCCCGGCGTCATGCCGCCTGTGGTGATGAACGGTCAGGTCCTGGTCGACGGCGCGGTGCTGCGGAATTTTCCCAGCGAGGTCATGCGCCGCCTGAACAGCGGCCCGGTCGTCGGCGTGGACGTGTCCCAGACCCGCGGCGTCGATCCCAAGGCGCTGGAGGACCCGCCGTCCTGGTGGCGCTGGATCCTGTCAGGCGCGTGGAAGAAGGGACCGCCCATCGTCTCGGTGCTGATGCGCTCCGCGACCCTGTCGACCGAGGCCGAACTGATGCAGGCGCGAGCCGACACCGACCTGCTGATCCTGCCCCGACCCGAGGGCGTCGATATCCGCGACTGGAAGGCCTACGACCCCGCCGTGTCCTCAGGCTACGCCGCCGCCCAAGCCGCGCTGGCGACGCTGAAATGCCCGGTCGAGCACCTGCATCGCCACCGCGTCAACGCCTTTGCGCCACAAGAAACAGACGAGGAAATGGTAGAAGAGTCTGCCCCTGCGCCCGTCTAGGGAAGGCCGCTGACAACCGCCGGCCCAGCGCCTCGAGAAAGGCGTCCCGCGCCGACGGCTCGCCATCCAGGGCGGTCAGGTAAGGCCGCAGCGCCGTGCCCTTCATCCATTCCAGCACAGCGTCGTCGCCCGTCAGCACGTGCAGATAGGTCGTCGACCAGATGTCGATATCGTCGCACAGCGGCGCCAGTGCCTCATAATAGACCTCCGCCGGCAGCAGGGGCGCGATCGTGTCCACCCCCGCCAGCAGCGGCGCCCACGGACCGTCCGCCGCCGTCTCACGCATGATCGTGTGGTGGCGCGTCTCCCAGGCCATCGGCATCTGCACCGCCAGCAGACCGCCGGGCGCCAGGGTCCCGGCCAGGCGCGCGAAAAGGGCCGCGTGATCCGCCAACCATTGCAGCGAGGCATTGGCCAGAATCAGATCAGCGGGCCTGGTCGGCGTCCAGCTGGCGATGTCGCCGGCAGACCAGTCGACTTCGACCGACAGGGCGCGGGCCTGCTCCAGCATGGCCGTACTGGAATCCATGCCATGAACATGGGCGGTCGGATGGCGGCGTTTCAGCAGGGCCGCGTGCTGGCCCGCGCCGCAACCCAGATCCCAGATCTCGGTCGGCGCGAAATCCTCGGGCAGGCGCACCAGCAGATCTAGCGCGGCGCGGTCGCGCTGGGCTTCAAAACGATTGTATTGCTTGGGGTCCCACGCAGGTGCGGACATTTGATCGATACCTCCCGAACCGACGCCAAAGCGATTCTGTCGGGGAATGGTACAGCCTCTCAGGTTTGAACTGAGGACCTCCGGCTCCACAAACCGGCGCTCTAACCAACTGAGCTAAGGCTGCACATCTCTGCGCGAGGGCGGTTCTCTAGCGGGCCTCGCCCGATGGAGCAAGCGCCCTTTTTACCCTCGACGCTGGGAAATCGCTTTTATCCCCGTCAGTTCCATCCCCGACTGGCGATGTACTGCTCCAGCGCGGCGATCCGCGTCTGATCCGACGGGTGGGTCGAGGCGAACTGCGGGGTCGAGGACTGACGCTGCTGGGCCATGGTGCGCCACAAGGCCACGGCTTCCGAAGGCTTGTAGCCGGCGGCCGCCAGGTAATCGACGCCAAGACGATCGGCCTCCAGCTCATGGCTGCGCGAGAAGGGCAGCAAGACGCCCAGTTGCGCGCCCAGACCGCCAAAGGCCTGAACCGCCTGACCATAGTCCCCGGCCTGGCTCTGCACGGCTCCCAGAACCAGGCCCGTAGCGGCGTTGGTCGAGGATCGCTCGGCGGCATGACGCGCGACGACGTGACCCACCTCGTGACCGATGACGGTCGCCAGCTGATCGTCGTTCTTGGCCATGTTCAGCAGCCCCGTCGTCACACCGATGTGGCCCGATGGCAGCACGAAGGCGTTGGGCGTCGTGTCCTCGAACACCGCATAGTCCCAGTGACGATCCGTCAGGCGCGCCGCCTGGACGATACGGTCGCCGACGCGGCGTACGCGGGCGTTCTGTGCGGCGTTGCTCGACACCTTCTGGGTGCGAAGCGTCTCGGCCCAGGCGGCGCGCGACTGCTGGATCAAGGCGCTGTCGTCCACGATCAGGAACTGATTGCGGCCCAGGGTTTCATTGTAGGCGCAAGCGCCGAGGCTCACGAGCCCGACACCAAGCGTCAAAGTAGCGAGAATGGACTTGGGCGACACGGGACCTCCGGAAATGCTCCAGGCCCATAATGCACAGCCTCCTCTCAAGCTCCATGCTCGAAAGGCGCGCAGACAGCGCAAAGAAAAACGCCCCGGGGTGTCCCCCAGGGCGTTCAACCTGATCTCGGATGAGATCCTTAGTCCAGTCGGAACCGGGTCGTGAACTCGACGCGGGCGCCGACGGCGGCGCCGTCGACAGTCCGCGGCGCCAGACGACCCGAACGGGCCGCCCGAAGAACCGCCTGGCCGAAACCGGCGCCGGCAGGATCTTCGTCAACCACACGACAGTCCGAAAGGCTGCCGTTGGGCGCCACGGCGCAGTTCACCTTGGCCGAACCCGACTCGATACCGCGCGAGTTAGCGCGTTCCGGGAACTCGGGTTGGACCTGGCGCGACCAGCTCGGGTTGGTGATGACCGAAGGCTTCGGCGGCGCGGGAGGAGCCGGCGGAGGCGGAGGTCCGGGGACGATCACGGGCGGGCCCGTGTATTCCTGGCGGTCTTCCTTCTTCGTCGGTTCGACGGCCACAGTCACCGGAGGCGGAGGCGCCTGGGTGTTGATCTGCGGTTCACGCACCTGAAGCTTCGGCGGCGGCGGAGGCGGAACCTCCATCAGCTCAACGTCGACGACCTCGTCCTCGTAGGTCATTTCCTTCAGCTTGAACTTGTTATTGTACAAGTACAGGCCCGCCAGGGCGTGGACGATCACCGAAATGGAGATACCCACGATGGCGCCGGTCGAAAGCTTCTTCTTCTTCTTCGGCGGATCCAGGATCGGATCGCGGTGGACGTGAGGTTCAGCTGTCATGCTATTCGCCCGCCCCCCTTATTGCTCTTCGCCAACGAGGGCGACGCTATAGAAACCGTTGTCCTGGAGGGCGTTCATGACCTGCATGAAGTCGCCATACCGAGTCTGCTGGTCTGCACGAATGAAAATACGCTCGTCGGCAGGATTCCGGCGTCCGATCTGGACGCGCAGGTCATCACCGAGCGAACCCGGCGAGGACTGCATGTCGCCAATCCAGACATCGCCATCATTTTGAATGGAGATGAAGACGGGCGTCGGCGGATTCTTGCCGGGAGGTGCAACGGCGCGAGGCAGTTTCACCGGCACCGACACGGTGGCGAGCGGAGCCGCCACCATGAAGATGATGAGGAGCACGAGCATGATGTCAACGAAAGGCGTGACATTGATCTCGGCGTTAGCCTCGACGGTGTACTTGCCGCCGCCGGAACCGGAAAGTTTGGCGGCCATCCGTCTTATGCTCCCTTGTCGAGCTGACGCGAGATGGCGTTGATCAGTTCAGCATTGAAGCCGTCCGAACGGGTGCCGTAGGCCGAGATGCGCGTGTTGAAGTAGTTGTAGAAGATAACGGCCGGGATAGCGGCGAACAGGCCGATACCGGTGGCCAGCAGGGCTTCAGCGATACCCGGAGCAACGACGGCCAGGTTGGTCGTGTTGGACTCGGCGATGCCGATGAAGGAGTTCATGATGCCGTAAACGGTGCCGAACAGACCGATGAACGGACCGGACGAACCGACCGAAGCCAGGAACTGCTGGCCGCCCGACAGGCGCTTGGCCAGACCGGCTTGAACAGCGGCGACGGCGTTCTGCGAGCGCAGCAGGGCCGAGTCGCGATGGGCGCCGGTCACTTCCAGGCCAGCTTGACGCGACAGTTCGATTTCTTCGGTGGCGGCGGCGGCCATGTCGGCCAGCGGGTTGCCGTCGAAGTCTTCCGACGTGGCCACGCGGCGCATGTCAGCGATGGTGCGGGCGCCGCGGAAGGCTTCCAGGAAGCGGTCGGTGGCCTTGTTCAGAGCGCCGAACTCCAGCAGCTTGATGAGCAGCAGGGTCCAGGAGAAGATCGAGGCCAGCAGCAGGCCGATCATGACGGCCTTAACGACTGCGGTGGCTTCCATGAACATGGAGACCGGGGTGATGCCGCCGCCGTGGCCGCCCGAGACCGACTCGCTGACCGTGGTCGGATCAGCGGCGGGGGCAGCGGCGTCAGCAGCCGGAGCGGCGGCGTCAGCGGCCGGAGCGGCCGGAGCAGCGGCGGCGGCAGGAGCAGCGGCCGGAGCCGCAGCGTCTTGCGCCAGAACCGGCGAGCTCGCCATCAGGACGGCGGCGCCGGCCATTGCGAGGAGGATATTCGTCTTCTTGCTATCGAGCATTGTTCGCCAGTTCCTGCTTTGGTCTGACACGTGGAACCCAAGACACGGACCGCGTCAGTCGGCCGTCCCTATAATGAAATTGCGCCACCGCCGGATCGAGCCGGATCGGTGGAGCCGCCCCCCCGCGACATCCGTTCGAAAACGGACGCCGCCGCCAAGGTCCGGGCACAATATCCCGGTCACCCCGACCTGCAAGCAGGAATGCGGTTAAGTCCCTTTGGCGAACACCCCACGTAGCGTCAAGTGCGCAAAGTTTCTTTTCCCCTTCGCACCTGCAGCAATCAGAAAGTTCGGCACGAAATTTGCCGGCACCGCAACAAACACGACACGAAACCGTCGCATCACGCGATGTTACGGAAATGCAATTCCCAAGGCGAAATTTAGGCCATTTTACGGCACAGCTTCTCGCGAAGCAGAAAGTCGCATCATTTGTAAGGGAGTGGTGCCTGGAGGCGGGTTCGAACCACCGACACGCGGATTTTCAATCCGCTGCTCTACCAGCTGAGCTATCCAGGCGCACGACGTTGTCGCGAGAGGCGGGTCTATAGGCGAGGCTGACGGGGCTGTCCAGACGCCAATTCACTCAATTCAGCGATCTTTTTCATCTTCGGCCGCTTCTTCGGCCGGAATGGCGTAGCCGCCGGTGAACCAGCGTTGCAGGTCGATGTCGGCGCAGCGCTTGGAGCAGAAGGGCTTGTAGGCCGGAACGGCCTCCTGGCGGCGGCAGATGGGGCAGAGCGACATTATAGAGCCTCTTCAATTCTGACGGCGCCGGCGACCATCAATGGATCAGCCAGCACACTACCCCTCGGGCCCAGAGCCTCTGCCAGCGGCGCGGCCAGCGCCGCTTCTTCAGGCGTGCAGCGCACGACGAAACGCGGCGCGGCGGGATCTGACAGCATGGCGAGGCGAAGCCGACGCACGACGGCGATGGCTCGAGCTTCAAGGGCTGGGCGTCCGCCGGCGTCCAGCAGCCGTTCGTCCAGCGGAGTCCTGCGCCACGGCAGGGACAGCTGCACCAGACCAAAACGGCTCAAGGGCCCGAACAAGGCCTGCGGCTCCGTTGCAAAGGCTGCGCGCACCCCTTTCATTATAGTGTCGCCGTGCAAACCCGCGCCGATCAGATCGACCACGACCAGTCCGCCCCACCCTTTGAGCGTCAACAGACGGGCGGCATGAACCAGACCCGCTCGATTGGCCGCCTCCCGGCTCTTGCGGGAATCGCGACCCGGCGCGGGAGCATGGTCAATATCAACGGCGATCAGGGCGCGAGTGCGCTGGATCATCATGTCCAGCCCGCAGGCGGGATCAACGACCGAAGCGGACAGCGCATCCTCCTCGGCTTCCAGAGCGGCGCGAATCGCAGCCACGCCGGTCCGAGGCGCGACGCCTGGCGCTATAGACGAAAGCACCGCGGCCACGTCAGGCCCCGCCGCCAGCAGACGAGGTTCGCCAGACGCGTCACCCAGGCGGCGCAGCACCGGCCCCTTGCGTTCGCGCGGTTCGGCGGTGACCTCGACCTCGATCTTGGCCCCCTCCCCCCGCTTGTCATCCTTGCCCAGCGGCAGGAAGCCGAACGGCTCGCCCGCGCCCAGATCGACGAAGGCGGCGCGCAGGCCCGGTTCGACCCGCGCGATACGCCCCACGCAACGCGCGCCCAGCCGATCGCTCGGCCGGTCGCTCTCACGCTGCAGGATCAGATGCGTATAGAGGCCGTCGCGGGCGATGACGCCGCGGGTCTCGCCCGGCGTCTCATCGAGGAAGACCTCGATATCGGCCACGTCAGGCGCTCTTGGGCCGCCAGCCGGCGCCCCGAAGCAGGTTGGCCGCTTCATAAAGAGGCAGACCCATGACGGCGGGATGGCTGCCGACGATGCGGCGCACGAAGGCGGCGGCCGTCCCCTGGATGCCGTACCCGCCCGCCTTGCCGCGCCATTCGCCCGAGGCGACATAGGTCGAGATCTCTTCTGGCGACAGGGTCTTGAAGGAAACGCGGGTATCGACGACCCGGCAGGTCGCCTTTCCATCAGCGATCACGACGACGCCGGTGAAGACGCGGTGATTGCGACCCGACAACAGTTCGAGGAAACGCCTGGCCTCGGCTTCGTCCGCCGGCTTTTCCAGCAGGCGCCGACCCAGGGCCACCACGGTGTCGGCGGCCAGGACGACGGCGTCGGGCGAACGCGCCGCCACGACCTCGGCCTTGCCGCGCGCCAGGCGCTCGGCCAGACGCGACGGCGTCTCGCCCTTCAGCGGCGTCTCGTCGATGTCGGCGGGATCAACATGATCAGGAACCACCCCGATCTGCGCCAGCAGCTCAATGCGGCGCGGGCTCGACGAGGCCAGAACCAGCCGCGGAGCCGAAAGGTCGGGACGCGACACGCGCGTCCTTACTTGAAGCGATAGGTGATGCGGCCCTTGGTCAGGTCGTAGGGCGTCATTTCGACCAGCACCTTGTCGCCCGCCAGAACGCGGATGCGGTTCTTGCGCATCTTGCCGGCGGTGTGGGCGATGATCTCGTGGTCGTTTTCCAGCGTCACGCGGAAAGTGGCGTTCGGCAGCAGTTCGCTGACAACGCCGGGGAACTCGAGAAGCTCTTCCTTGGCCATGCGGTCTCTCTCGCCCGAAAAACGGCTTAAGGCTCGCGTCGGGCGTGAACGCGAGCCGTGAAGGAGGCGCCTAATGCACCAAAACGCCGAAATAGTCGAGTTCAGCCGCGTCGATAGACGGCGCAAACCAGCGTGAACAGCCGACGGGCGGTTTCCTTGTCGATCTCGACCTTGCCTTCGAGACGCGCGCGCAGCAGTTCCGCGCCCTCGTTGTGCAGGCCGCGACGGCCCATATCGACCGACTCGATCTGGCTGGGCGAAGAGCCGCGCAGGGCCTCGTAATAGCTCTCGCAGATCAGGGCGTAGTCGCGGATCACCGTCTTCATCGGCGACAGCGACAGGACATGGGTGCGAGCGAAGTCCGGCCCGACAATATCGAAGGCCAGCCGGTTGTCTTGTGACGACAGACGAAGCGTATAGGGCCCGCCCTCGGCCCCCTCCGGCGTAAAGCTGTTCTGCTCAACCAGATCGAAGATGGCCACACGGCGCTGATGTTCGATCTCGGCGGTCGCGGCCGGCAGGGAGGCGACGTCCACCTCGATGGACGACAGCTTGTGCGGACCACTCACGACTGCACCTCATCCAGATGTGTGGGCGCCACGCGCGCAGGCCAGCGGTCCGACAGGTCCGTCAGCACGGCGTCCAGGCACTCCACGTCGATACGCAGATCCCCGCCGCCGGCGAACATCAGGATGACGCGGCCGCCGGGGGCCTCGGTCGGCTCGAAATCGAGGGCCAGAAGCTCCAGCGCCGATTCAGGCAGGCGCGGCAGCCGCCTGCTCTTGACCGCCTCGACGTCGCCGAACTGCATCGCCGCCATGACGCGCGTGCCGCCGCACTCCCAGCAGAAGCGCGACAGGACGATGGTCAGACGCCGAGCTTCCTTTTCCCAGCGAATATCGACAGGCCGCATGATGGCGTCCTGAAGCGCGGCCGAAATGATCTGCAGATCGACGGCGTCCTCGGCCAGCAGGCGCAAGGGCTCCATGGGCGACAGGGCTTCCGCCGCCGCGTCGTTGTCAGAGATCGCCTCGACCTCAGTGCTCATCCGCCTCGCCTTTCACGCGCCGCACGTCGGCGCCGCAGGCCCCCAGCTTTTCTTCCATCCGCTCGAAGCCGCGATCCAGATGATACACGCGACCGACTGTGGTTTCGCCATCCGCGACCAGACCGGCCATGACTAGGCTGATCGAGGCCCGCAGATCGGTGGCCATGACCGGCGCCCCGTGCAGCTTCTCGACGCCACGCACCCGCGCCTCACCGGCATGGACCGAGATGTCGGCGCCCAGACGCGCCAGTTCGGGCGCGTGCATGAAGCGGTTCTCGAAGATGTTCTCGTGGATGACGCTTTCGCCTTCGGCCGTCGTCATTAGGGCCATGAACTGGGCCTGCAGGTCAGTGGCGAAGCCCGGATAGATCTCGGTCGTGACGTTGACGGCCTTGAGCCGCTGCGTCGGGTCGCGACGGACGATGACGCCGTCGGCGGTGGCTTCGACCTCGACCCCGGCCTCGATCATCTTGTCGGTCAGGGCGGTGATCAGGTCGGCGCGGCCCTTGGTCAGGCGCACCTCGCCCCCGGCCATCGCCGCCGCCAGCGCATAGCTGCCCATCTCGATCCGGTCGGGAATCACCGACCAGGTCGCGCCCGACAGCGACGAGACGCCGGTGATGGTCAGGACGTCGGTGTCCAGGCCCTCGATCTTCGCGCCCATGGCGATCAGGCAGCGGGCCAGGTCGCCGATCTCCGGCTCGCGCGCAGCGCGCTTCAGCACCGTCGTCCCGTTGGCCAGCACCGCCGCCAGCAGGGCGTGTTCGGTAGCGCCGACCGAGACGAAGGGGAACTCGATCTCGGCCCCTTGCAGCCCCTTGGGCGCGTGGGCGGAAACATAGCCCTCTTCCAGTTCGATCTGCGCGCCCATGGCCGTCAGGGCCATCAGGTGCAGGTCGACCGGGCGCGCGCCGATGGTGCAGCCGCCGGGCAGCGAGACCTTGGCCTCGCCCGAACGGGCCAGCAGCGGCCCCAGCACGTTGAACGAGGCCCGCATCTGACGAACCAGATCATAGGGGGCGAAGGTCGAGGTCAGCGTCGGCGCGTGGAACAGGGTCTCCTGACCGTCGACGCCGTTGCGCTCGGTCACCTCAACGCCGAACTGCTGCAACAGCTGGCCGAGGAATCGGGTGTCCGCCAGACGCGGCATGTTTGTCAGCAGCAGAGGCTGATCCGTCAGGATCGAGGCCGCCATCAGCTTGATGGCCGAATTCTTGGCGCCGCTGACCTCGATCTGGCCGTTCAGGCGGTTGCCGCCGTGGATGACGATGCTGTCCATGAAATCTTTCGCGGCCGGAAACCCTGCGTCCCGGCGAACAGCTTATCTAGCAAGCCCTTACGCCCTCGCGAAAGAGCTGCGTGCACGCAAGAACGATGACTTTCAGTTGCGCTCGGTAGCAGGGCGCGGCGAAGCGGTCGGCGCCTTGCGACGCTTCAGGTTGGTGCGCAGTGCGGCGGCCAGGCGAAGGGCACGCTCGGCCTTGGTCTTCTGCTCGCGCGTCGGCTCAATGGCCGGGGCGGCGGGAGCGGCGTCTTTGGGCGGTGTTTCCATGCCGCGCAGCAGACCGCGTGCAAAGTTTTTGATCAAGCATGCATTTTGCACTTGGCCCGGCCGAAGGGGTTGGCTATACGGCCGCTTCCTCAGTGACCGCCGCCGTAGCTCAGTGGTAGAGCGCATCCTTGGTAAGGCTGAGGTCGTGGGTTCGATTCCCCCCGGCGGCACCATCCCGACCCTTGCAGATCAACGACTTGCAAGGGTCGGGGCCACTCTCCCCGACAATCAGATTGCGCTGTCCTGACGCGGATGAAATGCGCCATTCGTCGCCTGACGTCTGGTCAAGCCCGCACCGCGCCCGCTAGACCTTCCGACCTCATCAGTAGGGGTATTGGGGGCTCTCATGAAACGCAGCCTGTTGACCACCGTCGCGGCCCTGGCCGTGGCCTTCCCGGCGTTCGCGCAAAATGCACCGGCCAGCGATTCGACGGCGACCGCCGCCGCGACGCCGGCCAAGCCGAAATGGGACGTCCAGAACCCGCCGGGCGCGTCGCATGATGCGACCATCGACGTCACCGAGGGCACCTGGATGTCTCTGGACGTCAGCCCGGACGGCCGCGAGATCGTCTTCGATCTGCTGGGCGACATCTACGTCATGCCGATCGGCGGCGGCGAGGCCCGCGCCATCGCCTCGGGCGTGGCCTGGGATATGCAGCCCAAGTTCTCGCCGGACGGCCGCTCCATCGCCTTCACCTCGGACCGGGGCGGCGGCGACAACCTGTGGGTCATGGATCGTGACGGCGCGAACGCCAAGCAGGTGTCGAACGAGACCTTCCGCCTGCTGACCCAGCCCGACTGGTCGCCGGACGGCCAGTTCATTGTCGGCCGCAAACACTTCACCTCGTCGCGCTCGCTTGGCGCGGGCGAGATGTGGATGTACCACCGCGCGGGCGGCGGCGGCGTGCAGCTGACCGAGCGCCGCACCCAGCAGAAGGACACGGGCGAGCCCGCCTTCTCGCCCGACGGCCGCTACCTCTACTTCAGCGACGACGCCACGCCCGGCGGCGTGTTCGACTACTCCAAGGACCCGAACACCCAGATCTATGTGATCCGTCGTCTGGATCGCGAGACGGGCGAGATCACGCCCTTCGTCACCGGCCCCGGCGGCTCGATTCGCCCCACCCCCTCGCCCGATGGCAAGTCCCTGGCCTTCATTCGGCGCGACCGGTACAAGTCGGTCCTCTACGTCATGGACCTCGAATCGGGTCGCGAGACCCCGATCTACGACGCCTTGGACCGCGACCTGCAGGAAACCTGGGCCATCCACGGCGTCTATCCGACGATGAGCTGGACGCCCGACAACCGCGGCATCGTCTTCTGGTCGGGCGGCAAGATCCATCGCATCGACGTGGCCTCGAAAGCCGTCAGCGAAATCCCCTTCCACGTCGCCGACACCCGCCGCGTACAGGAGGCTGTCCGCTTCCCCGTCGAGGTCGCGCCTGACCAGTTCGACGTGAAGATGGTCCGCTGGGCCCAGACCTCGCCGGACGGCTCCAAGGTCGTGTTCGAGGCCCTGGGCAACCTGTGGATTCGCGACCTGAGGAACGGCGTCGCGGGCGCCCCGCGCCGCCTGACGCGCCAGAGCGACCACTTCGAGCTCTATCCGTCCTGGTCCCGCGACGGCCGCTCCATCGTCTACACGACCTGGAACGATCAGGACCTGGGCACGCTGCGGGTGATTCCCGCCGGCGGCGGCGAAGGCCGCGTCATCAGCGCCCAACCCGGTCATTATCTGGAGCCGCAGTTCTCGCCGGACGGCCAGACGGTCGTCTATCGCACCTCCAGCGACGGCTTCCTGCGCACCGCCCTGTGGAGCCGCAATCCCGGCGTCTATCGCACCTCGGTGCGCGGCGGCGAGCCGACCCTGATCACCGAGAACGGTTCCAACCCGCAGTTCGGCGCCCGCAACGACCGGATTTTCCTGACCGCACGCGACGGCGACAAGCGCGTGCTGAAGTCGGTCAACCTGTCCGGCGAGGACGAACGCAAGCACCTGAGCAGCGAATGGGCGGCCGAGTTCTCGGTCTCGCCTGACGAGCATTGGGTGGCCTGGACCGAGCGGTTCAACGCCTATGTGACGCCCTTCGTCTCGACCGGCCGCGCCATCACGGTCGGCGCCGACACCAAGGCCCTGCCCCAGACCCGCGTGACGCGCGACGCCGGCGAATGGCTGCACTGGTCGGGTGATTCCAGCCGTCTGCAATGGTCGATGGGACCGGAGCTGTTCTCGCGTCCGCTGAGCGAGAGCTTCGCCTTCGCCGAGGGCGCGCCGGCCGAACTGCCCAAGCCCGCCGAGCATGGAATCAAGATCGGCTTCAGCGCCGACTACGCCAAGCCGACCGGCCGCGTGGTCCTGAGCGGCGCCCGCCTGATCACCATGAAGGGCGACGAGGTCATCGAGGACGGCGTGGTCGTCATCAACGGCAACCGCATCGAGGCCATCGGCCCGCGTGGCTCGGTCACGGTGCCCGCCGACGCCCGCGTCATGGACATGGCCGGCAAGACCATCATCCCCGGTCTGGTGGACGCCCACTGGCACGGCTCGATGGGCTCGGACGAGATCATCCCGCAGCAGTCCTGGGTCAACTACGCCGCGCTCGCCTTCGGCGTGACCACCATCCACGACCCGTCCAATGATTCGAGCGAGATCTTCGCCCACAGCGAACTGGCCAAGGCCGGTCGCGTGGTCGGCCCGCGCATCTTCTCGACCGGCACCATCCTGTACGGGGCGGCGACGCCCTTTACGGCCCAGGTCAATGATCTGGACGACGCCCTGTCCAACCTGCGCCGGATGCAGGCCATCGGGGCCTGGAGCGTCAAGAGCTACAACCAGCCCCGCCGCGACCAGCGCCAGCAGATCCTGGAGGCTGCGCGCGAACTGGGCATGATGGTGGTGCCCGAGGGCGGCTCGCTGTTCCAGCACAACATGAGCATGGTGGTGGACGGCCACACCACGATCGAGCACTCGATCCCGTTGGCGCATCTGTACGCCGACGTGCACCAGCTGTGGCGTCAGACCAAGGTGGCCTACACCCCCACCCTGATCGTGGCCTATGGCGGCAACTGGGGTGAGAACTACTGGTATCAGGCCACGGATGTCTGGAACGACCCGATCCTGACGAAATACGTCCCCCGCCGCATCCTGGACAGCCGCGCCCGCCGCCCGGTCCATGTGCAGCCTGACGAACTGAACCACATCTCCATCGCCCGCGAGGCCAAGCGCCTGGCTGACGAAGGCGTGTCGGTGCAGATCGGCGCCCACGGCCAGCGCGAAGGCCTCGGCGCCCACTGGGAGCTGTGGATGTTCGAGCAGGGCGGCATGACCCCGCACGAAGCCCTACGCGTCGGCACCCTGAACGGCGCCACGGCGCTGGGCATGGACAAGGACATCGGCTCGCTGGAAACCGGCAAGCTGGCCGACCTGGTCGTGCTGGACGCCAACCCGCTGGAGAACCTGCGGAACACGGTCAAGATCGGCTACACCATGATCAACGGCCGCATCTTCGACAATCACATGAACGAGGTCGGTCAGGCCCCGCGTCAGCCCTTCTGGCACCAGAGCGCCGAGGGTCAGGCCTGGAGCGCGGGTGCAGCCTCCGCCGACGCGGACGCCCACGGTCACGCGCACGGCCACGACTGACAATCGTCAGTCCAGATACGAAGAGGGCCCGACCATCCGGTCGGGCCCTTTTTCTTGCGCTGTGTAGAGAAATCTACTCAACCGTCGCGGCCAGCAGGGCCGACCGCCTGGCCGCCCTGCCCTTCAGCCAGCGCATGGCCACCACCGCGACCACGACCACCGCGCCAAAAGCGATCAGCATCAGGGTCGGCCCATGGGCCTCGCTCATGAACTCCAGCTGCGCCAGACCCTTGGCGGCCAGATAGCCGGGCGCCAGCATGGCCAGGACCCAGACGAAGGCCGAGGTGACATTGGCCAGCTGGAACACACGCTGGCGCATCCGCAGCACGCCGACCATGACCGGCACGAAGGCGCGCAGCGGCCCGAAGAAACGGCCGATGAAGATCGAGGCCACGCCGTAGCGACGGCAGTAGAGCCGCGTCCACGCGATCTTGCGACGATGCGGCAACAGCATGGGCTGACGCAGCACGCCCGTCCCCAGCCGACGACCGATCCAGTAGGAGATGGCGTCGCCCATGACCGCGCCGATGACGCAGCCGGCGATAACGGTCAACGGATCGAGAACGCCCGCCGCCACCAGACCGCCCGCAGCGACCAGCAATCCCGTCGCCGGCACGAAGGCGCCGATGACCACCAGCGACTCGAAGAATGTGACCAACCCCAGAACGACCCCGGCCCAGACATGATGTCTGGCGATGAAATCGGCGGCCGAACTAAGCAAACTATCCATACTGGTCCTCTATCTCCCAACGCATATGGGAGATCACCGCCCCAAGGGAATGCGGCGATGGGACGCCCCGGTCAAAACCCGGAGCGGCGTGGCGCGAAGGCCTCAGTCGTCGGCTGAATCGCCCGTGCGAACAGACATGCCGACCGTGGCGGCGTCATGAGACGAGCCTGATGTCAGGCGAAGCGGGGCATAGGCCCGCCCAGGCAGGCGTTCTCGCCCCCAGGGCTCGTTCACGCCAAATGGCCGACCATAGCCCGCATAGGGATAGTCCCAGGCCGATCCATAGCCGTAATAGCTCCACGGACTATTCTTGGTCTGGCTGATGCTGAAGTTCAGCACCCCCTTCTCGCCCAGGGGCATCGACACGGTCGCCGCATAGTCGCGATAGCCGCCTGTCCCCATGCCGACGCTGACCTCGCCATGCATCTTGCGCGGTTCGAACTGGTCGCCCCAGGGATCCGTCGGCGCGCGACCAGCCGTCTCAGCCGTGCGGTCGCCGATCCAGCGAGCGATCTGTTCGTCAGTGCTGAGACCGTGCGGAGCGGCGCTCTGAACCGTGGTGCTGGGCGAGGCGTCGGTGGTGGAAGCGGCCAGCATGGCGGCCGTGGCGGCCGGCACAGCCTGCTCGCCGCGCGGCGCGGTCGTGACCACGCCCTCGGGATCCATGTTCGCCAGCAACATCGCGGCGGCGGCCAGTTCGATCATCATGCGCCCGTACTCCCGTTCAACTCTACCCTAACCGCAAATGCGGCCCCAAAACGACAATTCGCTCAGGCCGTCCCGTCGCCGCGCCCCAGGGGGTCGGGCAGAGCCTCGCCTTCGGGCACGAAGCTGAGCGCGACCGAGTTGATGCAGTAACGCAGACCGGACGGCGGCGGGCCGTCGGGGAAGACGTGGCCCTGATGACTGTCGCAGCGGGCGCAACGGGTCTCGACGCGCACCATGCCGTAGCTGTCGTCGCGGATAGCGCGGACGTGAGTCTCGTCCACCGGCACGCTGAAGCTGGGCCAGCCGGTGCCGCTCTCGAACTTGGTGGCCGACCGGAACAGCGGCAGGCCGCATTCCCGACAGCAGAAGACGCCAGCCCGCTTCTCACCCAACAGGGTGCCGCAGAAAGGCGCCTCAGTGCCATGGGCCAGCAGGACGCGCTTTTCCTCGGGCGACAGGTCGGCTTCCAGCGCCACGCGCTGGCTATCGCTCGGCGGCGTCAGATCAAAGCCCGAGGGCGAACGCAGCGGCGTAGGGGATTCGGTCTGGGTCATATGGCTAAAATAGGAAGGGCCGGACGATGTTTCCACCGTCCGGCCCCAATAGCCTCAACACGCCTTCACCACCTGAATGGGCCTCAAGTAGCCCAAAGGGCGGTAGGCCCACTCATGAAATGAGCCCGAAGGGCGGTAGGCCTATTAGAAGAGACCGCCGACCCAGGCGCGCACGGCGACTTCGTCGGTAGGATTGCCGGTGAAGGCCAGGCCCTGGGCCGGGACATGGCCCTGGTTGTTGCCGCGCTGACGCGTGGTCCAGGCCTTATGGCCGTAGCTGAGGTCCGAATAGTTGGACGGCAGACGCTGCTTCGTCGGCTCGATGAAGATCGAGTCCACGGCCGTCGCGGAACCGGCCAGTTGCACATTGGGCAGTCGGGTCAGCAGGTCGAGCGTATCCAGGCAGCCGTTGGTGCAGCCGCCGTCGACGAGGACCACGACCTTGCCCTGCACCGGGTTGGCGGCGCCGGTGTCGGCGACCGACGGACGGCCCGGCATGACGAAGGTCTGCTGACCTGCCGCCAGAGCCGCGTCAAAGGCCGCAACGATAGCCTGGGTCTGTTCGATCACCGCACCCGACTCTTGCACGAAGCGCGGGTCCGATTGCATGCGGTTCAGAGTGTCGGCGAACCACTGGCGGTTGGCGGTGGTGGCGCGATAGGTGATCTGCCCGGCTTCCGGCTGGCGGCTGACGGTGAATTCCGGCGTCCAGATGCGGTTGGCCAGGCCATAGCCGCGCGCCGTGGCGTTGATGGAATCGCCCTCGGCCCCGCGCAGGTCGATGACCAGACCCTGGGCGCCCCGCAGGGCTGCGACCTGGGCTTCAACCTGAGCGAAGAAGGCGTCCCAACCGGCGTTGTCGGCCAGCGAATTGACATGAACCCAAGGGCGACCGTCGATCTGTTCGATCGAGAGCTTGGCGGCGCCAGGCGTGAAGACCGAAGCACGGTAGGCAGCCTCCAGGTTCACAGCCGTCGCCGGTTGCGGGCTCAACGTATAGTCGCGGGTGCGACGCCCGACCTGGAATTCGCACGTCGAAGGCACGCCGCCGGCCATCGGATTGTTGCGATTCCAAAGCAGGTAGGGCGCGGTCGCCACGCGACCGGCTTCGGTCGTGAGGTCGCCCTCGAAACCATCCAGCTTGGCCTTGGCGAAGTCGGCGATCGGCTGAACGTTGCAGCTCTTGACCACGGCGCCGACCGGCGGAGCCCCGCGCACGCCTGGCTGCACATAGGAAACGACATACTGACCATTGCGCCAGGCCGTGGCCACGCCCGGCCAGCTGGTCGCGAAGAAGGCGCTGGCGCCTTCAAAGGTCGGGCTCGTGACGATGTTCGCGTCGCGGAAACCGTTGGCGTAGTAGCGCAGCAGATAGGCGTGGCTTTCGCCGCTATTGACCTGACCAGCCTTGGACAAGGCGTCCTGCAGGCCGGCGTCGATCCAACCACGGAAGGTTTCGCTGGCCGCGCCCGGCACCACTGCGGCCGGATGGTTGGCCTTCAGGGCGTCGTGCATGGCCTGAAGGTCCTGACGCGCGAGGTCGCTGAAATTCTGGGCCGAGGCGCTTCCAGCCGCGAAGGCCAGAGCGAGCACTGCCGCCGAGGCGGTAAGCAGACGTTGCATGAAGGATACTCCCAGAGGGCCGTCGAAACGCGGTTTGGCCGTGTTTAAACCCAAGAAAGGGCCGGGTTCCACCCCCGTGACGAATTGACCGCGACGCTTGGGCTGGATCACGCCGGTTTACTCATGCCGGTCAGCGCCCTAAGCGAAATGCTCACAACTCCTGGACCCGAGGCCGGATGCACCGCTTCTCAGACCTGTTCCTGACGTCCAGCGGTCGTATCGGCCGGATTTCCTTCATCCTGGGCGGGGGCGTCCTGATGGCGCTGTGGGCGACGTTCGATCTGCTGGCGCCGCTCAGAACCCGCGACCTCGCCGGCTGGATCGTCGCGGCGATCCTCCTCTACAGCGGCGCCTGCGTCCTGTCGCAGAGGCTGCACGACAGAGGGCGTTCGGGCTGGCGGAGCGGGCCGATCCTGCTGGCCGTCGCCATGGCATGGCCCCGCCCGCAGGCGCCGCTGGACTGGATCGCCGCGGTCATCCTGATCCTGGTCGCCGTCGATCTGGCCCTTCTGCCCGGACAAAAGACGTTCAACCGCCATGGCGCGCCGAGGCAGGCTCAGAGCGGCCCCTCGCCGTCCTGAACCGGACCGAAAACCCGCTCGAACGAGGCCTTCAGGGCCCCATCCGCTTCGTCCATCGTCGCCAGTACGCCGAGATCGACCAGGCTGGTGACGCCATGCTCGGTGATGCCGCAGGGCACGATGCCGCCGAAATGATCCAGGTCCGGCTCCACGTTCAGGCTGATGCCGTGGAAACTGACCCACTTGCGGACCTTGACGCCGATGGCGGCGATCTTGTCTTCGCGGCTCCAGCCCGCCCCCTTGCGCTCGACCCAGACGCCGACGCGGCCTTCGCGCATGCCGGCCTCGACGCCGAACTGGTCCAGGGCGCCGATGATCCAGTCTTCCAGGCCATGCACGAAGGCGCGCACATCCTTGCCGCGCCGGTTCAGGTCCAACATGACATAGGCCACGCGTTGACCCGGCCCGTGATAGGTGAACTGCCCGCCCCGCCCGGTGCGATGGACCGGAAAGCGATCCGGCGCCAGCAGGTCGTCATCCCTGGCCGAGACCCCCGCCGTATAAAGGGGAGGATGCTCCAGCAGCCAGACGACTTCCTCCGCCTCGCCCGCTGCGATGGCGGCGACGCGCGCCTCCATCGCGGCGACGGCGGGTTCGTAGTCGACATAGCCGGTCGAGACCGCCCAGTGCACAGGGCGACCGTCGGCGCGGATCAGAGATGTTTCGGTCAGGCTTAACGGGTCGGCAAGCATGAAGCTTCAATGTGTGTCCGAACGCGTCGGCGCAAGGGCCGCCCGTTGATTGCGAGTATCGTCTTGAGCCAGATCGAAGCCGTCGATGTCGAGATTTCGGTCGTGCTGGGCCGTTCGGTCCTGCCGATGCAACAGCTGCTGCGCATGGGTCGCGGCGCTGTGATCCCGCTTGACGCCTCCGAACGCGACGAGGTCTGGATCCTGGCCAACAATCACCCGGTGGCGCGCGGCGAGATCGAGATTCGCGACGACCGCATCGCCATCACCGTGACCCGCACCGCCGACGTCTACGACTTCATGGCCGGCGCGGCTTAATTCTTAGCCGCGCTCAAAAGGCTCCGCCTTTTCGACCCGACGCGGCTTGATGTTGGAGCCGCGGTCAGACCGCGCCACGCATCCTTGTTGAGCCGCGACCAGAAGGCTCGGCCTTCTCGACCCGACGCGGCTCTCGATGGTGAATCAGCAGGAAAAGCCGAGACTTCACCTATTTGCGCAAAACCCCCTTTTCTTTCCGTCGCCTCTCCGCTATTGCCCGCCCTCCGATGCGAGCGGTCGTGGCGGAATTGGTAGACGCGCAGCGTTGAGGTCGCTGTGGGGCAACCCGTGGAAGTTCGAGTCTTCTCGACCGCACCATCTGATCTGACAGGGCGACACTCGGCTACTACCAGGCTGATCATCGGGGAGGCAGACACGTGACCAACACGGATTCCGCCTTCCCGGCCCCTGCTCCCGAAATCGAAACCGAAGATCACGTCGCCCTCGGCGAGGACTACGCCCTGACGGCGTCCTTCGTCGAAAAGGTCGTGGACGCCGCCGACGACGGCGACGGCATGCGCCTGCGCGGCTTGCTGGAAGACCTGCACCCCGCCGACGTCGCCGACCTGATGGGTTTCCTGACGGCCGAGCACCGCGCCGTGGTGGTCCAGTGGCTGCCGCCGGATCTCCTGGCCGACACCCTGCCCGAGCTGGACGACGGCATCCGCGAGGAGGTGCTGGAACGTGTCCCTTCGGCGACCCTGGCCGAAGCCCTGCAGGAGCTGGACTCCGACGACGCCGCCGCCGTGGTCGAGGACCTGGAGGACGACCAGCGCGAAAAAGTCCTGGCCGCCATGCCCGAGGTCGATCGCGCCGCGATTGAGAGCTCGCTGGGCTACCCGGAGGATTCCGCCGGCCGTCTGATGCAGCGCGAGGTCATGGCCGCGCCGCAGTTCTGGAACGTCGGCGACACCATCGACCACGTCCGCCGCCAGGGCGAGGAACTGCCCGAGCTCTTCTTCGACATCTATGTTGTCGATCCAGTGAACCGCCCGGTCGGCGGCGTGGCGATCAGTCGCCTGCTGCGGGCGCCGCGCGAGACGCCGCTGACCGAGCTCATGGAGCCGATCAACGCCATCGACGTCGATGTCGATCAGGAAGAGGTCGCCTACATCTTCGAGAAGTACAACCTGATCTCTGCGCCCGTCGTCGATACCGGCGGGCGGCTGGTCGGTCAGCTGACGGTCGATGACATCGTTCACATCATTCAGGAAGAGAACCGCGAGGACATCCTGCGCCTGGCCGGTGTTTCCGATGAGGACCGGTCGTCGGGCGTGCTGGAGATCGTGCGCGGTCGCGTGCCCTGGCTGGGTATCAACCTGTTCACCGCCGTCCTCGGCGCCGGGGTCATCGCCTTCTTCGAGGGCACGATCCAGCAAATCGTCGCCCTGGCGGTGCTGATGCCCATCGTCTCGGCCATCGGCGGCAACGCCGGCACCCAGGCCCTGACGGTCACCGTGCGGGCCCTGGCCACGCGTGAGCTGACCTCGTCCAACGCCGCCCGCACCTTCTGGCGCGAACTGACCGTGGGCCTGGCCAACGGCCTGGTCCTGGCGCCCCTGATCGGTCTGGCGGCGGGCTTCTGGTTCCAGGAATGGCGCCTGGGCGCGGTCATCGCCGCGGCCATGATCCTGAACCTGCTGGTTGCGGCCACCGTCGGCGTCCTGACGCCCCTGACGCTGTCGAAGCTGAAGTTCGACCCGGCCGTCTCCTCGGCGGTCTTCGTGACGGCGACGACGGACTTCTTCGGCTTCCTGATCTTCCTCGGTCTGGCGACCATCGTCCTGCTCTGATCCGACGTCGTTCGGAACGCGGCTTGCTGCTTCGCCTTGCGGGCGAGCGCGCCCGTTCCGAATTGGGTCAGTCCGTGTCCGCAACAACCTCCCAGCGTCTGAAGGTGTCCCGCGAGGGCCTGCTTCTGATCAAGAGCTTCGAGGGCTTCCGCCCCCGGACCGTACGCCGTCGCGACGGGGTAGCGGTGATCGGCTATGGCCATACGAAATCCGCCCGCGCCGATGCGACCATCACCGAAGCCGAGGCCGAGTTGCTGCTGCAGTACGACCTGCTGCCCATCGTCGAGGCCATCAACAACCGCGTCTCGATTCCACTCAATCAGCACCAGTTCGACGCCCTGGCCAGTTTCATCTTCTCGGTCGGAATCCAGCGCTTTGAAGGCTCCGACGTTCTGGAGCAGTTGAACGCCGGCGCCCCCGCCCGCGCCGCCGAGGCCCTGAGCGGATGGCCCGATCGGGTTCAGCCTCCCGTCGACGCCCCCTATCGACGTCGTTCGGCCGAACGCGCCCTGTTCGACGCCGCTCCCGATCAACCCGCTCCGCTCGACATGCTGTTGACCGCGCCGGTCCGCGGGGCGGATTCGCGGACCGAGGCTCCTGACGACGGCGCGCCCGCCACGATTCAGGTCTTGCGTCATGAAAGACGCGCCACGCCGACCTTGAATGACACCGGCGCCGTCGTCTTCATCGGCGGGATCGGTCTGCTGGCCTTCGCCGCCGGCGTCGCCGCCTTCCGCCGCGTCCTGGCAGGCCAACAGGCGACGGACGGCACCGTCGTCATTGGCGGCGCGCTGGCGATCATCGGCCTGGTCTTCATCGGCGCAGCGCTCTGGAACCTGACCCGCAAGCGGAACAATAAGAGCGCCGTCTGAGGCCGCTAGGCGAAGCGCGTGCGCGATGCTACGCCTTACGGCATGAGCATTCCCTTCGCGCCCCAATCCATGGAATTCGGCCTCGGCGAGAACGCCGACGCCATTCGTGAAACCACCGCCCGCTGGGCCGCCGACCGGCTGGCCCCCCTGGCCGCCGAAATCGACGAGAAGAACGAGTTCAAGCGTGAGCTCTGGCCCGAAATGGGCGAGATGGGCCTGCACGGCATCACGGTCGAGGAAGAGTTCGGCGGCCTCGGCCTCGGCTACCTCGAACATGTGGTGGCGATGGAGGAAGTGTCGCGCGCCTCGGCCTCGATCGGCCTCAGCTACGGCGCCCACTCCAACCTCTGCGTCAACCAGATCCGCCGCTGGGGCACGCCCGAGCAGAAGCACAAGTATCTGCCCAAGCTGATCTCGGGCGAACACGTCGGCTCCCTGGCCATGTCGGAGGCCGGTTCGGGCTCGGACGTCATGTCGATGCGCACCCGCGCCGACAAGAAGGGCGACCGCTACGTCCTGAACGGCACCAAGTTCTGGATTACCAACGCCCCCTCGGCCGACACCCTGGTCGTCTACGCCAAGACCGACCCTGAGGCCGGCTCCAAGGGCTGCACCGCCTTCCTGGTCGAGCGCGGCATGAAGGGCTTCAGCGTCTCCAAGAAGCTGGACAAGATGGGCATGCGCGGCTCGGACACCGCCGAACTGGTGTTCGAGGACTGCGAGATCCCCGAAGAGAACGTCATGGGTCCGGTCGGCGGCGGCGCCGGCGTGCTGATGAGCGGTCTGGACTATGAACGCGCCGTCCTGTCGGCCGGTCCCCTGGGCATCATGCAGGCGGCTCTGGACGTGGTCCTGCCCTACGTCCGCGAGCGCAAGCAGTTCGGCAAGGCCATCGGCAGCTTCCAGCTGATGCAGGCCAAGGTCGCCGACATGTATGTCGCCCTGAACAGCGCCCGCGCCTATGTCTACGCCGTCGCCCGCGCCTGCGATCAGGGCAAGACCACCCGCTACGATGCAGCCGGAGCGATCCTGCTGGCCTCGGAGAACGCCGTGAAGGTCTCGCTGGAGGCCGTCCAGGCCCTGGGCGGCGCCGGCTACACCAAGGAATGGCCGGTCGAGCGCCTGGTGCGCGACGCCAAGCTCTATGACATCGGCGCTGGCACCAATGAGATCCGCCGCTTCCTGATCGGACGCGAGCTTCTGGGCTGACGGAACGACACGGCGGGCGGACGGTTTTTCTTGCTCACGCAGGAGCAACCGCCATGCCCGCCAAGTCCGCCGCCCAGCAAAAGGCCGCCGGGGCCGCCCTGTCCGCCAAGCGCGGTGAGACGCCCCGATCCAAGCTGAAGGGCGCATCGCAATCCATGATGGAATCGATGACCGAGAAGCAACTGGAAGAGCTCGCCCACACCAGGCGCAAGGGCAAGCCCGAGCACGTGACGAAACATTAAGCCGCACCTGACGCGTCAGGGATGGCGCACCGTTCGTCCCGCCCCTAACTTGGCGAACCTTCGCTCCCCGAGTCTCGCCTGATGACGCTTGTCCCCACGCCGCCGCCCGACGAGAGCCGGACGTTCTCGGACGTTCTGGAATCTTTGGGCTATGGCGAAGATCCCAAGCTCAGCCTGAGGGAGATGGTCGCAGCCTTCGGGGAACGCGGCTTTGGCGCCGTCATCCTGATGCTGTCGTTGATGGCCCTGATTCCCTGGCCACCCGGCGGCAAGGCGGTCTTTTCGGTTCCGATCATCCTGATCGCCGCCGAGTTGGCCCTGCAACGTGACAAGGTCTGGCTGCCGCGCTGGCTGATGAAGGCCTCGGTCAGCCGCGCCACCTACCAGAACGCCAGCCAGAAAATCCTGCCCCGCCTGCGTCAGGTGGAACGACTGACGCGCCCCCGTATCCCGGTCCTGACAGGTGAGGCCGCCGACGTCGTCGTCGGGATCATCTGCATCCTTCTGGCGCTGATGATGGCCCTGCCCGTGCCTTTCGGCGACGCCCTACCCGGCCTGACCCTGGCCGTCTTCGGTCTGGCCATCATTCAGCGCGACGGGATCTTCATCATCGCCGGACTGATCGGCACAGCCGTCTGCGGCGTCTATCTGGCTCTGGTGTGGACCACTGTAGTGACGATCGTCCACGGCATCGCCCACTGGATCGGCACGTTGTTCTGACCACGCTCAAGCAGCGCGTTGCGCGATCACACAACGCAATCCCATGCAAAAAGCGCCGCCGGGTCGCCCCAGCGGCGCTTCATTGTCGGACCGCAAACGGCCTGACCGCTGCCTTCCCTAAGGATCAGGCCCGGGCCTCACGCGAGGTCCAGATCGCGGCCTTCGCTCGCGATTGATGACAATGAGACACTGGCCACCTCCTTTCGACTGCTGAACAGGAAGGTCAGGCTAGGACCGGTCGCGGCCTGTCGTAAAGGCCGCTCCCGCCATCGTGATCAGCTCCGGATCAGGCCGCCTGCGCCGGACCGGCCAGCCCCTGCATGATCATGCGATTAATATCGATCAGCGTCTCGAAATCGTCCTCGCCGCGCATCACTGCCGAGCTGTGACGACTGATGAAGAGGTCCAGAGAAATGATCTGCGCCCGCAGGGCTTGCGGCATGGTGTTGGACGGTTCGCTGCAAGCCGTGGCCAGCGTCGACCACAGCCGCCGGTTCCAGTCCAGGGCGTCGATCCGGGTGGCGATGTCCGACTTGTCGACCGTGGCCGCGTGCATCAAGGCGCGCGTCACCTGGCCGAAAAGCCGGTATTCCATGTCGCGCGGGGCTTCAGCCCGCGTCGCCGCCGTCTTGTACGCTTGAAGCGACATTGCCGAGCCTTTGGTCTTCGTAATCGACGATCTTACGGGCGCCCATCAGGGCCTTGTAGTACTGCCGCGCCAGCACATGCTTGGAGCAGGTGACACATTCCGCCAGGATGTCCGGGTTGCGGATCGCCCCCATGAACTCGGTCAGACGCAGGGCGAATTCGTCATAGAATTTCGACGCCTCAGCCTCGTCCAGATACATCATCATGACGGGGAAATAGATGCGGCGCGCCGGCGTATTCACGTCCTCGGGCTGCATGATGTCCTTTTCACGCAGGACGCTAGCCTTGTTCTGCAGGACCAGAACGCCGCGCCGGTCGCCGTTCTGGACGACGGCGCCGTTCAGGACGAATTTCTCGCCGGGCTTGAGCGATAGTTTCAGCGGCAAAGGGGATCTCCGTGGCGCGCCCCAACCTGAGCGGTCGGCGGCTGAGGAACCGTAAAGCGACGTGGTTAACCATCTCTTCTCCTCAGCATGCGGGAAACTCCGCCTGCCGCTGTCGCCAAAAGATCGGAACGTCGCGCCAGCCTGCGCCGTTAGGTCTTTCAGCAAGGAGGCGCAGATGAGCAGGCCGGAAATCGATTTCGATGCTCAGGACCAGGCCGAGGTCTATGATGAGACCCACATCGATGACGAAGGCGAAGGCGAACTGTCGCTGGATGAGGCTGACGACGTTCTGGACGTCACCCAGACCGAAGGCGACGCCGACGAAGAGGCGTTCGACGAGGACGACCTCGACCTGGAACGTGATCTGGCCCTGGACGGCGTCGAGGCCGAAGCCGACGCCCTGCTCGGCGTCGATGCGATCCGCATCGGCGAGGCCGACGCCAACGGCGAGGTCGGCTCCGGCCCGGACGAGATCGAGCTGGTCTACGCCGGCCTGATGCGCAACCAGCGCGGCGCCCAGGCCAGCGCCGCCCACTGGGAGGCCAAACGCCTGTCCGACGACGACATCGAGGACCTGGGCTACGGCCCCGACACCGAGGAGAGAGCATGAGCGACCGTCACCCGACCAAGGCCCAGGAAGACGCCGATCCCAATACGCCGCCCGCCAAACCCGCTGTGCGCGAGGTCGGCAAGCCCGATCAATTGAAGGATCAGGAAAAGGAAGCGGAAAATCGTCAGGAAGCCCTGATCGATGAAGGTGTGGAGGAAACCTTCCCCGCCAGCGACCCGGTCTCGGCCAAGCGCATCACCTGACCCGGCAACCTGTTCAGGCGCGTCTTGATAAGCTACCTGCTCATCTCCCCCCGTTTGGAGCAGGTCTTTCATGAGCCGGTTCGAAGGCACGTCCAACTATATCGCCACCGACGACCTGAAGGTCGCGGTCAACGCCGCGGTGGCGCTGGAGCGCCCGCTGCTGATCAAGGGCGAGCCGGGCACCGGCAAGACGGTCCTGGCCTATGAACTGGCCCGCGCGCTGAATGCGCCCCTAATCACCTGGCACGTCAAGTCGACCACCAAGGCGCACAATGGTCTTTATGAGTACGACGCCGTCAGCCGCCTGCGCGACAGCCAACTGGGCGACGAGCGGGTCCACGACGTCCGCAACTATCTGAAGAAGGGCAAGCTGTGGGAGGCCTTCACCGCCCCCGCCCGCCCCGTCCTGCTGATCGACGAGATCGACAAGGCCGACATCGAATTCCCCAACGACCTGCTGCAGGAACTCGACCGCATGGAGTTCTACGTCCAGGAAACGGACGAGACCATCCGCGCCGAGGTCCGCCCCGTCGTCGTCATCACCTCGAACAACGAAAAGGAACTGCCGGACGCCTTCCTGCGCCGCTGCTTCTTTCACTACATCCGTTTCCCCGACGCCGAGACCATGCAGGACATCGTCGAGGTCCACTTCCCCGGCATCAAGCCGCGCCTGGTGGCCGAGGCTCTGCGGACCTTCTATGAGATCCGCGACACGCCGGGCCTGAAGAAGAAGCCCTCGACGTCGGAACTGCTGGACTGGCTGAAGCTGCTGCTGGTCGATGACGTGTCGCCGGAAACCCTGCGCGAAAAGACGCCAGGCAAGCTGATCCCGCCCCTGCACGGCGCCCTGCTGAAGAACGAGCAGGACGTGCATCTGTTCGAGCGGCTGGCCTTCCTGAACCGTCGCGAAGGCGCCCGCCCCGGCTCCTGAGACGGCCGCGCTTCCGCCGCCGTCGATTACCGCGATTTCACTGGAATAGCTGCGCCTTGCGCGCACAATCGGACCCGAACAGGAGCCGACCATGCATCATCTCCTCTGGCCCGTCTGCGCC
Organism: Brevundimonas pondensis; assembly: GCF_017487345.1. Taxonomy (NCBI): domain Bacteria; kingdom Pseudomonadati; phylum Pseudomonadota; class Alphaproteobacteria; order Caulobacterales; family Caulobacteraceae; genus Brevundimonas; species Brevundimonas pondensis. The sequence continues at coordinate 1,104,592 of NZ_CP062006.1, read as the reverse complement.
CTCGCGCTCATGACCGCCGCCTGCGACAACGGCGGCGCGGTGCGCATCACCTCGACCTCGTCCGGCAAGGATACGGCGGGCGTGCTCAAGGTCGTCGACGCCCTGCAATGCCCACAGACCCAGGGCGTGCTGACGCGCAAGGGATCGGCCCGTGCTGACGGAAACACCTGCGTCTACAGCGGCCCGCGGGGGTCCGAAGTCACCCTGCACCTGGTGTCCCTGAACGGCGGCTCAGCACGAGACGCCCTCAAGGCCTTCGAGGACCGGCTGTCCGCCGACCTGCCAGAAGCCCTGGCCGAGGCCCGCGCCAATGAGGATCGCGCCCGTGCCGAGGCCGTTCGCGCCGAAGCCGACGCCGCCCGGGCCGAAGCCGAGGCTGAACGTGCGGGCGCCGACGCAGAGCGGGCCGCAGCCATGGCCGGAGCAGCGGCTGACGCCGCGGCGGACTCCGCCCACATCAGCGCCCCCGGCATGCGCATCGACGCACACGGCGACAAGGCCACGGTCCGCCTGCCCGGCATGCACATCGACGCCGACGGCGATCGCGCCAACATCAAGATCGGCGGCATCACCATCCGCGCCGATGACAAGAACAGTCAGGTCAAGGTCCGCTCGACCGATGAGGTCGTCAGCATCGACGCCCACGACAACACCGCCCGCATCCGCACCAGCACGCCGGGCGAGGCGGTGCGGGCCACCTTCCTGATGACCGCCGACCAGTCCTCGACCACCGGCTGGCGCGTCGTCGGCTATGAGGCGCGCGGCCCGTCCGGCGGACCCATCGTCGTCGCCACCGTGCGCGGCAAGGATCGTAACGAAAACCGTGTGTTCGAGGCCGCCAAGGCCCTGGTGACGCTGAACGTCGGGGATTAACCCCCACGAATCGCAACGCTTGCCCTTGATCGGGCGTTCGGGATGCGTCACCTCACCTGCCCCATGCGCAGGACCCCGAACTTGGCTGAAGAACACGAAGATCTGGCTCCCAGGCCCAAGCCCAAGACCCCCAAGCCCCCGCGCGCCTGGCAGCGGATGCTGTCCGGCCGCCGCCTCGACCTGCTCGATCCGTCGCCCTTCGACATCGAGATCGAGGACATCGCCCACGGCCTGGCCCGCGTCGCCCGCTGGAACGGCCAGACCATCGGCGAGCACGCCTTCTCGGTCGCCCAGCACTCTCTGGTGGTCGAAGAGATCGCCGCCCACATCCGGCCGGGGCTGGAGCCGAAATGGCGCCTGGCCGCCCTGCTGCACGACGCCTCGGAATATGTGATCGGCGACATGATCTCGCCGTTCAAATCGGCGCTCGGCGCCGGCTACAAGGACTTCGAGGCCCGGCTGGAAGCCGCCATCCACGTCCGCTTCCAGCTGCCGCCCAAGACGCCGCAAACCATCAAGACCCTGATCAAGAAGGCCGATCGCGCCTGCGCCTTTTACGAGGCGACCCAGTTGGCGGGCTTCAACCGTCGCGAGTCGCTGCAGATCTTCGGCGCCCCGCCCGCCGGATACGACCTGATCATCGACCCCCTGCCCGCCTCGGTGGCGCAGCAACGCTATCTGGACCGCTACCGCGTTCTGGCCGAAGCTGTCGGCATCCTGCCCGGCGCCGACGCCTGGCACACGGAATAGGGGCTGCATGAGCGACGGGGGGCCGATCCAGGGCAACGAGCAAGGCGTGCGGATCGGCCTGTCGGCTGTGGTCATCGCCCTGCGCGCCGGTCAGGCCGTGGTCCTGACCACCCACGCCGCCGACGGAGCGCCGGCCCTGCCCTTCGGCCCGTTCGACCCGGCGCGCGACCGCACCTTCGAACTGGCGCTGCGCGCCTTCGTCACCGAGCAGACCGGCTTTCCCTTGGGCTTCGTCGAACAGCTCTACACCTTCGGCGACGCGGGCCGCGCCTCGCCGCGCGCCACGCCCGGCCCCGAGCGAGCGCGCGAGGTCTCGGTCGGCTATCTGGCCCTGACCGCAGACGCGCCCGAGGCTCCCGGCCTGGACGCCGCCTGGACCCCTGTCTTCGACATCTTCCCCTGGGAGGACTGGCGCGACGGCCCGCCCGCGGTGATGAAGACGCTCGAGCCCGCCCTGCGCGCCTGGGCCGCTGACGACGCCCGCCGCCTGGGTCGCGCCGAGACCCTGTTCGCCCTGACGCCAACGCGGCGCTGGAACGAAGAACGTGTGCTGGAACGCTACGAGCTGCTCTATGAGGCCAGTCTGGTCGCCGAGTCCGCCCGCGACCACGACCGCCCAGCACCGCCCGCCATGCCCGACCTGCCGATGGCCTCCGACCACCGCCGCATCGTCGCCACCGCCCTGGGCCGTCTACGCTCCAAGCTGAAGTACCGCCCGGTCCTGTTCGACCTGACGCCCGACACCTTCACCCTGTCGGCGCTGCAGGCCGCCGCCGAGGCCGTGGCCGGGCTTTCATTGCACAAGCAGAACTTCCGTCGCGGCGTCGAACGCGCCGGTCTGGTCCAGGCCACGGGCGTCTTTTCCAGCGACACCGGCGGTCGCCCAGCCGAGCTGTTCCGTTTCGTCGGCATTGATCCGCTGGGCGGTCCCGCCCCCGGTCTGACCCTGCCCGGACAGCGCTGAAACTTTTATCGAATTTCTTCGCCAGAATCGCTTGCGGCCCGCGCCGCCTTTGACTAGAGAAGCCCCTCGCTCGACCAAGCGAATATCGGCCCCGCGGAGAGGTGGCAGAGTGGTCGAATGTACCGCACTCGAAATGCGGCGTACGTGGAAGCGTACCGTGGGTTCGAATCCCACCCTCTCCGCCACCGGCCTTGATTTCATTGAACTTTTCCCCACTCGGGGGCCTCACCCATCAAACCACCCATCAAAAACTCTATGCCTGAATCCCACCTTTTCACGACTGTTCAGGTGGCGCCATGGTGTTTCAAAGGCCTTGAGGCCGCGCCGCTCTCCGCTTGATCATGCCAGATGGCTTCGCCCCCACGCCTTCGCCTCGACGAAGCCAGGTCATATAGAGATTGAACAGAATCCCCCCCTTGGCGACGCCCACGCGACGCGCGCGCCGGCCCTTGCCGCGATAGACTTCGAAACCTGCTAGTCGCCCGGTCCGCTTCGCCATCATCCGTCTCCGACTCATTCTCGCACGAGCTTCACCCATTCTCGGGCTTCCCTGAACCCACGACCGCGCGGGCCCCATCCCGTCACTCGGACGATCTTTGTCCGTCGCCCGCCACCTAGGTCGGCAAAGCGCCGATACCGTTGAAAAAGTCCGGCGACCGCTGAAACGGCGCAAACCACGGGCGGGTCCCGAAATTCCGCCCCAATGAAATCAATCGCTTAGTTTTCCGCGACGGCTCCAGATCGAGCCGAAAAGGCCGATCACGGCCGGCTCGCGGACTTTTTCAACAGTATCCGCCAGTAGCGGACATTGGCTGAACGCCTGGAGGCGGACCGTCGCTTCGAGCGAGATAGACCCTCACCGTAGGATCCTCTCCTCTGCCCGTGTCAGTCTGGCGAACCTCTTCCCGCCCCAACCTCTTAGACACGCCGCGCACTTGGGCTTGGGCGTCGCCGTTTCGGCAGTCCGCTCGGGTTGGACCAGAAGGTGAAGACCGCCAGCGATCCCAGCAGGGTCAGCGCCAACCCGGAGGCGGCGACCACAAGTCGATAGGCCAGCCCCCCGACCTTGGCGGCGTGGATCGGGTACTGGGCGTTAATGACCCGCAGCCCAAGAGGCAGCCCCATGGCGTCGCGTGTTCCGACAATCCGTCCATCGGCGGGATCGAACCAGACCTGGGTCCGGCCGTTGGGCAGCCATTCCGCCGTCCGCCGCATCCGCAGGCCAATCAGACCGCCCTGTTTGGTTGGCAGGGAGACGATGCGCGCCTCGGCGTCAGGGAAGCGGGCCTGGGCCGCCGTCATCATAGCCGGCCAGTCCAGATCGGCGGACAACACCCCCCCTTCATGTTCCGGCTGGGCCATGACCGCCTTCAGGTCGGCGCCCGGCGACAAGGCCTGGGCCAATCCGTCATACAGGGGCGATAGGGCCACGATCGCCCCGGTCGTCAGGACGACGGCCAGGACCGGCGCGCTCCACACGCCCATGTCGCGATGATGCTTGACGATCCCTGGGCGCTTCCACGCCCTCGGCATGACCGCAAAGACGAAGGTGCGCCGCGTGGGCCACCACAGGATCACCCCGGTGACGACAAAGCCCAGACCCGCCAGGCCCGCGATCCCGGCGATGGTTTTTCCCGTGTCGCCGATCAGCAGATAGTGGTGCAGGTCGAACAGCCACAGCTCCGGCCGCGCCCACAGGCTTTCCCAGCGCGCTACGACCGCGCCCGACTGGGCGGCGTAGGCGCCGCGCGTCTTGTCCTCATAGTTCAGTCGGAGGACGCCCAGACTATCAGAGGCCAGGATGACCGAACGCGGACGGTCCGGCGCCGCGAACGCCTGATCCAGCGCCGCGCCAATAGCACTTGGGTCCGAAACCCGCGCCTCTGCGGCGTGGGGTACGACCAGGCGCAGCCAGTCGTCCTTAAACACCAGGACCGTCCCGGTCAGCCCCAGGACGAACAGCAGCAGGCCGATCAGCCCCCCGGTCCAGCGATGCGCCAGTCGAACCAGACGCATCAGAAGCGACGGTCCCACCCGAGGGTGAAGGAACGGCCCCGACCGGCGAAGTAGCGCAGGTTGTCGGCCGGATTGCTGGTGTCGGAGCTATAGGTCACATAGTCCTCGTTGAAGAGGTTCTGCACCGCCAGCGACACCCCGCCGAAGGCGAAGTCATAGCGCAGGTAGGCGTCCGCCACGGTGTAGCCTTCGAAATTGTTGCGCACGTCGCCGCCCTCGAAATCACGCGCCAGATAGGCCTGGACCTGCAGACGCGCCGACAGGGGTCCGTTGGCGTAGACCGCCGCCGCATTGATCCGGTCCGGCGAGATATTGGCCCCGTCCAGATCGCGATCCACCCGACCGTCGTCATTGGTGTCGGTCTGACCGCGCAGGCGAGCATAGCCGGTCGAGACCGTCAGCCCCTCGATCGGGGTGCGGGCGCGCAGGTTCAGCTCCAGCCCCTCGATCTCGACCGCCTGCCTCTGGACGTCATAGACGCCGTCAGGGTTGCGAACGAGGAACTGCCCCAGGTCCGACGAGGACCAGAAATAGGTCGCGCCGGCCTCGAACGGCCCGCGTTTCACCTCCAGGCCGATTTCCTGATTGTCCGAAACCACCGGACTGATGTCGAGGAAGCTGTCGACCTTGACGCCATCGACATTGATCGAACGCAGGATACGGCCCACGTCCGGCACGGTGTAGCCCTCGGCATAGCTGGCGTAGGCCCGCACCCCGTCCAGCGGCTCATAGACCACCCCGCCGTTGACCAGGGTGGCCTCGAACTTGGGCGTGCCGCCCGTCACCCGACGCGAGCCGTAAGAGGCCAGGGTGGTGAAGTCGTTGACCGACAGTTCGACGTTTTCCTGACGCACGCCCCCAGCCAGGCGCACCTTGCCGTCGAACAGGCGCATGTTGGCCTGAACGAAGGGGGCGACGCTCTGGAACTCGGTCGGCGGCACCCAGGCGCGGTTGGTGGCGATCAGAAGCTGTTCGGTGCGGTCCTTCATCGCGTCCAGACCCAGGGTCGCGGTCAGACCCGGCACGCCCGGAACGGCCCGTTCATAGCTGGCCCGCGCGCCCAGCTTGCGCGAGCGGTTCGACGACTGGTCGAACAGGGCGCCGATCGGGGCGATGCTGGCGTCCTGCATGGTGGCGGAGCGGTCGCCGCCGAAGGTGTCGCGCGTGCGGTTGAAGAAGACCTGGGCGCTGAAGTCGCCGCCCCACAGGTCGCTGTCGGTCAGAGAGGCCGAGACCGTCTCGACCCGGTTGCCGGCGGGCTCGCCCTCGATCTGGCCGCGCTCGCTGGTGGCCGGACGGCCGATGCTGCGATCGCCAGGGGCACGGACATAGTCGCCGTCGCCCTTCAGTTCGAAGCGGTTGGCCAGCAGGTCCAGCCTCACCGTGTCCGTCAGGTTCCAACCGAAGCGGCCGAAGAAGGACAGGGCCTTGGAATCCTGCACCTCGCCCTGGGTGTTATCGACACCGACGCGGCGACCGTTCGCGTCATAGAAGGCGCCGCGCTGGTCGTAAGCCACGCCGAACACGCCGTCGAAGTCTCCGTGACGATAGGCGGCCAGACCGCCTAGCTTGGCGCCGATCCCATCGCCTTCCGGCCCGCCCGAACTGGAGACCTGGGCCAGCATCCGGCCGCTGAGGCCGTCCGCGGTCGGGGCACCGACCGTCACCTGATTGACCACGCCGCCGGTCGCGCCGATGCCCTGCAGGGCGTTGGAGCCGTAGATCAGCTCGACCCGGTCCACGAAGAAGGGATCGATCGTATAGCCGTCACGCGAACCGTCGCGGATCGGCGTCGACTGCGGAATGCCGTTGATGGCGAAAAGCGGCGAGCGGCCGCGCAGGCTCTCGCCCGAACCGGTCAGCTTCTGTCGCGTCGGCGAAAAGGACGGCGACAGGGTCGCAACCGCATCAATCACCGAGCCGCTGATGGCGACCTGTTCCGCCAGGGATTTTCGGTCGATCACCTCCACCGTCATCGGCAGGGCGCTGGCCGGCAGGATGGTTCGGGCCGCCGTGACCACCACGTCCTCAACCGAGCTCGCCGTCTCGCCCTGCGCCTGTCGCGCCGTCTGGGCGGCGGCGGTTGATCCCAACGCCGTTCCGGCGAGCAAAACGGACATGGCGACAAGGCCGTTGCGGCGGACCGACGGAAGACGCGGCGAAAAGAACATGGGGGCTCCTGGAGGAATCCCCGTCGCATAAATGCAAATGCGAGTGATACGCAACAATAAACGTTATCGCGCATTTGGCCTTGGGCCGCCGACAGCACCACGCCGACAAGGACCGCCGCAGCCCAAAAACGAAGAGGACCCGCCACCTCGAAGGGGGACGGGCCTCCCTGCGGAGCCTATGGGCTCGACGCTGGATCAGATCGGACCTGGAAATGGAGCGAAACTGATCACCAAACCTGTAAACCGGCGGGCGGCGAAGAAGGTTGCGGCCTAGCCTACGCGGAGAAGCAAACGACAAGCCCGCCCGGCGGCGTCGGTCCGGGGACCTCATCATCGATCTCCGCAACGGGTCATCAAACTGCAGGATAAGGCGCGCGCCTAGCGAGCGCCGTCACCAGAACTATTAGTGATAGAATGGTATCATTATTTGGCACTTTGCCCTATTATCGCTCTGATGATATCACTTATCACCCCTGCTCGCGCCCTTGAGAAACTCGGCGGAAATATCCGTGAGCGCCGCGTTGCGATGGGCTTCACCCAGGCTGGTCTTTCTGCACGATCCGGCGTGCCTCTGGGGACGCTGCGTAAATTCGAGCGTACTGGCTTGGGCTCCACCGAAGCTCTTGTGAAGCTGCTGTCCATTGTCGGCGGCCTTGAGGCGACCATCGAGGCGGCCAAACCAGAAGCGTTGACGTTTGCCTCGATTGACGAGGTCCTGAAGGGTGATCCTCGCTCCAGCCGGAAGAACGGATGGCGCACATGAACCTTTCACCCGTACCCGCAGTGGCCGTTGGTCTGGACTTCGGCGAAGGCCCAATCCGCGTGGGCCGATTGGCCGCGCGCGATCGCAGAATCTATTTCGAGTACGACGCCGACTTCATCGCGAACGCCGTCGAAATTTCACCGCTCAGCCTGCCGTTGCGACCAGGCCTTCAGACGGCTGATCCCGCCCTGTTCGAAGGCCTGCCGGGCGTTTTCAATGACAGTCTGCCCGATGGCTGGGGCCGCCTCCTGTTCGATCGCGCCTTGCGCGTCCAGGGCCTTCTTCCGGAACAGTTCAGCCCGCTCGACAGGCTGGCGCACGTGGGCGCCCATGGCATGGGCACCCTGACTTACGAGCCTGACCTCACGCCTGAAGAGGCGGCGCCCCCCCAGACGCTAGAACTCGACCGGATCGCCGATCAGGCCCAGGAGGTGCTCGAGGGTCAGGCGGATGACGTTCTGACCGAACTCATCGCCCTCAACGGCTCATCGGCGGGCGCGCGTCCGAAAGCGATGATCGGTTTCAATACGGTCTCCGGGGAGGCGTTGCACGGCGCACGATCGCTCCCAGACGGCTATGATCACTGGCTGGTCAAGTTTCCCAACAGCCATGACGGCAAGGACGCCGGAGCGATCGAATTCGCCTACGCTCGCATGGCGTTCGCCGCAGGCATCGAGATGATGGAAACGCGTCTCCTCACGACCGGCAGGGGCGCCGCCTACTTCGCCACCCGTCGCTTTGATCGCGATGGCGACAAGCGCCTGCACGCCCACACGGCCTCGGGCCTGCTTCACGCCGACCACCGGATTCCTTCGCTGGATTACGAAGGCCTCGTGGCGTTGACCGCGCGACTGACCCGCGACGTGCGCGAAGTCGAGAAGATGTTTCGCCTCGCCGCCTTCAACGTCATCGCCCACAATCGTGACGATCACGCCAAGAACTTCACCTTCCTCATGAACGCGCAAGGCGAATGGCGACTATCGCCTGCCTATGACCTGACCTTCTCCTCCGGTCCCGGAGCCGAGCAGACGACGATGGTGATGGGCGAAGGCCGGAATCCCACCGTCGATCACTTGCGGCGGCTCGGCGAAACGGCCGCGCTCAAGAAGACGCGGGTGAACGAAATCATCGACCAGACGCGCGCAGCAGTGCGCGACTGGCCCGACCTGGCCGAGGCCCACGGCGTGACCAGGACCAACATCAAGCTGATCGGCGAACGTCTGGACCGGTTCAAGTGAACAATGGGCGATGCAGGCGCGTCCTGACGCCCCCTGAAGTCACGGCTCGAAGCTCAGGCGCTGCGAAACGCTTCTCTACGGCGCAATATCATCCGGCGGCCTGGGATCCATGCAGGGACGTCGAAGCAGCGCGAACGAATAGAACCCGCTCGGACCTGATTTCTGGCTGGGCGGTGAAACCCGCCTCGGCAAAGGCGCGCTTCTGCGGCGGCGCTGACGCAGCAGCCTCCGCCCGCCACCAATCCAGGTCAGAGGACGCTTTTGGCAGAAAGCCTCCGACAATCCTCTCGATATCACGAAAGGTCAGCGTCACTTCCGGTGTCCGCTGCCGTCGCAGATACCGCACCAGGGGTGCATACTTCGCCATCGCCATCACCTCCGCCGCCCGGAAACCCCGAGACCCCACGCTACCGCAAGGCCAATATCGCCCACGGATTTAACGACATGTGCAGTGAATAGAAACGGTCCGACCAGCGCGCCAACAGGGGGGGCCAAAAGCGTGATGGTCGGACCGTGGCCCTCCCGACCTGGGGGAGGAATCCACGGAACGCGGACCATTCGTCGAAGTTCCGCAGGGCGGAGCAGACTCGCTGCAACCAAACCCCGCACTTCTGCTGAGGGAGCCGGCTACTGTCGGACCGAAGTCTGGAAGCCGAAATCAGAACCGTCTTGCTCGAGGGCGCACCGTCCTCCTATGGTTCAGCGCGTCTCCTGGGAGCCCCTATGTCGGCCGCACCTGACCTCACTCGCATCATTGTCGTGCAACGCGGCGGGATATGGCAGGTCCTATGCCCCGGACTTGAAGCCGGCCGTTTCGATTTCAGCGTCGACGCCCTTGATGCCGCCATCAGAACGGCCAGAACGCGCCTGGCCAAGGGTGAAACGGTCGAACTTCTGGTTCAGGAGAGGTCAGGACGCTTGCGAAATGTGAATCCTGAGGACGGCAGCGAACTCCACTAGCGTGGCGACCGATGGTTAAACCGCGCTGAACTTATCGGCGGCCTAGGTTCAGGAAGACACACTCGTCCAACTCTGCTGTCAGTTTCCCATTGAAGGCCAGCCAGACTGTCTTGGCCGATGTCGCCCGCTCCCTGTGATAGGGGCCGCCGGAGCCGTTCTTCACGGCGTCGTTCGATGATGATGTTGCGAGGGATCGCCCGAAGCCTGACAGTGTCGCGCATCACGGAATGACAGTTCGGCCCGCTCGGCGAGAGACGGTCCGAACTGTCCGTGAAGGCGAGGTCGGTCGCCCCCACGTCATCTTCTTAAGGCAAAGCCTGATCGCCTAAAAGCCGAAGTCGATCTGATCGACGTGGATCGGGCGGGCGCGCCGTTTTCGTTCAGGCGGTCTCGTAGCCTCCTTCGAGACCTCCGACTTCTCTTGTCGATCACAGACTCCATTCGACGCCGCCGGCGCTGAACGACCGGGCGCCCGGCGCGGCATGCCGGGCAGCCGAGGTCTCGAAGGCGGGACCAGCGCCCTCGTCGTCCCCCGCGCGCCCTTCCAGGCCGTCAGCTCGCTCTCCCACCACCCCACCCTACCCGGCGAAACCGTCACGGGCGTCGGAAATTCTCCGTTCCGCTGCATCCGCCAGGCCGTGGACCGACTGATGCCCGCGATGTCCTGGACACGCCTCCAGGGCAGCAACCGGTCCTCCGGTCCGCCTGAATCGATGAATTCTCCATCCACCCGGAAGTTCACGGCGCCAGGCCCAGGCGATGGTCGACGTCCCTGGCGAGGGCGGCATGGAGAAGACGGGCGTCATGCTCCGCATCCAGACCATCCCTTTCAGCCCATGCCTCGATCACAGCCTTGAGGGCGAAGCTCGTCGCCGGATCCGCGAGCAGTCCGTCCAACGTCGTGTGATCAATGGCGCCGATCTCACGCACGGCCCCGGCTCCTGGCCGCCGGGGGCGCGCCGGTCCGCACCTCGGTGATCTGCGCCTTCGCCCAGTCCCGCAACAGTCCGCGCGGGTAGTAGGGCCTGGAGCGGATATGGCGGCAGGGCGGACCGTTGGACGCCGTCGACCAGAGGCGCGCGAGGGTGGCGGGCTTGAGCCGGACGCCCAGGAGCGCGAGGAAGGCCGAGGCCTCCGCACGGGTCAACAGATCATCGTCGCCCTGCGGAACCATGGCGTCATCGCCGGAAACGTCAGGGATCATGGCGCGCCCTCCCGCCGGCACTGGCGTGAGTTCGTGACGACCCGGCCGGCGCTCAAGGCGAGATAGCATTCAATAACAGATTCAACGTACTGTTCGGTCTCCCTTATGCGAGGGACGCGCCCGAGGGAGGCTACTCTGGCCGGCCCGGCGTTAAACGCAGCCAGAGCCAGCCTGACGTCCTGAAAACGCCTGAGCTGGCGCGCCAGGTAGTCCGCGCCGCCGCGCAGGTTCTCAACCGGGTCGAAGCGATCCTCGACGCCGAGGTCCCGCGCTGTCCCCGGCATGAGTTGCGTCAGGCCCGCCGCTCCGGCCGGGGAGACAGCGTTCGGCCGATAGGCGCTTTCTGTCAAAACGAGAGCGTGGAGCAGCTTGGCGTCCAGTCCATGGCGGGCCGCCGCCGCCGCGATCGCCTCGCGATAGGGCGGATCCAGATCGGGAATGCGGACGATCTCCTCATCGACCGTCTCAAGGATCACGACGGTCGGCGCGCCGAACATGTCGCCCCCCGCCGCACGCCAGTCCACGCTTTGCGCCTGTACGACGCCAGCGGTCCCGGCCAGCGCGAATGAAAGGGTCAGTGCGCCCAGCCTCACCATGTCGCCACCGCCGTGAAGACGCCCCTGAGTTCGCGGCGATTCACCGGGCCGAAATAGCGGCTGTCGAAACTCTCTGCAGCCTCCCCCAGCAGGAAGACCTCATCCGCCTCAAGCCGACGGCACCCTGCCCATGCCGACAGGACAGCCCCGCGCCTGTCCTGCCCAAGCACCCTCGCCTCGCCTGCCGGGGTGAACACCCGCTCGCCCTCCCGGCAGACCACGTCGCCGTCCACGGCCGCCACCCGTTTGAGCAGGAGCATGTCGGGCGGAGCGCCCAAGCTCGCCAGGTAGGCCCGTGCGCTGTCAGGCTGAACGGAGGCCGCCGTCGCGCCTCGCTGGACGTTTTCGCCGGGACGCCGGACGTAGAGCCCTCGCGGAAGGCTCCGGGTCTCATTGATAAGGACGAGTGTCGGCAGCGCTCTGGCGGCCGCCGGGAGGCCCGGGACGGCCGTCACCGCAACCAGGACAGCCGCCCAGCCGCGGGGCGTGAAGGTCCGGATCATCTGTAAGGCTCCAGGATCAGGTCGCGGGTGATCATCACCTGGACGCGCTCGCCCGCCTGCACGCGCACCACGGGCCGCACCTCCAGTTCCCGGTCGATCAGGCGGCCGCCGACCCGCGCCCCTTCGATCGCCGCGGCGTCGCCGGCATCCCCGAGGAAGGAGCCCCCGCCACGAACGCCCTCGTCGCGCGCCATCTGTCCCAGGGTGGTGACGGCCCCGGCGAACAGGGTCCCGATCACCAGGGCGCCGAGACGCCGGTCGACCCGCCCCTGCACCCCGACGGCGCCGCGCGCGTCCACGCCCGGCTCGGCCTCCAGCACCAGGCTCTTGCCATTGGGCAGGATCAGCCGCTCCCACACGATGAAGGCGCGCCGGTCGCCATAGGCGCTATCGCCTTCATGCCGCCCGATGAGCCGGGAGCCCTGGGGCGCCAGCAGGTGCCGGCCGGCCACTGTGTCGTAAAGGTTCTGGGTCATGGCGGCGATCACCGGCCCCGGCCGCGAGGTATCCACCCCCGTCAGCAAGACCGCCGGCATGAGGGTCCCGGCCTTCAGTTCGAAGGGCGAGATAGGGGCCGTCAGGCCGTGCCGGTTGTAGACGTCGCTCCCGGGCGCCCGCCCTAAATCTCCGGTGCGCGTCGAGACCGGCTGCAATGCCGCGGCGACGGGCGCAGGACGATCCGCACCGGCCGTTTCGAACATCAGGCCCGAGCGGACGGCCAGGTCCCGCGCATCGGGCCCAGCGCCCCGGCCCTGCGTCGGCGCGTTGTAGCCGCCCGCTACGGGTTCCCTCCGATCGCGCCCACGGACATGGGTCGCCACCGGCTCGGCGGCTGCTTCACCTCTCGGAGGCGGCAGACGGTCATATGTGGCCGGCTGGTCCGTCACCTGCTCGGCCGGTCGCACAGCGCGCCGGACATCGTCGTCGCGGCCTCCCGCCACGCGGGCGCGGGACGCCTCGCGCAGCTCCGGCTGCACCACGAAGGCCCAGGTCAGGGCCCCGGCGAGCACCAGGCCGGCGCTCCCGATGACCAGCTTCACCATCGACGACCGCAGCCGGACCACGGCCGGACGCGGCGCGCGGCCGTCGAGTTCCAGCGCCGGGCTCTTGGGAGCGGCTGCGGACTGGCCGACTCCGGGAGGCTGGACATCGTTCATGGCCGCGCCTCCCCGAGACGCCGAATTCGCACGATCTGCGGTCGGCGCTCCCCGATCCGCAGTTCGGCGCGATCGAACAGCCGGTCCGCGATGAAGAGGCCGCCAGACTGCCTGTAATTCACGTACTGGGCCTGTCCGTCCGGGGCGATGACGAACAGGGCCGGCGCCTCCCCGGCCTCCAGGCCCGGCCCGAAGGCGATGAAGGTGCGGCGTCCGTCGTCGAACACGGCCGTCGGCGTCCAGGCGATTCTTCGCCCCTCGATCGCGTAGCGAGCGTTCAGCGGCCCCTCGGGTCTCACCGGTCCAACTTCCGGCATGGGCGCAGGCTCGATCGGATCAGACGCAACGACCGCCGGCGGCGTGTCCCAGGCGATCGCCGGATTGAAGGCCTCGGGCGCCCCGCTCTTCAGCGCGATCAGATAGACGCGCCGGTCGGTCGTCAGGATCAAATTGGTCTCCAGCCCGCGCTGCAGCGGCTTCAGCAGGACATGGGTTCGCCGGCCAACCCCATCGCCGGAACTCGCCTCTCCCACCTGCCAGCGGACCGTGTCTCCGGCCGCCTTGGCGACCAGGGTCTCGCCTTCCGCCAGGGTGAGGGTGGTGACCCGCAGCGGCGAGGTCCAGACCTCGTAGACCCGTCCGGGCGACCAGGCGAAGACCTGGATCCCGCCCTCGAACCGGTCGGAACGCGAGGCCGCGCGCGCCTCGACATTGGCGTCGGCTATGGCGCGTCGGCCTCTTCGCACGGTCGGCCCGGGCGCCGCCTCGACATAGGGCCGCGCTGTCTCCGCCACAGGTTCGACCGGGTCCGGCAGGGGCGACCAGGCGGCGAGCAGTCCCGCGCCGAGCGGGATCATGAAGCGTCGGGGGTCCATGACACGTCCTCAATTTTCAATCCGAGAGGGTTCTTCATCAGCTCCGCCTCATTGCGCGGGGCCTGGACGCCGGTGGTGATCAGGGCCCGCCATCGTTCGCTCCCGGCCGACTGGCCGTTGATGAACCGGGTCTCGCGCCACTGCAGGTCGAAAGTCCGGCCCGATCGCCGCACGACGTTGAGGACCTCGACGTTGACGGCCTCGCGCCCGACCTCGGCGAAGGGGTCGCGAGTCTGGGCCCAGGCGTTGAGGAAGGACGCCGCCTTCGGCGTCAGCAGGTCGTAGGCCCGCAGCCAGTTCTGGCGAAGCACGATGGGATCAATGCTCTTGGAGCGCACGTCGCGGATCCATCCGGCCAGGGCGTGGCCGACCTGGGCGTCGTTCGGCTCGTAGCGTCCGCCGATGGCCGTGATCCTCTGGGTCTCGCCCCAGTCGGACACCTCCACCACAAAGGGTTTGACCACGGCCCGGTCGGCCTGGACCCACCAGCCGGCGCCGAGGAAGACGGCCAGGGCGAGGTTGGCGACGGCCATCCTGCGCCAGTTGCGGGCGTGGGCCAGGGACAGCCCCATGCGGTCGTCCCAGACCTGGCCGGCCCTCTGGTAGGGCGTGGCCTCGGGCGCCGAGGTCAAGGCCCGGCGCGGGCGGAAGAAGGGATGCATGGTCAGGGCTCCTCAGTCCGGAGATTGGGGGTAAGCACGCCGCTGGTTTCACTGGAGGGCGCCAGGCCGCGACCGGCGTTGGCGACGAAAAAGGCCTGGAGCGCCCGGGACCGCCCGCTCGCCCCTCGCGGCGCGCGGCGCTCCCCGTTCTGGACGGCCCGGTGGAAGTCCCGCCGCGCCGTCTCGGTCTCACGGGCGCGCCGCGATCCGGACGAGCCCGAAGGCGCCGTATCGGTCTCGGCGACGCCGCCGGAAGGCCCCTCCCCGCCTCGCGTCCCGGATGTCGCCGATCCCGCCCGCGCCCCGGCGTTTCGGCCTGACGGGCCGGCGCCGCCCGGTCCACGCGATGCGCCCGGGGCGCCCGGGACGCCTCCGGACGGACCAGGCGTGGATGAAGGACCCGGCCCTCCCGGCCCTCGACCGCCGCCGCTTCCCGCGCCGGCCGCTGCCCGCGACGGTCCCGCCAGACGGGCTGCGCCGCCTCCGGCCATGGCGCCAGCGCCGGCGAGGGCCGCCCCGGCCAGCAAGCCTGCGCCGCCGACCGCCAGTCCGCCGGCCATGGCGGCGCCCGCGCCCAGAGCCGGACCGCCGGTCACCAGGGCGGAGGCGAGGCTGGGAATGAAGATGGCCAGCATGGCCAGGAGGATGGAGGCCACCAGGATGCTGAGGGCCTCGTAGATGTCGGGGTTGGCCGAGGGCTGGAGCTGGTCGAAGACGGTGCGGGCGCCGGAGACGACGATGGCGAGTGCCAGGACCTTGAGGCCCGAGGACACCACATAGCCGAGCGGCCTCTCGGCCAGGAAGGCGGTCCGGCTCCAGATGCCGAAGGGCAGGAGGACGAAGCCGCCGAGGGTGACGATCTTGAACTCGAGAAGGGCCACGATGATCTGCAGGGCCAGGACCGCGAAGGCCAGCATGATGCCGATCATGGCCACACCGAGGATCAGGGCGTCGGTCAGGTTGCCGACCACGTCGAGCGGATTGGCGACCGGAGCCGGCGTGTCGCCCAGGGCCTTCACGATGGCCCAGCCCTGGGCCAGGATGGCGCCGGGATTGAGAAAGTCCTCGCGGCTCAAGTCGCCCCCGCCGGCCGTCAGGCCCAGTTCGATGAAGCCGGCGTAGATGGTCTCGGACAGGGCCTGCCAGTCGTTGATCAGCCAGGCGAAGGCCCCGACCAGGAGGATCTTGCCGAAGCCGGCCGCGAGAATCTCGCGCTGCGGCGACAGGGCCCACTGGATGCCGGTCAGGGCGACGACCAGGACGATCAGCAGGCCGAAGACGTTGTTGACCGAGCCCTCCAGGGCGGCGAACCCGGCCGTGACCGTGTTCGAGAACACGGTCATCAATTCGTTGGGGGTCTCCATGCCGACGGCCATGGGCTCAGTCCCTTGCGCGGGAGAAGGGGTCGAAGGCCGCCGGCGGAGGGACGACCGCCTCGCGCGCCCAGGCCCGACGCCGCGCGGCGTCGCCGGCCGTCTGGTCCGCCGTCTGACGGGCGGCCTGTTCGGCCAGCAGCCGGGACTGGGCCAACACGATCGAGCGCATGGCCGCCAGATCCTCAGCCAGAACGGCGAGGATCTGGTTCGAGGACTGGACGGCGGCCGTCTGTCCCCCGGCGGACTGGCTGGCGGACAGGGCGCCGCTGAGTCGCCCCTCCCGCCCCTGCCCCAGCCGCTCCAGTTCCGCGGCGTGACGCGCGAGATCGAAGGCCGTGCGTCGGGCGTTGTCGCTGCGGCCCTCGCCCTGTCGGATCAAGGCCTGCAGGTCGGCGCTGTCGAGGTCGCCCGCGTAGAGGTCCTGAAACTGTTGTTCCAGGGCCGCCGCCGTCGCCCCCAGGCCTTCCACGCTCCGGGCCAGCGCCGCCATCTCCTGCAAGGCCCGGCTGTTCTGCGCCAGGTGGCTATAGGGCGAGGCCGCCAGACTGCGGGCCTCATTGGCGAGGCTCTCCAGCTGGCGCGCCGTCTGCAGCGCATTCTCCAGATGGTTTTTCGGATCGAATACCACCTGCTGGGCGCTGGCCGTCCCTGATCCCAGGACGACCAGAATCGCCGCGGCCGTTGCGGCCAGGCGCCTATTCCGCTGCAAGCGGCGGCGCGAAGGCGTCGAAGACATCGTCGACATGCTGCACTCCCTTGGCTTTGAGGAATTCACGGGCGAACCGCTCGGGGCCGCTCCGGGCGAGGACCCTGTCGATCAGGGTCTGGTCTTCGGGCGAGCCGGCGCCGCACAGGGCCAGGGCCACCCCGGTCAGGCGCAGATCGAACAGCCGCCTGCCGTGGGGTTGGCGCCAGTAGTAGGCCCGCTTGGGCGGCGCGAAGGCGATGAGCTCGAGCTGGCGCCGTGTCAGGCCGAAGGCCCGGTAGAGGTCGCCGGACGCCGGCTCCAGCGCCCGGGGATTGGGCAGGAAGACCTGGGTGGGGCAGCTCTCGATCAGGGTCGCGGCGATCGGCGAGGCCGCGACGTCGTCCAGGCTCTGGGTGGCGAAGACCACGCAGACCCGCTTCTTGCGCAGGGTTTTCAGCCATTCCCGGATCCGGGCGGCGAAGGCGCCCTCCCCCAGGAAAAGCCAGGCCTCATCCAGGACCAGCAGGGTCGGCCGCCCGTCGAAGCCGGCCTCGAGCTGATGAAACAGGGCCGACAGGGCCGGACCGACGACTGACGGCGTGGCCATCAGGGTCTCGAGTTCGAAGGTGTCGAAGCGGCTGGGCGCCAGATCACTGTCGGCGCCGTCCAGCAGGCTCCCATGCGGCCCTTTCAGCGTCAGCGGTTCAAGCGCCGTCGAGACGTCGCGGTTCTGCACGAGGGCGCAGAAGACCGTCAGGGTGCGCTGCGCGCGGGGCGCGGCCGCCAGGGCGTTCAGCGCCGACCAGATCTCCTCGCGCAGTTCGGGACGCGGCTCCACGCCCGCAAAGCGCAACGCCTCCCCGAGCCATTCCGCCGCCCAGGCCCGCTCGCCGGGGTCGTCGATCCCCGCCAGCGGCTGCAAGGCGACAGCGCCGCCGGGCTCCAGGGCGCGCCAGCACCCGCCTGCGGCCAGGGTCGCCGCCCGCGCAGACCGCCCCTTGTCGAAGAAGACCACCCGGGCGTCCGGATAGCGGAACCACTGCAGGGCCAGGAAGGACAGGAGGGCGCTCTTGCCCGCGCCCGTCGGCCCTACGACCATGGCGTGACCGACGTCGCCGACATGAAGGACCAGCCGGAACGGCGTGGAGCCGGTCGTGCGCGCCGTGGCCAGAGGCGGGCCGTCCAGGGCGCCGTCGCCCGCCGGCCCGGCCCAGACGGCCGAGACCGGCAGGAGGTCGGCGAGGTTGAGCGTAGAGACCAGGGGCCGCCGCACGTCGGCGTAGGGCTCGCCCGGCAGGGATCCAAGCCAGGCCTCCACGGCGTTCAGGTCCTCGACCCGGGCGATGAGCCCCTGGGCGTTGAGCACGCCCTCGATCGCCCGCGCCTTGGCCGCCGCTCCGGACGGGCTGGCGTCGAGCACGGTCACGGTCAGGGTCAGGTAGCCGAAGGCGCAGGCGTCCGCGCCGAGCGCCGCCAGGGCGCCGTCGCACTCCTCCGTCTTGGACACGGAGTCCGTATCGAGAAGCGGCGTCTCCTCCTTGGTGACCGCCTCGCGGAGCAGGACGCCGACGCCCTTGCGTTTGGCGAACCATCGCTTGCGCAGCTTGACGATCTCGAGCTCGGCCGCGGCCTTGTCGAGGGCGATCCAGCGCGCCGTCCAGCGATAGGCGAACGGCAGGGCGCCCAGCGCGTCCAGCAAGCCGGGCCGGGTGGCGGCGGGCAGGCCGCGCACGGACACCACCTTGAGCCAGTGGTCCCCCAGGCGGGGCGTCGCGCCGCCCGTCATCGCCGTGTCGGCCAGCCAGGCGTCGAGGAACATGGGCGGATTGGGCGGCTCGACCGTCATCGACCGGGTTGAAACCGTGTCATGGAGCCAGGTCAGCAGCTCTGCGTCATCGAGCCAGAAGATTTCAGGCAGGGCGTCGGACAGGAGGTCGAAGGTCGCCCCCGCCTCGCGCCGGAATCGCTCGAGGGCCTGGCGCCAGTCGGTCGCTCCGGCTGAGAGTCCGTCGAACATCCAGCGCTCCATGCGGCGGCTGTCGTCGGCCGGGGGCAGCCAGGTCAGGGCCAGACGATAGTCGGTCTCGAAGGCCGGATCGGCCTCCTCGAACCGCCGGCGGCGTTCGGCGTCGACCAGCCAGGCCGCGTCGATGTCGAAATCGCTCTCCGGATAGGGCGCCGCCGGTCGTCGGCGCGCCTCGACATGCAGGCACCAGCCTGTGCCCAGTCGGCGCAGGGCGTTGTTGAGCCGGGCGCGCACCGCCATCAACTCCTCCTCGGTCGAGGACTCCAGGTCCGGACCGCGAAAGCGGAAGGCCGTCATGAAGGAGCCGTCCTTGTTCAGCGCCACGCCGGGCGCGACCAGGGCGGCCCAGGGCAGGTGATCGGCCAGACTGGCCGGACGCCGGCGATGTTCGTCGAGGAAGCGCATCTCAGGCGTCCAGGTGGCCGGGCAGCGCCAGATGCCGCCGCAGGACATCGAAGAAGCGGGCGTCCGACCGCGCGGCCCAGAGGCCGACCGCATGGGCGCAGGCCCACCACAGCAGACCCAGCCACCAGATGCGAAGCGCCAGGCCCAAGACGAGGGCGATGGTGCCCATGGCGATGGCGTATTCCCGCGGCATGCCGGCCATCAGCACCGGCGTGGCCAGGGCCTGGGCCACCGGCAGGGTCCAGCCCTCGGGATGATCGCTTGCACCCGCCATCACGCGACCTCCACGCCGCCGGCGAAGCCGAAGAAGTCGAGGAAGAAGGTCGAGGCGGCGAAGGCGATGCAGAGGCCGAACATGATGCCCAGGCCGCGCCTCAGGTTCGACCCGCTTTCGCTCATGGCCACGGCGACGCCGAAGATCACCACCGCCACCACGGCGACCGCCTGGACGACGGGCCCGGTGATGGACTGCACCACCTGCTGCAGCGGCCCCTCCCAGGGCATGCCCGATCCACCCGCGAGGGCCGGTCCGGCCGCCATCAGGGCGCAGGTCATCGCAGCGCCGCCGAGGCGACGTGAAAGAAGTCCGCTCATGGTTTTGCTTCCTGGTTCAGGACGTTTCAGCGCGTCCCGACTCATTGCAAGCAAACTTATCCACACCCTGTCAACAATATTTATTCAATGTTTTCCACAACTTGCAAGCAAGTCCTGAGCAAGTCATCCACAAGTCGCACGACACCGCCGCTCATGCCGGAAAAAGCCGAGACCATTCATGAGGGTTAGGGCCGCCAGGACTTGCCACGACTTGCGACGCCCCAGCCTGATCCCGCCGGCAGGACGCCCGACGACCACACAGGAGACAGGCGTCGACGAACCTCGTCCCGAGAAATCAGAGCCCATTTGATCGATGCGGCATGCCTTCGTCCGCGTGTCCGAGGCCCGGCGGCACGCCGCGCATGGGCGCCAGGAGCCAGAGGCTTGCGTGTGACGAAACGGGGCTCAGGCCAGACGGTCGATGCAATAGGCGCCGTCGTCCTCGCCATGGACCCCGAGCACGCCGGTCACCCGCCGCCCCGTCTTCGTCCGGCTGATATGGACGATGCGATCGACAGACTGGCCGATGAGGCGCCGGGGCATGCGCACAGCCACCTCGCCGATCAGGTCCTCAAGCCGGCGCAGAACGTCCTCGGCGGAATTGGCGTGCAGGGTGGACAGCCCGCCCGGGTGGCCGGTGTTCCAGCTCTTGAGGGTTTCCAGCGCGGCCGCCCCGTCGCGCATCTCGCCTATGACGATGCGGTCGGGTCGCATGCGCAGGGCGTCCCTCACCAGATCCGCCACGCCGATCGCCGCCGGAGACCGGCGCGTCAGCACGGCGACCAGGTCCCAGGCGGCGCACTGCAGTTCGGCGGTATCCTCGATCAGGAAGACGCGGTCTCCGGCAAAGGCCGGCTCCGCCAGGATGGCGTTGGCCAGGGTGGTCTTGCCGGACCCGGTACCGCCCGAGATCAGGATGTTCTGTCGCCCCGTCGCGGCGGCGCGGAGCGCCTGCGCCTGGGCGGCGCTCATGACCCCGTCGCGCACATAGTCGTCGAGCGTCCAGATCACTGCTGGACGTTTCCGGATCGAGAAGGCGGGCGCGGACGACACCGGCGGCAGGACGGCCTGGAATCGCTCTCCACCGCCGGGAAGTACGCCTGACAGCCTCGGCTGGGCCCGCCCTGTCGTCTCGCCCCCGAAATCGGCGACGAGGCGGATGGCGCGCTCGCGGTCCTCCGCCGCCAGCCTCACCCCCGTATCGACGCGTCCTTCTCCCGCCCGGTCCAGGATCAGACGCCCGTCGGGATTGGCCATCACCTCGACCACAAGGGGATCCGCGAGCGCCGCCAGAATGGGTTCGCCGAGCGCATGCCGGAGCGCCTCAAGTCGACGCTCGCCGGTCGCCGCCGGCTCAGACGTCACGGTCCACGCCCCGGCCCATGGCCGCGGTCGCCCTGGTCCGCATCCGGCCGGCGACGATGCGAGCGGCCGTGTCGTTCAGCATCCGGTCGACCCGGCGATCGACCGAGGCCTGGACAGTCGGATCATCATCCGGCTCTGCGTCCGGCAGCCGCTGAAAGAAGGCCCGGGCCATCTCGACCAGGAGCTCCTGCACGATCTGCATGTCGCGGGCGGTGGATCGCATATGGTCGCGAAAGGCCCGCTCCAGCGCCTCCAGGCGGTCCTCCGCGTCGCCGCGAGCGGCGGTCTGCAGCCCCCGGGCGATCGCGCGACCGGCCGCCTGGCTCAGCGCCATGCGGCCCGCACGCGCCTCGCGATTCAGGCCTGTCACCACCTTGGGGTCGCTGAGATAGACCTGGACGCGGCAGGTTCCTCCGGACTGCCTAGCCATCCCGCCCTCCCTGCATATGGTCGAGCACCGCCTTCTGGGCCGCGAGCCCTCTGAACATCTCGTTGTAGGCCTCGGCCATCTGGGCGGCGGCCTTGCGATCATCCATGGCCGCCGCGGCCTCCTTGAACAGGGGCAGGACAGCGCTCGCATCCTCTCCGAAACCGCGCCGGCCCGACCAGGGATGCGGAGGCGCCCCGGGCGTATCCAGCCGCGCCGCCTGATCCGGCGCCGCAGCCAGCGCCCGCGAGCGAAAGGGCTGCACCGCGTCGTAGCGCAGCTTGCGCGCGCGAAGGGGCCGGACGCCGGCGGCGAAGACGATCTGCTCCTCGTCCGGCAGTCCGCGCACCTCGCCCGGCTCAAGGAGGGGTCGTTCTGTCTGCGACCGCGACACCGAGCTCCGACCGGCGCCGAAGCCCGCCGGGCCGCTCCGCCCTGTCCGGGTCTCGAGAACGACGCCGGTCATTTTCGACACCTTGTCCTGGGTCAGGGGGTCAAGGGCGGCGAAGGCGGTGTAGACGGCGCAGTTGTCGAGGATGGTGTTGTTGGGGCCGTCAGCGCGCCCTTCGTCCTTCATCAGGATGTTGCGGCGGTCGAGGTAGAGGACGCGAAACTGCTCGCGAGGCGCATGGGCCATATCTGCGCGGAGATAGGTCGTCAGGGCGGTCCATGACGACAGGACCGGTCGATGGCAGGCCTCCGCCCTCGCCATGGCCACCGCCAGCGCCCGGATCCGTAGGAGATCGGCGACCGCGGCCGTCGCGAGGCCGGCACGAAGCAGGGCGGCTTCATCAGCCGCGGCGACGTCGGCCAGCCCTCCGAAGTCCGCGATCAGATCGGCGGCGGCGGCCCGGCTGGCGGCTGGAGACTGGGTTCGCGAAAGGATCGCCGCCAGAAGGTCAAGGTCGCCGTCCTCCACGGTCGAGGCTGGCGCAGGGGCGAATTCACGGATGTTCGACGCGGGTCGGGACGACATGGCGTCCTCCTGTTTGGCGCTCCCGATCGGAGCGCTCCCAGCCGCCCTTCCTTTTCCTTCACCGGGATACCCGGCTCACGGCCCGTTCACCCATTGGCCCTAGCCTGTCTCGATGAGCTCGAAACCATCCCGTTCAACCGGCTCTTGCAAGCCATACCGGCGCAACAGTCGCTTCCTCTCCATGACGGCGACCCTCATGGCTGTCGCCTTCATCGCCGCCCTGAACTGGCCTGCGGCGGACGCCGTTGGTCACGCGTCGCCGCCCGCCACGGCCGATGCAGACGCGCTTCCATCGTCGCCGTCGGAGACGGGTTTCCGATGCAATGTGGCCTATGTGAACGACGGCGACACCCTGCGCTGCAAGGACGGTACAAAGATCAGACTCCACGCCGTGGCGGCGCGGGAGGCCGACGAAACCTGTTCGCCGGGCCATCCTTGCCCGACCGCCAGCGCCGCTTCCGCTACAGCGGAACTGAACCGGCTTGTCGCGGGCAAGACCCTTCGCTGCGAGCAGACCGGCCGAAGCTACGACCGCATCACCGCCATCTGCTGGTCGCCGTCGGGCGAAGAGATCAATTGCGCCATGATCACGAGCGGCACGACCCTGGTCTGGGAGACATTTGACCGGCGCAAGCCGCTTTGCGGGCGCTGACATTGACGACAGCAGAAGTCACCGGGAAAGCCTTCGCGGAGAAGGTGCTCCAAGTCGACGACGCGACAGCCTGTGCGTGGCCTCACCGCCCACCCGGCCGCCTGGATCGAGGAGCGCCATTCTGATTCCGACCCCGCCGAACTGGACCGTTCCACCGGCCGCGCCGACCCCGACAGCGTGATCCGCCTCATCGCCTGCCGCCGGCTCCACTGCGGCGCAGTCCGGAGCCGAAAGGGCCTGGTCATCATCCATGACCGGGCTATCGCCTCATGCAGGCTCAACGGACGCCGCGCCGGCGCCCTTCTCCACGGCCGGGCGCCGAGAAGGCGGGATTTATCGCCGGAATCTTCGGTCGTCCGGCGGGCCTTCGCCCGCAGCGACGTATCGAACCCGGGACGGCGCGGGGCCGAAACGATCCCGCCGTCGCGCACCGGCGCTCCAGAAGTCGAACGCACGCGGATTGCTTCGCAAGACGAAGCCGTCGCACAATCCGGTACGCGGCCGCTGGGACCTGACACCCTCGATCCCGGCCCGATCAAAGGAACACCATGGCGACAACCGACGATACCCGTGACGGCTCCTTCGACGCGGTGCTTAACAGGGATTGTTTCTGCATCACGCTGGACCGGACCCGTCTGAGCTCGGCGATCCGTCAGCAGGCCGGGGAGCCGGACCTTGTCTCGGCGCTGCTTGCGGATCGACCGAACCTGTTCTCCGGCGGGCCTGTGTTCCTGTCCGCCCAGGACATCGAGGCCATGCTGGTCGTCGTGGCCGCCATCGAGGCTGCGGCCAGGACCCCGGCCTATCAGGAGGCGGTACTGGGTTGGGGCCCGGCCATCGCTCGCCGGGACTTCGGCCCGCGCGGGGTCTTCATGGGCTATGATTTTCATCTGGGCGACGGCGGTCCAAAACTCATCGAGGTGAATACCAACGCCGGAGGAGCATTCCTGAATGCGTTTCTTGCTCACGCCCAGGGCGAATGCTGTCGCGAGGCCCAGGACGCCATGCGCGCGCGGGTGATGGGAGACTTCGAAGCCCTCGTCTGGCGGATGTTCCTGAACGAATGGGCGTTGCAGGGTCGCTCGGGTCAACCGCGGACAATCGCCATCGTCGATGACCGCCCGAAGGATCAGTATCTGTTCCCGGAGTTCCTGTTGGCGCAGCGGTTTTTCGAACAGCGCGGCGTTACGGCGTGGGTCGCCGATCCCTCCGAACTCCATTTCTCCCAGGGGCGACTGGAGCATGAAGGCGAGATTGTGGATCTCGTCTACAATCGCCTCGTCGACTTCTCCCTCGGTGCTGACGGGCACGAAGCCCTGCGTGACGCCTATCAGAACGGAGCCGTCGTTCTGACGCCCAGTCCGCGCAACCACGCTCTGTTCGCCGACAAGCGGAACCTGAGCCTGCTGTCAGACCCGGACATGGTCGCCGGTTGGGGACTTGCTCCGGATCATCAGAGAGGTCTTTCGGCGATCCCGAAAACCACCCTGGTGACTGCCGAGAACGCAGAGAGGCTGTGGACGACGCGCAACCGATATTTCTTCAAGCCGGCCGGCGGCCATGGTGGCAAGGCCGTCTACCGCGGCGACAAGATCACCCGGCGCGTATGGGCGGAAATTCAGCTCGGCGGCTATATCGCCCAGGAATTCGCGAAGCCCAGCGAACGTCGGATCAGGGTCGACGGCGAGATCCGTTCGCTGAAGCTCGATGTCCGTCTCTATGTCTACGACGGCGACCCGCTACTGGCGGCCGCCCGAGTCTATCAGGGCCAGACGACAAACTTCCGAACTCCGGGCGGGGGCTTTGCACCGGTTTTTGTCGTCTAGGCCCGGCGGGCGCGGGATCAGAAATCCCGGTCAATAGGCCTCACGGAGGTTGGTGTGGCGGCCGTCACGCCGAACGACACCAGCCCCGTGACGGCGCCGATCAGAACGCTCCCGGCCGTGTGGCCCGAAGCGTTCTGATCGCGCCATGGATCGGCATCAGGCCAGTCGTGCTCATAGGGGCCCAATCGCCCTGAAGACGCGACGGAGCCACCGCGCCAGCCCGGGCCACTCGATCCGGGCCACGGCAGATCCCATCTCTGGGCGACGGACGACAGTATGATCCCATGCCTATGAGGATGAAGGCGGGTTGTCCTGGCGACTGCGTGGCGCCTGATCGTCACGCAGGTCGATCAGTTCCGTCTGACCGAAGGTTCTGCTGTAGTCCAGGACCGAGACGATGGTCGGGCGCAGGCGAACCACCACCACCCCCTCCAGCACCGCCGCCGGCGCAGGACGCCCTGGTCTCGGAAATTTCCTTAAGACCAGATCAGCCACTCTCAACAGCTCCCCGGGGTCCGTAACACGCTCCGCCCTTGCCGCGAGCGAGATCGCCTGGATGTCTTTAGAAGTCTCGTGATCGGGCGTGACGGTCGCGGACACCCGGGAGTCACGGGCGATGTTTCCAATCTTCTGCGAGTGGGGCGCCGTCCCGAAATAGATGTCGAGCTCATCGTTGACGAAACTCACAACCGTTGCATGCGGCCAACCGTCTTCACGCACCGTCGCCACGGTCAGGGTGTCGGCGCGGCCGAGAATGGAGAGGATCAGCTGCCTCTGCTCAAGTTCCAACCCAAATCCTCCAGCCTGGCAGGGAGCACGGACGGCGACGGACAGAGCATGATCAGGCCCCGCCGTGCCGCCCTCGTTACAATCAGCCGGGATGACGCTCAAGCCAGGATTCGAGCTCTGCGATTTCTCTCGTCTGCGCGTCGATGACCGCCTGAGCCATGCGACGGACCTCAACGTCTGTCGCATCACTTCCAAGCAGAGCCTGCGCCATAGCGACAGCCCCTCTATGGTGGGCGATCATCTTCCTCGCCCAGGTCCGCTGGGTGTTCACATCGGTCGCCATCATCATGGCGCGGTGCATGCTCATCTCGGCCTCAGAAAAGGGTGTCCGAGCCATGTTCATTCCCGGCGGCATCTGCATGCCGCCCATCATGCCGGAGCCCTGGGCCGCATGCGGCGCCTGCATGCCGCCCATAGGTCGATCCGGGGGCGCCGTACCTGAGGCAGGCGCGCTGGCGCACCCGGCGGCGGCGAGCAGGGAAAGTGTTGACAGGGCGATGGCCGTCCGCCTGACGGGCCGTTGGGCGAAGTTGGTCATGGACGTGAATCCTCTGGATCAAGCCATCTGCCAACGGGATGTCCGCGACATGACGGCTGCGGCCGTGCTTGACCCTGATCTGAACGAACGTCGGCATCCTTGGTTCAGTTCACCAGGCGAAGTACGCCCTGACCGGTGCAGCGGCGCTGGTCAGGGATCCGGCGCAAACCGAGGCTGAGCAAGACGCCGATCCCGGTCGCTACGGAAGCTCGTTCCAGACCCGCGCCGCACCGTCTTCCGGCGCCTGCGATGGATCACCTAGCGACGTCACGGGATTCTCCCGGGGTTTCGGTGGACGCAGCGCTTCCGGGTCGCAGTCCCCGGCGACGCAGGCGCCGCCGGCCGCCTCCCGCGGCCCTGGTCGGGTCATCGCCGGCCTCCTTACAAGAGCCCACCGGTCCCCGTCGCAGCGGCCGGTGAACGCCGTCCGCGCCCCCTGCCCCCGGCGCTTCATTCCGCCAGATCAAGCAGCGCCGCCGTCTGGCGCGCGATCACAACCTCCTCGTCTGTCGGTATCATCCAGACCGCCACGGCGCTGTCGGCCGCATTCAGACGGCCGGCGCCGCGCTCGTTCGCGGCGGCGTCGAGCCTGACCCCGAGCCAGCCGAGGCGCGCGCAGATCTCGGCTCGGATCCGCGGCGCGTTCTCGCCGACACCCGCCGTGAAGACCAGGCCGTCCAGCCCTCCGAGGCTGGCCGCCAGCGCCGCCATCTCGCGCGCGGCGCGATGGACGTAAAGATCCAGAGCCTCGCGCGCCGCCGGTTCGCGGCTCTCGAGCAGGTCGCGCATGTCGCCGCTGAGGCCAGAGACGCCGAGCAGTCCCGACTGGCGATAGAGCAGATCGGTCAGGCCGTCGGCGTCCAGTCCCCCCTCGCGCAACAGATAGAGCACCGCGCCCGCGTCCAGACTGCCGCAGCGCGTGGCCATGACCAGACCGTCGAGCGGCGTGGCGCCCATGGTGGTGTCAATGCTGCGCCCGTCGCGGAGGGCGCACAGACTGGCTCCCCCGCCGAGGTGGGCCGCGACCACACGGCCGGCGGCCGTGGGAGGGTCGAGCGCCGCCAGACGTCCGGCGAGATACTCATAGGACAGGCCGTGAAACCCGTAGCGGCGAAGACCCCGCGCCTCCCAGACCCTCGGCAGAGCGAAACGGTCAACCACGGGATCATGGCCCGCGTGGAAGGCGGTGTCGAAGCACAGGACCTGCGGCAGCCCCGGCCGCGCGGCGCGAAGGGCGGACGCCCCCGCCAGCGACTGGGACTGGTGCAGGGGGGCGAGCGGCGCGAGCGCCGCCACGGCCGCGAGGACCGCCTCCGTGACAAGCGTCGCCGCGCAGAAACGCGGCCCGCCATGAACCACCCGATGGCCCACGGCGGCGATCGGTCCGGGCAGGCGCATCTCAAGCCACCCGAGGAGGTCCGGCGCCGAAGTCCGAGGCCAGGGCTCGTCTGAAAGAACCGCCCCGGCCGGGTCATAACTCAGCAGTCGGGGCGCCTCGCCGTGCATTTCGATCCGGCCGCGCAGACAGGGCGCCAGTCCGCCCGGCCCCTGATCGAAAACGCCGAACTTGCAGGTCGAGGACCCGCTGTTGAGAGCAAGAATGAACGGCATGCCCGACTGCACTCCCCACCTGACCGCGACCCAGCTGTCCACGTCTGACGCTGACGACGGGCGGCTCTTACGATCGTCGACGCCACGCGTCCGTAATGTTTGGCCGGGTGGGGCGTCAGACGACGGGATGGTGTTCAGCACGGAAGGCGCCTCGCATGACCTCCAAATCCCCGGCCGCCGGCCGGGTCTTCAGGCTTCTGACCCTGGGCGCCTTCGCGGCGGGGCTGGCCTATCTGCTGATCGGCGAGCACCGGGTTCACCTGCTCGGCTGGGCGCCGTTCCTGCTGTTGCTGCTCTGTCCCCTGCTGCACATGACCATGCATGGCGGCCATGGCGGGGGGCACGGCCCCGACCACCCGGGCGACCGCGCCCGTCCCCCAGCTCCGGAGGCCTGATCATGGCGGAACCGCAAACGTACGGGCTCTGGTCGCTGGTGGCCCTCAACTCCATCCTGTTCATCTTTTTCGCCTTCACCTTCTTCAAGCCGAAGACGGCGAGGGACTGGCGCGCCTTCGGCGCCTTCAGCGCCTTCCTGATCGCCTTCTTCACCGAGATGTACG
The DNA here is from genome assembly GCF_017487345.1 of Brevundimonas pondensis. NCBI lineage: Bacteria > Pseudomonadati > Pseudomonadota > Alphaproteobacteria > Caulobacterales > Caulobacteraceae > Brevundimonas > Brevundimonas pondensis. The sequence goes on along the minus strand of NZ_CP062006.1, from coordinate 1,076,027 downwards.
GTTTCCCGCTGACGATCTTTCTGTTGGCCGGTTGGTTACAGAGCCGCTTTCCCGGCGTGGACTGGTGGTCCCATGACGCCGGACACCTGCTTGAGATGATGTTCGGCTGGCGAGCGCACCCGCACTTCGGGCCCTTCCATATTCTCAGCTTGGTTCTCGTTGGCGGCGGGTTCTGGCTCCTCTCCGCGGCATGGCCGGTGCTCTATAGCGCGCAACGAGAAGGCCGGCTGGCGACGACCGGTCCCTACCGGTCAATCCGCCAGCCGCAGTATGCCGGTTTCGTGCTGATCATGATCGGCTTTTTGCTTCAATGGCCGACGCTGCTCACCCTGGCGATGTTCCCGGCGCTGGTCATCCTGTACTGGCGCCTCGCCATGGCGGTGGAGCGAGAGACCGCCGCCCGCTTCGGCCCGGCCTGGAGCGCTTACCGGCAGGCTACGCCCGCGTTCGTTCCCCGCCTACGCCCCCTGTAGGGCGCGGAATCCCACCGACCTCAAGACTGAACTGCTTTCGACTGGAATTTCCTTCATGCATACTACTACCGTCGATGTTTCCGGTTTCAGCACGCCGCTGGATTCACTGGTGATCGAGAAGCACCTGCGGGGCCTGAAGGGCGTGCTGGAAGCCGCCGCCAACTTCGGCTCGGCGACCGCGACGATCCGATATGACGAAGCCCTGGTCAGCCAGGTCGAACTGGAACAGGCGGTGCGGGATTGCGGCTTCCACTGCCGCGGCGAGGTCGTGCCGCGTCACATCTGCGTCCCGCATGAGGAGGTCGTGGACGCCCGGTCGCACCTCCAGCATCCCGCAGCTCCGGCGGCCGCCCATGAGGGCCACGCGCCCTCTGCTCATCCTGCCCAAGCCGGCGCCGACGACATGGCCGAGATGGGGCACGGCCCCGGCATGGACATGCAGGCCATGGCCCGGGACATGCGCAACCGCTTCCTCTTCGCCGTCGCCTTCACCCTCCCGATCTTCCTGCTCGCCCCGATGGGCATGGACTTCATGCGAGTGGAGCCGCCGTTCGGCCTGCCGCTGAAGCCCCTGCTGTTCGTCCTGGCCAGCGCCGCCATCCTCTATCCGGGCTGGCCCTTCTACATCGCCGCCGTCCGGGCCCTGCGACGCGGTGTGCTCAACATGGCGGTGCTGGTCCTGCTCAGCGTCGGCACCGGCTACCTGTTCAGCGTCGGCGCCACCTTCTTCTACGACGCGCCCGACTTCTACGAAGCCTCGGCCCTGCTGCTGGTCTTCATCCTGATGGGCCACTGGCTGGAGATGCGGGCGCGGGCCGGCGCCTCGGACGCCATCCGCAGGCTGATGGACCTGGCGCCGCCCACCGCCCGGGTGCTGCGCGACGGCGTCGAGGTCGAGGTCGCGACCTCCGCCGTGCTGGTGGGCGACCGGGTGGTCGTCCGGCCGGGCGGCCGCATCCCCGTGGACGGCGTGATCGAGGACGGCGGCTCCGAGGTCGACGAATCCATGCTGACCGGAGAATCCCTGCCCGTGACCAAGGGCGCCGGGGATTCCGTGACCGGCGGCGCGATCAACAAGACCGGCGCCTTCCGTTATCGGGCGACGCGGGTAGGCGCCGACACCGCCCTGGCGCAGATTGTCAAGCTGGTGCAGGAGGCGCAGAACTCCAAGGCCCCGGCCCAGTTGCTCGCGGACCGCGCCTCCCAGTGGCTTGTGCTGGCCGCTGTCGTCATCGGCCTGCTCACCTTCGGCGTCTGGTTCTGGGCCCTGGGCCAGACCCTGCTGTTCGCCCTGACCCTGACCATCACCGTCTTCGTCATCGCCTGCCCCGACGCTCTTGGCCTGGCCACGCCCATGGCGATCATGGTGGGCACGGGGCTGGGGGCGCGCCACGGCGTGCTGATCAAGAACGCCGCCGCTCTCGAGCATGCCGTCAAGCTGGACGTCATCGTCTTCGACAAGACCGGCACCCTGACCCTGGGCGCGCCGAAAGTGGTCCAGGTCACCCCCGCCGCCGGAGTGGACGAGACCGACCTGCTGACCACGGCCGCGGCCCTGGAGCGAGGATCCGAACACCACATCGCCAAGGCCGTGCTGGAGCGGACGAAGGACCTCCCCGAACTGGCCGCTGCCGGCTTCGAATCCTTCGGGGGCAAGGGACTTCGGGCGACCGTGGCCGGGCGGACCGTCCTCTCCGGCAACCGCATGCTCATGGCCGACAACGGCGTCGAGCTCGGGGAGCTGGCGACGGAATCCGAACGGCTGCAGGGCGCCGGCCGCACCGTAGTCCATATCGCCCGCGACGGGCGGGTCATCGGTCTGATCGCCGTGGCCGACGCCGTCCGCCCCACCGCGGCGGCGACCATCCGGCGACTGCAGGCCCTGGGCGTCAAGGTGGCCATGATGACCGGCGACAACCTCGGCACCGCACGGCGTATCGCCGGTGAACTGGGGATCGACATCGTGCTGGCGGAGGTCCTGCCCGGCGACAAGGCGCTCAAGGTGAAGGAACTCCAGGCCGCGGGCCACAGGGTCGGCATGGTTGGCGACGGGGTCAACGACGCCCCGGCCCTGACCCAGGCCGACGTCGGCTTCGCCATCGGCGCCGGCACCGACGTCGCCATAGAGAGCGCCGACGTGGTGCTGATGCGCAGCGACCCCGCCGACGTGGTCAAGGCCATCGAGCTGTCGCGCGCCACCCTGCGCAAGATGCATCAGAACCTGTGGTGGGCGGTCGGCTACAATCTCATCGCCTTTCCCCTGGCCGCGGGAGTCCTCTATCCCTTCACCCTCAGCCCCGAGATCGCCGCCCTGTCGATGTCCGGCAGTTCGGTGCTGGTGGCGGTCAACGCCCTGATGCTCAAGCGTCTGCGGCTGGGCGCCGGCATGGACGTCCAGCCGCCGTCGCGGTCAGCCGTAACGCAGGCGTAGCGTCGCCCCCTGCGGCATGGTCCGCCCGGCGCCGCAGGCCTGTCGTTCGCCTATGCAGACGAGGGGTCCTCCGCCGCTCCGGGATACGCAAGCGGTCCGGCGGCGTGCGATAAGGTCGCCGCCTCGCCTGTAATCCCGCGGCGGGGGCTGCGTCTTCTTAAGGAGAACACACGCGCGCAGCGAGGGGTCGCCGTCCTCCTGCGCCGATGGGCTGGCCAGAGCCCATGCCCAACGGACGAGGACAGCGATCATGGTTCACTCGGATATTATCCGCGTCGGGGTCAATGGATACGGCGTGATCGGCAAGCGCGTGGCCGCCGCCGTCAGACAGCAGGACGACATGATCCTCGTGGGCGTCGCCGACGTCAGCGCCGACTGGCGCCTGCGTCTTGCGGCCCGGATGGGTTTCTCCCTCTACGGCGCCGCCCCCGGGGCCGCCCTGGCGATGCAACGGGCCGGTCTCCCTGTGGCGGGCGATCTGGACGACCTGATCGCGTCGGTCGATGTCATGGTGGACTGCACGCCCAAGGGGATCGGCGCCGCCAACGCGGAGGTCTACCGGCGCAAGGACAAGCCCTTCATCGTCCAGGGCGGCGAGAAGCACGAAGTCGCCGGTCACTCCTTCGTGGCCGAGTCGAGCTACGCAGGCGCGCTCGGACGGCCGGCGACCAGGGTTGTCTCGTGCAACACCACGTCGATCGTGCGCACTCTCACCGCGCTCAAACAGGCGGGATTGCTGCGCCGGGCGCGGGGGACGCTGCTGCGGCGGGCCACCGATCCCTGGGAGAGCGACCGGGGCGGCATCATGAACACGCTGGCGCCCGAGCCCCAGATTCCGAGCCACCAGGGCCCCGATGCGCAGAGCGTCGATCCCGACCTGGATGTCGTGACCATGGCGGTCAAGGTCCCCGAGACGATCGCTCATCTGCATTACTGGTCGGTGCAGATGACCCGTGCGGCGGACAAGGCGGAGGTGGTCGCGGCCTTCCTCGCCTCCTCGCGCATCGCGGCGATCCGGATGGATGACGGCTTGACGGCGCTCAACAGCGTCAAGGAACTGATGGCCGACCTCGGCCGCCCGCATGACAATCTCTATGAAGTGGCGCTCTGGACCGACATGCTCCGCGTCCAGGGCGACGAGCTCTTCTACGCCTACATGGTCGACAACCAGGCCATCGTCATTCCCGAGACCATCGACGCCATCCGGGCCCTCTCCGGCCGGATCGCCGCGCCGGCCGTGTCGATCGCCAGGACCGACTCCAGCCTCGGCATCGGCGCTCTCGACCGGTTGGGTCCGCCGGACCAGGTCGGGGACTCATAAGCTCCGAGCCGGCGCAGCGGCCAGGGCGATGAGAATAGAGGAGCGAATATCCGGATCTCCAGATGGAGAAGGTCGCACCAGCAATGACCCGCGCGCCCGCGGACATTACGCACGACACGGCAAGGTCCGGCCCGACGTCTTTCCGCGGCTAGGTCAGGGCCCGATCCAGCACAGCCATGAGTTCGGCGGCCTTGGCCCGCCGCTCCGCCTCGTTCCCATCCACCAGCGCGCCGGTCACACAGTGATCCAGGTGGTCCTTGAGGATTTCGGTTTCCACCCGCCGAAGCGCCGCGCGTACGGCCTGCAGCTGGGTGAGGACGTCGATGCAGTAGCGGTCCTCGTCGACCATGCGGGCGATGCCCCGCACCTGCCCTTCGATGCGGCTGAGGCGGTTGAGCAGCTTCGGCTTGTCGTTATGGTCCAAGAGCGTCCTCCCTTGCCCGCGCGAGCATACCCCCTCGGGGTATTGGAAAATATACCGCGAGGGGTATATCAGATTACCACACGCTGTGGAGTTCTCCGGCCATGTCGAACGCCCCTTCCCACCCCGATCACCACCACGCCCACGCTTCTCACGCGGGCCATGGCGAGCCCCCTCCCGCCGGCAAGGTCCTCGACCCGGTCTGCGGCATGACCGTGGATCCGGAGACGACCGCGCACCGCGCCGAGTTCGACGGCAAGCCCTTCTTCTTCTGCTCGGCCGGCTGCCGGACCAAGTTCGTCGCCGAGCCGGCCCGCTATCTCGACGGCGGCAAGACCGAGGCGCCCGTAGCGCCGGCCGGGACCGTCTACACCTGCCCCATGCACCCGGAGATCCGCCAGGTCGGGCCGGGCTCCTGCCCGATCTGCGGCATGGCGCTCGAACCCGAACTGGTCACCGCCGCCAGCGCCCCGAACCCGGAGCTCACGGACTTCACGCGCCGGTTCTGGATCGGGCTGGCGCTGTCCGTTCCGGTGTTGGCCCTGGAGATGGGCGGCCACCTCACCGGGCTGATGATGAGCATGAGCGGCCAGACCTCGGCCTGGATCCAGTTCGCGCTCGCCACCCCGGTCGTGCTCTGGTCCGGCTGGCCCTTCTTCGAACGCGGCGCCAGGTCGCTGGTCACCCGCCATCTGAACATGTTCACCCTGATCGCCATGGGCGTCGGCGTGGCCTGGATCTACAGCGTCGTGGCGACCGTCGCGCCCCATCTGTTCCCGCCCGCCTTCCGCCGCGCCGACGGCAGCGTGCCGATCTATTTCGAGGCCGCGGCCGTCATCACTGTGCTGGTGCTGCTGGGCCAGGTCCTGGAACTGCGCGCGCGTGAGCAGACGTCCGGGGCCATCAGGGCCCTGCTGGACCTTGCGCCCAAGACCGCGCGTCGGGTCCGCGCCGACCGGACCGACGAGGAGGTCGGGCTCGACCAGATCCTGGTGGGCGACAACCTGCGCGTCCGCCCCGGCGAGAAGGTCCCGGTCGACGGCGAACTCGTCGAGGGCCGGGTGGCGATCGACGAGTCCATGGTCACAGGCGAGTCCATGCCGGTGACCAAGGAGCCCGGCGACAAGGTGATCGGGGGCGCCATCAACAAGACCGGCTCCTTCGTCATGCGGGCCGAGAAGGTCGGCGCCGACACCCTGCTCTCCCAGATCGTGCAGATGGTCGCCCAGGCCCAGCGGAGCCGGGCCCCCATCCAGCGCATGGCCGACCTGGTCTCCGGCTGGTTCGTGCCCGCGGTGATCCTGGTGGCGGCGATCGCGTTTGCGGTCTGGGCGAGCGTCGGACCGGAGCCGCGCTTCGCCTTCGCCCTGGTCGCGGCGGTATCGGTGCTGATCATCGCCTGCCCCTGCGCGCTGGGCCTCGCCACGCCGCTGTCGATCATGGTCGGCGTGGGCCGCGGCGCCCAGGCCGGGGTGCTGATCAAGAACGCCGAGGCGCTGGAGCGTTTCGAGAAGATCGACACCATCGTCATCGACAAGACCGGCACCCTGACCGAGGGCCGTCCGGCCGTGATCGCCATACACCCGGCGGCCGGCTTCAAGGAGGCCGAACTGCTACGGCTGGCCGCCAGCCTGGAGCGCGGCAGCGAGCATCCCCTGGCCGACGCCATCCTGCGCGCCGCGACCGAACGCAAGCTCGCCCTCGTCGAGCCGATGGACTTCGATTCTCCGGTCGGCAAGGGGGTCCTGGGCCGGATCGACGGCCGCCGCGTGAGCCTGGGCTCGGGCAAGTTCATGGCCGAGCAGGGCGTCGACACCTCCACCCTGGACGCGGAAGCCGAGAGCCTTCGCGCCGACGGCGCCACGGCTATCTTCGCGGCGGTCGACGGCGCCCTGGCCGGCGTCTTCGCCATCGCCGATCCGATCAAGGCCACCACGCTTCGGGCCGTTCAGGCCCTGCAGGCCGAAGGCGTGCGGCTGGTGATGATGACCGGCGACAACCGCACCACGGCGCTGGCCGTCGCCCGCCAGCTCGGGATCACCGAGGTCGAGGCCGAGGTGCTGCCGCAGGACAAGGCCGCTGTCGTCCAGCGGCTGCGGGCCGAGGGGCGCAAGGTCGCGATGGCCGGAGACGGGGTGAACGACGCCCCTGCCCTGGCCGCCGCCGAGGTAGGCGTCGCCATGGGCGCCGGATCCGACGTCGCCATCGAAAGCGCCGGGGTCACCCTGCTGAAGGGCGACCTGCAGGGGCTGGTCAAGGCGCGGCGGCTGTCGCACGCGGTGATGAGCAATATCCGCCAGAACCTGTTCTTCGCCTTCGCCTACAACGTGGCGGGCGTGCCGATCGCGGCCGGGCTGCTCTATCCGGTGTTCGGATGGCTGCTGTCGCCCGCCATCGCCGCCGGCGCCATGGCCCTGTCCAGCGTCAGCGTGGTGACCAATGCGCTCAGGCTCAGGGGCGTCCGGCTCTAGCCGGCGCTCGCGGACACCGGGCCGAAGGCGCGGCGGGCGTCACCCGCCATGCGTTCCACGACCAACGGGCGTAGGCGTCCGCCAGCCCCGGGACGAGGCGCCCGGGGCCGCGGGGCGCAGGGTCGTAGTCGATCCAGACCCGCAAGCCGGCCCCGCCACGGATCGGCGTGGTCTCGGAGCCCATCTCGTAGTCGCCGATGATGATCAGCCGCGGCCGGCCCACGGTGCGCCAGACCTTGCGCCGCGGCGGCGCGCGCTCGGTCACCACCTCGTCGACGAAGAGCCCGAGACCGAACGCCCGGCCGCCCATCCGGATGTGCGAGCCGACCACCTGCCCCCGGCCCGCGTCGAAGTCATAGGTCATCCGCCCCCCGCCCATCATCATCGACGGGCGGGCCATGTGCGCGGCCAGGCGGGTCTGGTCGTCGAGATGGGCGAACAGTCGATCCGGGGTCGCGGCGACCTGGACGGAGGCCTGCCTGTGGCGGGTCATGGACGGGTCTCCGCGACATCCCCCGCCGCCCCGGACGGGACCACCAGGTTCCGGGGCTCGCCCCGGGCGAAGGCTTCGATGTTGTCGAGCGTCGTGCCGACGATCCGCCCCAGGGCCTCGGCCGTGTCATAGGCGATGTGAGGCGTGACCACGACATTGGGCAGGCGCAGGAGCGTGTTGGCGGCCACCAGGGCGCGCAGGCGTTCGGCCGGCAGCGGCGTGTCCATGCGGAAGATCTCCGCCTCTTCGCGCAGGAGCGGCTCCTCGGAGAGGACGTCCAGCCCCGCCCCGGCCAGACGTCCGCTGCTCAGGGCGCGCACCAGGGCCGCGGCGTTCACCACCCCGCCGCGCGCCGTGTTGATCAGCACGCAGCCCGGCTTCATCACCGCGAACTGGGCGTCCGAGATCAGGTCGCGGGTCTGCGGCCCGCCCGGCGCGTGCAGGCTCACCACGTCGGCCCGGCGCAACAGGTCGTCCAGGGGCACATAGTCGAAGCCCAGCTCGGCGGCCGCGGCGGGATCAGGGTGCGGGTCGGCCGCCAGCGCCGTCATGCCGAAGCCGCGGGCGATGCGGATCACCCGCCGGCCGATGCGTCCGGCCCCAACCACGCCCAGGGTGCGGCCCTCGAGGTCGAAACCCCGCAGCCCCTCGACGTGGAAATCCCCCCGACGCGTCCTGTCGGCGGCCTCGACGACATGCCGCGAGACCGCGAGCAGCAGGGCGAAGGCGTGCTCGGCCACCGTCGGGTCGCCATAGTCCGGCACATTGCAGACCGCCACCCCGCGCGCGCGGCAGGCCTCAAGATCGATATGGTCGAAACCGGTGGAGCGCGTGGCGACCAGCCGCAACCGGGGCAGCGCCGCGATCACCGCCGCCGAGACCTCCGAGCCGACGAAGGGGCTCATCACCTCGGCTTCAACATAGTCCGGCGCGGTCTGCGGCGTCAGGCGCCCCGCGGTGCAGCGCACCCGGTGCCCCGGCTCCAGCCGCAGGCAGGCCTGGTGTTCCCACTCCGCCGCTTCGAATACCGCCACATCCATCCTGCCTGCTCCTATTGCGCCGCCGGCGCGGCGCGTGGCGCGCCGGCCGCCCCAGAGTTCCGGGGGCTGTTTGACCCGCCGCCCGCTCGGACGCGCACCACCATCGCGGGACAGGCCGCTTCACGCACGACAGCCTTGAGGGTCTCGGCGCGCTCGGGCGCCCAAATCCCCTTCCAGGTCAGGATGATGAGGTCGACGGATTCTTCACGCGCCACTCGCAGGATTTCTGACGCCGGAGAGCCGCGAGCGAGCAGCAGCCGGACGCGCAGGTCGGAGAGCGGGCATATGCAGGCGAGCCGTTCCATGAATTCGACCGCCCACGCCGGCCACTCGTGCTGGGGCTGATCCAGGTAGAAGGGCGACGTCAGCGAGCCCCGCGCCTGGGGACTGGCGGGGCCTGGCGCGGCGACCAGGAGCACCAGGAGGTCGGCGTCCGCGCGGCGCGCGAGCTCTACGCCGGGTTTCACCGCATCGCTGGCGGCCGAGGTCCCCTCGTGCGGGAGCAGAACCTTTCTCAGCCGCCAGTCCTGCAGCGGTTGCGCGGGGTTGACCAGGATCACCGGGCAGGATGCCCCGCGCAGCACGGAAAGAGCAGTCCCGCCTACCTTCCCGGCCGGGCTGCCCGGCGCGGTGTGGGTGCAAAGCACGATAAGACGGGCGTGAAGATCGCCAGCCGCAGCGAGGATCGCGGCGGCGGGTTCGCCGCTGCGAGTCTCGAGACTGGCGCCGCGCAGGTCCTCGGCGGCAAGCCCGAGCCGAGGCGCGATCTCCGCCGCAGCAGACGCCTGCTCGGCGACATGCAGGATGCGGACGGCCGCGTGCTCCAGACCCGAGAACACCTTGGCCACGGATAGCGCCGGGAGGGCGTCGGCCATCCCGTCCAATGGAACGAGGATCACGGGCTGATCGCTCACGGCGCAATTCCTGGCGCGGCTCCAATGCGCGCGCGGTCGTCCGGAAGCTTGAGCTCGTGATCCTTGCCGCGCCACTTGAAACGCAACGACACTCCTCGCCATTGCGGCGGCAGGTTCGGCTGATGCTCGGGCCCTTCCTCGGTGAACCGCAGGCCGGCGAAGCCGAACACCGCAGCCTGCCAGAGGCCCCCGAGGGCCGCCGCATGCACCCCGGCCGCGGCATTGCCCATGTTGTCCCCCAGGTCGATATCGCTCGCCTGTCGAAAGTAGCGCTCCGCGAGCCTCACGTCCCCGAGCCGCGCCGCGACCGCCGCATGGATCGCCGGACTGAGGGAGCTGCCGTGCGCGCAGCGCGGCTCGTAATAGCGGAAGTTGGCCTCCCGGACCTCCGGCGGGAAACGGTCCCACAGCAGATGCAGCAGCATCACGACATCCGGCTGCTTGATCGTCTTCGATTGGCGGATTCGCTCGCGACCGAGCAGCACGTCGATCGGCGCGTTGCGCGGCTCAAAGGCGGCGAGATCGATCTCCTCCAGTCCAAAGTAGCCCTGGAACTGCTCAAAGAGCCCGGTGCGCACGTCGAACCCCGTGTAAAGCTCCCGCGCCGCCGCACTCCAGGCAAGGGGCTCGGCCGCATCCATCGCCAGCGATTCCGAGAGCACACGCCACCGCTCTGGCCAGCGCTCGACCAGAAGCCGCGCCACGGCGTTCCCGGTCTCGAGATTCCACTGCGCCATGCCATTGGTGTAGGCGTCGTCGTCGACCGTCTCATGATACTCGTCCGGGCCCACCACGCCGCGGATGTGACGTAGGCCATCGCTTTCAAGCTTCGCGCGGCCGGCCCAGAAGCGGGCGGTCTCGAGGAGGATTTCGGCGCCGACGTCGAGCAGAAAACCTTCGTCCCTGGTCGCGCGCCAATAGGTCCAGACGCCGTAAGCGACGTCGGCGCTGATGTGCTGCTCCTGGTCGGCGAGCAGGATCGGGATGACCTCCCCATTCGGCGCGACAACGAAGGGCGGCGTCACGTCCTGACCGGTGTCTGCGGATTCCCAGGCATAGAAGGCGCCGCGCTCCCCATGGTGCGCGGCCTTGTCCCGAGCCGCCGGAAGCGTCCGATGGCGGTAGGTCAGAAGGGCCCTGGCCGCTTCCGGCCATGTCAGCACGTAGAACGGCAGCATGAAGATCTCGGTGTCCCAGAACACATGGCCTCCGTAGGCGGCGCCGGTGAGCGCCCGGGCGCCGATCGAGACGCGGTCATCGTCGGGGTCCACGGCGCTGAGCAGGTGATAGACCGCGAAGCGCAGCGCGCGCTGCGCGGCCGGGTCACCGTCGATGCCTATGTCGCTCGCCTCCCACCTGACCCTCCAGGCCTCCCGGTGGGCGGTGATCAGGGCCGACAAGCCTGTGTTGATCGCGCGGCCGGCCCGGCTGCGTGCGGCGACCTCCGGCTGATCCTGTTCCCTTGAGGTGCAGACGGCGACCACCCTGTCGAGTCGGTAGGTCTTCCCGAGTGCGAGCTCCAACACCATCGGCGGCCTGGGCGGGCGCCCAGACGCGGCGCTGCGGTCGCCGATCTCGCCGATCGCGCTTGCGGCGGCCAGCGCAATGACGCCGCCGTCGCCAAGTCGGCGCGTCGCCATCTCATCGAGAGGAACGTCCAGGCTTGCGGTCGCGCTGTAGTTCTCGGGCGCCACCGCAACCGACTGGATCAGGAGGCGCCGGTCGGCCTGGGAGGCAAGACGCAGCCCCCGCAGTCGGGTGATCCGACCGGCGGCGTCCTCGTGTCGCCACTCGCGCCAGAGAATCCCCTGCCGCATGTCGAGCATCCGGCGGTGCCTGAGGGTCCTGCCCGTATCCAGTCGGAGAGGCCGGCCCTCGATGGTCATGGAGAGCTTCGCCCAATCCGGCAGGATGGCAAGGCCGGGCGTCGCTCCCGGCTGCGCATCGAAGGCTCCGGCTACGAAAGTGGCGGGCGAGGACATCCCGCTTCCTTCCGCCAGCGACCCCCTGGAACCGAGATGGCCGTTTCCGATCGCGAAGATGGATTCCAGTTCGTGCTCCCGCGTGAGCGTGAAGCCTTCCTCCACGAGCAACCACTCGGGCGCGGCGCTGGGGGCCGCCGGCAGGCCCATGGGTGCGGCCGGCGCCGCCGGGACGATCCGCAGCTCCCCCAGATCCCGCACGACGAGCGAGGCGCCGTGCTGGCGCAGGACGGCGGCCTGCCCGGCTCGATCGACGCCGACGACGAGGCCGTAGCCCGCGGCCCGGATCGCCTCCACGCCGGCGATCGCATCCTCCACCCCGATGGCGCGCTTGGCGTCGACGCCGAGGAGCCGGGCGGCGTACACGAAGGTGTCCGGCGCGGGCTTGCCGTTCAGCCCCTGGCGCTCCGCTTCGACACCGTCGACACATGCGTCGAACAGGTCCGCGAGCCCCGCCGCCTCGATCACGGCCGCGGCGTTCTTGCTGGATGTGACCGCCGCGGTCTTCAGGCCTGCCTCGCGCAGCCTGCGGATGAGTTCGAGGGAGCTTTCGAACACCTCGACGCCGGATCGGCCCAGGGCCTGGCGGAACATCTGGTTCTTGCGTGCGCCGAGACCGAATACCGTTTCACGGTCGGCGCGATCATCCGGCTGGCCCTCCGGCAAGGTTACCCCGCGCGACGCCAGAAAGCTGCGAATCCCTTCGTGGCGCGGCTTGCCGTCGACATAGGTGCGGTAGTCGCGCTCCACGTCGAAGGGCCGGAACGCCTCTCCCTTCGTTTCGGCCCGGCGCCGGAGGAAGGCGTCGAACAACTTGCGCCAGGTGGCCGCATGGAGTGTCGCAGTCCGGGTGACGACGCCGTCCAGATCGAACATGGCGGCGTCGAACGCGCGCGTGTCCAGGACAAGGCCCTGGTCGACTGTGATACCGGCCGGCTCACTCATGTCGCTGAGTTATCAACTGCAGGACCCGCCCGCGCCAATGGATCAACGTTACGCCGGTCGTGTCGGTTCCCGGTTTCCCTATGCGGGGACCGGCGCCATTTTCCAACGGCCTCGCCACTGGCGTCGCAAGAGATACCGGTCGACGGTGAACGGGGGTGCGCCATTGACGCCCCCTTGATGGAAGCCTGAAGCTCGCCCCTCGGACCAGTCCAGAAGGTCGATGACGGCCTCGCCGTCGCGTCGCTAAGGCGCTGGCGCAAGCAGCGATGCGCCCTCCGCGTCCCATGCCTCGACCCCGGGAATCGACAGATCCCTGGCTCAGTCTCGCGCGAAGGACGAGCCGAGGATCAGCCGGCGCGAACGTGCTGGGCTATGGACGTACCCGCCCGCCGTCTCAGCCGGTCGTCAAGGTATGCGGCGGGGAGTCCTGTGTGCGGTCTCCTCAGCCGCCGCTACGGCCGCTTTCACGGCCACGAAGCTGTCTGGATTGACCGAGATCGAGGCAATGCCCCGCTGGACGAGGAACGGGGCGAACTCGGGGTGGTTGCTGGGCGCTTCTCCACAGAGCCCGACCTTCACGCCCGCATCATGCGCCGAGACGATGACCTGATCGATCATCCATTCGACGGCCGGATCCTGCTCGTTGAAGAGCTCCGCGAGCTCACCCGAGTCACGGTCGACGCCCAGCGTCAGCTGGGTGAGATCGTTGCTGCCGATCGAGAAGCCGTCGAACAGTTCGGCGAACTGACGGGCCAGGATGACGTTCGAAGGGATCTCGCACATCACATAGACCTGGAGCCCTTCCTCTCCCCGGACCAAACCGTTCTCGGCCAGCACCTCCAGAACCCGACGCGCCTCATCGACCGTCCGGCAAAACGGGATCATCACGATGACGTTGCGCAGGCCCAGGTCCTCGCGCAGGCGGCGGATCGCCCGGCATTCCAGGGCGAAGCCTTCGCGGTAGCGCGGCGAGTAATAACGAGAGGCGCCGCGGAACCCCAGCATGGGGTTCTCCTCCTTCGGCTCGAAGCCGGCGCCGCCGATCAGATTGCTGTATTCGTTGGTCTTGAAGTCGCTCATGCGGATGATGACCGGCTTCGGGTGGAAGGCCGCGGCGATGCGGGAAAGACCCCGTGAGAGCCGTTCCACGAAATATTCCGTCCGATCGACATAGCCGGCCGTCAGCGCCTCGATAGCGGCCCGCGCCTCCGGATCCTCGACCGCCTCGAAGCGGACGAGCGCCATCGGGTGGATTTTCACATGGTTGCTCACCACGAACTCCATGCGCGCGAGGCCTACCCCATCAGCCGGCAAGCGCCACCAGCGGAAGGCCGCAGCAGGGTTGGCGAGGTTGAGCATGATCTGGGTCGTGGTCTCGGGCGCCGCGCTTGCGTCGAGTTCCCGCGTCTCGAATTGCGCGCGGCCCTCGTAGACGAAGCCCTCGTCGCCCTCAGCACAGGAGACGGTGACCTCCTGCCCCGCCTGGAGGTCCCGAGTGGCCGTCTCCGTCCCGACGATGGCGGGCAGTCCGAGTTCTCGGCTGACGATGGCGGCGTGGGACGTGCGGCCGCCGTGGTCCGTCACAATGGCTGCCGCCCGCTTCATGATCGGCACCCAGTCGGGGTCGGTGGCGGTGGTCACCAGGATCGCCCCGTCAACGAACCGGTCGATGTCGCGGGGGCTGTCGATCCGGCAGACCTGGCCGGCCACCACGGCGTCTCCGATGGCGAGGCCGGTCACCAGCAGGGCGCCCTTGGAGTTGATCCTGAAGCTGCGCAGCGCGCCAGAGCCGAGGCGGGACTGCACGGTTTCGGGCCGCGCCTGGACGATGAAGATCTCGCCGCTCTCGCCGTCCTTCGCCCACTCCATGTCCATCGGGCAGCCGTAGTGGGCCTCGATGGCGACAGCCCAGCGCGACAGCGCGAGCACTTCCGTGTCCGCGAGGACGAAGGCGGAGCGCTCGGCAGGCGTGGTGGGGATATTGCGCGTGGGATGCTCCCCGTCTTGCGCATAGATCATCTTCTGCGCCTTGCCGCCGAGGCGCTTCTCCAGGATCGGAACCGTCCCGGGCTGGTCGAGCAACGGCTTGAAGACCTGGTGTTCGTCGGGGTCGACGGCGCCCTGGACGACGTTCTCGCCCAAGCCCCAGGCGCCGTTGATCAGCACGACCTTGTCGAAGCCAGTCTCCGTGTCGATCGAAAACATCACCCCCGCCCCCGCCAGGTCCGAGCGGACCATCTGCTGAACGCCGATTGAAAGGGCGACCCTCAGATGGTCGAAGCCCTTGGTCTGTCGATAGCTGATGGCGCGATCCGTGAAGAGCGAGGCGTAGCACCGTCGGCACGCCTCCAGCAGCGCGGCCTCGCCGCGGATGTTGAGGAAGCTCTCCTGCTGGCCGGCGAAGCTGGCGTCGGGAAGGTCCTCGGCGGTGGCGCTGGAGCGGACCGCGACATCCGCATCAGGCCTGCCGATGCGAGCGCAAAGATCGCGGTAGGCGGCGCGAATGGCCTCGGCGCTCTCTTCCGGCCACGGCGCCGCCAGGAGGGCCGCGCGGAGCCGCGCGCCAGTGTCGGGAAGCGACGTCTTTCCCATGGTCCAATCGCTGATGGCGGCCGCGATCACGGGGCACGGGCTGCTCGCGTCGAGGAAGCGCCAATAGGCCTCGGCTGTGGTCGCAAAGCCGGGCGGCACGCGCACGCCCCGGCCACCCAGATTGCGGACCATCTCCCCAAGGGAAGCGTTCTTGCCGCCCACCTGGGCGACCGAGGTTCGATCGACGCTCTCGAACCCCAGGATCAGGGGGGCGGGCTTGCTCATGGTGTCAATCTCGACAAGCGGGGCGGCCGCCGATCGACGACGACGCCGCCGCGGGCGGGCAAGATGATTCGATTGACGCGGAAGCCTCTCGCTCCTTACGCCAACGCGACGATGGCTTCGGTAATGCCGCCGAAGACGACGCGTCCTTGAAGTCAATCGGAGAGATCGGCGCGAACCTCCTGGTCCCGAGGCGTCGTTCGTAGCGGGCTCCGACGGAGCGACGTTCCACTTTTCTGTCGCACAACTGCTGGACCGCGACTGATCGAGATCTGGCGATGCAGATGTCTATACGCATCGCGGCGCTCCATCCCTCAACAAAACCGGGATGGAGGGGAATCTTTTTAAATACTTGATTCAGCGCAAATCTTGGCGTTGCCTACCGAATGATCCTCGCTGACTTCACGCAGGGGAACGATCATGAGCTCACAGCGCCTCATCGCCGCATCGTGTCCGGGGACACCGGCCTCAGCCCTCCGGCTGGTCGCCGCCGCGCCGCCGGCGGCTGAAACTCGCCGGCTCGTCGAGCGCCGTCTGCGCGACGATCGCCCTGCGCATTTGCGCTACCTCGTCAAACGACTGCGCTCGCCCGACGACGCCGAGGACGTCCTGCAGGAATTCGCACTCAAGGTGACGCTGGCGGCGGGCCGGCTCACCGACCCGGGCAAGGTGGACGCCTGGCTCGGGATCGCGCTTCGCAACGCCCTGTTCGATCGTTACCGCCGCAACGCTGCCCGGGCCCGGTTGACGGACGCCCTGGACGCCGAGCCCCGATACGATGAGGCGGACGGACCGGACGATGACATCCAACGCCCGCTGCACTGTCTCGAGCGGGCCCTCGCCGATCTCCCGCCGCAGACCGCTAGCCTGCTGCGCAAGGCCGAACTGGAAGAGATTCCGTTGGCGACGATCGCCGCCGAGATGCGACTGACCGCCAACAACGTCGGCGTGCGGGTGCACCGGGGCCGCGCCGCGCTGCGGCGGCGGATGCTGGCGAACTGTCAGAGCTGCCCGGAGCCCTGCGCCCTGTCAGCAGCGGCCACCGCCCGCTCGGCTCTGGCGGGGCCTCTGGAGCTTCAGGCTTCAATCTCGATCAGGTCGGCGTGCGACGCCGCATAGTCGAGGGCGTAATCCAGTTCACCCCGGGTTTCCGCGTGGACGGTGGCCAGAGCATCGCCGGCCGCCACCTCCGCGCCGAGCCGGACGTGCATCTCCAGGCCGGCGGCCTTCTGCTGAGGCGCGCCAGCCAGCTTGGCCAGGGTCGAAATCTGGCGGTTGTTGACCAGGATCACACGTCCTGATCGCGTCGCCCGGATCACGGCGCGCCGCTCGGAAGTCGGAGGAATCCGCATCCCGCCCTGGGCTTCGCATATCCGCTGAAACTTCACCCAGGCGCGACCATCGGCGATCACCGCCTCGGCGGCGCGCGCCCCCTGCCCCGCAGCGGCCTGGCCGGCCAGCTCGAGCGCCGCGCCTGCCAAGAGGCACGCACGGACCCGCAGGTCTCCGGGGGCCCCGGGCCGATTTTGCAGCACGGCCAGGATGTCATGCGCCTCCAGCGCCGGCCCGATGCCGACGCCCACGGGCTGCGCGCCGTCCGTCTGCAGGCATCGTGCGCTTAGCCCGAAATGGCTCGCAACGGTCGTCAGTCGCGTCGCCAGCTTGTCGGCCGCCTCTTGCGATCGCACCTTGGCGGTCGGCCCGACAGGAATATCCATCACCACATGGGTCGCTCCTGCCGCGATCTTCTTGGACAACACCGATGCGATGAGCTGCCCCTCCGTATCAACGTCGAGAACCCGTTCGACGCGGATGAAGATGTCATCCACCGGACTCAGCCTGACCGCCCCGCCCCAGACGACACAGCCGCCTTCCGCCTCGACCACCCGCCGCATGGCGGGCACATCGAGGTCGACCGGGGCCAGGGTCTCCATGGTGTCGGCGGTTCCGGCCGGCGAGGTGATGGCGCGCGACGAGGTCTTTGGCATGACCAGGCCGCTGGCGGCGAGGATGGCCACCACGATCGGCGTGGTCCGGTTGCCCGGCAGGCCGCCGATGCAGTGCTTGTCCATGACGACGTCCGACGGCCAGCTCAGGCGGTCGCCGACGTCCACCATGGCGCGGGTGAGCGCCACGAGCTCGGCGTCGTCGAGCGGAAGCACCGAGGTGGCGGTCAGAAAGGCCGCGAGATGGATGGGCGTGTAGCGTCCAGCCGCCACATCTTGGATGATCCCCTGGATCGCGCTCTTGTCCAGCCGCGATCCATAGATCCGGCGACGAACGCTGGACATGGACTCGATGGCCGGAGCGTGGCGCACCGCGACGGGATCGCCCGGCGCCACCTCCAGAAGTCGCCAGGCCCCTTCAGAGAGCGCCGCCTCGTCGAGGCCGAGGACGTCACCGTCCATCTGGTACAGGGTGGCGTAGACTTCCCGGCCTCCGGCCGAGAGCAGCACCTGGGAGCGGGACGACAGGCCCTCCGAGCGGCAGACGGGGCAGTCACGCCGCATCAGAACGATGGATTCGTGCTGGGCGTGAAGGCCGAAGCGACGCGCCTTCAGGGAGGGAACAGCGGCGTGGGTAGCGTCGGACACGGTCACAGTTCGTGGCGCTCCATCATTTGGGGAATGACGCAGTCCCATCCGAAGCGATCCCGGATGCGAACCCGCAACGCGTCTGAAGCATGCGGTTCGCCGTGAACGATGAAGGTCTTGCGCGGCGGACGCTTCAGTCCCGACAGCCAGCGCAGGATTTCCTCGGCGTCGGCGTGGGCGGAGAGCATCGGCAGGTTCGCGACCTCGGCATTTATAGGCACCCACTGGCCGTGAATCTTCACCTCCTGGGCCCCCATGATCATCGAACGCCCGCGGGTTCCGGCCGCCTGGAAACCCGAAAACAGGATGGTGTTGCGCCGGTCCGGGCCGAACGCCTTGATGTGGTGGAGCACCCGCCCCCCGGTGGCCATCCCGCTCGCCGACAGGATCACCTTGGCCATGGGGCTGGCGGTGATCTCCTTGGACGCCTCCACATCGCGCACATAGGTGGCGACGGCGCAGATGGCGTCGCACACCTCCGCCGGCATGCGGTGGTCTTCCAGGTGCGCGTGCAGAAGGTCGGTGGCGTTGATCGCCATCGGACTGTCCAGGTAGATGGGCGTCAGGCCGATCCGCCCGGCCTGCTTCAGTCGCCAGATGTGGTAAAGGAGCGACTGGGCCCGGCCGACGGCGAAGGCGGGGATAACCACGGTCCCGCCGCGCGCGATGGTTCGTTCTATGACCTCGCCCAGGGCTTCCGTGGGGTCCCGGGGATCATGGCGCCGATCACCATAGGTCGATTCCACGACCACATAGTCGGCCTCCTCCCCCGGCTCGGGATCGACCATGGTGGCGTCGCCATAACGGCCGAGATCACCGGAGAAGAGTATCTTCGTTCCGTTCCAGGTCACCTCGGCGGTAGCCGCCCCGAGGATGTGCCCCGCGCGGCGAAGGGTCAGTCTGGCGCCGCCCGGCAGCTCTACGGACTTATGGAACGGGGTCGAGACGAAGCGCTCCATCGCGCGTCCGGCGTCGTGCACGCCATAGAGCGGCAAGGCCGGCTTGTGCTTGCCGTAACCGTAACGGTTTGTCTGCTCGGCGTCCTTCTCCTGGATATGGCCGCTGTCGCGCAGGATGATCTCCGCCACATCCCGGGTGGCGGCGCTGGCCAGGATGGGCCCGCGGAATCCATCCTTGACCAGTTTCGGCAGGTAGCCGGAGTGGTCCAGGTGGGCGTGGGTCAGGATCACCGCGTCAATGCTCGAGGGCTTGACCGGGAGCGGGGCCCAGTTCTGCTCGCGCAGGGTCTTGAGGCCCTGGAACAGGCCGCAGTCGATCAGGATGCGGCGACCGTCGGCCTCGAGCAGGTGTTTTGATCCGGTGACGGCGCCGGCGCCGCCGAGACTGGTGAGACTGATCACAATGGAGATCCTTCCGGGGGTGAGACTTGCAGGATGCGGGGGTGGGCCTCGCCGTGGACGGCGGCCATCTCCCCTGGCGTCAGCACGCCGCCGGCGTCGCCGAGCAGATCCGCGCAGGCGACCGCGGCGTGGGCCCAGGTGCACCGGTTGGCGAACAGCATGCCGGGCGTGTCCAGGGTTCCCCCGCGACTGAGATAGCCCAGCGCCCGGGTCCGGCGGGGGCCGCCGTCGAGGCGCCGCAACAGCCCGAGCATCGGCTCGGGCCGCGTATGGGTGAGGATGAGGCGCGGCAGGCGCTCGGGGAAGATCTCCTCGAGTTCGGCGGTCGACGCCGTATGCCGCGCCTCGATTTCATCGCGCGGCGCCCGGAACCGTCCGGGCTCCAGCAGGGCCGTGACGCAGGTTCTGCGCCCGGTTCGCTCCAGTCGCGCGGCGGCGGCGATGGCCTCACGGGCCTGATAGGCGCCGATAGCCACGATCTGAATATCGGCCGCAGCGAGATCGCCGTGGATGACCGCGGCGCCACGCGCCCACAGGGCTTCGGCGGCGACGGGGTCGACAAGGCCAGGCACGATCCGCTTCGGAACGACAAGACAGGCGACCTCCCCTCGGCCGCCGTAGACGCCCCTGAGCGCCGCCACGGCGCTGTTGGCGTCGATCGGAAACAGAACCCGGGCGGTGTCGGACATCTCCCCTAGCAGGGATTCGGCCAGGGTGGGGTCCTGGTGGGACTGTTCATTCTTGCCGTTCTCCCAGGTATGGGAAGTGGCCAGGAGCGGCACGCTGAACCATTGCGGCGGCGCGTCGATCTCCCGCTGTCGCCGCGCGAAGATGATCTCCTGGCGCAGGAGACCCAGCATCTTCACGGCGAAGGCCTCATAGCTGACGATCAGGCTGAGGCCGCCCTTGTTGCCCAGGGCCGCGCCTGCCACCGCCTCCTCGTTCAGGGCCGTGATGACCGCGCCGTCCACCGCCTCCGGCAGTCCCCGCTCGGGGCGGTTCACCCGGTGACGCAGCCGTTCGAGGGTCCGTCCCATTCCGTTGCTGCGCAGTTCGTCCGGATTGCCGAGCCGGACCCGCAGCCCCGGATTGGCGTCGATGAACGGCACGAACCATTCGTCGATCGCCTGCATCGGCGACTGCGGTCCGGCCGCCCAGGACGGGACCGGACGGGTCGGATCCGCCGGAGCTCGCCGGGCGGCCGGATGGCCGCTCTCGAGGGGACGGCGCTGCAGGTCGTGGGTCGCCAGAGCGCCGAGCGCGGCCTCGAGCTCCCCCGGGGGCACGAAGAGGGCGGCCGCCGCCGCATTGAAGGCGGCGCGCGCCGCCTCGTCCGTGCGCGGATTCCCCTCCAGCGGCAGATTGTGCGCCCGGTTGGTCCCGGCCCCGGGAAACCCGAAACCCTTGACGGTGCGGGCGATCACATAGGGCAGGCGTGCGGGATAGTGGCGCTCCGGATCGGCGGTGAAACGCTTCAGTCGCTCCTCCGCTTCCAGGATGGCCCATGCCACGGCGGCCGGGTCGCGGCCGTCGATCGGGATCGGATCGAATCCGTTCAGACGCAGATGGCGATCAAGCCAGCACTCGCCGCCGTCCTGGGCGATCTCGGTGCGTTCCTCGATGCGGCGGCCATTGAGGATCATGATGGGGGTGACGAGGCCGCTGTCCTCCGCTCGCCACCAGCGCGGCGACCAATCAGAGCCCCGCTGTTCCTCGAAGGCGCCGTCGCTCAGAAAGGCGACGAGGCCCTCCCCGCGTAGCGGCATGTGGACATATTCGAGTTCGGCGAAGCCGAGGTAGCCGCCCTCGGAGACCGCACCCGCCGTTTCCGGGCCGGAATGACTGCCGAGGGGAACCCCCGGGCGGCCATCGGGGCCGATGGCGTAGCTGTAGAAGTCGGACGCCAGTTGGGACAGGTTGGCCTCGGACCGATCGTATCGACCCTTCTGTCCCGGCGAAACGTCCCCGGTCAGAGCGTTGACCGCCTCCACGGCCGCGACGCAGTGGCCCTGGCCCATGATCCAGGAACGCGTTCCCCCAGACAGCGAATTGGCGAGCAGATAGCCGACGAAGGCGGGCGCCATGTTCAGCGAGCCGCCGGTGTGCCCCTCCGGAGACGACTTGAAGGCCTCGGCCGGCAAGGCGGCGCCCGACAGGTCAACCCGGCGTGCATAGGTCATGTGGGCCACCACCCACATGGCGGCGCTGGCCAGCCGGTCGGCCGCGGCCAGCATGCGATACACCGACTCCTCGTCGGGCCACGCGCCGCGCCGCACGAGGCGCTCGGTCGCCGCGGCCAGTCGCTCGACGGTCTCCGGGCTTCGCACAAACGCTCCGTAGCCGCCCCGCCATGTTTCCGCCCAGCGCATCGAATCCTCGCCTTCCGCAAGCGTTCCGGTCCTGATCCGGTCGCGCGTATGACGCCACTCGCCCGGAAAGCTTACGGCCCGGCCGATGATCGCGTCGGCTTGCCTGCGATCTGCCGGAGCGACATAGTGATTACCCCGCCCAACAAAAACGGATGATGAGATGTGCCTGTCGGCGCGAGCGTCACCTTACCTGATCCGGGCGATCTACCGGAAGTCGGCCGCGATGCGGGCGTCCTGCTGAGGCAGAAGCGAGGGCGTTTCATGCGATCCGCAGCTCCGCTCGGCCGCACCATCCGCGATGGTCGTCTTCCAGGGGGCGAATTCCACAAACGAGCAACAACCTTCGAACGACAGGGAAACACGGCATGCGACTGATAATTCCGCTACCCGGCAACGAAGTATTCGCGCGCCAGCTAGCCGAAGCCGGCGGGTGGGAGATGGGCGAGATCGAGACCCGGCGCTTTCCCGACGGCGAGAGCTATGTCCGCATCCTTTCCGACGTCGCGGACAAGATGGTCTGCCTCGT
Organism: Brevundimonas pondensis; assembly: GCF_017487345.1. NCBI lineage: Bacteria > Pseudomonadati > Pseudomonadota > Alphaproteobacteria > Caulobacterales > Caulobacteraceae > Brevundimonas > Brevundimonas pondensis. The sequence continues at coordinate 1,053,872 of NZ_CP062006.1, read as the reverse complement.
CTGCACGCTCGCGCGGCCCGATGACGGTTTCCTCCGCCTCGTCTTCGCCGCGGACGCCGCCCGCGCGCTCGGCGCGCGCGAAGTGACGCTGATCGCGCCCTACCTTTCCTATATGCGCCAGGACCGACGCTTCCAGGCTGGCGAGGCCATATCCTCCAAGACATTCGCGCGGCTTGTTTCCTCGACCTTCGATCGCCTCGTGACAGTCGATCCGCACCTGCACAGGTATCCAGCGCTGTCCGCGCTCTACACGATCGCCGCTCAGACGCTGCACGCCGCGCCTCTCCTTGCAGACTGGATCGCCGCAGAGGTCGGTGAGCCCTTGATCATCGGGCCAGACGAGGAGAGCGAGCAGTGGGTGTCTGAGATCGCCAGGCGCATCGGTGCCCCTTATGCGGTGCTGCGCAAGGTTCGGCACGGCGACCGCAACGTCGATGTCGAGGTTCCTGACCTCTCGCAATGGAGGGCCCGATATCCGGTCCTCGTCGACGATATCGCCTCGTCAGGGCACACCCTGATTGAAGCCGCTCGAAAACTGCCGCTTCAGGGCTTCCCGCGACCGGTCTGCGCGGTTGTCCACGGCGTGTTCGCTGAGGATTCCCATGAGCAACTGAAGGGGCTCACCGACCGGATCGTCTCAAGCGATTCCATTCCACACGACAGCAACGCCATAGGGCTTGCGCCGCTGATCGCTGCGGCGATCGCCGCTGAAGGCGCTCAGGAGGGCATCATTCGGCGCCGTCGCCCACCCGAACCCCTTGATGAAGTGGAGCGGGCGGGCGTCGACTCATTTCCGGCCAGCGACCCGCCGCCCTGGACGGGCGGCGTCGACTGACGGTCGTTCATCGGAGGCGGCGTCGCGCCGACGACGATCCTGGAACCGCCGTCGGCTTTTCGGTGCGATCAGAACCAGGCCTTGATCCCGACGACCAGGCGGAAATCTTCGGGATCCTCGCCGCGCGCCTTGGCGTAATCGGCGGTGTCGCCCAGCGACCGGCTCCACTCGACCCCGACGTAGGGCGCGAACTCCTTGCGGATTTCGTAGCGCAGGCGAAGACCCGCCGTGACGGACGTCAGGCCCGAACCGATCTCCAGCTCGGGGATGTCGCTGGCCGAAAGGGCCACTTCGACCGCCGGCTGCAGGATCCACTTCTGGGTGATGCGCTGGTCGTATTCGGCCTCCACGCGGGCGGTCAGATCGCCCTCGGTCGACAGGAAGGCGGCGGCCCCCATCTCGAACCAGTAGGGGGCCACGCCCTGGACGCCGACGGTAAGGTGGGTGGTGTCCTCGCCGTCGGGGCGGAAGTCCTGACGCACGCCCGCCTGAACGTCCCAGAAGGGGGCGACGGCGCGGCTGTAGAGGGCCTGGACCTCGGCCTCGTGCAACCGGCCGCCGAACTCGCCCTCGCCCTCGGTCTTCCACCAGAAGCGGTTGATGTCGCCGCCGGTCCAGCCCTGGGCGTTCCAGCTGTAGGTTTCCTCGCCGTCGCCGAAGCTGGCCTCGATGGAGTCGATCAACACGGCGGTCGAGCGGATGTCGCCGTTCTCGACCAGCAGTTGCTTGCGCGACGCCGCCATGACGACCGGGTCGAACAACAGGTCCGCCGCATGGGCGGGCGCGGCGCGAGCCGCAGCCGGCGGCGGCGTCTCGACCATCCGCCCCCCGACAGCGTCCACGCTGGTCGGGATGTTGGGCGCGCCGCCCGCCATGGCCGACATGTCGTGCCCGGCGTGGGGGTCTGCTGCCGGCGGAACCGCGCTCATGTCGTGGCCCGCATGAGGATCGGAGACGCCGGGCTGAGCCGGAGATGTCTGCATGGCGCTCATGTCGTGACCCGCATGAGGATCGGCAGCGGGCGCCGTGGCCGGAGCCGTCTGCATCCCGCTCATATCATGGCCAGCGTGCGGGTCGGCTGCAGCCGCCGGGGCGGAGCTCATGTCGTGACCCGCATGAGGGTCGGCGGCGGGCGCCTGAGCCGAGGCCGGCGGCGTGGCGCGTCTGGGGGCGGCGGCACGCGGCTTGGGCTTGGACGCAGGAGTCGGGCGAGCTTGCGGCGGACGGGCGGGTGCAGCTTGGGCGCCGTGGCCCGCATGTCCCCCATGGCTCTGGGCGACGGCGGCGCCGGCGGCCAGCATCAGGGGCAGGACCGCGACAGCGGCGAACAGGGCGCGGCTCATCGGGCGGCTCCTTCCAGCGGACGAACCGTGACGACGTTGAACATCCCTGCATGCATGTGCATCAGCAGGTGACAGTGGAAGGCCCAGTCGCCCGGCGCATTGGCGGTCAGGTCGAAGGTGACCTTGCCCCCCGGCGCCACATTGACCGTGTGCTTCAGCGGCTGATAGCCGTCGTGACCGTTGACCAGCTCGAAGAAGTGGCCGTGCAGGTGGATCGGGTGGGCCATCATGGTGTCGTTGACCAGGGTGACGCGGACCCGCTCGTTCAGCTCGAAGCGGATCGGCTCGACCAGCTCCGAGAACTTGCGCCCGTCAAAGCCCCACATGAACCGTTCCATATTGCCGGTCAGATGGATTTCCATCGAACGCGACGGCGCGCGGGTGTCCGTATTCGGCGTCAGCGAGCGCAGGTCGGTATAGACCAGCACCCGGTGATCGACGTCCTGAAGGCCTTGCGGCCGCTCGCCCAGACGGTTGGCGGGCGCGGGCGCGATGGCGTCCACCCCGACGCCGACCGCCATGTCGGCGGGAGCGTTGTTGGGGTCGCGCATGCTCATGGCGCCGTGGTCCATCGGCGCGGCGGCTGCGGCCCCGGCGGCAGCGCCCCCCGCGGCTCCGTGCGCCGAATGATCCATCCCGGCCATCGAGCCGTGATCCATGCCCCCCATGCCCATATCGGCCATGGTCAGGTTCGGCACCTTGCGCAGCGGCGGCACCTCGGCCGTCATGCCCAGACGCGGGGCCAGGGTCGCACGGCCCATGCCCGAACGGTCGATGGCTTCGGACACGATGGTGTAGGCCCGGTCCTCGGTCGGGCGAACGATGACGTCATAGGTCTCGGCGACCGAGATCTGGAATTCGTCCACCTCGACCGGGCGGACGTGCTCGCCGTCGGCCTGCACCACGGTCATGGCCAGACCCGGAATGCGGACGTTGAAGATCGACATGGCCGAGGCGTTGATGACGCGCAGGCGCACCCGCTCGCCGGGCCGGAACAGGCCGGTCCAGTTCTCTTCGGGTCCGTGGCCGTTGACCAGATAGGTATAGGTCGTGCCGTTGACGTCGAGGATGTCGCGCGGGTCCATGCGCATCCCGCCCCACATCCGGCGCTCGGCCAGACTCATGCCGTCCGATCCGTCCAGCAGGCCCGCCAGGGTGGTCTTCTGCATGTTGAAGTAGCCGGGGCTCTTCTTCAGCTTGGCCAGGATTTCGTGCGGATGCATGAAGCTCCAGTCCGACAGGACCAGAACATGCTCGCGGTCATAGCCGACCGGATCGACGCCCGCCGGGTCGATGACGATGGGGCCGTAGTGGCCCATGGCCTCCTGCAGGCCCGAATGGCTGTGATACCAGTATGTGCCCGACTGCTTCAGCGGGAACTCATAGACAAAGGTCTCGCGCGGCTTGATGCCGGGGAAGCTGACGCCCGGCACGCCGTCCATCTGGAAGGGCAGCAACAGGCCGTGCCAGTGGATCGAGGTGTCCTCGTCCAGGGTATTGGTCACCGACAGGCGCACGTTCTGGCCCTCACGCATCCGCAGCAGGGGCGCAGGCAGCAGGCCGTTGATCATGAAGGCGTGGCCCGTGCGCCCGCCGACGGTGAAGCTGGCGTCTCCAACGGTCAGGTCGATGTTGGGTCCCGTCAGCGTCGGCAGATCGGCGCGCAGTCCCGGGGAACCCGTCTGGGCCCAGGCCGGCATCAGGCCGGAGAGGCCCAGTAGTCCGCCGCTAACGGCTGCGCCCCGCAACAGGGACCTGCGATCGAGAGCCATGCTCGACATATGATGGATCATCCTTCCTTGAACGCACTTCACGACCGACGACTTCGGCGTGAGCTTCACAGGGTATTACGCACCCGCACGCTCCATCCCTTGCGACAGGTCGCCACACAAGCGCTTGCGAAGTTCGCTTCAGAAGAATTCAAGGGGGTCATATGTGGAGACGCCGGAGCACCCAGGCCCCAAACCCTTGCGGCGGCCCGCGTCAGGAGCGTTGCTGTCCCTTCTCGACGACGAACGCAGCCGCCTAGAGGCGCTTCAGGATCGCCTGCATCTGAGCGATCTCATCGTCCTGGGCCCGGATGATCCGATCGCACAGGGCGATAATCTCCGGATCGCGGATCGAGGCCTGCTCGCACATCAGAATCGCGCCGGAATGATGCGGGATCATGGACCGGAGGAACTCCTTGTCGCCCACCCCCGCCTGGGTCCGCATGCCGACAAAGGCGAGGACGAACGCCGCCGCGGCGCCGCCGACGATCGCCAGATTCAGCTTTCGCGAGGGGTACATGGACCGCATGAACCAGAGCATGAGGATCGCCATGGGGGTGACCATCATGAGCGTCATGTAGACGTTGTTGAGGTTGAGGTAGAAATGATCCAGCGTGGCGATCATTGTATACATGACGAGATACATGACGATGAAATCGAGAACCAGCTCGATCCCGAACGACCGGTATTGACCCTTGTTCACGTCGCGTCTCCTACGTCCAGATTCGATTTCCCTGCACACGCAGCGCGTCAGGTCCCCCAGCTAACCCATACTAAAAATCATGGTTCCAGCCGTTGACCTTCCCATAAGGGTAAGGATTAGAACCGGCAGGCGTTCATTTTTGAAAGGTTCGCCCATGTCCGCCCATGTTCCCGGGACTTCCGATCTACAGGTGCTCCACATTCCCAAGATGCGCTGCGGCGGCTGCGCCGCCGGCGTCGAGAAGGCCATCCACGCCGTGGACGCCTCCGCCGCCGTCAAGGCCGACATCGAGGCCCGCCGCGTCGAGGTGACGACTGCCGCCGACCGTCAAACCCTGCTGACCGCGCTGGACGCCGCCGGCTATCCGGCCGAGGCCGCCTGACCATGAACAAGCTCAAGCTTTCCGCCCTCGCCGCCGGCGTCGCCATCCTCGGCGGCGCGGGCTTCCTGCTGAACGGCCTGCCGACCGTGGCCCATGCCTCGGACATGACCGTCTACAAGAGCGATTCCTGCGGCTGCTGCGGCGGCTGGGTCGAGCATATGCGCAAGGCCGGCTATACGATCCGCGTCGTCCCCACTGACGACCTGGCGCCGGTGAAAGCCCGCCTGGGCGTGCCGGAAGCCCTCTGGAGCTGCCATACGGCCGTCGTCGACGGCAAGGTGATCGAGGGCCACGTCCCCGCCGCCGCCGTCAACGCCTTCCTGAAATCGCCCGGTGCCTCGCGCGGCATCGGCGTCGGCGGCATGCCGACCGGCTCGCCCGGCATGGAAGCCCCCGGCTACGCCCCCGAACGCTATGACGTCATGCGCTTCGACGCGGGCCAGCCCGCCCGCTTCATGACCTTCGAAGGCGCGACGCCCGTCCGCTAGCCCCCCTGCTCCGCTATGACAGATGGCCCCGCCGGCTAGCCGGCGGGGCCTTTTCGTATCTCCCATCGCGGACCAGACCATCGCCTGCGGCGCCCTCTCCAGGGGGAGCCTTTAGGGTTAGATGCAATTGAGCCATCGACCTCGACCAGGTGAAAGACGCGCTTGATCGCCCGCTCAACCGGAATGTCCGGCCTACTCAGGCCGGATCGCAGTCACTTCGGGTTCGCGACCGCGCACAGTCCCATCAAACTGGATGCCCTCGCCGACCTCGCGGATTTCGCCTTCGCCCGGCATCGTTTCGGTTGGTCGCGTGTAGCCAGAACGCGCCATAGGTAGATCTTCGTGGTCGGCGACGACCAGTAGGACGAAGCCCGAGCAGTAACAGCCGTCCAGGTCGTGGCCCCAGTCGCTTCGCGCATATGACCCGTAAAGAAGGACCTTGAGGATTCTACCCTTCTCCAGGGCTCTGCGCGGCATGTTGAAATCGCATCGTCGAACGTCTCCCGGATCACCTCGACCAGCACCTCCAGCAAGCATTCGGGCCGGAAACCGTCACGCGAAAGGGCGCGGCCACTTGCGTTCCAGCACTCGAGGGAACCACGGCTTTCGCACGGGCAGATCTCGCGCGGCCTGTAAAAAAATCGTGTCGGCGCCGAGGGGGGAGCTCGCCGCGCTGCGTAAGTCGAAATAGGGGGCCGCATTTCGGCCAAAAAATTAGCGGGAAAAAGCCTTTGGCCAACATCTCTTTCAGAAGCCAGCTCGTCACGTCTTCAGTCCTTTCGGGCCTGGTGATCGCCGCCGCCACATTGCCGGCCTTGCCTGCCGCCGCCCAGATCCAAACTCCGGCCGCTCCTCAATCGTCAGACGCTGCCGTTGAAATAGACACAATCGTCGTCACCGGCTCTCGTATCGCGCGCCAAGACTACAGCGCCAACAGCCCGATCGTGACCATGACCCAGGAAGACTTTAAGGCGACGGGGTCGGTCAATATCGAAAGTCTGATCAACGATCTTCCGCAGTTCACCGCTCTGGGCAACGCCGCGTCGAACAGTCCGAACCTGGCCGGCCAGGCGAACGTCCAGCTCCGCGGACTGGGCTCGACCCGCACCTTGGTGCTGCTGAATGGCCGCCGCATAGTTCCGTCCAACGCTTCGTCCGTCGTCGATCTCAATCTGCTGCCGACGCCGCTCATCTCCAGTATCGAGACGATTACTGGCGGCGCCTCTTCGACCTATGGATCGGACGCCGTCGGCGGCGTGCTCAACTTCCTGCTCGATGGAAACTTCGAAGGCCTGCAGTTCGACGCCCAGTATGGATCCTCGGACCGGGGCGACGCCTCGACCGAAGCGGTCAGCCTGACCCTGGGCGGCGACATCGCCGATGGCCGCGGACATGCGGTGTTGTCGGCCAGCTATTCAAACCGCGCCTCCGTCCTCAACGCCAGTCGCGCCTTTTCGCTGATCGGGGGCTTTGCCGGCACGTCGCCCTTAGGCTCGACCGTGTTCGACGCCACCAACCTGCCGACGGCCGCCGCTGTCAACGCCGCCGTCCCCGGCGCCGCCCGGGGCGACACTTTCGGCTTCAACAACAATGGGACCCTGTTCACCTATCGGGGCGCGCGCGACTACGTCAGCCCAGGCGGCGTCGATTACGAAGGCTTCCGCACGCCCGGTCCGCTCCAGCAGACGGACTTCGCCTACAGCACCGTCGACCGCAATTACATGATCATCCCGCAGAAGCGGTACAATGTGTATGCGGCGGCGGACTACGAGATCAACTCTGCGGTGGAGCTATACGCCGACTTCCTGTTCTCCCAGTACGAAGCCGGCAATCAGTTGGCCTCCAACCCGGCCACCGGACCGACCACCGGGTTCCGCATTCCATCGACCAACCCGTTCATTCCCGCCGAGCTGCGCAGCGTCCTGGACTCCCGCCCGAACCCGGCCGGAAGCTTCCGCCTCGACAAGCGCTTCAACGAACTCGGCCCGCGACGCCAGTCCGAGGACTACAACGTCTATCAGATCAACACGGGCATACGCGGTGACCTCGTCGGCCTCCGCGACTGGACCTACGACGCCTATGTTTCCTATGGCCGAGTGAACAACGGCACCGTCTACACCGGCTACCTCGCTCGCTCGGCGCTGCAGCGGCTCCTGGACGCCCCCGACGGCGGGGCGTCGATCTGCGCCGGCGGTTTCAATCCCTTCGGCGTCAACCCAATGAGCGCGGCCTGCATCGCCTATGTCGGCCGGGTGGCCAAAAATGTGACCACGAACGACCAGAGCGTCGCTGAACTGAACCTGCAAGGCGGCCTGTTCACCCTGCCCGCCGGCGAGGTCCGCGCGGCCGTCGGCGCAGCCTACCGCGAGCAGAACTACAACTTTTCGCCCGATAACCTGCTGCTCAGCACATTCACCCTCAACGGCGTCACCGGGCCTGAGCTGGCCGGCAACTCCGGCCAGCCGCTATCGGGGTCGGATCAAGTGTCGGAGCTCTACGGCGAGGTCCTGATCCCGTTGCTTAGCAATCTGCCGTTTGTGCGCAGTCTGGAGACAAATCTCGGCTACCGCGTCTCGGACTACGAAACGATCGGAAGGGTCGGATCCTACAAGGCCGATCTCAGCTGGGAAGCGCTCAACGGGCTACGCTTCCGCGGCGGCGTTCAGCGCGCGGTCCGCGCGCCCTCTATCGGCGAGCTGTTCGCAGCGCAGAATCTGAGCTTCCCGTCGATCGGGGTGCCGGTTTCCTCGACCGGCGCGCGCCAGTTCTCCGGGGATCCCTGCGATATTCGCGGCGCGTATCGCACGCCGGGCGCGGCAAACGCCAATGCGGTGCGAACCCTGTGCCTGGCGCAGAATGTCCCGACTCAGGTGATCGATTCCTACACCTTCTCCAACTCTCAGGTCTCTGGGGTCACCGGGGGCAACCCGATGCTGGAGGAGGAGACCGCAGATTCCTTCACCGTGGGCGCCACCTGGCAGTCGCCGTTTGCGGCCCCGTGGCTCAGCCGGGTGTCCGGATCTATCGACTACTACGATATCACGATCGAGAAGGTGGTCGGCACGGTATCGACGACTGAACAACTGCGTCGCTGCTACAATCAGGACGGCGCGTCCAATCCGACCTACGATCCGAACAACATCTTCTGCCGCATGTTCAGCCGAGATCCGAACTCGGGACAGATCACCAATACCTTCGAGACCAACGCCAACCTCGGCACGCTGGAGACCAAGGGCATCGACTTCCAAGTCGATTGGCGAATCGACCTGGTCGATCTCGGCGCGCCGGATTGGGGAAGCCTGGCCCTGAACGTCACCGGCACGAAGCTCCTGAAATGGGAGCGGCAGGACATTCCGGGCGGCGCCTTCACGGATCGCAAAGGCACGATCTCAAACAGCTTCGGCCTGACCCTACCCGAGTGGAAGGTCCTTTCCACGCTGAACTGGAGTCAGGACCCGTGGAACGTCGGCCTGCGGTGGCGCTACCAAGGATCAGTCGAGAATTTCAACAACCGAAGCCAGGTTGTCGACGCCATCCACTACATCGACCTCAATGCCGGTTTCAAAGTGAACGAGGTCGTCTCGCTGCGGGCTGGCGTCAACAATCTGACAGACGAACAACCACCGGTCTATGCACCCGCGATCGCCGCCAACACCGATCCCTCGAGCTACGACCTGATCGGTCGCCGATATTACCTCGGACTGACCGCGCGCTTCTAGGTCCGCTGAAGGCGCCCCCTCGCCGCTGCAAGGCTAAGGGGGCGCCAGGACACTCAAACGATATCGGCCGGCGCAGACACCGGCGAAACAACAGATCAAGAGAAGAATACACGACATGAGAACGAATCTGATGGTGGCTATGGTCTCGGGCCTGAGCCTGTTCGCCGGGGCGGCCGCCGCCCACGACTTCTTCCTGGCGCCGGAGCGTTTCGTCGGGCCGATGGGACACCCGCTCATTGTCCACGCAACCTCGTCGTCGGACTTCCCTGCCCTCAACGTGGGTTCGCCCCGCAGCCGCGTCGCCGAGGTCCGGGCGGTGGTCGATGGTCGTCCGGCGGCCGTAACCGTCGGGGCCCAAGCCAAGTCCCTGCGCCTGGCGGTGTCCAGTGACGCCCAGGGGATGGCGACCGTGACGCTTCTGACGATCTGGGGCGAATCCACCTGGCGGCCTGACCAGGTCGACACCTATCTGGAGGAGCACCCCTTCAAGGCCGAGGATGTAGCGACAGTGCGCCGACTGCTGCCTGAAGGCGCGCCGCTTGAAGTGAGATCGCGCCGGCTGGCCAAGACGCTCGTCTGCTTCCAGACCTGCACCCCGACGGCGGGGGGAGCGACGGGGCTAGAGGTCGAGTTTCTCCCCGAGTTCGTGGCTGGCCAGAATAGTCCTGCGACCTTCCAACTGGTCAGAAATGGGCATCCAATACCGGCGCAACCCGTCACGATCAGGTTTGGACAGGACGAAAGGCGCGCGGTTCAAACCGACGCAGAGGGCCGGCTACGGATTCCGGACGGCGTAACCGGTCCTGTCATGTTGGTCGCCGCGACGCTGGATGCACCGACGGAGAGGGGTGGACGCTTCGTCACCAACAACGCGTCTTTGACCTTCGAGGCTGCAGTGGGTCGTGACGAAAGCGGCCGTTGACCCTGCGCCTTCAAAAGGGCCGAGCGCGAGTCAAAGATGGCGAAAACTGAAACCGTCCCGCGCCAAATATCTCGGCGCGAGCGACCTGCGTGTTTCGAAGCCGAGTGTCCGATACAGTAGGGGAAGGTGAAAACGACGTGCGATCGTGTCGTCACGAGTAGGTCCAGCATCATTGCTCCCTGCCTATGGGCTCGTTTCATGACGCCGAAACTCAAGCTCCTTTCGCAACTATGTGGTTCCGCGAAAAGGCCGCGCGCCCCCAGAGGGCGCGCGGCGAGTTTTCAGCCTTTTCGGCTCCTGTTCGGCGCCTCGCGCGGCATGGAGGCGCCCGGCTACGCCCCCGAACCTACGGCGTCATGCGCTTCGGCAGCGGCGCCCCCGCCCCTTTCATGACCTTCGAAGGCGCGAACCCGGTTCGTCGCTAACAAGGCAAAGGCCCCGCCGATTGTGCGGCGGAGCCTCTCTTTATGCCTGGTCGGGACGCAGAACGGCCTCGACATCGGCCTGCGCCGATCCCCGCCTCGTCGGGATGATCGGCCTATTCGGGCCGGATCGCGGTCACTTCGGATTCGCGACCGCGCACGGTCACGTCGAACTGGACGCGCTCGCCGACCTTGGCCTTCTCCATCACGGCCGGGGCCGCCTTGAAGCTCATGGTCATGGCGGGCCAGTCGACGCCCGGGATCGGACCGTGATCGATCGTGACCGAGCCCGTCGTCGCATCGACCTTGGTGATCACGCCCGTTCCGACGCCCGACTTGACGGTTTCGGCCGGCGCCATGGGCGTGGCGGCCATGTCGCCGGCGGTCGCCGGAGCGGCGGCCGGCACCTCGACCGGCGCGGGTTCCGTTTTCTGGTTGCAGGCTGCGAGGCTGACGGCCAGGCCGGCCGAGAGAATGAGGGCGTGTTTCATTTGGGTTCTCCAGGGTTGAACGTGGGGGATGGAAGCTTTCGACGGCGAAGCAGGAGGTATCCGGCCGGGATCACCAGCATGGACAGCAGGGGCGCGGTCAGCATGCCGCCGATGACCGGCGCGGCGATGCGGCTCATGATTTCCGATCCGGCGCCGTGACCGATCAGGATCGGCAACAGGCCGGCGATGATGACGGCGACCGTCATGGCCTTGGGTCTCACCCGAAGCAAGGCTCCCTCCCGGACCGCCGCCTCCACCTGATTGCGATCGGGGCTCGGCCCCCGATCCCTCAGCGCCTGCTTGAGGTAGATCAGCATGACCACGCCGAACTCGGCAGAAAGGCCGGCCAGGGCGATGAAGCCGACGCCGGTCGCCACCGACTGGTGATAGCCCAGCAGGTAGAGCATCCAGATTCCGCCGGTCAGGGCGAAGGGCAAGGAGGCCATGATCAGCAGCGCCTCGTCGAAACGACCGAAGGTCAGATACAGCAGGATGAAGATGATCACGAGCGTGGCAGGGGCCACGATCTTGAGGCGGTTCGCCGCCCGCTCCAGATATTCGTACTGTCCCGAATAGGCGATTGTGACACCCGGGTTCAGACGCACGTCCCGGGCCACAGCTCTTTTCAGATCGGCGACGACGGAGGCCAGGTCGCGCCCCCGCACATCGACATAGACCCAGGTCGAGGGGCGGCCGTTCTCGGACTTCAGCATGGGCGGTCCGTCGGCGATCTCGAGTTTCGCCACTGTGCCCAGGGTGATCTGCTGGCCTGACGGCGTCAGGATCGGCAGCGCTCTCAGTTGCTCGAGATCGTCGCGCAGTTCGCGCGGGTAGCGCACATTGATCGGATAGCGGGCCAGGCCTTCGACCGTCTGGCCGATCGTCTCGCCGCCGATGGCGCCGGACACGATCGACTGAACGTCGGCGATGTTCAGCCCGTATCGGCCCGCCGCCTGCCGATCGATGTCGACATCGACATAGCGCCCGCCGGTCAGACGCTCGGCCAGGGCCGAAGTCACCCCCGGCACGGTCTGGGCGACCTTCGCCACCTCGCCGCCGATACGGTCGATCTCGGCAAGGTCGGCCCCGGAGACCTTGACCCCGATCGGGCTCTTGATCCCGGTCGCCAGCATGTCGATGCGGTTGCGGATCGGAGACACCCAGAGATTGGCCAGGCCCGGCGCCCGCACCACGCGGTCCAGCTCCTCGACCAGTTTCTCCGGCGTCATGCCCGGCCGCCACTGATCGCGCGGCTTGAACTGGATCGTGGTCTCGAACATCTCCAGCGGCGCAGCATCAGTCGCCGTCTCGGCCCGCCCCGCCTTGCCGAACACGGTCGCGACCTCGGGCACGGAACGGATCATCCGGTCCGTCTGCTGCAAAAGTTCGGCGGCCTTGGCGGTCGACAGGCCCGGCAGGGCCGAGGGCATATACAGCAGGTCGCCCTCGTCCATGGGGGGCATGAACTCCCCGCCCAGCTGGCTCAGGGGCCAGGCGGTGGTGGCGAAGGCCAGGGCCGCGATGGCCAGGGTGGTCCTCGGCCGCTTCAGAACCCAGTCCAGCGGATGACGATAGGCGCGCGTCAGTCCGCGATTGATCGGATTGCTCTGCTCGGCGGGTATTCGCCCCCGGATCAGATAGCCCATCAGCACGGGAACCAGGGTGATCGACAGAATGGCGGCCGCCGCCATGGCGTAGCTCTTGGTGAAGGCCAGCGGCGCGAACAGCCGCCCCTCCTGCGCCTGCAGCGTAAAGACCGGCACGAAGGACAGGGTGATGATCACGAGGCTGAGGAACAGCGCCGGGCCGACCTCGGCCGCCGCCTCGGTGATGACGGTCCAGCGCGTCTCTCCGGCCAGCTTCTCGCCAGGATGATCCTGCTCCCATCGTTCGATATGTTTGTGGGCGTTCTCGATCATGACGATCGCCCCATCGACCATGGCCCCGATGGCGATGGCGATCCCGCCCAGCGACATGATGTTGGCGTTCACCCCCTGGGCATGCATCAGCAGAAAGGCCGCCAGCACCCCCAGCGGCAGGGTCAGGATGGCGACGAGCGCTGAACGCGCGTGCCACAGGAACAGGCCGCAGACGAGCGCGACGATGATGAACTCCTCGATCAGCTTGTGGCTGAGGTTGGAAACGGCGCGGTCGATCAGTTGCGACCGGTCGTAGGTCGTGACGACCTCCACGCCCGGAGGCAGGCCGGCCTTCAGGGTGTGGAGCTTGTCGCGCACGGCCTTGATGGTCGCCCGCGCGTTCTCGCCCGAGCGCAGCACCACCACCCCGCCGGCCACCTCGCCCTCGCCGTTCAGTTCGGCGATGCTACGCCGCATCTCCGGGCCGATCTGGATGGTCGCCACGTCGCCCAAGGTCACGGGCGCGCCGCCGGCCGCGGTGCGGATCGGTATGGCGCGGAAGTCGTCCAGATTGGTCAGATAGCCGTTGGCCCGGACCATATATTCGGCCTCGGCCAACTCCAGCACCGAGCCGCCCGTCTCTCCATTGGCGCGCTGGACGGCCTCGACCGCCTGCTGGTGCATGACGCCGTAAGCGGCCAGTTTGATCGGGTCCAGGACGACCTGATACTGCCGCACCATGCCGCCGATGGCCGCGACCTCGGCCACCCCCGGCACGGTCTTGAGCTCATAGCGCAGGAACCAGTCCTGCAGGCTGCGAAGCTGCGCCAGGTCGTGACGCCCGCTCCGGTCGACCAGGGCGTATTCATAGATCCAGCCCACGCCCGTGGCGTCGGGGCCGAGCGCGGGGCGGGCGCTGTCGGGAAGTCTGGACTGGACCTGGCTGAGGTATTCCAGCACCCGCGACCGGGCCCAGTAAAGGTCGGTGCCGTCCTCGAACAGGACATAGACATAGCTGTCGCCGAAGAAGGAATAGCCGCGCACGGTCCTGGCGCCCGGCACCGACAGCATGGTGGTCGCCAGGGGATAGGTGACCTGGTTCTCGACGATCTGCGGAGCCTGGCCGGGGTAGCTGGTGCGGATGATGACCTGGACGTCCGACAGGTCCGGCAAGGCGTCGACCGAGGTGTTCCTGACCGCCCAGAGCCCCGCGACCAGCAGGGCCAGCGCCGCCATCAGGACGAAGACCCGCCCCTTGACCGAGGCTCTGATGACGCCCGCGATCATCGGCCCGGCTCCATCTTCGCCGTCCCATTTGCCGGGAGCGCGGCGCCGTCGATGGGCCGCGCCTCCACGCCCGACAGGCTGGCCTCGGAATCGATCAGGAACTGGCCGGAGGCGATGACCCGCTCTCCGACGCTCAGACCCGCCAGGATTTCCGTCTGGCCGCCGCCCTCTCGCCCGACCCGGACCTGGGCCGGCTGATAGCGCCCCTCGGGCAAGGCCAGCATGACAATGTCGCGCTGACCGGTGCGAATGACCGCCTCGGTCGGCACCAGAAGCGCAGGCGTGGTCGCCCCGCCGAAAACCACCCGGCCGAACATGCCCGGCCGCAGACGCCCGCCCCGGTTCGCCAATTCGATACGGCCCGTAAGGGTGCGGCTGTCGCCCGACACCTCCGGCAGCAGGGCGGTCAGGCGACCGGTGAAGCGTTCGGACGGGAAGGCCGACAGGGTCGCCTCCACGGACTGTCCGACCCGCAGCTGTCCGGCGAGGGCTTCGGGGATGGCGGCGTTGAGCCAGACGGTCGACAGGCCGCTGACCTCGGCCAGGGAGGCGCCTTGCGTCACGCTCATGCCGGGCCGGACCGCCAGGGTGCGGATCGCCCCTGCGACGGGGCTGGCGATGGTGATCGTGTCGCGCGGCCGCCCGCTGCGTTCGACCGAGGCGATCAGGCCGTCGGACATCCCCATCAGGACCAGCCGGCGCCGCGCGGCCTGGATCAGGGCGGCGTCGCCGGTGCGCCGCACCGCCAGATATTCCGTCTGCGCCCCGCCCCAACTGGGGACCAGCAGATCGACCAGGGGCGCGCCCGCAGCGACCACATCGCCGGGCGCGCGATCATAGACCCGCTGTACGAAGCCGTCGGCTCGCGACTGCACGATCGCCACATCCCGCTGATTGTAGTCGATCACGGCCGTGGCGTTCAGGTCGCCGCCCAGGGTTCCCATCCGCGCCGTCGCGAACCGAACCCCCAGGTTCTGGGTCAAGGCCGGATCGATACGCACGCCGCTGGACGCTGCGCCAGCCCCGCCCTCGTCGGCGTACTTGGCGACCAGGGGCATGTCCATGAAGGGCGACGGGCCCGGCTTGTCGAACTTTCGATCCGGATACATCGGGTCATAGTAGTAGAGGACCTTGCGGCCTCCTGCCTCGTCTGCGGCAGGAGCCCCCTCGCCGCCGGGGCCGCTGGATCGCTGACCGATCACCACGCCGGTCCCGACGCCGATCCCCACCAGCACCAGAGCGCCCAGGGCGACGCCGAGACGATTATAGCTGAACCCGCTCATCGGCCGCTCCCATAGGTCAGGGTGATTTCGGCGGCGTGGCGCATCACCGCCGCCTCCTTGTCCAGCGCGTCCAGCCGGGCGTTGGCCACGGCGGTGAAGGCCTGGACGATTTCGGAGATCCCGATCCGACCCGCGGCATAGGCGGCGGTCTCCAGGTCGGACTGTTGCATGACGGCCGGCAGGACGATGTCGCGCGCCCGGGTCCACTGATCGTGGTCCATGGCGTGTTGGGCCAGATCGCGCTGCAGGTCCGCCTCCAGTTGGCGGCGCGTCCCCTCACGTTCGGCGCTGACCCGCCGCGCGTCGGCGGACCGCGCTGCGATCAAAGGCTCCTGACGTTGTCGCTGAAACAGCGGCAGGCGCACGCTGGCGCCCACCGAGACCATGTCGCCGAACGCGGGGTCGCGGCGCTGATAGCTGGCCTCGACCGACCAGTCCGGACGCCGTCCGGCCCGGGCCAGGTCGAGTTCGGCCTTAGCCCGCCGGTCTTCGGCCTCGTAAGCCTTCAGCATGGGCAGGTCCTCGAGGCCCATGCGCAAGGCCGACGGGTCCGGCGCATCTGACGGCGGCGCGCCGTCCGTTGTGGGGGCCGGATCGCCGGTCCAGCGGGTCAATGCGGCGCGCGCGGCCTCCCTCTCGGCGACCAGCCGGCTGCGCCGATCGTCCAACGCCGCCTTCAACTGGATCGGCGCCAGGGCCATGGCCGGACGATCCGCCCCCGACGCCACCCCGGACGGCGCGGCGTCCCAAAGCGGTTGAAGCGTCGCCAGGACCTCGTCCACGGCGGCCAGCTTGCGACCCGAATAATAGAGATCGATCCAGGCCAGGCCCGCCGCGATCCGCACCTCGCGCAGCGCCGTGGCGTTGTCGGCCACCGCCACGCCGATGGCGGCCTCGGCCAGGCCGCGCTCGGCGCGACGGCGCGCCCGGCTGGGCAGCTCCTGCTCGACGCCGACCCGCAGGGCGGTGAAGTCGTCTTCACCGAACCGCCCGGCCATGGGCCCGGTCACGGGAAAGCCGTCCAGTCCGAATTTGAGGCTTGGATCGGGCAGCCGCCCGGCCGCGACCACGGCCGCACGGGCTGCATCGACGCCAAGGGCGCTGGCGCGCAGATCAGGCGCGTCCGACGCCGCGCGGGCCATGGCGGCCTCGAACGTCAGGGGCTCGGCCCGGGCCGCCGCAGCCCCTGACAGGCTGGCGGCGGCGAGCGCAAGCACGGTCGCCCTGGCCGCCGGTTTGAAACGGGGGAGCATGAAATCTTCCTTCGGAACAGCAGGCGTCGGCCGTGAACGGCGCGACGCAGGGGGCATGGCTTTCCATGGGCGTGACAGGACCCGCCGTGGGGCGCGGCCGATCAAACCAAGGGGCGGTTCAGCCCTGCTGTTGCGGAGGAGAAAATAGCGGCGCCGGCCCGGCCCCTTCCCGCGTGATGTTCAAATTCACGAAGGCGATCAATAGCGGCGCGACGGGGGGCGGGATCAGGACCAGTGGCGGCAAGGGCGCGGCTACGGCGGCGCAGCCCATCTTGGCGACGCACTCCGGCGTCATGTCCTTGCAGCAGTCGCCGGGATTTCCGGTCGTGTCGCCGGCCATGTCCATGGTCTCGGCGCAGTCCATCGCCTCCGCCCCGACCCCGGCGTTGTGAAACAGCTGGATCGGCATGGCATGAGCCGTCGACTGGCCGAAAAATCCGGCCAGGGCAAAGACGAGCAGAACTGTGCGGAGAAGGTTCCACATCACACGGTCAGGTTACACGCTTAGAGCATCAACAAGTCAAGATCGCTCTGGAAGCTCCAGTCGGCCGGGCCATGACGGGCCCGAACCGACCGGAGCGAGGGAAGTTTCTAGTGGACCATGAAGCGGGCGACCCCGCTCATAGCGTGGCCGTCGGCGCCCTCGGCCGACCAGGCCAGAACGTGATTGCCCTTTCCAAGCGCAGGCAGGGAGACTGTCGCCTTCGTGCCTGCCGCGGCCTGGACCGGAACGGCCGCCGGACGACCGCCGTCCGTCGCCAGCGTCAGGGACTTCAAGGTCATCGCATGGGGAAAGGTGATGCTGAAGGCCGTGGGCGCGCTCGAGGACATGGAGCCGTCGGCCGGCGAGGTCACCACGCCGGCTGAAGCAGGCGCAGCCATAACCATCGCGCCATGACCCGCGTGGGGATCGGCGGCCTGGGCGGAAGCGGCGCCGGCGGAAACCAGCATGGCGGCGGCGATCGCGAAGGGAATGAAGTTACGCATCTTGGTTGTCTTCCTTAGTTCGGGCTTAATTCGGAGAGTGGTCCATGCCGGACATGTCCGGCATGGACGACATATCGTGGCCCGGCATGTCATGGCCCGGCATGGGCGCAGATTGGGGCTTGGTTTGCGATGGGCTCACGTTCGGGGTCTGGGACGGACGTCCGCGCTCACGCGCAGGCGTAGCCTTGACGGGTTCGGCCGCCTTCTGAACGGCGGGCGTGGCCTGCCCCGTCGGTGCGGTCGCGGAGGCGACCTCCGTGGGGGCGACGGCCGGGACCGTTGGGGTCGCGGCCGGCCCGGCGACCGAAATCGCTTCCTTGGGTTGGGGCTGTTCGGCCGCTGGCTGACAGGCCGCCAATAGGCCTGTAGCCGCCAGCGCCGCGGCGATTTGAATCTTCATCATCTTCTCCAAAAAACTAGAACCAGGCCCTGATGCCGACCACCACTCGGGTGTCTTCGGCGCTTCGCCCTCGCGCTTCGGCGAAATCGCGCGTGTCGCCAAAGCTCCTGGTCCATTCGACCCCGACATAGGGCGCGAATTCGCGATGGATCTCATATCGCAGACGGGCGCCGACCTGCAGGGTGGACAGGCCTGACCCGATCCCCAGCTCCGGGATGTCCTCCGCAGAGAGGCTCACCTCGGCGCGAGGCTGAAGGATCAGCTTCTGGGTGATCCTCTGATCATATTCGGCCTCGGCGCGCGCCGTCAGTTCGCCCTTGTTGGACAGGAAGGCTGCGGCGTCGACCTCAAACCAGTAGGGCGCCAGGCCCTGGACCCCGACGACAAGGTCAGTCCGGTCGCCCTCGGGCCGATAGGTCTGCCGCAGACCGGTCTGGAAGTCGAAATAGGGGGTGAAGGCGCGGCTGTAGAGCGCCTGGAGCTCAGCCTCTTCGAGCTCTCCGCCGAACTCGCCCTCGCCTTCCGACTTCCACCAGAAGCGATGAATGTCCCCGCCGTACCAGCCCTGGGCGTCCCAGGCATAGCCCTCCTCGCCGTCGACGGACGTCGCCTCCAACTGGTCGATCATCACCGCGCCCACGCGAATGTCGCCGTTTTCAGCCAGCAGCACCCTGCGCGCCGCCGCCATGTCCCCGGCGCTGAAGATCTGGTCCGCCACATGGGGAGGGCCGTCCAGCGCGCCGGCTGGAGGCGGCGTCTGAGGCGGGCGTCCCGGATTGTCCGCGCCTGTCGGAACGTCCGGCGGCATGGCCATTCCGGCCATGCCGGCCATGTCATGTCCCGCATGAGGATCCGTCTGCCCCGCTGGAGCCGACGCCATGGGCATGGTCGACATGTCATGTCCCGCGTGAGGGTCCGTCTGCCCCGCTGGAGCAGGCGCCATCGGCATCATGGACATGTCATGTCCCGCCTTCGCCGGCGCAGGGTGGGCCTGCCCCATGGTCGACATGTCATGACCGGCGTGAGGCTCCGCCTGCCCCGCTGGAGCGGGCGCCATGGGCATGGTCGACATGTCATGTCCCGCCGTCGGCGGCGCGGGCTGGGCCTGTCCCATGGTCGACATGTCGTGACTGGCGTGGGGATCCGTCTGCCCCGCTGGAGCGGGCGCCATCGGCATCATGGACATGTCATGTCCCGCCGTCGCCGGCGCGGGCTGGGCCCGCCCCATAGTCGACATGTCGTGACCGGCGTGAGGATCCGCCTGCCCCGCTGGAGCGGGCGCCATTGGCATGGTCGACATGTCGTGGCCGGCGCCTGCGGCGCGGGCGGGTACGGTTCCCGGAGGGCAGGCCGAGACAGGAGACTGGCTCATCCCCGCGCGCCCCGTCGTCGTCGCTGCTGAACCCGTTGCGACGCATCCCTGCGTCGGAGGGGAAGCTTGGCGCGTCGGCGAGGTTGCGCCGTGTCCGGCATGGGTCTGCGCCAGGGCGGGCGTGGCCGCCAGGATCAGAGGAACCAGAGCAACGGAGACCCGGATCATGACGCCGCTCCTTCCATCGGACGAATGGTGACGACGTTGAACATGCCGGCGTGCATGTGCATCAGCAGATGGCAATGGAAGGCCCAGTCTCCCGGGTTGTCGGCCGTGAGGTCGAAACTGAGCTTGCCGCCGGGCGCCACATTGACGGTGTGCTTCAGGGGCTGGTGCCCGTCCGGCCCGCCCGTGACGAGCTCGAAGAAGTGCCCGTGCAGATGGATGGGGTGGGCCATCATGGTGTCGTTCACCAGGGTCACCCGTACACGTTCATTCCGTTCAAAACGGATCGGTTCGACGAGTTCGCTGAATTTTCGGCCGTCGAAGCCCCACATGAACCGCTCCATATTGCCGGTCAGGTGGATCTCCATGGAGCGGCTGGGCGCGCGTCGGTCCTTGTTGGGCGTCAGCGACACGAGGTCGGTATAGACCAGCACCCGGTGGTCGACCTTCTCCAGACCCTGCGGCCTTTCGCCGAGCCGGTTCGCCGGCATCGGCGATATGGTCTGGACTCCCACGCCCACCGCCATGTTGGGCGGCGCATTGGCGGGATCGCGCATGTTCATGGCGCCCATGGATCCGTGATCCATCGCGGCCATGGCCTCGCCAGCCGGGGCGGCGGCGCCGTGGTCCATCCCGGGCATGGCGCCGTGATCCATTCCGGTCATCGGCGCGGCGCCCATCCCCTCCATTCCGCCCATGCCGCCCATATCCATGCCGCCCATGTCCATACCCATGTCCTTCATGGTCAGGGTCGGCACCTCGCGCAGCGGCGGAACCTCGGCCGTCATGCCCAGGCGCGGCGCCAGGGTCGCGCGCCCCATGCCCGAACGGTCAATGGCCTCGGAGACGATGGTGTAGGCGCGGTCCTCAAGCGGGCGGACGATGACGTCATAGGTCTCGGCCACCGAGATCTGGAACTCGTCGGTCTCGACCGGGCGGACATTCTCGCCGTCGGCCTGGACCACGGTCATGGCCAGACCCGGGATACGGACGTTGAAGATCGACATGGCCGAGGCGTTGATGACGCGCAGGCGCACCCGCTCGCCGGGCCGGAACAGGCCGGTCCAATTCTCCTGCGGGCCGTGGCCGTTGATCAGATAGGTATAGGTCGTGCCGTTGACGTCGAGGACGTCGCGGGGGTCCATCCGCATGGCTCCCCACATCCGGCGCTCGGAGAGGCTCATGCCGTCCGATCCGTCCAGCAGACCCGCCAGGGTCGTCCGGTGGCGATTGAAATAGCCCGGGCTCTTCTTCAGCTTGGCCAGGATTTCATGCGGATGCATGAAGCTCCAGTCCGACAGGACCAGGACGTGTTCACGGTCATAGCCGACCGGATCGACGCCCGCCGGATCGATGACGATGGGACCGTAGTGGCCCAAGGCCTCCTGCAAACCCGAATGGCTGTGATACCAGAAGGTCCCTGACTGACGGACCGGAAACTCATAGACGAAGGTTTCGCGCGGCTTGATGCCGGGGAAGCTGACGCCCGGCACGCCATCCATCTGGAACGGCAAGAGGATGCCGTGCCAATGTATCGACGTCTCCTCGTCCAACTGGTTCGACACCGCAAGGCGAACATTCTGTCCCTCGCGCAGGCGAAGCAGCGGCGCCGGGAGCTGACCGTTTATCGTTGTCGCGGCGGCCGTCCGGCCGTTCACGGTGAACGGCGACTGTCCGACCGTAAGATCAATGCTGGCCCCCGTGAGCGTCGGGTAATCCGCGCGCAAGCCGGGAGAGCCCGTCTGGGCCCAGGCCGGTAAAAGGCCCTGCAAGCTCAATACGCCGCCGCCGACAACAGCGCCGCGCAGCAGGCTTCGACGATCCAGCGTCATGGCATAGTCCTCACGGCCGGTCCGTTCGGGAAGCGAACCGGGCTCTCTAAAAGGGATACGCACGCGGGACCTCCCTTCCCTCGGAAGCCTGATGCAGCAAAATCCGTGACGCCTCTTGGGTTCCGAAGGGATAGGCCTATCAGGTTTCGAGGCGCAGCAGCTGCGACAGCTTCTGGCGCGCCCGCGCCACCCGCATCTCGACCGCCTTGACCGACAGCCCGAGGATTTCGGCGGCTTCGCCATGGGACCGCTCCTCAATGGCCGTCAGCAACAGCGGCTCTTTCAGCTTCGGCGGCAATGTGGCGATTGCGGCATGCAGACGCTGCGCCTGCTCGGCGGCTTCATAGCGGTCCTCCGTGCCGGCCACCTCGTCCGCCACGGCCAGGGCCTCCGAGGACTGGAGATCGGCGCCGCCCATGAACAACCGGCGGATGTTGCGGCGACGGCTCCAGTCCCGGCATTTGTTGATGGCGATGGTCCGCAGCCAGGCCTCGAAGGATCGTTCCGGATCATAGCGGCGGATGGCCAGCCAGGCCGCGGCATAGGCTTCCTGCACCAGATCATAGGTTTCATCGGCGTCGCCGACGTAGCGGCGGACGAACCGATAGAGACCCGTCTTGGTTTCTCCCACGAGGGTTTCGAACGCCACGACGTCGCCGTGGGCCGCTTTCGTCTGCAGGGCTTGGCGGTCCGGCACGGATGCTATTGCGTGTCGGCGGTGAGCGCCTTGACAACGCTCCGGTCGAAGCGTTGAGCCTGAGCCTCGTTCATCACCGTCCGCATCTCGAAGATATGGGCGATGGTCGCCTGCTGCAGGGCCCCCATGGCGTCGTGGAAATGATCCACGGCCGGCTGGACCGTCCTGCTGTCGCCGTTGCTGACCCTGATGGCTTCGGCCAACTCGCGATTGGCCGCCTGGACGCGACCTTCCATCTGCACGCGCTGCCCGGCGAACCGGGTTTCGATCCCCTCGATCTTGGCCAGCTGCTGCGGCGACAGATCAAGATCCTCGTGGACGATCGCGTGCAGGGAGGGCGGGGCCTGCTTGTTGAGCACCCAGCTGGCGCCGGCCCATGCGCCCACGCCGCTCGCCGCCGCAGCCAGCGCGACCGTCACGGCGATGGATTTCCAGGCGATCGCCATCAACCCGCTTCCAGCCGCACCAGGGGCGATGTCGCCGCCACCGAGAAGATCGCCATCTCCGAGACGCTCGGCCGCGCGAATGTCGCCCCGAGACCGCCGTTGGCGACCCCGATCACCAGAGCCAGGGCCACTGCGGCCAGGCGAATCCGTTCGGTCGCCCGCTGGGCCTGGATCGCCTTCACGCGGCTCCAGACGTCCTCCTCGAGCCGATCGAGCGACACGCCGTCGCCGGGCGCGGAGCGCGCGAGCCAAATTCCGAGATCATCCATGATCGGTGCCTTTCGACGTTCTTACTGGGGATACGCATGACCCTGCGCTCATCCCTCACCTCGGGATCGAGCCGCTGCCTCACTGTGGCGCATTTTGAGGGGCGCAAGCCAGACCGTGCGTAGGAGAATTATAGCGGGTCTTCGCCGGGAGGGGCGAAAGCATGGTCATTGAAAGACTGGATACGGCCGTCATCGGCGGGTTCATGGCCGCCTCTCTATTCATCTCGTCACGCGCGCTCTGACCGATGGCGGCGCTCATTCCCTCATCTGGAAAGCATCCGTTTCCGGACGCCATCGCCCCGCTGACCAGCGTCCGGTTCTTCCTGGCGCTCGGCGTGGTCCTGTTCCACTACCAGTTGACCTGGACCCTCCCGCCCGAGGCCTCGGGCCTGTTGAATCGCGCGCGCCTGGGCGTCGACGTCTTCTTCATCCTCTCGGGCTTCATCCTGACCCACGTCTATCTGCAGGGCGACGCCGCACCCGATTTCCGGCGTTTCATCGTCGCGCGGTTCGCGCGCATCTACCCGGCCCACCTGTTCATCCTTCTGGCGATGCTGATCCTGGTGGCGGGAGCGGGCCTCGTCGGGGTCGCCCTGGAGGCGGGACGCTTCAACCTCCCCCACTTCCTGATGACGCTCTTTCTTGTCCAGGCCTGGTTTCCCTATCAGGACGCTGAGTGGAACGGCCCCTCCTGGTCCCTCTCGGCCGAATGGTTCGCCTATCTGATCTTTCCAGCCTACGCCTGGATCGCGCTGAGGCTGAGACGCCGTCCCTGGCTCATCATCGGCCTGGCCGTCCTCCTGTTTGTCGTTCTGGACGCGGTCTACCGGGCCGTCTTCGGCCCCGTCCTGCCCCGCGCCGAGGGCAGCATGGGCATCCTGCGCATCCTGCCGGAATTCCTCTACGGGATCGGCCTCTACTATCTCGGCCAGGGGTTTCGGGTTTCGCCGAGAGCCTCCCTCGCCCTGGCGGCGGGCTCCACAGGCCTGCTCCTGTTCGCCATGCAATATCCGCTCGACGATCGCCTCATCGTCCTGCTTGCGGGTCCCTTTCTCCTGGCGCTCGCCCTGCTCGCCAAGTCCGGCGCCCGGACCTTCCTGTCCGCCCCGGCCTGGCTGTTCGCGGGCGAAGCCTCCTTCGCCCTCTACATGGTCCACATCCCGGTTCTGATGGTCTGGCGAAACCTGGCTGAGAAGCTCCTCGGCCTGCCCTCCGACTACCGGATGGGCCTCTGGGAGCTCGCCCTGCTCCTGGCCCTATCGCTCGCCGTCGCGGCCTTCGTCCATGTGGCCGTGGAGCGGCCCGGTCGGCGCATCCTTCGTCGGCTTCTCGCCCGACGTCACCCCACGCCCCGGCCCGAGCCGGGACGTTTCGTTCAAAGCGACCAAGGAGAATCCCTTTGACCTATAGATCCATGATCATCGCCGTCGCCGCCCTCGCCGCTCCGGCGATGATCGCGGCGCCCGCGCTGGCGCAATCGACGCCCGCGCTGGCGCAGTCAACGGCTGAGGCCAAGGCCGTCGCCGTGCTGGACGGATACCGCGGCGCGCTCGAGGCGCTCAGCGCTTCGCGTGCAGAAACCTTCTTCTGGCCGGACGCCCAGGTCTTCGAGCAGGGCGGGGTCGAGGGATCCATCTCCCAGTACCTGTCCCACCACCTCGCTCCGGAACTCGAGGAATTCTCCAGCTTCACCTTTCAGGATCACGTGACGAAGGCGACGGTCGTCGGCGACATCGCCTATGCGACCGAGACCTATCGTTTCCGGATCGCGTTCAAGACGGCCGGCCGGGCTCCGGTTGAACGTCGCGGCGTCGCCACGAGCGTCCTGAGACTGCGTGACGGCGAATGGCGCATCGTCAGCTATCACTCCTCGACCCGGGCCCCGCGACCGGCGTCCTGACGACGTCCAAACCGCGCCCCAGACTGGCGCATCCCTGTTCCCAGCCTCGCCTTCAGAGCGGGGCTGGGAACAGCCTCGGCCAGCCCGACGTTGACCCCGAAGGATCAGATCCGTCGCGCTCTTGAAGGATGGGTTCGGCCGCTGGTCGAGACGCCCGTCAGGGGCCTGCGAAGGATCCATTTCGAGAGGAACTCGAATGCCCTCGCCAGACAAGACGGAATCCCCGACCTCCATCGCCGATCCCGACCGTCGGGACTTCATCCACGTCGCCGCAGGCGCCATGGCCGTCGGACCCGTGGGCATGGCCCTCTGGCCCCTGATCAACTCCATGAACCCGGCGGCCGACACCCTGGCCCTCTCGTCGGTCGAGGTCGACTACGGCAAGGTCCAGCTCGGCCAGCAGATCGTGGTCAAATGGCGCGGAAAGCCGGTCTTCATCCGCCACCGCACCCCCAAGGAAATCGCCGAGGCGGTCGCCGACGACGACGCGCCCCTGCGCGACCCGGCCACGGACGCCAGCCGCCACAAACCGGGAAAGGCCGAATGGCTGATCCTGATCGGCGTCTGCACCCATCTGGGGTGTATTCCGACCTTCGGAACGGGCGACTACGGCGGCTGGTTCTGCCCGTGCCACGGCTCCCACTACGACACAGCCGGCCGCATCCGGAAGGGCCCGGCGCCCAAGAACCTCTACCTGCTGGACTACGCCTTCCTGAACGAGACCCGGGTCAGGCTCGGCTAGGAAAGACCCTCCCCCGCGCTGACGACGCAAGGGAGGGCTTCATCGCACCGGGGCGTCCGAAGCGACGCTGGCCGCGTCGAACGCCATGGCCTCACATCATCATCATGGCGGCGGGCGGCGCGAGCGTCCCCATCACCGCCACCAGCCCCAGAAGGAGAACCGCCAGGGCCGTCTCCAGCAAGAGACTGCGTCGCAGGGCCCTGATCGCCGACGGCTTCTGGCTCTCATCCTCCAGAGAACGATGAAGACAGGGCGTCAGGACAAAGCGATTTGACGCGGCCAGGGCCAGCATGCCCACGAAGACCGTCAGTTTCGCGCTCAGCAGAAGGCCATAGGGCGTCGTCAGCAAGGCGCCCAGCCGATCGGGACCGACCAGGAACCAGGTGTTCACCAGACCCGTCGCGACCAGGAGGCCGACCGCTAGCGTGCCCATGCCGGCGAAGCCGTGCAGAGCGTCGTGGGTCAGTCGATCCCGCTCCGGATCTCCATGAGGAATGGCCAGGAACAGGCCCAAGGCGGCGAGCGCGCCCAGCCACATGGCTGCAGCAGCCGCGTGAATGATGTCCGCCCCGAGATGAACGAAGCCCGGGACGCCCTCGGTTGCGGCGCCGTGGCCGGTCCAGGCCAGACTGGCGCAAACCATCAGACCCAGAACCGTGAGGTCGATCCAGGTCGCCCGGCCAGGTCGGAGAACTAGAAGCAGCACGCCGGCCAGGGCTGCGACCAGCGCTCTCGCCACAAAGGCGCGACCGATCTCCATGTCGAACGCCATATAGGCCAGAGACGCCGGTTTCAGCGCCTCCGCCATCGACCCCGCCATGACGGCCGTCTGCAGGACCAGAGCCGCAAGCGAGGCCGCCGCGGTCACCGCCGCTGCAATCAGCAGCGTCTTTCGCGGCCATCTTTCGACGGCCGCGTCCGACGTGGGCATCCTGAAGGCGAAGAACAGGGGCACGCCCAGCAGGAGCATGGCGCCCACATACTGGGCCAGCCTCAGAAGGACGACCGCGAACTCCAGCATGGCTCAGCGCACGATAAAGGTCGTGGAGCCCGTCATGCGGTGACCGTCGGGCGAGGCCACGCGCCAGTTGACCGTATAGGCGCCGGCCGCCAGAGCGGTTCGAGGCGCCCCGCTGAGGGTCTTGCCGTCCTTGGAGACCCGGGCCTGAACCGGAATGACGGTTCCCTGGGCGTTGGCGAGGTCAAATCCCGAGAAGGCCGGAGCCATGCGCTCGCTGAAGGTGAGGCTGATGGTGCGCGGCGCCGACACCGTGGCGCCGGTCGCCGGCGTGGCGCTGACAAGGCGGGCGTGGGCGTCGGCCTGGCCCGCGAACAGGGACAGCGCGGCGGCCGCGCCGGCCAGGGTTGCGATCTTGAAACGGTTCACGTGTTTCTCCTTGAGGAAACGCCCCTCTCTCATAGATACGCAAGCCTGCGGTCTTCCCCTCAAGACCGGCGGCGCCCGGCGCTTTCGCCGGCTGCCCCCTAAAGCCTGACCGCCCGCAGACGCAGCGCATTGGCGATGACGCTGACCGAGGACAGCGCCATGGCGAGGGCCGCCAGCGCCGGCGACAGCATCAGGCCGAAAACCGGATAGAGGACGCCGGCCGCCACAGGGATCCCCAGGGTGTTGTAGCCGAAGGCGAACACCAGATTCTGACGGATGTTGCCCATGACGGCCCGGGACAGATGCCGCGCCCGGACGATGCCCTGGAGATCGCCGCCCAGCAGGGTGACGCCCGCGCTCTCGATGGCCACGTCTGAACCGGCGCCCATGGCGACGCCGACGTCGGCGGCGGCCAGGGCCGGCGCATCATTGACGCCGTCTCCGGCCATGGCGACGACGCGCCCCTCGGCCCTGAGCTGCTGGACGACGGAAGCCTTGTCCTGCGGCAGCACCTCGGCCCGGACATCGT
This sequence comes from Brevundimonas pondensis, assembly GCF_017487345.1. Classification (NCBI taxonomy): domain Bacteria; kingdom Pseudomonadati; phylum Pseudomonadota; class Alphaproteobacteria; order Caulobacterales; family Caulobacteraceae; genus Brevundimonas; species Brevundimonas pondensis. The sequence goes on along the minus strand of NZ_CP062006.1, from coordinate 1,026,390 downwards.
CGATGCCCAACCTCCGCGCCACGGCTTCAGCCGTCGTGCGATTGTCGCCTGTCATCATCACCAGCCTAAGGCCAGCGGCCTTCAGGTCGCGGATGGCGTCGGCGGTCGTGGCCTTCACCGGATCGGCGATGCCGAGAACGCCGGCCACAGCGCCGTCAATGGCCACGAAGATGGCCGTAGCGCCCTCCTCCCGCAAAACCTCTGCCGCCGCCTCGAGGGGGGCGACATCGATCCCGGCCTCCCTCAGGAAGCGGGCATTGCCCAGGAACAGACGACGGCGGTCGACCAGGCCGGTGACGCCGCGCCCGACCGGGCTGTCGAACTCCGCAGCCTCGGAAAGCGTCAGGCCGCGATCGGCGGCGGCGCGCACGACGGCGTCGGCCAGGGGGTGTTCGCTGCCCCGCTCCAGGCTGGCGGACAGGCGAAGAAGCTCGACTTCGTCAAAGCCCTCGGCCGGTCGGATCGCCGTGACCGACGGTCGTCCCTCGGTCAGGGTGCCGGTCTTGTCGAGCACCAGGGTGTCCACCTTCTCGAACCGCTCCAGCGCCTCGGCGTTCTTGATGAGGACGCCGGCGCGCGCGCCACGCCCCACCCCCACCATGATCGAGATCGGCGTGGCGAGGCCCAGCGCACAGGGACAGGCGATGATGAGAACCGTCACCGATGCGACCAGGGCGTAGGACAGGCGCGGGTCGGGTCCGATCACGCCCCAGACCGCGGCGGCGACCACGGCGATGCCGATGACGGCCGGCACGAACCAGCTGGACACCAGGTCGGCCAGGCGCTGGATGGGCGCGCGGCTGCGCTGGGCCTGGGCCACCATCTGGACGATCTGGGCCAGAAGGGTGTCGGCGCCGACCTTGTCCGCGCGCATGAGGAAGGAGCCCGTCTTGTTCAACGAACCGGCGATGACCCTGGCCCCGGCCTCCTTGGTCACCGGCATGGATTCCCCGGTCACGAGGGATTCGTCGATGGCCACGCGCCCTTCGAGGATCTCGCCGTCGACCGGGATTTTTTCGCCCGGTCGAACGCGCAGCCGATCCCCGACCGCCACGAGGTCAAGCGTCACATCCTCGTCGGCGCCGTCGTCGCGAACACGACGGGCCGTCTTCGGCGTCAGGTCGAGCAAGGCCCGGATCGCGCCGGAGGTCTGTTCTCGCGCGCGCAACTCCAGGACCTGGCCGACCAGGACGAGCACGGTGATCACCGCCGCCGCTTCGAAATAGACGGGCGCGCTGCCGTCCATGCGCAGCATGGCCGAGGGAAACAGCCCCGGCGCCAGCACGGCGGCGACGCTGTAGATCCAGGCTGCGCCGACGCCGATGGCGATCAGGGTGAACATGTTGAGACGCCGGTTCAGGATAGACTTCCATCCCCGCTCGAAGAATGGCCAGCCGGCCCACAGGACCACAGGCGTCGCCAGCACGAACTGGATCCAGTTCGATGTCTGGCCCGAAACCCGGTCCGCGAGCCCGGTCAGGTGACCGCCCATCTCCAGCGCGACGACCGGCAGGGTCAGGACGGCGCCGACCCAGAGCCTGCGCGTGAAGTCCTTCAGTTCTTGATTGGGCGTAGCCTCGGCGGTGACCGTCTCGGGCTCCAGCGCCATGCCGCAGATCGGACAGGCGCCTGGTCCCACCTGACGCACCTCGGGATGCATGGGGCAGGTGTAGATCGTCCCGGGCGGCGCGGGCTTCGCCTCGGGCTTTTCGCCGAGGTATTGCCCCGGGTTCGCGACGAATTTCGTCCGACAACCCGCTGAACAGAAGACGTAGTCGTGGCCTTCGTGTTCTGCGCGATGCTGAGCGGAAGCTCGATCCACGGCCATGCCGCAGACCGGATCAATCGCCTTTTCGCCTTCATGCGGAGAGCCTTGGTGGGCATGGCTCTGGTGAGGGTCGTGGGCCGTCGGCATGGCGTCACTCCTGTCAGCGCCCGACCGGCCGAGATTCCTGAATGGTTCAAGACGCGCCGGAAGCGTATGCTGGATGGTCTATCAAGACCGATGATGCAGTCGGAAACAAGCCTTGCTTCTGAACCAATCGGAACGCCGCCGAAGACCAGATGAGCGGCGCAACATGGATGGTGGCGGATGATCGCTGCTGCATCGACAGTCCGGCCAGGATTCAGGCGGCGTGCGCCGCCGTGCAGCAGGCTGGAAAATGAAGTCCCGGGCGATCGCCGCGACCACCAGGTCATGGGCGCCCGGGTCATGACTGCGATGACCGGAGACCTTCCCAACCCGAAGCCAGAACGGGTCTTCCGACCATGAAGTCCCGCGCCACAGGAGTTTCAGCGTGAATATCGGCCAAGCCTCTCGCGCCACGGGCGTGTCCGCCAAGATGATCCGCTACTACGAATCCACAGGACTGATCCGGCCGGCGGAGCGCACCGGAGCAACTATCGCGCCTTCGGCGATCGCGACATCAACGAGCTCCGGTTCATCCGCCGCGCCCGCACGCTCGGTTTTTCAATCGAAGACATCGTCATCCTGCTCTCCCTGTGGCGCGACCGGACGCGGCCCAGCCGGGAGGTCAGGGCCGTCGCCGAGCAGCGCCTCGCCGGCCTTCATGCCCGCATCGCCGAAATGCAGGCCATGGCTGACACCCTGGAGACCCTGGCGCGTTGTTGCGCAGGCGATGAGCGGCCGGATTGCCCCATCCTCGCCGACCTAGCTGCGGCGCGTGAAAACTGACGACCCGAGACGCCTGACATAGGGGCGCCGCACGGAGAACGGCCATGACCTACCGTGACATCATCGTCGATGCGACGCCGAGGGACGATCTCGTCCAGACCCTGGAACAGGCGCGCGATCTGGCCGCGAAGTTCGACGCTCGGCTGACGGCCCTGTGTTTCGCCTGGCCCCGGAGGTCAGCACTGAGGACGGCCGTGGCGAGTTCGCCCCTGTCAGTCCTAGAAGACACGCGAAGAATGGACGCCGCCCTCGCGGGCGCCCACGAGGCCTTTCTACAGGTGTTTGGCTCCGGCTCGAACGCCCCCGCATGGCTTTCCGGCATGGCGGAGCCGGCCCCCCTGCTGCGCCATCACCTGCTCGCCGCAGACCTGCTCGTCACCTCGTCGCCCCCGCCGATCGACTGTGCGCTTCCTCACGCCGGCGAACTCGCCATCCACGGCGGCGGCCCCGTCCTGCGTCTTGGACGCAAGGACGCGGACCTCAGTCTCGCCAATGCGGTCATCGGCTGGAAAGACGCCCCCCAGGCCAGACGCGCCCTTCATGACGCCCTGCCCTTGCTCCGGCGCGCCCGGGCCGTGACCGTGGTCGGCGTCGGCGACGAGGTCGAACAGGATCGACTTGCAGACGTCGCCCGGCATCTCGAGCGGCATGCTGTGGCGGCCGCAGTCAGCCACGTCCCGGCGACAGCAGGAACAGCGGTCGCCGCAGACCTTCTCGCCGAAGCCCGCCGCCTTTGGCGCCGACCTGATCGTCACGGGGGCCTTTGGCCGCGGGCCCTTGGCGCAACGCCTATGGGGCGGAATGACCAGCGGCCTTCAGGACGACGCCCACCTGTCCTGGCTGCTGTCGCACTAGAACAGTCCCGTGTCCGGTGCTCCGCCCTTCAGAATGCGCCGATATTCGCCCATTTTGAGAAGACCGCAGCGCGACCGCACCTCCCCCTCGATGGGAGCCAGGAGGCCCGCCGACATTCTTTCGGACGCGCACTCCAGCGCTAGGCACGGCCCCTCAAGATACTATACAGGGGTATTCTATGGCGCACACATCAACCAACAAGAAGAAGCTCGTCGCCCGCGTGCGGCGGATCGCCGGTCAACTGGGCGCGATCGAACGGGCCATCGAAAGCGACACCGACTGTTCGCAAGTCCTTCAACAGGTCGCCGCGGCACGCGGCGCCATGGGCGGGCTGCTGGAAGAGCTGATCGAGGACCACCTGCGCCATCACGTCGCCCACCCCGAACTGAGCGACGCCGAACGTCAGAACGGCGCTGAAGAACTGATCGCCATCATCCGCCGCTATTCCAGGTAGTCCACGCCCATGACCCTGTTCGATACCGAACACCTGACCCACGACCACCACTTCCTGAGCCGCGCCCATGACGAGAACGCGCGTCGAACCCTGTGGGTCGTCGGCCTGACCGCAGTGATGATGGTCGGCGAAATCATCGCCGGCGTGATCTACGGCTCGATGGCCCTGCTGGCCGACGGCTTCCACATGGCCACCCATGCGGGCGCCCTGGCCGTGGCGGCGGCCGCCTACGCCTACGCCAAACGTCATTCCGCCAACCGGCGGTTCAGTTTCGGGACCGGCAAGGTCGGCGATCTGGCCGGTTTCGCCTCGGCGCTGGTCCTCGGCATCGTGGCGCTGGGCATCGCCGGCGAGTCCGTCGCCCGGCTGCTCGACCCCCGCTCCGTCGCCTTCGGACAGGCCGCCCTGGTCGCCATCCTCGGCCTGGGGGTCAATCTGGCGAGCGCCCTGCTGCTGGCGGGCGGCGGTCATCACCATGGCCATCATGGTCATGGTCATGGCCACCATCACCATGAGGATCACGACCATCATGGTGCCCGGGAGGGTCAGCCTCATGAAGGCGGACATCGCGACAACAATCTGCGCTCAGCCTATTTCCATGTCCTGGCTGACGCCCTGACGTCGGTTCTGGCGATCATCGCCCTGGTCGCCGGGCGCTACCTGGGCTGGGTATGGCTCGACCCCGTGATGGGGATCGTCGGCGCCATTGTCATCGCCCGCTGGTCATGGAGCCTGATGCGCGACACGGCGGCCGTTCTGCTCGATACGACCGACCGCCACATCGAGGCCGAAGTGCGCGAATGCGTCGAGGGACCGGGCGACGTCCGCATCACCGATCTGCACGTCTGGCGCATCGGTCCAGAGGCCCATGCCGCCATCGTCAGCGTGACCGGCGGCGTCGACGGCGACACGGTTCGCGCCCGGCTCAGGCCGGTTCATGAACTCGGGCATCTGACCGTGGAATGCCGCTGAGGCGTCACCGCAGCCTACGGCCGAAGCCATCCCCGCCGAGCCAAACGAAGCGCATGCCTATCGTCATCGGCTGACCGGCAACAAATCGGCGTTCACCGCGCTTATGTGGAGGATGCGGCGACTTCCAGGGAGGTCGCCGCAAGTCCTCAGTGGCCGCGCGCTGCCGGAAAGGCGACCGGCAAAGGAGCCGGGCCATGCATTCGCCCCCGAATTCCAGGAACGACGTGCGGTCATCTGCGACCTCCGCAGAGGCTCTGAGCCCTATCCTCTCGCGCGTCCCGGCCGGCCAGACGTCCATCTGGCGATGCCCGCGTTGCCATGGAGCGCTCGCCTGCAGCAAGGCGACCCTCGATTGCAGGAGGTGCGGCCATGCCTATGGCCAGGTCGACGGCATCCCCGACCTGCGCGTACCGGGGGAAAGCTGGATCGATTTCGAAGAGGACCTGGCGACCGCTCGCGAGGTCGCGGCCCTGGACCTTCCGCTGGAGGATCTGGTTCGCGCGGTCTACGCTCGCCGTTCCGGGTGGGATGAAGACCTGATCGGGATGAGAACGCGTCAGGTCCTGGCGGCGCCCGAACGCCTCCATGGGGATATCTCGGGCTGGCTGGCCGAGGCCACCTCCCAGGATGTCTGGCTCGATCTGGGCTGCGGCCCGGGGATGCTCCTGGCGGCCGCTGCGGACATGAAGCGGCCCGGCTCCGGCATTGGCGTCGACGTCTCGATGACCTGGCTGGTTGTGGCCAGGCGCCTGATTCTGGCGCACGGAGGGAGGCCGATCCTGGCCGCCGGCCTTGGAGAGGCCCTGCCCCTGGCCGACGGAGCCCTATCGGGCGTCGTCTCGCTCGACGTGATCGAGCATGTCGATCGCCCCGACGCCTATCTTCGCGAGATCGACCGCGTGACCCGGCCGGGCGGACGCCTGGCGCTGAGCACGCCCAACCGCTTCAGCCTGGCGCCGGAACCCCATGTGATGGTGTGGGGCGTCGGCCTTCTGCCGCATCGCTACCAGGCTCGCTATGTCGCCTGGCGGAGCGGCAAATCCTATGTCTCCACCTGTCTCATGAGCAGCATCGGGCCTCGCCGGATATTGAAACGCTGCACGAACTTCGCAGCCAGGATCATCATCCCGCCCGTCCCGGAAGATGAGATCAGACGCTTTTCCCCCACCAAGGCCAGACTCGCCCGCCTCTACAACAGCCTTTCGGGCGAAGTGGCGTTGCGCGCGGTCTTCTTGCTGATCGGCCCCTTCTTCAGGATCACCGGCGTCAAGGAGACAAGCCTGCCCGCCTGAGGCCGCCGGATCAGCCGGATCGACAGAAGGGGTCGAGGCGTTCAGCAGGCGCCGCAAGGCGAGGCGAAACGACGTCGCCAGTTGAGTCCGTGAGCGGCGATCAGGATCAGTCCCCCGAAGACGGTGACGAGCGTCCCCCAGGCGGCCGAGGGCGTTTCCGTTGCGCCCGCAAAAAGCAGGACCACGCCGAGCGTCGCCAGCCCGATCACGATCCTGGAAAGGCCGCGCCGCTCCCGGAGCAGGGTCCAGCCGGACAGGGCTGCGGCGGCGAAGGCCAGGGCCCAGTGCGCCCATGCCGTCTGCACCCAGGCGCCCGCCAGGGACAGGGCGCCGGCGGCGACGGACAGGACCAGGCAATGGACCAGGCACAGGCTGGACAGGAGAATGGACAGGGCGTCGCCCGTCCGTCCTCCGGCGCGCCCGCCGATCCCTGGCCTTGCGGCCCCCTGTTCCACCGTCGCCGTCATCTTCGGCCTAGAACCGGTAGGCCACGCCGAGGCGCAGATTACGGCCCGGCAGGGGCGCGATGTCCTTGAGGAAGGAGACGTGCTCGCGCGCCTCCTCGTTGGTCAGGTTCCGGGCCTCGGCGAAGACCGTCACATTGCGGTCCGCCAACGGCCTCCAGGCCCCCGAGAGATTCAGCAGGGTATAGCCGTCCGTCGGCATTTCCCCCTCGGCCACCTCGTCCTGCAGGCCGACCCGGCGCACCTCGACGGCGGCGTCGAACGGCTTTGACGTCCACGCCAGGCGGGCGGTCGCCGAATAGGGCGGGATCCGCGCCGCCGGTCCCAGGTCGGTGTCGGCCTTGACGTAGTCGGCGGCGCCTTCCAGCGACAGCTTGCGCGCGCCGCTCTCCCACAGGGCGTAGGCGCCTTCGGCCTCGAAACCATAGAAGTCCGCCCCGGTCTGGACGAACTGATAGATCGGGAAGAGCTCGCCCTCGGCGTCGAAACTCTCGCCCGTGGGCCGCTCGTCGATGAAGCCGTCGTATTTGGATCCGTACAGGTGGAGGTCCCCGCTGAAGCGGCCCTTGTCGTAGTGGGCCGTGGCCTCCAGGGTCGTCACCTTCTCGGAGTCCAGGTCGACATCCCCGGCCTCATAGGCGGCCGTGGCGACGTGCAGGCCGTTCGCGAACAGCTCGACCTCGCTGGGCGCCCGCTCGTTACGCGCCAGGCTCAGGCCGAGGAAGAGGCCCGGAGCCGGGCGCAGGAAGACCGCGCCGGACGCCGACCAGTTGTCAAACCGGCGCTCCACCTGATCCGCGGTTCCCAGCGGCGTGGCCGCCAGGGTGCGTCGATCGAACCGCAGACCGCCTTCGAAGCCGAGGCCGCCGCGGTCAAGGCGCTGGACGGTGTAGACGCCCGTCTCCTCGATATCGACCGAGGGGATATAGGCCTCGGCGCCGACCGCTTCGAAGGTGCGTGACAGGCCCTGGACGCCGACCGCACCGTTCCAGCCGTTCCGTTCGCGCTGGACCAGGTCAATCCGCACTTCCTGGCCGTCCGAGTTGAACACCGTGCCCGGCTCGCCCGGTCCTTCGAACTCGGTATGGGTGTATTCGGCATGGCCGTAGGCGCCGCGGATCGCTTTGAAAGGCCCCGCCTCGAACCGGTATTCGCCGCGCACGTCCTCGCGCGTCTGGTCGAGGTCTATGAAGACATCGGGTTCGGCGACGGTGCCGTATTCGCTCTGCGTGTCCTTGTAGGAGACGCCGATGAAGCCCTTGGAGCCGATGTAGGAGCCGCCGACGCCCCAGGTCGTCAGATCGGTATAGCTGTTGGCCTGGGTCCCGCCCGGTCCGCGCTCGACGCCTTCGGCTTCGGCCAGGCGGCGAGAGATCGCAGGCGACGGGATGTCATAGTCGTCGGTCTTGCGCCGCACGCCGTCGATGTTGAAGGCGAAGGGGCCCGCGCCGATGGTGACGCGGCCGAAGAGGCTGCGTCCGTCGTCGACGCTGGAGGCCTGGGTGGAGACCACGCCCGAAAGGCCGCCTTCCGGCAGTTCCGTCGGAACCCGGTCGTCGATGATGTTGACCACCCCGCCGATGGCGGAGCCGCCATAGACCAGGGTCGCCGGCCCGCGGATGATCTCGACCCGGCTGGCCTCGGCCGGATCCGTCGCCACGGCGTGGTCGGGCGAGATGGAACTGGCGTCGATCAGGCCGATGCCATTGCTCAGAACCTGGACCCGCGGACCGGACAGGCCGCGAATGACCGGGCGACTGGCGCCGGGCGCGAAGCTGGTCGACCGCAGGCCGGGCCGCCCGGCCAGAAGATCTCCCAGGGACGAGGCCGGCGCAACGGCCAGGGCCTCTTCGTCCAGCACGTCGGTGGCGATCACGGTGGCGCGGTGGCTGACGCCATAGGGCGCCGCCGTGACGATCACGTCCGCCACCTCGACGACCTCCTCCGGCGCCTTCTGGGCCTGGGCCTGGCTCTGGGCGGCGGCGGCCCCGGCCAGGCAGCTCCAGGCGGCGGCCGTCAGGAGGAGAAGACGCGGCGACCGGACGGGGGAAAGCGATACAGACATGGGGAACCTCGGACGGCGAAGACCGCGCCGCAACCTGTTATGAGATAACATCACGACCCGTCAAGACGCCTCGACCTTCGCCCTCCTTCCGGGCCGCCCGTCGACCATTCCGTTGCGACGGACTTGCGACTGAAAATCAGCCTGCTAAGGACGAAAGCGCCCATCGTGAGCCCATCATGACCGCATCCCTTTCCAGCCGACTGCGTCGCCTCTGGCTGGACGTCCATCTCTGGATCGGCGTGGGGCTGTTGATCGCCATCATTCCGCTCTCGACCTCCGGCGCCATCCTGGTCTGGAAAGACGGGCTGGAGCGCCTCACTCACCCCGAACGCTATGCGGTCAGCGGTCCGGACGTCAGGCAGGCGCCGTCGATCTATGTCCAGGCCGCCGAGACCGCCTTCAAGGGCCAGGCCGACTTCACCCAGCTTCGCCTGCCGGAGAAGGCGGGAGACCCGGTCGTGGTGGTGGCTCGGCTGAAGGAAGAAGACGCATCCGGCGGCCGACTGCGCAATCTCAACGTCTGGATTGATCCCCCAACCGGCAAGGTTCTCGGTCTGGCCGACGTCTCTCGCGCCTTACCCCAATGGCTGCACCGACTGCACGGGTCTCTCTTCATTCCGAAAGTCGGCCCCAAGTTCGTCGGCGGGCTGGGCTGGGCCATGTTCGTCAGTTGCGCCACCGGCCTGTGGTTATGGTGGCCGCGAAACGGCGCCGTGCTGAAGGCCCTGCGCTGGCGCCGCGGTCCGTCCATGCTGTTCAACCTGCACCACATGATCGGTTTCTGGATCTGCCTGCCGCTGGCCGTCCTGTCCCTGACCCGTGTCTACATATCCTTCCCCCAGACCAGCCGCGCCCTGTTCGGGGTCCACCAAGCCGAAGCCGGATCCTCCGCGCCGCAGGGCGACCGCTTCGCCCCGCCGATCCCCCATCCCAGTCTTGAGATCGACGCCGTGCTCCGAAGCGCCCAAGCCTCGACGGCGGGGGCCCGGATCATCAGCATCAGCGCGCCGATCATAGGAAATGAGCCCTCCTGGCGCATTCAGATCGCCCCGCCGGGACAACCAGCTCCCACAACCCTGCAGATCGTCGACGCCTCCGGCCAGATCAAGCCTGGCCAAGGTCCGACGGGCGGTGGTGATCCCCTCTCCCGCTGGATGCGCAACATCCACGACGGCGGCGACACCGGCCTGATCTGGCAGACCATCATCGTCCTGGGCGGCGTCTCCCCGGTGATCCTGTCGATCACGGGCCTGATCATGTGGCTTCGTCGGCGGGCCATGGCCCGCCGACGGGCCGAAGCGTGACGATGGCCGCGCCGCCCTCCGCCCCAGCGACCATCAGTCCGTTGCGCGGGATACGATTTTCCCCTAACGGAATTTGATCTGGGAATTTTCAACTTGCCGCGACTGATCCGCCTCCTTTGCATCTATCTCGGCGTGACCATCATGGTCGCGGTGCAGATGCATGGGGTGCTCAACAACCAGCACCGCGTCCAACACGGCACACAGTTCCCCGGCGTGTCCTATGAGGCCATGGCGGACGTGGCCCACGACCACGATCATCACCCCGATCAGGTCCAGGCCGGTGAAACGCCGGGAAGCGACGCGTCTCTCGACGCCGCCGATAATGGCCAGGACGCCCCCTATAATCATCACCACAACGGCGGCGGCGATATCCACCTCGCCTTGACCAGCCCGGCGCATCCCGCCGGATCCGGCCTCATGGCCGCCGTCGACCTGGGGCCTTCGCCTCACGCCCTGCCGCCCGGCCTCACCGGCGACGGCCCTTCACGCCCTCCAAGACACGCGCGCCTGATCGCCTGATCCTGCGCGGCCGCTCGGCCGCGCGCGCCCCTGTTCTGGAGACTATCCTTGAGACATCCCATGTCCGGCCCCGCCGGATCGTGGGCGCGTCGTGCGGCCGTTTCGGCCCTCGCGCTCACACTCGCGGCGGCCTGGCCGCCCGTCGAGGCGCTCGCCCAGGCGACGCCCGCGACCGCCCCTGCCCGCCCCCTTCCTCTGGAAGAGGCCCTACGCCGCGCCGTCGGGGCCGATCCCGCCCTGGCCGGAACCGCCGCTCGCACAGAGGCGGCGCAAGCCGGCGTGCGGCAGGCTGACGCTCGCCCGAACCCTGTCGTCGGCCTGATGGTCGAGAACCTCCCCACGTTCGGCGGAGGAGACATTCTCGGCCGAACCGAGACGACCCTCTCCTATGAGCAGCGCCTGGAGAGAGGCGGAGACCGTTCCGCCCGGGTGACGCTGGCGCGCGGAGAAACCGGTCTCGTCGCCGCCCAGGCCCGCGTGGCCCAATTGGACCGGCTTGAACGGGTCCAGCGCAACTGGTCCGAAGTCCTGACGGCCGAAGCCCAGCTGGAGATCGCCCGCGAACGGCTCGTCCTGGCCGAGCGCTTCCAGACGGAAGTGCAACGCCGGGTGAAAGCTGCGCGTGACCCGCTGTTCGCCGGAGCCCGCGCCGAAGCCGAACTGGCCCAGGCCCAGATCGACTTCGACCAGGCCGAGATCACGGTGCGCATGGCCCGCATCACCCTGGCCAAGTTCTGGGACGGCGGCGCAGATTTCGTCATCGGCGCCGCCGCGTTCGAGGACGTCAGCGCCGCCCGCGTCGCGGCGGGCGCGCCCGCCCAGGCCGATCTGGACGTCTTCGCGGCCCAGCGTTCCATCGCCGAGGGCCGCGCCCGCGTCGAGGAGGCGCGCGCTGTTCCCGACCCCACGGTCAGCGTCGGCGTCCGGCACATCTGGGACAGCGAGGTCGCCCTCGTCGTCGGCGGATCGATCCCCCTGCAGCGTTATGATCGAAACCAGGGCGCCATCGACCGCGCGCGCGCCGAAGGCCATGCCGCTCAGGCGGACATGAACGCCTTGCGCATCGACCGCGAACGCGAGATCGCCCGCCTGCAGGTCCAACTGCTGGCGCGGGCGAACGAAGCCCGACGCATCGCCGAGGAAACCCTGCCGCAAGCGCAACGCGCCGTGACCCTGGTCCGGGACGGCTTCGCGCGCGGCGGCTTCACCTACAACGACGTCATGAGCGCCCACACGGCCCTGTTGCAGACCCGGGCGCGCCGCGTGACGGCGCTTCAGGCCTTCCATCTTGATCGCGCCCGCCTTGACCGGCTGACCGGCGCCCATGCCGATCTGATCGGCCCGGAGATCCAACCATGATCCGCTCCATCTCCGCCCGCCTTCTCGGCGGGGCGGCCATGGCCGCCTGCGCCCTGGCCCTCTCCAGCTGCGGCGAGCGCGCCAAGCCGGCCGAGGGCGGCGAGGCCGAAGCGGCCGCCGCCGCCGACTATGAACGCGGCCCCCACAACGGCCGCCTGCTGCGCGACGGCGACTTCTCGCTCGAGATCACCATCTATGAGGAAGGTCCCGAGCCCCTGTTCCGCCTCTACCCCTACCTCAAGGACAAGCCCCTCGATCCCGCCCTTGTGTCGGCCGACATCGCGCTCACCCGCCTGGGCCCCAAGGTCGACCGTTTCCAGTTCACCCCGGAAAAGGACTATCTCGCCAGCCCCGGCGTCGTGTTCGAGCCCCACTCCTTCGACGTGGCCGTGAACGCGACCCAGGCCGCCAAGCGCTCGACCTGGACCTATCAGTCCTATGAAGGCCGCACGGTCATCACCCCGACGGCCGCCCAGGCCGGCGGGGTCACGACCCAGACGGCCGGCCCCGCCGTCCTCGGGGAAAGCCTGCCGCTCAGCGGGCGCGTCGAGATCACGCCGGAAGGCCAGAGCGAGGTCCACGCCCGCTACCCCGGTCGGGTCGTGGCCATGAACGTCCAGCTCGGCCAACGCGTCACGCGCGGCCAGGTCCTGGCGCGCGTGGAATCCAGCGAAAGCCTGCAGACCTACGCCGTCACGGCGCCGATCTCCGGCGTCATCCTGGCCAAGAACGCCAACCCCGGCGCCATCACCGGCAACGGCGCGCCCATGCTGGTCATCGGCGATCCGACCCGGCTTCACGCCGAGTTCTTCCTCTATCCGCGCGACGCCGAACGCGTGCGTGTCGGCCAGAGGGTGGAGGTGACGAGCCTGGCCGGCGAACACCGGGCCAGCGGCGTGATCGAAGCCATCCTGCCGTCGGATGACGTCCTGAGCCAGACCCTGGTCGCCCATGTCGAGCTGCCCTATCAGAACGGCGTCTGGCGTCCGGGTCTGGGCGTCCAGGGATCGGTCCAGGTCGGCGAAGGCGAGGCGCCGCTCGCGGTGCGGACCAAAGCCCTCCAGCCCTTCCGTGACTTCACCGTCGTCTACGCCAGGGTCGGAAACACCTATGAGGTGAGGATGCTCGAACTGGGCCGCCGCACCGACGAATGGACCGAGGTCCTCGGCGGCCTGGAGCCCGGGACCGAATATGTCGTCGACGGCGCCTTCCTCATTCGCGCGGACATCGAAAAGTCCGGCGCGAGCCATGACCACTAGGGGGCGCGCGCATCATGCTTGATCGCATCATCGCCCTGTCGATCCGCTTCCGATGGCTCGTCATGGGGCTGGTCCTCACGGCCTGCGTCGTCGGCGTCTGGAGTTTCCAGCGCCTGCCGATCGACGCCACCCCCGACATCACCAACGTCCAGATCCAGATCAATACGGAGGCGCCGGGCTATTCCCCGCTGGAAGCCGAACAACGCATCACCTTCCCCGTCGAGACGGCCGTCGCCGGCGTGCCGGGACTGCAATACACCCGCTCGGTCTCGCGCTACGGCCTGAGCCAGGTGACCGTCATCTTCGACGACGGCACCGACATCTATTTCGCTCGCCAGCTGGTGAACGAACGGCTGCAAGGCGCGCTCGGCCAGCTTCCGCCGGGGATCACACCGGAGCTGGGTCCCATCGCCACGGGGCTGGGCGAGATCTTCATGTATACGGTCGAAGCCGAGCCCGGCACCCGGAGGCCCGACGGCCAGCCCTATTCGACCGAGGACCTGCGCACCCTGCAGGATTGGGTCATCCGGCCCCAGCTTCGCAACACCCGTGGGGTCACCGAGGTCAACACCATCGGCGGCTATGAGCGGCAGTACCACGTCACCCCGCGACCAGAGCGGTTGTCCGCCTATGGCGTGACCATGGCCGAGATCGTCGAGGCGCTGGAGAAGAACAACGCCAACGTCGGCGCGGGCTATGTCGAACGCTACGGCGAACAGTATCTGATCCGGGTGCCGGGCCAGGCGACCAGCCGCGAGGATCTCGGCGCCGTGGTCATCGCTACGCGCGGCGGCGTGCCGATCCGCGTCGCCGACGTCGCGGACGTCGACATGGGCGAGGAGCTACGGACGGGGGCCGCGACCGAGAACGGCAAGGAGACGGTGCTGGCCACCGTCCTGATGCTGGCGGGCGAGAACAGCCGCGTCGTGGCCCAGGCCGCCGCGGCCAGCCTGGAGGAAGCCGCCAAGGCCCTGCCCAAGGGGGTGAAGGCGTCGCCGGTCTATGACCGGACCGACCTCGTCGAGCGGGCCGTCAAGACGGTCGAGAAGAACCTGGTCGAAGGCGCCCTGCTCGTCATCGTCGTCCTCTTCCTCCTGCTCGGAAACATCCGCGCCGCCCTGATCACGGCGGCGGTCATCCCCATCACCATGCTGATGACGATCACGGGCATGGTGCGCACCGGCACCTCGGGCAATCTGATGAGCCTGGGGGCGCTGGACTTCGGCCTGATCGTCGACGGCGCCGTCATCATCGTCGAGAACTGCCTGCGTCGCTTTGGTGAGGCCCAGCATCGTCTGGGGCGCATCCTGACCCGAGAGGAAAGGTTCGAACTGGCGGGCTCCGCCTCCAGCGAAGTGATCCGCCCCTCCCTGTTCGGGGTGATGATCATCACCCTCGTCTATGTGCCGATCTTCGCCCTGACCGGGGTCGAGGGCAAAACCTTCCATCCGATGGCCATCACCGTGGTCATCGCCCTGACGGCGGCCCTGCTGCTGTCCCTGACCTTTGTTCCCGCCGCCGTCGCCATGTTCGTCACGGGCAAGGTGGAGGAGAAGGACAGCTTCCTCATGCGCTGGGCGCGGATCGGCTATCAGCCCGCGCTCGACTTCGCCCTCAGGAGCCGCAGGCTGATGGTGGGGCTGGCCGTAGTCCTCGTCGTCATCGCCGGCTTCGGCGCTTCAAGAATGGGCTCGGAGTTCGTGCCCAATCTCGACGAAGGCGACATCGCCATGCACGCCCTGCGCATTCCGGGCACCAGCCTGACCCAGGCCGTCCAGATGCAGACCGCGCTGGAGGCCCGTCTGGCGAAATTCCCCGAGGTCGAGCGGGTCGTGGCCAAGATCGGCACCGCCGAAGTCGCCACCGATCCCGTTCCGCCGTCGGTCGCCGACACTTTCATCATGCTGAAGGACCGCAGGGACTGGCCTGATCCCCGCAAGTCGCGCGGGGACCTGGTCGCGGAGATGGAAGCCGCCGTCAGCGAGATTCCCGGCAGCAAATACGAGTTCACCCAGCCCATCCAGATGCGGTTCAACGAACTGCTGTCCGGCGTTCGCGCCGACGTCGCCGTCAAGATCTATGGCGACGATCTGGACGAACTCCTGCGGCTGGGCGCCGAGGTCGAGGCCGTCGTCGCTTCAGTCGAGGGATCGGCCGATCCCCAGACCGAGCAGATCACCGGCCTGCCGGTGCTGCAGATCACGCCTGATCGCACCGCCATGGCGCGCCTGGGCCTGAGCCTCGACGACGTCCAGTCGGTCATCTCGACCTCCATGGGCGGCACGACCGCGGGCCAGATCTTCGAGGGCGACCGTCGCTTCGACGTGGTGGTCCGCCTGCCGGAAGACCTGCGCTCGGACGTCAACGCCATCGGCCGCCTGCAGATTCCCCTGCCGGCCGCCGAGGGCCAGGCGCGCCGGTTCATTCCCCTGAGCGAGGTCGCCGTGATCGAACTCGTCAAGGGGCCGAACCAGATCAGCCGCGAAAACGGCAAGCGCCGCATCGTGGTGACAGCCAATGTCCGCGACCGCGATCTGGGCTCCTTCGTCGGCGAGGTGCAGAAGCGGATCGAAGCCGACGTGGTCGTCCCTGCCGGCTACTGGGTCACCTACGGCGGTACGTTCGAACAGCTGATCTCGGCGGCCAAACGGCTCCAACTGGTGGTGCCGGCGGTGCTGCTGCTGATCTTCGGCCTGCTGTTCGCCCTGTTCCGTTCGGTCAAGGACAGCGCCATCGTCTTCTCCGGCGTGCCCCTGGCGCTCACCGGCGGGGTCGCGGCCCTGATGCTCAGAGGCCTGCCGCTGTCGATCTCCGCCGGCGTCGGCTTCATCGCCCTCTCGGGGGTGGCGGTGCTGAACGGGGTGGTCATGGTCACCTTCATCCGCAGCCTGATCGCCGAGGGCAAACCCCTGGGCGAGGCCCTTCGCGAAGGCGCCCTGACCCGGCTGCGGCCGGTGCTGATGACCGCCCTGGTCGCCAGCCTCGGCTTCGTGCCCATGGCGCTCAACGTCGGGGCCGGCGCCGAGGTCCAGCGCCCGCTGGCCACGGTCGTGATCGGGGGGATCATCTCCTCAACCCTGCTCACCCTGCTCGTGCTGCCAGCCCTCTACAGCCTGGTGCACGGGCGATCGAAGCCTGACGGGACCACGGGCGCTGCACCCGGCGGCCTGGCCCGCTTCGATCCCCGGCGCTTCCTGCCTTTCAGCCGCCGGCCCTGAGGGCGTCCGGGCGGCGCGGCTTCGGCCGCGCCGCCCCCTTCCTCCCGCACACTCGATTTCCGCCCAAGAGGATTCACATGACAATCGCGTCCCGCCACGACCCCTGGTCCTGGCTGAAATCCCCAGCGACGGCGCTTCTGGCCGTCCTCATCTTCTTCATCATCGACGGCGCCGCCGCCCAGGCGCTCGCCCACGGCGTGGCCGAGGGCGACAAGGGCTATATCCAGGAAACCTCCGGGATCGTCTTCTGGCCGTTCGTCTATCTCGGCGCCAAGCACATGGTGACCGGGTACGACCACCTGCTGTTCCTGTTCGGGGTGATCTTCTTCCTCTACCGGCTGAAAGACATCAGCATCTACGTGACCATGTTCGCCATCGGTCACTCCACGACCCTGCTGCTCGGCGTGCTGACCAACATCAGCGTCTCCAGCTACCTGGTGGATGCGATCATCGGCCTGTCGGTCGTCTACAAGGCGCTCGACAACCTGGGCGCCTTCCAGCGCTGGTTCGGCTTCCAGCCCAACACCAAGGTCGCCACCCTGGTGTTCGGCCTGTTCCACGGCTTCGGCCTGGCCACCAAGCTGCAGGACTTCCAGCTGTCCCCCGACGGCCTGTTGGTCAATCTCGTCGCCTTCAACATCGGCGTGGAGATCGGCCAGCTTCTGGCGCTCGGCGCCATCCTCATCGTCATGGGTTTCTGGCGCCGCAGCGAGAGCTTTTTCAAACACGCCTATCTCGCCAACGTCGTCCTCATGACCCTCGGCTTCATTCTGACGGGCTACCAGCTCGTCGGCTATTTCGTCGCCTGACCGGAGACCTGAACCATGTACAACGCTGACAAACCCCGCCTGTCCGACCTGCCCACCACGGGTCAGTTGCTCCGCTCGACCGGCATCGCCGCCGTCGTCGCCGCCGGCCTGCTCGTCACTGTCGTCCTGCCGTCCGAGTACGGCGTCGATCCGACCCGGGTGGGAACGGTCTTCGGCCTGACCGAGATGGGCCGGATCAAGGTCTCCCTGGCTGCGGAAGCCAAGGCGGACGAGGCGATGGACGCCGCTGCAGCCGCGGCTCCGATCGAGGCGAGTCCAGCGCCCGTCGTCGTCGCTGCGGTCGCCCAATCCGCGGCCGCCAGCCCGGCGCCCGACGCCGCCTCCGGCCAGCGCACCGATGAAACCATACTGACCCTGGCGCCCGACCAGGGCGCCGAAATCAAACTGGTCATGACGGAGGGCGCCAAGGCCCGCTTCACCTGGACGAGCAGCGGCGGACGCCTGAACTTCGACACCCACGCGGATCGCCCCGGCGTCTCCTACCACGGCTACGGCAAGGGCTCGTCCCAGAGCGAAACCGGCGAACTGACGGCGGCCTTCACCGGCAGTCACGGCTGGTTCTGGCGCAATCGCACGGGCGCACCCGTGACAGTCACCCTCAAGACCGAAGGTGCCTACACCGAAGTGAAACGCGTCGTCTGATCCACAGGGGGTTCACGCCTTCGTCGTCGGCCGGCGGTTCCGCCGCCGGTCAATGACAGAGACAGGAGAGCGAGCGGCCTCACCGCCTGGACCACGGCCAGCGCCTGTGTCGCTCGTCGATCACATAGGGATCGGCATGCGTAGTCTCATCCGTCCCCTTGTCCTGCACGTGATCCTGCAGGTGCGGATCGCCCCGCCCGCCGCAGCAGCCAGGCTGATCGCCAGCAGTCCGCGCAGACACGGCGCCAGGGCGAAGAGACCAACGCCGTCGGTCAACCGCCGGAGGAAGGGGCGCGCGCGTCTGGCTGAGGGCCGGCAAGGTGGCGCTGACGACAAACAGGCCGATATGACGAAGCCGACCGAGGTCGCCGAGGTTGTTGTAGCTCCTGAAGGCCAGAAGGACGGCCACCACCCACACCCTATGACGGCGTAGAAATCATCGACTTAAATTTCGCAACCCATCAAACGGGGTGCACCGCTTCGGTGTCGAACAGCGCCTCGATGATGGGGCAGTCCGGCGTCGAGCCTTCGGCGCAACGGGCCACCATGTCGGAAAGAACCCGCTCCATCGCCCGCAAGCTGACGATCTTGGAGCGCACATCAGTCAGGTGCACGGCGGCCACTTCGCGGACCTCGGTACAGGGTCGATCCCGCTGTTCCGCCAAGTCCAGCAGGGCTCGAACCTCATTCAGCGTGAAACCGAGATCACGAGCCCGCCGAACGAAGTTTAACCGAAGGAGGTGCCCCCCGCCGTAGAGGCGGTGCCCCCCGTCGCTGCGAGCCGGCGCAGGGATCAAGCCGATCCGCTCATAGTAGC
Organism: Brevundimonas pondensis; assembly: GCF_017487345.1. Lineage (NCBI taxonomy): Bacteria > Pseudomonadati > Pseudomonadota > Alphaproteobacteria > Caulobacterales > Caulobacteraceae > Brevundimonas > Brevundimonas pondensis. Next base: position 1,007,645 of record NZ_CP062006.1, on the reverse strand, counting down.
GGACGGTCTCGATGTTGACGCCGGTTCGGCGCGACAGCACGCCGATCGCGAACTGCGGCGTCGTGTCACGCAGGGCGAATTTGTCCATCGAAGATAAAGCCCTTGTATCTGTAGTCGCTACAGACCCTATCTTGCCTTCATCACCAAGAGAAGGAGTGGGCAATGGCCGCCTCGGACGGCATCGAGAACCCCAACGGAAACGCCGCGGCCCCAGCCGACAAGTCGTCCAGCCGTGCGTGGCTGGCGGTTGCAGGCCTTGCTGCCGCGATCGGCGCGTCGTCCTGCTGTGTTCTGCCGCTGGTGTTGTTCGCGCTCGGCGTCAGCGGGGCCTGGATCGGCAACGTCACGGTCCTCGCGCCCTATCAACCCTATTTCATCGTTGCGGCGGTGGCTTTCCTGGGTGTCGGATTCTTCCGCGTCTATCGTCGTCCTCGCACCGCCTGCGCCGAAGGCGAGACCTGCGCTCGACCGGGCTCCACCCGCCTTGTCAAGATCGCGCTTTGGGCGGCGTCCGTGCTCGTCGCCATCGCCGTCGCATTTCCCTATGTTGCGCCGCTGCTACTCGGCGCGTGAGTTCCTGGAGATCAAGGCCATGACCCTTTCCATCCGCGCCGCCCTTGCAGTTGCAGCGGCGCTTTTCACTGCCGAAACGGCGCAGGCGGCCGAACGCACGGTGACGCTGGATGTCACCAATGTGTCCTGTGTGACGTGCGCCCCTATCGTTCGACGCGCTATCTCGCGGGTTCCGGGCGTTACGGCTGTATCCGTGAACCCTGGCGACGCCGGACGGGCCGTGGCGACCGTGACCTACGACGACGTGCGAGTGACGCCGACAGTCCTGGCTCAGGCCTCGACCAACGCCGGCTATCCCGCGCGTGTTCGGGCCAGCCACTAGCGGAACCAGGTTTCGCTAGTGGGCGTCATCGGCACGAACATCGGCGGCGCCATGCAGTTCTACTTCCTGACGAGCCCACCCGTTCCGGCCTTCCCTGCCGTCGCGCCGTAGCGGGCCGCCAGGCCTGTCCGGTTGCAGGCCGCCCGCCCAACGGCGGACACAAGATTTGAAAGCACCGAGCAGTATGAGTGACTGTCGCCCTCTCTCCCGGAACGCCGCAGAGACCTATGATCTGGTCGTGATCGGCGCTGGCTCAGCCGGCTTCTCCGCCGCCATTACGGCAGCCGAAGAGGGAGCGCGGGTAGCGCTCGTCGGCGCCGGAACGATTGGCGGGACCTGCGTGAACATAGGCTGCGTGCCGTCGAAAGCGTTGATCCGCGCGGTGGAGCCCCTGCACCAGGCGCGGGCCGCAAGCCGTTTCGACGGCGTGAGAGCCACTGCTGAAATCAGCGCCTGGTCCGAGGTGATCCGCCAGAAGGACCAACTGGTGAACGCTCTGCGTCAGGCCAAATACGAAGATGTCCTGCAAGGCTACGACGCCATCGCCTACCACGAAGGCGCAGCCAGGCTCGTCTTGGGCGGCGTGGAGGTCGGCGATGTCCGGCTCACCACCGACAAGGTGATCATCGCGACGGGATCGCGACCGGCGATTCCGGCGATCGCTGGGATCGACACTGTCCCCTATCTGACCAGCACGACCGCGCTCGAACTGGAGGCGCTGCCGCAGTCCTTGCTGGTGATCGGTGGTGGATACATAGGCGCGGAATTGGCTCAGATGTTCAGCCGGGCCGGCGTGCAGGTCACGCTCGTGTGCCGGTCACGTCTGTTGCCGGAAGGTGAACCCGAGATCAGCGAGGCGCTGCAACGCTACCTCTCAGACGAGGGCGTCACCGTGGTTGTCGGGGCGACCTACGAGGCTATCGCCCATTCGGAAACGGACGTGTCGCTCACCCTTACGCAGGGCGACAGCCGGAGGGTGCTCACCGCCGAGCGCGTGCTCATGACGACAGGCCGGATCGCCAACTCGGACGGCCTGGGTCTTGCCGAGTCGGGGGTCAGCGTCTCCGAAAACGGAGGAATCGTCGTGGACGACCGGATGCGCACGACCCGCCCCGGCGTCTACGCCGTCGGTGACGTCACCGGGCGTGACCAGTTCGTCTATATGGCGGCCTACGGTGCCAGGCTCGCTGCTCGAAACGCGCTCAACGGCGACAGTCTGTCCTACGACAACAGCGCCATGCCGGCGGTCGTGTTCACCGATCCCCAGGTGGCGACGGTCGGGCTCACGGAAGCCGCCGCACGGGCGGCCGGGCATGATGTCCAAACCTCGATGATCACCCTGGATCACGTCCCGCGCGCGCTCGCGGCCAGAGACACGCGCGGGCTCATCAAGCTGGTGGCGGATCGCGGCACGCGGCGGCTCCTCGGCGCGCACATTCTTGCTCCGGAAGGGGCCGACAGCATCCAGACCGCAGCGGTGGCCATCAAGTGCGGAATGACGGTGGAGCAGTTGGGCGACACGATCTTCCCCTATCTCACGACCGTCGAGGGCCTGAAACTGGCGGCGCTGACGTTCAACAAGGACGTCGCCAAACTCTCTTGCTGCGCCGGTTGAGGGCCAAGACGCGATGCTTCCCGCTGCGACGGCTATCGGCTGCTGCGCGCCGGATCAGACGCTCTTCATCGAAACAGAGGGGTCCGCCAGCAGGACCGGATCCACTGGCGTCGCCTTGCCGATCAGCAGCCGTCCGCCCATGAAATCGGCCGGGGCGTTGACCGCTTCGACGCAAACGATGCGGTCGCCATTCAGGTGGAAGACGGCGAAAGCGCCGCTGGCCGGATCGCCACGCACCACCTGATGGTCGGCGTCAAACGGAAGGCCGGCGATCTGAAGCTTGACGTCATACTGGTCCGACCAGAACCAGGGCACTTCGGCCGCCGGGGGCGCTCGGCCGACGATGGCGGCGGCGGCCTGCTTGGCCTGTTCCAGGGAGTTCGGAACGCTTTCCAGCCGATGCATCCGCCCGCCGTGGACCGGGATGGGCCGATGGGTGACGTCGCCGATGGCGTAGATTGAGGGATCCGCCGTGCGGGCGTTCTCATCCACGACCACGCCGTTCTCACAAGGCAGACCCGCCGTTCGCGCCAGGGCTTCGCGCGCCAGGGCGCCGACGCCGACCAGAACCGCGTCCGCAGCGATCAGGGTTCCGTCCGCCAGCCGGACGCCTTCGGGGCGAACGCCGCCGCCCTCAAAGCCCGACACCTCGGCGCCGGTCAGAATCTCGACGCCGCGCGCCCGGTGATAGTCGGTGAAGAAGGCGGACAGGGTTTCCGACGCCACGCGCGCCAGCACCCGGTCCATGCGCTCGATCACCACCGCCTCGGCGCCGAGGGCGCGGGCCGAGGCTGCCGCCTCCAGTCCGACATAGCCGCCGCCGACCACGGCCAGACGCTTGCCGGGGGCGAGCGCAGATTTCAGTCGTTCGGCGTCGTTCAGCGTGCGCAGTTCCATGAGGTCGGGGCGGTCGGCTCCGGGGATGGCCAGCTTGCGCGCCATCGAGCCCGTGGCCAGGATCAGCACGTCGTAGGCTTCGACCACGCCGTCAGCGAAGGTCACCGCCTTGGCTCCCGCGTCGATGGCGGTCGCGGTGACGCCGGTGCGCAGGTCGATCTGCTGCTCGGCGTAGAAGCTCTCGGGGCGCAGCAGCAGGTCCTCCAGACCCGCCTCCCCCTTCAGCCAGGCCTTGGACAAGGGCGGTCGCTGATAGGGCGCCGCCGCCTCCTCGCCCGCCAGGACGATCTCGCCCGCAAAGCCATACTGCCTCAGCAGCGCCGCCGCCGAGCCCCCCGCGTGTCCCGCGCCGATAATCAGAACCCTGGTCGAGTTTGCAGACATTGAGCCCCTGCTTCCTGATTCCACATTTTCGTCAGAAGCGACGTCCGTCGCAGCGAATTTTGTAAATGGCGCAGGGCTCCGCCTCGCGCCGTCCGTCCGCCAGGGCCGCCATCTCCTGGAACAAGAGGCCCAGGGCTCGGTCGAGCCCGGGTCGGCGTCCTAGTCCGAAGCCTCTGCAGGGTCCGAGGGCGCGAACCGCGCTCCGAGATCATAGGCTTCCCCTGGAAAGGTCAGTCGAACGAAGGTGATGCGCTCCGCTCGCCGCCACGTCCGGCGTTCGAGGGAAAGGCAGGCCGCAGCAGGATCGATCCCTAGGGTCAGCGCGGTTGCGCGGGACACGTTCACGGCTCGGATTCTGTGCTCGGCTTCCGTCCAGGGAACGCGCTCCAGCAGCCATGTGCCGGGCGGACCCTGGGTAAAATCGGCGTCCCGGGCCTGGGGCACGGAGGCCAGGCTGATCAACCGTTCCTCGAGCGCGAAAGGACGACCGCTGCTGCGGTGGAGGCAGCGCAACTCGATCACCTCGCCGGATGCGGCGAGTGCAAGTTCTTCCGCGTCCCGCTTGTGCGCGGCCCGGACCTTCCGGGACAGGAGTTCGAAATCATAGGGTTCGCCGCGATTGAGAATCTCGGCCTGTATGTCCGGGATATCCAGCACGAAGGAATGTATCCGCGGCCGCGCCACAAAGGACCCGAAGCGTCGACGGCGTATGATCATGCCCCGTTCCGCCAGCGGCGCGAGGGCCTTGTTCACGGTCATGCGCGAACAACCATACTCCTCCATCAGCTCATGCTCGAAGGGGATGCGGAACCCGGGCGACCATTCGCCCGACAGGATGCGGTCGGCGATGTCGGAGCGGATGCGTCGGTGGAGCGTGAGATCCATGGAGTCGTTCCTCCCCGTCATGTCCGTTAATCGGGCCAAGCTTCAGCTTGGCCCGCATTGGCCGCCAATCCAACAGGAAGGCGCCGGGGCGCAGAACGCCCCGGCGCAGTCTCAACGGCGGCGCTGCAGCCATTCGATCCCGTCATGGATATAGGCGAAATCCTGGCGTCGGAAGGCGCTGAACAACATGATGAAACCGCTCAGGGCCAACCACAGACACCCGGTGGCGATGATGATGATCAGCGGATGGTTGAAACTCTGGCGATCCGTGTAGTCCATGATGTGGATCATCCAGAAGAAGTCCCAGAGCCGCCAGGTGTTGGTCTTGGCGCCCGCGACCTCGCCGGTGACGGCGTTCAGGATCAGGGTCGTCTTCTCCTTGTCCGCGAACTCGACCCGCCAGGCCGGAAGCGCGAAATCTCGCGTCTCCAGCGTCGGCTTCTCGACCAGAGCCACGGAGGTCACCGGCGCTGTGCCGTTGAAGGCTGCGACGGCCAGCGTCTTGGCGCGGGCGTCGTCGATGACGATGCGGCGACCGTCCACGGGGTCGACCAGTTGGACGCCGCTGGGCGTCGTGGCGGCGTAAACCCAGGCGTCTTGCAAGGGACGCAGCTCGATCCGGGAAATCGGCTGGCCCACCGCCTGGGCGACCTGAGCCAGCGACAGCACCCCAGCGGGCGTGGGCGACGGCGTAGAGTGGACGATGGAATCTTCACCAGCCACCTTGCGGTGATCGATCAGCGCCATGGCGGCGCCGCTGATGGCCCAGAGCAGAAATTGAAGACCCAGGACCAGGCCGAACCATTTGTGCAGTCTACGGATTAGAAACATCTGATGATCCTCACGCTGCGGCTTTGCGCACGCGGCGCTTGCGACGGAAGCTGTAGAGCAGGAGCCAGGCCCCGGTGAGGGAGGTCACCACCATCATCCAGGTCGCGACCTTGAGCAGGATGTTGTTGACGTTGTCGCGGGTCTCATAGTCCATGATGTGGAACATCCAGACGAAGTCGAACGTGCGCCACAGGTCATGACGCTTGGCCACGAGTTCGCCGGTCTGGGGCGAGATATAGAGGGTGGGCCGCCACAGGCCTTCGAACTGCACCCGCCAGATCGGCGCTGGACGCCCCCTGATCTCGCCGGGGATTTCGTACAGCAGCTCCATTTCGCGGACACCGCCATCCCCTGCGTAGATCTGCTCGGCGCGCCGCCGTGCGCCGGCTTCGTCGATCAGGGGCAGCTTCTCACCGGACCGGGCGTCGAACAGGGACCGGCCGCTCGTCTGGCTGACGATATAGACAGGCTGTCCCAGCTGCTGGTCGAGACGCAGGCTTTGAGCGCCGCCGGCAGTCTTGAGAATGACCGCAGGATCGACCAGGCCGCCCATGGAAATCGGTTCGGCGACGGGTGTCCGCACCAGATGATCGCCATGGATAATGTCGATATGGACGGCGGTCATGTAGAGGCCGCTCACGACCCAGAAGAGGGCCTGAACGCCGATGATCAGCGCAAGCCACTTGTGGGCTTTTCGCGCTACGGAAGGCCAGCGCACCATTTGATACTCACTGTTTGGGGGACGTTGAAACACCAGGCGGGAGCCATGGGGGGGCCGCCCGGTGTTTCTGGAAGTGGCAGGTTAGTTGAACTGATAGGTCAGGCGGACGTAGCCGCGACGGCCAAGCAGGTCGTAGGTCATGGTGTCGGTATTGCCGTCGGTCCAGCTCTGGATGAACGGCGCCTTCTTGTCGAAGAGGTTGTCGATGCCGAAGGCGATGTCAGCCTTCTCACCCAGGCGATAGGCGAACTGGGCGTTGTGGTAGAAGAGGTTCGGCGTCTCATAGCCGATGTCGCCCGGCGCGGCGTTGAAGTCCGTGGCCTTGCCGATCAGTTGCACCGAATAGGTCGCCGTCCAGCGATCATCGACAACCGAGGCGCTGACGTTCGATCGCCAGTGGGGATAGCCGCCGTTGCCGCCGCCGATATGGCCGTCGAAGATGATCGGATCGGCGCCCAGGAAAGGCGTCACGACATATTCGCCGAGATAGGTGGTGTTCCAGTCGAGGCTGGCGCGGCGGTCGCCGAGATCAAAGGCGTAGCGCGCCCCGATGTCGACGCCCTTCATGGTTTCCAGGCCGGCGTTGGTCGGCTGGGCCGAGAGGAAGTTCACTTCGCCGGTCAGGGGACTGCGGGTGAAGTTGTTCGGGCCGCAGAAGGGGTGGTTCATGCCCGGCGAGGCGTAGCAGATGGCCAGCTTGGTGGACCCCGGGATGGACCGGATCGCGTCTTCGATCTTGATGTCGAAATAGTCGACGGTCAGGGACAGGCCTTTGACCTGCTCGGGTTGCCAGACCAGACCCAGGGTGAGGGTCTCGGCCGTTTCGGGCGAGAGTTTCTGATTGCCGCCGACCGTGGTCAGGACCGTGTTGCCGAGTTGCACATAGTTAGCCGGCACGCCGGAAGCCTGGCAGTTGGCGATCAGCGTCGCGTTTCCGCTGGTGCTGTAGCGGCTGCACGGATCAGTCGTCGTCAGATTGCCCTCTGCAACGCCGCCGAACAGTTCGGGAACGCTTGGAATCCGGAAGCCGGTGCCGAAGGTGGCCCGCAGGCGAAGACTGTCGACGACGCTCCAGTTCAGGCCCAGCTTGTAGGTGGTGTTGCCGCCGAACAGGTCATAGTCCGAATAGCGGACGGCCGCGTCGAGCTCGAGCCTTTGGATGAACGGCAGGTCGGACAGGAGCGGCGCCGACAGTTCGACATAGGCTTCCTTGGCCTTGGTCGAGCCGGCGATGGGGTCCTGCTGGTTGGTGTTGGCGATACCCAGAACGGTGAGGGCGTCAGGATCGCGCCAGCCCTTTTCCTCGCGGTAGACGAGACCCGCCGCGGCGGCGAGCGGTCCGGACGGGAGCTGGAGCACCGTGCCGGTGACGTCGAGCGTGACGCTGCGCTGCTCATTCCCCCCGGTGTCGCGCGAGGTGAAGAGGATATAGTCGAGCACCTCCTTGCTGAGGTCTCCGGCGCCCAGATAGTCACCGCAGGGGATGGCCGCGCCCGCCGCGTTGCTGCAGACGGCGGTGTTCAGGGTTTCGCCGACCCGTTGAAGGTTGGCGATATTGGTCATCCCGTCGACGCCGGTGTTGCGTCCCCAGTTGACGGCGGCTTCCCAGGTCCAGTCGCCGGCGATGGCGCCCCGGGCGCCGCCGACGAACCGATAGGTGTCGGTTTCCTGGAAGAAGTGACGCGGCCCCGGTTCGGCGAGACGCCGTGCAATGAGGGTGATGTCCTGACCCGTCGGGTTGGTCGGATGGGACGCCGCGATCTTCAGGTTCCGCAGGGCCCCTGGCGCTGCGAGCTGGTTGCTTTCCCTGTGGGTGAAGAAGACTTCGCCGAACAGGCTGACGGTGTCGGTCAGCTGGTAGTCGGCCAGGATGGCCGTGCTGAGGCGCTCGATCGGCGACACGGCGTTGAGGAAGGGGTTGCCGTTATAGTTATGCTTGGCGGCGTTGTAGGGTTCGAAGAAGTCCCCGTCGCCGCCCGGGATCTGGTTGAAGTTGATCTGCTGGCCGTTGGGAAGCACGGCCCGGCCCCCGAGCGTCGTGGCGCTCGCGACGCAGGCCAGCTTTCCGTTGATCTCGCCCAGCCCGCAGGGAGCGCGGCTCGCCAGGTTGACGGCTTCCGTCTTCTGATAGGTCAGGGCGGCGGTGACCCCGCCGCGGTCGCCGCGCATGCCCCACAACAGGTCGAAGGAGAGGTCCTGGCCGTCACCTTCGTCCGTGACGCCATACTTGCTTGAGAGCTTGAGGCCCTCGAAATCGTTGATGGTGACGATGTTGACCACGCCCGCGACGGCGTCGGCGCCGTAGATGGCGGAGGCGCCGTCCTTCAGCACGTCCATTCGGCCGATAATGGCGGTCGGGATCATGTTCAGATCCGGAGCGCTGTTGGCGCCCGTGCCGCCGTTGACGATCCGCCGACCGTTGATCAGCGTCAGGGTCCGGTTGATGCCGAGGCCTCGCAGATTGACCTGCGCCGTGCCGTAGCCGTTGCCGGTCCAATAGGAGTTGGTCTGATTGCCGGCAGCCCCTGCGGACGACGGCAGTCGCTGCAGCAGCGCCTCCACGTTCGTGATCCCCGTACGCTCGATATCCTCGCCTGTGACGACCGTGGCGGGACCGACCCCGCTGATGTCCTGGCGCTTGATCCGGCTGCCCGTGACGACGATTTCGCCGACGTTGGTCGTCTCGGCTTCCTGCGCGAATGCGGGCATTCCGCACATGGTGGCGGAGATTACCGCACCTGCGAACAAGAGCCTCTTTTTCATGCGGTTCATGGTCATTCCCCTCGCGTTTCGGCCCAGACGAACCGGTCCTGCATCGCCACGTTCCGGTTGGGCGTCAGGGGAGTCAAGTCATGTATATACATATGAATGCCGCCAAACCGTCATGTTTCATGCCCGCATTCGACAGATGTGCGCAAAAAGATGACGCATTCCACTCAAAATAGACACAGAATCGTCACCTCGTTGGTGAGGGTGGGTTGGACGTGACTATTTTCCAACGCGCCAAATGATGACGCATGAACTCATTGTGCGTCGCACAAATCCAAAGATGACGCCGGAAGATCCAATACGCATTTCCGTACCGGAACCCTCAAAATATTTCAGGAGCGCGAGATTATTCTGGAAGGCTGGCGACTCGGGCCGTCGACGTCGCAGCGCTCGGGTCGGTCATTGCCCCGCGTCCTGAACGAGGGTCCGCAAGGTCGGAGATGTACGGACCGGTTCAACCCTATGGATGAGCGATACGCCCGTGACCCAAGGCCTCCCCCTCCCCGGCCGGCCCGGATTCGATCTGGACGGCGGCGTGATCGATGCCATGGACGTCGTTCATCTGCGCCAGAACCGCACGACGAACCCGCTCAGCGTCCCAGCCTTCGGCAAGAACCAGGTGAACGGAGCCGTTCACATCATCGCTGCTGACGCCCCAAAGGTGCAGGTCATGGACCTCGGCCACCCCCGGCACGGCGGCGATCGTCGCTCGCACAGCCTCCAAGGACAGGTCCTTGGGCACGCCTTCCAGCAGGATATGGGTGGTGTTCTTCAAGAGCATCCAGGTGCGCGGCAGCACCCACAGACCGATGCCGATCGCGACCACCGGATCAATCCAGGCCCAGCCCGTCAACATGATGAGGACGGCCCCGCCGATCACCCCGACGGAACCCAGCATGTCGGCCCAGACCTCGAGATAGGCCCCCTTCACATTCAGGCTGGCGTTCGCACCGGAGGCCAGCAGCCGCATCGACACCAGGTTCACGACCAGGCCCAGGGAAGCCACGACCAGCATCCCGACGGAGCCGACGGGTTCGGGCGCGAAAAGGCGCAGAACGCCTTCATAGAGGACGTAGCCCGCCACCAGAAACAACAGGACGGCGTTGAAGGCGGCGGCGAGGATTTCGAACCGACGATAGCCGAAGGTCCGCACGGAGTCTGCCGGCCGCTCGCCAATCTTGATCGCCGCCAGCGCGATCGCCAGCGCAGCCACATCGGTGAACATATGGGCGGCGTCCGATAGCAGGGCCAAACTCTTGAACACCACGGCCCCGACGACTTCGGCGATCAGAAAGGTCGTCGTCAGGACGAGCGCCCACATCAGGCGTTTGCTGCTGGCCCCTGCCCCATGAGCATGTCCTTCGGCCATAGCGGTCTGCTCCTGGTCAGGGCTTCCAAGCTTCGCCCTCAAATGATCATTGGCGAACACGCCTCGCCTCGCAACAATCATGATCCTGCGGGCTTCTATCCTCATGGACCTCGCCCCTATCGAAGACACGTCAAACGCACAGCTGAACCGACGTCCCGATCGTCAGGGAACAGACGCTGCGGAGTCGTTGGAACAGAGACAGGGATGCCTTGATGATCCAGCCCCTGGATGTGTGATCTGGATCAACGCAACGGCGCCGCCAATGAGCAAGCTAGACGGACATGCTCGACGCCCTGCGCCGCCGGCATGCAAGGACTGGAAAGGAGAACATCCATGACCTACCGCGACATCATCGTCGATGCTACGCCAAGGGACGGTCTCGTCCAGACCCTGGAGCGTGCGCGCGACCTGGCCGCAGGGTTCGACGCCCGACTGAAGGCGGTGTGTTTCGCCTGGCCCCGGACGTCGGTGCTCAGGACGGCTCTGGCGAGCAACCCCCTGTCGGTCCTGGAAGAGACCCGAAGAATGGACGCCGCCCTCGCCGGCGCCCACGACGCCTTCCTCCAGGTGTTCGGCTCCGGCTCGAAAACCGCCGATTGGCTTTCCGGCATGGGGGAGCCCGGTCCCCCCTTGCGCGATCATCTGCTCACCGCCGATCTGCTCGTCACCTCGTCGGCGCCGCCGATGGCCTGTGCGCTTCCCAACGCCGGAGAGCTCGCCCTGCACGGCGGCGGCCCCGTTCTCCGTCTTGGAGCGGCGGCCGCAAGCGGCGATCTCTCGAATGCGGTCATCGGCTGGAAGGACGCGCCCCAGGCGAGACGCGCCCTGCATGATGCTCTGCCGCTGCTCCGGCGGGCTCAGACCGTCACCGTGGTCGGGGTCGGCGACGAGGTCGAACAAGGCCAGCTCGAAGACGTCGCCGCTCATCTGAAGCGGCACGATGCGCCGGCCGCCGTCCGCCATATACCGGCGACCGCGGGATCCACGGGCGCCGCGGACCTCCTCGCCGAAGCCCACCGTCTCGGCGCCGACCTGATCGTAACGGGGGCCTTCGGTCGCGGTCCCCTGGCGCAGCGCATGTGGGGCGGCATGACGAGCGGTCTTCAGGACGACGCCGAACTATCGTGGCTGATGTCGCATTAGGTCCACCCATGCGCTCCACTCGCCTGGGAAACGCCGCCTTCCGTCTGCGACGGGAAACAGATCGCCTGGCGTTTCCGTGGGTCGGTTAAAGACCCTAGCCGAACGATCGGCATGAATCCTAGGGCCTCGCGGTTCCCGCCGCCGTCGGGACACTATGCTCATGAGTCCGTAGCTGGATCTCTCCGCGACCGGCATAGAAGCAAATTGTTCCCACGATCCCGAGCAGGCCAATGCAGGCCGTCGAAATCAGGGCGACGCGGTCTCGCCGCCCCACGATCAGACAGCCGATCGCCGCCATGCCCATGAAGGCGCCGTACCCGAGGTGCAGCGGAACCTTGTAGGCGCCGAGCAGGATGACGGCCACGCATAACATGATGGCGGCCGTGATGAGGCTGACGACCGCAGCCGCCAGGATCTCGAGCACCGGCCGAGGCTTCTCGAGGCGTTTGAAACCGGGACGGCGGTTCCGCTTCCCGTAACGCCCCTCGCGCCAGCGCTGGCCGCGTTAGCGGCCCTTGAAACGGTTCTTCGCCATGGCCTCAGGACCGGGCGGCCGGCGCCGCCCCTCTCTCGCGTCGCACCAGCAGCAGCCTGATCCGCAGGATCTGGGCTTCCTGGTTGCGGATCGTCTCCTCGGCGAACCCGCGTACCTCCGGGTCGTCGCCGTATTCCAGGGCGATGCGCGCCATTGCGGCCGCGCCCTCGTGACGGGCGATCAATCCCCGCAGGAAGTCCTCATCGGCGTCGCCGGTGTAGTCGATGTCCAGGCTCTGGGACATCCGGACGCTCGCCTCGCGATAGGAGCGCGTGGAGGCACTGTCGGAGGGCGCGTCGGCATGGCCCGCATGGTTATCGATCGAGCGGCCGTCCACCGCAGGCCGGGTGTCGACCTGGGTCCGCGACGGCAGCGAAAACAGGCCGAATGCAAAGGCCGAAAGGGCGAGAAACAGGGCCACGACCGACGCCCACCTCATCCGTTTCATGAGGACTTCCCCTGAAGCACGGGAGAGCCTGCGACGTCCCCGAGGTTTTCATCCCGTTTCAACACCGATATCGGGTCACGATAGCCGAGAAGACGCAAGGCGTTGATCACCACCAGCAATGTCGAGCCTTCATGCAAGGCGACCGCCGGACCTATGCCCAGGCCGAGAACTGTGGCCGGCACCAGGAAGGCGACGACGCCCAGGCTGACGACCAGGTTCTGGAGAATGATCCTGCGGGTTCGCCGACTGAGCCCGATCGTGAAAGGCAGGTGCGAGAGATCGTCGGCCATCAGAGCCACGTCGGCGGTCTCGAGGGCCACGTCGGAGCCGGCGGCCCCCATGGCGATGCCCACAGTCGCCGTCGCCATGGCGGGGGCGTCGTTCACGCCGTCGCCGACCATGGCGACCTTGGCTTCGGCGCGCAGACGTTTGATGGCGTCGACCTTGTCCTCCGGCATGAGGTCGCCCCATGCCTCGGTCAGACCGATCTGTCCGGCGATCGCCTGAGCCGCCCTCTGGTGATCACCCGAAATCATGATCATGCGCTGGACGCCCAGGGACCTCAGCGCCGTGATCGCCGACCGTGCGGCGGCTCGGGGCGTGTCGAGGAGGCCGATCACGCCGAGGTCCCGCGCGCCTCGGCGCACCACCATCAAGGTTCGCCCTTGCAGGCGCAGTTGCGTGACGACCATGGCCGCTTCATCGCTCAGCCCCGCGACGCCGTCGGCGCCGAACATCTCCGGCTTGCCGATCCAGATCGTGTCGCCTCCGAGCTGAGCCGTTACGCCTTTTCCGGTCAGGCTCTTCAGGTCAGACGCAGCCGCGATCGTCGCCTCCCCCAGGCGCTCCCCTCCGTCCCTCGCGATGGCTTCCGCCAACGGGTGGTCGCTCAGGCGTTCCACGGCGACTGCGGTGGCCAGGAGATCGCTTTCATGCGTTCCGCGCACGGGAATAATGTCAGTGATGCGTGGGCGGCCTTCGGTCAGAGTGCCGGTCTTGTCAAAGGCGATGGCGTTGAGCGAGCCGAGGTTCTCAAGCGGCGCGCCGCCCTTGATCAAAACGCCGGCCCGGGCCGCACGTGCAACCCCGGACAAGACGGCGCTCGGCGTGGCGATGGCCAGCGCGCACGGGCTAGCGGCGACCAGCACCGCCATGGCCCGATAGAAGCTGTCGCGGAACGGCTCGTCGACCACAACCCAGGCGAACAGCAGGACAAAAGCGAAGGCGAGCACCAGGGGCACGAATACCCGCTCGAAACGGTCCGTGAAGCGTTGGGTCGGCGATTTCTGGGTTTCCGCCTCGGTGACCATGCGGACCACCTTGGCAAGGGTGGTGTCGCTGGACTTGCGGGTCGTCTCGATCTCGATGGCGCCGGCGCCGTTGATGGTGCCTGCGAAGACGATGGACGCCGATCCGATCTGGGCGGTCTGGGCGCGTGCAGAAGCCAGGTCTGCGACCGGCTGCTTGTCGACCGGCATGCTCTCGCCGGTCACCGGCGCCTGGTTGATGCTGGTCGTGCCGACCACCACGAAGCCGTCGGCCGGCAAGCGTTCATTGGGCCGGACCACCACGGTGTCGCCCACCTGGAGTTCTTCGACCGGCAGTTCGACGACCTGATCGCCTCGGCGCACGCGGGCGGTGCGGGGCGCCAGGTCGGCAAGCGCCTCGATGGCGCGCTTGGCCCGCCCCATGGCGTAGTGCTCCAGGGCGTGACCGATGCTGAACAGGAACAGAAGCAGCGCGCCCTCGGCCCAGGCGCCGAGCGCCGCCGCGCCTGCGGCGGCGACAAGCATGAGGGTGTCGATCTCGAAGCGCTTGCGGCGAAGGTTCTCGAACGCCTCGCGAACGGTGAAGAAGCCGCCGAACCCGTAGGCGGCGATGAACAGACCGAGAGGCATCCACGCCGGGACGCCGGCCGCCAGCTTCTCTATGGCGAAACCCAGCCCCAGCAGACCGCCGCAAGCCAGGGCGAAGATCAACTCCGTATTGGGCCCAAGCAAGCCGCCGTGGGCATGGTCATGCTTCTCGCCCTCCATATGGGCGTGCTCATGGGAGCCTTCCTCCCTGGAGGGATGCGCCGGCGCCGAGGTTTCCGACGGCGTATCCGTAGCCCGCAGACCCTGGGACTGAATGAAGCGATCGATTTCCGACCAGCTCGCCAGCCCCCGATCGAACTCCAGATGGAAGGCGCCGGACACATCCACCGCCGCCTCGACAATCCCGTCCTGCTCCGCAAGAGCGTCTTGAACGGTTCGGGCGTGGCGTGCATGGCGCAGCCCCGTCAACCAGCCGCTGACATGCCCGAAGCGCTCGCTGATCTCCACACCCGCCTTGAGAGCCGCCTGACGCACCTGCTGCAGGGTCACCAGGTCGGGGTCGTAATGAATGCAGAGGACAGGGACACCGTCCCTATCGGCAAGATGAGCCTCGAACACGCCCTGCCTTTCGCGCAGGGACGTGATCAGGCGATCGACGCAGGCGTCAGAGCCCCCTGGCACGTCGGGCAAAAGGCGGGCAAGCGTCAGTCTTATGGTCCTGGTCATCGGCGAGCTCCAGGCGTCGAGAACAATAGGTGATCAAGCGGCGATCGATGGCCATTCGCCCTGCCCGTCGTGCAGTTCGCCCTAGCGAAAGCCGTTGCGTGAAAGTCCGTCCGGTTTCGTTTGATCACCTCGCTTCTCCCCGGTCTCACGGCAGTTGCAGAATGGCGTCGAACCAGCCGAGATGCTGCAGGCGTTCGAGCGCCTCAAACAGCGGAAGCGCCAGAAGAAAGACCAGCCCGTCGCGCACCGTCCGAACAAAAAAGGCCGGACGGATGAGCACCTCCGCCTCATCCCGCCAAAGCGCGGGGTTGGGCAGAAAACGGGGGGTCCGCGCGCAATAGGCTTGATAGGGCGCGCCAAAGGCCTCGGTCAGATAGCCTTCCTCGCGGGCGACCACGATCCGGAACACGAGCCAGCAGATGAGGGTGAACACGAAGGCGACGCTGAGGCTGCCGGACAGGGCCCCTACGCCGAATGCGCCGATGAAGCTGAAGACATAGAGGGGATTTCGACAGATTGAATAGGGTCCGGCGGCGACGATCTCCTGCTTCTTGCGCCCGCCGATGTAGAGAGAGCACCAGCTGCGGCCGATGATGCAGGCCATGATGGCGACGAGGCCGAGGTGTTCGACCGGGTGTTCAAGCGCCGGCACGGCCGTCACGAGCGTCGTCCACGCCAGGAGCGCGAGAAGACAGGCGGCGATGAAGAGCTTCCGCCATCGCTGCACGGATTGAATGTCGATCATTGATCCAAAATCCTCTTCTGGAGCGGGCGCTGTCGCCCGTTCGATCCAGGGGGAAGCGATAAGCCGCAGGGCGGGTTGGGCAGCGTCATTCGCGCGGCTCCCCGTTCGTTCCGGACCGGCCGGCTTCGCCCAGAATGTCGATTCCGCCCTTCGCAGCGATGGCGGCGACGAGGACGCCGACAAGCAGGTCCGGCCAGGCCTGTCCGAGCCACATGACCAGAAGGCCGGCGATGAGAATGCCCCCGTTCGAGGCAAAATCATTGAAGCTGAAGGTCTCGGCCGCCTTCATGTTCACGTCGCCGCTGGCCTGGCGACGGATCATCTGCAGACAGATGAGGTTGACCACCGCCGCCACGACCGCAAGACCGATCATGATGGGACCCATCGGTTCGGTTCCGGTCAGGAACCGACGCCCGGCGTCGATGAGAACGCCGCCTGCGAAGACGAGAAGCATGACGCCGGAAAGGCCCGCCGCCCCCCTCTTCCATGACTCCGCGCGGCCGATCGCCAGAAAGCTGATCAGATAGACTGCGGCGTCGGAGGCGTTGTCCACGGCATTGGCCAACAGAGCGCTGGAATCGGCGGCCCAGCCGCCGATTCCGAGCCCTGCCGACAGGCCGGCGTTGAGACCAAGAACCGTCAGCAGCGTACGACGCTGCTGACGGTCGTCCTGATTGCGAGCAATCAATCCTCGATCCCCTCCGATTTCCGATGCTTGACCGCCTTGGCGGCGAAAGTCGGCAGAACCAGCAGCGTCAGGGCTGTCGCCGTCAGCAGACCGCCGATGACCACAGTGGCCAGCGGCTTCTGCACCTCGGCCCCCGCCCCGTGCGCCAGCGCCATGGGAATGAAGCCGACGATGGCCACCAGGGCCGTGGTCAGCACCGCTCGCAGGCGACTGGACGCCCCTTCGATGGCGGCCGCGACAGGCTCAAGTCCGGCCTGCAGCCGCTCCCGGATCGCCTGCATCAGCACCAGTCCGTTCAGGGTCGCAACGCCCGACACGGCGATGAAGCCAACCGCCGCCGACACCGAGAAGGGCATCCCCCTGAGCAACAGCGCCAGCGCCCCGCCGACCAGGGCCAGAGGCACGCAGGCAAAGACCAGGCCGGCCTCCGCAAACGATCCCAGCGCCATGAACAGCAGGACGCCGATCAGGATGAAGACGATCGGGATCACCAGACCCAGGCGCTGTTCGGCCCGTTTCAGGTTCTCGAACTGTCCACCCCAGTCGAGGCGATAGCCGACCGGAAGGGCGATGTCGGCCACCGCCGCCTGGGCGTCGGTCACGAAGCCGCCGAGATCGCGACCGCGCACATTGGCCTGGACCACCATGCGTCGGCTGCCGTTCTCACGGCTGATCTGGTTCGGTCCTTCAGCCGTCTCGATACGCGCGACCGACGACAGGGGCACGATCACCCCCGTGCTCGAGACGATGGGCAGGGCGGCGAGGGTCGCCGGATCGTTTCGCGCGTCATCCGGCAGACGCACGACGACATCGAAGCGACGGTCGCCCTCGAAGATACGACCCGCCTCGGCGCCCCCGACGGCGGCCGAGACCGCCTCCGAGACGTCGGCCGCCGACAGCCCGTAGTTGGCCGCCGCGAACCGATCGACGCTGATGGTCAGGGTCGGCAGGCCGGACGCCTGCTCCACCCGCACGTCGGCCGCGCCGGGCGTGGCCCGCAGCTTGGCGGCCACCGCATCAGCCGTCTTCTGCAAGGTGTCGAAATCGTCGCCATAGACCATGACCGCGAGGTCGGTGCGGACGCCCGAGATCAGTTCGTTGAAGCGTAGTTCGATCGGCTGGCTGAACTCGAAGCTGTTGCCGATCTGCTGGCTGGCGACATCTTCAATCCGGGCGATCAGGTCTTCCTTCGACAGCTTGGGATTCGGCCAGTCCTTGCGATCCTTGAGGATGATGACCGCGTCCGAGATGTTGGCGGGCATGGGGTCGACAGCGGCCTCGGCCGTGCCCGTCCTGGAGAACATGGTCTCCACCTCGGGCTGAGCCTTGATGGCGCGTTCAAGGGCCATCTGCATGGCCAGGGATTGCTCCAAAGAGGCGGAAGGCACGCGCAGCGACTGCATGGCGATATCGCCCTCGTCCAGGGTCGGGATGAACTCCCGGCCCAGGCTCATGAAGGAGACGGCCCCCACGCCCAGCATCGCCAGGGCGGCGATCAGGACCACCTTGGGACGAGCGACGGCCGCGCCGATGGCCGGCTGGATCCACCGACGAGCAAATCGCAGGATGCGGGTCTCATGCTCCTCGGCCTTGCCGTCCGGTCCCAGATGGACGGTCTTGGGATCCCTCACCAGGAGAGCCGTCATCGCCGGCACGAAGGTGAAGGAGAAGATGAAGGCGCCGACCAGGGCCAGCATGACCGTCGCCCCCATGG
The DNA here is from genome assembly GCF_017487345.1 of Brevundimonas pondensis. Classification (NCBI taxonomy): domain Bacteria; kingdom Pseudomonadati; phylum Pseudomonadota; class Alphaproteobacteria; order Caulobacterales; family Caulobacteraceae; genus Brevundimonas; species Brevundimonas pondensis. The sequence goes on along the minus strand of NZ_CP062006.1, from coordinate 989,463 downwards.
GCACGAAGGTCTTGCCCTCCACCCCTTCCAGCATCAGCAGCGGCGTGAAGACCAGGAGGATGATCAGCTGGCCGAAGGCGGCCGGTTTGACCATCTGGCGCGCCGCCTGCATGGCCACGCCGAGACGTTCGTGACGGGTCAGCATCCGCCCCAGTTCGCCCCGCCGCTGGGTCAGCATCAGCAGGGTGTTTTCGATCACCACCACGCCGCCGTCGACCATCAGGCCGAAGTCGAGCGCGCCCAGGCTCATCAGGTTTCCGCTGATGCCGAACCGGTTCATGCCAATGACGGCGAACAGGAAAGACAGCGGGATCATCAGGGCCGTGATCGCCGCCGCCCGGAAGTTTCCGAGCAGCAGGAACAGGACGACGATGACGAACAGGGCGCCTTCGATCAGGTTGCGCGCCACGGTCGAAATGGTCGAGTTGACCAGATCGCTGCGGTTCAGCACCGGCGCGGCGACCACGCTGGGCGGCAAGGTGGCCGCCACCTGTTCCAGCCGCTCGGCCGCGGCCTGAGCCACGGTTCGGCTGTTCTCGCCGGCCAGCATCAGGGCGGTGCCCAGCACCGCCTCATGCCCGTCGCGGCTGGCCCCGCCGAGGCGCGGCGCCTGGCCGATCTCGACCGTCGCCACATCGGCGACACGAACCACCAGACCGCCGCGATTGACGACCGGCGCCTGGGCCAGGTCCTCGACCGTCGTGGCCAGGGCGTCGGTGCGGACCACCAGGGCCTCGCCTGCCCGCTGGACATAGCCGGCGCCCGCCTGGGTGTTGGCCCGGTCCAGCGCCTGCACCAGATCATTCATGCCCAGGCCGTAGCGGGTCAGGGCGGCGGCGTCAGGCCGGACGGCATATTCCTTTACATAGCCGCCGTTGACGTCGACCCCGGCCAGGCCGGGCGCCGTGCGCATCTGCGGGGCGATGATCCAGTCCTGAACCGTGCGCAGATAGGTGGCGCGCTGCTGCGGCGTGGTCAGCCGCTCGCCTTCCGGCGTCAGATAGGATCCGTCGGCCTGCCAGCCGGGCTTGCCGTTGGCGACCGTGGTCTTGGGGCTGAAGGGGACATAGTCGACCGTCCACATCAGCACCTCGCCCAGGCCGGTCGTGATGGCCGACAGATTGGGCTCGACGCCTTCGGGCAGCTTCTCCGACGCCTGCCGCATCCGCTCGGCCACCTGCTGGCGGGCGAAATAGATGTCGGTCTGGTCGGTGAAGACGACGGTGATCTGGCTGAAGCCGTTGCGGGACAGGGAGCGGGTGCTCTGCAGTCCCGGAATGCCGGCCATGGCCGTCTCAAGCGGATAGGTGACCTGGCGTTCGATCTGCTCGGGCGCCAGCGCCGGGGCGACGGTCGTGATCTGGACCTGTCGATTGGTGATGTCGGGAACGGCGTCGATCGGCAGTTTGGTCAGTTCGAACAGGCCAAGCGCGGCGACGAGCGCCACGGCCAGGACGACGAACCAGCGAAAACGGACGGACGCTTCGATAAGAGCTTTAAACATATTCCGTCGCTCCTAGTGGCCGTGCTCGGCTTCGCCCTTGGCGAGCTCCGCCTTGAGCAGGAAGGCCTTGGCCCCGGCGATGCGTTCGGCGCCGGTCAGGCCCCGCACGATCTCCGTCCGGCCGCCGGCCTGGCGGCCGACCATGACCGGAACGGCGCGGAAGCCGCCTTCAACCTGGACGAAGACGACAGTACCGCCATCGACCGTCTGGACGGCCTCGGTAGGAACGGTCACGCCGTCGGCTTCGCCGCCCGTCACCAGGGCGCCGCTGACCGGCGAACCGGCCGGCGGCAAGGCTCCGCCGGCCGGCCGGGCGCGAATGACCGTCGCACCGCTCTCGCCGGCGCCGCCCGCGGCTACGCCCGTGACGATCGCATCGAATTCACCGGCAGGACCTTGAACACGCAACGACGATCCCGCCCGAACCTGGGCGGCCAGGGCCGGCGGCGCATTGAACACCAGTTCCACACGCGCCGGGTTGGTGACCTCGGCGACCACGCCGCCCTGAGGCGCGAACCCGCCCGGACCGACCAGAACCGAAGTCACCACGCCCGAGATCGGGCTGGAGACGCTGATCCGCCCCGAGGCATTGGGCCCGCCTGCAGCAGAGGCGCGGGCGCGCGCGGCCCGGGCCGCGGCGTCGGCGCTGAGCGATTGGGCGCGCGAGGTTTCGACCTCCTGGCGCGCCACCACGCCCTGGGACGCCAGGCTGTCGTTCCTCTGATAGGCGCGCCGCGCCGCGTCAGCCGCCGCAGCGGCGGCGTCGGCGTCGGCGCGGAAGGTGGCGGCGTCGCCGCTGACCAGCACCGCCAGGGCCTGGCCGGCGCGTACCGACTGGCCCGGCGCCACCAGAACCCGCTCGACCCGGCCGCCCACTGAAGCGGCCACGGCGGCGCGCGCATCGATCATGGGTTCAACACGGCCGGCAAGGCGGGTCTCCCCGCCTCCACCGCGCCCGACCGCCATAACAGTGATGCCTGAAGCTTCGATCTGCGCAGGGGTCAGGTTGATAACGCCCTCCTCCGCTTCGCCCGCGGCTTCGCCTTCATGGCCGGCTTCTGCGGGCGCCTCAACCGCCGGCGAGGGCGCAGGCCCGTCGCGGGTCATGAGGAAGGCCGCGCCGCCGATGACGATGACCGCAACGGCGGCGCCGGCCATCAGCCAGGTCTTTCTGGTCTTGATCAGGGTGTTCACAGGGCGGCTCCAAACGGGATGCGGCCTTGCAGGCGCGCGAGGTCGATTTCCGCACGGACGCGCGCGAGGCGGGCGTCAACGGCGGCGGTGCGGGCGGAGATCAGGGCGGCGCGGGATGCGCGCAGTTCAAGCTGGGAGATGCGTCCGGCTTCGAAACCCAGCCGAGAAAGGCGATAGGCCTCCTCGGCCGAGGTCACGCCGGCGTCCGTCGCTCCCACGCGACTGACGGAGGCGTTGAGGCGCGCCAGAGCCGCGCTTCGATCGGCGGCTTCTTCGAGGCGAGCGCCGTCGAGACGGGCTTCCGCCGCCCGGAACTCAGCCTGGGCCGCCTGGATATTGCCCCGATTTCGATCGAACAGCGGCAGGGGCATGCTGACGCCGAACGTCAATGCGGTGGCGTCTTCGGCTTCGTAGCGCCTCACCCCGACCGAAGCGCTGACGTTGGGACGAGCATTGATCCGCTCCACCCGGATACGCCGTTCGGCCGTGTCGCGCTCCGCTTCCGCCACGCGCACGACGGGCGAAATCGATCCGGAGGGCTCCGACGCCGATGGCGTGCGATCCAGAACGCCTGCGTCGATGGAGGTGACGGCCGTCGGCAACATCGCCGTCGCCGTCAACCGCGCGAAAGCGGCCTCGCGTTCAGCGCCGGCCTCGTCTTGCGAAGCACGCGCCGAGGCCGCCTCGGTTTCCGCCTGAATGCCGCGCAACAGGGGTTCTCGCCCCTCTTCCACCAGCAACAGGGCGGCGCGAGCGTCGGCCAGGGTGATGGTCAAGGCCTCCTTGGCCAGTTGAAATCGACGATCAGCCGCCTCGGCCTCGGCGTAAACCAGCGCCAGCCGACCCGCAGCGTCTACGCCGGCGAGATCGCGGCGAAGAGCGGCTGCGCCGGCTTCCCCGCGCGCGACCTCCACCCTGGCGCTGCGACGCCCCCAGAGTTCAAGGTCCTGGGTCACAGCCAGGCTGGTCTCGGCATTGCTGTAGCCGTCATAGGGACCGCTCCCCAGGACGCCGTCGACGCTCAGGCCGAGTTGAGGATTGGGGCGCACGCGCGCCTGACGAACGCGCGCCTCGGCGGCGTCGAGCAAGGCGCCGGCCTCGACGTTGACCGGCGTCTGGCCGATGCGTCCGAGCAGGGTTTCATAGCTTGGCGCAGGATCAGCCCAGGCAGGTGCAGCGGCCGCTGTCGCTACGGCGACCACGGCGCAGCCGGCCGCCAGGAGCGGCGACCGACGATGTGAGGAAGACATGGTTCATTTCCCAGATTTCTGACGGATGGGCGCACGAAGGCGCGGCATTCGAGTCAGACTCTGGGTGGGCGGTCCGGGCCGGCCGGCGTTCGGGACGCCATCTGGTCGCACTTCGGCGCCTTGGGGCCGCCAGTCTTGTCCAGCTTGGCCGGAACAGCGATCGACAAAGGCTGTATGCCGGTTGAGCCGTGGTGACAGTGACCATGGGCGCAGCCGCCGTGTTTTAGGTCGCCGCCCTTGCCCTGTTCCTGGTTCTGCTCGGGCGAGGCCGAAAAGGATGAGGCCGCGGCATCAGCCTGGGCTTCCGGCGCGCAGGTCGCCGCCTCCGCGGCCGGCAGGAAACCGAACACGACGATGATGAGCGCAAGAAGCGCCCCCGCCAGAAGTGTCCTGTTCGACCATTCAAACATGATCACTTCCTAGCACAACGCAGGCGAGCGGCAAACGAGAACGAGGCATCAAACGCCGCAAGCCCAGCCTTGTTTCAGGACCGATCGTCGACGGACGTGAAACGTCGCGGGTCACCTCGGCTTCCATCGCAGCAAACGCATGGCGTTGGCGGTCACCAGCACGGTCGCCCCGGTATCGGCGAGGATAGCCGGCCACAGACCGGTGACGCCGATCAAGGTCGTGACCAGGAAGACGGCCTTCAGGCCCAGGGAGATGGTGATGTTCTGACGGATGTTGCCCATCACCCCGTTCGACAGGACGATCATGTCGGGAATGTCCTGGACCCGACCGTGCAGCACCGCCGCGTCAGCCGTCTCAAGAGCCACGTCGGCGCCGCCGCCCATGGCGATGCCGATGTCGGCGGCGGCGAGTGCTGGCGCGTCATTGATGCCGTCGCCGACCTTGGCGACGACAAGACCTTGGGCCTGGAGTTCCTTGACGATCCTCTGCTTGTCCTGCGGCAGCAGTTCCGCGCGCGCTTCGACGCCGAGGCCGCTGGCGACCGCCTCGGCGGTGCGCTGGTTGTCCCCCGTCAGCATGACAGAGCGAACCCCCATGGCCTTCAGACGAGCCAAGCCCGCCGCTGCGTCGGACCGCGCCTCGTCCCTTATGGCCAGGAAGCCCACGACCCGGCCGTCGATCACGACGACCGAAACGGTCTTGCCCTGCGCATTGAAGCGCGCGACCGCCTCATCCTGAGACGCAGAGAGCAAAGTCCGCCGCGCGGCGGCCTGAGGCGAGCCCAGGAAGACCTCTTCGCCCCCCACGGTCCCTTCCACGCCCTCCCCCGCGATCGCCCGGGCCGCCGAAGCGGGCAGGATGGACACGCCCTCGGCCTTGGCGCGATTGAGTATGGCCACGGCCAGGGGGTGGCTCGATCCGGTTTCCAGCGCCGCCGCCAGCGCGAGCATCTCGGCTTCCGGACGTGCGCCGGCCACGATGTCGGTCACCAGCGGCTTGCCGGACGTCAGCGTTCCCGTCTTGTCGAAGGCGACGGCGGTGATCTTGCCGAGGGTTTCGAGCACGGCCCCGCCCTTCATCAGCAGCCCCCGCCGTGCGCCGGCGGACAAACCTGCAGCGATGGCCGCCGGCGTCGAGATCACCAGGGAACAGGGACAGCCGATCAGCAGGATCGCCAGGCCCTTGTAAATCCATTCGCCCCACCCTGCCCCGAACACGAGCGGCGGCACGGTCGCGACCAGGGCGCCGACGACGAGAACCAGGGGCGTATAGATCTTCGAGAAGCGGTCGATGAAACGCTCGGTCGGCGACTTGGATTCCTGCGCCTCCTCCACCAGACGCACGACCCGCGCAATGGTGTTGTCGGCGGCGGCCGCGGTGACCCTGACGCGCAGGACGCCGCCTACATTGATGGTCCCGGCGTAGACAGGGTCGCCGACCATTTTCCGCTTGGGAACGCTCTCCCCCGTCACCGGGGCTTCATCGATTTCGCCTTCGCCTTCAACGATGTCCCCATCCGCCGGTACGCGGTCGCCGGGCCTCACCAGGATGACAACGCCGACCGCCAGGCCTTCAGCCGGAACTTCGCTGACCTGACCATTGACCTCGACAAGGGCGGTCTTGGGGACCAGGTCGGTCAACCCCTGGATGCTCTTGCGAGCACGGCCTGCAGCGACGCCCTCCAGCATTTCACCGACCAGGAAGAGAAGGACGACGACCGCCGCCTCTTCCTGAGCCCCGATGAACACGGCCCCGACCGCAGCGATCGTCATCAGCATCTCGATCGAGAACGGCGACCCGAACCGGGCGGCGGTGATCGCACGCCAGCCGACCGGGACAAGACCGACCGCCAGGGCGACCAGAAAGGCCTCGCGTTCGACGGCGGGGAACAGGTAGCCCAAGACATAGGCTGCGATCAGGGCGACGCCGCAGGCCGCCGTCAGCTTGGCCTTTCGGGTCCACCACCACGGCCCCTTCGCCGCAGGCGGGTTGTCGGCGGGAGAGACGATCTCCGATCCCGTCGTCGAGGTCGGCGGAGCGAGCGTCTCGACGCCGTAACCCAGATTGCGGACCTGTCGCATCGCATCGTCCCCAGCGAAATCGGGGCCGCGCTGAATCTTCAGGACGCCGGAGGAGACCGCCACCGCAACATCGATGACGCCCGGAAGTTTGCGCACCGCCGTATCGACCTTGGAGCCGCAGCTTGAGCAATCCATGCCGGTCACGCGATATCGGGTTTCCAGGGTTTCCGCCGCCACGAGCGTGCTCCTTGTTTCAAACTCCAGCCGACGCTACTTCCTCTAGCGACTAGAGGAGCAAGCGGTAAAATGAACCAGGGCGTGACGATCGGCCAGGCGTCGAAGGAATGCGGGATCAAGGCGCCGACGATCCGCTACTATGAACAGATCCAGCTCCTGCCTTCGCCCCCCCGCACGGAAGGCAACCGGCGCCTCTATGACGACGGCGATCTGCGTCGTCTGCGGTTCATTCGACACGCGCGTGAACTCGGTTTCGAGATCGAACCGATCCGCGAGCTTCTGGCGCTGGCCGGTGATCCGAGCCGCCCCTGCCACTCGGCTGACACCATCGCCCGGTCCCACCTCGCCGATATCGACCACAAGATCGCGCGCCTCACCGCCTTGAGAGCCGAGGTCGCCCGCATGACGCAATGCGTCCAGGATACATCTTCAAAATGCCGGGTCATCGAGGCCCTCGGCGACCATGGCAACTGCCTGCACGACAGACACTAGGATCCTGAGGACGGGCCTGCTCCCGACCGAGCCGACCTCGAATCCGCCCCTGCCTTTCGCCCTACAACTGAAGCCCGAAGCGCGACGCGACCAAGGTCATCACCACGTAGAGAACGATGGTCAGGGCGCATCCAGCCGCCAACGCGATCCAGAATGACACTCCCTGCCGCAGGAGGGCCGGGATCAGAAGGAACATCGGCAGCGACGGCAGGACATACCAGAAGGTCGCTTCGGCGTGAGCCGCCATGTTCCCGGCGTCCGGTCTGTCCCGCCATAGCCAGATCATGCCTAGAACTGAAACAAGCGGCAGGGAGGCCACCAGGGCGCCGAACCCGGGATAGCGCTTGGCCAGCGTCGAGACAGCGGCGATCAGAAGGCCCGAGATCGTGGCTTTGAGGACGAAATACAACATGAGGCGACCCTGCGCCTCAGCGGCCAAGGTTCGCAATGGGGTCGGTCACCGGCGTATCCAGAACTGAGCGCCCGGACAGGCGGAGAAGGTCACCGTCGCCCGCTCGCGCCATGGAGATGAGGTCAGGCCCCGGCCTCCGCGTCCCGCGCGAGCTCCGCGATCCGCTCATTGCTGGCTGCGGCGACCAGGTTTCGGAGCCGGACCACGGATTCGAACTGGAGCGCCAAGTCCTCAGCATTGACGTCGTACTCGTCGGAATAGCGCGCTTCGACATAGGCGCGCTTCAGAAGCTCAAAGCGCCGTCTGTCGGCACGCTCCTCCCTCGGCCAAGCGCCGGTCAGTCGCTTGTCGGTGTCCTCAGCCAACGACCGGAGGAACTTGATGTTGTGGGAGCGCGGAAAGTAGAAGGTGTGAACCAGCAGGAAGCAGACGTAGGCACGTTCAACCGCCTGATGGAGTGAAAATGCAGCATCCCTTCTCCACCCGAGATCGGATTCATTCGCCAGTTGCCCCTTGGCGGTCTCCAGGGACCTGTCGACGCTCCCAATCCACTTTGCGAAATGCCGCTGGGCGGCGTCGCATGCTTCCATGGCCGTCATCGGCTTCGGCTGAGCGAATGGATGTCCCGGCAACTCATACAGCACCACGCCGTCGCGCAGGATGTCGGTCCAGAAATACTCGCCCCGGGTCAGGGCCTGGTTCACCTCGGCCATGGTGTGGACGATGATGTTGACCGTCCGCCCCACGGCGGGGTCGCGCAGGATCTTGTCCTCGGCGACGTACCAATAGTCGGCGATGTCGGTCAGCTTTTCGTGGCTGACGATCACCAGCAGATCGAAGTCGGACAGGTAGCCGTTGTCGGGTTCGTCGACCCAGTCGGTGCGGGCGTAGGAGCCAAACAGGATGATCTTCAGCACCCGGCCGTCGCGCCGCCAAGACTGGGTGCCCCCGCCCCCGCTCTTTATTGCGGCGTCGAACTCGGTCAGCAGGGTCGTACGAACGCGCTCCAGCTCGCGCTGCTGTTTGGCCGGCAGATGGTCGAGATCAGCCCGCATGGAACTGCCCGTCCTGCGATCGGAGCGTCGTCGGATCGATCATGCCTGCCAGGTTCGTTCGCATCCGCGCCTCAAATCACTTCTGCAAAAGCCTACCTCGCCGCCACGCCAAGCGCCACAATGAGGGAGGGTGTCCGCCGGGCTGTTAAGAACACGAGAGCTCGCGCGCCGACGCCTTTAGCTTTCGCCTGGACATAGCGACGGCCATCCGAGCGGACAGGCTACTGTCACCGGAACGGCGTCCCTAGGCAAGCAAAACACTCCCATCAGCTTCGCGTCACACTCAGGAGCAAGATGTGATCCCGATCGGGATCATGCCTTTGCATTCCGACGCCCCACGCTCTATATGTGTTCCCGTACGGGAATTTGACCATGAGCAAGACCAGACCGCCCCAGCTCCCCGTCGGCCTCGCCGCCGCCTCAACGGAGGCGCGCTCGCGAGTGGGCGGCCTGTCCAGCCCCGGAAAATTAGGCAAGACCTCGCGCCTTGTTCGATACCCCACCCAGTCGAACGCGCTCAGAGCCCTGCTGGACGACACCGGCGCCCGCGAGATGAGGATCACCTTCAAAGCTCGGGCGGGGCAAATGCTCAAGCCAGGCGTTTCTCGCGTGGAAAAGCCCTCCCCTTCGGAAAGGTCAAAGCCATCAGCCGGCGCCGTTGCGCTGATCCTGAGCGCCCTGAAGTCGTCCGGACTGGAAAGCCCACCCGCGGGCGGCGCCGCCCGGCCGCTGCCGCCCCGGATCGAACCCATACCGCTGCTTGACGGCGCCGCCCTCGGGAACCTCGTTCGCACAAAGCGCCTGGCGCTCAAGCTCACCCAGCAGCAGTTGGCTGAACACGCTGGCGTCGGTCGCCGGTTCGTCAGCGAACTGGAAGCCGGAAAGCCCACGATCGAACTCGGCAAGGCGCTGGCCGCCTGTCAGGCGCTCGGCCTCACGCTGACAGCGCAGGACTCTCATGGCTGAAGACGTCCTCGCCGTCTGGATGGACGGCTTTCCCACCCCGGCGGGGCGGCTCGCAAGAACCGCACATGGCGACACGGCCTTCCTCTATGACGCCGACTATGTCGCCGCCGGCGGCGCCCCCCTGTCTCTCTCCCTGCCGGTCGAGGACGAAGCATTCGGCGACGTGGAGACACGCGCCTTTTTCGCCAACCTGCTGCCGGAAAATACGCAGCTGCAGCGGATCATGGAGCGCGAAGCGCTGGCCCGCGACGATGTAGTAGGCCTCCTGAAGCATCTGGGCGTGGATTGCGCCGGCAGCGTCTCCTGCCTCCCGCTGGATATGCCGCCGATCAAGAGTCCCGGCGTCCTCGCCGAGGACTATGAACCCCTCGACGACAGCTCCCTGCTGAAGATCGTCAAATCGCTACGCGACGAGCGGCGGCTTCCAACGGAGGTCACAGACCCGTCTCCGGTCGCCGGCGTGCAAAGCAAGGTCGCCGTCACCCTCCTGCCCAATGGCGCCTTCGCCCTGCCCAGATACGGGTCGCGCGTGCCCACGACCCATATCCTGAAGGTGCCGGCGCGCCGCGACGCGCGGGACGCACGTTATGAAGAGGCCGCCGCCATTCTGGCCTCGGCCGCTGGCCTGGATGTCTCCGTGCCTACCGCGATCCGGATCGGCGATGTCGACGCCTTGCTGATCGAGAGGTTCGACCGCCACGTCGCCGACGGGGTCGTCACCCGAATCCATCAGGAGGATTTCGCCCAGGCGCTAGGCCTGCCTTCAGAGCTCAAGTACCAGAGACGGGGTCAACCCGGCCGCTGGTTCGACGTCAGCGCCGCCATCTCGGTCCTGGACCAGACGCGCGACCCCGCCGCCAGCCGCCTCGCCTTCCTCAGAACCACCATCTTCAATCTCTGCATCGGCAATACGGACAATCACGCCAAGAACCACGCCATCCTTTACGATGCGCCTGGCGCCCCTCGCTTCGCCCCCCTCTATGACCTTCTGCCCATTCGGCTAAGCCGGCACTTCACCCATGAGCTGGCTTTCCAGATTGGCGCGGCGAAGCATTTCGACGAGATGACGGGCGAGGACCTGAACGCCTTCTTCGTAGAAATGGGCGTCGAAGAAGCCGATTTCGACCTGCTGCTCGAGGGCGAGATCACCCCCATGATCGTGGCTCTCGAGAAGGCCTCGCCCCGGCTGAAATCGGCGGGACTGAAATCCTTCAACGACCTCCTTGGACGGGAGATGGAAGAACTGACGGAACGATTGGAACTCGCCACCCCTGTCGAGGCCCGAGACTATTTTCCGGCCGAAGGCGTCTGATCGGAACACATTCGCGTCAGGCCATGCGGGGCTCGGCCGCAGCCGAACCTATCTCGATGGCGTCCGCAGGTACTTCACCAGCGCCGCGATCCCCAGCACAGCCAGCACGACGGCGAGGAGCCATTGGACGCCCATCGCCAGCATCATCATGCCGCCCATGCCGCTCATCATGTTCATGCAGTTCATCATTGCTCGCGTCCTGACATTCTGTCGGCGGGGACCAGTCCAACCGGCCGTTTAAATCTAAGCGTCTGATCCCATTCAGGGCGCCCATCGCCCTGGTCGGAATCGGGTTGAGAAGCAGCCGTTCAGTGAGGGCCTATTCTTTGCGTTTCGGGTCGGGGTCGATCTTACGCTTCGGAGCGTCCGTCTTCCCTCGGCGAAGGCTCCTCACGATCATGGGCGCCACGCAGCAGATGAACAGCATCAAGGCTATGATGGTTATAACGAAGTTCTGATCCATGACTGGCTCCTAGGTGGCCTTTCCTCCCGGCCCGGGTGAAGCGATCCATCGAATCAACGAGCGCCATGCGGCGACCCTCGGAATGAACATCGGCGTCTGGCTGCAATATCGCCTGTAGTCATCGCCGTACTGGCTGAGCAGTTGGCGCTCCTCGCTCCTGGCGAGCCATGCGTAGGCGATGACAATCACCGGAAAGGCCGCAAGGGAGAAGACGGTGGGCCAGTGGATCACCCCCTCGCCCAGGATCGCAATGAACAGTCCGGAGTATTGGGGGTGCCGCATATAGGCGTATGCGCCCTGCGTAACGAGCCGACCCTCCCTGACCCCCGCGTGCAGTTGCCGCCAGGCGACAATGATCAGCATGATCCCAAGGGCCGCAACGCCGTATCCCACGATCATCGACACGTACATGATCTCGGGAACGCCGGTCAGGTAAACCCAAAGATTTCCGCGCCAAAGCCCACCTCCCGCCTCGAGACCGAAGACACGGGTGATCACGTACAGGGTGAGCGGAAACCCATACATCTCGGCGTAGAAGGCGATGAGAAAGGCCTGGAGGACACCAGCGCGCGTCCATTCTCTCCACGTGCGGGGCGCGAGGTAGTGGTAAAGAAGCCAGGAGACGACGGCGATCGATATCGCCGCTACTCCCCAATAGGTACGGTCAGGCATCAGGCGCACCTTTCTGCTCGGACCTGCTCAATGATCAGCAATACCTGATCATCAAGGTTTGGTTTCAAGGGAACCCGTCTACGAGGCCATCGTTCCGCTGGCCGCCTCTCGCGGACCCCCGCCTCAAGGGCGGCGACCACACTAAATCCGTCGATCGTCCAGGACAGACTCAGGATTCACATCATACCCAGAGGGCGCGCATTGCCGCACATAAATACCGTAGCCGCCGAATAGGCGACGTTGGTCGGGCTCGAGAGGCCCTTCAGCGCGGGAAGGATGTTGATGATCGGTCGAGGTTTGCGAGCGGTCCCTCGCGGCGTCTGGGCTTTGGGGTTCGTATCCCTGTTCATGGACATCTCCTCGGAGATGATTCACAGCCTGCTGCCCGTCTTCCTCGTCACCACCCTGGGCGCCAGCGTTGCCCTGGTCGGCGTGATCGAAGGCGTGTCCGAAGCCAGCGCATCCATCACCAAGGTCTTCTCCGGCTGGCTCAGCGACCGGTTGGGCAACCGCAAACTGCTGGCGGTTCTCGGCTATGGCCTCGGCGCCGTGTCCAAGCCCTTCTTCCCCCTGGCGGTCACGCCGTTCGAGGTGCTGGGCGCCCGTTTCGCCGATCGGATCGGCAAGGGCGTGAGAGGGGCCCCACGCGATGCGCTCGTGGCTGACATTACGGAGCCCGGGACCCGAGGGGCCGCGTTCGGGCTTCGTCAGTCGCTGGACACGATCGGCGCCTTCATGGGTCCTGTGATCGCCATTCTGCTCATGCTGGCCCTGGCCGGAAACATTCGCGCCGTGTTCGCCTGGGCCGTCGTCCCGGGCGTCATCGCCGTGCTTCTGCTCGTGTTCGGCGTCGAGGAGCCGAAGAAGCATGGCGAGGCCAGGGCTGCTCGCTCGCCCATCCGATGGAGCGAGGTCAGGGCCATGGGGCGACCCTTCTGGTCGGTCGTGGCCGTCGGCGTCGTGTTCACCATGGCTCGGTTCAGTGAAGCCTTCCTGGTTCTGAGGGCTCAGGACGTCGGCCTCACCATGGCCCTGGTTCCCGCCGTGATGATCGTCATGAATGTGGTCTATGCCGCCGTGGCCGCGCCCGTCGGGGCCTTGTCCGACCATCTGGATCGGAGAATGCTGCTGGTCCTGGGCCTGGGCGTTCTGGTGCTGGCCGACCTGGCCCTGGCGTTCGCTACCTCAATTGGAGTCGTCCTGATCGGGGTGCTGCTCTGGGGGCTCCACATGGGCATGACCCAGGGGCTGCTGGCCGCCTTGATCGCCGACACGGCCCCCGCTCGACTGCGGGGAACCGCCTTCGGCGTTTTCAATCTCGCGACCGGCGTCGCCTTGCTGGCGGCGAGCAGCCTGGCAGGCGGCCTTTGGTCCCTGGCAGGGCCGCAGGCGGCCTTCCTGTCCGGCGCCGTCTTCAGTCTTGTCGCCATGATCGGCCTGGCGTCGCTTCATATGCGAGCGAGGCGATCAAAACCTCCTCCCTCCCAACGCCTGCCGGGCGCCTGAGCAAGGGGGAAGGGCGGTGCGTCCGAGAAGCAACGGGACCGGAGCGTTCAATGTTGACTGTGACGCGCACTCGGTTCGGTCACCCCCGCCAGCGCTGCGGCGGCCTGAGAGCGGTTTCCCCCGGCCTGGCTGATGTCGCCCAGGGATATGACCCCCACAAGGCGTTTGCTTCGACTAAGGACAGGGAGCCGGCGGACTTGCTGGGCGCCCATCTGGGAGGCGACGTCGTCGAGGCTCTCGTCGTCAAAACAATAGAGGACCTCGGCGCTCATGATATCCCGTACAGGCGTGTTCGGACCCCGATCTTCCGCAACCCCGCGAACCGCCAGATCCCGATCCGTGATCATCCCTACCAGGCGATCATTCTCACCGACCGGCAGGAAGCCGGCGTCAATCTTCTTCATCATCCGCGCGGCGTCGGCCATGGTGTCGCCTGGCGCGCAGACCTGCACGTCCGTGCTCATGCATTCGTTGACTTTCATCACCCGGCTCCTTGTCGATCGCCTTGCCTCGCTTCGGGAACAGCCCCCGAGCGCAAGGGACGATCAGTGCTTTTTCCCTTGGCGCAGTCTCGACCCACCCACGCCCGGGAGGGCGTCAAATCTGATGGTCGGAACCACAGTCCTCGGAAGGCCTGAGGACCACATTGAAACCGACCAGACCTGCCTCAGGTTCCGGCGCCATGCAGCCTTCCCGCCAATGTCGTGGCCGCAGTACGCTGACGCGGGACTTGCACGCCTCATTAATTCTATTATCTTGGAATTATGGAATCAGAACCCGCCATCCTCGCTCTGGCCGCCCTGGCGCAGCCGACGCGCCTTGAGACCTTCCGCCTGCTGGTCCGGCACGAACCCGAAGGCCTGCCCGCCGGCGAGATCGCGGACGCCCTCGCGGTGCCGGCCAACACCATGTCAGCGCACCTCGGGGTTCTGTCCCGCGCCGGACTGATCAGTTCGGAGCGCCGCAGCCGCTCGATCATCTACCGGGCCGACCTCGATCGCCTTCAGGCGCTGGTCCTGTTTCTGCTGAAGGATTGCTGCCAGGGCCGCGCCGAATTGTGCGAGCCGCTGCTGGCCGAACTCTCACCCTGCCGCGCCTGAGGTCATCATGGACGTCGTCATCTATCACAATCCCGCCTGCGGGACGTCGCGCAACACCCTGGCCCTCATCCGCCACGCCGGGATCGAACCGCACGTCGTCGAGTATCTGAAGACGCCGCCCAGCCGCGCCATGATCCTGGGGCTGGTCGAGCGCATGGGCGTCCCGCTGCGCAGCCTGCTGCGCGAGAAGGGTACGCCCTTCGCTGAACTTGGGTTGGGTGATCCCGCCTTGACGGACGATCAACTGCTGGACGCCATCGAAGCCCATCCGGTTCTGCTGAACCGTCCCATCGTCGTGTCCCCACTGGGCGTGAAGCTGTGCCGGCCGTCCGAGGCGGTTCTCGACCTTCTGCCGCCGGAAGGGCTCAAGCCCTTCACCAAGGAGGACGGCGAAGTCGTCATCGACGCCGAGGGCCGGAGGGTCCGCTGATGGTCGAGGCCGTCATCACTGATCAACCGAAGCGCCGCCTGGCCTTCCTCGACCGCTGGCTAACGCTGTGGATTTTCGTCGCCATGGCGCTGGGTGTGCTGCTGGGTACGGTCGTGCCGGCGCTGCCCGGCTGGATCGACGGCCTGTCGGTCGGGACGACCAATATCCCGATCGCCGTCGGCCTGATCCTGATGATGTATCCGCCGCTGGCGCGGGTAAAGTACGAGGAACTGCCGCGCGTCTTCGCCGACAAGCGCGTGCTTGCCCTGTCCCTGTTCCAGAACTGGGTGCTGGGGCCGGTGCTGATGTTCGCCCTGGCGGTGATCTTCCTGCGCGATCAACCGGAATACATGACCGGCGTCATCCTGATCGGCCTGGCCCGCTGCATCGCCATGGTGCTGGTCTGGAACCAGTTAGCGCGCGGCGACAACCAGTATGTGGCGGGCCTGGTCGCCTTCAACTCGATCTTCCAGATCGCCTTCTTCAGCCTCTACGCCTGGCTGTTCCTGACCGTGCTGCCCCCCCTGTTCGGGCTGGAGAGCAGCGTGGTCGACGTCAGCGTCTGGACCATCGCCGGCGCCGTCCTGGTCTATCTGGGTCTGCCCTTCCTCGGCGGCTTCCTGACCCGGCGCACCCTGGTCGCGAGGAAGGGGAGCGATTGGTACGAGACGCGCTTCCTGCCGCGCATCGCCCCGATCACCCTGATCGCCCTGCTCTTCACCATCGTCGCCATGTTCAGCCTGAAGGGCGGCGACGTGGTCGCCCTGCCGCTGGACGCCCTACGCATCGCCGTCCCGCTGACGATCTACTTCTTCGTCATGTTCGTGGTCAGCTTCCTGATGGGGCGGCTGATCGAGGCGGACTATCCGCGCACCACGGCCCTGGCCTTCACCGCCGCCTCCAATAATTTCGAACTGGCGATCGCCGTCGCCATCGCCGCCTTCGGCCTGGCCTCGCCAGTGGCTTTCGCCGCCGTCATCGGTCCGCTGGTCGAGGTGCCGGTGTTGATCCTGCTGGTGTCGGTCGCCCTGTGGCTGGGCCGCCGCTACTTCCCCGACACCGCCCCGAAGAAGGACGCCTGCTGATGGCCTTCAACGGCGTGGCTTTGTCCGCCCCCACTCCCGACCTGACCGCAGCGCTGGAGACCGCGGGACTGCCGACAGATGATCTCCGCGAACCCGGCCGCAGCTTCTACCGCTTCGAGGACGATGCCGGACTGATCGGCTACGGCGGGCTTGAGCAGGTCGGCTCCGACGCCCTGATCCGCTCCATCGTTGTCATCGACGACCGTCGCGGCGAAGGCCACGGCTCAGCAATCCTGTCCTGGCTGGAAACTATGGGGGCCGAGCAGAATGCGTTCGCCCTCTACCTGCTCACGACCTCGGCGACCGCCTTCTTCCAGCGGCACGGCTACACCGCCCTTCCCCGTTCGGCGGCGCCGCCCGCCATAGCCGCCTCCCGGCAGTTCAGCACCCTGTGCCCGGCCTCGGCGACTTTCATGTTCAAGGAGTTGCGCCCCCAATGACCCGCCTTCGCGTCCTGCCCGATCCCGACCACATGCCCGCGCTCGACCCGGCCTACCTGTCCAGCCAGCCGGCGCTCGGCCTCGGCCCGAACGACCATCCGCCCCGCATCCTGCTGCTCTACGGCTCACTGCGGGATCGGTCCTTTTCCCGACTGTGCGTTGAGGAGGCCGCGCGCCTGCTGCGCTTCATGGGCTGCGAGACACGCATCTTCGATCCGTCCGACCTGCCGCTGACCGACCAGGTCGACCACGACGACCACCCCGCCGTCCATGAACTGCGCGAACACGCCCTGTGGTCGGAAGGCATGGTCTGGAGCAGCCCGGAGCGCCACGGCCAGATTTCGGGGATCATGAAGCTCCAGATCGACCACCTGCCGCTCAACATGGGCGGCATGCGCCCGACCCAGGGCCGCACCCTGGCCGTCATGCAGGTCTCCGGCGGCTCTCAGAGTTTCAACGCGGTCAACACCCTGCGCCTGCTGGGCCGGTGGATGAGGATGATCACCATCCCCAACCAGTCCAGCGTCGCCAAGGCCTTCATGGAGTTCGACGACAACGGCCGCATGAAGCCCTCCAGCTACTACGACCGCATCGTCGACGTGATGGAGGAGCTGGTGCGCTTCACCGTCCTGACCCGCGTCCACGCCGGTCAGTTGGTCGACCGCTACTCTGAGCGGAAGGCTTCGGGCGTGCCAATCGATGCGGCCAACGACCTGTCCGCGATCGCCATCAGGACCGCTTAGCGCCAGCATACGCGCCCCCGAGGCCGAGGCTTCGCCACGTCGGCAGACCGTCGCCAACTGTGGCGACGAAGACAAAATCCGGCGCCGTCATCGAAGAACTAGGTTCGAGCTAAAGCAGACGACCCGTTGCGCCCGCTATTTGACGAACCGACTCCGATCCGCTGCCACGGATCGGAGTCCCGTCCTGGCTCAGGCGGCGTGCGCCCGGTTCGCCCAACCATTCCGCTGGAGATGATCGAGCGCCGTGCGGATGTGAGGCTCTCGCATCACAGCGGCCTTCCGAGAATTCCAGGCGTGCACAGCCTGAACCACGCGATCCGGGTCGCCGGACGCTTCGGCGTCATGAACCAGGACCCAGTGGACGGTAGACAGGAGTTCGAGACCGTAGGGGGTCTCGAAACCCGCGATGAGCTCGGCCACGCGGTCGAGACGATCCCGGGCGGCTTCATCGCCGGCGAGGTAGGCCTCGGCTTCCCTACGGCCGCCTTCCAGTACAGCGATCTCCGCCGCTTGGCTGCGATCGCCGTACCCTCGAATGAAGTGCCCCTCGATCCGCTGAAGCACGTGATTGAGA
This sequence comes from Brevundimonas pondensis, assembly GCF_017487345.1. Lineage (NCBI taxonomy): Bacteria > Pseudomonadati > Pseudomonadota > Alphaproteobacteria > Caulobacterales > Caulobacteraceae > Brevundimonas > Brevundimonas pondensis. The sequence continues at coordinate 971,596 of NZ_CP062006.1, read as the reverse complement.
TTCTCGGCGTAGGGGCCGTACTGGTACTTCTGGAAGCCCAGCTTGAGATCCTCGCCCGCCGCTTGCAGGAAGTAGGTCAGCTTCTGCACCTCAAGGAGGCTATGGCGGTAACCCGCTGCCCCATAGAGACCCAGAAGCGTCAGCACGAGCGCTCGTCCACGGCTCATGTTGGGGCGGGTCGTACCCACTCTCATCTCATCGACTTTCGGCGCTGCTCCAGGAGCGAAGAGCCGAACATCCACTTCATTGAGGTCGCCCAGGGCGCGGCGGATCACAGGCTCAACCTCAGCCCAGTCCAGACCGCCATTGCCGCATCCGAGCGGCGGCACGGCGATCGAGCGAATTCCATTCTCGAGGATCACTCGCTTCAGATCCTCAAGGCCGGTCTCGATGTCGGACAGGCGGGATTTCGCCTTCCAGTGACCCTTGGTCGGAAAGTTGATGATCCAGCGCGGATTGATCATGCTTCCGGTATCGAAGACGAACATCTCGCCCAGACGTACTTCGCCCGCGTCGCAGGCGCGCCGGTACGCATCATAGTTGCGGGGGAAGGCCTGCTTGAACTGCAGGGCGATACCCTTGCCCATCACCCCGACGCAGTTGACCGTATTAATGACGGCCTCGGCGCCGGACTGGAGCAGGTCGCCTTTCGAGAAGGTGATCATCGTCGGCTCCCTAGTAGTACCAGGCGGATTTTTCCACCACTTTCATTCTAACGCCTCGGCGCTCCAGAAGAGCCTCGACTTCGGCTTTGCGAGCCGCGGACTGCACCGCCAAGCCGCTGAGAAGCGTAACCGGGAATGCGTCCCGCACGAGAAACTCGGCCTGCTTGCGGCGTTTGCGGTCGCCGTCCTCCAGCGTATCAGCCCATTGTCGACTGCCGACCACATCCCAGTCGACCTCCCCCAGCCGCCCCAGATCGTCAAAGAAGCTGGAGTAGGTCATGATTCCGTGACCGTCGGTAAACGCGAAGCCCAGGCCGGCTTCCACGACCTTCTGGGCGGTCGACACCAGGTGCACCAGCGCGCCCTGCCCTCCCTCGCACGGCACGTTGCCACGATGGATGGTGTAGAGCATCGGGCTGCGCGTCGTGAAATAGAAGGGCACGTAATCGTGCAGACAGCCGCCAGGACCGCACGGGACCTGCCGCGCTGCACGCTGCGCCTGGATCGAGCTGTAGGCGATATTGTTATACCGCGCGTCAGCAGCCTGCAGGCGTGCGGTAGAACTCAAGGCGCCCTTTGCGAGAATCTCGTCAAGGTTGCCGATGTGGGTCATGTGAATGATCGGCGTCGGCTGAGGAACGTTTCCAGGCATGCTCCTTCAATCGATCAACCGCCCTCCATTGTCCAGCCAAGCTGCAGGACCGCTACGGCTCTGATCAACCTAGAACCGAAACGGGAACATTTCAAGAACACCATTCCCAGCAACTTCGGAAACGACGCTCGATCAGGATCAACAAACCGCCACCGCACATCAAGCTGAGCCGCATGACCGGCAGCCCGCTTCGAACATTGCTTCGTCGCAACGAGTTCCGCCGTTCGGACTGAACCGGCCTGTCACGCCTTACGGATGGCTCGTAGAATCCGACGCGTTTCTACGGTGAGCAACATCTCGTCGTCCTGGGTAATCATTCGCGCATGCATGGTGGCGATTCTCACCGGATAAAGCCGCTGAAAGGATTCCTGAATATCTGTGGACCTGTTGAAGACCGGAGCGAAGACGGTTTTCCAGTTCTGCTTCTTCTCAATGATCGCTCGGTAATCCGTGAAGTCCGCGAACTCGATCAGAGGCTTGATCGCTCCGGTCGCCTTGGCGTCCGTCGCCTGCTTCTGACGCCAATTGTCGCTTGTGCCTTCCGGCGCCTGGGTGATGCACCAGTCGGGACCGAAGGCCTCGGTCATCCGCTCGTCGATGAAACGGCGCAACGCCACCTCAAAGCGTTGCAGCTGGTCAAACGCCGATCGATTTCTTGCAAACGAAGCTTCCAACGTTTCGTCCGCATCGGCCTCGTCGTCATCAAGATCTTCGGACGAGTCCAGGTCCAGACCCGCATGATGCATGCCCTCGACGAAGGCGCCGCGTGGAAAAGCGGTCAGGTCAGGACTGTAGCCTTTGTCATAGTAGAGAGCAGTACGCGCCACGGGATCCATCAGGACATCCACCGTAGGCATGACCACCTCACGCCAGTCGCCTAAAGCCGGCCTGAGCAGGTCGCCTATATCCGCACCGAACGGATCCGAGTGACGCAGCACTGCGCCGATGGTCTGCATCTCCATCATGCCGAGCACGGAGTGATCGAGCATGGCGTCGTTGAGCCAGGGCCTGGTCATGGACGTCATGGCCGCCATGATTTGCCCCGGCTTGTCATGGAACAACATCGATTGGCCCTGCAGGGCGTCGACCTGTTCCTGATAGAGCCGCGCGGTCTCCATTGCCGATGGTAGCCGGAAAGCTTCTTCCCAGCGCTGATGGAGGCTCGCAGCTTCCACGGCGAGCTCACTGATGCTCCTGCCGTGGAGGCCCGCGGCTTCCCGGGCGAGAGCATCGGCTCGCTGCATCTCCTGCATCAAGAGCTCAGAGCCTGTCGGCATCCGCTGGAAAAGGTCGAGAGCGAGGTTGCGGTGCTGGTCGGGAGACAGGAAGCCCGCCGCGCGCGCCTCAATATCCGCCCGATCCCTCATCAGGCTCATCACGTCCAGTTCGGCGGCGGCCCGAACGATTGAACGTTCATAGGCGCCCAGGTTGGCGCCCACTTCAGTTAGCGGATTCATGAGCCGGCTGAGTTCACGCTCTCGCTCAATCAGGTCGCGGAGTGGGTCGGACATGGCAGCTCCAGATGAGACCTGTTGAGAATGTAGCTCTGACATGGTTCGAGCCGGACGTCGCCACATCGGCGCAGGGCAAGCTGATCCCTAGGGGGTGCAGCGTTCACTGAAGCAGCCCGACTTGATCAGAATCAGATCCCGCCGAGCGACCAGAGCTCTGGCAATCGCTAGTGCAGCTCCGACAGAAAATCGCGGATCGTAGGGGCCAACGCCTCTGCGAACCCTTCGGCCGTCTCTATGTCCTCGGACATCGAGATAGGCGAGAGGCGTCCGTTTGGGACCAAGGCGGCCACACGAGCCGCCAGCTCGGGCGGATGCGGTCCCTTCCGATGGCGGCTGCAGCAGCTACGCTGGCGGCGTTGGAGCGAGGGATAGCGTCTTCCACCATCGCTCGGATGACGGGCGCAAGGGAAGGCAGGATCGCCGCCTCGCAAGCGTGGCTGGACGCCCTGGCTATTCAGACGCCCCCAGGGATCAATGAAGCCGAGCCCCTGCAGATGCTCACGGACCGCACGCCAGTCCGCCGCTCCGAAGCCGTGGATCACGACCCGGTCGCCGTCGAGGAGAAGGGAGACGGACCGGTCGGCGCGGCTGTGGCCCGGGGCCGGCACATTGGCGCTTCGCCCGCCGGAATGGATGTCCCCGCCCAGGGCGGCGACGATGAGCCGGAGCGACATGACGCGGGGCCTCAGATGAGACCGAGGGCGCGAAAGCTCTGTTCGCCCTCCCGGCCGACCACGACATGATCATGGACCTGGATGTCGAAAACCCGGGCGGCCTCGATGACCCGGCGGGTCATCTCGATGTCCGCGCGCGAGGGTGTCGGATCGCCCGAGGGATGATTATGGACGAGGATCATGGCCGAGGCGGACAACTCCAGCGCACGCCGCACCACTTCCCGGACGTAGACAGGGGCATGATCCACGGTGCCGTCCGCCCGATGCTCCTCGCGCATCAGGATGTTGCGCTTGTCGAGGTAGAGCACGCGAAACTGCTCCCGGGGCTCGTGGGCCAGCGCCCCCCGGACATAGGCCAGCAAGGCCGTCCAGGACGAGATCGAAGGCCGCGCGCAGACATCGGATCTAATCAAATGAACGCAAACCTGTCGCAGCAGCTTGAGAGGTCCGCGACGGCGGCGACGTCCAGGCCGGGCGTTCGGGCCAGCTCTGACGCGTCCGCTGCGACAACCGCGGCCAGGGCGCCGAAGCGATCCAGGAGATCCCCGGCGAGACGATGAGGGTTGGTCGGAAGCGAAGCCCGCTTGAGCATCAAGGCCAACAAGGTTCGCTCATCCATCAACTCGATGGCCGGGAGGCCGGCGCCTGCAGCAAGGGCGCGGGCGTGTTCAAGGTCGGGTTTGGGGATCGATCGCATCGCGAACTCCTCGGTCGCTATCCGCCTCCTCATGGGAAGTCGACCGAAACCCGCCCTCCCCAATCCTTGAATTGCGCCGCAAATGATGGGCCGGCTGACTGGATCGGCTCACTCTCCGCCCATGGATTGCCTCTTGACGCTAGCCGCCCCGGGACGCTCCGTCAGAGGCCCTTTGTATGTTGATCTTTCGGGCGCCTTCGAGAATCTCGAGACCGCCCTTCGCGGCGATTCCGGCGACGATGACGCCGACCACCAGGTCAGGCCAGGACTGCTTCAACCACAGGACCAGGGCGCCGGCGACGAGGATGCCCCCGTTTGAGGCGAAATCGTTGAAGCTGAAGGTCTCGGCGGCGCGCAGGTTTACATCGTCGCCCTTCAAGCCGCGCAGTAGCTTTAGGCAGATCAGGTTGACCACCGCTGCGACGACGGCCAAACCGATCATGGTCCAGCCAATAGGCTCCGTTCCCAGCCACCATCGGCGGCCGGCGTCGATCAGAACGCCTGCGGCGAAGATCAGCAACAGCACACCCGAGGTTCTCGCGGCGCGCAGCTTCCAGGCGAGAGCGCGGCCAACCGCCAGAAAGCTGATCAAATAGACAAGGCTGTCGGAGGCGTTATCCAGCGCATTGGCGAGCAAGGCGCTGGAGTTGGCCAGCAATCCGCCGAGCCCGAGCCCGACGAACAACAGACCGTTCAGGATCAGCACGATCATCAGCGTTCGTCTCTGACGGTCATGCTCAGCGTTCGATGTCTTCATGGACGCCCTCCTGTTCCGGGCACGGCCGCCCACGTTGACTAGTTTCGGAAAACAGCGCGCATTGGCAGGCAGCGGTAAACATTGGAGCCGTCATTGAAACACGGTCTTGCCGGACTGCCCATGCGACGATCTTGAGATCCGACCGGCCGCTCGTCCAGACCGACGAGCCCAAGCGACGAAACCGGCCGCAAGGCCCCACCGGATCCCACGACGCGCAGCCGCCGGCATTGCCTGGTCAGATCCCAACGCCAAAGCCACCACATCAGCCTCAAACGCACCTTTCCTTCAGCCAGCCCCGGATTGAGAAAAGCGTTTGCCCTGCCCCTGCGGAAGGGGCTTGATCCTCCAGTAGCTAGAGGATGCATAGATCGTCGCATCAACAGGAGAACGCACGATCATGGTGTTCACGGAGCGCCGAGGCGCCAGGGTGCTGAACGTCCGCGCGATGGCTATCGGCCTCGCCGTGACGGTCATTGTTGTGGACCAGGCCACCAAGGCCATGGCCCGCGGGAACCTTGAGGACGTGGTCAATCTGACATCCTTCATCGCGCTTCGCCTCGGGTTCAACCCAGGGGTCACCTTTGGCCTTTTCGCCGGCTCCGGGGACATGGGGCGCTGGGTTTTGAGCATCGTCTCGCTGCTGATCATCGCCGTGCTGTCGATCTGGGCCTGGCGAACACGCAGACCTCTTCTTGCCGCCGGCCTGAGCCTTATGGTCGGCGGCGCGCTCGGGAACCTGCTGGATCGCCTGCGTTTCGGGCACGTGACCGATTTCATAGATCTTCACTGGGGCGATGCGCACTGGCCCACTTTCAACCTTGCCGATGCAGCGATCGTCTGCGGCATCGGCTTGCTTCTGTTGGCTTCGCGAAGCGGGGCCGAACCCGGGACGTCGTCCCCCACGATCGAACCCACCGTTCGATGACGGGGCCCCCCGAAAAAAAGTCCATAGCCGTTCGCTCCGCCCTGGCCATAGGCGTGACCGCAAGCAGCCTGACGGCTACCTGGCTGTGGATTCCTCCCGCGCCATTCGGCGTCGAGACCGACATGGCGACGGCCGATCGCCTGGCCTACGCCCTCAAGTGGGAGTTGCCGGTGCTCGTGTGGCTCGCCGGCTGCCTGCGGCTTGTCGCCAGCATTCGGTATCGGTCGGATGAGGACCGACCAGGAGCCGCCTACGGCCCGCCCAGCGCTCGGCTCGCCGTGCCTGCGGCCGTGTTGCAGAATTCCCTTGAGCAGACCGTCCTGGCCGTCGGCGCACATCTGATCCTCGCCGTTGTTTTGCGAGGCGAGGAGTTGATCCTGATCCCCGCTCTGGTGACGCTTTATCTCCTCGGTCGTGTAATGTTCGCGATCGGCTACGCCAAGGGCGCCGCCGCACGCGCTTTCGGCATGGCGCTTACCGGCGCCTCGACGCTTGCCGCCATGGTCATCGCCATCGTCCTGTTGATTCTCGGCCGGTAGTATCCGAGCGCGCCTCATGCCCGTCTTTCCGCCCCAGTCTCCAGGACTTCGACCCATGTTTGAGCGATGACACGCCCCTCGCCCACTTCGTCCGGACCTCGCAGCATCGGCAAACTCGCCGCCGCCACCGGCATAAAAATTCCGACGATCAGATTCTACGAGCAGATCGGATTGGTGCCGGCGCCGCCCCGAACCGCCAGCGACCGCCGGATGTATGACGATGACGCCGAACAAAGGCTGACCTTCATCCGGCATGCACGCCAACTTGGCTTCGACCTGGATTCGATCCGGTCCCTGCTGGATCTCTCCGATCATCCCGACCGCGCCTGCGACGAAGCCAACACCATAGCCGAACGTCATCTCGCCGAAGTGACGCAGAAGATCACCCAGTTGCAGGCCCTCCGGCGCGCGCTTTCGCGCATGACCGCTGAATGCGCGGGCGGACGGGTCTCGGCTTGCAAGGTGATTGAGGCCCTGCACGATCATTCGGCCCCACAATAATGCACGACACACGCGCCGTTCGAATGCTAATGCGAACGGCTCACAACTAGGTTTCCGATGCGCCCTCTGCTCAGCCTGATCGTCCTCCTGCTCACCCTTGGCCTGACCGCCCCCGCACTGGCCCAGACGGCCTCGGCCTCGGAGGCACAGGTCGCGTGGCGGCTGCTCGACTACGTGGCGGTCGACTACGCCGGCGCGGTAGAGAACGGCCAGGTGACCAATCCCGCCGAATACGGAGAGATGGTCGAATTCAGCGGCCAGATCCTCACCCGCCTGGAAGCCCTGCCCTCCACGCAGACCAAGGCCGATCTGGTCCGGGACGCTCTCGCTCTTCAAGTCGCTATCCGGAACAGGAGCGATCCGCGCACCGTCGCCGGCCAGGCCAAAAGCTTGGCCGCCGCGGTTCTGGCGGCCTATCCAAGTCCGCTGGCGCCGTCATTCCCGCCCGACCTGGCCAAGGGGGCCGCCCTCTATGACGCGCAATGCGCTGTCTGCCATGGCGCCACAGGGCGCGCCGACGGCGCGGGCGCGCAAGGACTTGATCCTGCTCCTATTGCATTCGCAGACGTCGAGCGCGCCCGCCAACGCAGCGTCTTCGGCCTGTACCAGGTGATCGACCAGGGGCTCGACGGCACGGCGATGGCCAGCTTTTCCCATCTACCGGCTGAGGACCGCTGGGCTCTGGCCTTCTACGTCGGCCGTTTCGCCTTCACTGACGCCGAAGCGGTCGAAGGCCGGCGTCTTTGGGAGAGCGACCCGGCGATCCGCACCGGCTACCCGGATCTGGCTGCCGTCACGCAGGCGACGCCGGCGGAGTTGGCGGCCCGCATCGGCGAGACGAAGGCGCGGGCGGTGACGGCCTATCTGCGCCGCCACCCGGAGGCGGCGGTTCGCCCCAAGGGATCGACCCTCACCCTGGCTCGGACGCGTCTGGCGGAGAGTGAAGCCGCCTATCGTCGGGGAGACCGAAAGGCCGCGACCGACCTGGCGCTGTCGGCCTATCTCGACGGCGTCGAGCCGGTCGAGCCGGCGCTTGGCGCGCGAGACACCGCCCTTCTACGTCGCATCGAGACGGCCATGACCGATCTCCGCGTGTCGATCAGCAAGGGCGCGGCAGAGACGGAGGTCGCGGACCGGATCGCTCGTCTGAACGCCCTGTTCGACACCGCCGAGCGGGCCCTGGCGCCCCAGAAGGCGGACAATCTCGCCAGCTTCATCGGCGCCTTCACGATACTGCTTCGCGAAGGACTGGAGGCGCTGCTCATTGTGGTGGCGATGATCGCCTTCCTCAGGAAGGCCGACCGGCCTGAGGTGTTGCGTTACGTCCACGGAGGATGGGTGGCGGCTCTGGTCGCCGGCGGCGCCACCTGGGCGGCCGCGACCTTCTTCATCTCCATCAGCGGGGCCAGCCGAGAGCTCACTGAAGGGTTTGGCTCGCTTCTGGCGGCGGTCGTGCTCGTTTCCGTCGGCATCTGGATGCACGGCAAGTCGCATGCCGACGCCTGGCAGACCTATATTCGCGCCAAGCTCTCCAAGGCGCTCTCGAAGCGATCGGCATGGTTCCTCTTCCTGTTGGCCTTCGTCGTGGTCTACCGGGAGGTCTTCGAGACGATCCTCTTCTATGCGGCGATCTGGAGCCAGGGCGGCCATGTCGGCATGCTGGCCGGCGCGCTCACCGCAGTGGCGATCCTGGCGTTCGCGGCCTGGGCGCTGCTCGCCTACAGCAAACATCTGCCGATCGGTCGGTTCTTCTCGCTGAGCTCAATCCTCATGGCCGTCCTGTCGGTCGTTCTTGTCGGGAAAGGCGTGGCGGCGCTTCAGGAAGCGGGTTGGCTCGATGTCCACCCGATCACCTGGGCGCCGCGTATCGAGATTTTGGGCCTCTACCCCACCGTGGAAGGCGTCGGGGTCCAGCTTCTAACGCTCGTCGTGCTGGCAATCGGGTTTGCGCGTACCTCCGGTTCGAAACGGCAGGGCTCGGCCAAGGCCTAGCTGGTTATCTCCGAATGTATCGGACCGAGAGGACCAGCGGCTTCACTCGGGGGGAAGGCCCGCCCCGGCCCGGGGCTGTAACCCCGTCAAGCCCCAGAGTATCGGTCAGGTCTCTACCGGTCTGTATCGACAAGGACAGTCGCCGCGTTGCCTGGCCCTCATCGGGCAGGTGGGAGAAGCTCTATTGGTGAGCGACAGACCCGTGACCGACGCCAGCCCCGTCGCCGTCGCCGGTTTCAATTTGAACGGTGGCGTGGTCGATGCCGTGAACGTCGTTCATCTGCGCCAGCACCGCCCGACGCACCTGTTCAGCGGCCTGGCCTTCGGCAACGACCAGATGGACCGAGCCGTTCACATCATCGCTGCTGACGCCCCATAGGTGCAGGTCGTGGACTTCAGCCACACCCGGCACGGCCGCGATCGTCGCGCGCACCGCCTCCAGAGACAGGCCCTTGGGCACGCCTTCAAGGAGGATATGGGTGGTGTTCTTCAACAGCATCCAGGTCCGCGGCAACACCCAAAGGCCGATGCCGATCGCGACAACCGGATCGACCCAGGTCCAGCCCGTCAGCATGATGAGGACGGCGCCGCCGATCACCCCGACGGAGCCCAGCATGTCGGCCCAAACCTCCAGATAGGCCCCTTTCACGTTCAGGCTGGCGTTCGCCCCAGAGGCCAGAAGCCGCATCGACACGAGGTTCACGACCAGGCCCAGGGAGGCGACGACAAGCATCCCGACGGAGCCAACGGGTTCCGGCGAAAACAGGCGCAGAACTCCTTCATAGAGGACGTAGCCGGCCACCACGAACAGCAGGACGGCGTTGAAGGCGGCGGCGAGGATTTCGAACCGGCGATAGCCAAAGGTCCGCACAGCGTCGGCCGGACGCTCGCCTATCTTGATCGCCGCCAGCGCGATCGCCAGCGCAGCGACATCGGTGAACATGTGCGCCGCGTCCGACAGCAGGGCCAGACTTTTGAACACCACGGCCCCGACGACTTCGGCGATCAGGAAGCTGGACGTCAGGGCGAGCGCCCATATCAGGCGCTTGCTGCTGGCGTCGGCGCCGTGAGAATGACCTTGGGCCATGAAGCTCTTCCTGGTGGGCGCCGTCGATGTCTGGCCTGATCGATCATTGGCGAACATGCTTCGCCCCGCAACAGTCCTGATCGATCGAAACGACGAGAACAGGAGCGCCAGACCCTGCCCCTGCGCCGCTTGGAATCGGTATTCGTCCCAAGTCGCCGTGGAAACGGCGACTATGCGTTGACGGCGCCGACTGCATGGGTGTGATCTGGATCAACGCAACTTCACGTCACGCTGAGCCAGAGATCGAGAATGACTGAAAAGCTCCGACTCGACATTCCGCTGCTATTGCCGGACGTCCCCGACGTGGCCGACGCCTGTGTCGCCCGATTGCTCTCTGATATCCGTGGAAGAGAGGGCGTCGACGACGTCCACGTCGTCGCAATGAGCGATGAAGCGGCCGCGCAGCTGTGCATTCACTTTGATCCCGACCTCCTGTCTATGGCCCGGATTCGCGAACTCGCTGCAGCGGCCGGCGCCGACATCTCCCAGCGATACGGCCACGCCGTGTGGCGGATCGACAGTCGATATGAGCGCCAGGCACGGACGATCGGCGCACGACTTAGGGCCGCCCCGGGCGTCCTGGAAGCGGTGCCGTCAGGTTAATTAGGCATTGGCAAAAAAGTCCCTACCCTGCTCATTTTCAGATGGTAGCGGCCGCCCAAGCAGCATCCGCATCGCCACGAAAGCGACGAAGTGTAGGTCTGCTGATCAGATGGCATTGGATGTTGAAGGTATTGTAGATAGCTGCGTGGGTTGTGAGAAATCTCTGCGCTGAGGCTTGGGATTTGAACCTCTGCTGCTGTCGCTCTCGTCGTCGGATCGGCAAATGCGAGTTTTCAACGCGGTTATTGTCTCGTAGCCGGCCAGGGCGATGAAGGTGCCGCAGTTCCAACTGATCAAGCGCCGCACCGTACGATGCCAGCCCATCCGTTGTGATGGTTTCCGGCTCGACAGGTTGTTTGCGTAAAAGACGTTTGATTAGATTCAGCGCGGCCTCTGTGTCCCGCCGGCGCTGGACGATGACGTCTAAAACCTCGCCTTCGTCGTCAACCGCGCGCCACAGATACATGCGCCGTCCTCCGATCTTGCAGACCATTTCATCGAGATGCCAACGGCCTGTCGGAGGCACTCTCCTCTTCTTGAGCCGCCGTGCAATCAGAGGCCCGAACTTGATCGTCCAGCACCGGATCGTTTCGTAGCTGACGTCAATTCCGCGTTGCGCCATCAGTTCCTCGACGTCGCGGAAGCTCAAGCTGAAACGAAAGTACAGCCACACGGCATGACGTATCACCTCAGCTGGAAAACGATGTCGCTTAAAAGATAGAGGCTTCATAAAATCGCCCACCCCACCAATGGCTTGCAGCCTTCGAAGTGGAGCACCTTTACCGTTAGACTGACAGCACCGCCGTGGCGCATCCCATGTTCGGCCGCAGAGGGTCCGTTTAACGCCACATCGGGAGAGAGAGAGAGAGAGAGAGAGAGACGAACCGCAGGCGTCTAACAGATCTTATGCCGCCTGGGCCGCAGCCCCGCCCGAGCGGCGCCCGGTTGCGCCCCCGCGAATCCCCGTTATGGCGAAGGTTCGACACGTCCTGATCGTCGAGGGGGAGAGAAGATGGACCTGGGCTATCAAAGGCAAGCCGTCGCCGAATGGCGCGACCGGCAGATGACGGCCGCGGCGGCGCTGTTCAACTTGAAGGCCATCGACGCCCGCGCGGCCTTTGACCGCGATCTTCACGACGCCACCGCCCGCGACGCCTTCTTCCCGTCGGCCTTGGCCACGACCCGCATCGACGCCCTGATGACGGCGGCCTTGGACCAGGCTCTGCCGGACTTCTTGTCTGCGGCCGCGCAAGAGCTGGTCGCCATCTCCGAGCGCCTCACGACGCTGTCCCAGGGCCTTGGCGACGCCAAGCTCGATCTTCCGAGCGCCGCTTCGGCGACGCTCGAGGCCGCCTCGGCGCCGGCGAGCGAAGAAACCCCGCCGCCCCCCGCCGCCACGCCTCCGGCCGCCTGGCTCACGGACCTGCCGGGCCGGCTGCGCAAGCAGGCGGCGGGGGTGATCGACAGCGCCGGCGCGGCGGCGGACCAGCTCGTCACTGAAAGGCTGAAGCTGGTCGATCGCCTGCGGACGGCCGCGGCCAAGCGGATCGAGCGGGCCTGGATGAACGACGAGGCCGGTCATGATCCGCTCTCGCAGCTGATCGGCCTGATCGACGAAACCGCTCACGCCAGCCGGGTCAGCCTGTCATGATCGCCGGGGCGATCGGCGGGCTCTTGCTGCGGGAGATTCCCGGCCCCCTCCTGCACGGCCTGGCGAGCGGCGAATACCGCCTGTTTGGATCGACGATCCGCCAGGCCGCCAACGGCCGGATCGTCGGCTTTCTGCAAGAAGCGGCGCCGCGCGCGCTTCAGAGCGGAAACCCCGTCCTCGCCCCGGTCAGCATCGCCGCCGACCTGGGCCAGTTGGTCCAAGGCGAGCTCATTCGCGCCGGGGTCAAGCGATTGGAGGCCGGCATGGCCGTGCTGCAAACCCTGGGGGCGGCGAACCTCGCCGTCAGCGCCGCCGGTCTCGGCGTGTCCCTGGTCGGCTTCGCCGTCATGTCGGCGCGGATCGAGGCGGTGCGCCAAGCGGTCAGCGCGCTGCCAGACCAGATCGCCGACGTCGGCCGCAAGATCGACCAAATTCAGCAAGACGCCGTCGATCTCGAGTTCGTCGAAATCCAGGCGCTGGCGCGCAGCGCGGACGAGGCGTGGCGCCTGTCCGACGTCGCCGCCGAAAGCCGCTGGCGAGAGGTCGCACGCGCCGCGCTGCACCACCAGGCGCGCTTTGAGCTGCGGGCCGATCGCATGCTCGCCGGCGACGCCCGACGCTATGCGCTCGCTGATCCCTTTTTGGACGCCTTGGCGCTCACCGCAGCGCTTCGCGTCTCGGCCCTGATCGCCAGCAACGAATCCCAGGCCGCCCGCGAGGCGGCCGCCGACGGCGCCCGAAGCCTGGAGCGGCTGACCGGCGGGCTCGGCCTGGCCGATCTCAGCCGGATTGAACAGAGGAAGAGCGATGCGCCGCCCGGCACGCGCCAATGGGCTCTGGCGCAAGCCTGCGCCAACGAGGCGGTGCGCGACACCGTTCGCAAAATGCGCCAGCGCGAGGCCGCCGCCCTGACCCGCGCAGCGCCCCTGGCGGACCTCGCGCAGAGGGGCGTCACGCCCCGCGACTGGCTGGCCCAGGTGCGCGCCGAAACCGAAGCGCCCGTCTTGGTGATGCTCGCCGACCGCTGACGCGGGGCGCGCCCTCAAGGAACGTCGGTTTTTAGGACTCGCGCCGCGCGGCCTTCCATGGCTTGATCGCTTGTCACGGCTCAAGCCTGGCCGGGCGGTTCGGTTGCGGCGTCCAGCGCCCCCCCTTGTCGGGCCCGCGCCCGAGCCGCCCCTTTTTTGAGGCCGGGCGGCCGCCCTTGTCACCGAACGCGGCTCTGTTTCATCCGGCGACGGCGCGTCGAAAGGCTGCCCTGATCGCCCGCGAAGCCACGGTCTGGAAGCGGCGGACCTTCATCCCGCTGTGACCAAGGACCGTCCGCTGCGGAAGACAGCGCCCCTGCCCGGACAGCCGTCTGCGCCCCGCCGCCAGGCCCCGAAACCGTGGACAAGTTTTAAAGAACATTGATCGTCGCGATAACGCCAAGCTAAGACTTTAAAGCGAAGCTTTCGTCGCGGCCGCGCTAAGAACGCCGCAATTTCAAGAGGATCTTGAGCTGTCCATGGCGTTTCGTCTCTCTCTTCCGACGCTCCTTTGTTCCGCGGCGCTCGCGTCCTTCGGCTTGGCGGCCTGCAACAAGCCCGAGGCGCCGCCCGCTTCTGAAGCGGCCGAGGCCAATGCCGACAGCCGCTTGGCCGCGATCGACGACAGTCTGGCGCGCATGAACTACGGCAAAGCCGCCCGCCTGGCCGCTGAGGCGCAAGCGCAATACCCCGGCGATCACCGCCTGCACGCCGCCGCCGCCCGCGCCCAGGCGCGCCTCGGCGACGCGGACGCGTCCGCCGCCGCCCTGCAGCGCGCGGTCGCCGCTGGCCTGCCCGACGTCCGCGCCCTTCTCGCGGACCCCGCCTTTGACACGGTGCGCGACCATCAGGCGCTCGCCGCCTACCGCCCGCGCCGGGCGGCCAAAGCGCCCGCTGCGCCGACCAGCCGCATCCGCGCCGGCGACGTGGAGATCATCGAAAGCGCCGATGGCGACGTCATCCGCGCCGGCGACGTCGTCCTCGACACCCGTCCCTAAGAGTTTCTCATGACCTTCAAAACCTCCTGCTTCGCCGCCGTGGCCCTGGCAGCGATCGGCTCCGTCGCCTTCGCCCAAGCGTCCAACGTCGTCTCCGGCAGCGGCTCCGCGCCGGTCACCCGCGACGCGAACGCCGTGCGGGCCCAGGCCGAAGCCCTGGCCAAGGCCGATGTGGTCCGCGCCTTCGCCCGCCAGGTCCTCGGCGCCGAACGCATGGGCGAACTGACGCCGGAGATGGTCGATCAGTTGGCGGTCCAGATCCGCAACGACATGATCGTCGATCGCGCCTCCGAACGGGTCGGCAACGCCTTCAACGTCACCCTGTCGGCCAGCATCGACCGTCAATGGTTCCAAAGCGCTCTGGATGATCTGGGCCTCGCCTCCTCCTCGCGCCGCGGCGGCGGTCAACAGCAACGCATCGTGGTCATGATCGACGAGGCCATCGGCGTGGCGCCGGACTTCAGCCAACCGGCCGAGATCGTCACCGAATATGATCGCGACAGCGGCTCCTCCTTCAGCGACAAATCGGCCCTGGCCTACAGCAACCGCGAACGCTCCGGGTCGTCGTCCTCGTCCGCATCGGGCCAATCCTCGCAAGGCCGTTACGCCGGCGCGGCAAGCGGTCGGGGCGGCTCGGTCGCCGTCAGCGGATCGGGCAGAAGCTCCAGCGCCCAGCGCTCGCGTTCGTCCTCCGCCTCCTCCAGCGACACCGCGCTGATCGACCGCACCAATATCGAGGCCAGCACCCATGACGATGTGCGCTTCCGTCAGCGCATCACCTTCCAGTCGGCCGCCAACAGCGCCACCGGCCGCGCGGCCGTCTCGGCTCTGACCGAAGGCCTGGTCAACTACGACATCGGCACCGCCAGCGTCACGCCGCTGATGGCGGCTTTCCAGCCCGGCCCGACCCCGCTGTTCACCGAGCTGCAAGCCAGCGGCAAGCTGAACGCCTTCTTCCAGTACGCCCAAAGCCAGTCGGCGCCCTTCTTCATGTCGGGCGCCCTGGAGATCAATCATGGCGGCCGCCACCCCGCGACCGGCGAGGTCGAATGCACCGGCGCCTTCAACGCCGACGCCTACAGCACCGCCACCGGCCAGAACGTCGGCTCCGCCTTCCGCGAGGCGACCGGCGTCGGCCGCAACAGTTCCGACTGCGAAAACCGCCTGACCACGGTTCTGGCCAGCCAGGTCGCGGCCGCCCTCGGCCCGCAGATCCAACGCGAATGGCGCAATGTCAGTCGCGCTCAAACCTCAGCCGTCCAGTCCGCGTCGGCCCCTGCCGAATACACCCTGACGGTGCGCGGAAACGACCTGAACATGGGCGTTCAGGCCGATCTCCTGGACGCGCTCGGCGCCATCCCAGGCGTCGATCAGCATGCCTTCCTTGGACAGGACGCGCGTCAGATCAACATCCACGTCAAATATTCGGGGTCCACGCCGCTGCACCTGGCCCTGTTCCAACGCCTGCGCGGCAACCCCGCCTTCGCCGCCATGCAGTCGCAAACGGCGCCCCAGCAGGTCATCCTCTGCCTGAACGGCTGCTAATGTCGCGCCTCGCGTCTTGGCTCCTGGCCGCAGCCGTCGCCGCGCCGACCGTCGCGTCGGCCGGCGAGAGCGGTCTTCGCCTTCACCCGATCCCAGGTCTGTTCGGGCCCGAGGACTCCGCCTGCGGAACCTCGGGCCGAACGGACAATCTGATTTCACCGGCTCTGTGCGACAAGCTCGCGCCGATCGACCGGCGCCAGTACTGGGGCCAGCGCTTCGACGCCCTGATCACCGACCGCTTCGGCGAGGACCAGGTGGCGCGCGACCTCTCGACCCCGCCGCCTTCAGGGATGACGCGCGAGACCCTCATGTCGCGCACCCTGGTCGCCTCCCTGCATGTGTCGCGCGCCGATCTATGGACCGTGCCGCGTCCCAGCGTGGTCGAGGCCCACATGCCCATCACGGCGACCCTGCTGATGACCAATGTCCTGACCGGCGAGGTCATGTTCGCCCATACGGTCTCGACCAACGTCCAGGGCCTGATGGGGCGCAACACCTATCAGGCGGAAGCGGCGGCTCAGTTCGACCAGCATTTCGACGCCGCCCTGGTCCGCCTCGTCGATGAGGCCAAGGCCCGCTTCCAGCCGAACACGGTCACGGCCCAGGTCCGCGGTCGTAACGGCGACCTCTATATCGTCGACGCCGGCCTGCAGAAGGGCTTGCGGCCGGGCGACCAGATCGGCGCCGACGCCCGCGTGGTCTTCGCCGACGCCCACTACGCCCTGGTGGCCCCGGCTCTGGATACGCTCAGCGTGGGGCAGAGCCTGTCGCGCTATGTGGCCCAACCCCTCGATGCCCTGACCCGTCCCTCCCTGCTGGTGGTGGTGGCGGACACCGCGCCCGACGTTCCGCCCGGTTACGCCGCCGCCATCATGGAAGAAGCCTTGGCCGCCGCCGGCGGCTTCGCCCTCATGCCGATCAATCCCGCGGCGTCCGCCATCCGCGCGCCGCAGCTGACCGCCGCGGGCATCGAAAGCCGTCCGCCGGCCCTGCCCGACTACTTTCTGCGCCTCACCGTCGCACCGCTAGAGCCTTTGCAAGCGCCCACCAATGTGCCCAGCGTCGAGCGCCGCGTTCAAGACGCCCGGGTTTTCCTCGAGGTGATTGATCATGACGGCCGCGTGGTCTTCGCCGTCGAAGGCAAGGACCTGCAGATCGACGAGATCACGGACGGCATGGCGCCGTCGACCGCTCAGCGTCGGGATGTGGCCGTCCGCAACGCCATGCAACAGGCCGCTCAGGTTCTCAAAGCCGGCTTCACGCCGTCTCGCGTACGACTGGCGGTCGCTTCGGCCGACGACGGCGAGGTCGTGATCACCGACCCGGCCGGCGCCCTCGGTCTGGGCCAGAACGCCCACGTCGTGCGCGCCATCGGCCGGGTCTCCGGCGTTCAGGGCGAGGTCTGGGCGCCGGTGGCGGCGTTGGAAGTCGTCGAATTCGGCGACGGCGTCGCCAAGGCGCGACAATCCGGCGTCGAGGTCGCCCGGGTGCGCCGAGGCGATCAAGTCGTTCAGGACACAGTCGGCTCGCTTTCCGCATCGCGTTTCCACTACGCCCCCTGCGCGACCGCCGTCGCCTTCCGCGGCGCGGAACAGCCTCTGTTCCAGGCCCTCAGCTTCAATCGCTTCGCCGCGGGCTTCCCCGGCGCGGTCCAGGCGTCGCGCTTCGCCGAGGAAGCTGCGCCTCTGGCGCTCGCGTCGCTCTCTCCGGACTACCGTGAGGTCAAGGCTCTGACGGCTCGCCCCGCCGACCTCTGCTTCGAAGCGGTTCACAATCTGACGCAGACTGGGCAGAAGCGCTCGGGCCAGAGCTTCGTCCAGAACACCTATGACCTGACGGTCGGCTATGTTCTGAAGCGGAACGATCAAAGGGTCGGCGCCCAAGGCCTGCAGCAGACCCTCACCGCCACCGCCGTCCCGGCTGACGCCGACGCCGCGCATCAGGATCTTTCGGTTCAGATCGACCTGGCCGACTTCGCCTCGGACCTCGCCCTGCGCGCGGCCAAGGCCCTGACCCCCGCCCCCTAAACCCAAACCTCACTTGGAGACTTCCATGAAGACCTCGTCCCTCCTGGCCGTCGCTGTGGCCGCCACCCTTGCGGCCTCCGGCGTCGCCTCTTCGGCCCACGCCCAACTGGGCGCACTGCGCAAGCTCGCGCCCGGCGGCGCGAGTGCCTCGGCCGGCGACCCGGACGCCTTTCTGAGCGAGACGATCGAGACCACCAAGCTGGTCATGACCTCCGCGGCGCTTCTGGCCGCCGCCGCATCGCAAGACGCCGACCGTGACGCCATCAAGGCCCGCATCACGGCCATCGAGGGGGCGTCGTCACCGCGTGACCTCCAAGCTCACAAGGCCGAGTTCGAGGCGGATGTCGCCACCGTCAACGCCAATGCCGCCGATGCGGCGGCCTGGCAGGCGAAGTACGACGCGGCCAACGCCCAACAGCGCGCCTTGATGGTCAACGCCGCCTACAACTTCACCATCGGCATGATGCGCAACGTCGCTCTGGGTCAGCAGGCGCCAAGCCTGATCAGCGGCCTGCAGTCCAACCCCATGCAGCTTACCAAGCTGGGCAGCCTGCGCGCCGCCGCCGGCCTGCTGGGCGACCAGGTCCAAGCCACGCGCTCGATGGTCGGCCCCATGCGCACCCTGCTCAGCCGCGGCGGCGTCGAAGTCCCCGCCGACGCCACCGCGTCCAGCGCCCGACCCGTCGATCTCTAAACGATCACCTCAAAAACAGACGCCGGGTCGTCCGGCGCGCATTCGCCCTGCATCAACTCCGACGTCCCAGCGTCGGAGTTTCTTTTTGCCCCACCTTTGCGGGCCCCCATGGCCCCGTGCACAGTCGCCCGAGAAGAAGGATTAGGAACGACCCGGCGCTGAAACCCACCCCGCCGCCCGGGCCTCGGCTTCCGAACAAAACCAGCGCTCGCCGGCCGTCTCGTCGATCCGCGTGCGGGCGTAAGACCGCATGCCCGGCGCATGATAGTAGCGCGCGCCCTTGGCGTTGATATTGCCCTTAATAGCGCAAGCCGGTTGGGGCGGCGCCTGTTCTGGACGGTCATTCCGGCGCGCCGCTCGCCACGCCCACGCCGGCTCGAACGTCCCAGCATGCAGGCCCCTCGCGGCCGCTCGCGCCGACGCCTCATCCCGGGCGTAGACCCCGGCGCTATAGCGCCGATAATCCAGAGCCAGACCCTGCGACACCATCCAAGCGCCGATGTCCTGACCGTCAACGGCGCACCGGGCGACGCTGCGGCCGTATTGATCCTTCTCGACCTCAACGCAGGAAACCGCGCTCTGGCCGATCCATTCGCGCAGCGCCTGACTGGCGACCTCGCCGCAGCGATAATCCTGACCGTGGCGACGACAGGTTTGGTCCTGTTCGGGCGCATCCACGCCCCAGAGCCTGATCCTCTCGCCATCGATCGTCAGGGTGTCGCCATCGACAACCATCGGCGCCGAGTCGCTCGACGTGAGCGCAGGACTGGCCCCGCACGCCGCAAGAACTAAGGCCGCAACGGCAATTATATGGGAAATCACGTATCCCGTCCCAGACCTACGGGACGTCGCTGTCCAAAACTGCATGCCTCTATCCTATCGGCGGCCGAAGACGGCGATCCAGGCTGTGGCGGTCACCAACGCCTGAAGACAATGAAATCGACGAGACGCCGTTGGACACGCTCTGGCGCTAAAGGCTCAGCCGCGCGCAGACGCATGCTGGCCTCATCACGCTCTCCTCCAGCCTGGCTTAGACGTCGCCTAAAGCCGGCAGCCAGACACGGCGAACTCAGTCGCCCCAGCCCCACGCAGGCGAAATCCAGGTTGAAACGAGCGGGCCGATCCGCATGGATCGGCCCTGCCCTTCCTTAGTTGGGGAAGGTCTTTTGATCGGCCTGATGCTGGGCCGGCAGATAGGGCCCCGCCGGCAAGCCCTGCCCCGCCACGTGGGTGGCCAAGAGGTTGGCCTGCTGGGTCAGAGGAATATAGTTGGGCTTGGCCTTTTCGACCGCCGCAGCGATCGCCTGGACCAGCAGATCAGCAAGCGGATTGCCCGAACTCGACGCCTGAGGACTGTAAGACAGAGCCTGGTTGTTAGACCACAAGGTTTCGCCCGTGCGGCAGCTCTTCAGCGTATAGTCGAACTCCACATTAGTGGAGGTCGAAATGACGATATATTGAGACTCCCACTTCTGGATCTCCACGAACATCACCGTATCGCAGCCGAACAGGCCTCCGAACTGAGAAGCGTCAGCCTGGTGCACCAAGCCGGCGTCAGACAGGCCTTCGTCGTCCAGAAGGCGTTTCACCATGTGGGCGGGGAAGACATAGTAGCCGCGCTCAGCGACCGGACGAGAAATCGTCGAGACGAAATAATCGGCCGCATCAACATTCACTGTGGAGTTGAGCGCCGGCACGACCAGAACGCTGCGAGGATTGGCCGCCCTCAGAGCCCCATAGCTCTTGGGGGTCGGCGCGGTGACGCAGGCGGAAAGCGCAGCGCAGCCGGCCAGGGCCGCCGCTGCGGCGATGAGTGTTGAACGTCGCATCAGTTGCCCCCTCCGGCCACGGCCGTCCCGCCGTCGATCTTCTGAATGATCCGATCCATGAACTGGGCCGACTCCGGGAAGCGCGTCCGCTCCTCCTGGAACAGCTTCAGCGCCGTCGCTGCGTCGCCCGCTTCCAGATGGAGATAGCCCAACTCGGCCAGCAGACCCGGCGCCACGGCGTCGCGCGCACGACCGCGCTCGATCGCCTGTTCCAGCGCCGTCTGATAGACGTCGCGTCGCTCGGGGCTTTGCGAATAGGCGTAGAGGGCCGGCTCATAGGCGCCCCATTCAAAACGGCTCGTGGGGGCGCAGGCCGCGACGGCCATGAGGGCGGCCAGGGCCGCGAGCGATACCAGGCGCCTCATGGGACCGTCACCGCGACGCGCGCGCCGGCGGACACGAAGACCGCCTGGGCGTGCAGGCGACGTCCGCCGTTTTCGATGGCTATGTCGTGACGTCCCGTGGTCAGGGGCGCGCCCGCCTCGAACTGGGCCACGGCGCCGAGATCGCGTCCATCGACGATGAGGCGCGCCTCGGGCGGGGCGTTGGTCACCACCAGCACGCCCGCCGCCGCGCCTTGGGCGACCTCGCGTTCGGCGTAGTTCTGCACGCAGCCCGTCGCCATCGCCGCGCATAGCGCAACGAGGGCCAGTGTCTTCAGTCTCATCTATTTGATCTCCGTGACCCGCAGGCCAGTGATGTCTTGAGGCAGGGCGCCGCTGACCAGACGGGCGGTCGAGCCCTCCGCGTCCGGGGCGTCGCCGAAGAAGCCCGTCAGTTCGATTTCAGCCACGACGGACCCAGGCAGGGTGATGGGCAGGCCGGATTGGGCGCTGACCACGGTCTCGCCCGGGGTCTCGACGCGGAAGCGGTCGCCGACGCGCAGACCCTGGCTAGCGCCGCCGCTCACGAACACCGTCTCGCCCGATACGCGCAGGACGTCGGTGAACCAGGCCCGCTGCTGCAACTGATTGATGACATTGGTCATGGTGTCGGCGATGGCGGCGGCCACGGCGCGATCGTTCAAGGTCGAGTCATAGCCCGCACGGGTGCCGAAACCAGCGACTTCACCCGTCTCGGTCGTGGCCTCCCCCGAGCCCGAGGTCGAGAAGAAGACCCGCCCCGTGCGCACATCGACGAGACGGATCTCGACCGTGGCGTTGACCGCCTGGCGACGCTGGGAGTTCAAGAAGCCCTGCTTGCCCTCGTTGCGTCGGCCCAGCTGCGTGATCGAACCCAACAGAAGGGCGTCGACGCCCACGAGATTCTGGGCCGTCGCCTCCGAAATCAGGCGCTCGGCGTTCAGCGCCGTCAGATCCGCCCGTTCGAAGACGAAGAAGTGCTGCGAGGACGTCAGGGCGTTGACCAGCATGTCGCTGGCCTGGGTCGCGATCGGATCCGCCTGACCCGGCGATTGCAGCAGGCGGCCGTAAGGCGTGCTGTTGGTGAAGCGCCCGACGGCCACGCGCCGTTTCAGACCCGTACGCTGGACGGTCTCAGCCTGTTGCGCCGCCATGTCGGTCGCCAAGGCGGGCGGCGCCCAGGTTGCGCCGACCGTCAAGGCCAGCGCCGCGGATGCGACGCAAACCTTTTGATAGATTGTCATTTTTAGCCCCCGAAGTAGCAATGATCGCTGTGCCATAGCACTGCTGAGAGTGGCAAGCCTTGTCCGTAACACCCCTCACCGATCATGGCCTCGCCCCCACCCCCGGCCCGTCGACCCGCCCGGCGCCGGTCAGTCGCCGCAGCAAGACGATCATCGCCTCGGTGTCGCGCTCGCAATAGGTCTCCAGCCCCGCCTTGAGTTGGTCCCGGCGCGTATTGCTCGTCTCGGCCCTGGCCGCCTCGAACCAGGCCTGCTGGGCCGCGCCGCCGTCCTTCACCTCCAGATCGTCATAGGCGAGATCAGGCGCGATCGTGGGCAGAACCGCCTTGATCGACCAACTCCCCCTCTGGTCGCGGTGATAATAGACCTCGCGCGTCACCGGCAGCAGATCCACGATCCTGGCCTCGATCTCGATCAGAGCCTGCGCCAGATCCGGGAAGGCCTCGGCCAGGTCGCGAACGCAGCGTCTTTCGAACGCGGCGTTGTAGGCGATGATCGCGCCGCAGCGCTCGGCGCCCAACTGAGCGACCAGGGCCTCGGCGCAGGCGCGCCGCGGATCTCCGCCGTCGATCGACAGGAAGCCCGTGTGAATAATCTCGCCGCCTTCGGCCTCGATGTGGCACGAGAACTGAAACGGAATCTGCTGAAACGGTCTGCAACCGACCCACCGCGGCGCGGCCGGTCCAATGGTCTCGAAATCAAGATAGGCGCGCGGCCAGGCCCACCCCTTCGTCGCCTCGATCGCCCCTTGGCGATCCAGATAGGCCTCTCCCGTCACAGTCGCTTCACGCACGCGTTCATGCACCGCATTGGCCAGGACGCCCGGCTTGAGATCATTCAGGTCGAACAGGCCCTCCTCGGCCCAACGCGCGGCGATGGCCCTTCCAGTCCGCGGCAGCAGGCTGATGGGCCAATCGGGGCCGGGAGGATCATGGCGGGCGCAATAGCTCGAAAACTCGCAAGCGAACGGACGGGCGCAATGTTCGCCAGCTCTGACATCGGGCTCATCGCCGGCGAGAACGGCCCGGGCTCTAGCGACGATCGCATCGCGATCCGCGATCAGATCGGCCAAGAGGTCCAGGCATTCCGCATCCCGGAAAAGACCCGCGTAGTCCCCCTCGCGCTGAAGCCGGAAGCTGCTGTCGATATGGCGGATGCAGGCCGACGACACAGGCGTCCCCGACCGGGCCACCACCCACGCCTGGGTGGCCAGGTCCCCGAGATGATAGTCCTTCACCCCCGCCGAACTCTTCACCTCGGCGATCGCCCATCCGTCCCGCATAGGCAACAGCACGTCGACCCGAACCAGGACGCCGTCGTGCTCAAATGTCGCCTCGAAAATAGGCTCGGACCAGCCCTGATCGATGAGGGTGCGCGTGCGCGCCACCGCCGCGGCCAGATCAGGTTCGGCCTCGACCATCACGCCCGTAGGCCACAGGCCGCAGGCGATTTCGCCGACTTCATGGCCGGTCGCAAATCGCGCTTCAGCCCCGTCGTCGACCAGGGCCGCCTCCGGCCTGTGCTTCGACAGCCAGAGCTTACGCGGACACTGCTCGAAGGCCGCGATCTTCGATTTCGACAATCCGTAGCGACGCGCGCCGCGCACCAAAGTGACGACGCTCCCGCCAGAGACGGCGTCCATAGCCTGGTCCATGTCTTCGCCTCCCTGCCCCGGCGCCGCGCGCGCCTTCTTCCAGAGCCCAGTAGCAACACACAGATACGCCAGTTTCGGTCGCACGATTGAGCCAAAGGCTAGACGGGGCACAGAACCCGGTTACGTCACTCAGCAACCTAACGCTCAGGGGGATGATGTGACCGACGACCTTTCAACCGCGCTTCCGAACGAGCGCACTCAGCTTCTTGAAACTGGGAAACGCGTTTTCGCCAAAACGCCAAACCCCTGCGTCGCCCGCTTCCTTCAGCTTGATCGACTAGCCAAGGGCCCGACGGACAAGAAGGCGATCAGCAACGATCTTCGCAAGTTTCACGACCGGTTTGGCTGGATGGCTAAGGAAAGCTCGTCGGCCGGAAAATGCGCGGGCGCGCTCTACCGAACCCAGGCCTTCATCCAACTTCCGAGCGATGAACGCATCGGTAAAAAGCGCGGCCAAACCGTGCACATCGAGCATACCGTGCCAGTCAATGTTCTCTCGATGCGCTGGCTTGAGGTGCGCAAGGGCGGCCAAGAACAGGAACTCATGCCGACTTTTGCATGGGTGATGCACCACACCGTCGCCACAGCATTCCATCAGGACGAACGAATGTCGCTGAAGGGCGTCTCCAAATCGACAGACTGCTTCGCTGAAGGCGCGCCGGGCTTCGGCCGCCCCTTCAAACGCTACAGCGGCCTCTTTCATCAGGGCGGCCAAGTCTGGGACGTCTACAACGGCGCCTTGATCGAGCCTGACCTGTTCTCCCTCAGCGACCACTTCGCCAATGTCGTCGCCCTTGCCCAGGAGGCCGGCGCCGCCCCTCAGTTCATCGCGGCGCTCAAGGCGAGCAGTCCCGACTAGATCCAGCAGCGCCACGCGCAAAAGTCGTCCAAGGCAACGGTAGGACCATACTCTATCCCGGCGGAGCTTCGCTTCCGTTCATCGACACCCACTCGATGTTCGCTGCTGACAGCCGAGCATAGATGTCATCGCCGAAGGCCCACCCCGTCGGCATGCGCTGCCGCAAGCCAAGCTGATCCTTGCGGTCGAGTCTTGAGCACTCTTCGTTGGAGATCCGGACGATCTTCACATGATCACGGATGAAGATCGCGATCTGAGCATCTGTCGCGCCACGCTCCAGCATGTCGTGAACTTCTTTGATCACAACGAGCCGGGGGATGACGTGCTCACGCCGCCCCTGCCCGCTGAATGCACGCGAATCCCCTACCACGGTGAAATCATCGGGAAGAAGCAGCCCCTCGATCAAGCGCGTGTCCGAACTCCCCTTCTCTTCCCACAGCCCCCGGATATTCATCGCAGCGCGCAGGCATGCACGCTCATGGCGCTCTTCGAACGAGTATTCTCTTCTCATAACGCCCCCAGCGCCAAACGTGTCGGCATAGTCCACACCGCCCTGATGCGCCCCGCCAACCGGACCTGATCGTCGCGGCTCCGACTAAAATTGTGAAGACCTCGCGGCGGAATAGCTGTTGCGACAGGCGAAAAGCCAGCTGACCTGAAGCCGTAAGGGGCGGCCGAAACGCGCAGCGCCTCGCGCGCATTCCAGCCGCCTCTCATCGACAACCGACCTGATCGCGATCGGTCTAGCGGGCTCCGAACGGGTTCGCCGCCATCCCCGCCGCCATCCTCGATCCGCCCCACACGACGGCGTCTCCGATGGTCCCGGCGCTTGAAGGGTCCCGGTCCCCTGATCCCGGCGCTCAGGCCGCCGCCGGCGGCGCCTCAAGTGAAACGGCGGCGATGACGCCCCGAAAGGTCTCCAACACCTCGAGATGCCCGCTCGCCAAGAACTGTTCGATGGGCCGCCGAGACAGCAGACGCTCCAGGAAGCCCGCTGCAATCACCAGCAACAAGGCGTCGTCGCCGTAAGAGACCTCCAGCGCCTTATAGTCATGGGTCACCACCGCCAACTCACGCACCAGACGCTCTCGCTCGGCATGATCCGCGCCGGCGCCTTTCTTGTCGGCTTTGGGTTTGACTAGGTCGGCGGGACGGGTCGTGACCAAAAGGGCCTTGGCGTAGTTGGCGCTGTAATTGTTCGCCGACACCATCAGTTCCGCGACCTCCAGCTGGCGGATCGGCTTCATTTTCCGCAACTTCTGGAAGGCGTTGATCCCCACAGGCTTGTCCTTCAACAACTCCGCCACGTCGGCATGGATGCCGTTCAGCAGCTGTCGCCGCTGGCGGATCGCCGCCACATCGACGTTCAGCGCCCGCGCCAATTTTTGCATGGAGACGCCGCGGTCGATCGCGCGGACGATCATATAGTGCTCCTGGATCGGGGCGAGGCGATTGACCCGCTTGTTGTAGGTGAAGGCTTCGTCGTCCGCAGCCACCACGCACTGTGCAGCTGCTTCTCCCCTGGCCTTCAACACGCTCAAGCGAACATGGCCGTCGAGCAGGGTATAGAGGCCGTCGGCGCCCGCCTGAGCCACCACCAATGGCTCCACCACCCCGACCTCCGCGACGGACGCGGCGATCCGTTTCTATTTGGTTGACTCCATGATCGTTGACGCCAAGATCTTGGACGGCAGGAGCTTTTCCAAAGACAGCACCCTAACCCGCGTCTCAAAGGCGATCCGGACCGGCTCCATCTAGAGACGCTCCCGTCCAATGCGCGCCGCCAAGGCGGTCGGCAGGGTGTTGAAGCCTTCCGCCCGCAGGAGGGCGACGAACAGGTCATTGGCCAGGAGGTGTTGAAGGGCGCTGACGACGAAGTCGAGACGCGACTGGGTCAATCCCGCCCGCCGGACAAACGCTGTTTGGCGTTCCGTCTCACGCTGCAAAGCCCTGATCAGCGATTCCGGCGTGGCCGGCTTCGCCGGACGAGCGCCGCGGCTGCGCGGGTTCATGCCTTTCCCGCTGGTGTTGCGTTGTTCGATGATGCGGCGGATCGCCAAAACCTGATTTCCAGGGATCGCCTTGTCTTCGTAGGCCTGGGCGAGGGCCTGCTGCACATCGCCTTCTTTAGCTTGGGCGATCTCCATGGCGATGGTGTGCGGAATGACCCCGCGCTCCACCGCAGAGATCAGTTTTTCCTCTCCGTTCTCCAGCAGGAAACAGATGGCGTAGATATATTCGCGGCTGAAACCGACCTTGGCCGCAATCTCCCCATGGCTGTAGCCGCGCTCGCGCAGGGCGCCGATGGCGCGCACCAATTCCAGCGGCGTGTGCTGTCGGCGAGCCAAGTTCTCGACCAGGCTCATGACGAAACAATCGTCTTCGGCGGCGTCGATCACCACAGCGGGTATCGACTCCTGGCCAAGCGCCATGAAGGCCTCCAACCTTCCCTGCCCGCAGACGAGATCATAACGGGATCGTCCAGGCCGCTGGCTGACCGTGATCGGCTTCTTCAAACCCAACCGCTCGATGCTGGTCACGAGTTCTTGGAACACGCGTTTGTTGCGCGCTCGAGGATTGAGAACGGTGATGGCGTTCACCGGAATCATCAGGATTTCGGGAATATCACTCATGCCGCCCGCAGCTCCGTCCGTCGTGTGAGGTCGTAAAAGGCGTCCAAGTCGTCGAAACGAAAGGCGTCGAACCGCACTCCGTTTTCCGGCGACAGTTTGAGGCTGGGATCGGCGCCGCCCTCGATCCAGGGCAGAAGATAGTAGTCGCGGATTTGCTCGTTGCCGGCCTGCATCCGGACGGCGATGGTGATGTCCGGTCGCAGCCCTTGATCCAGCCGAATTTTCCATCGCAGCGCCCCGCCGGCGGTTTCGCAACACCGAGCGAGCACGATGGAGGCGGTGAACTCGGCGTTGACGGTGATCATGTCGGTGGTCTCGTCACGCGCCGCCGTTCCGCCGGCCTGCGCCACCCCGTCGATCACTTGGGCCACGATATCCGGGTGGAGGCGGCGCAGCGCGCGATTGGTTTCGATGTAGCGGAAATCCTTCGCCGGCGCGTAGCCGATCAGGGCGTAGGCGCGCACCAAGCTGCCGAAGCGCTGACGAAAGGTCGAACTCGACGCCATGTCTTCGACTTCGTCGATGACCAATCCCGACAACCAGCCCTTCTGCTCCAGGAGCGCCGACAGCTGGCCGAGCAGTTCCTCGTCGGAGAAGCGCCGACTGCGGTCCTGAATGATTCTCTGCGCCGCTTCGAAGAAGTCGGGCTCGACGATGCCTTCGAAAGCGCCGTCCTTGCGCACCCACATATCGGGCGTGTTCAAAACCCGTTTGGCCTTCAGCTTGAAGGAGCGTCGATTGTAAACGTTGTTGCCGATGTATTTTTCATTGGTCAGCACCTGGTGGACCGTCGATCGCGTCCACGGTCGCCCGAGATCGGTCATCACGCCTTCGGCGTTGAGCAGGGCGGCGATCTCGCTTTCCGAACGTCGCTGAAGGACAAATAGCCGATAAAGGCGGCGGACCACCTCCACCTCCTGCGGCGGTCCAGGCGTTAGGACCACGCGATCCGTTTGCAGGCTCTTCTGCTCGCCGCGCGCCAGCTCCCCCTTGGGATGGCAGAGCTCATCGACCAGCTGGCGGCGCAATCCAAACCCAGCCGGTCCGCCTTGACGGAAGCCGAGGGTGATCAACCGGCACTGGCCGGCGAACACCTTGGTCGACAGCTCGCGGCTATACTCACCGGCCATCGCACGTTTCATGCTCTTGATGATGGTGGCGCTGAGACTGCCGTCGTTCTCGAACTGCTCTGCGCAATAGTGCACCGCGATGCCGGCCTCGCGGCAGATGAACTCGTAGTAGGCGCTCTCGTCGGCGTCTTGAAACCGGCCCCACCGGCTGACGTCGTAGACGAGGATGGCGTCGAAGTCGGCGACGCCGCGGCGCACGTCGGCGATCAAGCCTTGCAGCGCGGCGCGTCCATCCAGCTTCAGGCCGCTTTTCCCCGCGTCGGCATAGGTTTTGACGATTTCAAATCCCCGCCGTGCGGCGTAGGCCGCAAGCGCTTCCGATTGGTTCTCGGTGGAGTATTTTTGATGCTCGGTCGACATGCGCACGTACTGAGCCGCACGCACCAGCGTCCCGCATTCACCTCCGCACTGGTCCCTCGGTCGCTGCATCGCCCTGCCGGTCGTTCGCCGCCTTGGCGGCACGGTTGGACCGACACCGTAAGCGCCCTCCGACGTGAAAGTCGTTTCAGAAATTGGAGTGAAAACTTCAGTCCCAAACAGGAAAAACTTTTCACACGGAAGAGGCGTAGGATGGAGAGCTTCTCGCAGCAGATCGCCGCGGCCATGCGGCGCGAGTGGGGGGCGACGCCCTCGGCACGGAAAGAGGTCGGACGGATTACGCGCGCCAGCGAACGCGCGGTCCGCAACTGGTTCGAGGGCCGCAACGGTCCGAGCGGAGAAAACCTCGTGTCCCTCATCCGCGCCTCGGATGCCGTCTTCGAAACCGTTTTGGCCCTCTCAGGACGAAGGTCAGCCTTGTCGGGCGTTCACGTGCCGGCGCTGCGAGAGCGTTTGAAGTCACTCCTCGATCTGATCGACGAAGCCCCTTCTCGATAGATACCGCCACTTCGGCGAATTTCTTTACCGGAGGAAGCAGTCCCATGGCGCGACCTATGGGCGCCCGACGCGCGCCTTCCAGGCGCAGTTATTGTGGAGACAAGTTCGCATTAGACTGGCAGCACCGCCACCGGCCTTCAGATAGATCGACATCTCACCCCCACCCCAAGGCGACGCGCAGCCTGGGCATGCGTTGCCGACGCGCCAGACGCTTCGCACTGGAATAAGATCAGAACCCGTCATAATCTCTCGACAAGCTTGACCATTCCGTCGACGAGATTGCTTCATGACCATTCAAGTCGCGACCCGGTCCGCCTTGCGGTCGATGCCGCGCCTCATGACGATCTTCTCCAGCCTCCTGGTGGCGCTCGCCACGCTGGCGGCGGCTGTAGCGAGCTTTCAGCCCTTCGCCGACCCGCGCTTGCTGTTCATGGACGTGATCGCCGGGGCCCAGGCTTCCGGCTATTGCTGCCGGGGCTATTACGGCGTGATGTCCTCTCTCGGCGCCATCAGCTGGGCTTTGGCCGCCGGCACGGCGCTATTCGCCGCCCTCTGTCTCTGGAGCCGGGGCGAAGCGGCGTCGAGATGGTCGTCGCTGGCGTTCGGCGGCGCCCTCAGCCTCGCCTTGTGCCTGGATGACATGCTGTTGCTGCACGAATCCATTCTTCCTGGTTGGGGCCTTCCCCAGGAGGTTGTTCTGGGGGCTTACGGCCTCACCGGCATGGCCTACGCCTTCGTCCAGCGCCGCCGCCTGCTGTCGTCCGAGGGCGCCTTCCTGCTGCTGGCCTTCCTGCTGTTCGGCGGCAGCCTGGCGATCGACATCCTGCTGCACTCGACGGAAAGCATGGCCGTCGCGGCCGAGGACAGCCTGAAATTCGTCGGCATCCACGCCTGGCTGGCCTTTCACATCGACCAGGCGCAACGCGCGGTTCTGAGCATGCATCCGAACCCGCCACCCCATCCGGTTTCGTGATCAGTTACTGCCAGATTGATCATAATCTTGATCATCCGACACCGAAAAACAGTCACTTGGCGTATCGCCATAAAGGGCTTGTTGCCTAATCCATAATCAGGCCCACTGACTGTCGAGCGTTCGCGATGGCGAGCGATGATGGTGAGCACGCTTGATGATCGCGCCCTTTCCTACCGATCAGGTCTTCATCGGCGGCCAATGGCGCGCGCCGGTCGGCGGCCAGACGCTCGCCATCGAAAATCCCTCGACCGGTGAGGCCCTGGGCACGTTGGCGGCGGGTGGGACGGCGGACATTGACGCGGCGGTTCAAGCTGCACGCACGGCGCTGGACGGGCCGTGGGGCCGCATGACGGCGGTCGAGCGCGGCCGCATCCTGGCCCGCATGGGGCGCGAGGTCGAAGCCCGCATCGACCTGCTGGCCGAGCTTGAGGCGCTGGACGTCGGCAAGCCTCTGAAACAGGCCCGCAACGACGTGATCGCGCTGTCTCGCTACCTCGAATTCTACGCGGGCGCGGCGGACAAGCTGCACGGCGAAACCATTCCCTTCCAGGACGGCTATACCGTCTACACCCTGCGCGAGCCGCACGGCGTGACGGGGCACATCATCCCCTGGAACTACCCGATGCAGATCATCGGCCGCTCGGTCGTGGCCGCCCTGTGCGTCGGCAACGCCGTGGTGCTGAAGCCCGCCGAGCAGGCGTCGCTGACGGCGCTGGCCTTCGCCCATGTGGCCGCCGACTGCGGCCTGCCCGCAGGCGCGCTGAACGTCGTGACCGGCACGGGCGCCGAAGCGGGCGCGGCCCTGGCCGCCCATCCGGGGATCAACCACCTGTCCTTCACCGGCTCGACCGGGGTGGGCGTCGCCATCCAGCAGGCGGCGGCGATCAACGCCGTACCGGTGACGCTGGAGCTGGGCGGCAAGTCGCCCCAGCTGGTGTTCGACGACGCCGATCTGGACAAGGCCCTGCCCTTCCTCGTCAACGCCGGCGTCCAGAACGCGGGCCAGACCTGTTCGGCCGGATCGCGCGTGCTGGTCCAGCGCGGCGTCTATGACGAGGTGGTGCGCCGCATGGGCGAGCGCTTCAACGCCCTGACTGTCGGCCCCGCGATGGACGACCGCGACGTCGGCCCGCTGGTGTCGAAGAAACAGCAGGCCATGGTCGAGCGCTATATCGAGATGGGCCGCGCCGACGGCCTGATCGCAGCGCAGGCGACGCTGGGCGACCTGCCCGAAGGCGGCGCCTATGTGGCCCCGACCCTGTTCGCAAATGTCGCGCCCGATCATTCGCTGGCGCAGCAGGAAATCTTCGGCCCCGCCGTTGTCGTCATCCCCTTCGAGACCGAGGATGAGGCCGTCGCCATCGCCAACGGCACGGATTACGGCCTGGTCGCAGGCGTCTGGACCGCAGACGGCGGGCGGCAGATGCGGCTGGCGAAACGGCTGCGGGCCGGACAGGTCTTCATCAACAACTACGGCGCGGCGGGCGGGGTGGAACTGCCCTTCGGCGGCGTCGGAAAATCGGGCCACGGTCGCGAGAAGGGGTTCGAGGCGCTCTACGCCTTCACCACCCTGAAGACCGTCGCGGCCCATCACGGATAGCGCAAGGGAGTAGCGTCTTGGGGGAGAACAGATCGAAGCGGCTGGAGGGCAAGCGAGCGATCGTCACGGGCGGAGCCTCCGGCTTCGGCGCCGGCATCGCGCGCCGCTTCGCCGAGGAAGGCGCCCGCGTCATCGTCGCCGACCTGAACTTTGAGGCCGCACGCGCCCTGGCCGCTGAACTGGGCGACGCCGATCTGGGCGTGAAGGCCGACGTATCCAGCGCCGCCGACGTGGCCGCTCTGGCCGAGACGGCGAACCGCCTGCTGGGCGGGGTCGACATCGTGGTCAACAACGCCGGCGTCGGCCACACGCCCCAGCCGCTGGACGAATTGTCGGACGACGCCTTCGACCGCATCACCAACGTCAACATGCGCGCCATCTATCTGATGTCGAAGGCCTTCGTCCCCGCAATGAAGGCGCAAGGCTCCGGCGCCATCCTGAACATCGCCTCGACCGGCGGGGTCAGCCCCCGCCCGAATCTGACCTGGTACAACGCCTCCAAGGGCTGGGTCATCACGGCGACGCGGGCCATGGCGGTCGAACTGGCGCCCTTCCAGGTGCGGGTGAACGCCCTGAACCCGGTGGCGGGGGACACCCCCCTGCTGAAGACCTTCATGGGCGCCGACACGCCCGAGGTGCGGGCGAAGTTCCTGGCCTCCATCCCCATCGGCCGTTTCTCGACGCCCGAGGACATGGGCGCCGCCGCCGCCTTCCTCTGCTCGGACGACGCCTCGATGATCACCGGCGTGGCCATGGAGGTGGACGGTGGCCGCTGCATCTGACCGTCCCTTCAAACTGCTGGTCCTGCCTGGCGACGGCATCGGGCCTGAGATCATCCGCGAGACCCTTCGCGTCGTCGACTGGGCCCGGAACGCCGGGCTGCGCATTGAACTGAGCGAGGCCCTCGCAGGAGGCGCCAGCATCGACGCCGTCGGCGCGCCCATCGCCGAGGACGTGGTGGATCAGGCGCTGGCCTCTGACGCCGTCCTGTTCGGCGCGGTCGGCGGGCCGAAGTGGGACCACCTGCCCCGCGCCCAGAGGCCCGAGATGGGCATCCTGCGCCTGCGTCAGGCGCTGGACCTCTACGCCAACCTGCGCCCCGCCGTCTGTTTCGACGAACTGCTGGACACCTCGGCGCTGAAGCCCGAACTGATCCGGGGCCTCGACATCCTGATCGTGCGCGAGGCGACGGCGGGGGTCTATTTCAGCCTGCCCCGCGCCAATGAAGTAGACGCAGACGGCCAGCGCCGCGCCTATGACACCCAGGCCTATACCGAGGCCGAGATCGCCCGCGTCTGCCGCACGGCCTTCGAACTGGCCCGCACCCGCCAGCGCCGCGTCTGCTCGGTCGACAAGGCCAATGTCATGGAGACCGGCGCCCTGTGGCGGGCCGTCGCGACCGAGGTCGCCGCCGACTATCCCGACGTGGAACTGTCGCACATGTACGCCGACAACTGCGCCATGCAGCTGGTGCGGCGTCCCGACCAGTTCGACGTCATCGTCACCGACAACCTGTTCGGCGACATCCTGTCCGACGCGGCGGCGGCCCTGACGGGCTCGCTGGGCCTGCTGCCCTCGGCCTCCCTGTCCGGCTTAGGAAAAGGCGGCAACAGCCGGGGCTTGTATGAGCCGATCCACGGCTCGGCGCCCGATATCGCGGGGCAAGGCGTCGCCAACCCTATCGCCACCATCCTGTCCTTCGCCCTGTGCCTGCGCTGGTCGTTCGACCGCGCCGATCTGGCCGACAGGCTGGAGCGCGCCGTGCGGCAGGTCGTGTCCAGCGGCGTCCGCACCCCCGACATCGTGGAAGCCGGGGTCGCCCCCGTCTCCACCCTTCAGATGACCGACGCGGTTCTGGCCGCGCTGGACGCCCAGTTCGCGTGAGGATCAACCGATGAGCGCCCCTACCATGCAGACCGTCATGGACCTGATCGACGGACGCACCGACGAACTGGTCGCCCTGACGCAGGACCTGATCCGCTTTCCCACCATCAACCCGCCGGGCGAGGCCTATCGCCCCTGCGCCGAATACATCGGCGAGCGCCTGAAGAAGCGCGGCTTCACCGTCGAATATGTGCGCGGCGAAGGCTCGCCGGGCGACAGCGACCAGTATCCGCGCACCAACGTCATCGCCCGCTGGACCGGCTCTGAACCGGGCCCTTGCGTCCACTTCAACAGCCACATCGACGTGGTCGAGGTCGGCGCCGGCTGGACCGTCGATCCCTTCGGCGGTGAGGTGAAAGACGGTAAAGTCTACGGTCGCGGCGCCTGCGACATGAAGGGCGGGCTGGCCGCCTCCATCATCGCAGTCGAGGCCCTGATCGATTCCGGCCTGCCCCTGCCCGGCGCGCTCGAAATATCCGGCACAGTGGACGAGGAATCCGGCGGTTACGGCGGCGTCGCCTATCTGGCCGAGCGGGGCTGGTTCTCCGAGCCGCGCGTCAACCACGTCATCATCCCCGAGCCGCTGAACGTGGACCGGGTCTGCATCGGCCACCGCGGCGTCTGGTGGGCCGAGATCGAGACCAAGGGCCGCATCGCCCACGGCTCCATGCCCTTCCTGGGCGACTCGGCCATCCGCCACATGGGCGCGGTAATGGAGGCGTTCGAGAGCAAGCTCTATCCCGCCATGGCCGCCCGCCATTCCGACATGCCGGTGGTGCCCGAAGGCGCCCGCCAGTCGACGATGAACATCAACTCGATCCACGGCGGTCAGGGCGAGGACTTCGACGGCCTGCCCGCCCCCTGCGTGGCCGATTCCAGCCGCATGATCATCGACCGCCGCTTCCTGATCGAGGAGACGCTGGACGACGTGAAGGGCGAGGTGAAGGCCATCCTCGACGGACTGGCGGCCCAGCGCCACGGCTTCCGCTATGAGATGCGCGACCTGTTCCAGGTGGCGCCCAGCATGGCCGACCGCGACGGTCCCGTCGCCAGCACGACCGCCGCCGCCATTGAGACGGTGCTGGGCAAAAAGGCCCAGTTCGTCTGCTCGCCCGGCACCTATGACCAGAAGCACATCGACCGCATCGGCAAGCTGAAAGACTGCATCGCCTACGGTCCCGGCGTGCTGGATCTGGCGCACCAGCCGGACGAATGGGTCGGCATCGACGACATGACCAACTCGGCCAAGGTCATGGCCCGCGCGGCCTACGACCTGCTGACCCGCAAGCGAGGATGAGCGAAATGGCGCGCGGCGATATGGAAGACGACAACATCATCGGCCCGCGCCTGCGGGCCCTTCGCGACCGCCTCGGCCTGTCGCAGCGCGCGCTAGCCCGCAAGGCCGGGGTGCCGTCCAGCACCGTCAGCCTGGTCGAGAGCGGCCGCACCAGTCCCTCGGTCGGATCGCTGAAGCGGCTGCTGGACGCGGCGGGCGTGTCCCTGGGCGAGTTCTTCAGCTCCGAGTTCGAGACCCCGACCAAGCACTTCTATCGCCACGACGAACTGACCGACATTTCGCGCGGCGAAGTCTCCTACCGTCAGCTCGGCTCGGGCCACGACAGCAGCCTGCAGATCCTGCACGAGACCTATCAGCCCGGATCGGACAGCGGTCGGGTCATGCTGTCTCATGAAGGCGAGGAAGGCGGACTGATCATTTCCGGGCGCCTCGAAGTCACGGTCGACGGTCAGTCGCGGGTGCTGAAGGCGGGCGACGGCTATCTGTTCCCCAGCACCCTGCCGCACCGCTTTCGTAACGTCGGCGACGTCCCCTGCGTCGTCATTAGCGCCTGCACCCCGCCGACCTTCTGATGCTGCGTTGCGGTTGATCGGAATACTGAGCAATAAAAATAAATTCCCAAGCCTTGTCAGCAATCTCCGCATCGAAAGAAACAGTCTTGCGAAACAAGGGGTATGGGCAGCTACTTCGTGCGTGACAAAGCAATGACACCGGGGAGCCGTCAGGCAAACGGCAGCGCTTGCTGCGTTGCACAATAAATCGAGCCGAGGATAGATGCAGGAAGAGCGGAACCGTCGTTCCGTTCGCAGCCGCAAAAAGACCGCCAAGAACGGTCCACGCGGCCATATGGGAGGGATAAGGCGATGAATCGTCTTTTGGTCAGCGTATCCGCCGGGGCGCTTGCGGCCCTGTGTTCCACCACGGCCATGGCCCAGCAGGCGCCGCCAGAACGAGCGACGTCCGTCGATGACGTCATCGTCACCGCCCAGCGCCGCGAACAGGCGGCCCAGGACGTGGGCATCGCCCTCAGCGTTCTCAGCGGCGAAAGCCTGACGCAACAGGGCATCACCAACGTCAACCAGCTTCAGAACGCTACACCCAATCTGGAGGTCGAACCGGCCTTCGGGGGCGGCGCGGCCCAGTTCCGGATGCGCGGCGTCGGCTTCCAGGACTACGCCTCGAACAACTCGCCCACCGTGGGCGTCTATGTGAACGAGGTCGCCTATCCGGTCCCGGTGATGACTCAGGGCCTGATCTTCGACGTCGACCGCGTCGAGGTTCTGCGCGGCCCGCAAGGCACCCTCTATGGCCGCAACACGACCGGCGGCGCCATCAGCTTCGTCACCAAACGCCCGACCGAGGAACTGTCGGCCGGCCTGATGACCGAATGGGGCAGTCACAACCTGTTCCGCGCCGAGGGCCATGTCTCCGGCCCCCTGGCCGAAGGTTTACGCGGACGACTGGCGGTCTCGACTGAACAGGGCGGGGCCTGGCAGCGCAACCGCACGACCGGCGAGAGCCTCGGCGACGCGGACCGCACCGGCGCCCGCGCCTTGCTGGCCTGGGACCCCAGCGAAAGCCTGTCCTTCCTGCTGGATGTCCATGGCGGCGTCGACAAGTCCGAAAATCAGGGCCTCTACCTGCTCAGTGATCTGCGCACGCGTGGCGGAACGGGACCGCTGATCCCAGCCGACAAGGATCACTCCAAGACCGGCTGGGGCCTGTCGCCCCGCTTCGCCGCCTCCATCGGCCGTGACGTCAAGGACAAGCCGGGCCGGGACAACTCCTCCTGGGGCACGTCGCTCAACGCCAACCTGGCGCTGAACGGCATGAACCTGACCAGCATCACCAGCTACGAGACCCTGGACCGCAGCGAATACGGCGACTGGGATTCCAGCGCCTCGGTCGAGGCCGACACCTTCTTCGGCAGCGACGTGGACGTGATCTCGCAGGAACTGCGACTGGCCTCGGACAACGACAGCGCACTGACCTGGGTGGCCGGCTTCTACTATTCCAAGCAGGACCTGAACGAACGCTACTTCTCCGACTTCATCGACATCTACGGCACCTACGCCCAGGTCACCTATGACCAGACAGTCGAGTCCTGGAGTCTCTTCGGGCAGGCGGAATACGCCTTCACGGACAAGCTGAAAGCCATCCTGGGCCTACGCTACGAGGAGGAAACACGCGAGCTCGCCGGTTTCGGCTCGGCCTTCGGCGGCGCCACCGCCCTGCCCCCGACCACGGTCGACACCAAGATGACGCCCCTGACCGGCAAGGCGGCGCTGGAGTTCAAGCCGACCGACAACATCCTCATTTACGGCTCGGCCAGCCGAGGCGCCAAGTCGGGCGGCTTCACCACCTACAACACCGGCAACCGCAGCGGCATCGAGCCCTTCAACCCGGAAATCCTCTGGGCCTATGAGGTCGGCTTCAAGGCCGATCCGTCGCGCGCCTTCCAGTTGAACGGCGCAGCCTACTACTACGACTACACCGACCAGCAGGTGCTGTCGGCGGTATGGGGGGCCAACGGTCCGGTCGGACGCTTCACCAATGTGCCCTCCTCCCACATCTGGGGCGCCGAACTTGAGGCCGTGCTCAAGCCGATACAGGGCCTGCGCATCAGCCAGTCGCTCAGCTACAAGAAGGGTGAGTACGACGAGTATGAAGCCCTCGACGTGCCCGCGTCGCGCGCCGCCAACATGGCCGTCTTTGAAGACAAGGCAGGTGATCCGATCCTGTTCCCGGCATGGAGCTATTCCGGTTCCGTCAGCTACGACTGGACCGTCAGCGGCTTCGCAGTCACGGCCGAGACCAACTACTCCTTCCGTGACGAGTATCCGTCCTGGCTGGGCGTAAAATACGACGTGCCGGACTACTGGCTGGCCAACGCCAGCGTGACGGTCGGACCTGAAAACGCCAACTGGTCCGTCACCTTCTGGGCGCGCAACCTGTTCGATCAGGAATACGACCTGACGCGCAACTTCTTCACCAGCGCCGACATCGCCCAGCCGGGTCGGCCGCGGACGATCGGCGCGCGCCTGAGCCTGCAGTACTGACGGCCCGCAGCCCGGTGCGGAAGGCGTCCTCCTCGCCTTCCGCATCACCCCTTTCCTGCGGATGATCGCGACGCCCACGATCCTGATCACATCCGCATCGAACTTCATGTTTTCAATAACTTGAAGTCATTCAATAACAGTCTTTCCTTCCTCGACCATTCATCGGCTACTGGTCGTCTCGAAAGGATGCTTGCATGATCGCACGGGCCGCCAACGACCTTGATCCCTTCTGGATGCCGTTCACCGCGAACCGCAGCTTCAAGGCCCAACCGCGCCTGTTGGCCTCGGCCCGGGACATGCACTACTTCACCCCGGATGGTCGCCCGATCCTCGACGGCACCGCGGGCCTGTGGTGCGTCAACGCTGGCCACGCGCGCAAGCCCATCGTCGAAGCCATCCAGCGTCAGGCCGAAGTGCTGGACTACGCCCCGACCTTCCAGTTGGGCCACCCCCTGGTATTCGAACTGG
Source organism: Brevundimonas pondensis (assembly GCF_017487345.1). Lineage (NCBI taxonomy): Bacteria > Pseudomonadati > Pseudomonadota > Alphaproteobacteria > Caulobacterales > Caulobacteraceae > Brevundimonas > Brevundimonas pondensis. Next base: position 933,179 of record NZ_CP062006.1, on the reverse strand, counting down.
CGGCGCGGCTGGGCATGCTGTTCCCGGCCGACATCGACCACGTCTTCTTCGCCGGATCGGGTTCGGAAGGCGTCGACAGCGCCCTGAAGATCGCCTTGGCCTATCAGCGGGCGCGCGGCTTCGAGAACCGCACCCGCCTGATCGGACGGCAAAAGGGCTACCACGGCGTCGGCTTCGGCGGCATCTCGGTCGGGGGGCTTGAAAACAACAAGCGCGGCTTCCTGACCCTGCCCGGCGTCGATCACCTGTCGCACACGCTGAATCTGGACGAGGCAGCCTTCTCGCGCGGACAACCGACCTGGGGCGCGCACCTGGCGGACGAGTTGGAAGTCCTGATCGCCGAGCATGGCGCCGAGACCATCGCCGCCGTCATCGTCGAGCCCATGTCCGGTTCGGCCGGGGTCATCGTCCCGCCGGTCGGCTATCTGGAGCGTCTGCGCGAGATTACGCGCCGCCATGACATCCTGCTGATCTTCGACGAGGTCATCACCGGCTTCGGCCGCGTCGGCGGGGCCACGGCGTCCGAGACCCTGGGCGTCATCCCCGACCTGCTCGTCTGCGCAAAGGGCCTGACCAACGGCGCCGTGCCGATGGGCGCCGTCGGCGTGCGTGGCGAGATTTACGAGACGGTGGTCAACGGCGCTTCTGCCCCCGGGATCGAGTTCTTCCACGGCTACACCTATTCGGGCCACCCCCTGGCCGCCGCCGCCGGTCTGGCGACGCTCGACGTCTATGAGAGCGAGGGCCTGTTCCAGCGCGCCACGGACATGGCGCCCTATTGGGAGGATGCGGTTCACGGGCTGCAGGGCCTGCCGAACGTCATCGACATCCGCAACCTGGGCATGGTCGCCGCCATCGAACTGGCCCCGCGCCCCGACGCGCCCGGCGTCCGCGCCACCGAGGTCTTCCACCGGGCGTTTGACGAGGGGGCGCTGATCCGCGTCACTGGCGATGTGATCGCCCTGTCGCCGCCGCTGATCATCAGCCGGGAACAGATCGACGAACTGGTCGGGCGACTGTCCGACATTCTGCGAAACACGCCCTGACGCCGTGCGCGATTTGGGCGATGCTGCACCATCAATCGGGAGGCGAGACTGCGTGAAGCGGGGTTTGGGGCGTCAGGCATGGAATCGGCTGGGCCGCACGCTGCTGGCGGCTGCGCTGCTGGTCGGCCTGACGGTTCTTACGCCCACGCATGACGCCCAGGCCGCGCCCGTCCGCGACCGTCTGGTGCTGGGCCTGCCGCTGGAGCCGCCGAACCTCGACCCGACCTCGGGCGCGGCGGCGGCGGTGGATGAAGTCGTCTACGCCAACGTCTTCGAGGGCCTGACCAAGCTGACGCAGAACGGCGCCGTGGCCCCGTCCCTGGCCGAGTCGTGGGAGGCCGCGCCCGACGGCCTGACCTGGACCTTCCACCTGCGGCGCGGCGTGACCTTCTCGGACGGCTCGCCGTTCGACGCCGCCGTCGCCAAATTCTCTCTCGACCGCATCACCGCCGAAGGCTCGACCAACGCCCAGAAGGCCCTGTTCGCGCCGATCCGATCCGTCGAGGTCGTCGATCCGGCGACGATCCGCATCCGCCTGTCACGCCCGATGGCCACCCTGCCCTATGTCCTGGCCTGGGGCGACGCGGTCATGGTCTCCCCCAAGAGCGCCGCGACCAACGCCGTTACGCCCGTCGGCACCGGCCCGTTCAGGCTGCAAGGCTGGCAACGCGGCAGCCAGCTGACATTGGTCCGCCGCGACGGCTACTGGGGAACGCCGCCGCGCCTGAACACCGTGGTCTTCCGCTTCATCAGCGACCCGACCGCCGCCTTCGCCGCCGTCAGCGCCGGCGATGTGGACGCCTTCCCCAACTATCCCGCGCCCGAGAACGTCGCCCAGTTCCAGCGCGACCCGCGTTTCCGCGTCGTCGTCGGCGCCTCGGAAGGCAAGGTCATCCTAGGTATCAACAACACCAGGGCGCCGTTCAACGACGTGCGGGTGCGCCGCGCCTTGTCCTACGCCATCGACCGCGACACCCTGATACAGGGGGCCATGTTCGGCTTCGGCCAGCCGATCGGCAGCCATTATTCGCGTCAGGCGCCGGGCTATGTCGACCTGACCGGCCTCTATCCCCACGACCCGGCCAAGGCGCGTCAACTGCTGGCCGAGGCGGGCTATCCCAACGGCATCGACGTGACCCTGCGCCTGCCGCCCCGCCCCTACGCCCGGCGCAGCGGCGAGGTGCTGATCTCGCAACTGGCCGAGGCCGGCATCCGCGCCAAGATCGAGAATCTGGAGTGGGCCCAGTGGCTGGACCAGGTGTTCAAGCGCCGCCAGTTCGACCTGACCATCGTCGAGCACGTCGAGCCGATGGACTACGACATCTACGGCCGCAAGGACTACTATTTCGGCTACGACAGCCCGGCCTTCGACGCCCTGCTGACGCAGGTCAACGCCGCCCCCGACGAGCCGACACGCAACCGCCTGCTGGGCGATCTGCAACGCCGCATCGCCGATGACGCGGTCAACGGCTTCCTGTTCCAGTCCTCGCGCATCGGCGTGTGGAAGGCGGACGTGAACGGCCTGTGGATCAACGGCCCCATCGCCGCCAACGACGTCACCGGCGCCTACTGGACCGGCGCGGGCGCAGCGGGCGCAGCGACCGCCGAGCGCACGGGCGGCGGCCTGCCCTGGGGCTGGATCAGCCTGATCGCGGGCGTAGGCCTGCTCGCCTTCGTCGCCTGGCGCTTCGGCGCGGCCTGGCTGCTGAAGAAGCTGGGCGGCCACGCCCTGACGCTTCTGGCCGCCACCGTCGTCATCTTCCTGCTGCTGCAGGTCGTGCCCGGCGACCCGGCCAGCTATATGATGGGGCTGAACGCCAGCCCCGAAAGCATCGCCGCCCTGCGCCAGCAGATGGGCCTCGAAGGCTCGGGCCTTGAGCGCTACTTCGCCTGGCTCGGCGATCTGCTGACCGGCAAGTTCGGGACCAGCTACACCTATCAGGTGCCGGTCGGCGGCCTGATTGCGGAACGTCTGGCCGTGTCTGCGCCGTTAGCCCTGATGGCCACCGTCCTGTCCTTGGTGGTCGCCCTGCCTATCGGCGTCACCGCCGCCAGCCGCAGGGGAACCGCCGTCGACACCGGCCTGATCGGCGTGACCCAGGTCGGCGTCGCCCTGCCCAACTTCTGGATCGCCATGCTGCTGATCCTGCTGTTCTCGGTGAACCTCGGCTGGTTCTCGGCAGGCGGCTTCCCCGGCTGGAGCCAAGGCTTCTGGCCTGCCTTCAAGGCCCTGATCCTGCCAGCCGTAGCGCTGGCCGCGCCGCAGGCCGCCATCCTCGCCCGCGTGCTCAGGACCGCCCTGCTCGACACCATGAACGAGGACTATGTCCGCACCGCCCGCGCCAAGGGTCTGTCGGTCAATCAGGCCCTGTGGCGACACGCCCTGAGGAACGCCTGGATCCCCGTCCTGACCATTCTGGGGCTTCAGTTCCCCTTCCTGCTGGCGGGCGGCATCATCATCGAGAACGTCTTCTCCCTGCCCGGCCTCGGCCGACTGGTGTTCCAGGCCATCACCCAGCGCGACCTGATCGTGGTGCAGAGCGTGGTGGTGGTGCTCGTCTTCGCCGTGGTTCTGGTCAGCTTCCTGATCGACCTGGCCTATCTGTTCGCCGATCCGCGACTGAGGGGACGCCGCGCATGACCGACGCCCCCGCCATCATCGCCAAGGCCCGCGTGCGTTGGCCGCTGTCCCTGATCGTCGGCGCGGTCCTGACCGCCGTCGTGCTGGCGACCGCCCTGCTGGCTCTCGTCTGGACGCCCTGTGACGTCGAGGCGGTGGACATCGCCGCCAAGCTGGCCGCCCCCTCCGCCGCCCACTGGATGGGCACGGACCACTTCGGCCGCGACGTCCTGTCGATGATCATGGCCGGGGCGCAGAACTCCCTGATCGTCGCCTTCGTCGCCGTCGGCATCGGCGTCGCGATCGGCACGCCTCTGGGCCTGACCGCGGCGGCGCGCGGCGGCTGGATCGACGAACTGGTCATGCGCGGCAACGACCTGATCTTCGCCTTCCCCGCCCTGCTGCTGGCCGTGATGATCACCGCCGTCATGGGGCCGGGCGCGATCAACGCCGTCATCGCCATCGGCGTCTTCAACATCCCCGTTTTCACCCGCGTCGCCCGCGGCGCGGCGCAGGGCCTGTGGACTCGCGAATACGTTCTGGCCGCCCGCACGGCGGGCAAGTCCAAGGCCCTGATCTCGCTCCAGCACATCCTGCCCAATCTGATGAGTCTGCTGGTCGTGCAGGCCGCCATCCAGTTCGCCGTCGGCATCGTCGCCGAGGCGGGCCTGTCCTACGTCGGCCTGGGCGCCCAGCCGCCCGCGCCCAGCTGGGGCCGGATGCTGGCCGAGGCCCAGACCATGATCAGTTTCGCCCCGTGGCTGGCCATCATGCCGGGCCTCGCCATCTTCGTGACCGTGCTGGGCCTCAGCCTGACCGGCGACGGCCTGCGCGACCTGTTCGACCCGCGCGTGCGGCGGGAGCGTTGAGCATGACCGTCCTCGACATCCGCGACCTCAGCCTGTCGATCGGTTCGACGCCGATCCTGAAGACCGTCAGCCTGTCCGTCGCCCCCGGCGAAATCCTCGGCCTGGTCGGCGAAAGCGGCTCGGGCAAGTCCATGACGGCGCTGGCCGTGCTGGGCCTGACGCCGCCGCGCGCGACCCTGACCGGCGAGATCCGCCTGAACGGCCAGGTCGTCTCGAACGCCCCTGACGCCGTGATGCAGCAGGTGCGCGGTCGCGACGTCGGCGTCATCTTTCAGGAGCCGATGACGGCCCTGAACCCCGTCATGACCATCGGCGATCAGGTTGCCGAGACGGTGCGCCTGCACAGGAAGACCTCGCGCAAGGAGGCCCTCGCCGTCGCCCGCGCCGTGCTGGACCGGGTGGGCCTGCCCGCCGAGCGCTTCCCCCTGACCCGCTATCCGCACGAGCTGTCGGGCGGTCAACGACAGCGCGTCGCCATCGCCATCGCCATCGCCCTGACGCCCAAACTGCTGATCGCGGATGAGGCGACGACGGCGCTGGACGTGACGACCCAGGCCCAGGTGCTGGACCTGCTGAAGCGGCTGGTGCGCGAGGACGGCATGGGCCTGATCCTCATCACCCACGACCTCGCCGTGGTGGCCGAAACCGCCGACCGGCTGGCGGTGATGAAGGACGGCGAACTGGTCGAGGAAGCCCCCGTCAGCCGCATTGGCGCCGGCATGACGCACCCCTATTCCCAGCGCCTTCTGGCCAACGCGACCCACGCCCCGACGCGCCGCAGCGCCCCCCAGGCCGACGCCGCCCCCGTGCTTCAGGTCGAGGGTCTGGTGCGCGAATACGGCGGCGCGCCCGCCCTGTTCGGCAAGTCGAAAGCCTTCCGCGCCGTGGATCAGGTCAGCCTGTCGATCCAGCCGGGCGAGAGCCTCGGCCTCGTCGGCGAAAGCGGCTGCGGCAAGTCCACCCTGCTGCGCGCCATCCTGGCGCTGGAAACCCCGCAAGCCGGCCGCGTCCGGGTCAAGGGCCGCGACATCACCGCCGCGCGCGGCGCCGCGCTGAAATCCATCCGCCGCGACATCCAGGTGGTCTTCCAGGACCCCTACGGCAGCTTCGATCCGCGCTGGAAGGTCAGCGATCTGGTGGCCGAAAACTTCCACCTGCTGGACGCCCGCCCGAGCCCCGCCGAGGCCCGCCGCCGCGTCGATGAAATGCTGGAGCGCGTCGGCCTGAACAGCGCCGCCGCCGACCGCTATCCGCACGAGTTCTCGGGCGGCCAGCGCCAGCGCATCGCCATCGCCCGCGCCCTAATCACCGAGCCCTCGGTCATCTGTCTGGACGAGGCGGTCTCGGCGCTGGACGTTTCGGTGCGAGCCCAGGTGCTGGACCTGCTGGCCGACCTGTCGGATCGGCTGGGTCTGTCCTACCTCTTCGTCACCCACGACCTCAGCGTCGTGCGCACGGTGACGGATCGCCTGCTGGTCATGCAGGCCGGAAAGATCGTCGAACAGGGCGAGACGGCCGCCGTATTCGCCGCGCCGTCGCACCCCTATACGCAGAAACTTCTGGCGGCGACGCCGGATCTGGTTCGCAATCACGCTCTGGAAAAGGAAACCGTCGGATGAACCGCAGAACCGTCCTCGGCTCGGCCCTGATCGGCGTCGCAGCCTCCGCAGCGGGCGCCGCCAGCGCCAAACCCGCCGCGCAGTCCGCCGCTCGCGCCTCGGGCCGCACCGGCCGCCTGAACCTCATCAGCGACGTCGAGGGCCTCAAGGTCGGTCAGGCCCACGACGCGGGCGTCCGCACCGGCGTCACCGTCATCCTCGCTGAAAAGCCCGCCACGGCCGCCGTGGATGTGCGCGGCGGCGGCCCCGCCGGGCGCGAGACGGACGTCCTGCGCGCCGAAAACCTGGTGCAGGAGGTGGACGCCATCATCCTGTCGGGCGGGTCGGTGTATGGCCTCGGCTCGGCCGATAGCGTCGCCGCCTGGATGGGCATGCGCGGACGCGGCTACGGCATGGGCGGTGCGCCCGGCGTGCCCCCCTCGCCCATCATCCCGACCGCCTGCCTCTATGACCTCGCCAACGGCGGGAACAAGGCCTGGGAGATGGAGCCGCCCTATCGCCGCCTGTCGGTTCAGGCGCTGGAGGCCGCCAGCGACCGCTTCGACCTGGGTACGGCCGGCGCGGGCTATGGCGCAGAAGCCGGCGCGCTGAAGGGCGGCATCGGTTCGGCGTCGGCCGTCATGGCCTCGGGCTGGACGGTGGGCGCCATCGTCGCGGTCAACAGCGTCGGCTCGGTCGTGGCGCCAGGCGGCAAGAGCTTCTGGGCCGCTCCCTATGAGATCGGCGACGAGTTCGGCGGCCTCGGCGCCTCGGGCCTGCACGCCTCGGCCGAGGACTGGGGCCTGTCCAAGTTCCGGCCCCAACCGCGCGAGAACACCACCATCGCCTGCATCGCCACCGACGTGGCGTTGACCCGCGTCGAGCTTCAGCGCGTGGCCATCATGGCCCAGGACGGCATGGCCCGCGCCATCCGTCCGGCCCACGCCCCATTCGACGGCGACACCCTGTTCAGCCTGTCCACCGGCAAGAAGGTCATTGAGAACCCGGCCATGCGTCAGGTCGCGGTGGCCCAACTGGGCAACGTCGCCGCCGACGTCCTGGCCCGCGCCGTGGCCCGCGGCGTTTATCACGCGACCAACTATGAGGGCGTGACCGGCAAGACCTGGCGGGAGCTGAAGTAGCCCTCTCCCGCCGGGAGAGGGTTATGCGCTCAGATCAATGCCACTCGCCGCCGCCGATCGGCGCGCCGGGCGGCACCGTCTGCGCGACCGGCAGGGTCTCGCTCAGCGCCTTCAGCCCCTCGACCGGCCCGATCAAGGCTTCCGCCAGCCAAGCGCACTGGGCCGTTTCCAGCCGATCGCCACGGCAGCGTTTCAACTGCTCGCCGAACCGCCGCGCGCTGTCGCGCACCGCACCCTGCGCCGTGGACGACAGGTCCTTGCCCTGGATTAGCGCCGCCAGATGGGCCGCATAACGGGCGCGAACGACCCGGCGCAGTTCGGCCTGACGCGGGCTGAGGCTCGCGCCCGGCCCCACCGCCGTCGCCACCCGATCCAGCACCTCGGTCAGGCCCAACTGCCCCGCGTCCCGGCGCTGCTGCTCGACCAGACGGTTCAGACGCTCAGGCGCCAGCAGGGTCTCGAACACCACCTGAGACGCCGCCGCCGCCGCCGATGACGGGTCAAAGACCGCATCGGTCTTGCCCTCGAACAGCTCGATCTCCGTCTGGCGGTCGCCGTTGCCCGACTGGGCCGAGGACAGCAGGTCGATCAGGTCGTCCCGCAAATCCAGCTCGTCCGGCGCCACGGCCTGCATCAGGGCCTCCAGCGCTGCACGCTGCTTGTCGGCCGGCACGACCTCCGCCCGCTCATGGCCGTCGCCGCTGATGGCGTAGCCATAGTCCACGCCACCGATCTGACGCCCGACCGCCGTGGTTTGATAGCGGTGATAGAGATAGATCGGCACGATCACGCGGCGCAGATCCGCCGCCGGCGCCCCCGCCGGCAGATTGGCCAGGCCGAACCGCGACAGGGCGATGCGCCGCACGGCCATGACATTAGCGAACTCGGCGACCGGATCGGTCCCGTTGTCCCACATGGCGCCATAGGGCTGCAAACTGCCCAGTGGCCGGGTGTCGGTGTCGTTGACGAAGCGATAGCCCTTGGCCTGCACCTCCGCCGCCAGTTCGGCGCGACGAGCGATCGGGTCCTGCCCCGGTGCATCGCCGTACAGCCAGTCCACCACATAGCGGTCCCAGGCCCCGACGCCGGTCGTATAGGCGCGGCTGAAGTCCAGACGCTCGCCGTCGGCGATCACCCAGGGCGCCGGATAGTCCATGACCGAGGCCCGATCCTCATAGGTCGAGGCGGCGAAGTTGTGGGAAATGCCGAGCGCATGTCCGATCTCGTGCGCCGACAGGTGGCGCAGGCGCTGATAGGCCAGACGGTCGGGATCGTCCTGCCCGCCCGTGCCGCTGCGCGCGGCACCGACCAGACCCTCGAAGATCATCTTGTCCTGACGGTCGCGCAGCGAGCCCAGCTGCACCACGCCGCGCACGATCTCGCCGGTGCGCGGATCATTGACGCTGGTGCCCGTGGACCAGCCGCGCGTCTCGCGGTGGACCCAGGAGACGATGTTGTAGCGCGCGTCCATCGGGTGCGCCCCCTCGGGCAGCAGCTCGACCCGGAAGGCGTCCACGTATCCCGCCTTGTCAAAGGCTTGCGCCCACCAGTCGCCGCCCTCGATCAGGGCCTGACGAATGGCGGGCGGGGCGGCGCGATCCACATAGAAGACGATCGGCTTCTTCACCGTCGAACGGGCGGCGGTCGGATCGGTCTTCTCCAGACGGAAACGGCGCGCCAGACGGCTGACCACCGGCTGATCCAGATCGGCGGCGAAGTCCGTCACCATGACCTGGGCCGAGGTGCCCGAGCGCGGGTCGTGCAGCACCGGCTGGAACCCAGCGTCGGGCAAGCGGATGAACGAATGGCGCACCGTCAGGGTGACCGAGCGCGATTCCGGCGAGACGCGCGACAGTTCGGCCCCTGGCTCGTCGCTGGTGAAGGTCTGGACCGTCTGGAACTCGACGTTGTCGGGGAAGACCAGGGTCTGGTCCGCCTCGAGATAGCCCAGGGTCGGCGCCGCCTTGAACGTGCCCAGCCGCGCCCGCTTCAGGCGTCCGACGGCGTTGACCGCGTCCCGCTCAAGGAAGCCCGACAGGTCCACGCTGACCGATCCGTCGGCGCCCGTCTCGACCACCTCGCCGGACCAGACCACCGAAGGCGCGAAGGAGGCCGCAACCGCGTTCACCTGATCGGCGTCGGCGTCCACGGCGCGGAAGCGGGTATTCTCGAACTCGGCGAAGACGCGGTTGCCCACCTTGCGGAAGGCCACCACCTGGGCCGCCCCCAGACCCGAACGGTCCAGACCCGCGCCGTCCATGCCCAGCCCCGCCGAAAGGCCCGGCTGATACAGATAACGCCCAAGCACCCCGTCCGCGCCCGGCGCGGGCAGACGCACCGTCGCCTTGCCCTTCTGCCGATCCAGCTTCACCCCGAACAGGCCGTCCTGCCAGGTGGAGGCCGACGCAATAGCCGGCCTTTCCGCTTGGGCCAGAACCGGCGCCGCCCCCGCCGCCACGACCAATCCGGCGACGCTCGCCAGCAGAACCTTGCGCAACATGAGCCGCCCCCCGCGGTTGACTGAAAACTGAAGTGCTTACTGGACGCCGAGCGCCAGGGCGTCAGGGCGGCGGGTGTCCGCCGCGCCCAGGAATCGATCGCCCTCGATCATGATGGACTGGGTGCTGCCCATTGTCATGGACGGGCGAACCGTGTGGCCGCGCGCTTCCAGCAAACGCTCGACGTCGGGCGAGAAGCCGCCCTCCAGCTCCAGCGGGCTGTCGCCGCCGCCCTGGTTCAGGCGCGGGCGCATCGCCGCCTCGGCGATGTTCAGCTGGTGGTCGATGACGTTGGAGATCAGTTGCACCATGGTGGCGATGATGTAGCCGCCGCCCGGCGTGCCGGTGACCAGCCAGGGCTTGTCGTCGTCAAAGACGATCATGGGCGTGATGGTCGAGCCCAGACGCTTGCCCGGCGCCGGCGAGTTCGGCTCGTCCCGCGTGCCCCACGAGAAGTTGTCCAGTGAGTTGTTCAGCAGGATGCCCGTCCCAACCGGGGCCACGTGCGCGCCGTAGGAGTTGGACAGGGTATAGGTGTTCGACACCGCATTGCCGTGGGCGTCGGCCACCGAATAGTGGGTCGTGTCCTGGCTCTCGTACGGATAGGGGTTGCCCTCCGGGATGTCGGCGGCTGCCAGCGAGCGATCCATGCGGATCAGCTTGACCCGCTCGGCGGCGAATTCCTTGCTGGCCAGACCCTGCGCCGGCGTCGTCCACTGCGGCGCCCCGCCGATCAGGCGACGGTCCGACGAGACGATCTTCATCGCCTCCGAGATCAGGTGCAGGCTGTCGACGCTGCCCCAGCGCAACTCGCGCATGGGGAAGTGCTCCAGCAGGTTCAGCCCCTCGGCCACGCTGACGCCCGAGGCGGTCGGCGGCATGTAGGCGATGCGGTGATCGCGATAGGTGGACCAGATCGGCGCGGTCACGTCGGCGCGGTAATCGGCCAGGTCCTGGGCGTCCATGATCCCGCCGCGCGCCTGCACGCCCTCGACGATCTTCTTGGCCAGTTCGCCGCGATAGAAGGCGTCGACCCCGCCCTGCTGCACCTGACGCAAGCTCCAGGCCAGTTGCGGCTGCTTGAACAATTCGCCCGCGCGATAGGGCGTGCCGTCGGCCTTCAAATAGGCCTCGCGCGCGCCGGGATCGGTGGCCAGAACCGTGGCCCGGCCCGCCGTCGCGTCCGCCTCGCCGTCCGACAGGATGACGCCGTCCTCGGCCAGCTTGACCGAAGGCGCCACCACCTGGGCCCAGGTCAGGGCGCCGAAGCGCTTGTGCGCCTCCCACATGCCCGCGACCGTGCCCGGCACCGAAACGTTGCGGAAGCTGGACGGCGCGCGGCGGTCGAACTTGCCGCTGTCGTCCAGCAGGAAGTCCGGCGTCGTGGCGCGGGGCGCCGTGCCGTAATAGTTGATGGCGATGTCGGCCGCCGGGCGGTCCGCCGTCGCGGCCATGTGCACGATCATGTAGCCGCCGCCACCGATATTGCCCGCGCGCGGCAGGGTCACGGCTTCCGCAAAGGCCACGGCCACCGCCGCGTCCACGGCGTTGCCGCCCTGTTTCAGGATGTCGACGCCGACCTGGGTCGCGATGGCGCTCTGGCTCACCACCATGCCGCCGCGTCCGACCGTCGGGCTGTGGATCTGGCCGTAGTTGACGATGTCGCCGCCGCTGCCGACGGCGGGCCGGGTCTGGACCGGCGCCTGCTGAGCAACCGCAGGCGCAGCCGCCAACAGGGCCGCCGCGGCGACCGCCAGAATCTTCAGATGAGAACGCATGGCCACCCCGTCACAATTGGCTCTGATCTATCGCACGCGCCCACATCAGAACGCCCTTTGACAGCGATAGCATTGCTCAAAGTGGAAACTCAACGCCCAATTGAGGTGATTAGTTTGCCCAATATATTGAATAACAGCAATATTTAACCCTAAACGGTTGACGCGTCGAATGTGTCAGTTTCTAGTCCGACACGAGGCGAAACCTCCGACGTCGCATCTTTCCGGGACGACGATCGGGACCAGGAGGCTGCCTTGCTCAATAGATCCGGCCGCCGCCGGACGAGCCCCGGGGGGATACCGGGCTTGATGACCATCAGAGGGGATACCAGGATCATGCGTGCAGCCTTCACCCGCCGAAACCTGAAAACAGCCATGCTGGCCACGACCGCGCTGTTCAGCGCCGCGACCGCCGCGGCGGCCCAGGACGCGCCGGAGCCAGAGGCCACACAGGTCGACGAAATCGTCGTTGTCGGCTCCCAGATTCGCGGCGCCAAGGTGACGGCGGCCCTGCCGGTCACCGTCGTCGGCGAGGAGCAGATCCTGGCCTCAGCCGCGACATCAGGGGACGACCTGATCCGCTCCATCCCCCAGATGGGCGACGTCACCTTCAACTCCAGCTATCTGCCCGCCAGTTCGAACTCGGCGCGCGGCGACACGGGCTCGGTCAACCTGCGCGGCCTGGGCATCGGCAACACCCTGGTGCTGCTGAACGGGCGTCGCGTCGTCGGCCACCCGACTAGTCAGGCGAACGAGCATCTGGTTCCTGTCCTGACCTACAACACCAACGCCATACCGGTGACCGGCCTGCGGCGGCTTGAGGTCCTGCGCGACGGCGCCGCCGCCATCTACGGCGCGGACGCCGTGGCTGGCGTGATCAACACGGTCCTGCGCGATGACCTGAACGGCCTGACCGTCTCGGCCCAATACGGCGGCGCCGAGGGCACGGGCATGCGCGAAACCAATTTCAGCGCCTATGGCGGTCGCGACTTCCTGGACGGCCGCGCCAACCTCTCGGCCTTCCTGAACTACGACCAACGCACCGAGCTATCCACCACGGATCAGGACTATACGGCGTCGCTGGACAAGCGCCCCCTGTTTGCGGGAACCGGATATGAGGGCAATACCTCGCTGAACGGACGCTCGTCGCTGACGCCCTGGGGTCTGTTCCGTCCGACCGGCGGCACGGTGCGCCTGCCAGGCGCAACCTCCAACCTGACCGCCTTCAGCACCCAACCTTCCAGCTTCACCGGCTGCGGCGCGGCCCTGGGAAGCGGCCTTTGCCTCAAGTCCGGCACGACGGTCGATTCACGCCTCTATTCCGACTCAGCGGCCCAGGGCCTGACGGTCATGCCGGAAGTCGAGCGCCTCAACGTCTTCGTGACTGGCAAGTACAGGCTGAACGACAGCGTCGAAGCCTTCGGCGAGCTTGGCTATTATCACGCCGAAACCACGGCGTGGCAGGCCCCGATCAGCACCCTGTCCTCGATCGTCCTGACCATCCCCAAGACCAACTATTACAACCCCTTTGGCGCTACGACCCTGCCGGGCGGCGCGCCTAATCCGAACCGCCTTCCGGGCATCACGGCCCCCGCCGCCGGGGTGGATCTGCTGCTCAGCGGCTACCGCTTCGACGACCTGGGCCCGATCGAGGTCAACGTCACCAACAAGCAGTATCGCATCCTGGGCGGCCTGCGCGGCGAGTTCGCCGGGTGGGACTGGGAAAGCGCCCTGCTCTACTCCGAGGCCAGCGCCGAGGATATCAGCGACAATATCTCGACCACGGCGCTGCAGAGGCAACTCGCCCTGTCGACGCCCGACGCCTACAATCCCTTCAACGGCGGCGACCTGAATAATCCGGCCTTCGGCGACGGCGCCCCCAGCAGTCAGGCCGCGCTCGACGCCATCCGCCAGAAGATGCGCCGCTACACCGAAACCACCCTGGCGCTCTGGGACTTCAAGGTGTCGCGCCCAGATCTCTTCACCCTGCCTGCCGGCGACCTCGGCATGGCGGCGGGGATCGAGGCCCGCCTGGAGACCCAGCTGGACGATCGCGACCCCCGAATCGACGGAACCATCACCTTCACCGACGTCTCGGGCGCGGTGTACGGCGACCTGATCAACTCTTCCATGAACCCGGACACCAAGGGCGATCGCAACGTCTATTCGGCCTATGCCGAACTGGCCGTGCCCATCGTCTCGCCCGAGATGAACATCCCCTTCGTCCATAATCTGGAAGCCCAGATCGCCGGCCGCTACGAGCACTATTCGGACTTCGGCGACATCGCCAAGCCCAAGGTCGCCGTGGCCTGGGACCTGGCCGAAGGCCTGCGTCTGCGCGGTTCCTGGGCCCAGGGCTTCCGCGCCCCGAACCTGGAGCAGATCAACGCCAGCATCGTCACCCGTTCGAACAGCAGCACCGACTGGGCCTATTGCGAGGCCCTGGCCCGTCGCGGCGCCATCACCGGCCTGAACCGCTGCGTCAGCCCGACCATCGCGTCCGGTTTCCCCGACGCCTCCTCGGTCAATACCGCGCGCATCCGTCGCAACGTCGCCGAACAGCGCGCCGGCAATCCGAACCTGAAGCCGGAAGAATCTGAAACCATGTCGTTCGGCACGGTGATCCAGCCGGACTTCACACCGGCCCACCTCGGCGATTTCACCATCACGGTCGACTGGTGGAATGTGAAACAGGAAGGCATGGTCGGCGTCTTCCGCGGCCAGAACGCCCTGACGCTGGACTACCTGCTGCGCAAGCAGGGCAGCTTCAACCCGAACGTGGTGCGCGCCGCGGCGACCCCCGAAGACATCGCCATCTTCGCCGGCACAGGCATGCAGGCCGCCGGAGAAATTCTCTACGTCAAGGACCTCTACGACAACCTGCAGCCGCAAGAAGTCCAGGGCATTGACCTGGGCCTGATGTGGAGCCTGCGCGGTACGGCTCTGGGCGACTTCAGCGCTAATCTGAACGTCTCGCACCTGCTGAAATACTACCTGGAGCCCTCGCCGGCCGTTCAGGCCCTGATGGACGCCAAGGCCAAGGGCGATATCGACGCCGCCATCGCTTTCAGCGGCAGCGCCGGCGATCTGATCCGCCAGGGCGGGCGCCCCGAATGGAAGTGGTCGGCTTCGGCGACCTGGCGCCGCCAGAACGTCACCGTCGGCGCCTACACCGCCTACACCGGCAGCGTGGAGCAGGACGGCCTGACCAATACGCTTGGCGAAGCCTGGACCGTCGATTCCCAGATCACAGCCAACCTCTATGGCGAGTATGAGTTCGACAATGACGGCCTTCTGGGCGGTACGGCGGTCCGTCTGGGCGTGCGCAACCTGACCGACGAGGCGCCGCCCCTGGCCTCCGATGGCTACCTTGGCACGGTCTATCAGCCCTACGGTCGCTATTGGTACGCCAGCATCCGCAAGTCGTTCTAGAACGTCCATCGCCAACAGGGCGGAGAGCGCGCCATCGCTCTCCGTTCTTTTTGTTTCGCTGCCTGTTCGTGGAGTTCCCGATGAAACCCGTCTCGATGCGCGCCCTGGCGCTCGCCGCCGCCCTGACCGGCCTGACCGCCCCGGCCTTCGCCGCCGAACTGTCGCCCCAGGCCCGCGCCCAGATCACCGGCACGGTCGAGCGCAACCAGCCGGCCCTGGACCACGCCGCCCTCGAAATCTGGAAGTTCGCCGAGCTGGGCTATCAGGAAACCCAAAGCTCGACCCTGCTGCAGGGCCAGCTTCGCGAGGCCGGTTTCCAGGTCACGCCGGGCATCGCCAACGAACCCACCGCCTTCCTGGCCAGCTTCAAGAACGGCGACGGCCCGGTCATCGCCGTCCTGGCCGAATACGACGCCCTGCCCGGCCTGTCGCAGACCCTGAACCCGGTGCAGGAATCCGCCGGTGGTCACGCGGGCCACGGCTGCGGCCACAACCTGTTCGGCGCGGCGTCCGTCCACGCCGCCATCGCGGTCAAGGACTGGATGGTCGCCAACAACATCAAGGGCGAGCTGCGCGTCTATGGCACCCCCGCCGAGGAAGGCGGCTCGGGCAAGGTCTACATGGTCCGCGACGGCCTGTTCAACGATGTCGACGTCGCCGTCCACTGGCATCCCGGCAACGTCAACAGCGCCCGTCAGGGCGACACCATGTCCAACGTCTCGGGCAAGTTCCGCTTCTACGGCGTCTCCTCCCACGCCGCCGCCGCGCCGGATCGCGGACGCTCGGCCCTGGACGGGGTCGAGGCCATGAACGCCATGGTCAACCTGATGCGCGAGCACGTGCCCGACCGCACCCGCATCCACTACGCCATCACCGACGGGGCCAAGGCGCCCAACGTCGTCCCGGCCTTCGCCGAGAGCTACTACTACGTCCGCCACAACGACCCGCAGATCGTCCGCGACGTGCTGGAGCGGGTCAAGAAGGCCGCCGAGGGCGCGGCGCTCGGCACCGGCACCCGCGTCGAGTTCGAGGCCATCGGCGGCGTCTATTCCATGCTGCCGAACGAAGCCCTGATGACCGTCATGGACCGCAACCTGCGTCATGTCGGCGGCATCACCTGGACGCCCGAGGAAATCGCCCTGGCGACCGAGATCCAGAAGACCCTGCCGACCAAGCCGGACCTGGCCAGCGTCGGCGCGATCGAACCGGCCGTGATCGGCGGCGACTTCGGCGGTTCGACCGACGTCTCGGACGTGTCGTGGGTCGCGCCGACAGTCGGCCTGTCCACCGCCACCTTCGTCCCCGGATCGGCGGGTCACTCCTGGCAGAACGTCGTGGCCGCCGGCTCGACCATCGGCCTGAAGGGCGCCCATCTGGCCGCCAAGACCCTGGCCCTGACCACCGCCGAACTGTTCCAGAGCCCGGACACCATCGCCACGGCCAAGGCCGAGTTCGAGCGTCGTCGCGGCCCGGACTTCAAATACGAGGCCCTGCTGGGCGACCGCGCCCCGGCGCTCAACTACCGCGACTAGGGCAGGATGAGGGGTGTCGGCGCAGGGTTTGAACAGATCAACCCGCCTGACATCCCCCTCCAATCCCGGTAAAATAGGGCGATTGTCCGCGTCTTGAGGCGATCGGCCCGCCGCCAGCCGCCCGTGCGCCATGATGCGCGCTTCGCCAGCGGCCAAGGAGGCATTTCAGACGATTCAGACGAATTGGACTCTGTTTTTCAGGTCTCGCTCTCCGCCGCGCGCCTGGCCGGCCGGCTCCTGACCGCCCGCGCCGGCTGCCCCGCATGGATGTCGCGCCCGCGCCGCTCGACCTCCTGCAGGATGACCGCCAGCTCCTTGTCGGTCAGGTGCTCGATGCCGATGAAGCCCGCATCGGCCTTCTTCACCGCATAGACCAACTCGTCCAGCTTGGCGTGCATGGCCGCCGCGTCGCGGTTCTGGGTGTTCTGGATCAGAAAGACCATCAGGAAGGTGATGATGGTCGTGCCGGTGTTGATCACCAGCTGCCAGGTCTCGCTGAACTTGAAGGCCGGGCCCGTCACGGCCCAGACCAGGACCAGCAACAGACACAGGATGAAGGTCCACGGACGGCCCGCCACCTTGGCCGTCGTATTGGCGAAATGGTTGAACAGCTTTTCCATGGCCGTTTAACCCGCATGAACGGTCGAGGTTGCTCAGGGCAGCGGCGGCGCCCTTCGCTCCTTGGTCACCTGTTCATAGGCATAGCCCAGCGACAGGATGCGGGCGTCGTCCCACTTGCCGCCGATGAAGCTGAGCCCCACCGGCATCCCCCGGTCGAAACCCATGGGCACGCTCAGGTGCGGATAGCCCGCGACCGCCGCCAGCCGACTGGCCGAGCCCTGCATCTCGTCCTCGTCCTTGGGATCATTGGTCCAGGCGCGCGAGGTCGTCGGCGCGATCAGGGCGACCACCCTGTGCTCGGTCATCATCCGGTCGATCCCGTCCGGTCCCGCCGCCCGCAGCGACCTGGCCCGCGCCTCGACATAGGCCGGATCACCCAGGCCGCGGGTCGCCTGGGCCTTCTCGAACAGGTCCTGGCCGAACAACACCGTCTCGCGCGGCTCGGCGGCGTTGAAGGCGATGACGTCGGCCAGGGTCCGCGTCTTCACCTGCGCCGGCTCGGTCGAGGCCAGATAGGCGTTCAGGTCGTGCTTCAGCTCGGTCAGCAGGACCGTCAACTCCCACCCGCCGATGGCGCGCAGATCGGTCGGCGCCTGCTCGATCTCGACCACCTCGGCCCCGGCGGCGCGCAGGGCGGTCAGGGCCCGCTCGAACTCGGCGCGGGTCTCGGCGGAATAGGAGGGCGACAGGAAGCGCATCACCCCGATGCGGGCGCCCCGCAGGCTGTTCGCGTCCAGCGCCGCGCGATAATCGACCTTGCGCGCATCGGCCTCGGCCGTCGCCGGGTCGGCGGGATCGCTGCCCGCGATGACGCTCAGGACGATGGCCGCGTCCTCGACCGTCGTGGCGATGGGGCCGGCGGTGTCCTGCGAATGGCTGATCGGCACGACGTGGGTACGGCTGACCAGACCCACGGTCGGCTTGAATCCGACCACGCCGTTGACCGAGGCGGGACAGGTGATCGAGCCGTCCGTCTCGGTGCCGATGGCGACCGGCGCCAGACCGATGGCCACCGCCACCGCGCTGCCCGACGACGAACCGCACGGCGTCCGGGCGGGGTCATAGGGGTTGCGCGTCTGCCCCCCGACCGCGCTCCAGCCGCTGATGGAATCCGACGAGCGGATATTGGCCCACTCCGACAGATTGGTCTTGCCGAGGATGATCGCCCCGGCCTCCCGCAGTCGGGCGACCAGAGGCGCGTCGCGCCCTGGCGCATTGGCGGCCAGGGCCAACGAACCGGCCGTCGTCGGCATATCGCGCGTCTCGATATTGTCCTTCAGCAGGACAGGAAGGCCCTCCAGATAGCCCTCCCCCTCGCTCGCCGCCCAATCGATGCGCGGCGCCAACATCACCAAGGCGTTCGGCGCGACAGCCTCGCCCGCCTGCCGGTCGATCCGTCGCGCCCACGCAACATGGCTCGGTCCATAAAAGGCCATATGGTCAATGATCTGCGCTGCCGTCGGAAGCTGACGCCCCGACGTCGCAGCCGCCGGTTCCTCCTTGGCCGTGGCGCACGCCGTCAGCGCCAGGGCGCTGACGGCGGCGAGGATCAATCCGCCTTGGCGGGCGCCCGCGCGCCGATGGTGCGGTCGAGGAAGTCGAGGTAGGTGCGCCATAGGTGAAGCTGCCTCTCGTTGCCGCGCACGCCATGACGCTGTCCGGGATAGAGCATGGTCTCGAAGGGAATGCTCTTTTCCTGCAGCGCGTTCAGCACCCGCGTGGTGTTCTCGAAGATGACGTTGTCGTCGGCCATGCCGTGCAGCAGCAGCAGACGCCCGGTCAGGTGATCGAGGCGGCCCAGCACGTCGGAGGCGGCATAGCCGTCCACATTGGCCTGCGGCGTCGACATGTAGCGCTCGGTATAGGCGGTGTCGTAGAGGCTCCACTCGGTCGGCGGGGCGCCCGCCAGGGCCGAGGCCAGACCCATCTTGGGCTCGGTCAGCGCCATCAGGCTCATGAAGCCGCCATAGGACCAGCCCATCATGGCGATGCGGCTGTCATCGACATAGGGCAGCGACCGCAGATAGTCGGCGGCGATGACCTGATCCTCGATCTCGGGCTGACCCATCTTCAGATAGAGGGCCTGCTTGAACGCCGCCGAACGATCGCCCTCGCCCCGGTTGTCCAGTCTGAAGACGATATAGCCCGCCTCGGTCAGCAACTGGTTGGTCGCCGACTGCCAGCCGTTCTTCACGCCGCCGCCCGAGGGCCCCCCGTACACCTGCATCACGACTGGATAGGTCTTGCTTGGGTCAAAATCAGGCGGCGTGGTCATCTGCCACATCAGCGTCTCGCCGTGGCTTTGCAGGGTGCCGAAGGTCGGCTTCTGCTGCCGCTCGGCATAGGGCCAGAAGGGGTGGCCGGGCTGCAGCCTGTTCTCCTCGATCCAGCGGATGCGCTGGCCGTCGATGCCATAGAGGGCCGACTGCATCGGCGTGTTCACGTCGGTATAATTGCCGACATAGGCCGTGCCGGTCCGGTTGACCGAGGCGCTCCACCAGCCGCCGCGCGGGGTGATCTCTACGGGCGTCGCGGTCCGCTTCATGCTGGCGCGGAACAGCTGCTGCTCGATCGGGTACTCCTTGCCGTCGCGCATCGAGGCGGTGAAGAAGATCTCCCCCGTCGCCTCATTGACGCCTTCCAGCGCCTTGACCGGATAGTCGCCGCGCGTGATCGCCCGCAGGCGGCGGCCGTCGCGGTTGTGGAGATAGAGGTGCTTCCAGCCGCTCTCTTCCGACGCCCAGATGAAGTTCCCGTCCGTCAGCGCCTTGAAGTCATGATTCAGCGGCACCCAGGCGTCCGAGCGCTGGGTGGCGATGACGCGGCTGGCGCCAGTCGCCGGATCGACGCTCAGCAGGTCGAGCGTCTTCTGGTCGCGCGACAGGCGCTGGACGTACAGGGTCCGCCCGTCCTTGGCCCAGTTGACGCGGGCCAGATAGATGTCGGCGTTCGCGCCCAGGTCGACCTTGACCCGCTGCCCCGCCTGCACGTCCTGCACATAGAGTTCGACCACGGCGTTGGGGCGACCGGCGCGCGGGTAGCGCTGCTCGATCACCGAGGCGCCGCCGCCGGTGATGTCCAGGCGCGGAATGATGTCGACCTGGGTCTCATCGGTGCGTTGCAGGGCGATGAAACGCTCGTCCGGGCTCCACCAGTAGCCGGTGTCGCGATCCAGCTCTTCCTGGGCGATGAACTCGGCCGTGGCCCAGGTGATCAGTCCGTCGCCGTCCGTGGTGATCGCCTGCTCGGCGCCCGAGGCCAGGTTGAGCACGACCAGATCCTGATCCCGCACGAAGCTGACGAAGGCGCCCTTGGGCGAAACCTTGGCGTCGATCTCATCGGCCGTGGTTTCGGTCAGACGGCGCACGCTGCCATCAGCACGGTTAGCCAGGAAGATGTCGCCTTCCAGCGGCGCCAGGATGTAGCGGCCCTGCTCGTCCCACGAATATTCGACCACGCCCCGCTGCGAAATCCGCATCCGTTCGCGCCGCGCCTTCTCGGCCTCGGACAGCTCGCCGGCATCAGGGACCAAGGCCCGTGCGTCGATCAGCTTGAAGGGCTCGCCGCCCTTCACCGGCGCGGCCCACAGGTCCAGCACGTCCACGTCGTCCTCGCGCGAGCGCAGGAAGGCGACCAGTTCGCCGTCGGGCGACAGGCTAACGCCCTTGGCCACCGGCCCGGCCAGGGACGGATTGGCGAACACCCGCTCGACCGTCAGGATCGAGGACGCGGGCGCTGTGGCGGCGGGCGGAGCCGCCGGCTGCGGAGAAGATTGGGCAAAGGCCGAGGTCGCAGCCATCAGGATCGTCGAAGCAAGAAGGAATGTGCGCATGGCGGCGAAGCTAGAGGCGGATTCTTCCGCCGTCATCCGCAAATCTGCGCGGCTGCGACGCCCGCGAGCCTTTCGCATTCGCCCGCGACCGCCTAGTTAGGCCCCATGTCCGACGCCTCCACCGCCGCGCCGCCCGTCAAGGCCAGCCCGTTCCACAATCTGGAAGTCCTGTGGGTCCGCCACTGGAACGATCAACTGTTCAGCTTCGGCGTGAAACGGCCGGAGGATTTCCGCTTCCGTTCGGGCGAGTTCGTCATGATCGGTCTGCCGGGCGAAGACGGCGCAAAGCCCATCCTGCGCGCCTATTCCATCGCATCGCCCTTCTGGGCCGAGGAACTGGAGTTCTTCTCGATCAAGGTCGAGGACGGCCCCCTGACCTCGCGCTTGCAGAAGATCCAGCCGGGCGACAGCGTTCTGATGGGCAAGAAGCCGACCGGCACCCTGGTGCTGGACGCCCTGACCGGCGGCGAGCGTCTGTGGCTGATCGGCACCGGCACGGGCCTGGCGCCCTGGCTGTCGGTCGCGCGCGATCCGGAAACCTATTCCCGCTTCAAGCAGGTCATCGTCTGCCACACGGTGCGCAACGTCGCCGACCTGGCCTATCGCGACTTCTTCAGCCACGAGATCCACGACGATCCGCTGATCGGCGACGAGGCCAAGGCTCAGTTGACCTATTATCCGACCGTGACCCGCGAGCGTTTCGAGACGCCGGGCCGCATCACCGATCGCATCAAGTCGGGCGACGTCTTCGCCGACCTGCAACTGCCCATCGGCTTCTCGCCCAACAGCGACCGCGTCATGCTGTGCGGCTCGATGGCCATGATCAAGGAGACCGGCGAGTTGCTGGAATCCTACGGCCTGAAAGAAGGCTCGAACGCCGAACCCGGCGACTATGTTCTGGAGCGCGCCTTTGTCGGCTGACCTGATGACCGCCCCCCGCACCGTCGCCATCGACGACCGCAAGGCCCCGGAAGACTGCGCAACCATGATCGACGTGCGTCAGGGCGTGGATGCCCTGGACCGCGCTCTGGTGACCCTGCTGGCCGAGCGCCAGCGCTATATGGACGCCGCCGCCCGCATCAAGCCGAACCGCGACGCCGTCTTCGACCAGGCCCGCATCGACGACGTGGTGGCAAAGGTGCTGGCGGCGGCCGAACCCGCCGGCCTGTCGCCCGACATCGCCGAGCCGGTCTGGCGCCTGCTGATCGACCGCTGCATCGCCCACGAGTTCGGAACCTGGGACCGCACACGCAACCCCAAGCCATAAACATATAAGCATATCGTTATATGTTCTTGACTTACCCCGGCGCATAAGGCCTTTTGCCCGCCGTCGTGGTCTGCGCGTCGTTTCGGCGGCGCGGAGCTAAGAGGGAAGCCGGTGCGACACCGGCGCTGCCCCCGCAACTGTAAGCGGCGAGCCGAAGGTTCATCTTGTGTCACTGGCGTTTCGACGCCGGGAAGGCCGAGCCTGAAGCCGTGACCCGTGAGCCAGGAGACCTGCCCCGACAGATAACGTCCTCCGGCGGGGTGTCCGGTCAGGCCGCATGTGCGCCGCCGGTCTCCTGAAGCCCGCGCGGGCGTGCGCGCGCCCCTGTCTGAAGCCCTGCCCTTGCAAAGGCTTCGAGACATGACCGTCCGCCCCAACGTCCAGTCCGCCATTCTCGGCTTCCCCCGTATCGGCCCGAAACGCGAGCTCAAAGCCGCGCTCGAAGCGCATTGGGCCGGGCGAATGAGCGCCGACGACCTGCTGGCGACCACCGCGGACCTGCGCGCGCGCACCTGGCGGAAGCAACGCGAGTTGGGCGCAAACATCATACCTTCCAATGACTTCTCGCTATACGATCATGTTCTGGACACGTCCGCCATGGTCGGAGCCTTGCCGACGCTTTACGGCCAGGAGACGGAACAGGTCGCACTGAAGACCTATTTCGCCACGGCGCGCGGATCGCAGGGCGAACACGAAGCGACATGCGGATGCGGCCATGGCGCCGCGCCCGGAGGCGAAGGTGTGCCGGCGGCCGAAATGACCAAGTGGTTCGACACCAACTACCACTACATCGTGCCGGAATTCACCGAGAACCAGACTTTCCGCCTGACGTCGACCAAGGCGCTGGACGAGTATCTGGAAGCCAAGGCGCTGGGCATAGAAACACGCCCCGTCCTTTTGGGGCCGGTCAGCTATCTTTTGCTGGGCAAGGCGCGGAATGCTGACTTCGATCCCTTGAGTCTGCTGCCGCAACTTCTGCCGGTCTACGCCGAGGTTCTGCGCTCCCTGGCCCGCGCCGGCGCCACCTGGGTGCAGATGGACGAACCCTGCCTGGTGACCGATCTGAACGATGAGGCCCGTGAGGCCTACCGGCTGGCCTATCGCGTACTGACCGACGTCGTGCCCCCCACCAAGGTCATGCTGACCACCTACTTCGGGGGCTTGGGGGACAACCTGGAAACCGTACTGTGGCTTCCGATCGATGGTCTGCATATCGACCTGACCCGTGCGCCCGAGCAGTTGGACGCCGTGCTGGCGGACGCCCGACCGGATCTGGTCCTTTCATTGGGCGTCATCGACGGGCGCAACATCTGGAAAGCCGACCTCAACGCAATTCTCGACCGATTGGAGCCTGTCATCGACAGAGGCCGCACAGTGATCCTGGCGCCGTCCTGCTCCTTGTTGCACACGCCCATCGATCTCGAGCGGGAAACAACGCTGGACCCCGAGGTGAAGGACTGGCTCGCCTTTGCCGTACAGAAAATCGCCGAGCTGGAGATTCTGACCCGTGCCTTGAACCAGGGGCGCGAGAGCGTGCGCGAAATTCTGGATGCAGCTTCGGCTTCTGTCGCCTGCCGAGCGGCCTCTCCCCGTATTCACGACCCGGTGGTTCAGGCGCGTACAGCCGACCGCACGCAGATGCAGACGCGGCGTTCCTCCTCTTTCGAGGTGCGTCGTGCGGCTCAGGTTCGCCGTCTGAACCTGCCCGCCTGGCCGACAACCACCATAGGCTCATTCCCCCAGACCCCCGCCGTCCGAAAGGCCCGCGCCGACCACGGCAAAGGCGTCATCGACGCCGGCGCCTATGAGGCCTTCCTGCGCGAGGAAACGGCCCGAACCATCAGGTGGCAGGAAGAGATCGGTCTCGATGTCCTGGTCCATGGCGAATTCGAACGCAACGACATGGTCCAGTATTTCGGCGAACAGCTCTCCGGCTTCACCTTCACCAGGAACGCATGGGTCCAATCCTACGGCTCGCGCTGCGTGCGTCCGCCCATCATCTACGGCGATGTTTCCCGGCCCCTGCCGATGACGGTGGAATGGTGGCGCTACGCCCAGTCCCTGACCGACAAGCCGATGAAGGGCATGCTGACCGGACCCGTGACCATCCTGAACTGGTCCTTCGTTCGCGACGACCAGCCTCGTAGCGAGACCTGTCGCCAGATCGCCTTCGCCATCCGTGACGAAGTGCTCGACCTAGAAGCCGCCGGCGCTCCCATCATCCAGATCGACGAGGCGGCCCTGCGCGAAGGCCTGCCCCTGCGCCGATCTGACTGGCAGGCCTATCTCGGATGGGCGGTGGAGTGTTTCCGCATCACCGCCTCGGGCGTCGCCGACCACACCCAGATCCACACCCATATGTGCTACTCCGAGTTCAACGACATCATCCGTTCGATCGGAGAGATGGACGCGGACGTCATCTCCATCGAGACCTCGCGTTCGAAGATGGAGTTGCTGGACGCCTTTTCTGACTATCGCTACCCCGCGGAGATCGGACCGGGGGTCTACGACATCCACTCGCCGCGCGTGCCCGCCGTCGAAGACATCAGCGCCCTGCTGAAGGCCGCGGCCGAGAGACTGCCCGCTGACCGTCTGTGGGTGAATCCCGATTGCGGCCTGAAAACACGAAGCTGGCCGGAGACCGAAGCGGCGCTCGTCAACATGGTCACCGCGGCGCGGGCGGCGCGGGCATGAGCATCCGGCTGATCGACATGGTGTTTCCCGGCGACGCCAATCACCATGGCACCCTGTTCGGCGGCGTGGGACTGGCGCACCTGGACAAGGTCGCCTTCCTGGCCGCCAGCCGGCATGCGCGACGCACCGTGGTGACCGCAGGCTGCGAACGGATCGACTTCGCCGCACCGGCGCGGATTGGTGAAATGGTCGAGGCTGTGGGTCGTGTGGTGCGGACCGGCCGAACTTCGCTCGGCGTGGAAGTTGAACTTCACGCCGAGGCCCTGTTGAGCGGCGAACGGCGCCTGTGCACCCGAGGCCTGTTCAACATGGTCGCCCTGGGCGCGGATCAGCTGACGCTGTCTCCGCCGCCCGGGATCGACATCCCGACAGAGGCGGATGATTGGTTAAGGGCCGCCGACATGGTCTTCCCCGGCACGACCAATCACTACGGCACCCTGTTCGGCGGAGACGCCCTGAAGTTGATGGGCAAGGCGGCCTTTGTCGCGGCGACGCGACGTGCGCGAAAAGTCGTGGTCATGGCCGCCACCCACCGCATCGACTTCAGCACCCCAATCCGCGAAGGCGACATGGTGGAGACGGCCTCACGCGTGAAGACGACAGGCCGCTCCTCGTTGACCATCGAGGTCCAGCTTTGGGCCGAAGACCTGCTGAACGGTCGACGTAGTCACTCGGCGACGGCGGAGTTCGTCATGGTGGCGGTCGATCAGAGCGGCCGTCCTGAGCCGTTGGGCTGATCGCCGAAGTTCAGGCCGGAGGCTCCAGCTGAACAGCGAGGCGCAGCGGCTGCAGCATGCCCTTGGGCGGCGGCGGCAGACGGCGACCGTCCACCACCCCACGCAAGGCTGCCGAAGCCTTGAGCGGAGCGCGCGGCGCCGGTTCGACGCGGGTGACGACGCCGTCAGCCGAAACCCACAACCTCAGCTCCAAAGACTCGGTCGGCTGATCCGGGGATGAGCGGAGCTGGTCCAATTCCTGACGCAGGTCGATCGCCGCCGC
Source organism: Brevundimonas pondensis (assembly GCF_017487345.1). NCBI lineage: Bacteria > Pseudomonadati > Pseudomonadota > Alphaproteobacteria > Caulobacterales > Caulobacteraceae > Brevundimonas > Brevundimonas pondensis. Next base: position 907,254 of record NZ_CP062006.1, on the reverse strand, counting down.
CTCATCAGCTTCCAGCCAGGTCGTCAAAGTCCGTGTTGCGTTCTCGGCATAGGCGACCCAGGCTTCGGGCGCCTCGTCGGGCGTCAGGCTCTGGGCCTGCGCCTGGCCCGCCAGGCCCAGAACGGCGGCTATCCCGGCCGCGAGGGTCCGAAACGGGGCATGTAGATGAGACCTGGAAGCGATCATCAGTCCTGACCTAACGGGCGGGTTGCGCGGCGACCTGAGGCAGGCGTTCGCGTTCGAAAGTGATGGTCGACAGGCGACTGTCCAGGAGTTGCACCACCTCGGCGGTCAGGTCGTTGGCGAAGTTGCCGCCCAGCGCCGAGTTGCGGTCCAGCAGCAGACCGCAGGCCTTGGCGGCATAGACCTGGGCGATGGCGGGCTGGGCCTCGTTGGCGATGCGCTCCATCGCCTTGAGGCGAGTCGCCTCGACCTCCTGATTGGCGTGGGCCGCCTTCTGCTGCAAGGCCTGCCATTGGCCGGCCAGGGCCTCCGCGCGCTGGCGGCGAGCGGCGTTGTCAGGCTGCCCTTCGAGGGCGCGTAGTTGGGTCTCAAGCGGCTGGCGCTCGGTCTCGATCTCGGTCTGGGCCATGGCGGCCAGTTCCTGAAGGCGGGCGCTGGCGGCCTTGCCGGCGGCGGCGTTGGCGAAGACCGCCTCGCGCGACAGCAGGCAGACGCCCGGGATGACCGGACCGCCCAGCGGCTGGGCCTGTTGCGCGGCGGCCGGCAGGGCGGCGCCCGCGACCGCGGCGAGGGTCAAGGCTGCGAAGATAAAGCGATTGGTCATGGCTCAGGCTTTCTTGGACTTGGTCGGCTTGGTCGCGGGCTCAACGGTCGTCGTCGCCTGCCCGTGCAGGGCCAACAGCGCGCCGAAACGCTCCAGCGAGGCCAGATGGAAGTGAACCAGCGCAAGCCAGCCCTTGCGATGCCAATCCAGGACGACAGCTTCATCCAGCTTGGCGAACTGATCCGTATCGATGATCTGGAAACCGTCGAGACCCAGCTTGCGGCCATCCGGCAGGGTGACGTCGGCGCGGCGGTCGATCAGCAGGCCTTGGGCGCGCAGGGCCTCGGCAAAGGCCTGGGTGGCGCCGGCCTCGCCCTGGAAGGCGTTGCAGAAGGCCATGGCCTCCAGCGTCAGTTGCGTCGGCTGATCACCGTCGAACAGGGCCGTCCCCTCCTCGCCCGAAGGGGCCAGTCGTTCCGAGGCGGCGTCGACGGCCAGGGCGAAGCCGTCGGGATTGACGGTGGCGATGAAGCCGAACGGATAGCGGCGCACATAGGCGGGCACATAGGCGTCCTCGGCCCAGCGGCCGTCGGCGACGAACAGGTTGCGCTGCTCCAGACCCAGGACGACGACCGGCTGCGCCCCCTCCCCGGCCGAGAAGACGACGGGGTAGCTGCGGGCGGCGGCGGCGATCTCGCTAACCACTACGGGGACAAAGGGCGTGTCGGCGGCGAAGGCCGCGTCGCCATCCTTCAGGCGCCAGCTTCCGTGCTGGACCGCCGAGAGCGGCTGGGGGTCGCGATAGAAGAGCGGCAAGGCGCCTGCGGGAGAAGCGTCGGACATGGGATACTCCAGTCGGAAGAAGGGAGTGTGAAGGGTGGGCGCGTGGGCCTCCCTTCACGCTGCGGTTACTCGCCGAAGCCGAGGAAGCGGCTAGTGATGATGGCCGGGATGTCGCCGGTCGGCTTGGAACGGGCGCGTTCGGCCAGACGGGCGGCCTCGGCCACCACTGAACTGCTGGCCGAAGAGGCGGCCGTCAGGGCGCCGGTGTTGACCGCCGCCACCGCCGGGATGCCCACCGCGTCGCCCTTGACCTGGATGTTGGCGGCGTTGACCACCTGCAGGGCGGCCAGGTTGACGTTGCCCGAAACCCGGATGCCCGCCTCGCCCGCATCGATCGTGCCGAGCGGCGCGATCAGGTCCACGTCGCCCGCCGGGATCTCCGGGATCGGGTTCAGGGTGGCGATGCCGGCGCCGGTGTTCTGGGTCGGCGGCGACAGGGTGACGTTGCCGTACAAATCATAGACCCGGCGCGGCGGCTGATAGACGGCGGTCGACTTGGACCCCCGCCCGGCGTTGATGTCGCCCTCGGCCGACCACATGAACAGGTCGCCGCCGAAGGTGGTGAAGACCCGGCTCTGGCCCAGCAGCACCGATCCCAGCGAATAGACGTCGATGTCGCCCGACCCCATGGACAGGACCCCCGCCGTCGAGGGCGGCGCCACGCCGCCGACGCCGACCACCGTCTGGCCGCCCGCCACCAGCATCTCGATGTTGCCGCCGAACAGGGTCCGCACCGCCGAGCCGCCGAACATGGTCAGGTCGCCGGCGTAGGAGATGGCCTTTCCGCTGGCGTCCTTCTCGGGAAGCAAGACGGAGATGGCGTTACGGCCGCGCAGGTAGCTGCCGAAACGCGCGCCATTGGGGTCGTTGTATTCACGCCCCCCCGCCTTCAGTTCGTCGAAGTAGACCAGTCGGGCGAAGACGGCGCGCTGCTGGCGGTCCAGGCCGTTGAAGTAGGTCAAGGCGTCACGGGCGTCGGCGGCTTCATAGCCGAAGCGGTTTTCCAGCCACTGGATCAGTTCAACGTCATAGGTCTTGACCACCTTGCCGGCCTGGTCGGCCAGCGGCCGCCCGACCTCGGCCAGGTTGGCTGGGTCCAGATACAGCTTGGTGAAGGCGTCATAGTTGGGACCGCCCGCCCCGACCCCGGTCAGGATCGAGATGCCGGCCCCGCCGTTACGGGTCGATGGCGACAGGTCGAACAGCGGACCGACGCTGGTGAAGCGACCATTGCCGGCCTGATAGATGTTGCGCCCCGCCTCGACCACCAGATTGCCAGGACCCGCCACGGTCATGTTGCCGTAGATGATGTCCCGGCCCGCCGAGATCAGCGAGATGTCGGATGGGTCATTGTGCACCACCAGACCACCCAGGTTGAACACCCCGAACAGATAGGCCGGCGCGCCGCGGCACTCGATCGGACCGCTGTTCAGACAGCCGATGCCCGTGCCCGTGCCCAGGTTGACGATGTCGCGCGAGGCGCGCAGGTCGACCGAGCCGGAGTTGACGTAGAGCTGCGACTGGCCGTCGTAGGTGATGAAGCCGAAGTTCAGATTGCTGATGTCGCCGTCGGCCGCATAGAAGAGCGCCGGGTTCTGGCGGCCCGTCCGCAGCGTGCCCGTCGCCGTATCCGGCTGGAAGGCCAGCAGGCCGCCGAGGGTCGCCGCATTGCCCTTGATCGGCTGGACGACGTTCACCGGTGCGCCTTGCGTATCGCGCCAGTCGGTCATCCACACCGGGCGGAACGGATTGGGCAGAAGATCCAGCGTCCGGGCCATACCCGACAGGGCGACCGGGCGACCGGCGGCGTAGGACCCGCCCGCGTCCGGATCGCGCGAACCGCCGCCCAGGATCGAGGTTCCGGCCAGGTATTCGACCAGTCCCATCGACGACGGCGCCAGCTCCAGCGGCGGGATGCCGCCGCTGCAGTTGTCGTCGCAACGTTCCGCGCTCCAGCGAATGCTGCCCTCGGCCGCCGTCACCCGCAGGATGGGCGGGTACCAGTAGCGACCGTCCCGCACCGCGCCATTGCCGGAGGCCGCCGTGATCGGCGTCACGTCGCCGCCCGCGCTGAACAGGCTGATACTCGTGTCGTCCCGCCACAGCGAGAAGCTGGTCTGCATCACCAGACCGTCCGGCCGCAGGAACTGACCGGCGGCGTTGACATAGCCGACCGACACACCCGCCATCGAGGTCTGGGTCGAGCCCGGATCACCGACCCCGGCCAGGATCAGATCGCCGCGCGTGTCGATGCGCACGTCGGCGTCGCCGATCACCAGGGTGATGCCGCCGCTCGGCAGGTGGAAGGCGGTCCGCAGCGGATCGGGCAGACGCGGATCAAGCACGTCTACCGCTGAGCTATAGGCGCCGACGCCAACCCCGCCGGACAGGATGGAGACCTGACCGCGCAGGTTGGTCACGCTGCCCGCCAGGTCCGAAGGCATGTTGGACGCCGCGCCCGGGTTCAGGACGCCGCCCAGACGGATGTCGATGTCGCCGCCGCCGGTCTGGACCACGCTCCCGTCCGTGACGATCCCCGCCGTGCGCGTCACCGAGGTCACGCGGCCGGTGCCGCCGACGGCGAAGTGCAGGCCCGAGCTGGAAATGCGGACCCGGCTCGTGTCCGAAGCGCCATCCAGCCCCCGGCCCCAGTCCTGGGTCACGCCGGCGTCGCCTCCGGCCTTCACCGTCAGATTGCCGCCGCCCAGAGCGCCGATGCCCATGAAGCCTTCGAGCAATGGACCATTAAATCCGACGAAGTCATTGAGCCCGCTGGAGTTGTTCGGGACATAGCCGCCGAAGTTGATCCACCAGGCGGTCGGCACGTCCTGCCCCAGAGCGACCGAGACGCCATTCTCGCTGACGCCGTACCCGCCTTGTCGCCACAGCCAGTTGCCGATCCGCCCGCTGCCCACGCGTTGATAGGAGACGTCGCGATCGGTCGAATAGCCGGACAGGCCGCCCTGCACCGCCAGCAGCAGGTCGCCGCCGTGTTCGGGATACCAGGCCTGATAGTCGCGGATGGCGTCGGCGTAGCCGTCGAAGTTCGGCCCGATCCAGGGATTGGCCAGACCGGCGGAGCCCGTCAGCGTCGCGCGCGGCTGGTTGAAGACGTTGTGGCCGTCCAGCGTCAGGCCGCCGATCTCGGCCGAGGGCGTGCCCGCCGTATAGACGCCGTACAGCGACATCTGGCGGTAGTCGCCGCCCGCGAGCAGGTCCAGCGAGCCCACGCCGGTGCGAATGACGCTGAAGTTCTGCATCAGCTTCATCCCCTCCAGCCAGTTGGGGGTGAAACCGTCCGTCAGAGCCGCCTGCGGGTTCACATAGTGACGGTCCGACAGGGTCAGGTCGCCCGAATGGCCGGCGCGGGCCAGATCGGTCGCCGCCCGCAGGGTGCGGCCGTCGGCCGAACCGATGTCGGCCCCCGCGACCAGACGCATCGACCAGGATTGCGACCCCGCCGCCAGCATGGGCGCCACGGCCCAGATGCGGCCTTGCGTGCCGTCCGCCTGGATCGGGCGGGTATTGTGCGGTCCGCCCGCGCCCAGAAGCTGCAGGTTGACGCCGGCCGGGATCAGGGTTCCGGCGTTCACCGTCACATTGCTGTTCAGCGAGACGTCAGCCGCGAAGATGTTCATCGGCGTCCCCGCCGGAACGACCGTCGGCGCGATGCCGCGGCTGCTTCCCAGGATCGTCGGAATGACCGCGCCCGCGCCCCAGTAGGTCCCGGAGCGAACGGGCTGGTTGATGTTCATGACATCGCCCTGACGGTGCACCGGCGCGTCGCCCGCCTCGAAGGCCGCCTTGCTGGCCCAGATGTCCACCGGAACGGTCCATTGCCGGCTGCGCGAAGTGGCGATGCTCGTGGAGACGAAGCCGAACGGGATGTAGACCCCGGTGCGGATGGTGGTGAAGTTACGCACCTCGATGTCGAAATCGAGCACCACGGTCGAGGCCGCGCCGCCAGCGATAGTGGTCGCATTGCCGGAGGCGCCGCCGACCAGGGTGTAGCTGGCGTCCAGAACCACCGGCTCGGTCTGCAGGCCCGTCAGACCGGCGACCAGGACCGTGCTGGCGCGCGGAATGACGTCGCCCGCCTTTAGCTGGGTCGTCGAGGACAGGGTCAGGATGGCCGGCAGGGCCACGCCCTTGGGCCAGGTCATGGCCTTGAGCGAGACCGCCATCGGCAGCAGCGCGCCCCGGCCGAGTTCCGTGTCGGCCGGCAGGGTCATGCCCGCCTTGAGGATGGTTCCGCGTTCGAGCACCGAGCCGTCCGGCAGACGAATGGCCGAGGTCGCCACCCAGTCCTGCGGCAGGACCACTGACTGGGCCAGGCTGACGTCCGCCTCGATCACCTGGTTGCCGATGACGCTGAAGGCGCGGACGGGGGCGTCGAAGGTCAGGCTGACCCCGGCCGGGAAGGCCGCCCCCGGCGACAGACGCACGGGCGCCATCAGCTGATGATCGGCCGGCAGGGCGTAAAAGCCGCCTGCGTCGGCGGTGTTGTAGAGCACCCAGCCGTTGTCGTCCGGCGTGCGCGCGGGCTCGCCGAAGCCGTCGGTGATGCTGCCGTAGATGTTCAGGTCGTCAGCGGCGCGAACCAGCAGGACGCCCGCCTCGCCCGAACCATAGACGCCGGTCATCGGGGTGTCGGGGTTCAGGCTGGCGTAACGATAGCCGGCCAGGTTCAGGTCGCCCGACACGCTCAGGCTCTGCCCCGGCGCGCTGGTCAGCTCGACGCCCGGACGCAGATGGAAGGCGTCCTGATAGGCCCGCAGCCCGGCCAGACGGCCCAGCAGGGCCTGATTGGCGATGGCGGCGTTGATGAAGGCCGTGCTGTCCGTGTGAATGCCGTCCATCAGGGCCTGATTGATGACCCCGTCCGCCGGTTGATAGGTGCGGAAGCCGTTGACCGACAGGCTGTCGGCCCCCTTGATCGTCAGCGCGCCGCCTGCCTCGATGGCGATGTCGTCTCCGCCCAGACGCGGGGCGTTCAGCTCGACGCGGCCGCGATTGACGCCGTCCGGGGACGACAGGTCCAGCGTGGCGCCCGAGGCCAGGGTCAGGGTTCCCGCCTTGCTGCCCAGGTCGATGTGGGCGCGGTTCGAGGCTTCGATGGGCGCACCATAGCCGTCGACCACGATGCTGTCGGCGCTAGCGTCCAGCACCGCCGTCGAGGCCAGGGTCAGGTCGTCGCGCGCCGACAGGCGGATGGAGCCCGGACGGGCGCCGCTGGCGTCGATGCGGCCGTTGACGATCAGGTCGCCGCCGTCGGCCGCTATCGTCACCTGACGCGCCTTGACCTCGTCGCCGACCACCAGATCGCCGCTCTTGACGACGAAGCTGCGGCTCTCGGTGACGCCCGTCTGCGTCAGCCGCTCGTTCAGTTCGCGGAAGTCGCTGACGACGTTGGCGCGGATGTCGATCGAGCCGTTGCGCAGCGAGGCGTCGGGCGTCTTGTCGCCGTTGCGGGCGTGGGCCTCGATGACCCCGTTCAGGGTCGCCGCGCCGTTCAGCGCCGTGACCTTCAGCGTGCCCGCATGGTTATGGTCAGCGCTCAGGTCGATCTTCGACCCCGAAGACGCGATGACGTTCCCTTGCGCGCTTTCCAGCTCGACGTCGCCGCCCCAGCTGTAGCGGGTCTCCTCAAAGAAGTCGGTGGCCTTGCCTGACAGATCCAGGCGCGCCTTGTCGCCCAGGACGATGTCGCCCTCGGTCGCCGTCAGGACCAGTCGGCCGCTGGGCAGGGCGATGGTGGTGTCCGCCGTGATGCTGGCGGCGGTCATCTTGATCTCGGCCCCTAGCTGCGGCTTGGGCGCCTCGGCGGTCGCGGCCGTCACGGGGGCGGTCAGGTTGATGGCGCCGCCCGCCTTGTAGTGCAGGCTGGAGCCCGCCTGTCCCGTCAGCAGGGGCGTCGTCAGATTCAATGCCCCGCCCTGCCCCGGCTGGCCGTAAACGGCCTGGGACTGATAGACGGCCAGCTCGCCCTTGTGGTTGCTCTCGATCCGCTGTGAGGCCGTCAGGTTGACCGTGCTGAAGCCCAGAGCCAGCCGGTTCATCGGCGCCGAGGCGGTGATCGCTACCCCGTCCTGATAGCCCAGCACGATGCGGTCGGCGATCAGGTTCAGCGTTCCCATGCCCGTTCCCGCGCCTCCGGCGACCGGCGCCCCCGGCTGACCGGGAATAATGGTCGGGCTGTAGCTGGGCCCCTGGGCGCCCAGAACGCCGTTCCAGACCAGGGTTCCGGTCGTGATCTGGGCCACGTCCCCCGCGCCGCCCGCGCCATAGAGAGCTGGCGTGTTGAGCACCAGTTGCAGGGCCGAAACGCCGGTAGCGGCGTCACGGGTGTCCAGACTGATGGAGCCGTAGAAGTTGACCGACTGGCTGGCCGACAGGATCAGGCGCTCCAGCTTGGGCGCGCCTGTGCTCTGATCGCCCGCCATCAGGCGATCCAGCACCGACTGGTTCAGGGCGATGCCCGACGGCAGGACGCCATTCGCGCCCGCAGCGGCCAGGGCATCGCTGGTCCCGATGTTCACCGAACCCGACGAGAAGGCCAGGTAACGCGCGCCATAGTTGACGTTCTCGCCCAGACTGACCGCGCCCGGCGTGACGAAGCTGAGCGTGCCGTCGGAATAGAGGGAGGCGCCGTCCTCGACCGTGATCACGCCGGTGGTGCCCGCCGAAGCGTTGCTGTTGAACTCCAGCAAGCCGTTCGACACGGCCAGCAGGTTCACGTTGTTGGCCCGCAGGGTGTAGCCCATGGTCGAGTCGAAAGCCGGATCGCCCTTGCCCAGAGTCGTGATCCGGGCGCCCTGCTCCACCAGAATGTCGGCGTTGCGATCCGCGATCAGCAGGACTTGCGGCCCTTGCAGAACCGCGCCCTCGCGCACGGCGATGCCGCCGAATCCGCGGGCGCTGAGATTGCTCTGGTTCGGCCAGGCGCCGCCGGCGACGACCTGGATCTCGGTCGACTGGTTGGTGGTGAAAACGCGGTGCGCCGCACCGCCCAGGGTCATGATCCGCGCCCCGACCGCATTCAGGTCGGAGGCATAAAGCGACAGATAGCCGTCGCCCGACTTCGTCGCGCCGTCCGCCAGGATTTCCAGCGTGTACTTTTCACTGTCGTAGTAATCGCCGCCGACCACGGCCAGCGAGCCGCCGATGCCGCCCTCGGCGGCATCGAACAGGCCCTTGCCCTTGAAGGAGAAGGCCGGACGATCCTTGTCCGCATCCGGCGCCAGGGCCAGGATGAAGGTCTTGCCGTCCTCCGGCAGGAAGGGCAGCGGGCTGTTGAACAGGGCCGACGCCGGCGCCTTGACCAGGAATTCGCCGAAGCTGGTTTCGTTGTACTGCGAATAGGTGCGGACCACCTTGGCCGGGGTCAGGATGGCCTCGACCTTCAGGCTGCTGCGCGCATCCGTGTGCGCCACGCCCGTGGTCAGGCCCAGATGGGTCGAGCCGTCGGCCAGACGGGTCACGCCGTTGGCGCCCGCCGGAACGTTGCGGCCCAGTTCGACGCGGAAGGCCCCTTCCATCAGGGCGTACTCGGCGGGCAGCAGGGTATAGACGCCCGCCGCCAGACCCTCGATCCCGGCTGGGATGACGATCTGCTGACCAAGCCCCGGCTGGGCGTGGCCGTCGATGGCGTTCGGCGCAACCGAAGCGCCATAGGACGGCACGATGGCGTAAACCTTGTTGTCCGCATGGCTCAGGCCGTCGAAGGCCGGGCTGACATTGGCCAGAGCCGTCTTCAGCACGTCGACCGAGCCGCCGCGCCCCGTGATGAAGCCCGCGCCCGCAGGCGTGCCGCCGCCCGACAGGTCCAGCACCGAGCCCTCGTCGGCGCGCAGCGAGCCCAGCACCATGACCCCCTGCTTCGCATCCGTGCTCTTCAGCTCGATGCCGTTCAGCAGCCACTTCAGACCGTCGGTCGTGCCGCCATAGGGAATGACCAGGTCGCGGGCGCTGACCGAAGTCAGGCTGCCGGGCAGCAGGTTGACCTCGCGGGTCGTCACCGAGGTCTGCTCCCACCATGTCTGGCCAGGCTTCAACTGGTCGGGGCCGGGCACGAACTTGTCGCCGCCGACGCCGAGGGTGATCGAGCCCAGCGGCGCACGCAGCACGCCGCCCTGGTTGATGATGTCGGCCCCGACCGTCAGCGATCCATAGAGCGACAGCGGCGCCGAGGGCGTCACGCCTTCCAGCTTGTGGAAGCTGACCGTGCCGCCGGGAACCAGCGACTGATAGCCGATGGTGTTGCCGGGGATGCGATAGGTGTACTTCCCGGCGAAGATCGACGCGACCGCCCCCGTGATCGGATAGATCTGGGCGGCCGTCAGGGCGATGTTGCTCATCGCATTGACCTCGCCGCCGGTCATGCGGATGTCGCTGCCGCTGACGATGTTGATCTGGCCGTGGGCGGCGTACTCGTATTCGTGCTGGCGACCATCCGACAGGCCGACCGAACCGTTCACGCCGAACTGGGCCCCGCCCATGTCGACCAGACCGCCGCTGATGGTCAGGACGCCGTCGCCCATGTCGGGGATCTTGAACAGGGCCTGGGTCCCGTCCTCCCAGCGGACCTGGTTGTTGCCCCGCATCGTGCCCGCCGAGACGAAGCGCACATAGGCGGCGCTGAGGGTCGAATCCTGATCCGCGCCGTCGCCGAGCGAGCCGATGGTCCCCGACAGGGTCAGGTTGCGTGACAGATTCAGATTCACCGGTCCGTCCAGCAGGACCACATCCGTGGAGTCGAGCGTCAGACTGCCAAACCCGCCGGCCTTGATCTGATCCACGCCAATGCGGGCCTGACCAACCAGGTCCGCCACGCCTTGGTTGGCCGCAGCGGCGTCGGCGTTCAGTTGTCCGGGCGTCCAGCAGCCGGTGATGCAGTCGCCGTACTGCAGGTCCGCCGACAGGCCGCTGTCCTGCTCGGCGCCGAGGATGATGCTGCGCAGGCGGCGCATGTAGTCGGGCGTGTCCCGCACGCCCTTGCCCATCTGCGCCAGATAGGGGGTCGTCAGCTTGATCGACAGCAGACCGCCCGAGGCGTTCGCGCCGCCCGCATGGGCGCGCATGTCGCCATCCAGGAAGACGCCGTACTGCGACTGGAAGCGGATCGCACCGCCGTCGGTGGCGACCGTCAGGCTGTGCCGATCATTGGTCAGACCCGAGGTCAGATAGTCGATCTGGGTCGCCGCGCCCGAGGCGTCCAGCACCGCGCCGGGGCGCACCACCACATAGGCCGCACGCTGGCCGCCAACCGAAATCTCGCCGCCCCTCGAGACATGACCGTAGCGCAGGCCGTCCGCGCCGACGGCGCTGACGCCCCGGCCCGAGACGTCGATGACGCTCTTCTCGCCCAGCCACAGGGCCGTGGAGGAATTATAGACGATGTTGAACGGCTGGTAGTCGAGGCGCTCGTTCTCCTCGTTGCCGGCGATCAGCGACACCTTGCCGCCGCGCGCCTCGATGCGGCCGTCGATCCGCATGCCTTCCATGGCGGTCAGGTTGACCGACTGGCCGTCGTCGACCCGGATGCTCGCGCCCTCGGCCAAGACCAGTTCGCCGAGCAGGCGCGCATCGGGCACGACATTGCCATAGCCCGTCAGCCAGTTGCGCTCGCTGAGAGCATGGGCGGTCAGGCTGAGGCTGGCGCCCTGACGCTGGACGAAGCGCCCGTTGGCCGCGTCCTCGCGCAGCAGGTCCGGCGTCCACAACTCCATCGCGTCCGACAGGGCCGCGCCGCTGGCGAAGCTGGCGCTGTCGGCGGTGAAGCGGCGCACCGGGGCGTTGACCACAACATCCCCGCGCACATGCAGGTCACCGCCCGCCCGGATATCGTAACGCGAGAAGCCGGTCTGGAAGAGATCGGCCTCCAGGTGCAGCGGCTTGGCCACCTTGACCGCCGCGTTGAACACCGTCCCGGCCGTGATGGTGCGGCCTGCCGGAAGCGTCAGATCCGCCTGAAGGATATCGCCCTTGGCGTAGGTGAAGGCCACCGGCGGAATGCTGACCCCATTCGGCCAGATATCCGGATTGATGATGAAGCCCGGCGCCGCCTGACCGTAGCCGAACTCCAGATAGGTCCCGCCCGGAATGACCTGACCGCCGTAATAGATGTTCCAGTCCCCGTCATAGACCTCGAAGCCGTCCGGCACGGTCCAGTCGCTGGTCAGGGTGACCGCAGCAAAGTCCAGATTGACCGTGGCCGGCGTCGGTTGCCCCGCCTCGACCCGGTCGATCGTGTAGGCGTAGTCAAACGGCAGGACCTCGCCCGCCTTCAGCACTAGGTCTTCCAGAAGCTGCAGGTCCATCGGCGCGGCCTCGCCGGCCGCCAGTTCGTCGCCGCCGCCCATGACGGCCTCGCCGATGGTGATCGGACGCCCGGCGGCCGAGACCGTCAGCGTGCCGCCCGCGTTCTCGCCCGTGCCATAGGCGCGAACGGCGCCGTCCAGCGTCATCTGTCCCATATTGGCGCGCGGCTCATAGCCGACCGCCAGACCGACCGAGCCGCCCCTGGCCCCCACCGTCTTGCCGTCCAGCAGGATGGCGGCGCCGGCCGAGACGTCGATCAGGCTGCCCTTGCCCAGCGTCAGGTCGCCCTGACGGCTTTCCAGCATGACCGTCCCGCCTTCCAGGTGGGCCAGGTCGCGGACGTCGCCGCCCGCCTTGACGTTCACCCACAGGCCGCTGGCGTCCAGCGTCACGCCCTCGCCGACCTTCAGGTCCGTGACCTCGGCGCAGCCCGCGCCGCAGGGCGGGACAGCCGCCAGCGAAATGGAGCCGCTGCGCGCCGTGATGTCGGCGTCCACCGCGATGGTCTGGCCGCGCACGGCGACTTCGCCGCCATGGCTCAGGGTCAGATCGCCTTCGATCCTGACCTCGCCGCCGTTGATCCGCAGCCCGCCCAGACCCGCCGCGCTCAGCGCCTCGGCCGACAGGACCACCGTATTGGTAAGGTCCGGCGTCAGGGCCGCGCCCGTCGTGACGCCGACCGAACCGCCCCCCTCGCCCACCACTACCGTGTTGTTGAACGGGATCTCCTGCGAGAGGACGGGCTGATAGGACTGATGCAGGCGGTTGCCGACAAAGAAGCCGCCCGCCAGCGGCGTGACGTTCTGCGGCAGGTCATAGCCGTCCAGTCGATTGGCGAAGTCGCCCGAGATCACGCCGTCCTTGATGCCCGGAGGCGTAGTCGGACGGGCGCCCGTCTGGCGCTCACCCGTCACCACGTCAGCGACGATCTGACCGTCGAACAGGACGGTCGGCGCCGACAGGGACAGGACGCCCGCGTCGCGGCCGACGGTGTAGCCCGCCTCCCAGCGCACGCTGCGCGCCGAACTGAACAAGGGCTGGGCGTAGACCTCCTGGAAGGCCTCGCCCCAGCGGTCGTGATTGACCACGAAGGCGTTGCCGACCGACAGCATCTTCACGCCCGCAGGCACCTGGCCCAGATCGTAGAGCTTGCCGTCCGAACCCATCATCCGCGTCGACTGGATATAGCCCGCCGCATAGTCCAGCGAGCCGCCCGAGATGTCGAACACCGCGCCCTTGTGGGCGACGATCTCGTTGCTGTTGATATTGATCGTCCCGCCCTGGGCCGCCCATTCGCCGATGCCGTGGGCCGTATTGCCCAGATGGCCGCCGACCTCGATCAGGCCGCCCGGCGTATAGTAGCGGTCGCCCTCATGCCCGCCCGTGCCGTCGGGCAGCAGGATCAGGTCGCGGATGTCGATCCAGACGTCGTTGTTCTTGAGCCCTTCGCCCTCGCGGTTCAGCGGCGAGTCGCGCAGCTCGAACGGCTGGATGTTCACCTTCAGATTGTTCGAGGACATGTCCATGACCACGTCGCGCACGCCCGAGACGTTCAGTTCGGCGCGATCCTCGATCGTGGTGCGCTTCATCGCCACGATCGAGATCTGGCCGCCCTGGGCGATGGTCTGGGAATCCGACTGGAAGGTCACGGAGCCGCCGGTGGCGATCTCAACCCGCGACATGTCCTTGCGATCGGGCGTGCCCTGGGTGACGCGGTTGATCGCCTGGTTGTTCAACCAGGTCGTCGGCGCGCCAGAGGTCAGCGCCGACTGCGCCAGCAGGGCGTCGCGCTGGGCGTTGGTGGCGGTCGCGTCGCTGTCGAGCTCGGGCAGGATCAGGGTCAGGCTGTCGCCGGTCAGGGTGACGCTGGCCTGGCTGTCGGACAGATCGGTCAACAGATGGATGGTGCCGCGCGTATTGACCGAGGTGGTGGCGATCGCGACCCCGTCCTGAACCACGTGGCGACCGGCCAGGGTGATGTCGCCCTCGGCCGCCTGGATCAGGCCCTGGTTGACGACGCGGCCCGCGGCACTGCCAGCGTCCAGGTTCACGGCGATCTCATAGCCGCGCGTGGTCGAGACCTGATTGGCGTTGGTGCCGTAGCCGGGACGCATGATGAAGTCGTCGCCCGCCGCCATCAGGGTTTGGCCGCGCCCGGTGACGATCGTGCCCGCGTTCGTGACCTCCTTGCCCAGCAGGGCCACGAAGCCGCCGCCCTCGACCACCGTCGCCGGCTTGGCCGTGATGATCTGCGCACCCGCCTCGACCGTCACAGCGCCGCCCGCGTCGGTGAAGACCGGCACGAGGATCGGAGACTCCCACCAGTTCACCGGCGGAACGGAGTTCGAGGTGATCCCGCGCTCAAGGAACTGGATGTTCGAGATGTCGGCCGTGGCGGCGATCAGGTTGCGGACGTTGACCTGCGAGGCCCCGCCGAAAATGATCCCGTTGCGGTTGATGATGTAGACCGAGCCGTCGGCCTTGATGCTGCCGAGGATCTTGGTCGGATCGGCGCTGGCGTCGGTGACGCGGTTCAGCGCGACCCAGTCAGAGTGGCCCTTCTGATTGAAGACCAGATCCGTCTCGCGACCGACGTTGAAGCTGTCCCAGGTCAGGATGGCCTTCTGTTCCGTTTGCCCGACGGTGACTGTGGTGCGGCCGTCCGAGCCGGCCGTCTGGGTCGGACCATTGGCGCCGACCCACAGGCTCGGGTCCAGCGTCACGCCCTCGGCGACCTGAAGCCCGCCCTGGCCCAGACCATTGGGGATGTGGCTCTGCGCGGCGAGCGCTGCAGCGCGGGCGGCGGCCTGGGCGTCGGTCATGGCCTGACGCGTGGCGGCGGCGCGGGCGAAGGAGGCGATGGCGCGCTGACTGGCGCTGCTGGCCTGGGTCGCGCGACCGACCTCGGCCTGAATGGCCTGGGTCACGGCGGCGGTCGGATTGGCGCCCGCTCCGCCCCGGCTGCCGAAGCCGCCCCGGTTCTGGGCCTCGGCCGCGCCGGCGACGATCAGGGAGCCGAGCGAGGCGCCGACCAGCAGGCGGCGGCGCAGCGAACGCGAGTCGAGACGGATCATCGGGCGATCTCCAGAGGCGCAGAGGCCGCAAGCGCGGCCATCTGGCGAATGAGGGAGCAGACCGGGCGCGGCGCGCCCTCGGCCTGAGAAAGGGAAAGGGTGAAGCGGCTCATGGCTGTCCTCCCGGTCGCGGCGTCGGCGCGGGCCGGACGGGACGCTGGGGATGGACGGACAGACCGAAGTTGGCGCCAAGGCGCTGGCGGGTCGCCGTCTGGTTGGCGACACCGACAATCAGGTCGGATGAGCGCACGTCGGGCGTCGGCGCCTCGAAGGCGGCCCTGGCCTGGCTCTGGGCCAACCGCGCGGCGCGTTGCAGGACCTCGGCCGCGCAGTCCAGATGACCCGCGCGGTCGCCGCCGACATCGACCTGAACGCACAGTTCGGCGGGCGGGGGAACCACAGAGGGCGCCTGCTGAGCCCTGGCCGCGACAGGCCAAGACGCCAGCAGAAGAGGAAGAAGGAAGCGGACCGCTCCGACCGGGGATGGGCCGAAACGGTCCGCCCGCGTCGCCTCGCCCCGGGACGGGCGAGAACCAGGCGAGACGACGAACCGGTTGCACCTGACGACGGCGTCCGTCCGGTCGCGCGTCTCCGACCCGCCGCAAGCGACGGGGCGAAGGGGCGAACGCAGAAGGGCGAAGACCGTCGTCATGGCGCGGATCAGAACCGGGTCAACAAGTCGATCAGCAGGCGATCCGCCGACAGGGGCGCGCCCGCGATCTCCTCGCCCGACAGCCAACGGGCGCTGGCGGCGGTGTTCTTGCCGATGGCGTAGGCGCCGCCGACCATCCAGCCCTGCGAGTTGGTGCCGCCCAGGTGGAAATCGCTGTCGGTGAAGGCGTCCAGCACCGCATCGGATTCCAGACGGCGATACCCAGCATGCACGTTCCAATCGCCGCGCGAGGCCAGGTCCAGCCTGCCCGCCGTCAGCTTCAGCGACCAGCCCGACGACCCGCCATCCCAGACCCCGGGCAGCGTGACCGTGCCGTTGGTGTTGGTCGGGTCCGGGATGGTGGTCGATGGGCCGAGGTTGTTGACCGCCCGCAGACGCATCAGGGCGTCGTCGATACCGAGGTTCTCGACATAGTCGCCCTCGATGCGGAAGCCGACGCCGTCGAAGGCGTTGAAGTCCAGGCTGGCGCGGACGTTCAGCACCTCATAGGCCGAGGCCAGACCGAAATACTGGTTCTCAGGGCTGGTGATCGGGTTCAGCGGATCGGCGACCACATTGCGGATCGGGAACATGGTGTTGCCGAACTGCTGGAACTGCGGACGCGTCGGGTCCGTGTCGCAGGCGACTTCGTAGAACTGGCAGGGGCTGGAGACCTCGCCCTCGACGCCGTCAAAGTTGAAATAGCCGACGGCGGCGCGCACCCGCATGTCGTCGCGCGGCGTCCAGTCCAGACCCAGCTGGGCGGCCAGCAGGTACTTGTCCCGGCTCTCGAACGGACCGCCCTTGCCCTCCGGCGCGTTGCGCGAGCCGAAGTTGAAATCGGTGTTGAAGATGGGGAAGGCGCCGGCCGTGCCGAAGACAGCGAACGCGGGGTTCAGGGCATGACGCGCCGACACGGCCACGCCGTCGAAGTTGATGTCGTCGTCGAAGATCAGGTCGCCGGTCCAGAACGGATTGGCGAAACGGCCGAAGTCCAGGGCCACGTCCTTCACCGGGGTCAGGCGGATGGCCGCGCGGTCCAGCCACAGGGCGTACTTGCCGAACTCGTCGCCGCCGCCCAGCGTCTGGTTGGTCGAGACCGGCGAGGTGTCGTTGCCGGTGGCGACGCGCACTTCCGCCGAGATCCAGCTGTCGATCTGGGCCTTCAGGCCGAAGCGGGCGCGGATGCGAGCGCGCTGGCGGTCTTCGAGGGTGTTGAGGTAAGGCGGGCCGACATAGCCGGGCGTCTTGTCGTTGATGTTCTGGCCGCCGCCAGCGTTGATCGCGCCGTAGTCGACAAAGATGTCGGCGTTATTGTCGTCCATAAAGACGCCTTCGCCGCGCACGCGAATGTCGCCCGACAGGGTGATGCCGCGCGTCCATTCCGGCGTCTGGCCAGGCGCCGACCAGCCCTGCGCCTGGGCCTGGGTGCTCAGCTCGGCGCGCAGCTCTTCCTTGATCTGATCGCGGACGACCTGCGGGATATAGGGGATGGTCTGCACCCCGTTGGCCACGCCGCCGGCCGGGATGGGCGCGGGCGTCGGCGCCACGGTGGCTTGCGCCAGAAGGCCGTCGGCCTCCTCGCGGGTGACCAGACCCTTGGCGACCATCAGCTCCAGCAGTTTGGCGGAGTCGACGGCCTGGGCGAAGGCCGGCTGGGCGGCGAGCAGACTGAGGCCTGCGGCGCAGGCCATCAGAGCCGGTTTCAGGCGGTTAGGACGGTTCATTACGATAATCCCCAGGAAGGTCAGGCGCCGCTTCGGGCGTTCAGTTCGATACGCATGACGGGCAGACCGTCGGGCGGGCGGCGGGAAAGTCTCAGGCCGGTCAGGGCGCGTTGCAGGGCGGCGTCGCGGCGGGCGTCGCCAGTACCGCGCAGCAGACGGACCGAGGTGATCCGGCCTTCCGTGTCGACCGTGACCGCCAGCTGGGCGGAGTAGCGGCCCCGACTGAGGTCGCGCTCGCCCTGGACGGCCTGGGTCACCTCGCGACGGGTCAGTTCGCCATAGGCGCCGAAGCCGCCGTCGCCGCCGCCGGGACGCCCGCCGATGCGGGTCCCCGAGCCGTCGCCGCGCGCCAGACCGTAGTTGGACGGCCCGGCCCCTTCGCGGGCGGTCAGGGCGCTGTCTCCGACCGTCGGTTCGGACGGCGCGTCCGGCGGCGGCGGGGTGTCCTCGACCGGCTGATCCATCGGGGTCGGCGTGGGCTCGGGCGGCTTCTCTTGCGCGACTTCGGGCGGCGGCGGCGGAGGCGGCGGGGGCGGCAGGACCACCCGCACCGTCTTGTCCTCGCGCTGACGCTCGCTGACCGAGGCGGGCCGCAGGAAGGTGGCGGCCAGGACAGCGGCCAGCACCGCGACCGCCCCGACCACCGGCCAGTTGATCCTGCGCCGACGACGCGGCGGCGGCGGATCATCCGCCATGAAGGCGTAGGTCATGGCGCTCAGGCTCCCCCGCCGGGCGGGCGGGTCGAGGCCATGCCCAGGCTGCCGACGCCGACCTTGGAGCACAGGTCCAGCACCTGGATGATCTGGTCGTACTGCACCGCCCGGTCGCCGCGCAGGATCACCGGAAGGTCCGGCGTCGAGGCGATGGAGGCGCGCAGCTCCTGCTCCAGCTCGGCCATCGAGACCGGAACGGCATCGATCGACACCGTGCCGTCGTTGGCGACCGCGATAACCCGCGACTTGGGCTGGTCCAGCACCTGGGAGGCCGAGGCCGACGGCAGGTCGACCTTGATGCCCTGCACCGCCGCCGTGGTCAGCAAGATGAAGATGATCAGCAGCACGAAGGTCAGGTCGACCAGAGGCGTGATGTTGATCTCGTTATAGGGTTTCTTGCCCTGAACCTGCATGGGTCAGCGCTCCCCTATTCCGCCGCAAGGGCGGCGGCAGGGGCGTCCTGCCAGGTTTCGGCGATGCGCTTTTCCAGCTCGTCGACGAAGATCTGGTTGTCGGCGGTGACGTCCTCGACCCGGCTCAGCAGGTAGTTGTAGCCAAACAGGGCGGGGATCGCGACGGCCAGACCGGCGACGGTGGCCAGCAGGGCCGCGGCGATGCCGGGGGCGATGGCGTTAATGTTGACCTCGCCCGCCGCCGCCACCGAGGCGAAGGTGATCATGACGCCCAGAACCGTGCCAAGCAGGCCGATGAAGGGTCCGCCCGAGATGGCGATGGTCAGCAGCACCATCCACTTGTTCAGCTTCTGGCTCTCACGCACCTGACCAGCGTCGAGGGCCGAACGGATGGCGGCGATCGACTGCGGACGGATGGCGAAGCGGCTGCCCGACGCCTTGCCCTCGGCCAGACGCATGCCCAGTTCGTGACGACCGATCTGGTAGAGACGCGCCAGCGGCGAATGCTCGGTCAGGGCCGGCGGCAGGGCGCCGAGGCCGTCGTGTCCGTTCGAAGCCCGAGCCGACTGGCGATAGACGTCCAGGAACTCTTCGTTGGCGCGCGTGGTGCGGCCCAGCGTCAGCCCCTTGGAGATCATGACCCAGATGGCCAGGGCCAGCATGAAGCCCAGGATGATGATGACCACCCAGGCATCGACCGTCAGCGCCTTGAACAGGATGCCGAAATAGTTGTGCCCGCCGCTCTCGGTCTGTTCGGCCGTGTCGAAGGTCAGCAGCTTGGCGCCCTGCCCCTCGCTGGCGGCCGCCAGTTGGAAGGCGGCCTGCGGCAGGGCGACGCCCGCCACGCGGAACTCGTCGATCTCGCCAGTGAAGCCCTGACCCAGAACAGCGGGACCAGCCGACAGCGCGCCCGCGACCTCGCCGGCCGGCTGGCCGTTGACGAACAAGCTCGTTTTTTGACCGTCGTTGACCAGGGCGACGTGGGCCCAGGTTCCGGCCGGCAGGGCGGCGCCCGCGCTGCGTTGACCGGCGGCGTCGAGGAACAGGGTCGCGCCTTCCGAGATCAGGCCGAGGCCCGGCAGGCCCAACAGCTGACCGTCCGAACCCGGCTTGACCCAGAAGCTGACCGAGACCGGCCCCTGGGCGAAGGCTTCGGCGGGCACCGAGACGGCGGCGGCGCCGTCCAGCGTCAGGCTCTGGCCGATCAGGCCGCCCATATTGCGGCCTTCGCCGCCGACGCCATTCAGGCCGTTGGCGGTGGCGTCCTGCGGCGCGCCCGCGCCGTCGAAGTGCCAGACCAGCCTGTAGTCGGCGCCGAAGGTCGCGCCGGCGTTCTGGCCGGGCTCGGCCTTTTCATTGCCGTAGTAGGCGTAGATGGCCGAGGCGGCGCCGGGCTTCAGGTTCGACACGTCGACCCAGACCAGAGCCTGCTGCTCGGCGGGCGCCCACTTCTCGATGTGGAAGGCCAGCGGCGTGCGGTCGTCGCCCGCCACGAAGCGCAGGTCCGAGCCGTCCGCCTTGACGTCGGCGAAGTCGAAATTGCCGGTGTGCAGGCGGATCAGGACGGGGGTGCGGGCCACCTCGCCCGTCACGCCCGCCGCCTGGGCGTTCAGATTGATCTTGGTGCGATAGGCGTAGTCCGCCTGCCACCAACCCGCGGCGGCGGCCGGGGCTGCCGCCCCGATCAGCACGGCGGCGGCGAGGCCGCCGAGCAGCCCCTTCTTGGTCATCGTCAAAGCCATCAGAATTCCCCCCAGATGCGGAAGCGAACGGAAACCAGGCCCGCATCGCGGCCCGGCATGGAAATCAGGGGCGTGCCGACATCGACGGCCCCGTTGAGGTACTGGAAGAGGCGCAGCCGCCCGCCGACGCCGGCGCTCATCAGAAGGTTCTCGCCCTTCTGGCCCGGCAGCGGATCGTGGATGCCGACGAAGCCGGCGTCCCAGAAGCCGTAGAGGCGCAGCTCGTCCACGCCCGGCCAGTCGGCCAGCAACGGCGGCGAGCGCATTTCCAGCTGGGTGGCCAGGCCATAGTCGCCCATGGCCTCGCTCTCGCGATAGGCCCGGACCGTGTTCGAACCGCCGATGCCGAACTGCTCGTTGGAGATCAGCGGACGATCGGTCCACTGGGCCGACAGTTTGGCCATCAGTTGCAGGTCGTGGACCAGTTCCTCGGTGTGGGAGGCATCGACCTTGACCGTGAAGAAGCTCTGGCGGGCGTTGTAGCGCTTGGCGTCAAAGGCCCACTTGTCGTCGCCCAGCCCACGCACGCCCAGAACGCCGCTGAAGGTCAGGTCGCTGCGCCGCGCCTCGCCGCTCCAGTCGCCACGCCACGAGGCCATCAGCGGGAAGTACTCGATCGGCGCGGCGGCCCGGTCCGCGCCCAGGATCACGTCTTCCTTGAAGCTCTTCCAGTCGAAGCCGAGCGTCAGCGAATGATAGAAGCCGTCGCCGCCGCCCAGAGACCGGATCAGACGCAGCCCCGCCAGATCGCCCTTGCCGATGACATTGGTGCCGCCGACCACGGCGATGTCGCTGTCGGAATGGACGGCGTAGGCCAGCAGCTGCGTGCCGACGCCCAGGCGCATCAGATAGTTGCCGGAATAGACGGTGCCGTCCGTGGTCCGTTCCGGCGCCGTCTGGGCCGACAGGCTGAGGCTGTCGCCGCGCCCCCACATGTTGTCGTGACGCAGGGTCGCCGCCGTCCGCAGCTGGGTGGTCGAGGCGCTGGAGTAGTTGTTCAGCTCCAGCGAGCCATGCCAGGGCGAGGTCTCCTCGACCGCCAGCACCACGTCCAGCGTCCCCGGCGCCACGCCCGCGCGTAGTTCCGGCGTCACCCGCCGCGTGGGGTTCTGGTTCAGCGCCACCACGTCGCGCTGGAAGTCCGGAAGGTTCGGCGTCTGGCCGGGCGTCAGCGACGGCGCCTGGGCGCGTACGGCGTCGGGTCGCTTCGCGCCCTCGACCAGCACCTGACCGATCGGCTGCTCGGCGACCTCCAGCATCAGGACGCCGCCTTCGACCGACTGCTCGGGAATGAAGACGGAAACGGCCACGAAGCCGCGCGCTTCATAGGCGGCCTGAAGCGCCGCCCGCGCCGCCTCCACGTCGTCCGAGGTCCGGCCCGGCCCCATGAAGGGATAGACCGCCCGCTCCACCGCCTCTGGCGGCAGGACGGTGTTGCCCTTCACCTGAAAGGCGCGAACCTCAAAGCTCGCCTCGTCCTGCGCCTTCGCAGGCGAGGCGTGAACAGCCAGAACAGCGGCCAGCGCCAAGGCGCTCGCCGCGCCTCTCAGCGCGCAATGTCTCTTGTAATCCAGCATCAATCCCCCGTGACGCGACGGCCGCCGAGGCGACCGACGCCCCGCACTTGGTCGTCAGGGGAGAGACACGTGCGCCCGACACAGGCGCAAAGATTTAGCGTGAAGATTTCGCGACGTTTTCCAGTCGCTTATGTGCTGTTTCGTCAGGCCACGAGGACAACATCGCCGGGCAGTCGCGTGGCGCGAACCCCATAGGCCAGCCGCATCTGGTCAATGACCTGATCGATGCGATCGGTATGGAAGGCGCCGTTGACGCGGCGGTTTCTCAGGCGCGGATCGGCGATGACGATGCGCCCCGTGCGATAGCGATTGATCTCCTCGATCACGTCGCCGAGGCGCTGGTCGCGGAAGACCAGCAGCCCGCGCCGCCAGGCCGCCTCGGCCTCCGGGTCGATGGCCGTCGGCGCCTGCATCTGCTTCTGATCATAGGTGACGCTGTGCTGCGCCGACAGCGTCGCCGCCTGCCCGGCTGAGCGCACCTGCGCCGCGCCTTCCAGACAGGAAACCCGCACCTCACCATCCAGACAGCGCATCGCGAGCCGCGCTTGCGACGCCGTGGTCTCGCCGTCCCGGGCGAAGATCGACAGGGGCGCGTCGGGGCGGTTGATGGTCACGACCGCCTCCCCCGTCAGCAGTTCAAAGGCGCCCTCACCCGCCGACGGCCGCAGGGCGATCCGCGTCAGGGTGTTCAGCTCGGCCGAGACCCCCGCCGTCAATTCAACGCGCCGCGTCTCGCCCTTGACCGTAGTGAAGTCGGCGGGCGCAGGCGCAAAGCGCGTCGTTCCCGACCGCTCGGCCATGACGGCGACCCCGGCGGCCGAAGCGGCGATGGCGCCGCCCACCACCATGCGGCGGCTCATGCCCCGTCGGGCGGCCGGTTGCATGACTTGCTCGCGGCGTAGGTCCGCAGCCGCCTGTCGCGCCGCCTTGTGCAACCGCGCCGCCTGAACAAAGGCGCGCTCGTGGCGCGCATCCGCCTGACGCCAGATCGCCAGGTCCAGGGCGTCGTCCTGCGTCGCCTCGCCTGACATCAGGCGACGCACCCAGTCCTGGGCCTGCTCGACGACCGCGTCGTTCACGTCCTGATCTCGCCGCTCATGTCCGGCCTCCGGGGCGCTCCTGTAATTCATGACACGCCACCGTCGGAACGGCGCAAGGATATGACCCTGGGTTGAGCCAGATTCTTCTGCAAGGCCTCGGTCGCCAGTTTCAGTTCGTGCTGGACCGTGCGCTGGGCCACGCCGTGGCGTTCTGCGATCTCGGCCGTCGACAGGCCATCCAGCCAGGCGGCGGTGCAGATAGCCAGACGCCGCGCGGGCATCCGCGCCATCGCCGCCTTGACCGTGGCCAGATCGGACCGCGCCTCGGCCACGGTAGCCGGGTCCGGGTTCTCATCAGGCACGTCCAGCAAGGCCGCGACCTCGTCAAAACCCAACAGGCGTCGGTCGCGCCGTCGTGCATTGGCGGCGATGTTCAGCGCCATGCGGTACAGATAGGCCGTCGGATGACGCACCTCGTCCTGAGGTCCGCTGCTCGACAGCTTCACATAGGCGTCCTGCAGCGCGTCGCGCGCCATCTCGCGCGAGCCCAGCCGCGCGCTGAGACCGCTCAGCAGGGTCTCGTACTTCTCGACCAGATGGCCACGCAGGCGGGCGGCGGCGTCCGTCACCATGCCGACACTCTCATTCGCCGACTCGCACGCCGGCGCTCCGCGTCGAGGCGGCGTAGCGCAACGGCACGATCAGATCGATCGCTCCCGGCAAGGTCGCGGGCAGACCCGGCAGGGGTTCCGCGCGCTGCAGGGTCTGCAGCGCCGCCTCATCCAGAGACACGACCCCTGAGCTGGTCTCGATCCAGGCGTCCATGACGCGCCCGTCGCGCTGGACGATCAGACCGACCCGCACCACTCCGGTCGGACGCGGGCTGGTCAGCGAGGCGGGATAGGCATGAAACCGCGCCAGATGGCTTTCGACCCGCCGGTAGTAGTCAGACACCGCGCCGGGATCAGCCGCCGCCGCCGGCATGGCCGCCGCGCCTCCGCTCGCCGTCTGGGCCGGCGCCGCCTTAGCCTCTCCGGCCATGGGCAAGGTCGGCGCTTCGGCGCTTGGGCTGGCGGTCTCGGCCGCGTTTGAGGACACTTCTGTGCGGTCGCTGTCGCCGACCTGTCGGCGAGCCATGTCGATCAGCTCGACATTGACCGCGTGCGGCCGGGTCTCGGGCGCCGCTACACCCTGCGGAATGGCCGATGACGCCAGCAGAACCGCCGCCGCCCCGCCATGCAGGGCCGCCGACGTCATCGCGCCAAGAAGCCAGTTTCGCGTCATGGATGGAGGCCGAGCCGTCAGAGCCGCTGGAACCCCGCCTCCCTAAACCGACACCGGCGACAGAACGGTGACGCTGATATGTCAGTGACGCTGACGGACGCGAAACTCGATCCGCATCGGCTGCGGCAGATCCGGCGGCGGAGCCGGAAACCGCAGCGTCGAGGCCAGGGTCAGAAATTCGGCGTCGCGCCCCGCCTCGCCTGAACCATTCAATACTTCGACCCGGCGCGTCGCCCCGTCTCCAGCCACCCACAGCCGCACGCTCAGGGCATAGTCGCCGCCAGACAGCACCGCATCCCGCCGCAGAGCCTCGACCGTCTGACGCTGCACCGCCTCCGCATAGGCGCGCGCCTCGGCGTTCGCGCCTGACCGGCCGATAATCGGCGCCGCCGTCGCGGTGATAGGGTTAAGCGTCACCGCCGAGGTCGATCCAGCGTAGATCACCACCGCCCCTGCCGGAGTGAACCGCGCCGTCAAGCCGGTTCCGGCCAGCATCAGCGCCAGGGCTTCTCGCGACCGCATCCGACCCGACACCGGCGACGACCGGCGTCCCGCAGCCAGCGAACTATCATAGAGCATCTGCAACCCGGTCGAGACTGAAAAGGCCGCCAGCGCCTGATCCAGCGGCTGGGCCCTCAGTTCAAATTCTCGCGCGCCGTCCGCCTCCGCCCGGCCGGCGTCGGCTTGAACAATCGCGATCAGCGCCACCAAGCCCAGAAGCCATCGACGAGGAAGCCGCATGCCCACACGCTAGCCTTTCAGCGATCCTTGCGCGTCCAGCGTCGCGTCGGCGTTTTCGATCACCGTCAGTTCGTGAACTTCCACACCGTAGTCAGCCTTCAAGCTCGCCAGCCAGTCGAACAGAGCCGCCGAGGTCACGCCCGGCGCGTCGAACCCGATGCCGCCCGTCTCGTCTACCGACAGGGTCACGCCCAGGCCCGCCGCCTCGGCGGTGCTGCGCGCCGCCTGCTCGACCTCGGCCAGCGGCATGGCCGCCTTCTTCTGGGCCGTCCCCCGGCTGGCCAGACCGGCTTCGATCCGCGCCAGACCGGCCGTCGCCTCGCCCCGCCGTTCCGCCGCGGCCTCGCGCCAGGCGAAGGCGGGTCGCACGATCAGCAGCCAGATCAGGACCGCAACGATCAGCAAGCCCATGACCGCCAGCATCCCCTGCTCACGCACCGAGCGCCCGCTCCACCACAGGCCGATCGACTGGATCATCCGGTTCATCAGGCGCCTCCCACGCGGACTTCCGAGACGACCTTGCCCTGATCGTCCACGGTGCTTTCATCGGTCAGAGACATGCCATGCCCGGCCATGGCCTGCTGCAGGGCGTCGAGGTCCTGATAGGCGGCATAGGTGACGGTGGCTCGAACGCCGTCATCGCCAGCGGTCAGACTGTCCAGTTCGGCCCCCTCCACGCTCTCGACAGCGGCGAACAGGGCGGCGGCGGCGGCCGTCGCGCCGCCCGGCGGCGGCGCTTTGGCTAGACGACGCGTAGCCTCGGCCACAGCGTCGGCGTTCGCCTCGATGTCCGGGAAGGCCCCTCGCGCAGCCGCTTCGGCGCGGTGCTCGGCGTTGCGGGCGCGCCACTCGTCATGCCCGGCGGAGGCGAGGGTCAGGATCAAGGGCGAGACCGCCAGCGCCGCCGCCAGGGCTGCGGCCCGCTTCCACCCGCGCCGATCGGCCTCGACCCGCCGTCCCGCCCCCGCCAGCAGGTTGATCGGCGGGTTCAGCGCCGCCGAGGCCAGCAGGCGCTCGATCTCGTCGGCGCGACCGATGCGCTCCAGCACGCGCCCCGCCGCCACGGCCTCGGCCAGATCGGGCTGGACGCTGAGCGCCATTTCACGCCCGCGCAGGGCCAGATCGGCGCCGAAGACAGCGGCGCTGAGCGCCCCCTCCTCGGCCGGTTCCGGCAGGATCAGGCTGTCGGGGATCATGACGTCGGCCTTCAGGCCAAGACTCGACAGATAGTCGCCCCAGGCCTGCAGCAGCGAACGACTGGCCACCGCGACCAGCCGCCGCTCGCCCGGCGCCGGAACCGGCCCCAGCGCCGCGCTCAGTCGGTCGGCGGGCGCCGCCAGGTCGTCGCGCAGCCCATGCAGGGCCGCCGCCGCCACCTGGGCCGGACTACCCGTCGGCAAGTCCAACCAGCGGATCAGGACGTCGGCGCCGGGAACCACGGCCACGGTCCGCATCGGCTCGGGCGGCTGCCCGTCCAGTTCGACCACGCCGCGCGTCAACACGTTTCCCTGCGCGTCCAGCGTCAGGCAGGACGCCGGCAGGGCCGCCGAGGGCGGGATCAGGATCAATCGGATGCGGCTCATTCGTCCAGGGTCCAGCGTTGGATGACGGTGCGCGCGGGACCGGCCTGGGGCAGCTCGATCAGGGCGGTGCGGACGGCGCGGCTTCCGCCGTACTCCACATCCACGCGCAGGTTGAAGAAGCGGGTCAGGACCGTCAGCTGGTCCTGCACCGGGATCGACAATTGCACCCCCGCCATTGGCCCCTGCATCAGGAAGGCGTTGGCGTCGCTCCAGCCGCTGGCGGGCCGGGCGGCGATGGCGGCGCGGGCCGAGGCCAGACTGAGTTTGCCGTCCGCCAGCATGACCAGCAGCGGCGCCTGATCGGGCCTCAGGGTGTTGGGGTTGATCGGCGACAGGTCCGTGGTCGGCAGGGCGCAGAGGTAGGGCCGCAAGGTCGCATAGGTCGCGGCGTCCACGCCCTTCACGGCGCGCAGTTCGCTGACCTCGGCCAACAGGGTCCCGGCGGTGCGATAGGGCTGCGTCTGACCGGCATAGGCGGCGTCCTCGCCTCCTTGCGCGCGCGGGGTCGTGTCGGTGTCGATCCAGTCGGTCAGGGCGTCGGCGATCGCGCGCATCCGTCCCTCGGGCAGGTTCAGGGCACGGCCCAGGGCGACGAACTGCTGAAGGCCCAGAGGTCGGGCGACATAGACCTCCAGCTGGCCCTCGACCACGCTGTTCAGATTGAAACAGGCCTGACCGTCGCTGAGGCGAGCGGTGATGGTCCCGTCCTCCACCGGGAAGCTGAGGACCCGACCGTTCCAGTCGGGCTGGATCGGCGTCTTCACCGGATCAAGGTCGCGCAGGCGGTTGATCTGACGCCGCGCCAGGGCTTCGGCCCCCGCCGCATACCACTGGGCCTGACTCTGGGTTTCCGCGTTCATCGTCCGGCGCACCGAGAAGCGGATGTCGTCCAGCACCAGCACCGCCACCGCCGCCATCACCGCCACCAGCAGCAGAACGGTCAGCAGGGCCATGCCTTCCCTGTCTCTGGGCAGATCCTTCAGACGCGCCCTCATCGGCCGCCCCCGACGACGAACAGCTGGCGCACCGGGCCGTAGCCCTCCAGCGTCAGGTCCAGCCGCACCGCGTCCGGCAGCGGCCGGTCCGGCGACGGCAGGAAGCGGGGCGTCTCGGCGCCGTCGCTGATGAAGGCCAGCGTCGGCGCGCTAACCCCTTGATACAGCACCTGCGGCGGGCCGGGCCGCGCGCCGTCCAGATAGGGATAGATCCTTCGTTCCAGCCGGTCCTCGACCAGCCGGTACTCGACCCGTTGCAGCGAGGCGCGCGGGCGGCCGTCCGGGTTGCTCCACCCGGCGCGGACCAGGACCAGCAGGGGATCGCCGGGCGCCTCGGCGGCCAGGATGGGCGAGGTCGCGGGCTGGCCGTTGGCGGCGCGCACGCGGCGTGGCGCGGCCTGGCCCAGATCGGCGCGCAAGGTCGCGCGCAGGCGCTGCAGCTCGGCGGTGCGGTCGGTCGAAGCCTTGACCACGAAGCGGTTGTCGATGCTCTGGCTCAGCACCAGCACCCCCGCCGCCGCCAGCAGGGCGAAGATCAGCAGGGCGATCATCACCTCGATCAGGGTGAAGCCGGAACGGGATTTCATGACCCGACCGCCCGGAACAGGACGCGCTCGGCCGCCTGCCCCTCGTCATCGGAGACGCGGATGTCGATACGCAGGATGTCGGGGTCGTCGGTGGCCGAAACCGAGCGGGTCCAGCGCCAGTCGCGGCCGGCCAGGGCTTCGCTCCCGTCGCTGTCGCCCGGAGCCGGTGCGGGTTGGGCCGTCATGGCTTCGACCGCCAGGTTCTCGGCCACGATCCCGCCCAGGGTCCGCGTCTCGGCGCGCGCGGCCGAGCGCGTGTTCTCGCCGCCGAGGTTCAGCAGGGCCAGAGCCGCCAGGGCGAACACCGCCAGCGCCACCAGAAGCTCAATCAGAGTGAAGCCGGATCGCCTAGCCATCGACCTTCACCTCGCCCGCCGCGTCGACGGCGACGGTCACGGCGCGGGGGCCGCGCGACAGGGTGAGCGACGCCGCTTCGGCTACTCCGGTCGGGTCGAAGACCACGCGCAGGGGCGCATCCGCAGGCAGGCCCTCGGGCCGCGCGGCGGTGTCCTCGGCCCAGCGTTCCTCTCCGAACGGGCCGTCCGTCAGGGGCGACCACTGCACGCCGTCGAAGCTGGAAAAGGCATAGCCCGTCGTCGTCGCCTCCACCGCGACGGCGCGATTGGTCAGCAGGGCCTCCTCGCGCGCCCGGACCAGCCGCGCGGCGAAGCGCTCGGCCTCGTCGCCGACGGGCGGGCGCGGGTCCGGCACGGCCAGCACCACGGCGGCGGCGGCCAGGCCCATGATGGCGACGACCATCAGCAGCTCAACCAAGGTGAAGCCCTGACGGGCTCCACCTTGGCCTTTTTCGCTATCGCTCGTCGCGCGGCGGCTCGCTGCATGAGCGAGATTGCGTGCGCGCGACAATAGGGTTGCGGCGAACGCCTCAGCTCTGCCAGTTGCCGATGTCGGCGTCATTGCCCTCGCCCCCTTCCTTGCCGTCGGCGCCGAAGGAGAAGACGTCGAACTGGCCGCCGTGGGCGGACGGGCGGCGGTACTGGTAGGCGTTGCCCCAGGGGTCTTCCGGCAGGCGGCGGATATAGCCGCCCTCGCGATAGCGCTCGGGGCGGGCCAGACCGGCGGGCGGCGACGTCAGGGCGTTGAGGCCGCTCTGGGCGTCAGGGAAGGTCAGGTTGTCGAGGCGGTAGGTTTCAATGGCCTGTTCCAGCGTCGAGATGTCGGCCCTCGCCTTGCCGATCATGGCCTTGTCCTGGGTCGGCAGGACATTGATCGCCACCACCGTGGCCAGCAGGCCGATGATGACGATGACGACCATCAGCTCGACGAGCGTAAAGCCCTGACGGGCTTTGCGCGAAGAGGCGCTATCGCGAGCGACGCGGTCGCTCGCTGCTTGAGCGCAGATGCAGGCGCTGTCGGTTGCGGCGGGCTCGGCGGAATGTTGCGGCTGAATTTCGGTCATGGCGGGTTCCGGTCTCACCCCATCGCCAGGGTGTTGATCTGAAGGATGGGCAGAAGGATCGACAGGACGATCAGGGCGACCACGCCGCCCATGACGACGATGATCGCGGGCTCGAGGAAGCTGAGCATGACGGCGGTGAAGGCGCTGAACTCGCGTTCCAAATAGTCGGCGGCGCGCTCCATCATCGGCTCCAGCCGACCGCTGGCCTCGCCCGACGCGGTCATGTGCACCAGGATGGGCGGGAAGACGTCGGCGCGGCGCATGGCGGCGGACAGGCCCCCGCCCTCGCGCACGGCGTCGGCCATGGTCTCGGTCGAGGCGCGCAGGGCCCGGTTGGACACGGTACGGGCCGTGATGGTCAGCCCCTCCAGCACCGGCAGGCCCGCCGCGATCATGGTCGACAGGGTGCGCGCCATCCGCGCCCCGTGCAGATCACGCGTCAGCCGCCCGACGACGGGCAGGCGCAGCATCCGCCGGTCCACCGCCAAGCGGAAGCCGGAATTCCTCATCCCGGCGACGAAGCCGCCGATCCCGCCCGCTAGCACCAGGGCGATCAACCAGCCCCAGTGGCGCATCAGGTCCGAGACCCCGATCACCGCCCGCGTCAGCAGGGGCAGGGTCTGGTTCATGCTGTCGAACTGATCCACCACCTTGGGCACGACGAAGACCATCAGGGCCGTCACCACGCCCAGAGCCACCAGGGCCAGGACGGCGGGATAGACCAGGGCCGTGATCACCTTGCCGCGCACCTGCTGGTCGCGCTCCAGCCCCTCGGCCAGACGCTCCAGAATGGGGCCGAGCGCGCCGGACGCCTCGCCCGCCGCGACGGTGGCGCGAAAGAGGGGCGGAAAGGCCGCGCCCTGCCGGGCCATGGCTTCCGACAGGCGCTGGCCCTCGACCACCCCGGCGTGGACGCCCGACAGGACGCGGCGCACGTCGGGCCTCTCGGCCTGCAGCATCAGGGTGCGCAGGGCCTCGTCCACCGGGGCGACGGTGATCAGGGTGGCCAGCTGGCGGGTGGTCAGGGCCAGGGTGCGCGACGACAGCTTGCGGCTGCGGCGCGGGGTCTTTTCCGCAGTCGCAGCAGCGCCAGAGGCCCGGCTCAGCGACAGGGGCATCAGGCGGCGGCGCTCCAGCGTCTTGCGCGCGGCGGCCTCGTCGGGCGCGCTCAGCACGCCAGCGACGGTGCGGCCCGCAACGTCCACGGCGCTGTAGTCGAAGGCGGGCATCAGGCCGCAGCCTCAGGCAAAGGATGCGCCTCGGGCGTTTCCTGGCGGGTGACGCGCACCGCCTCCTCAACCGAGGTGACGCCCGCCAGCACCAGGCCACGCGCCCGATCCGACAGAGTTCCGCCCTGCGGGAAGGCGGCGTTGATCAAGGCTTCCTCGTCGGCCTCGGCGGCGATCAGGCGGCGGACCTTGTCGTCGATCTTCAGCGTCTCATAGACGCCGACGCGGCCGACATAGCCGGTGTGGTTGCACGATCCGCAGCCCTGCGCCCGCCAGACGGTCGCGCCCTCGGTCACGCCGCACAGGCGGGCGGTGGCGGCGTCGGCGGGCTCGGACTGGCGGCACTCCCCGCACAGGCGCCGCACCAGACGCTGGGCCACGATCAGCCGCAGGGTCGAGGCCAGAAGGAAGGGCTCCACCCCCATGTCGCGCAGGCGCGTCACGGCCCCGGCGGCGTCGTTGGTGTGGACGGTGGACAGGACCAGATGCCCGGTCAGCGAGGCCTGAACGGCCACGCCCGCCGTCTCCACGTCGCGGATTTCGCCGACCATGACCACGTCCGGGTCCTGGCGCAGGATGGCGCGCAGGCCCGTCGCGAAGGTCATGCCGACCTTGGGATTGACCTGAGTCTGGCCGACGCCGTCGATGGCGTATTCCACCGGGTCCTCGACCGTCAGGATGTTGCGCGTCGCGTCATTGAGCAGCGACAGACCGGCGTAGAGGCTGGTCGTCTTGCCCGAGCCGGTCGGCCCGGTGACCAGGATGACGCCGTTCGGCTCGCGAAGGGCCGTGCGGAAGGCGTCGTGCGCCTCGGCGTCCATGCCCAGCTGGTCCAGCGACAGGCCCGCCTGATCCTTGTCCAGAATCCGCAGCACCACCCGCTCGCCCGCCCGCGACGGCAGGGTCGAGACGCGCACGTCCAGGGTCTTGCCGCCGAGCGCCAGAGGGATGCGCCCATCCTGCGGCACGCGCTTCTGGGCGATGTCCAGCCGCGCCATGACCTTGATGCGCGACACCAGCAGGGGCGTGATGCGCGGGTTCAGGCTGAGGCTTTCACGCAGCACCCCGTCGACCCGCATCCGCACGATCAGGGCGCTCTCATAGGGCTCCAGATGGATGTCCGAGGCGCCCGCGCGCACGGCCTCGGCGATGATGCCGTTGATCATGCGGATGACCGGGGCGTCGTCGGCGGAGTCCAGCAGGTCGGCGGCGGCGGGCAGGTCCTCGATCAGGCCGTCGAGGCCCGACGGCATGTCCATGGGCTCATCGCCCGCGCTCAGGTCGCCCGCATAGACATCGGACAGGCGGCGGTCGAACTCGGCCTGATCCATGGCCTGAACCTGCAAGGGCCGCCCCAAGGCGCGGCGCGTCTCGATCAGGGCCAGCGGGTCGGCGCCGTCGCGCAGGCCGACCACGGCGATGTCGCCCGCGTCCAGCAGGATGACGCCGTTCCGTTTGGCGAAGCCATAGGGCAGGGTCGGATTGACCAGGGTGATCATGGCCCTCAGCCCTGTGGCGGGACGGCGTTGGCGGCGGGGGCCAGCGGGCTGATCGTCACCTCGCCCACGGGGGCCGCCACGCCCGGCGCCGGGTTGTCGATGGCGCGCGGCGCGACCGGGGCCTGTGTCCGCATATAGTCGCGCAGCATCTCGTCCAGGCTGGGCTCGACGCCCGGCTGCGACCGCAGCTGCTCGCCGCGCATATAGCCCCAACGGTCGGCGCTCAGTTGCTGAGCGTCGCCCGGCGTGCGGACGATGGTCGGGCGGATGAAGACCATCAGATTGGTGCGCCCGCGCTGGCGGCTGGTCGACTTGAACAGGTTGCCGAGCACCGGCACGTCGCCCAGCCCCGGCACCTTGTCGATCGACAGGCGGTCATTCTGATCCAGCAGGCCGCCCGCGACCGCGATCTCGCCGTCGTCCACGACCAGGGTCGTCTCCAGCTCACGCTTGTTCAGCACCAGGTCCGACGCGCCGCGCGTCAGGACGCCGTTGATGCTGGACACCTCCTGCCGCAGGAACAGGGTGATGGAGCCGCCCGCATTGATCTGCGGCTTGACGATCAGCTTGACCCCGATGTCCTGACGCTGGGTCGTGCGGAATGGGTTGGAGTTGCCGTCCAGCAGAGCCTCGCCGGTCGTGATCGGCACCTCCTGACCGACCAGGATGGTGGCCTCCTCATTGTCCAGCGTCATCAGCGACGGGGTCTGGAGAAGGTTGGAGCCCTCGTCCGACTTGGCCGCATTGATGATGAAGCCGAACAGGCCGTCCGAGCCGATGCGCCCGCCGCCCCCGCCGATGAAGCCGTTGGCGCCCAGCAGGCTGTTCAGGGCCAGGTTCTGAAGCTGCTCGCGCAGCGGGTCGTCCTTGTCCAGCTGACCTGCGGCGGCCCCGCCCGCCAGCGGAACCAGGGGCGCGGCGCGGTCGGAATAGTTGGTCAGGCCGATGGGATTGCCGTCCGATCCGGCCAGCAGCCACTGCACCCCCAGCTCGCGCACGGCGGTGTCGCCCAGCTCGACCACGATGGCCTCGATCAGGACCTGCTGACGGCGGCTGTCCAGCTGGCGGATGACCTCGGCCAGCATCCGCTGGGTGTCGGCCGACGCCGAGATGACCAGGGCGTTGGCGCCGGGGAAGCGGGCGATGCTGGCCTTCTGGCCGGGCGCCGGCGCGGCCGGAGCGGAAACAGGCTGAGGCGCCGGGGTCTCGCCGCCGCCGGTTCCGGGACGGACAATGGCGGGCGTCGCAGCAGCCGGAGCCGTCACCGGCTGGCCGACGATCTGTTGCAGCACGGGCAGCAACTGCTCGGCGTTGGCGTGTTGCAGGAAGACGACCTTGACGTCGTCCGCCGAGCGGGCGCGGCGGTCCAGATCCTCGACCAGAGGCCGCACCCGCGCCACGGCGGCGGGGTCGCCGCGCAGGATGACGGAGTTGGAGCTGGCCACAGGCGTCACCGACACCATCCCCTGCCCCGGCTGGCCGCCGGGCGGGGCCAGAACCTGAGCCAGGACGCCCGCGATCTCGGCGGCGGAAGAGTTTTCCAGCGTCACTACGTCGAAGGCGGCCCGGTCCACGTCGATGCGCTGAATCAGGCTGCGGATGCGGCTCAGGTTGTCAGCGAAGTCGGCGACCACGACGCTGTTGCCGCTGGGGTTGGCCAGGACCTGCCCCTGGGCGCCCACCAGAGGCCGGATGGTCTCGGCGGCCGAGGCGGCGTCGATATTGCGCAACTGAAAGACCTGGGTCGAGAAGCGCTCAGACCCCACGGTGGACGGTCCCTGCGCCGCGCCCTGGGCTGGGCTGATGCGATAGGCGCCGGAACTGGTCGGCGTCACCACCAGGCCGTTGGCGCGGAGCGTCGAGAGGAAGACCTCGAACAGCTCGGTGCGGTTCAGCGCCCGCTGGCTGGTCACGGTGACGTTTCCGGTCACGGCGGGATCGACGATGAAGGTGCGGCCCGTGGTCCGGGCCACGTCCTGGATGAAGGCGCGGATGTCGGCGCCCTGGACGTTCAGGGTCTGGCGCGCGCCCTCTTGGGCGAGAACCGGCGAGGCCAGCAGCGGGCCTTGCACGGCGATCAGGGCCGACAGGGCGACGGCGGCGAAAGAGCGGTGAAGGCGCATCACGGGCCGGTCCTTATGGTGGTGGTCTGCACCCGGCCGTTCCGCTCGAAGCGGATCTCGGCGGCGCTGCTGCCGGATAGGTCGCCGCCCAGTTCGGACAGACGTTCCAGACTGTTCAGTTCGGCCCCGTTGACGGCCAGGATGACGTCGCCGGATTGCAGCCCCGCCGCCCGCAACGCCGCCCCATCGCCGCGCGCGGCCAGGGTGAAGCCCTTGATGCGAAGCCCGTCCATGCGCGGACGCAAGGAGGCCTGAGCCATCAGCCTTTGCGGATCGACCACCGGCCCGGTCGGCGCGGCGGCGGGGGCCGCAGCTGAGACCGGGGCCGGCGCGCCGGTCGGCGTCATGACCTGGGCGGTTGTGGGCGGCGGAGGCGGCGCGGCCGCGCCTGCGGGCGTCTCGGTGAAGACCAGTCGGCTGACCGATCCGCCGCGCGAGACGGTGACGAAGTCCTCGCCCACCGAGGCCAGGGTCAGGCCCTCGGAAATGGTCTCGCCCACCCCGACCGAGACCTGGCGGCCGTCGGGCAGGCCGATGATGGCCGAGCCGCCGTCGGGGCCGCCCGCACGCACCCCGAACAGGCGCAAGGAATCGCTGTCAGCGCCGGCGGCCTCGGCCAGGCTGCTCTTGTCGCCGGTGCGGAAGAAGGCGTCGAAACGCTGGAAGATGGAGGCGTCCAGGGGCGCGGCCTCGGCGCGGGCGGCGACCGCCGTTTCCGGCTCGGGCGAGACGAAGATCCAGGCCAGACGGCCGGCCTGCACCGCCAGCAGGGCGACCAAGGCGATCTCGACGCCCGCACGAATCCGCCCCGGCCGCGCGGCTATCACCGTGCGCGCCTGACGCCCCCATTCCCCGACCCGTGCGATCACGCCCGACGCTCCGAACACCCCCGAAAACGGGAACCCCGGCTGCTTACTCCAGCAGCCGGGGTCAGAGCCTCACGCCACGATGACGGGCTTGAGACGTTGTCGTGACAACGCCGCCGTATGCGGATCAGAAGGTCGTGGACAGGCTGAGCGAGAAGGTGGTGCCCAGCTTGTAGCCCTCGACCACGCCCTTGCCGCCGTTGGCGAAGGACTGGCTGCGCTCATACTCCTCGCCCAGGATGTTTTCGACCTTGGCGCCGAGATCATAATCGCGACCGCCGACCGTGAAGGTCTGGCTGGCGACCAGATCCAGCAGGATCGGCGGGGTTTCGATCACGTCCGGCAGACGGGTCGAGCCGGTGATGATGCCGGCGTCCGAAATCCGCTCGCCCTGATAGTTGACCAGCAAGGTGGCGCGGCGGCGGGCCGTGGTGTTCTCGAAGCCGAGCTGCAGATTGCCCAACCATTCCGACTGACCTTGCAGAGCGCGAGTATAGGCCGCGTCCTTCACTTCGGAATCCGACCAGGTGACGTTGGCGACGACGAAGACCTCGTTGTCCTGGAACCAGGTCAGGTTCGGGGCCCAGACGTCCATCGGCAGGGTGTAGTCGATCTCGGCCTCGACACCCTTCAGCGTGGCTTCCTGGGCGTTCTGGAACGAACGGCCGAAGCCTTCGCCGATCGGCTGATAGGTACGCTCGATCGGGTTGTCGAAGGACTTGTAGAACAGGCCGATGGTGGCCGACTGACGCTGGCCGAAGTACCATTCCCAGCGCAGGTCGTAGTTCTGGATCTCAGCGATCTTCAGGTTCGGATTACCGCGCTCAAGCGTGTTGGAATCGTCGTCCAGGAACAGGGCGTTGGCCAGTTCGCGCAGGTCGGGACGGTTGATCGTCTTCGAGTAGCCGAAGCGCAGCTGCATATTGTCGGCGAACTCCCAGGTCGCCGTCGCCGTCGGCAACCAGAAGTCCTGGGCCAGGTTGGCGTTGATGGGATCGCCCGCGCCAGTCTCGCCCAGCGGAATGAAGCTGTTCACCTGCTGCTCGGAGTCCTCGTAGCGAACGCCCGCCGTGACGCGCAGGTCCTTGATGACTTCGACCTCGGCCGAGGCGTAGGCCGCGTTGATCTCCATGGTCGCGTCGAAGAAGTCCGACGGATCGGTGATGTCGCGCAGGGTGTAACCGGCGTTGCCGCCGATATTGTCCGGGCTGAAGATGATCTCCGGCACGAAGCTGCGCAGTTCGGGCGAAATGATCACGCCCGCCGCGGGCTGGAAGGAGTAGCGGCGGCTGGCGAAGTCGCGCTCTCGCTCCTGATGCAGGCCGCCGGCCTTCAGGGTGATCTCGCGATCGGCGATCATGCCGTTCAGGGTGAAGTCGAGGCCGAACTCCTTGTTCTCGTCTTCCAGGGCGCTGAAGAAGGTGCGGTTGGAATCCGACCCCGGCGTCAGACGGAAGACGTTGTCCGGCTCCAGACGATAGGAATATTCACGGCGATAGGGGGTGTCGCGCGTGGCGGTCGAATAGGCCGCGCGCCAGTCGATCTGCAGCCGATCCAGCGCCATCGGCAGCATGAAGACGTGACGGCCCGACAGCTGGTTCGAGTTCATCTGCTGCTCGATCCAGTTCAGGCGCTGGAAGCTGCGGATCAGGCCGGGGTCGGCCGAGAACAGGCCGCGCTCGATCAGGGCCTGCTGGCGCGTCTTGCGCAGCAGCAGGGTGGTCAGCTTCAGCTCGTGGTTCTCGTTGAACTCGATACCGAAGGCGCCCAGGGCGTTGAGGGCGTATTCCTGTTCGGTGCGGCGGAAGCCGCAACCCACAGCGTTCGACAGGCCGCCGGCGCCGGCGCAGGCCTCGGGGCTGATCTGGTCGTTTACGCCGCCGTTGACCTCGAAGGAGTTGCGCACGCCTTCGCGGTTGCGGACCTGATAGTCATAGTCCACGGCGACGAAGCCGCCCAGACGGACGCCGTTGGACAGGTCGATGATCTCCGCGCCCGACAGGTTGAAACCGAAGTCCGGCAGATTCTTGTCGCCGTCGATCGACCAGATGTTGCGCAGCGAACGGCCCGCCGCCTGCAGCATGGCAGGGTTGTTGGCGAAGGACTTCAGCGAGGGGTCGATGGCGATGAACTTGGGCAGGTTCAGACTGTTGTCGGCGATGCCGATGTTCGACAGCTTGCCGCCGGCGTCCCAGTAGAGGCCTTCCTTGCCGGTCGTCTCCGTCTCGGCGCTGATCGAGGCGCCGAAGGACAGGAAGCGTTCATTGGGAATGGCGCGCGTCGACAGGGCGATCAGGCCGCCGCCGAACTCGCCCGGATACTGGGCTGAATAGGTCTTCTGGATCTGGGCGTTGGACACCAGCGAGGTGGGGAACAGATCCAGCGGCACCACCCGCTTCAGCGGCTCGGGGCTGGGCAGGGTCGAGCCGTCCAGCACAATGCTGGAATAGCGGTCGCCGAGACCGCGTACATAGACATAGCCGTCACCGACGATGGACAGGCCGGTGACGCGGGCCAGGGCCTCGCCGATCTCCGAGTCGCCCGAGCGCTTGATGTCTTCCTCGGTCAGGATGTTGGCGACCGCCGAGGTCTCGCGCTTCACATCCGGCACGAAGCGGCCGCGCACGACGATGTCCTCGACCGTCGAGACGGCTTCAGGGTCCTGCGGCGCGGGGACCGAGGGCGCGGCGTCCTGGGCCCAGGCGATAGCGGGGGCGGTCAGAACCGTGCTGGCGAGCAGGCCGGCGAGGCCGATCGTGCGGGTAGGCGTCATCTCAAGAAGTCCTTCGGTGCGAGCGCCGGAGAGAAGGAGGAAAGGCAAGACGGCGGGCGGCCGATCAGCCGCCCGCCGCTCAAGGATCAAGCGACCCTTAGTCGTTCAGCCAACGGGTCCAGTTCAGCGTCCAGTTGGAGGCCGAGTCACGGACCGCGCCGACGTAGGGGGCGGCGTCGAAGAAGGCGTCGACCGTACGCGGATCGACCGACACGCCAGCATTCTCGTTGACGCCGTTGATGTAGGCTCGACCGCCCGAGGTGTAGGACGACAGGGTCGAGGCGCCTGTGCGGCTATTGGCGTCCTTGGCGAAGACGGCCTGAGCCTGGGCGCTGTGGAAGGGCGTCGCGACCGAGATGTAGAAGGAGCGCAACGACAGATTGCCAGCGTCGGCTTGCGCGTAGGTGGCGGCGTCGTCGATGCGCAGACCACGCTGGAAGTTGCCCGACACCACGTGATTGTAGAGCTTGCCGGCGGTGCCGCGACGCAGACGCAGACCGGCGCCGGCCGTGGTGTTGCCCACGAGGGTCACGTTGGAGATGGTCGGGGCCGAACGCAGCGTGATGTCGAAGCCCAGCTCGTTGTTGTCAGCCTCGTAGCCGGCGTCGCCGGCGGCCTGCAGGGGGTTCTGAGCGATGACCACGTGCTGCACCTTGCCGTTCCAGCCGAAGGTCCAGTCCAGACTGTCGTCGTCGGCGCCGGTCAGCACCAGGTGCTTGGCGTTGACCGAACCGCCGAAGAACTCAACCGTGTCGTCGCCGCCGTTGTGGGCCTGGATATAGTCGACCGTCGTACCCGAGCCGACGCCCCAGAAGGCGATAGCGTTCAGTTCGTTGGTCTCGGTGAAGCGCACGCCGGCGTACTCGACACGGACATATTTCAGCGTACCCGAAGTGTCATTCGGCACATTGCCGCCGTAGAGGCCCGAGCCGCCTTCCGCTTCAGCTTCGCAGACGGCCGGAGCGGCCGGACAGTTGTTGATCACGCCGCGTCCCAGCAGCGACAGACCGCCCCACTCGCCCGAATAGGGGTCGTCGCGGACGCCGGCGGCCAGCGGCGAACGGGCGTTGGCCAGACCCAGGGTCGTGGCGTAGCCGAGCGCGTCGGCGCTGGTCATGATGATGGGCTGGGCGGCGGTGCCCTGGGCGTTGATGCGCGAACCCCGCTGGATGGCCAGTTGCGAGGTGCGGGTGCCGGCGTAGATCTTCACGCCCGGATCGATCGACAGGACAGCGACGACGCCGCCGGCCTTCTGACCGTCGAAGCCGACGTCCTTGCCGACCTTGACCGTCCCGTTCAGCTGATAGGCCGGGCCGGCCGTCAGGGTCAGGTTGGTGGTGATCTCGCCCGAGATACGGCAGTGTTCTTCGGTGCCGACAGTCACCTTGGTCACGTTCGGGTGGGTCGGGCAGGCGCCGGTCGAGCCGCCGCCATTGTTGCCGCCGCCGTTATTGTTGCCGCCGCCCGTACCCGGGTTGCCGCCGGTGTTGCCGGGATTTTGCAGTTCGGAGGTGCCGTCTCCGCCGCACGCGGCGAGGGCCAGGGCGCTGGCGGCGACCGCGAGCAGGGTTTTCGTCTTGAGAGCGGTCATCGTTCTCCACCGTGTCTGACCAGATGAGACATGCAGGAGGACGCCCGTGACGATTGTCAGGGTTTGGATGAAAGTTCGGCGCCCGCCTACCCGGCCCCTCCCTAGAAGCCCGATGTGACAAGGCAGCCGCCGAACCACGACAATCCGGACGCCGTTACATGAAGCTGTTCCGGCGAACGCGTGACAATCGCTCCAGACCCGGTGGAAATGTCACGAAACCAGACAGGAACATGCGGGATTCCGCTTCCTGATCCCCCCTCGCCGCCGGTATGGCTCAATCATTCAGCGGGGGGCGCCATGATAACCTATGCAGTCTTCTTGGGCGGACTGGGCCTTTTCGTCGGCAGCTTTCTGGGTCTGGTCAGCTGGCGATTGCCTCGCGGCGAGGGTGTTGTCCTGGGCCGTTCACGCTGCGGCAGCTGCGGACGCGATCTGCCCCCCTGGCGCATGATCCCGGTGTTCAGCTGGCTTGTGTCGCGCGGCCGCTGCGCGAACTGCGCCGGGCCCATCCCGCTGCGCTATCCCCTGATGGAAATCGGTTCGAGCCTGATCGGCGTCTGGGCCGGCCTGCATCACACGGAGCTTGCGCCAGCCCTGTTGACCGCCGTGCTAGGCTGGCAACTCCTGCTGCTGGCCGTCGTGGACGCTGAACATTTCTGGCTGCCGGATCAGTTGACCCTGCCCCTTCTGCTCAGCGGCTTCATTGCGGCCTTCTGCCTGCGTCCGCACGATGCCGGCGCCGCCTTCGTCCATGCCGGTCTGGGCGCATTGCTGGGCTTCAGCGGTCTGTGGTTGGTCGCGCGACTTTACCGGATCGTTCGCAAACGCGACGGACTGGGCGGCGGCGACCCCTACATGCTGGGCGCGGGCGGCGCCTGGGTCGGCGCCCTGGCGCTGCCAACCACCCTGCTGTGGGCGTCGGCCGCGGGCTTCAGCCTGATCGTGGCGCAACTGGCGGTGCGGCGGAAGGTCCGCGCGACCGACCGCCTGCCCTTTGGGGTCTTCCTGGCGGTCGGTCTTTGGATGACCTGGCTCTACGGCCCTCTGGGCCGCTAGTCGGCGGCAGGCAAGGTGTCGATCCGCGCTAGGCCGTCCGCGCCCTTGGTCAGGCGGAAGGCGTCCAATTCGCGGCCCGTCGCGGTAAAGGCGCGATAGGTCACGGCGTCAGGCGACACCTCCAGGGTCTGGAAGGTCTGGGTCCGCGACGCCGACCGCGTGGCCCAGCCCAGATCGGCGACCGGGTACATCTTGGGCCCCGCCACCGAGACGACATAGGTCGAGCCCTGATCCGACGGATGATCCGGCCCCGAATTGCCCATCGGCCCCGCCCCGATGGCGCCGCGCGCATAGCCGTGATCGTGGGCCTGCAGCACCAGATCGACGCCGTACCTGTCGATCAGCGGCTTCAGGGCGTCGCGCACCCGGGCGTTGTCGCGATCCGGATCGATCGAGAACAGCGGGAAATGCAGGAACAGCGCCGTCCAGCGGTTCGGATTGTTCGCCAGCAGGCCGTCCAGCCAGCGCACCATCTCGGCGCGCATGGCCTCGTCGCCGTGGAACAGGGGAGCGTCGACCGAGATCAGGCGCAGGCCCTGATAGTCGACGGTCCAGGCCGTCTCCTTCAGCTTCTCGACGCCCGCCGGGCCGGTCTCCGGCAGGGTGTACTGACGCCGCCACTGCGGGTTCAGCACCGGGCCGCGCCCGTACTCATGATTGCCCGGCGTCGGCATCTGCGGCGTCTGGGCGTAGAGGAAGCCTCCGGCGGCGAACCATTCGCCCCATTCATTGTCGCTGTCATGCCGGTTGATCAGGTCCCCGGCGTGGATGACGAAGGCGGCGTCCCCGGCCTTGCGGAAGGCCATCCTCATGGTGCGCGACGCTTCGCTGAGGATATTGTTCTGCATATCCCCCATATAGAGGAAGGTGAAGGGCTCAGCCGTCGTCGCCGCAGTGCGGAACTGTAGCCATTCCGACCACAGCGCGCCGTCACCGACGCGATAGGCGTAGACCGTCTCAGGCTTCAGCCCCTTGAGCACCGTCGAATGATAGGCCGCCCGAAACTCGGGCGCCTCTCGCACCGTGATGGTCGCGTCGTCGGTGACGGCGCTCACGCGGACCGCCTGCTGGATGAAGTCCGGTCCGTCCTGGGCCTCGGCGTATTCGACGAAGCCGACGGCGCCCGGCGCGGTGCGCCAGGTCACGGCCATCTCATGCGCCGGGTCGGCGGTCAGGTTCAGAATGATCCGCTCCGGCTGCGCCGTGGGCGGAACCACCGGCCGGTCCGAAGCCTGAACCGGCGCG
Source organism: Brevundimonas pondensis (assembly GCF_017487345.1). Classification (NCBI taxonomy): domain Bacteria; kingdom Pseudomonadati; phylum Pseudomonadota; class Alphaproteobacteria; order Caulobacterales; family Caulobacteraceae; genus Brevundimonas; species Brevundimonas pondensis. Next base: position 865,434 of record NZ_CP062006.1, on the reverse strand, counting down.
GGTTCTGGCCGCAGCGGGCGTTCCGCCGTCTGCGCCATCGTCTGTCCGCCCAGGGCCGCCAGCGCGGCCCCGAGCATCAGAGCGTGGGTCGTTTTCATGCTCCCCTCCCCGATCAGAAGACGTAGGTCAGGCCGACCGAGATCGACCGCCCGTTCTTGATGTAGGCGCGGCTGGAGCTGGTGCTGGCGCCGGCGGTGTACCAGTAGGTGTGGTTGTCGAAGAGGTTCTGCACCTGCAGCGACGCGGTCGCCCCCTTCCACAGCTTGCGCCGCACGTTCAGGTCCACGAACTCGTAGTCCTGCTCATAGGGGTTGTTGCCGAAGTCCTGGATGCCTTCGAGGAACTCCGACTGATAGCTGTAGGCGGCGTAGGCCTCCCATCCGTCGCGCGCCCAGAAGACCTGAACGTTGGCGACCGCCTCGGGCGTCTCCATCAGCGGCAGGGTGTAACCTTCCGGGTGCCAGGAGATGCCGGTCTCGGCCTCGGACTTCTGCAGCGTCAGATTCACGCTGGCGCCGAGCGCCGACAGCGGACCCGGCAGCCAGTGGAAGACCTGCTGGGCGCTCATTTCGACGCCATAGACCCGCGCCCACTTGCCGTTGTTGGGCATGGAGACGGTCACGCCGTCAGGGCCGACGTTCACGCCCGACGTCCCGTCGCGAATGTTCGACGACGAAGAGCGGTACAGGAAGTTCTCGATATCCTTGTAGAACAGGCCCAGCGAATAGGCGCCCGTGTCGCCGTTGTAGCGCTCGATCGACAGGTCGTAGTTGACCGCCTTCATCGGCTTCAGGTCGGGGTTACCCTGCTCAATGGCGACCAGCAGCCATTCGCTCTTGGGGTTCACCTTGCCGTCGCCGTCCGGGTCGCTGTCGTAGCCATACTCACGCGCCGAGGACATGCGGGCGATGTCCGGGCGGGCGAAGCTGGTCCAGATGGCGGCGCGGACCTTGGTGCTGTCGTCCAGGTCATAGTTCAGGTGGATCGACGGCAGGACGTTGACGAAGTCGCTCTTGTCCGTGGCGAAGTGCGCGCCTTGAACCTCGTCGAGGATATAGGCGTCGATCTCATTGTTGGTGCTCTCGACGCGCACACCGCCGAGGATCTGCGCCTGGCCGAAGCGAGCCGTCGCCATCAGGTAGCCGGCGAAGATGTCTTCCTTGAAGGTAAAGCTGTCCTCACCGCTCAGTTCGGCATTGCCGGGGTCGGTGGCGAAGCCGTCGAAGAAGTCGCTCTTGCCCGCCATGGCGCGCTGCAGCTCGGCCAGCATGGCGTCGTTGTCGATGACCGTGCCGAGGCGATAGAGGCCGGAGTACTCGCCATCGAACAGACTGACGACTTCCTTGCCGTAGAAGCGCGAAAAGTCGGCCAGGGTGCCGCTGGCGTCCAGGTCCATGAACTCGCCGTTATAGGTCGAACGCTCCGAACTATAGACCTTGCCGCCGGCCTTGACGGCTTCCAGCCAGGTCGAGACCGGACGCCATTCGACATTGAATTGGCCCTGCCACAACTCTTCCTGCGCGCCGCCGATCTCGCCCGACAGGCCGCTGAAATCATACTGGCTGTTGTCGTGGATCGCCGCCATGCCGGCGTCGTTCAGCACCCATTTCGGGAAGCGGCTGTCACCAAAGTTGGTGACATTGACGCCCTTGTTGCCCAGCCAGCCGTACTTGTCGCTGCGGAACTCCATTTCATAGCTGTCGTCGGTATTGTCCTCGGACTTGGCGTAGGAGACGTCATAGTCGACGGTGAAGTCCCCGAGGCGGCTGACGCCGCCCAGGTTCAGCGACATCACCGTGCCCGTCTCGCGCGAGCCTTCCCAGAAGCGACGCAGACGGAAGCCCTGCGGATCCCAGGTCCCCGAGGCGCCGTCCAGCGTATAATAGGAGCGCGTCGAGCGGTCGGCGTCGGTGATGCGACCGTCCTTGTCTCGATCCACGATCTGGGCGGTGGTGTAGCTGTAGATGCGTCCCAGCCTGGCGTCCGTGCCGATCACCGCATCTTCGGGCCGCAGCAGACCGGTCATGGTCTTGTCGACCTGGCTCAAACGGGTCGAGTTCCGGCTCGTGTCATTGCGGAAGTTCAGGCGATTGCCGAACTCGTCCTTGGCGTACTCATTGAACTGACCCCGCAGGTGAAAGTCGTGGTCCGCGCCGCGATAATCGAGGCTGGCGTTCAGGCCATGACGCTCAACCTCGGTCTCGCCGAAGCCCAGGTTCACGCCGCGCATGACGAAACTGGCGGTGTCCCAGCCCATGGTCTCGCTGTCGGCGTACCAGACCGGCGGCTGATTATCGCCGTCCACCCCGTTCTGCTCGAACTGAGACTTGCGGCGCGACCAGCTGCCGGTGACGAACAGGCCCCAGTTGTCGTTGAACTGTCGGCCGAACGAGCCCGAAATCTCGCCCGACTTTTCGTCGTCGAACTTGTCCAGCATCCCGGCCGAGGCCGACAGGACGCCATAGACCGGATCATGGTCAAAGGCCGTCGGCGTGCGGATGTCGATAGTCCCGCCCAGGGCGTCGCCGTCACGATCCGGCGTCAGGCTCTTGATGACGGTGATCGAGTCGATGCCCTCGGGCGGCAGAAAGCTGAGACGCACGCCGCGATAGAAGTTGTCGCCCGGCGAGCCGGCGCCGCCCATGCGGACGCCGTTCATCGTGTAGTTGTTCAGTTCGGTCGACAGGCCGCGGATGGTGATGCGGTCGCCCTCGCCCGTGGTGTGGTTGCGCACGGCGTTGACGCCGGGCAGGCGCGACAGGGACTCGGCCACGTTGTTTGCCGGTAGGTCGCCCATGTCGTCGGCGCTGATGACGTCTGAAATGAAATCGGCCTTGCGCTTGGCGTCCAGCGAACGACGCAGGCCCGCGGCGTAGCCGACCACCTCCACCTCCTCCACCTCGAACGCTTCGGGCGAAACCTCGCCCAGATCGGCCGATTGACGCACCAGGGTCAGAACGCCGCGCACCTCGCGCGCCTCGACGCCCGAGCCGGCGATCATGCGGCGCAACGCCTCGCGCGGCGCCAGCGCCCCCGCAACGGCGTTGGACACCCGCCCACGCGTCAAAGCGGGATCAAAGATGATCTGCAGCCCCGTATCTCGCGAAAGGGTCTGCAAGGCGCGGCCCAGGTCCTGGGCCGGAATGGAAACGGCGACGCGCGCCTCAGCGCCGCTGGCCGCCTGACGGGCGTGCGCCGGTGCGGCGGCGGAGGCCAGCACAGCGATAGCGGCCGCCGTCAGCAGACCGGTCTTGTGGATACGCATGCGATAAATCCCCTGCGATCGAACGTGATCGTCACGGGGTTAGACGAGCAGAGAAGCGGTCCTGACACCTGTCATGAAAACTTGCTCTGGCGGTCGCCTAACCTTCGGAAATCTCGAACCGATCCGGCCCCTTTCGGGTCAAGGTCAGACCATGAAGCCGCGCGATCGCCTCCAAGGCGTTCTCAGGCTGATCATAGGCGAAGCGACCGCTGACCTGAATGCGCCGCACCGCAGCGCCCTTCAAGTCCACCTGAACCCCCGAAGCCCGCTCAAGGTCCTCGGCCACCCGGCCCAGGGAGGCTTCATTGAATTCCAGCCATCCCTTGGCCCATGAGGGAATATCCGTGCTGGCCTCGGGGCGGATCAGGGAGGCCCGCTCGACCACGCCCCCGGATACGATCGCCTTCTGGCCCGCACGAACACGCATGGACATGCCCCGGTCAGATGTGACGTCCACGACGCCCTCAAACACCACGACCTCTACAGCATCGCCGCCAGCCGACTTGCGCTGATCGACGTTGAAGCGGGTGCCGACGGCGGTGACCCGCACCCCGTCCACATCCACGGAGAAGGGACGGGCCTTGTCCGCCGCCACCTCAAAGAAGCCCTCGCCTTTCAGGTGCAGCAGGCGCTCCTGGCGTCCCAACTCAACCCGCACCTCGCTCAATCCGTTGAGACGCACCTCCGAACCATCGGCCAGCACAACCGGCGCCGGCGTCCCGGGCGTGCCGACAAGCCGTTCGCCTCTCGGCAGCATGTTGACGCCGATAATGATCGTCACGGCCGCCGTCGCCAGACCCGCGCCCATCGCCGCCACGAGCCGAGGTTGTTTGAACCAGGTTTCCCGCCGCGCCTGCCGGGTGTTTCGAGCCTGTCGCAGGTCGCGCCCGGCGCGTGCGAGAGCGGGGTCGTCGATCAGCGCCTCATGGCGACGCAGCAACGCCTGGCGATCCGGCCGATCCTTCAGCCACGCGTCCAGTTGCACCTGTCGCTCCGTCGTCCAGCCAGATGCGCGTTTCATATCCGCCCAAAGCGCCGCGGCCCGGTCCTCCGAGGGTCTGATGCGTCTGGTTGTCATTGATCGCCCCCCGCCGCCTTACGCAAATCCCGGGCAGCGCGGCTGTAATGCTTCTGCACCGCAGCGACCGATATCCGAAGATCGCGCGCAATGGAATCATAAGACTGCTCATCAGCCCGACGGCGCAGGAAGACCTCACGTCGCAAGGGCGACATCTCCTCAAGAGCCCTGCGATACGATTCCAGACGCTGGCTCATCTCCAGCGCCTGGAACGGCGTGGCCGCACTGTCGACGGGAAGCTCCGCCTCATCCAGATCGTCAAGCCCCAGGCTCTCATCTCGCCGCGCCCGGTCCGTCAGAATGTTCCGCGCCGCGCGTCGCACATAGGACATGGGGTCAAGGATCAGGGTTTCGCGCGCCCGCGCCAGAACGCGCATGACCGCTTCCTGCGCCACGTCCTCAGCGTCAGCGCCGGAAGAGACCCGACGACGCACATAGGCCAGCAACGTCCGGCTATGCGTCGCCAGCGCGCGCCCCACCTCCTGCTCGTGACTGACCAACGCAACGCTCCCCGTTGGCGCCCCTATAGGGATGGCACGTTACGGTAGCCGCGCCCTTCGGTGTCAGATTTGCGTCAAACATAGGTTTGCAGAGCAACGAGGCATGTCGTCATATCGACGGAGATCGTGATTCCTGGGGGCTTTATCATGAAACATCTGCTGGTCGGCCTGTCGGCCGTCATCCTCGCCACACCCGCGCTGGCGCAATCTGTTGATCGCGCCGCGATCAACGGCATCATCGATCAGGGTTTGAACCACAGCGAGGTGATGCAGACCGCCGCCTACCTGACCGACAGGATCGGTGGTCGCATGACCAATTCGCCGCAGATGCGCCAGGCCGAACAGTGGAGTCAGCAACGCTTCCGCGACTGGGGACTGTCCAACGTCCGCGCCGAGGGCTTCGAGTTCGGACGCGGCTGGTCCATCGTCCGTTCCAGCGCGCGCATGACGTCGCCGCGTCCGATCGAATTGCGCGCCATTCCGGTGGCCTGGACGCCCTCGACCAATGGAACCGTCAGCGCCGGCGTCGTCGTGGCCCCCATCACCAAGGTCGAGGACTTCGACAGGTGGCGCGGCAAGCTGTCCGGCAAGATCGTCATGCTGACCCGTCCCGACACCGGCTCGGAACCGACCGAGCCGGCCTTCCGCCGCTGGACCGACGCCGAACTGCGCGACCGCAACACCTACATGCAGCCGCAGCACGTCCACGTTCCGGTCGAACGCCAGCTGAAGATGGCCGAGTTCAGCGGCCGACTGGACGCCTTCCTGGCCGAAGAAGGCGCCCTGGCCTGGGTACGGATGTCGCAACGTGACGGCGGTCTGCTGCACGGCACGGGCTATACCTACCAGGTCGGCGCTACGCCCAAGCTGCCTGGCATGGAGATCGCCGCAGAGGATTACCGTCGCCTCGCTCGTCTGGCCCTGACCGACACGCCGCCGACGCTGGAACTCGTCAGCGAGGTCCGGTTCCACGATGAAGACGTCAACGCCTACAACATCCTGGCCGACATTCCCGGCTCGGACCGCTCGGGCGAGTACGTCATGGCCGGGGCTCACCTGGACAGCTGGGTCGCCTCGGACGGCGCCCAGGACAACGCCGCCGGCAGCGCAGTCGTCATGGAGGCTGCTCGCATCCTGTCGCAGTTGAAGGTCAAGCCCAAGCGCACCATCCGCTTCGCCCTGTGGAACGGCGAGGAGCAGGGCATCCTGGGCTCCCTGGCCTATGTCGATCGCTATCTGGCCACGCGCGCGCCGTCGTCGGACCCGGCCCTGGCCGCCCTGCCCAGCAACCGCACATGGCGCAACCGCTGGCCGATCGAGCCGCGCCCCGGCTATCGCGACCTGGTCGCCTATTTCAACCTCGACAACGGCTCGGGCAAGATCCGCGGCATCAACGCCGAGGGCAATGTCGCCGCCGCCCCGATCTTCCAGGAATGGCTGGCCCCCTTCGCCAGCATGGGCGCCACCACTGTCTCGCTGCGGCCCTCGGGCGGCACCGACCACGTCTACATGCAGACGGTCGGCGTCCCTGGTTACCAGTTCATCCAGGACCCGCTCGACTATTCCAGCCGCATCCACCACACCAGCATCGACAGCTATGACCACCTGAAGCCCGAAGACCTGCGTCAGGCCGCGGTGATCCTGGCCAGCTTCCTGCTGAACGCGGCCAACCGCGACGCGCCCTTGCCGCGCATGCCGCTGCCGACCGAGCCGACGCCGACCGATCCGTTCGCCTACCCCGCGGCGGACTGACCACGACTGCGGTGAGCGAGCGCAGGCCCGCTCACCGCCCCTCTCCCATAAAGATGCGGAGTTCCCGATGACCGTTCAGCCCCGGCCTCTTCCACGCCGCGCCCTTTTGGGCGCAGGTCTGGCGCTCGCCGCAAACGGATGCGTTACACCCAGGAACGTGGCTGCGGCGTCGTCACCCGACATCTGGACCTTCGACCGTCTGACAGCCGTCGGGGGCCATGCCGTCACTGCCGAAGGCCAGCCGCTTCTGATCGACTCTCCCTATGGGCGCGCCATCCGGTTCGACGGTGTCGACGACGCCCTGTTCATCGACAACCACCCTCTGGCGGGGGCCAGGCATTTCACCTTCGAAGCCCTGTTCCGGCCCGACGGCGGGGCGCACGAGCAGCGCTGGTTCCACCTGCAGGAGGCGCCCCCGACGACGGACGCCACGCAATGGCCTGGTACGCGTTTCCTGTTCGAAATCCGGGTCTATGACCGCCAGTGGTCGCTGGACGCCTTCACCAAGGGGCCCGGCTATAACCAGACCCTGCTCTTCCCGGACCGGCTGCACCCGGTCGGTCAATGGGCCCACGTCGCCCAGACCTATGACGGGACGACCTATCGCAGCTTCGTCAACGGCGTGCTGCAAGGCGAGGCCCCGCTGGCCTTCCAGCCACAGGGCGCGGGCGCGACCTCCGTCGGCTGCCGCTTCAACCGTGTGAACTACTTCAACGGTGCTGTGCGGGCTGCGGCCTTTTCGCGTCGGGCTCTGGCGCCTTCGGCTTTTTCCCTGTTGAAGTCATGACACCGGTTTCTCAGACGTCACCGTGACGACAGGAATGTTCCGATGCTGACCCGCCGATCCGCCCTTTTGACCGGTCTCACCGCCGCGGCCCTGCCCTCAACCAGCCTGGCCGGAGCTCAGTCCAGCCCGCGTGCGAACACCCGGGTCGGCCCCGTCATCGGTCGCCGTCAGGAGGGGATCAGCGTCTTCAAGGGTCTGCGCTACGGCGCGCCGACACGGCGCTTCCAGCCGCCCGCGCCGCCGACGCCCTGGCGCGACCCGGCTGCCGCCTTCGACTATGGCGCCGCCAGCCCACAGCGGGGCGACGAGCCGAACCAGAGCGAAGACTGTCTGTTCCTGAACGTCTGGACGCCCGGCGTCGACGCTGGCCGCCGCCCTGTCATGATCTATATCCATGGCGGGGCCTATTCGAGCGGATCAGGATCGGAGCCGCTCTATGACGGGACGCGGCTTGCCTCGCGCGGCGACGTGGTGGTGGTGACGCTGAACCATCGGCTGAACGCCCTGGGCTACGCCTATCTGGCGCGGCTGGCGCCGGGGTTCGAGGACTCGGGCAATGTCGGCCAGCTGGACCTGATCCTGGCCCTGCGTTGGGTGCGCGACAATATCGCGGCCTTCGGCGGCGATCCCGGCCGGGTCATGGTCTTCGGCCAGTCGGGCGGCGGCGCCAAGATCGCGACCCTGATGGCCATGCCCGCCGCCAGGGGCCTGTTCCACTGCGCCGCCACCATGAGCGGCCAGCAGGTCACGGCGTCCGGCCCCGTCAACGCCACGACCCGCGCGACCGCCTGGCTGAAGGCCCTGGGCCTGACTCCCGACCGCGCCCACGAAGCAGCCGACCTGCCCGTTGAGCGTCTGCTGGAAACGCAATCGGTCGAAGACCCCATCCTCGGCTACGGCGGGCTCTACTTCGGGCCGGTGCTGGATTTCCGCAGCCTGCCGCGCCACCCCTTCTATCCGGACGCCGCGCCGCAGGGCCTGACCATCCCCATGATCATCGGCAACACGCGCGAGGAAACCCTGGGCTTCATGGGCAACGACCCGAAGAACCTCGGCCTGACCTGGGACACGCTGGCCGCGCGGATGCCGCCCGGCGTCATGCGGATCGACATCACCCCCGAAGCCGTGATCACCGCCTATCGCCGGATGCATCCCGACTGGTCGCCAGATCAGGTGCTGATCGCCGCAACCACGGCGGGTCGTTCATGGCGCGGCGCGGTGATCGAAGCCCAGGAACGAGCCCAGGCGGGCGCCCCGGCCTGGGTCTATCAGCTGGACTTCCCAGGCGAGACGGCCTCGGGCCGGAAGGGCGCCTTCCATACCGCCGACATCCCTCTGGTGTTCGACAATGTGAATGCGCCGGGGTCGCGCACCAGGGGACCGGGCGCGCAGGTGGTAGCCGATCGCATGAGCGACGCCTTCATCGCCCTCGCTCGCGACGGCGATCCCAACCACGCGGGCCTGCCGCGCTGGGATCGCTACGAGTTGCCGACGCGCCAGACCCTGCTGTTCGACGTCGAGCCGAGAATGGCCAACGACCCGCGTGGCGACGAGCGGGCCTTCTTCTCGGCCATCCCCTACATCCAGCCGGGAACCTAGAGGGGAAAGTCCAGGCGGGCGGCCCAAGCGCGCGCCAGCTCCGGCCAGACCGCAGCCGGCCGCCCCTGGATCAGGCGGACGCCGAAACCGTGGCCGCCTTCCTGGAACAGGTGGACCTCGGTCTTCACCGAGGCGGCTTTCAGCGTGGTCAGCAGCATCAGACTGTTCTCGACCGGCACCGAGGCGTCGTCCATAGCGTGCAGCAGGAAGACCGGCGCCGCCTCGGTCCAGTTCATCCGTTCCAGAGAATAGGCGGCGATCCGCTCCGCCGTCGGCGCCTCGCCCAGCAGATGCATGCGCGACCCCGCGTGGACATGCGGACCGCTCATCGTCGCCACCGGATACATCAGCACCGTCAGATCAGGGCGCAGCGAGACCTCGTCCACCGCATCGACCGGGGCATAGGTCGCATCCGTCCGCGCGCTGGCCAATCCGGCCAGATGCCCGCCCGCCGACGCCCCCAGAACCGCGATCCGATCGGGCCGCACGCCGAACTCGGCAGCGCGGCTGCGGATCAGGCGGATAGCGCGCTGCGCATCCTGCAAGGGCGCATCCGCTCCCGCCGACCAGCCGTCTGCGGGCAGGCGATAACGCAGGACGAAACAGGTCGTGCCGCTGGCGGCGAAGACGCGGGCGACGTCGAAGCCTTCCTTGTCCAGAACCGACCAGCGGTAGCCTCCGCCGGGGATCAGCAGCATGGCCGAGCCATTGGGCTTGTCGGGCCGCATCACCGTCATGATCGGGTCGGTGGTGTATTGGGCGTAACGGTCGCGATAGGCGGGATCGGTCGAGCGTTCGGGGACGATGGGGCTGACCGTCACCCCCTCCCCGCCCGGCGCGCCGTTCGGCCACAGACGGACGACCTCGGTCGGATCGGGCGGCGCAACGGTCTGCGCCCCGACGCTGACGGGCAGGGCCGTCGCCAGAGCAGGGGCTGCAGCCCCGATGATCAACAAACCACGCCGGTTCACATCCATTGCCGCCTCCTGTCGGAATTGAAGAAGGGCGCTCGCCCCCTCAGACGAGCGCCCCTCTCGGCGTCAGGTCATCAGACCTTGGCCGGTTCGTATCGTGGCGAGATCAGATGGATCACCAACAGGGCCACCAGATAGGCCGAGGCCGCCACCACGAAGATCGGGGTATAGGTGCCGATCTTGTCCAGCACGAAGCCGGCGTACTTGGCCATGATCATGCCGCCGATGCCGCCCAGCATGCCGCCGATGCCGACGACCGATCCGACAGCGCCACGCGGGAAGACGTCGCCCGGGAAGGCGTAGAGGTTGGCCGAGAAGCCCTGGTGAGCCGCCGTGGCCAGACCGATGATCAGCACCGCGATCCACAGGTTGGACGCGAAGGCGGCGAAAGCGACCGGAACTGCGCACAGGGCGCACAGCAGCATGGTAAGCTTGCGCGCCTTGTTCAGGCTCATGCCCTTGTGCATGAACCGTGACGACAGCCAGCCGCCGCCGACCGAACCGACGTCGGACAGCAGATAGATGGCCACGATCGGCGGACCGAAGGTCTTCAGGTCCAAACCATAGCTCTTGCCCAGGAAGTCAGGCAGCCAGAACAGGAACATCCACCAGATCGGGTCGATCAGGAACTTGCCTGCGGCGTAGGCCCAGGTTTCCTTGACCGTCAGCAGCTTCTTCCAGCCGATCTTCTCGACGGTGTCGGCGGGGTCCTGCTCGATCCATTCCAGCTCGGCCGTGGACAGCGTCTTCATTTCGCGCGGGCGGCGATAGACGATCAGCCAGATCGGCAACCAGATCAGGCCCAGCAAGCCGGTAATGACGAAGGCCATCTGCCAGCCGAAGCTGAGCACCAGAACCGGAACCAGCAAGGGCGTGACAATGGCGCCGATATTGGTGCCGGCGTTGAACAGGCCGGTGGCGAAGGCGCGTTCCTTCTTGGGGAACCACTCGGCCACGGCCTTGATGCCGCCCGGGAAGCCGCCAGCCTCGCCGACACCCAGGATCATGCGGGCCATGATGAAGTGCGACAGATCGCGGGCCCCGCCGTGCATCATGTGGCCGATCTGCCAGATGAAGAAGGCGACCCCCAGGCCCCAGCGCGCGCCGATCTTGTCCATCACCCGACCGAAGATCAGGTAGAAGACGGCGTAGGAGGCCTGGAACCAGAAGACGATGTCGGCATAGTCCGTCTCGGACCAGCCGAACTCGGTCGACAGCGTCGGCTTCAGGAAGCCGATCATCTGGCGATCGACATAGTTGATGACCATGGCCGCGAACAGCAGCCACATCACAATCCAGCGGTACTTGCCCGCCGGCGGCGCCGTCACGCGGATCGGCCCCTCCCCGGCGGGTGCGGCTTTCGAAGCGTCACTCATGGTACGAGACCCATTCCCTTTGGTTTCCTCGGCGCGCCCCGTCTTCTTGACCATCCTGAACGGCGGACAGGTTCGCGCAGTGATTAGATACTAGTCTGACGTCGGATGCGGCGCGGCCTTCACGACCGTGCAACGGACTTCCCCCACGCCTTCGAACACGCACGTCGACTCACTGCCGGCGTAGATGCGATGCACGCCGGTGACGGCGCCGGTCGAAACCAGCGTCCCTGCCGTCAGCGGACGGCCCCAGCGCGCGCAATGCTCCAGCAGGAAGCGCACCGATTCCAGCGCACCACCGGCCAGCGAGGGCGAGCCTCCCCTGCCGACGCTGACGCCGTCGATGACGGTTTCGACCTGGATCGCATCCATGCGATCGCGCCAATCGGTCAGTTCCGGGCCGATCACCAGACCCCCGTTGTTGCCGAAATCCGAGGCGACCACGGCCGAGCCCAGATCGTTGATGGCGGACAGCGGACTGCCCGCCAGTTCCACGCCGATGAAGACGGCGTCGATCTGATCGGCGGCCTCCTCGATGGTCCAGTCTGTCTTGGCGGGGTCTGCGTCGGCGCCGATGCGGGCGATGAACTCGGCCTCAACCGCCGCGAATCCGCCCTCGATGGCGGGCAGAGGGGTCGGCGCCTCGCCCGTGGTCCAGACATTGCCGGCGAATATGGCGCCGGCCAGACGGTGGATGCCCAGGGTCGACTGCTGCGCCGGAGGCACGCCGCCGACCTTCCAGCCCACGACCTTGTCCGGGTACAGGGCGATGGCGGCGTCCTGAATGGCGTAGGAGCGCGCCATCTGCCCGGGCGCTTCCCCCGGATAGCCCGGCACAGCGCGCGCAGCGAGACGCGCGTTGACGAAGGTCTCGGCGACAGCCTGATCGGCGTTCGGCGTCTGAACGGGAGCCGCCGTCATGCCTGGCGCTCCGAAAGAATGATCTGGTCGGTCAAATGACGCCCCATTGGAAAACGCCCGATAATGGGCGGGTTAGGAAACCGGTGTCAATCCGCCTTGAAAACTGCCCATGGCGCGCGACGCCAAGCGGGGCTATGCCTAGTGTCAAACAAGAACACGAAGGGGAACGCTGTTGTCGCAAGACGATTCGCGCTCAGCCAAACCGGGCAAGCGAGCCACCATCAACGACGTCGCCCGCGTGGCCGAGGTCTCGAAGAAGACGGTGTCGCGCGTCATCAACCAGTCGCCCTTCGTGCGCGAGGACACGCGCGAGCGGGTCCAGGCCGCGATCGACGAACTGGGCTTCATCCCCGACCCGCAGGCGCGGGGCCTGGCCTTCCGCCGGTCCTTCCTGGTCGGCATGATCTACGATCAGCCCAGCCCGACCTATGTCGTCAACATGCAGCAGGGCATCCTGGACGCCCTGAAAGGATCGGGCCTCGAGCTGGTCGTCCATCCTTGCAGCCGGAACTCCCCTACCCTGCTCAAGGACATTCGCGGCTTCGTCGAGCGTCAACGCCTGTTCGGCGTCATCATGCCGCCCTCGGTGTCCGAAGACGATGCAGTGATCGAACTGTTGCGCGAACTGGACTGCCCCTATGTCCGCATCGCCTCTCTGGCTCTGGATGAGCCGCAGAACATGGTTGTGACCAACGACTGGATCGGCGCCGCCGAAGCGGCGCGTCATCTGGCTGATCTGGGCCATCGCCGTATCGCCCTGGTACGCGGCCTCGCCTCATTCCGGTCCTCCGCCGTGCGCGGTCAGGGCTTCATCGACGCCCTGGCGGAACGCGGCATCGCCCTGACGCCGGAATATGACCTTCAAGGCGCCTATACCTACGAATCCGGCGTCGAGGCGGGCCACGCCCTGCTGTCCCTGCCCCAGCCGCCGACCGCCATCTTCACCCTGAACGACGACATGGCCCTGGGCGTCATGCAGGCGGCGCGCGAACGGGGCATGGAACTGCCGCGCGACCTGTCGGTAGTCGGTTTCGACGACCTGCCCATGGCGGCGCGGGTCTGGCCCAACCTCACATCAGTCCGGTTGCCGATCCGCGAAATGGGCCAGATGGCGGCTGAAAAGCTGCTGGCCCCCATGCGCGGTGTCGATCCTGCCAAGCTGCAGCAGCCTGAGGTCCGGCCGGCGCTTGTGGTGCGCAGCTCCGCCGCGTCCCTGGGCTGACGATCCCGCTTGAAAGACAGAGGCGGTCGACGCCTGCGCGCCGACCGCCTGTTCTTGCGCCCTTCAGAGCACGGATTACGCGCTGACGACGCTCTTCAGATTCTCGCGAATGCCCTCGTCGGTGGCGTTGGCGAAGAAGTATTCCTGGAACTTTTCACCGGCCACAGTCGCCTTCAGCAGGTCCTGGTCGATGGACTTAAGCACGGTCAGCATGTCGTTGCAGGTGACGGACTTCAGGTCCTTCAGGATGCCGCGGTTCTTGGCCATGATCTCGGCGCGCTCCTTGGGATAGCCCAGACCGCGCTCGCCCTCGAACAGCTTGCGATAGACGTCCTGCAGGTTCAGCTCGGCCGCCCAGCCGAAGCCCTTGGCGTAGGGCATGGAGATGGCGTTTCCGTCGTTGATCTGACCGAACAGGAAGGCGTCGGTGGGATCGATCACCAGGCCGCAGAAGACGCCCGGCATGGAGTTGGCGGCCAGCATGGAGCCCATGCCCGTGCCGCAGCCCGTAACGACGAAGTCGGCGGCGCCCGAGTTCAGCAGGATGCCCGCCAGAAGCCCGTTCATGACGTAGGTCAGCGAGACCTTGTCCTCAGGCGTGTACATTCCATAGTGAAAGACCTGATGGCCCAGAGGTTCTGCAACGGCGGTCAGGGCGGCATGCACTGTCTCGCTCTTCGCAGCCTGGCTGTTCTCGATGATAAGCGCGATCTTCATTGGGTTTCCTCTCGGGCTAGGCAATCTGCTGCCGACTGTCGGCGAATTTCGGGCGCCCCAGGTGCGACATGGCAGCGTGAGCGATCCAGAGGTGTTTTCAGCTATGGCCTAGCCATCCGGGTCGGTATATGACACCGGTTTCCTACCCAGACAAGCCGGGACCCGTCCCGACGTCAAAACGACATCTAGAGGAAATGTCCACGTCATGAGCAATCCGTTCGACTTGACTGGCAAGGTCGCCCTGGTCACCGGGGGCAACACGGGCCTGGGTCAGGGCATCGCCCTGGCGCTGGCTGCGGCAGGCGCCGACGTCGCCTCGGTCGCCCGGCGCGCGTCTGACGACACGGTCGGCAAGGTGCTGGCGAAGGGGCGCAAGGGCGTCTCGATCCAGGCGGATCTGACCTCGATCGAACCGGTCGAACGGATTCTGGACGAGGCGACCGCCGCTCTCGGCCCTGTCGACATCCTGGTGAACAACGCCGGCATCATCCGCCGCGCCGACGCCGTGGACTTCTCGGAGCAGGACTGGGACGACGTCATGAACGTCAACCTCAAGGTCCTGTTCTTCCTCAGCCAGGCGACCGCCAAGCGCATGATCGCCGACCAACGCGGCGGCAAGATCATCAACACCGCCTCGATGCTGTCCTATCAGGGCGGCATCCGCGTGCCTTCCTACACCGCGTCGAAATCCGGCGTGGCGGGCCTGACCAAGCTGATGGCCAATGAGTGGGCCAGACACGGCATCAACGCCAACGCCATCGCCCCCGGCTACTTCGCCACGGACAACACCCAGGCGCTGCAGGACGACCCGGTGCGCTCCAAGGAGATCCTGGGCCGCATTCCGGCCGGGCGCTGGGGCGATCCGACGGACCTGGGCGGCGCCGCCGTCTTCCTGGCCAGCCGCGCCAGCGACTATGTGCAGGGCATCACCCTGCCGGTCGACGGCGGCTGGCTGGCGCGCTGATCCCGCGCTAGCGTCCAGACCATGACCAAAGACCAGTCAGCAGCAGCCAGGCCTCAAGCCGCGAGCGACCGCGTCGCGAGCCTAGGCCCCAAGAATGGCGGCCGTATCCTTTGCTTCGGCGAGATGCTGCTGCGGTTCAGTCCGAATCAGAACGAACTGCTGCTGCAGTCCCCGGCCCTGACCGCGCGTCCGGGCGGGGCCGAAGCCAATGTCGCCGTCGCCCTGGCCCGCTTCGGCGCGCCGGCGGCGATGGCCACCGTCCTGCCCGACAACGCCCTGGGTCAGGCGGCGCGCGACGAGGTGCGGCGCTACGGCGTGGACACCGCGCCCGTCATCTTCGCGCCGGGCCGCATGGGTCTCTACTTCCTGACGCCCGGCGCCGTTCGCCGTCCGTCCGAAGTGCTCTACGACCGCGCCGGTTCGGCCTTTGTCGAGCGCGTCGCCGACGCCTTCGACTGGGACGCCCTGCTGGACGGCTATGAGTGGCTGCACGTTTCCGGCGTCACCCCGGCCACCGGCCCCAACGGTTCACGCGCGGCCGTTGAGCTGGTCGAGGCTGCCGTCAGCAAGGGCGTTCGCGTCAGCTACGACGGCAACTTCCGCGGCAAACTGTGGGAACAATGGGCCGGCGATCCGCCCGGAACCCTGAGCCAGATGCTGGCCGGGGCCGAGATCGCCTTCGCAGACGATCGCGACTTCGCCCTGGTGCTGAAGACGAAGTTCGAGGACGCCGATCCCCATGCCCGGCGCCGCCTGGCCGCCGCCGCCGCCTTTGACGCCTATCCCCGCCTGCAACGCATCGCCTGCACCCTGCGCGTGCAGGAAAGCGTCGCCGATCAGGCCCTGTCGGCGGTCATGCTGACGCGCGGCGCCGATGGCGAAGTCGTCGAGACCTCAACCGAGGCCATCCACATGACCGGTGTCGTGGACCGGGTCGGCGGCGGCGACGCCTTCGCCTCGGGCGTGCTGTTCGGCCTGTGGAGCGGCTGGTCGGATCAGGAAGCGCTGGACTTCGGTCTGGCGGCGGCGGGTCTGAAACACTCGGTGCCGGGCGATTTCAACCTGTTCACCGCCGCTGAGGTGCGCGCGGCCATGGGTGACGGCGGCTTTGACATCCGTCGCTGACGGCTTCGTGAAAACCAACGCGTTTCCAGTCGCGCATCGGCACTAGGAAACCGGTGTCAATCATGATTAGCTTCGCTGAATTCAAGCAGCCGCGAGAGCTGCGAGGCGACGCATCCGAGGAAGACACCATGACGCTCATGAACCGCCGCGCCCTGCTGGCCGCCGGCGCCGCCGCGACCTTCACGGCCGCCTCCGCCCCTGCCCTCTCCCCTGCTCTGGCCAAGACTGTGCTTCAGGCCGCGCCCGACCGCGCCGCCGTCATTGCCGCGATGAAGCGCGCGACCCGCTTCATGACCGACGAGGCCGCCGTCGAGGGCGGCTATGTCTGGAACGTCCTGCCCGACTTCTCGCGCCGCTGGGGCGAACTGGAAGCCTCGCCGACGATGATCTGGGTTCAGCCTCCGGGCACGGCGACGGTCGGTCACGCCTTCCTCGACGCCTATCACGCCACCGGCGACGAGCAGTTCTACGAGGCGGCCAAGTCCGCGACCGACGCCCTGGTGCGCGGCCAGCACCCGGCGGGCGGCTGGAACTACGTCATCGACACGGCGGGCGAGGAGTCGCTGAAACGCTGGTACGCCACCTATGGCAAGAACGCCTGGCGGATGGAGGAATTCCACCGCTACTACGGCAACGCCACCTTCGACGACGCGGGCACGGCCGAGGCATCGCAACTGCTGCTGCGGGTCTATCTGGAGAAGCGCGAGCGCAAGTATCGCGCCCCGCTGGACAAGGCGATCCAGTTCGTCCTCGACGCCCAGTACGCCAACGGCGGCTGGCCCCAACGCTATCCCTTCGTCCAGGGCGGCGGCGTTCACGGCCACGAGGACTACACCCCCTACATCACCTTCAACGACGATGTGGCCGGCGAGAACCTGGAGTTCCTGCTCTACGCCTATCAGGGGCTGGCGGTGAACGGTCGCGGCGATGCGCGCCTGCTGGACGCCATCCATCGCGGCATGGACATCTATGTGAAGACCCAGCAGCCCATGCCTCAACCGGCCTGGGGCCTTCAGCACTTCCCCGACACGCTGAAGCCGGCCGGCGCTCGCACCATCGAGCCGCAAGCCTTCGCCACCCACACCACGGGCGCCAATATCAAGTCGATGCTGGGCTTCTATCGCCTGACCGGCGACCGCAAATACCTGACGCGCCTGCCCGAGGCCCTGGACTGGCTGGATCAGGTCAAGACGCCCCAGAACCTGATCGCGCCGGGTCGCACCCACCCGACCTTCATCCTCGAAGGCTCGAACACCCCAGTCTATATCCACCGGCGCGGGTCCAACATCACCAACGGCCAATATTATGCGGACGCCAACCCGAACAACCTGATCGTCCACTACGGCTCATTCCGCAACGTCGACACCGCCGCCCTGCGTCGCGAGTACGAGGAACTGGCCGCCCAGTCGCCCGAGGAAGCCAGCCGCAACTCGCCGCTGAAGGCCCGCGCCGGGTCGCTGAAACTGCCAAAATACTTCACCCTGCAGGACGTGGACGTCTGGGACATGTCGTCGGACGCGCGCCGTCTGGCCAAGCCCGCGCCAGGCCGCGCCGCTGAACTGGTCGCGGGCCTGAACGCGCGCGGCTACTGGCCCTCGCCCCTGACCACCACCTCGAACCCCTATATCGGCGAGGCCCCGGCGGCGGTGACGGGCGGCGAGTATCAGACCACCCGCGTCGGCGACCTGTGGGACACCTCGCCCTACAATACCGACTATCCGGTCGAGTGCGTCTCGACCCAGGTCTTCATCCGCAACATGGGCGAACTGATCGAGACCCTGGCGGGGTGATCAGCGGTAAAGTTGGCGCCTAGAGATAGGCGCCGACCTGCCAGGGCACGAACTCGTTGTCGCCGATGCCCAGAGCCTCGGACTTGGACGGCTCGCCCGAGGCCACGGCCAGCATCCGCTCGAAGATGGCGCGACCGACCGCCTCCATCGCCACTCCCGTCAGGACCGGCGAAGCGTCGATGTCCATGTCCTCGTCCATCCAGCTCGCCAGTTTGGCGTTCGAGGCGACTTTGATCGACGGCGCGGGCTTGGCGCCGAAGACCGAGCCACGTCCCGTGGTGAAGACGATCAAATTGGCGCCCGAGGCGATCTGGCCCGTCGCCGAGCAGGGATCATAGCCGGGGCTGTCCATGAAGCTCAGGCCCTTGGCCGTCAGCGGCTCGGCGTAACCGATCACGTCGTTCAGCGGCGTCGAACCCGACTTGGCCACCGCGCCCAGCGACTTCTCCAGAATGGTCGTCAGTCCACCCTTCAGGTTACCGGGCGACGGATTGTTGTTCAGCTCCATGCCGTGTTTGTCGGCATAGGTGCGCCACCATTCCAGACGGGCGTTCAGCCTGTCCGCTACCTCTTGCGAGGCCGCACGGCGCAGCAGCAGGTGCTCCGCGCCCCAGATCTCGGGCGTCTCCGACAACATGGCCGAGCCGCCGTGCGCGACCAGCAGGTCCACCGCAGCCCCCAGCGCCGGATTGGCTGTCACGCCGGACCAGCCGTCCGACCCGCCGCATTGCAGACCGACCGTCAGGTGCGAGGCCGACACCGGCTGACGCTCGACCTTGGCGGCCTCCGCCACCAGTTCGCGCACGACTTCGATGCCCGCCTCGATGGCGCGGGCCGTGCCCCCGGCCTCCTGAATGGTCAGGGCGCGCAGGTGCGGTCCAGCCTCCAGACCCTCATTGGCCAGCCAGGCCGGGATCTGATTGGCTTCGCAGCCCAGGCCGACAATCAGGATGGAATGGAAGTTCGGATGCCGGGCGTAGCCCGCCAGCGTCCGCTGCAGCAGGGTCGTGTCGCTGGACAGCGACGACCCGCCGCAACCGCCCTGATGGGTGAAGGCCACCACCCCGTCCACGCCCTTGGGCAGGCTGGCGTCGGGGAAGGCGTCGGCGATCCGCCGCGCCACCGTGGCCGCGCAGTTCACGCTGGTCAGGACGCCGATGTAGTTGCGGGTGCCGACCCGGCCGTCAGCGCGGACGATGCCGTTGAAGGTCGCGCCGGACAGCGGCGTCGGCGCATGGACGTCCGCCCCCACCTCGGCCTCACGCCCGTCCTCGGCCATGGCCAGGTTGTGGACGTGGACATGATCGCCTACCTCGATGGGGGCTATCGCCCGCCCGATGACCTGACCATAGCGGCGGACCAGACCGCCCGCCTCCACGGCATGGCGAGCGATCTTGTGCCCGGTGGCGATGTCGGCGCGCGCGGGCGCAGCCAGACCCTCGGGCGTGTCGCCTGCAGCGATGTCATCCAGAGCGATGGCCACATCATCGGCGGGGTTCAGGATCAGGACGCGGCTCATGCTCTACTCCGTCACACGGCGCGCGGCCTCGACGGCGCCGTTCTCTCTCAAGGACAGGAAGGCGCCCGTTACCGCCTCGACAAAGCGCCGATCGGTCGCCAACGATGCCGGGAAGACCGCTGACAGGGTCAGCAGGGCGCGGACCTCGGCCTCGTCGTTCTCGGACGCCGCGATCAGTTCGGCTGTGCGCGCCGCCAGAGGGTCGTCGACCACCACGGTCTCTCCGCTCTCGGTCACGCCCTCCTGCCAGCGCATCCAGGCGGCGACGCCCAGCGCCAGGGCTTCGATCCCCTGCCCGGCGGCCAATCGCTCGGCGGCGCCGGCCAGCAGCCGTTGCGGCAGCTTCTGCGAGCCGTCCATGGCGATCTGGCGCGTCCGATGCATCAGAGCCGAGTTGGAGAAGCGGGCCATCAGTTCGTCGCGATAGGCCGACACGTCCAGCCCCGGCGGCGGGTTCAGCGTCGTCTGCGCCTCGTCCCACAGAGCCTCGATAAAGGCGCGGAAGGCCGGGACAGCCACGGCCTCATGCACATGCTCATTGCCCGACAGGGCGCCGAGATAGGCCGTCGCCGAATGGGCGCCGTTGAGCAGGCGCAGCTTGGCGTCTTCCCACGGCGCGACCGCGTCGGTCAGTTGCACGCCGAAGGCGACAAAGTCGGGCCGCTCGCCCGCGAACCAGTCCTCGATCACCCACTGGGTGAAGGGCTCGGCCTTGACCATGCCCTGGTCCTCGAGACCGAGGCGGGCGCTCAGCCGGGCCACGTCGTCGGGGATGGTCGCCGGCACGATCCGGTCGATCATGGTCTGGGGAAAGGCGCCCTCGGCCTCGATCCAGTCGGCCAGCGACCGATCAACATGGCGAGCCATGGCGATGACCCCGGCGCGGATGCGCTGGCCGTTATGCGGAAGATTGTCGCAGGAGATGACGGTGAAGGGCTTCAGCCCCGCCGTCTTGCGCGCCTGCAAGGCCGCGACGATGAAGCCCGGCGCGGTGCGGGGCGCGGCGATGTCGGCCAGATCCGCCGCCACCTCCGGATCGTCCATCAACAGGACGCCGGTCGCCGGGTCGAGGCGATAACCCTTCTCGGTCACGGTCAGGGTGACGATATGGACGTCGGCGTCGGCCATGGCGGCGACCAGGGCTGCGGGGTCTTCCGCCCCCACCAGAACCCCTCGTCCGGCCCCGATCACCCGCAGGTGCTCATCCGAGCCGTCGCGAACGACCAGGGTGTAGAGGCCGTCCTGCGGGTTCAGTTGGTCGCGCACGCCCGGCGAGCGCAGCGAGGCGCCCAAGACGCCCCAGCGCAGGTCGCCGCTCTTCAGCGCATCGTCGAACACCACCGCCTGGTGGGCGCGGTGAAAGGCGCCGATGCCCAGATGGACCACGCCGGTCTTCACGTGACTACGGTCATAGGCGGGGCGCGCGACCTCGGCGGGCAGGCCCTTCAGGGCCGCGTCGTTCAGGCGGGTCACAGCTTGTAGGCCGCCTTGACCAGACCATAGGTCAGGGCATGGGCCAGCTCATGGGCCTCGTCCTCCTCCATCCGGTGTTCGACCACCATCTTCGCCAGGAAGCCGCAGTCCATGCGCCGGGCCACGTCGTGACGCGCCGGGATCGACAGGAAGGCGCGCGTGTCGTCGTTGAAGCCGACGGTGTTGTAGAAACCCGCCGTCTCGGTGACCTGTTCGCGGAAACGACGCATGCCCTCGGGGCTGTCATGGAACCACCAGCTCGGCCCCAACTTCAACGCCGGATAGTGACCAGCCAAGGGGGCCAGTTCGCGGCTGTAGGAGGTCTCGTCCAGGGTAAACAGGATCAGGGTCAGGCGCGTGTCAGACCCGAACCGATCCAGCAGCGGCTTCAGCGCCCGCACATAGTCGGTCTGGGTCGGAATATCGCAGCCCTTGTCGCGGCCAAAGCGGTTGAACACCGTGGCCGAGTGGTTGCGGAAGCTGCCGGGGTGAAGCTGCATCACCAGACCGTCCTCGACCGACATGGCGGCCATCTCGGTCAGCATCTGGCCGCGGAACAGTTCGGCGTCTGCTGGCGTCGCCGGGGCGGTCGAGACCCGCTTGAACAGGGCCTCGGCATCCGTTTTCGACAGGTCGGCGGTGAAGGCGGTCGGGTGGCCGTGGTCGGTCGAGGTGGCGCCCATCTCGATGAAGAAGGCCCGGCGGTCGCGCAGCGCCTGCAGATAGCCGCCCCACGACATCGTATCGCGGCCGGTCTGCTCGGCCAGGATCTTCAGATTGTCGCGGAAGCCCTCGTAGTCCGGGTCCAGAACCGGGTCGGGGCGATAGGCGGTCAGGACCCTGCCCTTCCAACCCGAGGCCTTGATGACCTTGTGGTGTTCCAGCGCGTCGAGCGGGCTTTCCGTCGTGGTCAGGACCTCGATGTTGTAACGGTCGAACAGGGCGCGCGGCTTGAAGGCGTCGGTCTGCAGCGCCGCGTCGATGACGTCGTAGTAGTGGTCCGCCGTCTCGGCCGACAGGCGCACGTCGATGCCGAAAGCCTCGGCGTAGACCCAGTCGTGCCACATGCGCGAGGGCGTGCCGCGGAACAGGTGATAGTTCTCGGCGAAGCGGCGCCAGATCTTGCGCGGATCAGCCTCGACCGGGCCGCCGTCGGCGCGCGGCACCCCCAGGTCCTCCATCGCCATGCCCTGCGAGTGCAGCATGCGAAAGACGTAGTGATCAGGCGTGATCAATAGCTCGGCCGGGTTGGCGAAGTTCTCATTGCCCGCGAACCAGGCAGGGTCCGTGTGGCCGTGCGGGCTGATGATCGGCAGCCCCTTCACCTCGGCATAGAGACGGCGCGCGACGGCGCGGGTGTCGGCGTCAGCCTGAAACAGACGGTCGGGGTTCAAGCGCAACGGCTGGGTCATGCGAACTCTCGAAGCGGAGATACAGGCCCGCGGATGCTCGGGCTGGTGAAAGACGATTCGCATGTCGTGGCAGACGCGCGGGGCTGGGTCGGCATGATCATCTCCCTGTGCGCCGCCCGCCTCGATGCGGTCGGTCATGGTTTTTCTGTGCGCGGTCAGGACGTTTGCACCCCGCCGGATCGACGTTCGCCATCGCCTTGCCACACGCAGAAAACTATGCGTAGCTATGTATGACACCGGTGCCATAGCGTGACAAACGCAAATGACACCGGTTCCCGCGATCGCGGCGGCTGGAACGGGGACGTGCGATCCCCGAAAGGCTCAACTGGGAGGAGGATATAGATGACCCACCACGCTACCCGTGCGCGCCATGCGCTGACCCTCGGCGCCTCTTTGGGCGTTCTGACGCTCGCTCTGGCCGGCGCCGCGCAGGCGCAGCAGGCCGAGCCGGAAACGACAACCGTCGATGAAATCGTCGTCACCGGCTTCCGCGGCAGCCTGGCCCAGGCCCTGAACGTCAAGAAGCGCGAGGCCGGCGCTGTCGATGTTATCGTCGCCGAGGACATCGCCGACTTCCCGGACCAGAACCTGGCCGAAGCCATCCAGCGCATCCCGGGCGTCGCCATCACCCGCGACGCCGGCGAAGGCCGCAACATCTCGGTGCGCGGTCTCGGCCCCGATTTCACCCGCATCCGCATCAACGGCATGGAGGCCCTGGGCACCACCGGCGGCACAGACAGCTCGGGCGGCACCAACCGCGGCCGCGGTTTCGATTTCAACGTCTTCGCCTCGGACCTGTTCAACAGCATCACGGTGCGCAAGACCGCCTCGGGCGAAACCGAGGAAGGCTCGCTGGGCGCCACGGTCGATCTGCGCGCCGCGCGTCCCTTCGACTACAAGGACGGCCTGACGGTCGCCGTCTCCGGGCAGCTCGGCTACAATGACCTGGCCCAGAACGCCGACCCGCGCGGCGCCTTCCTGATTTCCAACACCTGGGCCGACGGCAAGTTCGGCGCCCTGCTCTCGGTCGCCTATTCGACCCGCGAGGCCCTGGAAGAAGGCCACAGCACCGTGCGCTGGCAGGGCGGAAACATCGGCCGCGCCGGTCAGGGCCAGGGCGTGATCAACGCCTTCACCCCTCGCCTGCCGCGCTACGGTATTCTGGAACACGATCAGGACCGCCTGGGCGTCACCGCCGCCCTGCAATGGCGCCCCAGCGATGCGACCGAAGTCAGCCTGGATGTCCTCTACGCCGACTTCAGCGCCACTCGCTTCGAACACTTCCTGCAGGCGCCGGACTTCAGCGCCAGCGGAAACGCCGGCCGCAACGGCATCATCGTTCGCGACTCCTTCGTCGACGCCAACGGCAACATGCTCTATGGGCGCTTCGACAACGTCGATGTGCGCTCAGAGTCCCGCTACGACGAGTTGTCGACCGAGTTCACCCAGGTCACGCTGAACTTCAAGCATGACTTCAACGACCGCTTCCGCATGGACGCCCTGGTCGGCTCCAGCAAGTCCGAGCACGACAACCCGATCCAGACGACCCTGCTGTTCGACAAGACGGACTCGCAGAATTACGTCTATGACTATCGCCAGAACTCGAACCTGCCGCTGATCACCTACGGCTTCGACGTCAACGATCCGGCCCAGTGGCGCCTGTCGCAGATCCGCATGCGGCCGCAGACGGCTGACAACACCTATGACACCGTCCAGGTGAACACGGTCTTCGACATCAACGACAACGTCCAGCTGAAGACCGGCTACTTCTTCAAGGACTATACCTTCGCCACGACGGAACAGCGCCGCGATCCGGCCAGCTGCACCCCGCCGCTGGCGGTCACAGCCAATGCCGAGGCCTGCATCCCCGCCGCCGTGGCTGCCGCGGCGATCGGAAGCTACAGCCGCTCGGTCGGCTTCTCGGACGGTTGGGACATTCCGTCGGGCACGGCACTGAACTGGCTGATCCCCGACTATCAGAAGGCGGCCGACCTGTTCGGCTTCGACAACTACGCCCTGAGCTGGATGCCCGCGAGCGGCAACAACCGCTCGGTCGAGGAAAAGACCACGGGCGCCTACGCCCAGGTCGACTTCGACCTCGACACCGCCTTGCCGATCCGTGGCAATGTCGGCGTGCGATACGTCACCACGGACCAGTATTCCAAGGGCTACCAGATCGCCGCCGGCACGCCGATCCAGGTGCGGTCGAGCCGCAGCTATGACGACTGGCTGCCCTCGGCCAACATCGTCATCGAACCGCGCGAAAACCTCCTGATCCGTCTGGCCGCCGCCAAGGTCATGGCGCGTCCGGGCCTGGGCAGCCTGACCCCCGGCGGCAGCGTCTCGGTGTCCGGCAACAACCGCACCGTCAACTCGGGCAACCCCCTGCTCGACCCGACGCGCGCCACCACCTACGACATCGGCGTCGAATGGTATTTCGCCCCGGAATCCATTCTGGCCCTGGGCGTCTTCCACAAGAAGATCGACAGCTTCGTCGCCACCAACGCCGTCACGGCCCCCTTCACCGGCAACGCCTTCGGCATTTCCGACAGCGTGGCCATCGCGGCCTGCGGCTCGGTGGCCGGTTGCTCGCCCTCGGCCGACTGGGTCTTCAACCAGCCAGTCAACACCGAAGGCGGCGACCTGACCGGCTTCGAAGTCTCCTACCAGCAGCCCTTCACCTTCCTGCCCGGCATCTGGTCCAACTTCGGCGTGATGGCCAACTACACCTTCGTGGACTCGGAGATCGAATATCCGAACGGCGTCACCAACACCCTGACCGAACTGTCCAAGAACGCCTACAACGGCACGCTCTACTACGAGGACGAGCGTTTCAGCGCCCGCGTCTCGGGCACCTACCGCGACGGCTACCTGACTCAGGTTCCGGGCCGCAACGGCAATGCGATCGAGGGCGTGGTCGACACCTTCAACGTCGACGCCTCGGCCTCGTGGCAGGTCAACGACAGCTTCACCCTGACGCTGGAAGGCATCAACCTGACCGACGAAGTGCCGACCCAGTACGTCGGCGACTACAACCTGGTCTCGGTGCACCACCACACGGGTCGTCAGGTGTTCGCCGGCTTCCGTTACAAGTTCTGAGCAGACTTCCACCGTACTCCTGAACGGTGAACTCGGCGCCGGCGATCTGATCGCCGGCGTCTTTTTTCGTGTGCTGACGGTAAGGAGGTCCTGAAACGGCCCGGAGAGGGTTATGAGGAAGGGGATTCCGAGCCTTGGCTCGCTATGCCTCGATCACGCCCCACGCAGGAGTCCCGAATGGGCCGCTGGAACACGCGCAAACGCCTTGATGAAACCCCGCGCGAGGGACAGGCCCTGGCGCGCACCCTGAGTTGGCCTCATCTGGTCGCCATGGGCGTGGGCGCTATCGTCGGCACGGGCATTCTGACCCTGATCGGCATCGGAGCCGACAAGGCCGGGCCGGCGGTCCTGCTCTCGTTTCTCATCGCAGGCTTCGTCTGCGCATGCGCAGCCCTGACCTATGCCGAAATGGCGACGATGATCCCGGCCTCGGGCAGCGCTTACACCTACAGCTATGTGGTCATGGGTGAAATCGCCGCCTGGATCGTCGGCTGGAGTCTGATCCTGGAGTACAGCCTGGTGGTCAGCGCCGTGGCTGTCAGTTGGTCCGGTTACGCCGCGCCTCTGCTGCAGAACTGGATCGGCATGCCCATGGCGCTAATGCAGGGCCCCCACGCAGGCGGCATCGCCAATCTGCCGGCGCTGTTCATCATTATGGCCGTCGGCGCCCTGTTGATCGCCGGCGCTCGCAAGAGCGCCTCCCTGACCCTGCTCCTGGTGGTGGTGAAGCTGTCGGCCCTGGCGCTGTTCGTCTGGTTCGCCCTGCCTCACTTCAACGCCGCCAATCTGGAGCCCTTCAGCCCCTACGGCTTCACTCGCGCGATGGGCCCCGACGGCGTCGAACGCGGGATCATGGCGGCGGCGGCTATCATTTTCTCGGCCTTCTACGGCTTCGACGCCATCGCCACGGCGGCCGAGGAGACCAAAAATCCCAAACGCGACCTGGCCATCGGCATAATCGGCTCCATGTTCGCTTGCGCCGCGATCTACACCCTGATCGCCGTCGCCGCGCTGGGCGCGACACCCTTCACCCGTTTCGCCAACAGCCCGGAGCCACTCGCCCTTATCCTGCGCGAAATCCAACAGCCGGGCGCCGCCCGCTTCCTGGCGATCACGGCGGTCATCACCCTGCCGACAGTCATCATGGCCTTCTTCTACGGGCAGAGCCGCGTCTTCTTCGTCATGGCCCGCGACGGCCTGCTGCCCCATGGCCTTTCAAAAGTCTCGGCGCGGGGCGCACCGGTTCGCATCACGCTTTTCACAGTGGCGATCGTCGGCGTCATCGCCGTCTTCCTGCCGCTCGACGAAATCGTGGCCCTGGCCAACGCCGGCACGCTGGTGGCCTTTACCGCCGTCGCGGTCTGCATGCTGATCATGCGCCGGCGCGTTCCTGACGCGCCTCGGGGCTTCCGCACGCCTCTCGCCTGGATCATCGGCCCCATAGCCGTGCTCGGTTGCCTCTATCTGCTTTTCAGCCTGCCGCAGACGACCCACTTTGGGTTCCTGATCTGGAATCTCGTCGGGCTTGGCTTCTACCTGCTCTATGGTCGGCGACACAGCCGAGCAGGCACAGGCGGTTAAAGCGTCTCCACAACCGAGACGACGATTTGCAACCTATTGCATAATATCGAGACTGCGATACCTGTTATGCAACTGGATGCATAACAGGCCGCCGCCATGCCCTATCCCGAACTGCTGAAGCCGCTCGATCTGGGCTTCACCACCCTGAAGAACCGGGTGCTGATGGGCTCGATGCACGTCGGGCTGGAGGAGGTCGAGAACGGCTTCGAGCGCATGGCCGCCTTCTACGCTGAGCGGGCGCGCGGCGAGGTCGGACTGATCGTCACCGGCGGCATCTCGCCCAACGAACGCGGCCGTCCCATGCCCTGGGGCGCCAAGCTGACCACCGAGGAAGAGGCCGAGCATCACCGCCGGATCACCGACGCCGTCCACGCCGAGGGCGGCAAGATCGCCCTGCAGATCCTGCATTTCGGCCGCTACGCCTATCACCCCGACCTTGTCGCCCCCTCGGCCATCCAGGCCCCCATCACCCCCTTCGCCCCCATGCCCTTACCGGCGAGGAGGTCGAGCAGACCATCGCCGATTTCGTCAACTGCGCGGCCCTGGCTCAGTCCGCCGGCTATGACGGCGTCGAGGTCATGGGGTCCGAGGGCTATCTGATCAACGAGTTCATCGCCGCCCGCACCAACCAGCGCGACGACGAATGGGGCGGCGCCTATGAGAACCGCATCCGCCTGCCGATCGAGATCGTGCGCCGCACGCGTGAGAAGGTCGGCCCCGACTTCATCATCATCTACCGCCTGTCGATGCTCGATCTGGTCGAGGGCGGCTCGACCGCCGACGAAGTGGTGCAACTGGCCAAGGCCATCGAGGCGGCGGGCGCCACCATCCTCAACACCGGCATCGGCTGGCACGAGGCCCGCATCCCGACCATCGCCACCAGCGTTCCGCGCGCCGCCTTCGCCTGGGTGACCAAACGACTGAAGGGCGAGGTCTCCATCCCCCTGGTCGCCACCAACCGCATCAATACGCCCGAGGTGGCCGAGGGCCTGCTGGCCGAGGGCTATTGCGACATGGTGTCGATGGCCCGCCCCCTGCTGGCCGACGCCGCCTTCGTGCAGAAGGCGCGTCAGAACCGCGCCGACGAGATCAACACCTGCATCGGCTGCAACCAGGCCTGCCTGGACCACACCTTCGCCGGCAAGATCACCTCCTGCCTGGTCAACCCGCGCGCCTGCCACGAAACCGAACTGGTCATCGCCCCGGCTGAAACGGCCAAAAAGATCGCCGTGGTCGGCGCCGGCCCGGCCGGCCTCGCCTTCGCCGTCACCGCCGCCGAACGCGGCCACGACGTCACCCTGATCGAAGCCGCGAACGAGGTCGGCGGCCAGTTCAACATCGCCAGAAAAATCCCCGGCAAGGAGGAGTTCGGCGAAACCCTGCGCTACTTCCGCAGGCAGCTGGAACTGACCGGGGTCAAGCTCCGCCTCAACACCCGCGCCGAGGCGAATGCCCTGGCCGACGAGGGCTTTGACGAAATCGTCCTGGCCACCGGCGTCAGCCCGCGCACGCCCGAGATCGACGGCGTGGATCACCCCAGGACCCTGTCCTACCTCGACGTCCTGCGTGACGAGGTCCCGGTCGGCAAGACTGTCGCCGTCATCGGCGCCGGCGGCATCGGCCACGACGTCAGCGAGTATCTGGTCGAACGCCATGAGCCGCCGTCGATCGACCGCTTCTTCCGCACCTGGGGCGTCGATCCTGAGTACAAGACCGCCGGGGGCCGCACCGCGCCGCAGGTCGAACCGGCCGAGCGGCAGGTCTTCCTGATGCAGCGCTCGACCGGCAAGGTCGGCGAGCGTCTGGGCCGCACCACCGGCTGGATTCATCGCGCGGCGCTGAAGATGCACGGCGTCGTCACCGCCAGCGGCGTCTCGTACAATCGCATCGACGACCAGGGCCTGCACGTCACCATCGACGGCGCCGAAAAGACCTTGCCGGTCGATCATGTCGTTATCTGCGCCGGTCAGGAGCCCCTGCGCGACCTGCACGACGATCTGGTCGCGCGCGGCTGCTCGGTCCGCCTGATCGGCGGGGCCGACGTCGCCGCCGAACTGGACGCCAAGCGCGCCATCGACCAGGGCGTGCGCCTGGCCGCCGCTATCTAAGGGAGGGAACCCCATGACGACGCTGAACCTGCACCCCGCCGCCGCCGCGTCTCTGGCCAGATGGCACGACATGGTGGCGCGCGCCGACGTGAGCGATCTGCGCGCCATCGTCCACCCGGACGCCACCTTCCGCTCGCCGGTGGCCTTCAAGGCCTATCACAGCGCCGACGCCCTGATCCTGGCGCTCGGCACGGTCATCACCGTGTTTCAGGACTTCGCCTACCACCGCGAAGCCGCCACGGCCGACGGCCTGAACGTGGTGCTGGAGTTCAGCGCCCGCGTCGGCGACCGGGGGGTGAAGGGCATCGACTTCATCCGCTTCGACGAGGACGGCCTGATCACGGACTTCGAGGTCATGATGCGCCCCATGAACGGGGTTCAGGCCCTGGCGGTCGAAATGGGCGCGCGCCTCGGGACGCTTCTGCCCGCCTTCAAGGCCTCCTGAGGTTCGGCTATTCAGCCCCGATGTCCCTGCCCCATGCTCTTCTGACGTCGCTTGCCGAACGCCCCGGTTCCGGGTCCGAACTCGCCAGCCGCTTCGACCGCTCCATCGGCTATTTCTGGCAGGCGACGCACCAGCAGATCTATCGTGAACTGGCCCGACTGGAAGCCAATGGCTGGGTCAGAAGCGTCGCCATTGAAGGCGCGCGCGGTCGCAAGAGGCGCTACGATCTCCTGCCCCAGGGCCTTGAGGAGCTCGCCCGGTGGACGGCAGAACCCATGGATCCGCCCGCCATACGCGACGAATTGATGGTCCGCCTGCGCGCCGAGAGCGTGATCGGACCAAGCGCCCTCGCGCAGCGGCTAACGGAAATGCTGAGTCTGCATCGGCAAAAACTGGCCGCCTATCAGGCCATAGAGCGACGCGACTTCGTCTCCTCTTCATCCGATCGCCGACGTCGTCTGCAGCACCTGGTGTTGAAGGCCGGCGTGGATTTCGAACGCCAGCGCATCGCCTTTTATGAAGACGCCCTGTCTATTCTGGAAGACGATGGCTGATCCGCGCTTTTGGTCATGCTCCCCCAGAGGTCTGGCGATCTGGCTGCCGCCCCCGCCGTCCAGTTCGTCCTGGCGCGCGAAGCAGCCAGCCGGGCCTTCCCCCGTCAAACGACGAAGAGCACGACAAGAGCGACGAAGACACGATACAAAATTCACAACCCGCTACTGACCGGACGAAAGTCGTCGCAACGCCCTTACGAATACGGACACTGCGACATTCCAAGGACGGAGCCGAGGTTGAACCTGTACCGTGATCTGCACATGGCGGATATGCCTGAAAATCGTCTGTCCTCGGGCGATCCCGGCAATCTGCTTCTGATTAACCTGGGCGACGACGAACCCCACGCGCTCGGCAGCTACCTGGAACGGGCCGGCTTCATCGTCTCGGCGACGACGTCTCTCGACCATATGCGTGACAGGGAAGTCTCTCTGGCCGGTCACTTCGATGCCGTGGTGCTCGCGGCGCGCCTGCCGAACTGTGCAGCCCTGGGCGCGGTCCGTGACCTGAGCCGTCCGGATAGCCCGCCCCTGCTCGTCGTCGCCCTGGAGGGTGAAGTGGTTGAACGGGTTCTGGTCCTTGAAATGGGCGCTGGCGATCTTGTCGGACGTGAGACCGCGCCACGCGAAGTTCTGGCGCGCTTGCATCGACTGATACGTCGAAAGCCTGAAACGCCCCTCCCGTCGCCAGTCCTGCCGACCTTCGACGAAACCTGGACCATGAAACTGGCCCAGCGCGCCCTCATTACGCCGAAGGGACAACACATCAGCCTGAGCGGCAGGGATCAGGCGCTGCTGGAAGTCTTCACACGACACGTCGACGGCTTCATTCTTGAGGATGATTTTCCTCGCGGCCATATTCGCACGGCCATCAGCCGCCTGAAGCGAAAGGTCATGCTGAATTCAGGCGTGGAGCTGCCGATTCAGAACGTCTGGGGCCAAGGATACCGCCTCGATGCAGTGCTGGTGACGCAGTGAGCCTGGAGAGCCCCCGTCCCGAGAGCATCGACGCCGGCCAAAGGCCCGCACCTGCGCGGCTCATCAAGCGCAAGGCCGTCATCACCGTGGAATATGAGGCGCTGGATAATTTTGACGTCCGCGCCCAGGAAAGCGAGATTCGACGGGTCCTTTCCGATCTGCAGCCGCGTTTTGATCGCCTCGACGTGCGCTTTCAGGATCGCAGACCCCGCAGCGTCCCGCGCGCGGCCGCTCCGGATCGGATCTGGACGCGGGACCGAAGAACCTTCTAGCCCGCCACCGCGCCCCGTCGCCCCGGATCGCCGGCGTGAAGAATGGCCCGTAGTTGCTCCGCCAACATCAGCCCCGCGGGCGTCGGCGCAAGGTGGCGCGTCCGGCCGTCGCGCCCGCGCGACAGCTCCACCAAGCCCAGCCCATTCCCCAGGGTCCCGGCCTCTCCTGCGACAGCCATGGCCCGAACGCCACGCGACACGACCGCATCATTACGCCCGCACAAGGCGGAAAGCTCCGTCATGCGAACCCCCTCGCATCTGATGATATGCAGGAACATCGCCGCCTGACCCAGGCTCAAGCCAGGGGCCGCGCGCTCAAATTCTCCCAGAGCCGCCAACAACACATCGGTCATCCGGTCCATGTCTCGTTCCATCACCGCCCCCCTCTTCCAAACCGGGCACATTGTGGCGGCTCCCTGTCTTTTCCGACCGCGCCAAGACCCCGCTTCATCGATTTCACTCCAGACCTGTCTCGCGAAAAGCGACGCTTCGTCGCGTTAAGACGCGACTTCGCCGACGGGGCTTTGCGCCACGACGTCGTTGATGCTTCTTCGCAATGCAGGAGGCGGAATGAACACGCACGACGACTGGACGCACAGGGCAGGCCCATGGGCCTTCAGCCGACTGGATGGCATGGTGGTCGTGCTGACCATCGTCTTCTGGACGATCAACGCCCTGCAACTCGGCGCCCGTTCCCTGATCTCTCCCACAGACTTCAATCAACTGGACGGCGTGATCCTGGCTCGCCTGGCCAGTCTGGGCACCGGCATCATCCTGACCCTGAGCATGTGGCTCTTCCTGCGCCGCCTTGGCGAGACGCGCGCCTTCGCCTGGTTTTGGCGCGCCGCAGCCCTGGGTCTCGTGGTCTGCCTGATCCACACAGTGCTGAACGCCGGCTATTTTCGTCTGTTGACTGACTATCACATTCAGGCGGGCGAGCATTTCCTGCGTCCGCGCAACCTCGCCTCAACCTACATCTCCTTTCTATGGCCGATCATGACATGGTCAGCCCTGTGCGCTGTCATGGTCGCCAGCGACAACCTACGTCGCCAGCAAGCGCGAACGGCCCAGGCCCAGGCGGCAGCCCAACAGGCCCAGCTTGCCGCCCTTCGGTTGCAGATTCAGCCTCACTTCCTGTTCAACACGCTGAACGCCGTCTCCAGCCTGATCGGCGAAGGACGAACACAGGAGGCGGACACAACCCTTTTGCGGCTCGGCGCCTTCCTCAGACATACCCTGGCCGCGGCGCCGCACGACCGCGTCAGCCTGGCCAGCGAACTCGAGAACCAGAACCGCTATCTCG
Source organism: Brevundimonas pondensis (assembly GCF_017487345.1). Classification (NCBI taxonomy): domain Bacteria; kingdom Pseudomonadati; phylum Pseudomonadota; class Alphaproteobacteria; order Caulobacterales; family Caulobacteraceae; genus Brevundimonas; species Brevundimonas pondensis. The sequence continues at coordinate 832,626 of NZ_CP062006.1, read as the reverse complement.
ACATCGAGGAGATCCGTTTCTCGGATCGACTACTGCGTCGCATGGCGGTCGAGCCCCAAACCCTGTGCGCCCTGGTGCCGGGGCTGATCCTTCAGCCATTCGTGGAGAATGCGGTCAAGCACGGCCTGGCGCGCTCGCTGGACCCGGTCACTCTGGAGATCGGGGCCCGCCGCGACGGCGCGCGCCTGGCGTTGTGGGTCAGCGACAACGCCGCCGGGCGCCCGCACGACAGCACCCGGGGGCATTTCCTGAATCAGGGTCTGGGCCGAAGTCTGGACAACGCGGAACAGCGCCTCAGGCTGTTGTACGGTCCCGACGCCTCCTTGCGATACGGACCCGGATCGTCTGGAGGATGGCGCATCGATCTCGATCTTCCTTTCGAGGCCGCCGCATGAAGGTGCTGATAGCCGACGACGAGCCCCTGGCCCTGGCCCGGATGCGCCAGGCCCTGGCCTGCATTCCCGAAGTCGAACTGATCGCGGCCGCGCGCTCGGGAGAAACGGCGCTGCAGTTGATCCGCAGCCTCGCGCCCGACATCGCCATCCTCGATATCGAAATGCCGGTCATGGACGGCCTGGGCGTCGTCGCCCGGTTGCGCCAGAGCGATACAATCCCCGAGATCATCTTCGTCACCGCCTTCACCCAGCATGCGGTTCAGGCCTTTGAGCTCAATGCGGCCGACTATCTGACCAAGCCGTTTGAATTCGAACGGCTGCGCGCCGCGATCCGACGCGCACGTGGGCGGCTGGAGGCCCGGAACTCGGATCAGCGCTTTGCCGAGCTTCAGGCTCTGGTCGCCACGCTGCAGCAAGCATCTCCCCCCTCCTCACATGAAACCGAAATATGGGTGAGGCGGGCCGACGGCCTCTATCGACAACCCCTGGATGAGGTCGACCATATCCTGGCCCAGGGCGACTACGTCGAACTGCACACACGCGGCGCATCCTACCTGGTGCGCGACACCATCAGCGCCCTGGAGCAGAGGATCGATCCGGCACGCTTCGTGCGCTGCCATCGCTCGGTCATCATCAACCTTGCCTTCGTACGAGGAATGCGTCGACGCACCGGACGCAAGATCATTCTTACCCTTCTCGACGGCAAGGAAATCCAGGTCGGGCCCAGCTACTGGGAGCAAATAACAAAAACAATGAACATAAAACCATGGAGAAAGTCGAATTAGCGATAAATAATTGCAACATCGCAATTAATATTTACGTGTCGCAATTGTTGCTACAATCTCAATAATACAAAACATACAGAAGGATTTATTGCCCACATCTGCCCCGTAAGTACTGTTCACCCGCTCCATCACGACACGGTCGATGGCGGAACAATCTTACAAACTGCGCGCCCGCAGGGTGCGCCGGGAGGGCATTGATTTTGAGAACTCATCTTTTCCGCCGGCATCTGCTGGCCACCACCATCGTCGGCGGCGCCCTGGCGGCGGCCATTCCGGCTCTGGCGCAGACAGCCCAATCCTCACCGGGCGCCAACGAAGCCACGACCGTTGACGAAATCGTGGTGACCGGGTCGCGCATCGCGCGCCCGAACCAGGATTCGCCGGTTCCGGTCTCGGTGATCACAGCCCAGCACATCGAGGCCACGGGCCAGATGAATACGGGCGACATCCTGCGCACCTTGCCGGAAGCCGGCGTCTCGACCTTCACCCCGACCACAACGACCTTCGCCACGGCCAACAATGGCGTCACCACGGTCGATCTGCGCAATCTGGGCGAAAACCGCACCCTGGTTCTGGTCAACGGCCGTCGTCACGTTGCAGGCGTCGTCGGCAGCCAGATCGTCGACTTCAACACCATTCCGACCGACTTCATCGAGCGCGTCGATGTCGTGACCGGCGCCGCCTCGGCCGTCTACGGTTCCGACGCCCTGGCGGGCGTGATCAACATCATCACCCAGAAGGACTTCGAGGGCCTGGAACTGTCGGCCCAGGGCGGGATCACCGATCGCGGCGACAACGAAAACTACAAGATCGGCCTGAAGTTCGGCTCCAACTTCGCTGATGATCGCGGGAACTTCGTCGGCTCGCTGGGCTGGCGGAAGACCGGGTCGGTCTATGCCCGCGACCGATGCGACCGCCAGATGTGCGTCGACGCAGGCGTCACCAGCGCACGCGATCAGGTGCCCGGGATATTCTCATCCTACATCCCGCGCGGCACGGCGCTGATTCCCCGCCCCGGCGGCCTGGGCAATCTGACGCGCGTGGTCGATGATAGCGGCGCGGTCGTGCCCTACACCAACGCTGGATTCGGCTATAATCGCGCGGCCGAACGCCAGCTTTACGTCCCCGAGGAGCAGATCCGCTTCAACGGTCAGGCGACCTACAACATCAATGACAACCACCGTTTCTTCTCGGAGATGTCGCTCTTCCACGGCCGCACCTCCAGCGAAATCGAGGGCAACCCGGTCGGCTCGGACAACATCTACACGAACGAGTTCGGGATCGATCAATTCCCCGACTGCCGCGACTTCGACGGCGATGGCGACAGCGAGTGCCGCTATGGCGTGCCCATCGCCAGCGCCATCGTGCCGACAGCCCTGGCCAACGCCGTACGCGCCCAGAACCCCGGCGTGGCCGACAGCGATCTGGTCGTCGGCTTCCGCCGCCGCATCAACGACGTCGGCAACCGCGGCAATGATTCCGAACGTTCCATGGCGCGCCTGGTCGCCGGGTTCGAGGGGGATATCACCCCGAACCTCAGCTATGAACTCAGCCTGAACTATGGTCGTTCGGACTATGACCAACGCACCAATGGCGACGTCATCACCAGTCGCTTCAAGGACGCCCTGGACGCCGTCATTGTCGGCGGGGAAACCGTCTGCCGCGACACCGTGGCCCGCGCCCAAGGCTGCCGCCCGATCTACGTCTTCCAGGAAGGCGGCATTTCCAAGGAAGCCGTCGACTACTTCAAGGCCTCGACGGGTCTGGACGCCTTCCAGGAGCAGTACATCGTCAACGGCTATGTGAACGGCACGCTGCCGAACGTCTCGCCGGCCGGGGACATCGGCTTCGTCATCGGCGTCGAGTATCGTGAAGAAGAAGCCCGCTCGACCCCCGACCCCCTGACCCAGAAGGGTCTGGCGACCGGCAATCTGACGCCGGAAACGCGCGGCGCCTTCGATGTCCGCGAAGCCTTCGCCGAACTGCGGGTCCCGTTGCTGGCGGACCTGCCCTATGCGCAGGCGCTGGATCTGAACCTGGCGGCGCGGGTGTCGGACTACAGCACCGTCGGCTCGACCACAGCCTGGGCCGCCTCGCTGGAGTATCAGCCGGTCGAGTGGCTGAAGCTGCGTTCGCAATACGCCGTGGCCGTACGCGCGCCCAACATCAACGAGTTGTTCAACGCCGGCTCGCAAACCTTCCCGATCGTCACCGACCCGTGTGAAGGCGTGACCCTGCTCAACGGTCAGGCCGCCTTCTTCAACACGCGCTCCAACATCGCTGACCCGGATGTCGTGCTGAACAGCGGCGTGGACGCCTCGACCATCGGCAACGCCGTGGCCCAGGCCTGTATGCTGGACCCGGCGGTCGTCGCCCGTGTCGCACGCGACGGCGGCTTCGCCCTGACCCAACCCGAAAAACAGGGCACGACAGGCTTCAACATCGGCAACCCCGATCTGACGCCGGAAACTTCCAAGACCTTCACCGCGGGCTTCCTGTTCAACCCGCGCTGGAACGACTGGTGGTCGCGCCTGTCGGTTTCGGTCGACTACTATGACATCTCCATCGACGACGGCGTCGGCACCTACGGCCGCCAGACCTCGCTCAACCGCTGCTACGAGAATGCGGCGTCCTATGTCCCGACCTCGCCGTTCTGCGGCGGCATCCAGCGCTTCGCGGCCGGATCCTCGGTCGGCGCCCTCAACCAACTCGACATCCGCAACCTGAACCTGGCGGTGATCAACGTCGAAGGCCTGGATCTCAAGGCCAGCTACAGCCTGGATCTCAACGACGCCTTCCCGGCGCCGTCGATGGACCTGGGCAGTGTTTCAGCATCGCTGACCTACAGCCACCTGCTGGACTTCGGCTCGACCGCCTTCCCCGGCGCCGCGTCGCAGACTTTCGCCGGAACCGTCGGGTCGCCCGAGAACGAAGCCGTGCTGAACCTGCTCTACGCCCGCGGTCCGCTGCAGGCGACGGTCGGCGTCCAGTATGTCGGCGAAGCCGATACCGGCCACTTCAACGAAGCATGGAAATCAGCTCTGCCGTCGATGACCTTCGTCAACGCCCAGGTCCGCTATGAGTTGAATGAGCGCGTCAACGTCTACGCGGGCGTCGACAATGTCTTCGACGAATACATGTTCATCGCCGGCACCAACGGCGACAACGGTCAGGCCACCGGTTGGACCACCTTCCCCGACGTCTACGACGGCCTGGGACGGCGCTTCTACGGCGGCTTCCGCTTCAGCTTCTGATTGAAATCGAAGCTACCGAGACCGAAGGGTCGAGCGCCAGCTCGACCCTTTTTTCGTTCACCCTCGGCCGTTGCAGCGCCCGGTCCCCCGCACAGAACCTCAACAAGGAGCTTTTCAACAGCGCGGCCGAAAGGCAGATACCGTGTGATCAGCCTCCCCGTCGACGGATCGCCATGAACGCTCACGCTCCCGCCCTGATCTCTCAGCCCGTCTGCGCTCCGTTGACGCCGGCGGCCCTGTTTCTGGTCCTGAATATCGCACCAGGCGAAGCGGCCGAAACCGCTGTGCGTGAGCTGTGCGGCGACCTGTCGTCCCTGCTGCGCGGCGTCGGCTTCCGCGACCTGCAGGGTGAGCTGAGCTGCGTCATGGGCTTCGGGTCGGAGGCCTGGGATCGCCTGTTCGGCGCGCCCCGCCCGAAGAACCTGCATCCCTTCCGTGAAATCAACGGCGTTCACCGCGCCGTCTCGACGCCCGGCGACATCCTACTGCACATCCGCGCGATGCGCCCGGACCTCTGCTTCGAGCTGGCCATGCACGTCATGGATCGCCTCGGCGAAGCCGTGACCACCGAGGACGAGGTGCACGGCTTCAAATTCTTCGACAACCGCGACCTGCTGGGCTTCGTCGACGGCACGGAAAACCCCGTGCCCCAGGTCGCCGGCGCCGCCGCCCTGGTGGGTGACGAGGACCCCGACTTCATCGGCGGCAGCTACGCCATCGTCCAGAAATACCTGCACGACATGAAGGGCTGGAACGCCCAGCCGGTCGAACGCCAGGAAACCATCATCGGCCGCTTCAAGCTGTCGGACATCGAGATGAAGGACGAGGCCAAGGCTCCCTACGCCCACAACGTCCTGACCAACATCGACGACGAAAACGGCGAGCAACTGCAGATCGTGCGCGACAACATGCCTTTTGGCGAAGTCGGCAAGGGCGAGTTCGGCACCTACTTCATGGGCTATGCCCGCGAACCCGGCCGGATCGAGCGGATGCTGGACAACATGTTCATCGGCTCGCCGCCAGGAAACTATGATCGGCTGCTGGACTTCAGCCGCGCCGTGACGGGAACCCTGTTTTTCGTTCCCACCGTGAATTTCCTCGACGACGTCGAGGCCTGACCGAAGGCGACGCGACATGGGCGACAGGTTCAGGATCGGCGATCATGTCGCCTGGAACTCGGAGGCCGGTCGCGTCTCGGGCGTCATCATCGCCGTCCACACCCAGGACTTCGACTACAAAGGGCACACCCGCCACGCCACGACGGCTGAGCCGCAGTGCGAGATCCAGAGCGACAAGACTGATCATGTGGCCGCCCACAAGGGCGCGGCGCTCAGCCGGCTTCGCTGAGCGCCGCCTACCCGGCCTTTTCCATTGCCTCGGGCTGCTCGACCCGCGCCGCCGCCCCGGCGAGGGCGGCGAACAGTTCGCCGACCTCGATGGGCTTCTTCAGCACCCCATCGACACCAGCGGCGCGATAGCGGCTGACGTCCTCGGCGAAGACGTTCGCGGTCAACATGAAGATCGGCATTTCGCGGGGCAGACCGCCCATGGCGCGGATGGCCCGAACCGCTTCCGCCCCATCCATGCGCGGCATACTGGCGTCCATCAAGATCAGGTCGAAGGCGTTGACCTGAACAGCCTCGACCGCCGCCAGGCCGTCCTCGACCAGGGTCAGCTCGACACCCAGCGGCTCCAGCAGGACCTGCAGCACCTGGCGGTTGGCGGCGTTGTCCTCGGCGGCCAGAACCCTCAGGGGACGATCCATCGACGCCTCCAAGACATCGACCGGATCGACGTCCTGAACCGCAGCCCCCGCCTCGGCGGGGAACTCGAACCAGAAGCGGCAACGGCCGTCGGGGGTCTCGTCCTGGCCGATGGTTCCGCCCAGGCTGGCCATGTTGCCGGCGCAGATGGCCAGGCCCAGCCCCGTGCCGCCGACCTGGCGGCCGGAATCCGTCTGCTCGAAGGCCTCGAATATCCGTGCGCGGTCTTCGGGGGAGACCCCGGGTCCCTGATCGATGATCTCGACACGGACCTGATAACGGTCCCGGGTGCGCTCGGCGCTGACCGCCAGCACCAGTTCGCTGCCTTCCGGCGAGAACTTCAGGGCGTTGGACAGCAGGTTGACCATGGTCTGCTCGATCTTGCCCTTGTCCGAGACCAGGGCGCAGTCGTCGGGCAGGCCGTCGAGATCAATGATCAGGTCCACGCCCATTTCCTTTGCGCGGGGGGTCCAGACGCGCCCGACGGCGTCCATGGCGCCGCCCAAGTCGAAGGTCCCCATATGGGCCGACATCTTGCCGGCCTCGATCTGGGCCAGATCCAGAACGGCGTTGAGCAGACGCAGCAGCATGCCCCCGGATTCCCGCACCCCGTCCACCAGGCTCTGCTGCCTGGGCGAAAGCGGCGTGCGCGCCAGGCCCTCGGTCAGCCCCAGCACCGCGTTCAGCGGCGTGCGGACCTCATGGCTGGTCACCGCCAGGAAGGCCGACTTGGCGCGGTTGGCCGCCTCTGCTGCGACGCGCTGGGCCTCGGCCTCCTTGACCATGCGCTCCAGTTTGGCGTTGCGGGCCTTGGCTTCGGCCTCGGCGCGACTACGCTCGATCACCCGGCCCAACTGGACGCCGATCTGGGCCATGGTCCTGAGGATGGCCTCATCCGGTTCGGCGACCTTGTAGGAGAAGAACTCCAGCACCGCCGCCACCTCCCGGCCCACCATGACCGGAAAGGCGAAGGCCGCGCGCAGGCCGCATTGCTTGGCGACCTCGGTGCGAAGGAAGTTGTCGGCGATCGTAACGTCAGGAATCCAGACGGGAGTCTTCTCCGCCATCACCCGGCCGGGCAAGCCTACGCCTGCAGTGAAGGTGAAGCTCTCGGATCGGGAGCAGAAGTCGGCGGCGTCCTCATTGTCCCTGACCCACCACAGACGGGTGGAGGCCATGACGACACGACGACCATGCTTGCGCACATAGGCGTGGCCGACGGGCCAGCCGGTAAAGCCGCAGACCTGCTCCAGCGTCGTCTTCAGCGCGGCGTCGGCGTCCTGACTGAGGTTGCAAGCCACCGCGATCGTCTCCAGCAGACGCAGTCGTTCGGCGCGAAGGAACAGCTCGCGGGTGCTGCCCTCGACGATGGCTTCGGCAGCGCGCCGCGCGGCCCGCTCGCGCTGCAGACGGCGCTCCAGGCGCGTCGTGTAATCGTCGTGATCTACTTCCACTCGGGGACCTCGTCAGGCCGCGAACCGCGGCCAGTGAACATGAAAGATGCATCGATCGTCCCCTCGGTCGATGCATTGCGGATGCTGGACATCCAGGTCCTCGCCATAATGGGCGCCTGCGCCTTCAAGGAACCCCTGCCCCAGGGCGCACAGGCGACGGGTCGAACGATAGTCCAGGCTAAGGCTTCCGTTCGCGCCCTCGCGGATATGGAAATGAGGACATTCCGCGCCGACGTAGATCTTGCGGACCTCGAAATGGATAATGTCATTGACGCCCAGGACAAAGGTGCGGGCGGACACATGCTCGTCGAAGAAGCCCGGGAAAAGCCTGGCCAGGTGAGGCATGGCCTCCTTCCCGAACCAGCGCAGGACTTCGGCTGACGACAAGCCCAGCTTCGCCCCGGCGGCGTTCACCAGGGCCGTCATGTCCTCGTCGGGATAGCTGCCAGCCGACGTATAGACACCGTCGACTTGCGCCGCGTCAATCAGATCGTCCCAGACATCTTCGCCGTGGTGTTGGCTGACCACGTCCTGCAACAGGTTGAAGATGATGCCCTTCATAGTCTCACTCCGGCCAGAGGCTCTTCCGACCGGTAGGCTTCCAGGCTTTGTAATATAGTTAAGGAAACCGCCGTTCCCGGCCGAATTCCAGCACCCCGCCGGGCTCGGAAGGTTAACAGAATTCGGGAACCATCAGTCGATCCCCTGGTTCATCTGCAACCTCGACAGGAGACGTCATGGCTGCAGCAGACCCGCATGATCGCACTGAGCCGATGTCGGCCTCGAAAGACAGGAGATCCGTGCTGGTCACGGGCGCCGCCACCGGCTTCGGACGCGGCGTCGCCCTTGGCCTGGCGCGGCGCGGCCACCGGGTCTGGGCCGGGTGCCAGATCTGGCCCCAGGTCTGGGAACTGCGTCAAGTGGCGGCGACCGAAGGCCTCGAGATCGAAGTCATCAAGCTCGACGTCCTCAACGAGATCGACCGGACCAAGGCCTTCGACCTCGAGGTCGACGTCCTGTTCAACAACGCCGGGATCATGGAATCCGGCCCCATGGTCGAGATCCCGCTCACCGTCGTGCGCTCCGTGTTCGAGACCAATGTCTTCGCCGCCCTGGAACTGGCCCAGGGCTTCGGGCGCAAGATGGTCCGGGGCGGCGCGGGCCGCATCGTGTGGACCTCGTCCGTGGCGGGCCTGGTCAAGGTGCCGTTCGACGGCGCCTATGCGGCGTCCAAACACGCGGTCGAGGGCCTATGCTCCGCCCTGCGCGAGGAGTTGAGGCCCTATGGCGTTCAGGTCGTGACGGTGAACCCCGGCGCCTTTCGCACCGGCTTCAACGACACCGGCATGGAGGCGATGGATCAATGGTGGGGTCAGGGCGACCGCGTGGTCGAGCACTGGCCGGTACGCGAGCTGACCCATCAACACGACCCCGCCGAAATGATCGAAGCCATCATCGAGGTCATCGAGGCTGAACAGCCCCCCCTATCGCACCGTCCGCCCTGCCGCCGCCGAAGAAATGGCCCGGCGTGAACAGCTCGCGGAATGGGAGCTGATCGTGTGACCGTCGCGTGCGAGAACTGGAGGGCCCAGGCCCGCCACGACTTCATCGTGATCGGTTCCGGCGCCGGCGGCGGCCCCTTGGCGGCCAATCTGGCCGAGGCGGGCTTCAGCGTCTTGCTGCTGGAAGCCGGCGACGATCACACCTGCCCCTACTATGAAGTGCCGATCATGCAGGCTCACGCCAGCGAAGATGCAGCCATGCGCTGGGATTTCTTCGTCCGGCATTACGCTGACGAGACCCGTCAGCGGCGCGACTCCAAGTACCGTCCCAAGCAGCAGGGCGTACTCTACCCACGCGGCGCGACCTTGGGCGGATCGACCGCCGTCAGCGCCCTGGTCACGATTTACCCGCACAATAGGGACTGGGACTATCTGGCGGAACTGACCGGGGATCCCGACTGGTCAGCGCAAGCCATGCGCGCACGCTTTCAGCGTCTGGAAGCCTGGCGCGGCCGCGATCCCGACGCCGCCGCTCCCGCACGCCCCGGCGACGCTTCGCGTCGCGGCTTCGACGGCTGGCTCAAGATCACCCGCGCCAAACCCGATCTGGCCGGGCGCGAGCCCTGGTTCCTGGACATCATCAACGCCATCGAGGCGGAAAGCCGCGCCATCTACGCGACGCCCGAGGCCGTCGTCCTTCCCAATGATCCCAACGACTGGCGCTTCGTCAGCGCAGGTGTCGAAGGCATGAGCTTCATCCCCGTCGCGGTCGATAATGGCCGACGCAATGGCGCCCGCGAGAGGATCCTGGCGGTCCGGCAGGCTCACCCCGAGCATCTGGACATACGACAACACACCCTGGCGGCGCACATATTGTTCGAAGGCGACCGCGCTGTCGGGGTGGCCTGCCTGGAGGGCGCGCATCTGTATAGGGCCGACCCGCAAGCTCAGACGCATGGACCAGGCGCGCCGTGCGAGGTCTACGCTCGTCGAGAAGTGATCATCGCAGGCGGCGCCTTCAACACCCCACAACTACTGAAGCTGTCCGGCATCGGACCCAGGGAGGAATTGGAGCGCCTGGGCCTGCCTGTGCGACTGGATCGGCCTGGCGTGGGCGCCAATCTTCAGGACCGCTATGAGGTCAGCGTCGTGCACCGCGCGGTCCATGACTATCCAGTCTTCGCCGGCGCCGCTCTTGACGTGCCAGGCCGGGGCGCCGCGGGCGACCGGCTGTTCCAGGAATGGCTGGCCGACAAGGACGGCCCCTACAGCACCAATGGCTCCCTGGCCGCCTTCATCGCCCGCTCCAGCGTGGCCGAGAGCGAGCCGGACCTGATCGTCTTCGCCTTGCCGATCGACTTCCACGGCTATTACCCAGGCTACGCCGCCGAGAGCGCGGCAAAGCATGATCGTCTGACCTTCGTGGTTCTCAAGGGCCACACCCGCAACCGCGCGGGAACAGTGCGCCTGGCCTCTACCGATCCCCGCGACCGGCCGATCATCGATTTCTCCTACTTCGACGAAGGATCGGACGATCAGGCCCATGACCTGAGGGGCGTCGTCGATGGAATACGTATCGCACGCCGGATCGCCGCCCGCCTCAACGGCATGATCGCCGAAGAGCTGATTCCTGGCCCCCAGGCCAGAGATCAGGCCGAACTGGAGCAGTTTGTCCGTGACGAGGCCTGGGGCCATCATGCCTCCTGCACCTGCGCTATCGGCGCCAGGGATGACCCCATGGCGGTGCTGGACAAGGACTTCAGGGTCCATGGGGTGCAGGGGCTCAGAGTGGTGGACGCCAGCGTCTTTCCACGGATCCCCGGCCTGTTCATCGCCAGCGCGGTCTACATGGTCAGCGAGCGCGCCAGCGATGTCATCATCGCCGAACACTGCGTCCCGCCGAGTTGAAATCTTGAGTCCAGGAGATGACCATGCGCGAAGGAATAGACCCTGCCGCTCCCCCCAGCGGAACCGGCTGCAAGGAATGTCTGGAAAGCGGAGGCTGGTGGGTACACCTGCGTCGCTGCGCCCAGTGCGGCCACATCGGCTGCTGCAACAGCTCGCCCAGCCAGCACGCCACCGGACATTTCCATGAAACCGGCCACCCCGTCGTGCGCAGCTTTGAACCCGGCGAGACCTGGTTCTTCGACTACGTCAGCGGTGAAGGCTTCAGCGGCCCGGACCTGGCGCCGCCTATGTCTCGCCCGCCAGAACAACCCGTTCCCGCGCCGACCGATCGGTTGCCGGCCGATTGGATGAACAGAATCCGCTGAACCGAACCTGCGTCAGGCCCGTCTGGTCCCCAATGCGCCCCGACGCCGCCGGTTGCGCCGCCTCCCGAGAGACGGCGCAACCCTGGAGTCAGAAGCTGTAACGCAACCCCAGACCATAGGTCGCCGGGGCGCCGACCAGCCGGGAGGCGCCGTTCAGCTCAGGGAAATAGACCTCGTCAGTAATGTTCCGGCCATAGGCGTAGATCGCCCAGTTGGATGCAGTCTCCAGATCCATTCGCGCGTTCAGAAGGGTGTAGGCCTCAGCCGTATTGCCCGGCGCCGCGTTCAGGCGATTGCTCTCCTCGCCGTGATGCGAGACGGACAGACGGCTGTCCAGACGCCAGCCGTTGGCCAGCATCAGGCCGTGGTTCAGGGAGACGGTCGCCGTCACGTCCGGCGCGCCCGGCAGGGGATCGCCGACCGTCGACAGCACCTCGGCTACGCGCGCGGAGCTGAACGAAATGATCTCCGTGTCCAGGAAGGCGGCGGCGACGTCGAGGTCGAGGCTCTGGTTCGCGCTTTCAAACAGCACGGCGTTGAGCGCAAACTCGACGCCCTTGCTCTCGGCTTCGCCGACGTTGGCGCGGCCGTTGGTGTCATTGGCCAGGCGGGTCGTCGCCTGCAGTTCCTTGAACGCATAAGAGAAGACATCGGCAGACAGACGCAGACGGCTCGTGGTCCAGCGCAGTCCGGCCTCATAGGCGGTGACGGTCTCGGAATCGAACGGCAGGGTCTCGGCCTGGGTGAAGATGGACGTGCCGTCGAAGCCGCCGCCGCGATAGCCCGTCCCCGCCGAGACAAAGACATTCAGGTTCGGGGAAAAGGCGTATTTGGCCGTGACCCGACCAGAGACATTGTCGTCCTCGAACGATCGGTCCCAGATGAAGGGATTGGTCGTGGCGAAGGTGGTGGTGAAGGTCGAGATGCCCCACGGGTCAAGGTCGTCGTTGCGGCCGCTGAAGGTGGCTTCGTCCCGCGTGTAGCGCAGGCCGCCCGACAGGGTCAGCTTCTCGGTCAGGTCATAGTCGACCTGGCCGAAGACGGCGAAGCTGTTACGGGTCTGCTTGTGCAGATTGTCGTACTTCGTCCGGGCCGTATAGCTGGTCCAGTGGGTGTCGAAGTCGATGTCGTCCGTGACGTAGAAGCCACCCACGATCCAATCCAGACGGCCGCCGGTATCGTCGCTGAGACGCATCTCCAGCGAAGCCTGGCTCAGGGTTTCGTCCGCGTCGAAGCGCGAGGCCGGATAGGGAGAGCCGTCGCCGTTGCCCTGGACCGAGCGGGTCGTGCCCTGGACATTGCCGATCACGGCCAGGTTCAGGTTGTCGGCCAGGCGATGCTCCAACGCACCCGACACGCCGTAGATGTCGATGCTCTGGGTCGGATATTCGGACGAGTAGAACTCATAGGGGTCGTCGTTCTCGCCCGCATTGGCGATGTTGCTGTCCAGCGCCGCCGAGATGCGGTCGTACTGGCGCGTGTCGCCCCGGTCGCGGCTGCCGAACAGTTTCAGCGTCAGCTTGGTCTCGGGACTGAAATTCAAGGCCACGGTGGCGCGACCGGCGAACAGGTCCTGGTCGCCGAAGCCCTCGCGGCGGCCAGGATCGACGATGGCCGGGACCTGGGTCTGGACGACGCCGCCGATCACCGGACGATACCCGGCCAGGTCGCCTGCGCCCGCGCCCGTCATGAAGCCGCCGCCCTGTTCGGCCAGCACGGCCAGACGCACCCCGACCTTGTCGCCCAGCGGGCCGCCGACGGCCGCCTCCATGGCGGTGTAGTCATGACTGCCGATCTCGACGCGGCCCGAGCCTTCGACCACGTCGCTCGGCCCCTTGGTGATGGCGTTGATCACGCCCGCCGTGGTGTTACGGCCATAGAGGGTGCCCTGAGGCCCCTTCAGGATCTCGACCCGATCCAGGTCGAACAGGGGCATGCCCAGATAGGCGTTGGAGGTCTGGTAGACCCCGTCCACATGCAGGGCGACCGAGGGATTGCCGTTGGGCTTGTAGTCATCGGCGCCGCCGATGCCGCGAATGCTGATCAAGCCGTAGTTGGTGCCGCCGAAGGCGTAGTTGACCGAAACGCCCGGAACCTCGTCCACCAGGTCGGTCACACTGTCGATGCCGCGGCGGCGGGCATCTTCGCCGTTCAACACCGTGACCGCCAGGGGCACGTCCTGGATGCGCTGGGCGCGCTTCTGCGCGGTGACGATCACATCCTCGATGGCCGTGACATCTTCGGCTCCGGCGTCAGCGCGGGCGAGCGTAACAGAAAAGGTGCGCGCCCCGACCGGCGTCACCGTCAGGCCCGTGCCACCGACCATCTGACGCAAGGCCTCCGCCGGCGTCAGGACGCCCACCACGGGATTGGCGCGACGGCCGCGCACGGCCTCCGGTGCGAACAGCACCTGCACGTCGGCGTCGCGCGCCAGCGTCGTCAGCGCCTCCTCCATCGGTTGGCTTTCAATGGCGAAGGAGACCGCTGCACCGCCGCCCGACGACTGGGCCACAGCCGGCGTGGCCGCTGCGATCGCGGCCACGGCCGAGCAGGCCAGAAGCGTGCGCTTGAAGGCGCTCGCGCGCGGCTTGAAGATGAACATGATAGCCCCTGAGATCTGGTCAGCCGCTCGTCGGCGGCTCCCCCTCAGAAACGAAAGGCGGCGCGCAGACCCCCACCCCGTCTTGGAAATTTCATCAAAGCGTAGCCGCCTCGTCAGACGGTTTCCTCGGCGATCCGATCCGCCATTCTCCGTCCGTCGTCCGCTGCACCGACAGGTCGAACCCGCGCGCCAGGGCCAGGACGAACTCCTGCGCGCCGTCATAGCGGAACGAACCCGAGATGCGGACTTCGCCAGCCGCCCGATCCATCAGGGTCAGTCGATCCGCCGAGTAGCGATTGAAACGATCAACCACCTCGCCAAGCGGACGATCACGCACGACCAGCCGCCCCATCCGCCACGCCGTCTCGAGTTCGACATCGGCGCTCACGGCCCGCATTTGGCCCGCCTGAACCTCCCCTCCCTGACCATTGGTCAGGACCAGAGGCGCACCCGCCCGGCCCCGTCCGGCCACCCGCAGTCGCCCCTGTTCGACCACCACCTCTGAGCGCCCGTCCTCATGAGCCGTCTGGAACCGCCCCTGATCTATCGTCAGCAGTTGCGCGCCGACGCGCAGGACAAACGGCGCAGCAGCGGGCTGGATATGGAAATAGGCCTGGCCGGTCTCGAGAACCGCCGCGCGACGATCCGCGCCGAAACCCAGGCGCAACCGCGACGACGGCGCCAGGGTCACTTCCGACCCGTCCGGCAAGGGCGCAGTCAGCCTCTGGCCCGCCTCCGTCGAGATCAACGCCCGCGCGGAAGACGCCGCCGTCACCACCCACAGCCCGCCGCAAGAGGCCGCAACGGCCCCGCCCGCCAGGCCGAACAGGGCCCGTCTTCGCGTCAGGCGTCGAGCGTCAGGCCCCAGGGCCGTCGCCCGCAGCGCCAGCACTTCCGGCTCTCCGGCGTCAAGTTCCATCAGGCGCCAGGCCTGCTGGCAGCTGCGATAGGCCAGAGCATTGCCGGGGTCTTCTCCCAGCCACCGGCGGAACTCGATGTCACCCTCGACACCGGGCGGATCGCCACTGTTCATCCGCGCGAACCAGAAGGCCGCCGCATCGGCGTGATCGTCGTTGCTCGGCTCAGGGATGACGGAAGTCATCAATGGCCACCCTCGAGCAGATCGAGCCGCAAGGCCGTCATCGCGCGCGTCATGTGCTTTTCGACGGCGCTCACGGATATGCCCAGTCGCCTTGCGATCTGCGGATAGGTCAGGTTCTCGAAGCGTCGCAGGATCACGACCTGACGCGCCCGGGGCGGCAGGGCGTTCAGCGCCGTCAGCATCCTTTGCAGGCGCTGCTTCCCCGCGACGATCTGCTCGGCGCCCGGCGCCTCGCTTGGCGCGACCAGATCGTCGATCTCCACGTGGCGCCCATGCCCCCTGGCCTGTTCATAGCGCCCCCGATCCCGCGCCATGTTGGCCGCCGCCTCGAACACATAGCCATCGATGTTTTCAAGGCTGAGCAGATCAGCGCGACGCAGCAGTCGGACGAAAAGGTCCTGCACCATTTCCTCTGCATCGGCACGCGACGCCGACCGGCGCAGGAAGAAATGAAACAGAGGCCCCCGGAGCCTTCGTGTCAGCCCCCCGAATCCATCCTCGGACGCAAGGCCTGACTGCGGAACATCCGCGGCGATCAGTGTATCTGTCTGTTGGCTCACAGGCGGCTGATGACGTCCAAGCGTCACCGCATGATGTCGATTGCACGACAATCACATATCAACCCCGGCACCTGCGACGCAGGGAGGAAAACCGTCACACAGCGTCGCTATGGGCGTCCCGATACAGCGGCGCGAGACAAGCTCATGAATATGTTCAAACGGATCGGCGCCACTTTCGCCCTTGCCCTGTCCCTGGGCGCATCGCTGCTGGCGGCCGCAGCTCCCGTCAACGCCGAGGTCTTCACCATCGCCGTGGTGTCAGACACCCAGAACTACGCCGACATCACCCTGCCGCAGCCTCGCGGCGCCGATACCTTCAACCAGCAGATGCGCTATCTGGTCGATACGAGGCAGGACAAGAACCTGGCCTTTGTCACCTTCGTCGGCGACATCGTCCAGCACGGCGACGGCCAGTTCCGTCAGCCAGTCCCCCAAGCCGAGGGGGAATACCGCGACTTCGACACCCGCGAGGAATGGGACATCGCCAATCGCGCGATCTCGATCCTCAGCCGCAGCGACCTGCCGTTCGGGATGGTTCCCGGCAACCATGACTACGACAACTACGCCTGGTGGACCCAGGACGGCGGTCCCGGCGCCTCCAAGCCCCTGACGGGCGGTCGCACCTGGAACCTCTACTTCGGACCGGCCTCGCGCCATTTCGTCGGCAAGGCCTGGTACGGTGGCGCATCGGACAATGGCCTGAACAGCTATCAGACCTTCGTTGGCGGGGGGCAGGAGTTCCTGCATCTGTCGCTTGAGATGGAGCCGCCCCAGACCGCGCTGGACTGGGCGCAAGGCGTGATCGACGCTCATCCGGGCCTGCCCGTCATGATCACGACCCACGAATGGCTGCGTCCTGATGCGCAGGAGCGATCCAACGGCTACGACAGCTACTTCCCCGGCGCCGACAACCTTACCCCCGATCAGATCTGGGACCGCTTCATCCGTCAGAACGCCATGATCTTCATGGTCCTGAGCGGACACAACTACACCCGCCCGGTTGACGGCGTGTCCAACGGCGAGAACCTGCGGATCGACCTCAACGACGCCGGACATCCCGTCTATCAGCTGATCCAGGACTATCAGGGCAATACGGTCGGGCCGGAGGGTACGGCGGGCTCGGCCAACGGCGGCGCGGGCTGGCTGAGGTTCATGGCGTTCGACACCGAAACCCGGAAAATACGCTTCTACACATACTCGACCCTGCTTGATCGCCATGCCGGCCTTGATGGAGAGGCCACCTTCGGCGTCGCGCCGGAACGATCAGCGTTCGAGCTGGACTTCCCGCCACAGCTCAGGCGCTGATCCGGTTGATCGTGACCAGGCTGTCTGCAGCCTTTCAATGCCGGGACCTTGCGGCCAGACAAGACGCCAAACACGGATTTTCAGATCGACACCCTGCCGCCGGCAAACATGCGAAGTGCAAATGAAACACATGCGTTCATTTCATTTTCCGATAAGTCAGCCCGCCAATATGCTGGCCGCTCTTCGCCAGTCATGAGGTCCCCTTGTCTGATCTTTCAGGTTTGAGCCGTCGGTCCCTGATGGGCGTCGCCGGTTTCGCCGCGACCGTCGCGGCCGGAGGCAGCGCCGCCATGACCCGAACCACGACAGCAAGCGTTCAGAGTGACGCAGACGCCGCCGCGCCGGCCCATTTCATCCTGAGCGATGTCACGCTTGAGGACGGCTTCGTTCGCGATCAGGGCGAGATCATCGGCACGCGAACCGGCCGCTACGACCTGGAAATCAAGGACGGGCGCATTCTGTCCGTGACGCCGACGACCGCCGCCGGCTCCTCCGCCCTGCCCCGTCTGTCGGCCAACGGTCGCCTGGTCCTGCCGGCGTTCCGGGACATGCACATCCACCTGGACAAGACCTTCTACGGCGGGCCATGGCAGGCGCCGCGCCCGCGCAAGGGCAAGACGATCATGGACATGATCGCCCTGGAACGAAGCCTGTTGCCCGAACTCCTGCCCGTCTCGCGCGAGCGCGCCGAGGGGCTGATCGACCTGCTGCTGGAGCACGGAACGACCACGGCGCGCAGCCACTGCAACATCGATCCAGTCAGCGGCCTGAAGAGCCTGGAGCACCTCAACCAGGCGCTGGAAAACTATCGGGGCCGTTTCAGCTGCGAGATCGTCGCCTTCCCGCAGCACGGCCTGCTGCTGTCCGAGGTCGAGCCCCTGATGCGCGAATCCATGGGCATGGGCGTCGCCTTCGTCGGCGGCCTGGACCCGACCAATGTGGACGGCCGGATGGAGGCCTCGCTGGACGCCATGTTCGGCATCGCCGTCGATTACGACAAGGGGGTGGACATCCACCTTCACGAAAGCGGCGCGTCAGGCGCGGCGGCCATCCGCTACATGCTCGACACGGTGGAGAAGACGCCGTCGCTCAAGGGACGCCTGACCCTCAGCCACGCCTTCGCCCTGGCCAATCTGCCACCCGCCGATCTGGATGCGACGGCCGAGCGCATGGCCGCCTCGGGCGTGTCGGTGGCCTCGACCATACCGATCGGCCGCTCCATGATGCCCCTGGCGCGCCTGCGCGAGAAGGGTGTGCGCCTGATGTCCGGCACGGACAGCGTCATAGACATGTGGTCGCCTTTCGGGTCAGGCGACATGCTGGACAAGGCCAACCTCTACGCGCAGCTTTACAGCGGCAGCGACGAGTTCGGCCTGTCACGCGCCCTGGCCATCGCGACCGGGGACGTCCTGCCCCTGAACAACGCAGGAGAGAGGGCCTGGCCCAAGGCCGGCGACGCCGCCGACCTGGTCCTGACGGACGCCAGCTGTTCCGCCGAGGCGGTCGCCCGCACGTCAAAGCGAGCGGCGGTCTTCCATGGCGGGCGCATGGTGTTCGGCGCCCTGACCTAGGCGGGGCTCAGCCGTTCAGGAACTGCTGCAGCCGCGGCACGACGTAGTCGAGGAAGACCCGCACCCGTTCCGGCATGCGCGGGCCGCCCAGGAAGACGGCGTGAATCTCTTCCTCGTCCCGCTCAATCACGTCGCCCAGCACCTCCACCAGGCGACCGGCGGCCAGGTCGGCGCGGACATGGTAATCGCCCATCCGCGCCAGCCCGACGCCGGCCAGGGCCATGCGCCGGACCGTCTCGCCGTTGTTGCCCAGCAGGGAGCCGTGAACCACGCGCTCCACCACCCGCCCGCCTTCCTTGAGCGGCCAGACCGGCACGGCGCGACGAAAGTTGAAGCCCAGACAATTGTGCCGCGACAGGTCCTCGACGGTGCGAGGGACGCCGTAGCGTTCGAGGTAGTCGGGCGAGGCGACGATCTTGCGGTGCGCCACGCCGATGCGGCGGGCAAGCATGCCTGAATCCGGCAGGCGTCCGACCCGGAAGGCGACGTCGGTGCGGTCGAGATAGAGGTCGACGATCTCGTCCGACAGCGACAGGTCCACCACGATATTGGGATAGGCCTGCCAGAAATCCGGCAGCAGCGGCTCCAGTCCCAGCACCCCGAGCGCGACAGAGATGTTGACCCGCACCCTGCCGCCCGTCGCCGCCGCCCCCTGGGACAGCTCCTGCTCGATCAAATCCAGATCCTGCAGCAGGGTCAGGCTGCGCTCGTAAAAGGTTTCGCCTTCGGCCGTCAGGGACAGGCGCCGGGTCGAACGCTCGATCAGACGAACGCCCAGCCGGGCCTCCACCCTCGAGATCAGCTTGCTGACGGTCGAGGGCGTCATGCGCAACAGCCGGGCGGCCTCGGAAAAGCTGCCCGTCTCCACCACGCGCAGGAAGACCTGCATCTCGCCGGCCCGATTGTCCATCGCCGCGTCATCCTTGATTTGATTTCACAGATGATGGGAAATTCGGCGCGATTATCAAGCTTGGAGCCAAGCCCTACTTCCCGCGGCGTCCTTCAGGGGCGTTCAGCGAGGAGTTTTCAGATGCAGACCGTCACCGTTCACGGCGCAACCATTCCGGCCTTGGGTTTCGGCGTCTTCCGCATGTCCGACGCGGAGGTCGAACGGGTCGTTCCCGCCGCGCTCGAGGCTGGTTTCCGCCACTTCGACACCGCCCAGATCTATCAGAACGAGGCCGCGCTCGGCCGGGCCTTGCAGGCCGCCGGCGCGCGTCGCGAAGACCTGTTCCTGACCACCAAGGTCTGGGTCGACAACTATGGCGCCGACGCCTTCGCCGCTTCGGTCGATGAGAGCCTGGAGAGGCTGAAGGTCGATCAGGTCGACCTGTTGCTGCTGCACTGGCCCGCCGATCAGGTCCCGATCGCCGAACAGATCGAACGGCTGAACGCCGTCCAGGCGGCGGGCAAGACGCGCTTCATCGGCGTGTCCAACCAGAACATCGCCCAGATGAGGGAATCGATCGCGCGTTCCGCCGCCCCCATCGTGACCAATCAGGTCGAACTGCACCCCTACCTGCCGCAACAGGCGCTGGTCGCCGCCGCCAGGGACGCGGGCGCGGCCGTCACCGCCTACTACGGCATGGCCGACGGCGCCGTGCCCCGGGACGAAACCCTGCAGCGAATCGGCGCCAAGTACGGCAAGAGCGCCGCCCAGGTCGGCCTGCGCTGGCTGATCCAGCAGGGCCACATCGCCCTGTCCAAAACCGCCAACCCCGCTCGCCTGGCCGAAAACACCACCGTCTTCGACTTCGTCCTGGACGAGGCCGACATGGCCGCCATCGCCGCCCTGACCCGCGCCGACGGCCGTCTGGTCAGCCCGGCCGGCCTGGCCCCGACCTGGGACGCCTGAAGATGACGCAGATGGACACCACCGCCTCCATGACCGCTGCGCCGACCACCACGCCCGCCCACGCCCGCTGGGCCCTGCTGGCGCTCGCCGTGGGCGCCTTCGGCATCGGCACCACCGAGTTTTCGCCCATGGGCCTGCTGCCCGTGATCGCCGAGGGGGTCGATGTCTCGATCCCCAAGGCCGGCCTGCTGATCAGCGCCTATGCAATCGGCGTCATGATCGGGGCGCCGATCATGACCCTGGCCTTCACCCGCTTCGGCAAGCGCACCGCCCTGATCCTGCTGATGGCTATCTTCACCATCGGCAATCTGATGTCAGCCATGGCGCCCGGCTACTTCACCCTGCTGGCCGCGCGTCTGGTCACCAGCCTCAACCACGGGGCCTTCTTCGGCCTGGGCGCCGTCGTGGCCGCCAGCGTCGTGCCGAAAGAGAAGCAGGCCAGCGCCGTCGCCGCCATGTTCATGGGTCTGACCATCGCCAATATCGGCGGGGTGCCGGCCGCCACCTGGATCGGCCAGCAGGTCGGCTGGCGCATGGCCTTCGCCGGCACGGCCGTGATCGGCGTCCTGGCCATTGCGGCCCTGTGGTTCGCCCTGCCCAAGGGCGAGCGCGGCGTCATGCCCGACGTCCGTCGCGAACTGCACGTGCTGACGCGCCCGCCGGTGCTGCTGGCCCTGGCGACCACGGTCATGGGGGCCGGCGCCATGTTCACCCTCTACACCTATGTCGCGCCGACGCTCGAAACCCTGACCGGCGCGTCGAACAGCTTCGTCACCCTGGGTCTGGCCCTGATCGGGGTCGGCTTCACCATCGGCAACTGGCTAGGCGGGCGACTGGCCGACTGGTCGCTGGACGGCGCGACCAGGATTTTCCTCGGCGCTCTGGCGGTCATCATGTTCGTCCTGCCCTTCGTGTTCAGCAGTCCCGTCGGCGTCGCGATCGGCCTGCTGCTGTGGGGCGGCGCGGCCTTCGCCATCGTCCCGCCGGTCCAGATGCGCGTGATGGAGGCGGCGTCCGAAGCCCCAGGCCTGGCCTCATCCATCAACGTCGGCGCGTTCAACCTGGGCAACGCCCTGGGCGCAGCCGTGGGCGCGGCGGTCATCAGCCTGAACCTGGGCTATGCGGCCGTGCCTGTCGCCGGGGGGCTGCTGGCCGCCGTCGGTCTCGGCCTGGTGCTCCTCGCCGCACGGCGCCCCTGAGGCGTCCCGGCTTCAGACGAACCGGGCCGCCAACACCGCCTGCATCAGCGCGACCAGCTCGGAGGCCGGCCCATCGCCTTCCCAGGCATAGAGGGAAACGGCGATGGCGGCCTCCGTTCCCAGGGGCGGATAGGGCCGCAGCCTGTGTTTCCGGGCCGTCCCGACCGGTAACAACGACACCCCCAGGCCGGCTTCCACGGCGACCAGGACATTGTTGAGGCTGCTGCCCGAAAAGGCGACATACCAACGACGCTGTTCGCGCTCGATCCGCTCGAACATCACGTCTCGATAGAGGCCGCCGGGCGGGAAGGTCACCAGCGGAATGGGATTGGGCCATTCAGACGGCGCGTCGACGCTTTCATACCGGGCCATGGGCTCCCGGAAGGCGGCGCG
Source organism: Brevundimonas pondensis (assembly GCF_017487345.1). NCBI lineage: Bacteria > Pseudomonadati > Pseudomonadota > Alphaproteobacteria > Caulobacterales > Caulobacteraceae > Brevundimonas > Brevundimonas pondensis. The sequence goes on along the minus strand of NZ_CP062006.1, from coordinate 810,613 downwards.
GCAATCGACGCCCGGCTCATAGTCCTTGACCACCGCAATGTCGAAATCACCGGCGCGGTAACGTCGGTTCAGGTCGCGGCTCAGCCCGCTGACCACGTCCAGACGGATGCCGGGATGCCCCGCGGCGAAATCGGCGAACACCGCCGCCATCGCCGGGTTCATGATGTCCTCGGGCACCCCGATGCGAATGGAGGCGACGCCCGCCGTGTCGCCCAGAGCGGCCTGGGCCTCCTGCTGCAGCGCCAGCAGTCTGCGCGCATAGCCGAGCAGACGTTCCCCCACAGCTGTGGGCAGGACCGGGCGCGCCGATCGCTCGATCAGGATCGCGCCCGTCGCCTCTTCCAGACGCGCCAGTTGCTGACTGACCGTCGACTGGGTCGAGTGCAACCGCTCGGCAGCCAGGGTGAAACTGCCAGCATCAACGACAGCGATGAAGGAACGCAGAAGACGGGGATCAAACATCTGGCGGCGCCTCAGTCGATGGGTGCCTACCCATAGCTTCAGGATGGATGGGAAAGGCGCCAAAAAGCCAACTGCAGAGACAATCGGCCGCCCGCGCCTCGAGAACCGTCTTCCGAAGACGGCGACCGTCGCAACGGGTCGACCATCAACCGGTCGCTTTCAGCCTGCATGACCACAGGCAGGTTTGACTGTCACGACGTCTGCCGATAGGTCTGCCAACGCAAGCACACGCCGCGCTGCCGAGACAAGCTCCGAGAGCCCACCCAGAATCAAGCCAGTTACGGATTTGACCGAGCTCGACATCCGCTCCCTGATCATGGGCAATCCCGTGGCGCGCGCCTTCGCCATCACCGGCGACGCCTGGACCCAGTTGATCATGCGCGAGGCCTTCTACGGCGTGCGCCGGTTCGGCGTGTGGCGTGATCGCCTGGGCACGCCGCGCAGCGTGCTGACCGACCGCCTGCAAAAGCTGGTGGCCGCCGGCCTTCTGGCCCAGACGCAGATCGAAACGGGCGCACGAACGGAATACCGCCTGACGGAAATGGGCCTGGACATGTTCGGCGTCGCCGTCATGCAGGGTCAGTGGGAGAAGGTCTGGGCCCAGTCGCCGCTTCAGGAACGCTACGCCATCGCCTTCTTCGATCGCGACACCGGACGTCGGCTGAAGCCTGCGGTTCTGACCCGCGCGCATGGCGTCGAGGTCAAGGCCGACAAGGTCGCCTGGAAGCCCGGTCCGGGCCTGATCGTCATTCCTCCGCCGACCTCGCGTCGCCGCCGGTCGGCCCCGATCGAGACCGACCGTCCCATCATCGACCGCTCGACCGAGATCATGGGCGACTACTGGAGTTGGGCGGTGCTGTCCGCCGCCTATTTCCGCCTACGTCGCTTCGACGAGATTCACGCCGCCCTGGGCGTGGCGACCAACATCCTGGCTGACCGCCTGAATCGCCTGGTGCTGCACGGCGTGCTGGAGAAGCGCCCCTATCAGACCGCTCCCGTGCGCTTCGAATATCGACTGACCGAAGCCGGTCTGGCCCTCTACCCCATCGTCCTGGCCATGCACGGCTGGAGCCAACGCTGGCTGGTCGAGGCGGACGAAGCGCCTTTGACCCTGGTCGATCGCGCCAGCGGCGAGGCCATCACCCCGGTCGTTTGCGATCTGGATAGCGGCGAGCCGATGGATCCGCGTCGCATCCGCTGGGAAGTCGAAGCCGCGCCCCACGCCGTGGTCCCATAAAAAACCGCCCGCCGAGCCGAAGCTGGACGGGCGGTGAGTCAGGACCGGAGAAGCCGGATCAGAAGGTCTTGCTGACCGCCACGCCGAAGGAACGCGGCGCCCCAAAAACGCTGAAGCCGATACTGGCGTTCTTGATGATGTGCTGCTGATACTCCTCGTCGCCGAGGTTCTTGCCGTAGACCGAGACCTTCAGGCCGTTCGGCGCTTCCCACGACGCGAAGGCGCTGATCAGGCCATAGGAAGGCACCAAGACTTCGGGCGCGTTCGACGGATCGAAGTAGAAATCGTCCGTCCATTGATAGTCGGCTCGCGCCGACAGGACGCCGCCGAACACATCCCACTGACCGTCGGCATAGAGCGTGAACTGACTGTCCGGCGAACGCGGCAGGGCGTTGCCATCGTAGGGCAGCGTCAGACTTCCCGACGTCGCGTTCGAGGTGAACTTGGCGTCCAACTGGGTATAGGAGCCGCCGATGGTGATGTTGTGGTTCACGGCAAGGGCCGTTTCGAGCTCGAAGCCCCGCACCTCGGCCTCGGCGTTGGACGTCACCAGGGTCAGACCCAGAAGCTCATAGACCTGCAGGTCCGTGTAATCGAGCATGAAGGCCGCCGCGTTCAGGCGAAGCCGCCCGCCCGCCAGGGTCGTCTTGGCGCCGATCTCGTAGTTGTCGAGCAACTCGGAACGGAGCGGCGTCGTGGCCTGAAGACCGGTCTGCGCGGCGCTGGGATAGGCGCCTGCCTTATAGCCCCGGTCGTAGCTGACGTAGAACCGCATGTTGTCCAGAGGCTCGACCGCCAGCGCCAGCTTCCAGGTCGGCTCCTCGAAGGAGGTGTCCGCCTTGACGTTGTAGGGGCTGCCGGTCGGCCCCAGGGGGATGCCCGCCGGCGGATTGGCGCCGCCTTCATTGTCGATGGCGACCTGATGCACTTCGCGCTCGTCATGGGTCCAGCGCGCGCCGACCGTCAGCTCCCAGATGTTCGCGAACGGGACCGTGGCCTGGCCGAACAGGGCGTAGCTGCTGTTGGTCGCGTCCTGGTTGAAGGTCACGTCACCCCCCAGCGACGGCGGGGCGATCGGCAGGGCCGTCTGGACCAGGAATCGTTCCGAGCGCTCGACCTCTTCGCGGAACATGTAGAGGCCGGCGACCCAGTCGATGTTCGAACCCGACTTGGACGTCAGGCGGAACTCCTGGCTGATCTGCTTGGCGTTTTCCTCAGCCCGGTCGTCGACGGACAGGGGGAAGCCCGGGAACGGCAAGCCGCCCAGATTGTCGCGCCAGTTGTAGTCGTTGCTGCGATAGGAGGTCAGCGACACCACGTCGAAATGCTCGGCCCCCGACCATTCCGCCCGACCCGTCAGGCCCCAGTTCTCACGCTGCTGATAATTGTCCGCCGAAGAGAAGCTCTGACGCACGTCCATGCCCGCGCGCAGCGAATTGACCAGGGTCACGAAGGGCGCCGGGGTCGATGAGGCCAGGACCGGAATGCGGGCGTGACCCTGCATGTCGTCCTTCGAATAATCGACGCCCCCCAGGAAGCTCCATTCCCCCGCGTTGTGCAGCACCTGGGCGCGGACGCCGAACTGCTCGCCGCCCTCGAGGCTGCGGCCGCTGGGCAGGCTTTCGGCGTAGCCGTCGTTCTGGTTCCAGCGCAGGGCCAGACGACCCGCCGTGTCCTCGCCCAGTTCGCGGTTCAGCACGGCTTCGACGCCCCGCTCGTCGAAGCTGCCGAGGCGTCCGGTCAATTGGGCCGAGTTCTCGAAACGCGGCTTCTTCGTATAGACGTTCAGCGCGCCGCCGGAGGCGTTGCGTCCATAGAGGGTCCCTTGCGGGCCGCGCAGGATCTCGACCCGCTCGACGTCCAGGAAGGCCAGGGAGCTGGCGCCCGCGCGGCCGATGGACACTTCATCGATCGACACGCCGATCGAGGGGTCGCTGGCGGCGGAGTCGCTGGTCGTGCCGACCCCGCGAATGAAGATCTGCGGCTCGCCGATGTTGAACTGGGTCAGGGTCACGCCGGGCGCCTTGCCCGCCACGTCCTGAATGCCGGTGGCCGCCGTCCGCTCCAGGGTCTCGGCGTTGAAGGCGGTGATGGCGATCGGCACGTCCTGCAGGCTCTGCTCGCGGCGCTGGGCCGTGACGACAACGTCGCCGACCGTCACGGCGGTCTCGGACTGGGCTGATTGCGCCATGGCCGGTGCGGCCAGCCCGGCGGCGAGCAACAGCGTGGCGGCCGACGCGCTGAATGCGGTCTTTCTCATGTTTCGCTCCCTGACCTCACCGGCTCCGTTGATCGGATGCTCCTCGGTCGAAAAGAAGCTTGCGCTAGCGAACCGTGTTTGCAAGTCTTTTTATGCAAGTCATGAAAGGAGCCGCCCTCATGAGACCGGATGGATGGACTTTGGCCGCCCTCGCCTGGGTCGCTCTGGCGGCGATCTGGCTATTGGCAATGCCCGGAAAAACACGCGGCAAAGCATGGCACTACGTCATGATGGCCGCGCCGCTTGTCGCCTTCGCCGCCGCCTTTGCGGTTCCTCCTTCCTTGCTGCATGAAACCTTGTTCATCTGGATCGCCAGCGGCGGCGCCATCCTTTCCATCGTCGCCCTGGGCTGGCTGGCGGGGACGCTGAAGCGCAATCACGGCCTGATGGACGTGGCTTATCCGCTGGCCCCGCTGGCGGCTGCGGGGGTGATCTTCGCCCTGTCCGGCCTGCCGCTGGACCTGTTCAGCGGCCTGTTCCTGGTGAGCCTGGGCGTCTGGTCGATCCGACTGGCGATCCAGACCTGGGGTCACAACATCCATGCCGAGCGTCAGCCTTACGCCCACTGGCGCAAGAGCTTCGGACCGACGTGGTTGTGGTGGAGCGCCTTCCAGGTCCACCTGCTGCAAGGCGTGACCGTCTGGCTGTGGTGCGCGCCCTTCGCCTTCATCCTGACGGCGCCCGCGCCGCGCCCGGCGCTGCCGCTGTTGCTGGGCGGCGCCGTCTGGCTGACGGGCTTCGCGTTGCAGAGCACGGCGGATCGCCAGTTGGCCGACTTCAAGCGCGCTCCCGCCAACCGGGGCGGCCTGCTGGACACCGGCGCCTGGGCCATCGTGCGCCACCCCAACTATCTGGGCGAAAGCGTCATGTGGGCGGGCTGGTTCGTGCTGGCCCTGGCCCATCCCTGGGGTTGGATCACAGTATTCGCGCCCCTCTATACCGGCTGGTTCATGGGCTACGCCTCGGCCGCGCCGTTCAAGGAACAGCACATGGCGCGCTCCCGGCCCGAGGCCTGGGCCGCCTATTGCGCCCGCACGCCGCGCTTCCTGCCCTGGCCGCGCCCCAGGGCCACGACCGGGACCGAAGGCGCCGACGCATGAGCCCCCTTCAGGATCAGGTGATCGTCGTCACCGGCGCCGGACGCGGCCTCGGCCGGGCCTATGCGCATGACCTGGCGCAGCGCGGGGCGCGCGTCGTGGTCAACACCCGCCCTCGAGCCGCCGACGCGCCCGGCTCGGCCGAGACGGTCGTGGCCGAGATCATAGCCCTGGGCGGTCGGGCCGTCGCCGCGCCCCTGGCGGTCGAGGAGGCCGATTCCGGCGAGCGGCTTCTGGCTGCGGCTCTGAACGCCTTCGGCCGTATCGACGGCCTGCTGAACAACGCCGGCGCGCCCGAAGCCAGGAGCCTGCACAAGCAGACCACCGACGCCTTTCGACAGGTGTTCGAGGTCAACTTCTTCGGCTCTCTGACGCCGACCCTGCCCATCTATCGCCACCTGCGCGCCCAGGGGTCGGGCCGCATCCTGATGTCGACCTCGGCGGCGGGCCTGCATGGCGTTCACGGCATGGCGGCCTATTCGTCATCCAAGGCGGCGCTGATCGGCCTGATGCGGGTCATCGCCCTGGAAGGGGCGTCCCACGGCGTCGGCTGCAACGCCATCGCCCCCTACGCCGCCACCGGCATGACCGCCGAATATCTGGACGACGCCAGCGCCGCCCGCATGGGGCCTGAGCGCGTCGCCCCGGTCGCCAGCTGGCTGATGTCGCCCGACTGTCCGTTAAACGGCCAGACGCTGGCAGCCGGCGCGGGCGCCGTGCGGCCCGCCGCCCGGATCGAAGGGCCGGGCCTGATCTTCGCCGGCGACGTCGCGCCCGACGACCTGACGAAACAGGCCGCCGCCCTGATGGATCTGAACGGCTGGCGGACCTTCAGCGACGGCAACGCCGCCTTCGACCAGTTGATGTCTGCTGTCTTGAAAATCACCACGACGAAGTGACTTGCGTTAAACGACCAAACTGCTCATGGTTCGTTTATACAAGGATGGACGCAGCACAACCGCGTCCCCGCACAGGGAAGGAACAGCCGCCATGGCCGACGACGCCCGCCGGATCGAAACCGGTCCGCTCAGCCCGCTGAACACGCTGAATCCCTATCTGCAGGGCGCCTATGAGCCCGTGGCCAAGGAGACGACGGCGCTGGACCTTCCGGTCATCGGCGAGATCCCGAAAGACCTCTACGGCTGCTTCTACCGCAACGGCCCGAACCCGGCCCAGGCGCCCGAAGGGATGCATCACTGGTTCGATGGCGACGGCATGCTGCACGCCATCTATTTCGAGAACGGCAAGGCGGAATACCGGAACCGCTTCGTCCGCTCGGCGGACCACATCGCCGACCTGAACGGCAGCTGCGGCGCGGGCGGCGTCATGTATCCCTCAAGCCGGGCCAACCCGGCATCGACGCGCGGGGACAAGGTCTACAAGGACACAGCCAACACCGACGTGATCCTGCACAACGGCTCGCTGATGGCGCTGTGGTACATCTCGGGCCATCCGGTCCGGGTCGATGCGCGCACCCTGGAGACCATCGGGATCGAGACCTTCGGCGGCAAGCTGCCGCGCCACGTCTCGGCCCACTCCAAGGTCGATCCGCGCACCGGCGAGTTCGTCTTCTTCGACTATTCGCTCTACGAGCCGTGGATGACCTTCGGCACGGTCAACGCCCAAAACGAGCTGACCCATTTCGAGCGTGTCGAACTGCCCGGGCCGCGCCTGCCGCACGATATGGGACTGACGGAAAACTACGTCATCCTGCACGACTTGCCGGTGGTCTTCACCGACGCCGGTCTGCGCAAGAGCCAGTGGAACATCCACTTCGCCGACCAGCCCGCCCGTTTCGGCGTCGTGCCGCGCCGGGGCCGAGGCGACCAGATCCGCTGGTTCGAGACGGACAGCTGCTACATCTACCATGTCGTCAACAGCTGGGAGGACGGCGACGAGGTCGTCATGACCGCCTGCATGATGACGCCCAACGGCTATCCGCTGAACCCCGACTACGGCCCCTATGCGCCCATGGTGAACGTGCTGGCGCTGAACGCCGTGCCCGTCGAGTGGCGGATGAACATGCGTACCGGCGAGGTCAAGAAGCGCCAGTTGGACGACCGCATCGGCGAGTTCCCGGCGGTCAATCTGGACTACGCGGCCCAGCCGACGCGCTGGTCCTATCACGTCGCCATGTCCAAAACCGAGCTTCAGCGCTTCAAGGGTCTGATCAAGTACGATCTGCTCAGCGGCGCCGCCCGAACCTATGATTTCGAGCCCCAGATGTTCGGTTCCGAACCCGCCTTCGCCCCCCGCATCGACGCCAAGGGCGAGGACGACGGCTACGTCATCGTCTTTGTCACCGACGAGAATGCCGGCAAGTCCGAGGTTCAGGTCATCGACGCCAAGAATTTCGAGGCCGGTCCGGTGGCGCGCGTCATGCTGCCCGCGCGGGTGCCCGCCGGCTTCCACGGCACTTGGGCGCGCGGCGACCAGATGGCGAAGGGGTGATCCGATGAACGCCTATATCCACGACGCCGTCCGCACCCCGCGCGGCAAGGCCCGACCCGACGGCGGCCTGGCCGCCCTGAAGCCCCACGAACTGGTCACGGGCCTGATCGACGCCATGGAGACGCGCGGCCATGCGCCCCGCACCGCCGAAGCCCTGATCCTGGGTTGCGTCGGTCAGGTCGGCGCCCAGGGGGCCAATGTCGCCCTGGTCAGCAAGCTGCACGCGGGCCTGGACGACGCCGCCTTCGCCTTCAGCCTGAACAACTACTGCGTCTCGGGCCTGACCGCCGTGGGTCAGGCGGCGGCCATGGTCCAGACCGGCGCCGTGCGCTCGGCCCTGGCCGGCGGCGTCGAGATGATGTCGCGCGTCCCCTTCATGGGCGACAAGGCCGACTATTACGAAGACGCCAGCTTCCCGCCGCGCACCCGCTACATCCCCGTCGCCGTCGCCGCCGACCGTCTGGCCGAGGACATCGGCGTGACGCGGGCCGAAATGGACGCCGTCGCCCTGACCTCGCAGCAGCGCACGGCCGCCGCCGAAGGGACCCCGCTGATCGCTTCGCGCATTCCGCTGAACGGGTTGGAACGGGAGGAAGCCGCCCGCGCACAAACCACCGCCGAGAGCCTGGTCGCCATGCCCGCCGCCTTCGCCGCCCTGGCCGCGCCCTATGCCGAGGCGCTGGAGGGGCGGGCCATCGACCACCGCCACACGGTCGCCCATGCCCCGCCGATGAGCGACGGCGCCGGACTGGCGCTGATCTCGGGCGAAGCCGAAGGCGCGCGCGCGCGCATTGTCGCCTGGGTCGAGGCCGGGGGCGATCCCGCCGCCTCCCTGACCGCCGGCTTCACCGCGATGGAGCGCGTGCTGGACAAGGCCCGACTGACGTTGGCCGACATGGACCGGATCGAGTTTATGGAGGCCTTCGCCGTCGTCATCGCCAAATTCTCAAGGGAGCACCCGACCCTGAGCGACAAGGTCAATGTCGGCGGCGGCCATCTGGCCAAGGGCCATCCGATGGGGGCGACCGGCGCCATCCTGCTGTCGTCCCTGCTCGACGCGCTTGACGCCTGCGAAGGCCGCTATGGCCTTGTCGTGGCGGCGGGCGCGCAAGGCGTCGGCTCGGCCATGATCGTGGAACGGGTGGGTTGAGCGCCATGAACGCCCCCTTCCCCGTCGCAGACGCTCGTCGCGCCCTGATCGACCGCCACGCCGACCTGATCAACGCCGCCATCAACGCTGTCGCCACCCGCGCCGCCTGGTCGCCGTTCAAGGACTCGCCCTCGACCAAGATCCACGGCCCGGACAAGCCCCTCGCGGGCAAGGCCGCCTTCGAGGCCCAACTGAACCGTCCCTTCGACCTGGATCTGCCCGGCGTCATTGACCACGTCGGCGCCGAGGTCTCGCCCTTCACCGGCGAGGCGCTGGGGATCACCTATCCGCGCTGCGATCCCGAGGCTCTGATCGAGGCGGCGCAGACCGCCTGGCCCGACTGGCGCGCCGCTGATCCCGAACTGCGTCTGGCCCTGTGCGCAGAGATGGCGACCCGCCTCTATGACGTGAACTTCGAGATGGCACAGGCCGTCATGCACGTCGCGGGTCAGAGCTATACGCAAGCCTTCAGCGGCTCCGGCCCCAACGCCCTGGACAGAGGAATCGAGGCCCTGGCCTATGCCGCCAAGGCCATGCGCGACGTGACGCGCAGCGCTCGCTACGAGCGCGACTTCGCGGGCGAAGCGGTCAGTCTGGACAAGACCTATGCCCTGGTCCCGCGCGGCATCGGACTGGTGGTCTGCTGCGCCAGCTTCCCGACCTGGAACGCCTATCCCGCCCTGTTCGCCAGCCTGGCGACCGGCAATCCGGTCATCCTCAAGCCCCACCCCATCGCCGTCCTGCCCATGGCCATCGTGGCGCGCGAGTGCCGGCGGGTGCTGGCCGATTTCGGTTTTGATCCCAACCTGATCACCCTGGCCGTCGACACCCTGGCCCAGCCGGTGGCTCAGGTTCTGGTCGATCACCCGGCCGTTCAGATCATCGACTTCACCGGCAGCCCACGCTACGGCGGCCATCTGGAACGGACGGTGACGGGCAAGCTGCTGTTCACCGAGACGGCGGGCGTCAACACCGTGGTGGTCCACTCCGTCGCCGATCTGGACGCCGCCGCCCGCGCCGTGGCCCGCGCCGCCAGCCTGTTCTCGGCCCAGATGTGCACCAGCCCCCAGGTCGTCTATGTCGCCCCCGATCTGGTCGAAGCCTTCGGCGCCGCCCTGGTCGCTCAGATCGACGCCATCGCCGACGATCCGGCCATGGCCGTCGGAATCATGGGCGCCATCCAGGGCGAGGTCAGCCTGAAGGCCGTGGCCGACGTGCGCGGCGCCGTCGAACGCCGCGATGGCGTCCACGTCCTGCGCGAAGCCGCGCCCTACGCCCACCCGCAGTTCCCCAAGGCCCGCACCCTGACGCCTCTGGTTCTGGCGGTCGACGGGTCCGCGCCCGACCTCTACGCCGAGGAGCATTTCGGCCCGGTCCTGTTCGTGGTGACGATGGACGCCGACGCCGCCGTGGCCGAGGCGACCTATCTGGCCCGGACGAAGGGCTCGATCTCCTCCTACCTCTATTCGACGGACGAGGATTTCATCGACCGTTCGACGCCCCTCTATGAGCAGGCCGGGGCCAATCTGACGATCAATCTGACCGGGGCGATGTGGATCAACTTCGCCGCCGCCTATAGCGACTATCACGTCAGCGGCCTGAACCCGGCGGGCAACGCCTGTCTGGCCGACCTGGCCTTCGTCGCCTCGCGCTTCCGCATCGTCCAGCGCCGTCGGCCGTCTGAATGACAGCGCCGGTCTTCATCGCCGGCGTGTCGATGACCGCCCTGGGCAAACGCCCCGCCGACACGGTGAAGAGCCTGACCGCCGAGGCGGTGCGCGACGCCCTGACCGACGCGGGCGCTGAGATCAGCGACATCGAGGCCGCCTGGTTCTCCAACACCCGCCAGCCCATGCTGGAGGGCCAGAACACGGTGTGCGGCCAGATCGCCCTGCGCCCGCTGGGCCTGACCGGCATCCCCGTGACCAATGTTGAGAACGCCTGCGCCTCCGGCTCCACCGCCCTCTATCAGGCCATCCAGTGGCTGCGCGCGGGCGCGGGCGACATCGCCCTGATCATCGGAGCCGAAAAGATGGTCTTCCCTGACCGGCCCGAGCGCGTCGCCGCCGCCTTCATGGGCGGGACCGACATCCACGACCGCGAGGGCGTGCTGGCCTACATCGCCTCCATGGGCGGCGCGGCGCCGGGCGACAACCGTAGCCTGTTCATGGACCTGTACGCCGCCCAGGCCCGCGCCCACATGGTCCGCTTCGGCACGACGCAGGAAGACTTCGCCCGCATCGCCGCCAAGAACCACTCGGCCGCCGCCCGCAATCCCAAGTCGCAGTACCGCACCCCGATGACGGTGGAACAGGTCCTGGCCGACAAACCCATCGTCTTCCCCTTCACCCGCGCCATGTGCGCCCCCGTCAGCGACGGCGCGGCGGCCATGATCGTCTGTTCGGCCAAGGGTCTGGCGCGCTTGGGCGCGACCGCCCGCGCCGTGCGGGTGCGCGGCTGCGCCCTGGTCAGCGCCGCCGACCGCGCGCCCGACGACTACGCCAATCACATAGGCCGCCGCGCCGCCCGCGCCGCCTATGAGCAGGCCGGTCTGGGACCGGACGCCGTAGACGTGGCCGAGGTCCATGACGCCACCAGCTATGCCGAACTGCAGCAGATCGAGAACCTGGGCCTGGCCGCCCCCGGCGAGGTCGGGGCGCGGTTGAAGGCGGGCGATTTCGCGCTCGGCGGCCGCACTCCAGTCAATCCGTCCGGTGGTCTGGTGGCCAAGGGGCACCCGGTCGGCGCCACGGGCGTCGGCCAACTGTATGAACTGATACAACACCTACGCGGCGAAGCCGGAGCGCGTCAGGTCAAGGGCGCCCGCATCGCGGCAGCCGAGAACGGCGGCGGCTTCCTGGGCGTCGAGGAGGCGGCGACCGTCGTCACCATCCTGGAGCGCGCGGCATGATCCGCAGCCCGATCCGCGCCCTCTATGACGCCCTGCCCGACAAGCGCGATCGCCCGGCCCTGTTCGATGGCGACCGCGTCATCCGCCACGGCGAACTGGTCACACAGGTCGAGGCCGCCGCCGCCGATCTGATCGCGCGCGGCGTGACGCCTGGCGACCGGATCGGCCTGTGCGCCGCCAACAGCGCCGACCATGTCATCGCCTATCTGGCCATTCTGCGCACAGGCGCCGTCTGGACGCCGCTGAACCCGCGCAACGGGCCGCGCCTGAACAGCCTGTTCCAGAAGCGCGCCCGCCTGAAGCTGACCCTGCACGACGCTGCCTCCGCCGAGGCCATGGGCGAGACGGCCCGTCCTCTGGAGCTCGACGACTGGCGCCCGGCCCCGGTCGATCCGTCGACCCTGCCCCCGATTTCGGATGATCCCGACCTCGCTTTCGCCCTGAAGTTCACCGGCGGCTCGACCGGCGCGCCCAAGGGCGTGTTGCAGAGCGTCCGCAGCGGCGCCGCGGCGCTGCGTTCACTCGAGAGTTTCTACGACTTCGGCCCTGACGACGTGAACCTGGCTGTCGCGCCCCTGACGCACGGCGCCTCGCATTACATCCTGCCGGTGCTGGCGGCGGGCGGAGCCCATGTCCTGCTGGACAGGCCCGAGCGCGAGGCCATCCTGGGCGAACTGAAGACGCGGATCACCACCGTCTTCATGCCCCCGACCCTGATCTATCTGCTGATGGAGGAAGGTCGCTTCGGTCCCGGCGATTTCGCCCGGCTGCGCCACCTGACCTATTCCGCCGCCCCCATGCCGCCCGCGCGGATCGCCGAGGCCATCGCCCGGTTCGGCCCTGTGCTCTCGACCCTCTACGGCCAGACCGAAGCCCCCATGACCATCGCCAGCCTCTCGCCCGCCGAGATGGCGAGGCCCGAGTTGCGCACCTCGGTCGGACGGCTGTTCCCGGACACCCCGGTCGCCCTGCTGGGCGCCGACGGCGAGGTCAGAACAGCAGAGGCCGAAGGCGAAATCCTGGTCCATGGCGACCTGGCCGCCACCGTCTATCTGGACGATCCCGCACAGACCGACGCCGCCCGCCACCACGGCTGGCTGAAGACCGGCGACATCGGGCGGCTGGACGCGGACGGCTATCTGTATCTGCTGGGTCGCTCGAAAGAACTGATCATCAGCGGCGGCTACAACATCTATCCCGGCGAGGTGGAGGCGGCGCTGAACGCCCACCCGGCCGTGCGCGAGGCCTGCGCCTTCGGCGTCGCCGATGATGTCTGGGGCGAGCGGCTGGAAGCCGTGGTCGCCCTGGATGACGCCGCCGTCGCGGCCGACGCCCTGACCGCCTTCGTGCGCGAGACCGTCGGCCCTGTGCGCACCCCCAAGATCCTTCACGTCGTCGCCGCCCTGCCCCGCAACCCGGTGGGCAAGGTGGTGCGCGGCGAGGTGAAGTCACTGATCTATCCGGCGCCTCAATGACCGGAAGACGTAAAAGAGAACCAGGGAGAAGAGCGACATGATCGTCGTGCCGGAGGACCGTATCCGCGACTTCAAGGCCAGGGGCTGGTGGGGCGAAGACACGCTGGACGACCTGTTCCGTCGTCACGTCGCCGCCATGCCGGACGCCGAATCCGTGGTCGACCCCATCAACCGCGAAGCCATCATGGGCGGCGCCCCGGCCCGCCTGACCTGGGCCGAGGTCGAGGACCGGGTCGCCCGCTACGTCGCCGTTCTACACACGGTCGGCGTCGGACGCGACGACGTGGTGGCGGTGCAACTGCCCAATGTCATCGAGCTGGGCCTGATCTACCTGGCCTGTATCCGCCTGGGCGCCATCATCACCCCCGCCCCGGTCCAGTACCGCGAGCACGAATTGGCCTATATCGTCGCCAAGACGGACACCAAGGCCGTGGTGACCGCCGCCCGCATCGGCAAGCACGCCCATGCCGCGATGATGCTGTCGGTCCAGGCGGACGCCCCCACCCTGAAAGCCGTTCTGGTGGCCGGCGGCGAGGCGCCCGCCGGAACCATCGACCTCGACGCCCGCGCATCGGCGTTGGACGAGACCGAGATCGAGGCCGGACGCGCGGCGGCCCGCGCCGCGAACATTTGCGCCGACGACATCGTCACCATCTGCTGGACCTCCGGCACCGAGGCCCAGCCCAAGGGCGTGCCGCGTAGCCACAATGAGTGGATCATCATGGGCGCGGGCGTGGCGGACGCCGCCGACCTGCAACCCGGCGCGGTGCTGCTGAACCCCTTTCCCATGGTCAATATGGCGGGCATCTCGACCAGCTTCGTCTCCTGGCTGCTGCTCGGCGGTGTTCTGATCCAGCATCAGCCGTTCGACCTGCAGATCTTCCTGCAACAGGTCCGCGCCGAGAAGATCGACTACACTGTCGCCCCGCCCGCCGTGCTGAACCTGCTGCTGCAGAACGAGGCCCTGCTCGAAGGTGTCGATTTCGACCGGCTGCGGTCCATCGGCTCAGGTTCGGCGCCCCTGTCGGAATGGATGGTCCGCACCTTCTTCGAGAAGTACGGCGTCCAGATCGTCAATTATTTCGGCTCCAACGAAGGCGCCTCCTTCCCCAGCGCCCAGAAAGACGTGCCGGATGCGGCCGAACGCGCCGTCCTGTTCCCGCGCCTGGGCGAAGGTTTCCGATGGAAGGCCCTGCTGCACGACCGCATCTTCACCCGCCTGGTCGATCCCGAGACGGAGCAGGAGATCACCGCGGTCGGGGTGTCTGGCGAGCTGCGGGTCAAGGGCGCGACCATCTTCTCGGGCTATTGGCGCTCGCCCGAAATCAACGCCCGGGCCTTTGACGCGGACGGCTGGTTCCGCACCGGCGACCTGTTCGAACTGGCGGGCGACCAACGACAGTTCTACCGCTTCGTCGGCCGCCTGAAGGACGTCATCATCCGGGGCGGGATGAATATCTCGTCCGAGGAAATCGAGGGTCATCTGATGGGCCACGCCGCCGTCGCCGATGTGGCCGTGGTGGGCGCTCCCGACCCCAACCTGGGCGAGCGTCTGTGCGCCTTCGTCGTCTTCAAGCCGGGTCAGACCGCCGACCTCGGCGACATCAACCGCTTCCTGACCGGCGACAAGCATGTCGCCGTCTACAAGCAGATCGAACGGCTGGAAGTCATCGACATCCTGCCGCGCAACCCCGTCGGCAAGGTGCTGAAACGCGACCTGCGCCGGTCCCTCGGCGACCACTCTGGACAGTTGAAATCCGCATGACCACCGCCTTCCCCCACCCGATGCGCCTGCCCGTGATTTCGGCGCCCATGTTCCTGGTCAGCGGGCCGGAACTGGTCATCGCCGCCTGCAAGGCCGGGATCGGCGGCGCCTTTCCCACGCCCAACTGCCGCACCGTCGCCGACCTGGACGCCTGGATGGGTCAGATCACCGACGCCTTGAACCCCGGCGACGGGCCGTGGGTCGCCAACCTGATCACCCACTCGACCAACGCCCGGCTCGAAGAAGACCTGAGGCTGGTGGCGCAGTACAAGCCGCCCATCGTCATTACCGCCCTGGGCTCGCCCAAGCCGGTGATGGAGACGGTCAAGGGCTATGGCGGCCTGGTCTTCGCCGACGTGGTCAACATGGCCCTGGCCAGGAAGGCCGCCGACGCGGGCGTCGACGGCCTGGCCTGCATCAGCGCCGGCGCGGGCGGCCACACCGGCCACCTGTCGCCCTTCGCCTTCGTCTCGGCGGTGCGCGAGTTCTTTGACGGCTGGCTGACCATCGGCGGCGGCATCGCCGACGGCGCGGGCGTGGCGGGCGCGATCGCGGCAGGCGCCGACATGGTCTACATGGGCACCCGCTTCCTGGCCGCCGCCGAGAGCCGGGCGCAGGACCCTTACAAGCAGATGATCGTCGACAGCGGCCCCGACGACCTGATCGTCTCCTCGGCCATCACCGGCACCCCGGCCTCCTGGCTGAAGCCCAGCCTGCGCGCGGCGGGCATGGACCCGGACGCCCTGGGCGGCCCGATCACCCGCGACTATTCCGGCGACGCGGCGCACAAGCGCTGGCGCGACATCTGGGCCGCCGGCCAGGGCCTGCAGAAGATCAACGCCGTCGAGCCCACGGCCGTCGTGGTGGACCGGCTGGAGGCGGAATACCGCGCCGCCGCCGCCCGCTTCGCCAGGTTGAGCGCTCCCCGGAGCGTCGCCGCATGAGCGGATCGCCGCAGATGATTCAGCCGCCCGTCTTCGCCCTCGATCCGGCGCAAAGCGGGCTGGAGCTGGCGCGGCGGTGGATCGAAACGGTCTGGCCGGGCGGTTTCGTCAACCGTCTGGCCGCCCGTCCGGTGGACGTGGCCGAGGGTCATATGCGGGTCGAGTGCGACATCGACCCCGGCCATTCCAACTTCGTCGGCCTGGTGCATGGCGGGGTGACGGCGGCCCTGGTCGATATCGTCGGCGGCGGCGCGGCCATGACCCTGCTGAAGCCGGGCGAGTTCCTGCTGTCCACCGACCTGTCGATGCGCTTTCTGAACGCCGCCCCCATCGGCTGCGGACGACTGATCGCCGAGGGTCGCGCCGTCTACGCCGACCCGCGCAAGGTGGTCGCCGAGGTCACGGTCTCTACGCCCGACGGCCTGACCATCGCCCACGGCTCGGCGGCCATCGCCATCCGCACCCGTCGTCAGGACGGCTGAGCCGCCTCAATCCCGGCCGATCACCAGGCTGACGGTCGTGGTGGTCGAGCCGCCGATATTCAGCGTCTGGACGTTCTTCGCCCCCTCGACCTGACAGCCGCCCGCCGTTCCGGTCGTCTGGCGAAAGGCGTCCAGCGCCATCCGCACCCCAGTCGCGCCGACCGGGTGGCCGCAGCCGATCAGCCCGCCCGACGGATTGATCGGCAGACGTCCGCCGATCTCGATGTCGCCCGCCTCGACCGCCTTCCAGCTCTCGCCCGGCGCGGTCAGCCCCAGATGGTCGATGGCCATGTATTCGGTCATGGCGAAGCAGTCGTGCGTCTCGACCGCGTCGATCCCGTCCAGCGACAGACCCGCCCGCGCCCGCGCCTCGTCAATGGCGCGTTTGACCTGCGGGAAAACGTAGTCGCCCCCGGCGCTGGCCTCGACCTTGCGCTGATAGCTGAGCGGGCCCGAGCGATGGCCCCAGCCCTTGATGCGCGGCAGGTTTTCCAGAGGCACGCCGCGTCGCCGGGCATAGTCCGCCGCCCGTTCGGCTGAGGCCAGAACCACCATGGCCGCGCCGTCCGTCACCTGGCCGCAGTCGCTCTTGCGCACCCGCCCCTCGATCACCGGATTGGCTTCATCGTCGGCCGAAAAGCTGGCGTCATTGAAGACGTAGTCGCGCGTCTGGGCCCTGGGGTTCAGCCTGGCGTTGGCGAAGTTGATCTGCGAGATGCGGCGCAGATGCGCCTCGTCGATGCCATAGCGGCGGTCGTATTCGTCGGTCAGTTCGGAAAAGGCGCGCGGCCAGACGTAGCGCGCGTCCTGATACTCATGCCCCACCCAGGCGGCGGCCCCCAGATAGGCGGCCCCCGTCTCGCCCGGCACGTTGCGCATCATCTCCAGCCCCAGGACGGCGGCGGTTCCGTAGCGCCCGGACTCGATGTCCGCCATCGCCGCCAGCAGGGCGATGCTGCCCGAGGCGCAGGCCGCTTCGTGCCGCGAGGTCGGCAGGCCGTCGAAGGCCGGCTCGGCCATGGCGAAGAAGCCGCCCAGCTGCCCTTGGCCCGAGAACAGGTCACCGACGAAATTGCCGACATGGCCGACCTCGATTTCGTCCGGCGCCATGTCCACGGCGTCGAGACCCCCGCGCAGAGCCTCGGCGAAGCCATCACCGATCTCCAGTCCCTCGCGGGCCCAGTTGCGTTTGAAGTCGGACTGCCAGCCGCCCAGGATATAGACCATCGGATATCTTCCTCTGTTTCAGGCGACGATGACGCCCGGCCCGGCAGGCTCGGCGTAGAGGGCCTCGACCTGGGCCCCGCGGTTGTCGATGACGGCGCGGCGGTTGATCGTCGCCTTATCGGAGACTTCGTGCGCGTTCGGGTCGGGCGGCGTCGTCAGGAAGGCCAGACGCGCGATACGGGCGCTGGCGCCGTGAGCCGAGGCGTTGTGGGCGGTCAGCCGTTCGCGCACCGCCTGCGCCAGGGCGCCCGACGTCAGGGCCTCGCCGGCCTCCATGCCCAGCACAGCCTTGATCCCGACGGGCGACGGCCAGGCCAGAACCCCAAGCCACGGCCGGTTGTCGTCGCACAGCACCACCTCGGCGACGAGCGGCGCCAGGGCCTGAAAGACCGTTTCGCGCATCTGCGCCCCAAACACCCAGGAGCCCGTCGACAGCTTGAACTGATCCGCCAGCCGCCCGGCGAAGAAGACGCCCTGGGTCGGGTCGTCTCGATCCGTCAGGGTCGCCAGGTCGCCCATGCGGTAATAGCCCTCGGCGTCGAACGCCTCGGCCGTCCGCGCCGCATCCTCATGGTAGCCGCCCATGACGTTCGGGCCGCGCACTCGCACCTCGAACCTGTCGGCGTCGTACGGGACCAGCTTCACCTCGACCCCCGGCACGGGCAGGCCCAGCCCCAGACGGTCGGTATATTGGTGCACCACCATGAAGCCCGCCGTGGTTTCGGTCGCGCCATAGGCCGAGGTCAGCATGATGCGATGGCCCGTCTCCGCCACCGCCATGGCCTGTATCCGGTCGCTGACCGACTGGTTCAGAGCCGCGCCGCCGAACACCATGACCCGCAGGTCGGAGAAGAAGGTCCGGCGCAGTTCGGCGTCCGCCTCCAGCGCGTCGGCCAGCATGGCGTAGCCGGTGGGCACGTTGACGTAGTAGCGCACAGGCCGCTCGCGCAGGTTGCGAATAGACGCCTCGAACAGGCCCGGCATGGGCTTGCCGTCATCGATATGGAAGGCGCCGCCCGCCAGCAGCACGGCCCTCAGCACCGCCGCCCCGGCCACATGGTTCCACGGCATCCAGCCCAGCAGGTCGCCGGACCAGGCGTAGTCCTCGCCGATCACCTGGGCCGCCTGGGCCGTATTGGCGGCGATGGAGCGCAGGCTCAGCGGCACGACTTTGGGCAGGCCTGTCGAGCCGGAGGTCATCATGAACTGGGCGACCTGTTCCGGCTTCAGACCCTCGATGCTCGCGGCCACGCCGGGACCGGGGCGCGTGGCCATGACCTCCGTCAAGGGCAGGCTCGTCCGCGTCAGCGCCTCGGGCGTGGCGGTGATAACCACGGCTTCGCCCAGGTCCAAGGCGTCGATCGCGGCGGCGGCCATGCGGGCGTCCTCGATCAGCAGGATCGACGGCTTCAAGCTGCGGATGACGTGATTCAGTCGCCCCAGGTCGCCGCCCAGCAGGGCGTAATGGGCGCTGACCGGGGCCGTCGGCACGCCCGCCGCCAGGGCTCCGAACAGGAAGGCCGCCATGACCGGGCTGTTGGCGCCCATAACCATCAGCGGCCCGCCCGTGTGCCGCGGATGATCCAGCAGCCACTGGGTCACGGCGTCCATACTGGCCTTCAGTTCAGCATAGCTCTGCAAACCCCAGGCGCCGCCCTGGGCCGGCTCGCGACGGGCCAGGGCGGTCTTTGCCCCTTCACGCGCCGCCACCGCGGCGAAGGCGCGCGGCAGGTTCCAGTCATGCGCGGCCAAGGGAATGCGCGAGCGCATCACCATGGCCCCGTCCGCCTCGCGCCGCACCTCCAAATCAACCGGCATCAGGCCGGCGTCACGGAACGGCGCCGCTCGCCACGACGCCGTTTCCGAAGCTGCGTCCACCGTCGCCTGTCCCAAAGCCGTCATCGCCCCCTCCCGATCGCCGCTTCAACAAGGTCTGCTAATGAAAGCATGGTGAAGGAGCCCTGGCCGGTCAAGCCGCCTCGTCCGGCAGGAAGCGGCGATCGGCCCAGCAGGCGTGGGTGCCTGAACTGATCTTGTGCGGCAGGGCGATGCGGCAAACGGGGCCGTCCTCGAACCGCTTGCAATCGATCAGGATGCACTCCGACCGGCCCGCGTTCTCGTCGATGATGAAGCTGACCAGATAGCCGTCGTCTTCATCCTTGGCGCCGATGCGCGGCGCGAAGGGCGCCTCGCTGGCGTAACGTCCCTCAGGCAGGTTCACTGTCCAGGACTCGCCGGACTTCAGATCGTGCTTGATGAAGCCGTTGAACAGGAACCAGCCTGGCTTGGTCGTGGTGCTATAGGCGTAGCGATAGGCTTGGCCTGCGTACTGCTGATTGATGGTGCCGAACTCGACCAGGCGGTCGTCCAGCCGTTCTTCCCTGGTCGTGCCGTCCTTCAGGTTGAAGCGCCAGCGGTGCAGTTTGGGCCTGAAGCTGTTCTCATCGACGAAGGCCATCATGTGGGCGTGTTCGGCGTAGATCTCGGGCAGATCGCCCAAGGGATCCGGCATCGGCTTTTCCTGGAAATAGCCGTCCATGATGATCTCGTCGCCTTCCTCATAGGCGTTGAGGAAGTGCAGGACATAGGTCGGCGCCGCCTCGAACCAGCGGACGTCCTCGGTCGTCCCATAGCGAGGAATGACAGCAAAGCGCGACGGCATGTCGGGGCGATAGCGCACGGCGTGATATCCCGCCTTCAGCGCCTTCTCGTCCCAGAACAACGGGAAGTCGTTCAGGATGGTGTAGTTCTCGCTGAAGATCATGTCGTGCGGCAGACGCGCGCCCGGCAAGGGGATCGGCGTGTAGTGCGTCCGCCGCCCGTCCGGCGCGACCACGCCGTAATACATGTAGGGCGCGTGCTTGGAGTAGTTGAAGAACAGCAGCTCGCCGGTCCGTTCATCCACCCGCGCATGGGCCGACACCCCGTCCAGCGGCGCCCACGACGCCACGCCTTCATCGTCCAGGGTGTTGGGGTCCAGCTGATAGGCCTCGCCGCACTGATAGAAGGTCGCCAGCGCCTTGCCCGCATGGACCACAACGTCGGTGCTGGCTGAATCCTTGATGCCCCCGTGGGCGCCGAAGCCAGGACGTTTCGACACGTTCGGCCCGTCCATCATGCCGCCCCATAGGCTTTCGCCCGCCTGCTGCTCCGCCTGAAAGCAGCGGCCCCTCACGAAGCGGTTGCGATAGTCGGCCTTGCCGTTCCGGAAGCTGATCTGGTGCAGCATCCCATCGCCGTCGAACGGGTGGTGGCGGCCCAGCGGCGTGTGCACCTGGTTCTCGGTGTTGCGGATGTAGACGCCGTCGATGTCAGCCGGGATGGCCCCCTCGATCACCTGCAGATCAAAGGCGTTCACCTCCTCATGCTGGGGCGTCCACGGCCCGCTCAAATAGGGATGATTGCTGGGCTTGAGGGTCGCGACGATGGGCGACAAACGCTCGATCTTCATGGCTCGTCTCCTGGCTCTGGACGAACCCTCGCGCTTTTGGTCTATTTACGCAAGTTAGGGGCGCGTATTTTTCAATACGCTCCTTCCGTCCGCCCAAACCGAGCATCCGCCATGTCCCAACAAGCCGCTTTCGAGGGCGCCGGTCCGATCCGCGCCGGTCACGAACTGCCGCTGGATCAGCTGACCGACTGGCTGCGGCGGCACGCGCCGAACCTTGGAGAGCTCCAGAAGGTCAGCCAGTTCAACGGCGGTCAGTCCAATCCGACCTATCGTCTGGATACGGCCACGGGCGCCTGTGTCCTGCGTCGCAAGCCAACCGGCGTCGTGCTGAAGGGCGCCCACGCGGTCGAGCGCGAGTTCAAGGTGATTTCGGCGCTGCGCCAGGCGGACTTCCCCGTGCCCGCGCCCCTGGCCCTGTGCGAGGACGAGGCCGTCATAGGCTCGCCCTTTTATCTGATGGAGATGGTTGAGGGCCGCATCTTCTGGACCCCCACCCTGCCCAGCCTGACGCCGGCCCAGCGTAGCGCCCATTTCGAGACCTTGAACGCCACGATCGCTCGACTGCACGCTCTGGATGTCGCCGCTATCGGCCTCGACGACTACGGCCGGCCGGGGAACTTCTTCGCCCGCCAGATCGCGCGCTGGTCGCGACAGTATCTGGAGGACGACTTGGCAGGCCGCGATCCGAACATGGACCGCCTCGTCGCCTGGCTGCCCGAACACGCCCCGCCGGACGACGGCTCCGTCGCCGTGGTCCATGGCGACTTCCGCGCCGACAACGCCGTCTTCGCGCCGGATCGGGCCGAGGTGCGCGCCGTGCTCGACTGGGAGCTGTCGACCCTCGGCCACCCCATGGGCGACTTCACCTATCATCTGATGATGTATCGTCTGCCGCCGCACATGATCGGCGGCTTCGCCGGCGCCGACCTGACGGCCCTGGGCATCCCGACCGAGGCTGACTATCTGGCCGCCTACTGCGAGCGTGTCGGGCGGACGCCGCCCACGCCCCAGGAACTGCGCTTCTACATGGCGTTCAACATGTTCCGGCTGGCGGCCATCTTCCACGGCATCAAGGGGCGGATCGCGCGCGGCACCGCCTCGTCCGTCCACGCCCAGACCATGGCCGACAACCTGGCCGAACTCGCCGCCCTCGCCTGGGCCCAGACGGAGACGACCTCGTGAGCCAGAACGATCTCGAACACGGCCGCGCCATCGCCGAACGCGTCGAACGTTTCGTCCGCGATGTCGTCATTTCCTATGAAAAGGACCCCCGCGCCACATCGCACGGCCCCACGGACGAGCTCGTCGCCGAACTGCGAGGGCTGGCGCGCGAGGCCGGACTGTTGACGCCCCACATCGACGCGGACGGCTCGCACCTGTCGCAGCGCGCGACGGCCCTGGTGCTGCAGGCCTCGGGCCTGTCGCCACTCGGCCCGGTCGCCCTCAACGTCATGGCCCCGGACGAGGGCAATATGTACCTGCTGGGCCAGGTCGCCAGCGCGGCCCAGAAACGCCACTTCCTGAACCCGCTGGTCAGAGGCGAGACGCGCTCGGCCTTCTTCATGACAGAACCGGCCGAAGACGGCGGGGCCGGAGCCGATCCCTCCATGCTCAAGACCGTCGCCGTTCAGGACGGCGACCGCTGGATCATCAACGGCCGCAAGGCCTTCATCACCGGCGCGGTCGGCGCCGCCGTCGGCATCGTCATGGCCCGCACCGACAGCGGCGACGGCAAGGTCGCCGCCACCATGTTCCTGATCGACCTGCCCGATCCCGCCGTGCGGATCGAGCGCGTGATGGAGACGATCGATTCCTCCATGCCCGGCGGCCATTCGGTCGTGGTTCTGGACAACCTCGCCGTCGCTTCGGATCAGATCCTCGGCGCACCCCACGAAGGCTTCCGCTATGCTCAGGTCCGACTCAGCCCGGCCCGGCTCAGCCACTGCATGCGCTGGCTGGGCGCCTGCCGCCGCGCCCATGAGATCGCCTCCGCCTACGCCATAAGGCGTCACGCCTTCGGCAAACCATTGATCGACCACGAAGGCGTCGGCTTCATGCTGGCGGACAACATGATCGCGCTGAAGCAGGCCGAGCTGATGATCGACTGGTGCGCGGGCGTTCTGGACACCGGCGCACTCGGCACGACCGAAAGCTCCATGACCAAGGTCGCGGTGTCCGAAGCCCTGTTCGGCGTGGCCGACCGCTGCGTCCAGGTCATGGGCGGAACCGGCGTCTCGGGCGACACCGTGGTCGAGCAGATCTTCCGCGAAGTCCGCGCCTTCCGCATCTATGACGGCCCCAGCGAGGTTCACCGCTGGAGCCTGGCCAAGGCCGTGAAGCGGCAGGCGCTGAGCCAGAACCTCGCCATCAAGAGCGCATATCGCAGCTGATGACGGACCTTCTCCGGGACAGTCAGATCGCTGGCGCGCTTCCAACAGGCCCGCGATGCCGCAGGGCGTCGACGATGATCTGGAAGGCCAGCAGGTTCTGGCGGCGGCTGGGATAATAGAGAAAATAACCTTCAAAGGGCGGTGACCAGTCGCCCAGCACCACCTCAAGCGCGCCCGAAGCGACAGCCGTTTCCACCATGCTGTCGGGCACATAGGCGATGCCGAAGCCGCTGACCGCCGCGTCGACCATGGCGTAGGAATTGTTGAAAGTCAGCTGGCCGCTCACGCGGACCCTCAGTTCCTTGCCGTCCTTTTCAAACTCCCAGGCGTAGAGGCCGCCTGAGGTTTCCTGGCGCGTGTTGATGCAGCGGTGTCCCACCAGGTCCTGCGGATGGCGGGGCCTTCCATGCGCGGCGAGGTAGTCGGGCGAGGCCACGGCCACGAGCCGCCAGTCCGGCCCGATACGAACCGCGATCATGTCCTTTTCCACGCTTTCCCCCAGACGGACGCCGGCGTCGTAGCCCTCCTCGACGATGTTGCGGAAAGTGTTGTCCAGCAGCAGTTCGACGCTGATGTCCGGATAGGCGGCCAGAACGGGCTTCAGCTTGGGCCAGACCACCGTTTCCAGGGCGTGATCGGACAGGGTCAGCCGGATCGAGCCTGAGGGCTTGTCGCGAAACGCCGTGAGGGCGGCGATCTCGGCCTCGATTTCGGTCATGCGTGGGGCGATAGTCTGCAGCAGACGTTCGCCCGCGACGGTCGTGGCGACGTTGCGCGTGGTCCGGGTCAGAAGACGGATGCCCATACGGGCCTCCAACTGCTTGATGGCATGGCTGAGCGTCGATTGCGCCACGCCCAGCCGCGCCGCCGCCTTGGTGAAGCTGCGCTCCTCGGCCACCGCCTGGAACCAGGTCAGTTGATTGAAGTCGGTCCGTTCCATGGCGCCTTCCCGTCGTGGAGCGACATATTATTCGATCTGATCGATTAGTTCATGCCAATTGAGCCGACTAATCGCTTTGTATCGCCGCCGTTAGAAGGCGGGCCATGACCCAAGCCACACTCTCTGCCGATACGACCATCCGTCCCGTCGCCGCCTGGGGCGCCGTCCTGTCCATGACCCTGTGCGTGGCCCTGCTGATCGCCTCGGAGTTCATGCCCATCAGCCTGCTGACGCCGATGGCGCAAGGCCTGGGCGCCACCGAGGGCCAGACCGGGCAAGCCATCTCGATCAGCGGCCTGTTCGCCATCGCCGCCAGCCTGCTGGTCACGACCTCGGCCGGACGGGTGAACCGCAAATGGGTTCTGGCCGCCATGACCGCCCTGATGCTGCTGTCGCTGGTGCTGGTTGCGGCGGCGCCCAGCTTCGACGTGCTGATGATCGGCCGCGCCCTGCTGGGCGTCTGCGTCGGCGGCTTCTGGGCCCTGGCCACCGCCGTCATCATGCGTCTGGTTCCCGAGGCCGAGGTGCCGCGCGCCCTGGCTCTGATGTTCGGCGGTCAGCCCATCGCTGCGGCCTTCGCTGCGCCCGCCGGCAGCTACCTCGGTGGTCTGCTGGGCTGGCGCGAAGTCTTCTGGGCGCTGACGCCGCTCGTGGCGCTGAACCTGATCTGGCACGTCGTGGCCCTGCCCTCGCTGCCCGCCCGTCAGCAGCAGGACTTCCGCGCCATGTTCAGCCTGCTGAAGCGCCCCTATTTCCTGATGGGTCTGATCGCCTCCATGCTGTCCTGGGGCTCGGCCTTCACCATGTTCACCTACCTGCGCCCCTTCCTGGAGCGGGTGACGGGGGTGAACGTGACCCTGCTGTCCATCCTGCTGCTGGCGCTGGGCTGCGCGGGCTTCGTCGGCACCTGGGCCTCGGGCCGCTTCGTCAAGGGCGAGGTCGCTCGCCTGCTGAAACTACCCGCCCTGGTGATGGGCTCCTGCCCCCTGGGTCTGCTGGTCCTCGGCGCCTCGCCGATCGCAGCGGGCCTGATCCTGATGCTGTGGGGCGCGATGAACACCGCCATGTCGGTGATCTGGATGACCTGGATGGCCCAGAACGCCGATGACGCGCCCGAGGCTGCCGGCAGCCTGATGGTCGCCGCGATCCAGGCCTCCATCCTTCTGGGCGCGGTGGTCGACGGCTGGCTGCTGGACGGCATTTCGATCCAGGCGACCTTCATCGGCAGCGCGATCCTGGCCGGGGCCGCCGTCATCCTGGTCGGTAACGGTCAGAAGCTTCTGAAACCCCAATAACCGACACGACCGAAGAGATGATCATGACCCGCTCTGACACCCGCTATCTGGCGCGCCGCGACCTGATGAAGCTGACCGGCGTCGGCGCCGTCGCCCTGACCGCCGGGATCGCCGCCCCCGCCAAGGCCCAGTTCAAGGATCCCCCGACCATGACCGCCGAGTGGGACAAGACCTTTCCCCAAAGCCCGAACGTCGATCACGAGAAGGTCACGTTCAGGAACCGCTATGGCCTGACCCTGGCGGGCGATCTCTACCTGCCCAAGACCCGCAAGGGTCCCCTGGCCGCACTGGTCGTAAGCGGGCCGTTCGGCGCGGTGAAGGAGCAATCCTCAGGCCTCTACGCCCAGACCATGGCCGAGCGCGGCTTCGCGACCCTGGCCTTCGACCCGTCCTTCACCGGCGAGAGCGGCGGCGAGCCCCGCAACCTCGCCTCGCCCGATATCAACACCGAGGACTTCAGCGCGGCGGTCGACTTCCTCGGCCTGCATCCGTCGGTTGATCGCGAGCGCATCGGCATGATCGGCATCTGCGGCTGGGGCGGCATGGCCCTGAACGCCGCCGCCGTGGACAAGCGCGTCAAGGCCGTCGTCGCCGTGACCATGTATGACATGACCCGCGTCATATCGCGGGGCTACAACGACAGCGTCACGCCGGAGCAGCGCACACAGACGCTGGAGCAACTCAGCCGCCAGCGCTGGGAAGACATGAAAAACGGCGCTCCGGCCTATGGCCCGGCTTCGCTTGTCCTCAAGGGCGGCGAACCGCAGTTCATGACGGACTACGCCGACTACTACATGACCCCGCGCGGCTATCATCCCCGCGCCGTCAACTCCGGCAACGCCTGGACGCAGACCAACCCGCTGTCCTTCATGAACATGCCGCTGCTGACCTACATCCAGGAGATCGCGCCGCGCCCGATCCTGCTGATCCACGGCGAGAAGGCTCATTCGCTCTACTTCAGCGAGACCGCCTATGCGGCGGCGGCCGAACCGAAGGAACTGATGATCATCCCGGGCGCCAGCCATGTCGATCTCTACGACCGCCTGGATGTCATCCCGTTCGACCGACTGGGCGATTTCTTCGGTCAGGCATTGTCCCAATGAAGACCGCCGCCGCCGCCCTGGCGCTCGCCGCACTCGCCCTACCCGTTCAGGCTCAGGAAGGAGCCCCGATCATGGACATCATGCGCAAGGCTGACCAGAAGACCACCGAGGGGTCGGCCGACTACTTCACCGGCCGCGTCACGATCACCGGACAGTTCCAGCGCGAGGCGCCGTCCCGCGTCAGCGGCGCCCTGGTGCGGTTCGAGCCCGGCGCCCGCACGGCCTGGCACACCCACCCGCTGGGCCAGACCCTGATCATCACCGAGGGCGTGGGCTGGACCCAGATCGAAGGCGGGCCGAAGCTGGAGTTCCATGCTGGCGACATCCTGTGGTGTCCCGCCGAGCACAGGCACTGGCACGGCGCGACACCGCATGAGGCCATGAGCCACATCGCCATTCAGGAAGGCCTGAACGGCACGCCCGTCACCTGGATGGAACATGTGACCGAGGCGGAATATCTTGCTCCCGCCCAGACCGATTGACCCCGCCATCCGCGACTCCGAGGAAAACACCATGACCGTCAAAGCCTATGGCGCGCACGCCGCCGACAAGCCGCTCGAGGCGCTCTACATCTTCCGTCGCGCGCCCGGCGACCACGATGTCCAGATCGAGATCGCCTATTGCGGCGTCTGCCATTCCGACCTGCACACGGTGCGCGGCGAATGGGCCGGCACCCTCTATCCTTGCGTGCCAGGCCACGAGATCGTCGGTCGCGTCTCGGCGGTCGGCGCCCACGTCAGCCGCTTCAAGGAAGGCGATCTGGTCGGCGTCGGCTGCATGGTCGACAGCTGCCAGGCCTGCGCCGCCTGCGACGAAGGCCTGGAGCAATACTGCGAAGGCACGGGCATGGTCGGAACCTACAACGGCCCCACGCCGGATGCCCCCGGCCACACCCTGGGCGGCTATTCACAACGCATCGTCGTCAACGACAAGTTCGTGGTGAAGGTCAGCCACCCCGAGGATCAGCTGGCCGCCGTCGCCCCTCTGCTGTGCGCCGGCATCACCACCTGGTCGCCGTTGCGGCACTGGAACGCCGGTCCTGGCAAGAAGGTCGGCGTCGTCGGCATCGGCGGCCTCGGCCACATGGGGGTCAAGCTCGCCCGCGCCCTGGGCGCCGAGGTCGTGGCCTTCACCACCTCGGAAAACAAGCGTGAAGACGCCAAGGCCCTGGGCGCCCATCAGGTGGTCGTTTCGCGCAACGCCGACGAGATGAAGGCGCACCGCGGCAGCTTCGACCTGATCATCAACACGGTCGCCGCCAGCCATGATCTGGACGCCTACACCAGCCTGCTGCGCCGCGACGGCTCCCTGGTTCTTGTCGGCGTGCCCGAACACAACCACCCCTCGCCCCAGTTCGCCTCGCTGATCTTCCGCCGCAAGTCCATCGCCGGTTCGATGATCGGCGGCATCGCCGAAACCCAGGAGATGCTCGACTTCTGCGCCGAGCACGGCATCGTCGCCGACATCGAGATGATCCCAATCCAGCAGATCGAGGACGCCTATGCCCGCATGACCAGGAGCGACGTGAAATACCGCTTCGTCATCGACAGCGCGAGCCTGGCGACGACCTGAGACCAGCTCGACACGCCCGCCAAACACCCGCCGCTGTCCCTGAACCCTGCCCCCGATGCGGCAGCGGCGGCTCTCCACCTGTGCGCTCGAAACAGCACAAGGCCCCGCGGCTATCGAGCTACGATCCGCTTCATCACCTCGCGACACTGGCGAAGTTCAAAGCTCGCGTCGCGCCGCGAACCCCAGCAGCAACCCGGCGACTTCCATTGCTTCGTTCAACGCTTCATCCGCTGCTTCCTGCGACGGCGCCAGCAAGAGATCATTGGACTGGCCCATCACCATGGCGAACAACTGCCGAGCCGCTCGATCGGGTGACCGGCAGCGAAAATCACCCGAGAAGACGCCACGTTCGATGATGCCGGCCATCATGGCGCGCCACTGGGCGTTCACCTGAAGATAGGTCTGCGCCAGTTCGGGATCGTGCAAAGCCTCGTCCCAGGCGTCGAGCCAGAGCGCCCAACTTCCATTGGCTGACAGCGGCAGGCAGTCTTTCAGATAGCGCTCAAGAGCCTCCAGCGGGGGGGTGTCGTCCAGCCCTGCTGATATCTCCGCCAGTTGGTCGCGCGTGAAGGCGTAGAAGGCCTCTCGCCGAAGCTGCTCCCAGTCGTTGAAGTAGTGGTAGATGTGGCTTCGGGAAAGGCCGGCATGGTCCGCCAGATCGCGGGTCGAGACCGACGCGAACCCCCTTTGCCGAAACAGATCGATAGCCGCCGTAATGATCGCAGCCTTTCGGTTGGCGTTCGCCATCAACTCACCTCGCACGCGCCAGACGACGCAAGAGATCGCGCCTTGCATTTTGAGCGATCGCTCAAGTATATTGAGCACTCGCTCAATTACAGCAATCCCATCGCCGCCTCAATGACCGCCCACTGCTCCACGCACGCCGCTCCGCTTTCACAGATCGGACGGCAATCGGCTGCGAAAACCCTCAAGGGCATTGCTCGAGCCTATGCAGGGAAGCTGAGCCTCACCCTGTCGCTGGTGGCGGCGGAGAACATCCTTCTTCTGGCATACCCGCTGTTCGCCGGCTTCGCCGTGAACGCCATCCTGCGTGGTGATACGACAAAGGCTGTCTGGTACGCCGGGGTCGTACTGTCGTTCTGGCTGGTGGGCGCTCTGCGGCGCTCGGTCGACACGCGCACCTTCACGCGCATCTATGCGGACCTGGCCGTCGGCGTGGTGGTCAACGAGCGCCTTCAAGGCCAGAGCACCTCTGCTTCTGCCGCCCGGGCGGTGCTGGCCCGCGAGTTCATCGACTTTTTCGAAAAGCACCTCCCGATCATGGCGACGGCAATCGCTTCCCTGTTCGGGGCTGCGATCATGCTCGTCATCATCGAGCCATGGATCGGCGTAGCCAGTCTTGTCGTGCTCATGCTCTGCCTCGGCTGGCTGCCAAGGTTCGCGCGCCGAAACCAGACCCTCCACGAACGCCTCAATGACAGGTTGGAGCTGGAAATCGGCCTGGTCCAGCGCGCTGGCCCGCGAACGCTCCTGCGCCACTATACGGTCCTGTCCAAGCTTCGGATCTGGCTGTCGGACCGAGAAGCCTCGGCCTATCTCTTCAATGGCGTCGTGGCGGCGGTTCTCTTCGGCCTGGCCATAACGCTCATGGCCTCGACGCCGTCCATCGAAGCCGGTCACGTCTATGCGGTGATGACCTATCTGTGGACCTTCGTCAGCAGCCTCGATGAGGCGCCTGTGATGGTCGACCAGATGGCCCGCCTTGGCGACATCGGAAAACGGGTCGACCCCGGTCTCGAAGGAGAGGCGGACTGAACGCTCGTTCATCAGCTCAACCGCCGCCTTGCGACGGAGCGTCCCCGGCAAGACGTCGTGTGCCCACCGTTCGAGATCGGACACTGAGCGAGAAGGCGGACCGTTGACGCAACTGCTCGACGGCCTCGACGCTTCAACCCTGGTCCAGTTGGACGTCACGCAAGACGCCCAACTGGTCCTTCACATGCCGACGCCGGTCAGGGCCGCCGGTTCGTTCCAATAACCACAGGAGACAGACCATGCCCTTCGTGACCACCTCCGACGGCGTCGACATCTTCTACAAGGACTGGGGGCCCAAGGAGGCTCAGCCGATCCATTTCCACCACGGCTGGCCGCTGTCGGCGGACGACTGGGACAACCAGATGCTCTTCTTCCTCAAGCAGGGCTATCGCGTCGTCGCCCACGATCGACGCGGGCATGGGCGTTCGGAACAGGTCGGCGACGGGCACGACATGGATCATTACGCCGCCGACGCTTCGGCTGTCGCCGAGCATCTGGACCTGAAGAACGCCGTCCATGTCGGCCACTCGACCGGCGGCGGACAGGTGGCGCGCTACGTCGCCCGGTTCGGCCAGCCCCAGGGCCGCGTCGCCAAGGCCGTGCTGGTCAGCGCCGTGCCGCCGCTGATGGTCAAGACCGAGAACAATCCTGACGGCACGCCGATCGAGGTGTTCGACGGCTTCCGCGCGGCCCTGGCCGCCAACCGGACGCAGTTCTTCATCGACGTGCCCGCCGGCCCCTTCTACGGCTACAATCGACCCGGCGCAGACGTATCGCAGGGCGTGATCGACAACTGGTGGCGCCAGGGCATGATGGGCAGCGCCAAGGCCCACTACGAAGGCATCAAGGCCTTCTCGGAAACCGATCAGACCGAAGACCTGAGGGCGATCACCGTGCCAACCCTCGTTCTGCAAGGCGATGACGATCAGGTCGTGCCCTACAAGACCGCCGCCCTGATGCAGGACAAGCTGCTGCAGAACAGCAAGCTGATCATCTATCCCGGCTTCTCGCACGGCATGCTGACAGTGAACGCCGACGTGGTGAACGCGGACATCCTGGCCTTCATCAAGAAATGAGGGACGACGCCCACATGATCGCTCCAGACGCGGGCGCGGCCGTGCTGGACCGGCAAAGGCGCGCCTTCCTTCGGGACGGCGCGCCGAGCCGCCAGGTCCGCAAGGATCGCCTTCGGCGTCTCCGCGCCGCCGTCCTGGCGCATCGCGCCGAGATCAGCGCGGCCGTCAGCGCCGACTTCGGCCATCGGTCGCGGCATGAAACCGAGTTGATGGAACTGGTTCCCGCCATCCAGGCCATCGACTACCTGATCCGCAATCTGCGTCGGTTCATGAGGCCGGAGCGGCGCCATGTCGGGATCACCTATCGGACGGGGCGGGCCTATGTCGCCTATCAACCCAAGGGCGTGGTTGGCGTGATGGCACCCTGGAACTATCCGGTCTCCCTGACCCTCGTGCCGCTGGCGACGGCGCTGGCCGCCGGCAATCGCGTGCTTCTCAAGCCTTCGGAACTCACGCCGCGCACGAGCGAGGTGCTGCAAGGGCTGCTAGCCGAGGCCTTTTCGGACGAAGAGGTCGCCGTGGTCCTCGGCGGAGCGGACGTCGGGGCGGGCTTCAGCGCCTTGCCGTTCGACCATCTGCTGTTCACCGGCAGCACGGCGGTCGGCCGCAAGGTCATGGCGGCGGCGGCGCAGAATCTCGTGCCGGTCACCCTCGAACTCGGCGGCAAGAGCCCGGCGATTATCGCGCCGGGCCACGTCAACGACCGCACCCTGTCCAGCCTCGTTTTCGGCAAGCTGTCCAATGCCGGTCAGACCTGCGTCGCGCCGGACTACGCCCTGGTGCATCAGGACGATCTGCAGGCCTTCATCGAGGCCTATGGTGCTGCCGTCGAACGCGCCTATCCGGCCGGGCCGACCAGCCCCGACTACAGCACCATCATCAACGACCGGCACTTCGCGCGGCTGCGCGGGCTGTTGGATGACGCCCGCGCGAAGGGCGCCCAGGTGCTGGAGGTCGGCGCCCATCCGCAAGGCGCCGCCGCCCGCGAGCGCACCCTCACTCCCACCCTCGTGATCGACGCCCATGACGAGATGACGGTCATGCAGGAAGAGATCTTCGGCCCCATCCTGCCGGTGCGGACCTATCGGACGATCGACGAGGTCGTCGCCTATGTGAACGCCAATCCCCGCCCCCTTGCGCTCTACTGGTTCGGTGATGAGGACGCGGATTGCGTCAGCCTGCTCAGCCGGACGACCTCGGGCAATGTCGGCTTGAACAACACCCTGATGCACGTCGCACAGGACGATCTGCCCTTCGGCGGCGTCGGCCCCAGCGGCATGGGCGCCTATCATGGGATCGAAGGCTTCCGCTCCATGAGCCATGCCAAGGGCGTCTTCGTCCAGGGACGCTGGAACGCCGCCAGCCTCGTACGTGCGCCGTTCGGACGATTGGCGGATCGCGTGCTGAACGTGATGCTTCGCCGCTGAGGTTCGAGATGCGGATGCGCCAGCAACGGTCATTGGGGAAGAACCCCGTGGCTGAGGATCAGACGCGCATCAGGCCCATCTGGATCACGTCCGTGCGACCAGACCGGAAGCCGGCCTCGCAATAGGCGAGGTAGAAGCGCCAGAGGCGACGGAAGCGGTCATCGAAGCTCGCTTCTATCATGACGATCTCGCCCCAGGCGCTTTCAAAGCGTCGGGCCCATTCGGCCAGGGTCTCGGCGTAGTCTCCGCCGAAACGCACGATCCCCGCCTCGGCCAGGCCCGCGCCGGCGATCTCGGGCGCCATCCGTGCTTCGGACGGCAGGCAGCCTCCGGGGAAGACGTACTTCTGGATGAAGTCGGTGCGCGCGTCATATTCGTCGAACAGTTCATCCTGGATGGTGATGACCTGCAGGCCTGCACGCCCCCCGGGCTTCAGGGCGTCGTGAAGCTTCCGGAAATAGACGGGCCAGTATTCGCGCCCCACCGCCTCGAACATCTCGATCGAGGCGACGCGGTCGAAACGGCCCTCCACGTCGCGATAGTCGATCAGCCGGATGTCGGCGCGCTCGGCCAGCCCCGCCTCGAACAGGCGACGACGGGCGTAGTCATGCTGTTCACGCGAAATGGTGACGCCGGTGACCACGGCCCCCGTCTCGCGCGCGGCGAACTCGGCGAATCCGCCCCAGCCGCAGCCGATCTCCAGCACGCTATGACCCGGCTGAAGGTCCATCATCCGCGCCAGAGAGGCGTATTTGGCGCGCTGGGCGTCCTGCAACGACTGTCCCGGCCCCTCGTAACGCGCCGAGGAATAGGTCATCGAAGGGTCCAGCCAGGCGCCATAGAAGGCGTTGCCCAGGTCATAGTGGGCGTGGATGTTGCGGCGCGATCCGCGGCGGCTGTTGCGGTTCAGCCGATGCCCGATCCCGTTGACCAGTTTCATCAGCGGGTTGCCGTCGAACAGGCGGCGGATCTGGTCGTAGTTGTTGACCAGGGTCTCCAGCAGGACCGCCAGATCGGGCGTGTCCCACTCGCCGGCCATATAGCCTTCCGCGAAGCCGATATCCCCGTTCTTCAACACACGGACGGCGAAGCGAGAATCCCGGATGGTCAGGACGGCGGCATGGCCGGCCGTCTGGCCCGTGAGTTGATGGCGCGCACCATCCGGCATGACCAGGGTCAGCCGCCCCCAGGCCCAGTTGGCCGACAGAAGCCGCAGCAGCAGGCCCATGACCGGAGAGGCCTTCCGCACGTTGTTCGTCGCATCACAATAGGTGGTGGTCATGGGGTCCGTCGGCCTTGTTCTGGGCGGCGCAGGATCAACGCGCGAAGCGGCTCTCACGAGCCCGGCGCTGGATGGTGACAGGTTCCGAAGCCGGCGGCGGCCGACGGGTCAGGCGGACACCCTTGAGCCAGAGCTTCAACGCCTCCCAGTGGATGGCGGCCGTGACCTTCAGGGTCATCAGGGGCAGGGCCAGCGCTGCCGAGCAGAGCGTCCGGTCCTGGAGTGTTCGTCGCTCGCCAGACATGACGGCGGTGATCAGAAGTCCCTCGGCGTCCAGCCCGTCGATGGTCATGTCCAGCCGGGCGCCCGGCGCATGACCGCGAAAGGCGTAGTCCATCTCCATCCCCATGAAGGGCGAGACATAGAGGGCCTTGGCCGCGCCCTGTCGGATCAGACCCGCCGCCTGATCCTCATCGGGCGCCGGGATGACATAGGCGTGGCGCTGGCCAAAGGTGCTGGTCACCTCATAGACCATGGCCCCGAGCCGACCGTCGCCGTGATGGCAGTAGTAGAGGCTGATCGGGTTGAAGACGTACCCGAACACCCGCGGCATGGTCAGCAAGCGTACCGGTCCATCGCCGATCTCGATCCCTGCACGAGCGAGAAGAGCCTCAATCTGCGGTCGCAGCGGCGCCCCGGAGCCGTCGCCGTGATCCCGGTCATGAAAGGACAGGAGATTGAACCGATTGCGCGAGAACAGGCGCAGCCTCTGGTCCAGTCCA
This sequence comes from Brevundimonas pondensis, assembly GCF_017487345.1. Lineage (NCBI taxonomy): Bacteria > Pseudomonadati > Pseudomonadota > Alphaproteobacteria > Caulobacterales > Caulobacteraceae > Brevundimonas > Brevundimonas pondensis. Next base: position 776,118 of record NZ_CP062006.1, on the reverse strand, counting down.
TCGATCTCGGCCAGGTCCAGCAACAACCAGAAGACGCGGTAGTTCAACCGATGCGCCCTGGGGCGGAGCCGCCGATGCATGACGCCGCCGCGGTAGAGGGCCGAGGCCTGGGTCACGCCGCCGCCTCCATGGCCCGGACGGAAGCCGGCGTGAGATGGATGCGGCCGCTTTCATTCTCGACCGACCAGGGACGCCGCACGCCGCCCAGTTGCTCCGCCACGGCCAGGCCCGACTGCAGGCCGTCCTCGTGGAAACCCGCGCCGAAATGAGCCCCGCAGAACCAGACCCCGCCCTGTCCCTGCAGACTCCACAGCTGTTTCTGGGCCTGGATGGCGGCGGGGTTGAAGACGGGGTGCTCATAAAGCTCGCTGCGCAGCAAGGTATCGGGACGCGGCGGGCGCGGCGGGTTAAGAGTGACGAACAGGTCCTGGCCCGGCAGACCCTGAAGCCTGTTCATCCAGTAGGTGACGCACAGGCCGTCCTCAGCGCCGATATAGTTCCAGCTGGACCAGGCCCGGCGGCGTTGCGGCATCAGGCCGGCGTCGGTGTGAAGGACCGTCAGGTTGCAGCTGTAACGAAAGGCGCCCAGCACCTCCTTTTCCCCGGCGGTCGGATCGGCCAGCATGGCCAGGGCCTGATCGGCATGGGCGCCGATGACCACATGGTCGAAGCGCTCGACTCCGCCTCGGCTGTCATGAACCATGACGCCCTGCTCGACCCGGCGCACAGCGGTCACGCCCCGGTTCAACCGCACATCGCCGATCTCGCGCGCCAGACGCTCGACATAGACACGACTACCGCCCTCCACCGTCCTCCACAGCGGCCGTCCCACCAACTTGAGCAGGCCATGGTTGCTGCAGAAGCGGATGAAGGCCTCAGCGGGATAGTTCATCAGGGTGTGGGCGGGCGAGGACCAGATCGCCGCCGCCATCGGCAGCAGGTGATCGTCGCGGAAGGCCTCGCTGAACCCCTGGCGCTTCAGATAGCCGCCCAGCGTCAGATCGGGATCGGACAGGCCGATGAGGTCGGTCGGGGCCTCCCTATAGAAGCGCAGGATCTCGCTCAGCATGGACCAGAAGCGCGGCCGCAGGACATTGCGGCGCTGGGCGAACAGACCGGGCGCCGCATATTCGAAACGCCCATCGTCCAGTGACACGGCGAAGGACATGTCTGTCGCGCGGGTCTCGACGCCCAGGTGCGTGAACAGGGCGATCAGATTGGGATAGGTGGCGTCGTTGAAGCAGATGAAGCCAGTGTCCACCGCCATCTCACCGGTCGCGGTCCCGGCGCGCACCGTGTGGGAATGGCCTCCGAGGCGATCCGCCTTCTCGTAGAGCGTCACCACGTGCCGTTGAGAAAGAAGCCAGGCCGACGACAGGGCTGCGACGCCCGAGCCGACCACGGCGATCTTCAACGGGCGATCGAAGGAATGTGGCATGGCGGCTCCGGAACACGCCTGCCGGGGCTTTGCAGGCTGACCTGATTACGCAGCCAGATCCCGATCGGATTGCGAATGATCCAGACTTTTTCCCGAAGCGTATTAGGCTCCATGCATGTCGAGGCCGCCTCATTCGCATCTTCAGCCAGGACCTTGCGCCGCATGAGCGCCGACGGCTCCGCGCCGGACGCCTTTGCGCACGACCGCCTGATCGAGGCGGTGGCCTTGCGACGTGATCGCCAGGCCTTCGCCGAGCTGTTCAGCTATTACGCGCCCCGCCTGAAGGCCTGGCTCATCAAAGCGGGAGCCACCGCGGCCGCGGCCGAGGACTTCGCCCAGGACACCATGCTGACGGTCTGGCGCAAGGCCGATCTGTTCGACGCCAGGAAGGCCCGGGCCGCGACGTGGATCTTCACCATCGCCCGCAACCGCCGGCTCGACATGCTGCGCCGTGACGCCCGTCCCCTGCCGACGCCGGAGATCGATCTGGCCGACCCCGAGGTGCGGCAACCAGACGACATCCTGTCCGCTTCACAAGACGCCGAACGCATTCGCGACGCCTTGTCGCGCCTGAAACCTGATCAGGTCGAGGTGCTGCGCCTCGCCTTCTTCATGGACAGTCCCCATTCCGAAATCGCCCGGCGGCTCGACCTGCCTCTGGGCACAGTCAAGTCCCGTATCCGGAACGCCATGATCAAGCTCCGCCTCATCCTCGAACCATCCGGGGAGGCGTTCCGATGAACCCGAACGGGAACCCATCCGAAGAGCGGCTGCTCGCCTATGCGGCCGGAACCCTCAGTCCGCCCGAAGCCGTAGTCGTCGCCGCCCATCTGGCCCTGCGCCCGGCCAACGACGCCTGGGTCCGCCGGCTTCAGGCGGTCGGCGGCGAATTCCTTGAAGAAGCCTCCCCCGTCGCCCTGTCCGCCGACGCGCTGTCCAGAGCCATGACCCTCATCGAGACCGACGCCGGAGAGGTGAAGGCCCCCTCTCCGCTCAATGACATGCCCGACCTGCCCGAGCCGCTGAGGCGATACGCTCTCGGGCCCTGGCGCTGGATCGGCCCGGGCATTCGGGCGCGAGACGTCCACGCCCCTCGCGACGGCGCCTGCCGGGTCATCCTGCTGAAGATCGATCCCGGCCGCGAGACGCCGCGTCACACCCACGGCGGGATCGAACTGACCTGCGTCCTGTCCGGCGCCTACGCCACCGAGACCGAACGGTTCGATGTCGGCGATCTGGAAGAAGCCGATCATGAGGTCCTGCACCAGCCTCGGGTCGTGTCGGCCATCCCCTGTCTCTGCGTCGTCGCCCTGGACGGCGAGATTCAGCTCGACGGCTGGCTGGGGCGGCTGATGCAGCCCTTCGTGCGGCTGTGATCCCCCTGCTGCCGCTCTGGGGTGCGGCGGCGCTCTTTCTCGTCGCTGTCATGAGCGCGGCCTGGCTGGTTCAGCGCCGCACCGGACAGGGTGGCTGGGCCGACGTTTTCTGGTCCTTCGGACTAGGCCTGGCCGGCGTCGGCGTCGCCCTGTTCCCGTTGGACGGATCGCCGCCCTCCGCGCGGCAATGGCTGGCCGCCGTTCTGATCGGATTGTGGGGTCTGAGGCTGGGTCTTCACATCGCCCGCCGGGCCGCCCGCGAAACCGAGGACGCGCGCTACGCTCGGCTTCGTATCGAATGGGGCCCAGGCTTCCAGTCGAAGATGTTCGGCTTCCTTATGCTTCAGGCCGGAGCCGCCGCCTTCCTGTCGCTCAGCGTGCTGGCGGCGGCGCGCAATCCCACGCCGGGACTGGGGTTTCAGGACGGCGCCGCCGCCCTGCTCTTCATATCGGCCCTGATCGGAGAAACCGTCGCCGATCGTCAGCTCGCCGCCTACAAGGCCGACCCCGCCCATCGGGGCGGCGTCTGCGATGTCGGCCTCTGGGCCTGGTCAAGGCATCCCAACTACTTCTTCGAATGGCTGGGGTGGTGCGCCTGGCCGATCTTCGCTATCGACCTCCGCGGTTCCTGGCCCTTGGGCTGGCTGGCCCTGACCGGTCCCGCCTACATCTATTGGCTGCTGACCGCGGTATCGGGCGTCCCCCTGCTGGAGGCCCACATGCGCCGGTCGCGCCCCGAGGCATTCGCGGCCTACGCCCGGCGCACCAGTCGCTTCTTTCCCCGTCCCCCGAAGCGCTAGGCCGCGCGAAGCAGGCGTATGGCGAGGGCGCAGGCGATCGACGACGACCCCGCGCTGACGCAGACGCCCCAGGCCATATCGATCAGCGACAGCTTCAGGCTCCAGGTCTTGAGCGTGGCCAGATTGGTCAGGTCATAGGTTCCGTAGGCGAAGAGGCCGAACAACCCGCCCCATAACAGCGCCTTCTTCCAACCGCCTTCGGCAAGACCCGGCAGGACGGCGAAGATCGTAATACCCGCGGCGTAGAGGGCGTAAAAGGCGACGGCGGGCGCCAACCGGAAGTTCTCCGCCAGCATGGACCCGATCAGCGGACGGTAGAGTCGGTCTCCCATGGCGCCCAGCCAGGCCGTGTCAATCACGGCGAAAACGACCAGGGTGAGAAGATAGGCGATGGCTATGTTCATGGCGCAGTCCCGTCAGCTTGCGGACAGATACGCCCACATGGCCCTGGTGGATTGGTCTCAGGACGGAAGCCACGCAATCATGTGCGGGGTCAAAGGAGCAGGCTGAACACGGCGGCTTCTCTCACAGAGCGCTCTTCCGCCTTCGCGACCTGCGCGATCCGGACCACCTGCCCGCGCTCGACCCGACCTGCCCGTCCAGCCAACCCGTCATGGGCTTAGGCCTGTACGCGCGGCAAGACGATCTGGAATATCGCTCCGGTCGCCGACGTCACCAACTCTAGATCGGCGCGGTTTGCCCGCAGCAGCGAACGCGCGATCGACAGGCCCAGACCAGCGCCGCCCTCGCTGCGACGGGTCGTAAAGAACGGCTCAAAGATCCGCTCGACGTCACCTGCGGCCACGCCCGGCCCATTATCCGTCACGAACAAGCGCACCTGGTCGGCCTCAATACGGGTTGTGATCACCACCTCGCTCGCCCCCACCTGGCGGCTGTTCTCCAGCAGGATGGTCAGGGCCATCTCGAGGCTGGCCCCAGGCACGGCGACCTGGGGCAGGTCGGCGGGCAGATCGACTGTGATCGCCAGATCGCCCTTCAGGGCGTCGGCGACGCGGGCCGCGACGGGCTGGAGGGCGACCGCCGCGCCCGCCTCAGGGCGCGCCATGTCGGCGCGCACCAGGTCCAGCAAACGCGTGACCAGATCGGAAAGCCGCCGCGCATCGGAATCGATGTTGCCGAGGAAACGACTGCGTTGCTCCGCTTCCATGTCGTCGCCGTGGTCCTGCAGGAGTTCGACAGCGCCCTGGATACCCGCCAACGGCGTCTTGAACTCATGACTGACAGCGGCGGCGAAGTCGCGCAGATAGCGGGAACGGCGGTCCACGGCCTCGGCCATCCGGCCGAAGTCTTCGTAGAGGTCGCGGATCTCGACGGCCGCTGTCGCGGGCGGCGGCGGCACCTTCCCCCCGCCGTTGGTGACGTCGCGGGCGACCCGACGCAGGGCCTCGATCGGGCGGGCGATGCCGCGCGAAACCACGACCGCCAGAACACTGAGCAAGCCAAGAACGGCGACAATTCCGAACAGGATCTTGCCGCGGTCCTGATAGACGCCCTTGAACAGGGCGCGCGGCGACCGCGAGGTCAGGATAACGCCCTCGACCCGACCGTTCACCACCACAGGCCGGGCGTGATGGATGCGCAGTCCCGAGGCGCGGCTGAGCCATTCCATCTGATATCGCGGCTGGTAGGCCGCGTTGCGGCGCAGGACCGTTGAAGGCGAACCGGACAGGGCCGCCTTGACCTCCGGCAGATCGCGCCAGGTTCCGCCTCGGCCCAGGCCGCGCACCACGACGCCGTTGCGATCCATCAGGACGATGGAGGCCAGGGTGGTTCGACTGGTCTCGTCCAGGATCGGCGTCAGGATCGCTGCAGCGGCCAGGGCCTCGGGGTCCGGCGGCGTCGATGCGACACGCGCCGGTGGGCGCGGCGCTAGTATGGGATCAGAGCGCAGGTCGATGGCCGCCGGCTCTGGTCGAAAATAGTCCGGCGCCGCCCGCTGGGCCTCGGTCGGGGTGATGACGCGCGCACCGGGCCACAGGGTTTCGGCCGCCGCCGACAGGGCCGCCGTCTGGGCGATCAGTTCCGCCTCGGTCTGGCGGACCAGTGTGTTTTCGTAGACCCGCAGAAAAATGGCCCCGGCGCCTGGCAGGACAGCTGCGAAAAACAGGACCGACAGCAGGATGGTGCGCAGACGCAAGGCGGGCCAATGCGCTCGTACGAAGGCCCGCGCCTGTTGGACGGCGCCGCCGATCACGCCGCCTGACCGCGACAGGGCCCCATCTGATACCCGACCCCCGCACGAGTCTCGATGACGTCAGAGGCGCCGAAGGCCGCGAACTTGGCCCTCAGATTGCGCACGTGGCTGTCGATGGTCCGGTCGGTCAGGGCGAAACCCGGTCCATGGATGCGGTCGATGATGGCGTCGCGCGTGAAGACCATCTGGGGGGTCGCCGCCAGAGCCTTCAGGATTCCGAACTCGGTGATGGTCAGCGCCACCTCCCGATCATCCCAACGCGAACGCCAGCCATCCGTGTCCAGCGACAGACGGCCGATCCGCACCGCGCCCGGCGGCGGGGGCGGCGGCGACAGGTTCACCCGGCGCAGGATGGCGGCGACGCGGGCCACCACTTCTCGCGGGCTGAACGGTTTGACCACGTAGTCGTCAGCGCCCAGCTCGATCCCCAGAATACGGTCGATCTCGTCGTCGCGCGACGACAGGAACAGGACCGGAAGCTGCCCTTGCGCGCGGATACGTCGGCAGACCTCGATCCCGTCCATGCGCGGCATGTTGATGTCCAAGATGACCAGGTCCGGGACCCGCTCTGCGATGGCGGCCAGCGCCGCCTCGCCGTCCCCGGCCTCGCGCGTGGCCAGCCCCGCCTTGCCGAGAGCGAAGGTCAGGAGGTCGCGGATATGCGGGTCGTCGTCGACGACCAGGACTGTGCGCTGCATGATCGCCATGTTCAGGCTCCGGCTTCAGAGGTCAACGGGGGAGCGACAGGCGCCGGCGCGATCGTGGGGACGGCCACGGCCGCTGGCATGATCCATCCGTCGCAGTCACGCCGCCCCGGAACCGGCGTCGTCAGCGGCTGAGACGCAGCCAGCCGCGCCACGCGCTCCAGCCTTCGTGCATCCCGCCAGCGCCACGCCCGCCAGTCGGCCTGATGCGCTTGCATCGTCGCCATCTGGCGGGCGCGGACTGCGGCGACACGATCCTTTAACACCGGGTCCGCCGCGCGCTGCTCCAGTTCAACAAGGGAAACCAGGGCCGCGCCGTTCAGGCTGTCGAGGTAGCAGAGGTCGAGTTGCGCCCCCTGGCCGTCGATCTCACGCGCATGGCGCACGTTCCAGGACGCCGCCACCGCCCCCAGGTCGACGGCGCTGACGATCGTCAGCACCAGCAATGCGGCGACAACGTTGGCGTTAATCAGCCAGTCGGCGCTCTTGTTCGTCAGCAGACGCCAGCAGATCAGGGCCAGACCGACGCCGACCAGCACCATCCAGATCATGGCCGCGATGCGGAACCGGGTCAGGGAATAGACCTCGATATAGTCCGCCGTGCGCAGCAGGCTGGAGGCCACCAGCAGCAGGTTCTGCCCGACCCAAAGCATGACCAGCCCGCGAACCAGAGGACGCGCCGCCGTCTCCGACCCCGGCCTCAGGAAGACCAGGACGAACAGGCCCGCCAACAGGGCCGTGACGATCAGCGGATAGGCGCCGCGATGGGCGTATTCGGCCAGGCTCACACCCTCGGGCAGAGGCGCGCCGCTCCACAGGAAGGCCAGGTCCAGGCCGTTCTGCACGGCGAACAGCAGGTTGAACACCACCAACGACAGGGTGACCGAGGCCGCCGCGCCGCCAGGGACGGCGCGTCCCTGCAACGACGGCAGTGCGATCAGTCGACGCCGCCAGCGCGGGCGAAGAACACCCCAGATCGCGATCAGCGTCGCCAGCCAGAAGGTGACGCGCGCCACCGTATCCCCGGTCAGCGGCGGCAACCGCAGCCGGCTCAGGAGCTCGCCGATCAAGGGATTGGCGCTGGCGAACAGGCCCAGGAACACCGCCCCGCCCACAACCGGAAGCAGCAGCAGGCGGACCGCCCCCGACAGTTTCAGCGTGCGCCCGCGCTTCCGGCTGTTCCGGTTCAGGCGAAACAGGTCGATCCACGGCCCAGCCACGGCCACGACGGCGTAAACGACCAGCCTCTGGGCCCAGCGCCAGGCCTCTTCGCCATCCCGGACCCGCACCGACTGCACCGCGATCATCAGGGCGAGGCCGAACAGCACCCAGGCCAGAAGGCCCGGCCGGTCGATCATCACCATGGCCAGAGCCGCCGCCGCGCCCGCTGCGGCCAGCCCCCGCCGGTCCCTGACCCAGCCCTTCCGAAACAGGGCCGAAGCCGCCAGCCACACCAGGGCGAAGAAACCCAGGGTCGCGCCGGGCCGATGCATGAAGAACAGGGCGTCAGCTGCAGCGACAAGCGGCAACCCTATGGCGACCTTCAGCCAGAAAGAGGATCGAAGGGATGAGATGGACACGGGCGGACGGCGCCTCCTTTTCAGAGACGCCCTTGTCGCCACGCGGCATCAAGCCGCGATGATTGGACGGTCGAGCTTCACAGCAGAAGCCATGCAGAACCTGTGCAGACAGAGGGGCCGGGAACCGCACCGCCAAATCGCAAACAAACTAGACCCGAGTTGCACCACCCTTGATGGTGGCAGGGCGCATGGTGCAGCTGAGGGGGCGAGTTTGAGGTTTGTTTTGGGGGGCGTGAACGGCCTCTATCTCCGTGAAATCCTGGAGAATGCAGGCGACCGGGTCGAACGCGTGGACGCAGCTGTCGCCTCCCCGCCTCGAAATGGCCGGACCAGCAAGTCCTTGCGTTCACTGAGTTACGATATCCGAGTTCACGTCGGGGACTGACGACCGGTTAGTGAACCGTCCGTCTCCCAGTTCCTTGCAGGCAGTCGGTGTATTGACGACCTCAGATTGGTGTATTAGTTCACCGATACACCAATCGGACATCCCGCATTGAGCTTCTCTATCAACCCATCGGACAGTCGCCCCATCTACGTCCAGATCATGGACGAGGTCCGGCGCGGCATGGCCGCCGGCGCGCTCGTCAGCGGCGATCCCCTGCCTTCCGTCCGCCAGTTGGCCGCCAGCCTGAAGGTCAACCCCAACACGGTGGCCCAGGCCTATCGCGAACTGGAGCGGGAGGGCCTGGCCTATGTCCAGCGCGGACAGGGAACCTTCGTCGGCTCCGCGCGCCAGATCGACGACGACCGTACCGCCCTGGCCCATGAACTGGCGCAACGGTCGCTGGTCGAGGCCGCGCGCCTGGGCCTGAACACGGAACAGTTCATTCAGGCGATCCGCTCGGTCGACTCCTCGAAAGCCCCGCTCAAATGACCACGCCCTCCCCTTCCATCGACGAAGCCAGCCTCGCCGTCGCGACCCACGCCCTGTCCAAGCTCTATGGGCGATCCACCGCCTTGGAGGCTGTCGACCTCCGGGTTCCCGAAGGCGCCGTCTATATGCTGGCGGGCGAGAACGGGGCCGGGAAGTCCACCCTGTTGCGCCTTCTCCTGAATCTGGAACAGCCGACGAGCGGCCGGGCCGAGGTCACGGGTCTGGCGACGGACCGGCACGGCGCGCGCGTCCGCGCCCGCGTCGGCTATGTGCCCGAAGGCTTCGGCATGGGGCCGCGCTGGATGACGGTGGAGCGCTGGCTCGCCGAACGCACCGTCTATTACCCGGCCTGGGACGCCGGGTACGCCGACGCCCTGTGTCGTCGTCTGGACATCGACGTCTCTCGGCGGATCGGCCAGTTGTCCAAGGGACAGACGCGGCGCGCGCAGATCGTGGCCGCCCTGGCGCACCGCCCGCCCCTGCTGCTGCTGGACGAGCCCAGCGACGGTCTGGACCCGGCGGCGCGCGACACGGTGCTGGAGCTAGTCTCTGATCATCTGTCCCAGACCGGCTGCACCATCCTGGTCTCCACTCACCTGATCTATGAACTGGACGCCCTGGTCGATCAGGTCGGGGTCCTGTCCCACGGTCGCCTGACGACACAAGCGCCCCGCGACGCCTTGCGGGACACCGTGAAGGCCTATCGCATCCGCGCACCCGAGGGATGGGAGACCGCGCCCGACATTTCCAATGTCCTGCATCGCAGCCGGTTCGGCCGCGAGCACAGCTGGGTCATCCGCGGCGACGAGACAGAGGTCGCCGCACGCATCGCCGCATCCGGCGGCGAGGTTCGGGATATCGCCTCCCTCACCCTCCACGACGCCGTCGTCCATCTGATGCGCCAGGGAGCGGCGTCATGAATTCCAGCCTTCAGCACGAGCCGCCGCGCGCGGCCGCCGTCTTTCAACTGCAGCTCAGGAAGATGGGCCGGATCCTGCGCCCCGAGCTGATCGGCCTGGCCCTGATCCTCAGCCCCACGGCGATCATGGCCCTGGGCCTGCTGATGCAGCGCGACGCGGCCCTGGACTACCCCACTGAGCTGAACTTCCTGCTGCCGGCCGCCGCCTTCCTTCTGCCCTTCAGGCTCTGGAGCAAGGAGCGGCTGTTCGATCGCGGCGACTTCCTGTTCATGCCCGTCGAGCGCCGCAAGCACATCCTGATCAGGGTTTGCGCCGGCGCGGTCTGGGCCCTGGGTCTGGCGGCGGCCGTCGTTATCCTCTTCAACCTTCTGGCGCTGGCGGCGGGTTCACCGACCATCGGGGCGGCCTGGCGGTGGCTGGTTCCGCTGGGGTCCGTGGCGACGGCCTACCTGCTGGGCAGCGCCCTGGTTCTGGCCCTGCGTCATCCGCTGCGCTGGAGCCTCGGCCTGGTCCTGGCTTTCGCCCTGCTCTCGGCCTTCGACCTCAGCGCCCCTCTGGAGCCCTCGATCCAGGTCATCCTCCACGGCGATCTGGGGCTGGAGCGCGTTTTGAGCGGCGGCGCGTCGAGCATGAACTGGGCCGTCGCCCTGCTGTTCTGGTTCGGGTTGAGCCTGACCGCTGTCGCCCTGGTCTCCCTGCGTCACAGGGAGGGCTGAGGATGGAAGGCTTCATTCACGACGCCGCCGCCTTCATCGCACGAAACGCCGCCTGGGCCGGACCTCTGCTGGGCCTGATGACCTTCGGAGAATCCCTGGTGCTGGTCGGCGCCTTCGTGCCGGCCACCGCCTTGATGGCGGCGACGGGCGTCCTCGTGGCGACCGAGCTCCTGCCGCTGGGGCCGGTGCTGTTCTGGGGATGCGTCGGCGCCGTCCTGGGCGAGGCCCTGTCCTATCATCTGGGGCGGCGCGCGGGACCGGCGATCTGGCGCCACAGGCGTCTGCGGTCTCAGCGCAAGTCGGTGGCCCGCGCCCGCCTCTATTTCCGGCGTTACGGCGCGGCGTCCATCTTCATGGGGCGCTTCCTGGGTCCCCTCCAGGCCGTCGTCCCCCTGATCGCCGGCGCGACCGGCATGGGCAAGGGCCGTTTCCATGTCGCCAATGTACTGTCGGCCCTGATCTGGACGCCCGCCATGCTGGCGCCGGGGTATGTCGCAGCCGGCGGCCTGAACGGGTGGAATCCTGGCCCCTGGATTGCGGCCGTCGCCGTCATGAGCCTGGGCTGCCTGCTGATCCTCCAGCCCCTGCTCGATGATCAATCAGGCGAAATTCCGCGCCCGACATGACCGCGCCCCTTCTTCTGTCTGTCGAGGTTCCTGAACTGCTTCTCGGCACAAGCCTCTGGCTCCTGATCTGCTGCGCCGTCGCCTTGAGCCGGCCACGCTCGCGGTCCTGACCGCCTTCCTATCCCTCCATCACAGAGACCTTCCATGACCCGCTCACAAGCGCGCCTTTTCGCATGCCTGGCGTCTAGCCTCGTTCTGGCTCTGGCCGCAGGAACCGCCGCCGTCGCCGAAGCCTCGGCCTCCAGGCCCGCCGCCTACAGCGCCGCGCAGTTCTATGAGACGATCGACCACCGACTGGCCGGCGGCTCAGGCCTCGCCTTTTCTCCCGACGGCCGGTTCGTCCTGATGACCAGCGACCGATCGGGCGTGTTCAACGCCTACGCCGTTCCGGTGGACGGCGGAGACCCCGTAGCCCTGACGACTTCGACCACCAACGCCATACAGGCCCTGAGCTGGTTTCCTGGGGACGAGCGGACCCTGGTGATCTCGGACAAGGGCGGCGACGAACGCACTCGTCTCTATGTGCGCGAACGCGACGGAGGCTTGCGCGACCTGACGCCCGAGGGGCGGGTGACGTCGGACCTGCTGGGCTGGAGCGGCGATCGGTCCACGATCTGGATCACGTCCACGGCGCCGGATCGCCGCGCCCCGGACATCCTGGCGCTCGATCCCATCACCTACGAAAGCCGCCTGCTGTTTCAGAACCCCGGCATGCTGATCGAGGCGATCTCGCCAGACGGACGCTGGATCGCCCTGCGCCGACAGTCCGGCTCGGCCGACAGCGACCTCTATCTCGCGGACCTGGCCCAGGGGGGCGAGCCTCGCCTGATCACCCCTCATGTCGAGATGGTCCGCCATCATGTCTTTGACTTCACGCCCGATTCTTCCGCCCTGATTTTCGGCTCTGACGGCGTGGGCGAGTTCGGTCGGGCCTATCGCTACGCCCTGGCCGACGGCGCGATCACCGAGGAGCTGAAAGGCGACTGGGACGTCATCGCCGCCCACTTCTCTCCGTCCGGCCGATACCGAGTGTCCGCCTTCAACGCCGACGCTCGGACGGAGATGACCGTCACGGACATGACCACCGGCGCGCCCATCGCCCTGAAGGGCGTCCCGGCGGGCGACATCGGCGCGGTGCGCTTCCGCCAGGACGAAGGACAAATCGTCTTCACCGTGTCCTCCTCCACCTCGCCCGCGGACGTCTTCGTCGCCGACCTGACGACGGGCGAGACCCGAAGGCTGACCCATGCCCTGAACCCGGCGATGAAGGAGGAAGACCTCGTCGAGGCCGTGGTCGTTCACTTCCAGGGCGAAGGCGGAGTGACGATCCCGGCCAACCTCTATCGCCCCAAGGGAGCCTCGGCCGACGCGCCGACGCCGGGCGTGGTCATGGTTCACGGCGGACCGGGCGGTCAGGCGCGCCGGGACTATTCGCCGATCATCCAGCATCTGGTCAATCACGGCTACGCCGTCCTGGCGGTCAATAATCGCGGCTCGTCGGGCTACGGCAAGACCTTCTTCCGCATGGATAATCGCGCCCACGGTGAGGCCGACCTGCGCGACGTGGTCGCTGGCGGCCAATGGCTGCGCGATCAGGACTGGGTCGCCGACAACCAGGTGGCGGTGATGGGCGCCTCCTACGGCGGCTACCTGGCCCTGGCCGCACAGGCCTTCCATCCCCAGGCCTTTGAGGCCGCCATCGACATCTTCGGCGTCACCAACTGGACCCGCACCCTGGAGGAGGCCGCGCGCCTGCCTGAATCGCGCCGCACCGCCCTCTACGACGAGATGGGCGACCCCGCGACCGACGCCGAGCGCCACCGCCGCATCTCGCCCCTGTTCCACGCCGCGAACATCGTCAAACCGCTTCTGGTCGTTCAGGGCGCCAACGACCCTCGCGTCCTCAAGATCGAAAGTGATGAAATGGTCGCTGCCGTCAGGGCCAACGGCACGCCGGTGGAATATGTGGTCTTTCCCGACGAAGGGCATGGCTTTCGCCGACGCGAAAACCGGGTGACGGCTCAGGAAGCCTATCTGAAGTTCCTGAATCGCTATGTAGGCTCACCGTCCAGATCGGAACGCTAGCACCCGGAATGCGCGAACAGCTGTCATTGGCATCGTTCCTTAAACACGACAATCGATCTGCCAGTCATTGCCGCCCGCCTATTCGAGCGCGCGCCGCTTCTCGATGAGGAAGTCCACCAGGGCCCTCATCTTGGGCGCCATCTGCTCGCGGGAGGGCAGGTAGAGATCGAAGCCGTCGAAGGGCGGGCACCAGGCGTCCAGCACCGGGATCAGGGCGCCGGCGGCGACATGCTCGCGCACCACACACTCCATGTGCTGAACCAGGCCCAGCCCCTGGAGGCCGGCGCTGAGCATGGTTTCATCCGCATTGGTGATGAAGACCGTCGGCGGTTCGATCGTGAAATCCCGGCCGGTCTCAGGGTCGCTGAATTCCCACTTCATGATCGGCCCCTGGACGCCGGGCCGGAAGGCGACGCATTCGTGGCTGTCGAGGTCATGGGGTGTCTGCGGCGCCGGACGAACGGCCAGGTAGGCGGGCGAGCCGACCACCGCCAGGCGCATGGGCGGACTTATCGGCACGGCGATCATGCTGTCCGCCACCGCCTCGCGCACCCGCGCCGCCAGCACGGACAAGAGCCTGCACGTCGTCGAAGGCGCCAACCACATGGACCTCTACGACGGCGAGAAATACGTCGCCGAGGCCGTCTCCGTCCTGGCGCCCTTCTTCACGGCCAGGCTGAGCGCCTGACTTCTCACCTCATCCGCCTCCAGCTTGAGCGCTGGGGGCGGGTGGGTCATGTGCCGGCGCAGGCGGGACGGAGTTGATACTGACGTCGTGCGGCCATGTTCCTCATCGCGAACAGATCAACCACTGAGCATTGAGAGCACGATCGATCCCCGCCATCCGCTGGCTCAGGAGTTTGGCAACACGCGGGCGAGCCGAGCTTGCAACGTCTCTTCCAGCGGTTGCAGCGGCTTTGGCGGTTGTGCCTGCGTCAGCCCCATCAAGTTCGCAGCCGCGTACATCAATCGAAGACTGCCCTGCTCGCGGAACAGCTTCCACAAGTCGGCGAAAACGTCATCACAATGGCCCGCCGTCTCCCGATCATTCTTCATGGCCGCCGTCGTCAGGGCGGCGGCCTGTTCTGGAAACAGTCCGCCCGCCACGCTGTACCAGCAATCGGCCCCCGCCAGCAGCGCCTCCTTGCAACCCCAATCGCCGCTGTAGCCGATGGACAGGTCGGGCGCCGCCGCCCGGAAAGCCGCCAGGTCGGATGCAATGCTCCCGTTCGCAGGCAGCGGCAGCTTGATCGCGGCTATGCTCGGGATCGCAGTCAGGCGTGCAACCAGGTCCGGACTGAAGGTGAAGTTCGTCGTGCCCGGATTGCTGTAGATGCAGAGCGGCAGGTCAGTGGCGGACGCGACCGCAAGGAAATGGCGGAAGACCTCTTCCTCGGTCAACGGGGTATAGCTGACCGGCGCGAGCAGCAAGCCGGCCGCCCCCTCTGTCGCCGCGTCATGCGCCAGGGCCTGGGCTTCATCCGTCCGCATTGCCCCGACGCCGACGATGATCGGAATGGAAACCGCGACCTCTACGGCGGCCGCCACCGCGCGCCGCCGCTCATCACGGCTAAGGAACATATAGGTCCCGGTGCTGCCCAGCAGACCGACGGAATCGGCGCCGCCCGCCTCGATCCTGCGCACGAGCCGCTGAAGATCAGGCGCGATCACCTCGCCTCCGGACGTCATCGGGGTAATGGGAAAGGCCGAGAGGCCCGAAAACAGCGCCATGCAAAATCTCCACAATCCACGCCCATGAGGTCAGGTTCGGCGCTCGGTTCAAATCAGGCTTGGCTTCGCTTTGTGACGATCAATCAGGGCGCCGGAGCAACTGCATCGTCGCTTCCAGGGAGGGAGCCAGACGCTTCAATCCTGCGATCAGGTCTTCCCCGGCCTGAAGCAGCGCAGAGATCGGCATGGACTCCAGTCGCTCGAGGACGAACCACATGGCTGTGCTTTCATCGGTGATGCGGGTGCGGACGCCCTGGCGCCAGTTCCAGCGCCGGCAGGTGACGCCGCGGTCATCACACCAGACAACCTCGCCGGCCTCCACGGTCTCCACCTCAGATTCGCCGCTCCGGGTCGTATCAAAGGGCTCCATGCCGCCCGCAACAACCAGCCGTGGCGTCCCGGAATAAGCATGAGCGTCCTCACCACCGATCGGCAGGCCGTAGCGAAGACTGATCGCATTGTAGAGGTCGACGACAGCGTTCATGGGCGGCAGAATACCGTCCCGCAGCGCTCGCTTGCGCAAGGCCTCGACCGAGCACGGCGTCCGCTGGGGCTTGGCGCCGAAAGCCCGATAGGCGTCACGCCAGGCTTCCAAATGAGCCTCCAGCCATTCCGGCCCCTCGTCTGCACAGGCCAGTCGAAGCTGTTCCGTGCACCAGGGATCGCTCGCCGCATTTTGCGCACCGACGACGCTGATGCTGAGCGCCGCGAAATCGGGTCGCATGGCGTAGATTTGAGGCGAGATGACGGGTGAATGCATCTGAACCTCGATGAGATGGGCCAGGTCAGGCGAAGGCGCCGCGCACCAGGATCAGCGCGATGGCGGTCATCATCAGGCCAGTGACGACATCCAGAACACGCCAGGCGGCAGACCGAGCGAAAAGCGGCGCCAGAAAACGCGCGCCGAAACCGATCGAAGCGAACCAGATCGCCGCAAAGCTCGAGGCGCCGATAATGAAGAAGGTGCGCTGGTTTTCCGGAAGGCTCGACCCGACCGCGCCCATCAGCATGACGGTGTCGATATAGACGTGGGGGTTCAGCAAGGTGAAGGCGGCCGTGGCCGCCAGGGCGGCAGCCAGCGAGAGCCGGCTATCGCCTTCCACCACCAAGGTCGCTGGCCGCACGGCGCGTCGAAAGGCGCCGATGGCATACCAGGACAGGAAGGCTGCGCCGCCGAGGCTGAGCGCCATCGACAAACCGGGAACCGCCGCCAGCAGGCGACCAAGACCGTTCACGCCCGCGATCACCAGAACCGAATCCGCGGCGGCGCAAAACAGCACCACCGGCAGGACGTGTTCGCGCTTCAGCCCCTGCCGCAGCACGAACATGTTCTGCGCGCCGATGGACACGATCAGACTGGCCGACAGGGCGAAGCCCTTCGCCAGGGGAGGAAGAACGGAGAGGAACATAAGCGGCTGATCGCACGTCGATCAGCCGTAGCCGAACTAATCCTTCTTAGGGTAGATTAGCCATCCTAATGCTCGACTATCCCGCTCTCGCAGCCTTGGCCGCCGTCATCCGCACCGGCTCCTTCGACGCGGCCGCTGAAACCCTGTCGGTCACGCCTTCGGCCGTCTCCCAGCGCGTGAAAGGTCTGGAGGAACGTCTGGGCCTGCCGCTAGTCATTCGGGGCACGCCCTGCCGACCAACCGAAGCGGGCGCACGATTGGCCGCACACCTCGACCAGGTGACCTTGCTCGAGCACGACATGCTGGCGGGCGATCCGGTCTGGGCCGCCGCCTTCGGCGGTGCGCGCCCGACGCTGAAGATCGCGCTCAACGCCGACAGCCTCGGCACCTGGTTTCCGGGCGCGGCGGCCCGCTTCGCCGCCGTTAAACCGAACACCCTGTCTCTGGTCCTGGACGACGAGGCCGACACCGCCGAACGACTACGCTCTGGCGAGGTCATCGCCGCCGTGACGACAGCGGGAAAAGCGGTAGCAGGCTGTCGCACCCTGTCGCTGGGTTCGCTGCGTTACGTGGCCGCAGCCACGCCTGACTTCCGTGATCGCTACTTTCCAGAGGGCGTGACAGCTGAGCGCCTCGCCGAGGCGCCGGTCCTCAGGTTCAGCCCTCGCGACCGGCTGCAATTGAAATGGACGGAAAAGGTCGCAGGCCAAGCAATCAAGGGGCCGACCCACTGGGTGCCGTCCACTCAGGGCTTCCTTGATTTCACCCTGGCCAGCGTCTGTTGGTCACTGACTCCGGAACGCCTCGCCGCGCCGCTGATCGCGTCTGGACGACTGGTCGATCTCGTCCCTGGCGTCACCATCGACGTTCCGCTCTTCTGGCAGCACCTACGCATCACCACTCGCCTGATCGAAGACCTGACCAAGGCCGTGCGCGAAGAGGCCGCGGATTGGTTGGTCGTCCCCGAAGCAGACGCTTAAACATCCTTGCGAGCACCTTGGTCCCTCTTCATCGCCAGCGTCCTGCGCGCGCTCGCAACGGCGCCAAGCGCCGAGCCCCCCAGAAGCAGGCCGATGATGAACGCGAGCGTGTATCCCCCCGCCGCAGCCACCCCGGTCATGACGGAGGAGGCGCCGATCTCGCCCAGATCACGCGAACTCTGGACGGCGGTCATGTCCGTGCCCGCCTGATCATCGCGGGCCGCGAACTGCATGGCCAGGGTCATGGCGCCGACCGAGGCTGAACCGCTTCCCGCAGCGCCGATCATCATGGCCGCCAGAATGACCGGATGCGCCGCCGGGATCGCGCCAGACGCCACGCCCAACCATAGAGCCAGCCCTGCCGCGCACAACACCACCCCGGCGGTCAACACGCGGAACAGACCAACCCGCCCGATCAGCCATGCCGCGCCGCCGCAGCCGACGATGATGGTCGTGGCGCCCGCGACCATGCCGTAAAGACCGATCTGCTCGACCGGCCAGCCTGCGTCCACCAGCCACAGCTTGGCCAGACCGAAACCGGACGCCGCCGTCAGCGCCGTGAACAGGGCCGTCGCCAGGATAGAGCCCGCCCCAGGTCGACGCAGCAGCCGACGCAGGCTGGCCCGCTGTCCACGCACCGGCGCGGCGTGCGGCGCCTCTTGCATCATCAAGGCCAAAGCAAAGCCGACCGCCACGACCATCGCCAACGCAAGCAGCGCCGCCGAACGTCCGACCAGGCCGCTCAGGATCAATGCGCCGGAGCCGCCTACGAAGAAGCCGATCATGGTGCAGGCCACCTGCAGCGCATTGGCCCGCGCCAGCATGACGCCGCCGAAACGCTCGGCCGTCAGACCGTCGGTGGCCGTGTCCTGGGTGGCGCTGGCCAGCGACGCCAGCACGCACGGACCGACGACGACCGGCGCCGTCTTCTCGGTCAGGCCGACCAACGCCGCGCCGAGCAGGCACAGGATGACGATCGCCTGCATGGGCAGGATCCAGCTACGCCGCCGCCCCAGTCGCGGCGACCACAGATTATCGACCCACGGCGCCCAAAGCACCTTCAGCACCCACGGCAGGCCGACCAGTGGCAGCCAGGCCAGCGCCGCCAGCGAGGCGCCGTCCTTGCGCAACAGGGTCGGCAGGGCCTCCATCGCCACGCCGAACGGAATGCCCTGCGCCAGATACAGCGTCGCCACCGTCAACAGCAGACGTGCGGATTCAGGCGTCAGACGATCGTGCTTTTTCATGGCCAACTCGGGATCATGCAGAGGGGATGCGGCGCGTCGAACGCTCCGCCTTGTTGCGGGCGGGCCTGCGGCGGCGCAGCCATAGCCAGGGGCCGGTCACCACCACGGCGATAGGCGTCAGACTGAACAGGACATAGACGGCGTGCAGCCATGATCGCTCCCACAGGCCCGTATGCAGGGCCTTGGCGGCGATCATCACCTTCATGAAGCCCGGCGGTTCGCGCGCGGGCACGTGCGCGCCCGCCGCGTCGAAGGCCACCGTCGTCGACTTGCGCCACGGCGCCGCGTCGCGGTTCAATACGATCACCATGACGCCATGGGGACTGCGGCTCAGGGCCTGCACCTCGCCGCCCGGATGAAGCGCCAGCGCCGCCTCGACCATCTGCGACAGGGAAGCCTGAGGCGCCGTCGGTTGCACGGCCTGAGTCTCGGGCGCGGCCTCTGACGCGGGCGCTGACCGGGCCTTCACTGTCGAGCCGACGCCGAACTCGGGCAGGCTCTTGTAGACCAGCAACATGAAGCCGGTGGAGGCCCACAGCACGATGAACAGGCCGCCGACCAGCCCCGTCCAGTGATGCAGCGATCGCGCCCGCAGCGGCGGCGCCAAGGGCGAGGATGTCAGGGCCTTCCAACGCCGCCGCATCATGGCGACGCCCGTGATCGTCAAGCAAATGACGCCCAGCGCCATCGCCAGCACCACCAGCTTGCCGGTCACGCCCAGGAACAGGCTGTTGTGCAGTTTCAGCAGCACGTCCCGCAGCGACGTCTCGGCCTTGTCGACGCGCAGCACGCGGCCGCTGCCGGGGTCGAACTCGGCGCTCAGGGCCGGGCCTTCACCCGATGCGGGTCGCAGGCCGACCTGCCAGCTGCGCTGCGACGTCGAGCCCGGCAGGATCAGACCCGGTTGGTGATGCGGATAATCCACGGCCAGGCGCCCCAGCGCTGTCTCGACCCCCGCCAGAGACGTCGCCGGATCATCCAGGCGCACCGCGCCCTTCAGGTTGATCTGCGGCTCGATCAACAAGGCTGTTCCCGTCAAGGCCACGACCAGGAAGACGGCGGCGCAAGCCAGGCCGACCCAACGATGGAGCCGCCAGAACAGGGCTCGCCAGTTCACGCGTCGGCATCCACGGGACGCATCCGGGTGCCGCCGCCCGGCGTCACGAACATCAGGGCGGACGGCTGTCTGAGCAGCAGTCGGTGCCAGACGCCGCGCGGCACCACCACCGCCCCGCCCTGCGTCAGGGTCAGACGCGCATCCTCGCCCGGCCGATCCAGCACCACCTCCAGTTCGCCCTCGATCAGGTGCAGGAATTCGTCCCCGGAGGGATGCATCTCCCATTTGTCGGGGTGGAGATCCTCGGCGATCTGCGGCCGGCTGAAGCCGATGACGCGCCCGTCAGAACTGCGGTTGACGCGACGCCAGGCATCGACCGACCGCAGCAGGGGCGCCGCCGCGCCTTCAGCGTCAAGCAGGATCAGATGATCTTGCGCGACGAACGGCTCTATTCGGCCCGGCATCTCAATAGGACGCCCTGAGGGTGATCAGGACGTTGCGCGGCTCGCCGTACCAGTTGTTCCAACTGACGCCGCCCAAGGTTGTGAAATAGCTCTTGTCGAACAAGTTGTTGACGTTGAGCGACAGTTCTGCACGCGGGTTCAGACGCCAGGCGGCGCGCGCATTGACCACCGCATATGCGCCCTGCTCCATCACCACGGCGCCAGCGACGGCCTGAGCCTTGCTCTGGGCGATGACGCCGCCGCCCACGGACAGCCGACCGTCCATCAGGCCTGTGTAATGGGTCCACAGCTTGAACTGATGACGCGGAGTGAAGCGCGAGAAGGGCCGGCCCTCGTTGCCGCTGGGCGTCCCGGCGGCCGTGCGGTCGCGTTTGTACTCCGTCTCGACGTAGGTGTAGCCCGCCTGCACCGTCCAGTCGGGCCTGATCCGCCCGGCCAGTTCAGCGTCCAGCCCCAGGCTTTCAACCTCGCCCTCGGCCACATAGGCGCACGTCATGCCCGGCGCGCACGGATGGTCCGGGTCCAGCTGGGCGCGGTTTTCCTGAAGGATGCGGAAGGCCGCCAGCGAACCGTTCAGCCGCCCGCCGAACCACTCGCCCTTGACCCCGGCCTCAATGTTCGCGCCCGTCATCGGGTCGATGACCTTGCCGTCCCAGGTCAGGCTGTTCTGCGGCGTAAAGATCGAGGTGTAGCTGGCGTACAGCGAAAAGACCTCATCCACCGCCCAGACCAGGCCGACGTAGGGGGTGAACTGGCCGTCGATCTTGTAGCCGCCCGTCGGCGTCAGCGGGCCGCCGATGGTCGCACGCCGATCGGTCGTCGTCTCCCACCAGCTGAGCCGCCCGCCCAGCACCAGGGTCAGCGGATCGGTCAGGTGCAGCCGCGCCACGCCATAACCGCCATACTGCTCGGTGGTGGTCGTCTGCTCGCCGGAATAGGTCTTGCCGGTCGCGCGCGGCGCGGCGGCCGGGTTCCAGGTAAAGACATCGACCGGCCCCATCAGCCCCGCCAGATTATAGGCCGTCTGGTGGGTCTTGCCGTCCCAGTAGTTGGCGCCCAGCACAATCTCGTGCCGCCGTCCGAAGGCCCCGACCGTGCCGGACAGATAGGCGTCCAGGTCCGTCTCTTCATTGGTGAAGTCGTAGGCGCCGCCATAGAGGATCGGCCCCTTGCCGGTCGCCCGGTTCACCGCGCCCAGGGCGCTGGCGTAGGTCAGGTCGCTGTCGCCGTCGATGCGGCTGATCGAGATCTTACCTTCCCAATCGCCGGCGAAACTGTGGCGCAGCTCCAGGAAGGACTGGGTGTTGTTCCAGTTCCGCCGATCCCACCCCGTCCCCGGATAGAAACGACGCGGCAGGTCGATGACGCCCCCGTCGCTGTAGCGCGGCACGCCCATGTAGGCGCCGTCGTCCTGGACGTCCTGCCATTTGACGGTCGCGGCCAGGACGGTGCGCGGCGTCACGTTCCACTCGGCCGTCCCATAGATCAGACCCTTCTGCCGATGGGCCGTGTCATAGAAGAAGTCGCGGTCTTCATAGACCGCCACCAGCCGCCCGCGCAGATCGCCGTCCGCCGCCAGCGGGCCGCCGACATCGCCCTCTACGCGCCAGTTGTTCCAGCGTCCGCCGCTGACGGCGCCCTGGGCGGCGAAGTCCCGTCCCGGGCGCTTGCGCACGAGATTGATCGTGCCCGATGGATTGCCGGACCCCTGCAAAAGGCCGCTGGCGCCGCGCAGCAGTTCCACGCGCTGATAGATGGCCATGTCCTCGGTATTGACCGCCTCGTTCCAGCCCGAGGTCGGAATGCCGTCGAAGTTCAGGGTGTCGATGGAGAAGCCGCGCGAATAATAGGCGGTGCGCAGCCGCGTGCCCGGCTGAACCGTGACGCCGGGCGCATTGCTCATCACATCATCCAGCGAAACCAACGCCTGCTGCTCGATTCGCTCATGATCGATGATGCTGACGGTCTGTGGAATTTCGCTCAGCTTCAGCGGCATCTTCAGAGCCGCGCCAGCGGCGGGCGCCAAGGCCGCCGTGACCACGACATCTGCGACGGTCGTCGCGTGTTCAGCGTCCTGCGTCGACTGGGCCGACGAGGCAGAAGCCAGCCCCACCCCCGCCCCCAATGCGGCCATCGACACAGCGGCGCGCAACCCCCGACGGGAGGAGAAAATCTGAACGGGGAGAGACATGACGGCGACTCGTTATGCGAATGATTATCAGTTGGAGCCTAATAAGCACTCGTCGCCGCAGTGTCTTTCAGATCGCCGGACTATGTTTTCAGATCGAGGAACGACTTCGCATGGCGCTGGGCAGGACGCCGAAACGTCGCAGGAAGGCGGCCGAGAAATGCGGCAGCGCATAGCCGGCGTCTTCCGCCGCCCGGGTCACGTCGCAAGCGCCGCTGGACAGACTCCGCCACGCTTCGACCATTCGTCGCTCTCTCAGATACTCCGCAACGCTCATGCCGTAGAGAGCGCGAAATCCCGCCGTGAGCTTACGCACGTTCAGTCCCGCGCCGCGCGCCAGCTCCGACAGCGACGGCGCCCGTCCCGGCGCCGCATCCAGCATTTCACGCGCAACCACCACCCGGCGCAGTTCGGCCGCACCGAGCGAGGTCGCCCCCGCCCTCGCCTCGCCCCGGACGAAATGATCGAGGGCCATGGCCGTCAGCTCCAGCCCCTTTCCGCCCAGATAGAGAGTCCGGGCCGCCCCCTGCATCGGGCAACTCAGAATTTGCTCTCCGATGGCGGCGATGGAGGACGGCGGCGAGCTTCTGAAAGCCGAAACCGGTCCGTCTTCGGCCGCGGCCGCCAGAGCCGCCCCCGAATCCAGGGCCTCCGCCTCCAAAAGAGAGGCGTCGAGGTTCAGCGTGACGTAGCGCAGGCTCCTTCCGGCGGCATATTCATGATCCAGTCGCCAGGGTTCGCGCCCCACGAATAGGCACAGCGAAGCGCCATTGAGCCGGGCCGGCGCGCCTTCATCCACCCGCACGATCAAGTCACCCTCGAGCACCAGGGCGATCTTCAGACCCGCATCCAGGGTTTCGCAATCATGCGTCGGCTGAATGAAGGCCGCTTCACCGCCATTCATGTCGAATGCGGCCAAGGGCCTTGCGGACCACTGCGCCGGAACTCTTGCCTGATGATCGGGAACGGAACCCATGACCAAGGCCTAGCACGTCAACATGCGAATGACACGCACCATCGACTTGACCGCGCAATGCCCCCCCGCTCGCAGCGAGACCCTCGCCAGCCTTGCAACTCGCAATGAACTAGCTCTCGCCCAGCCTTCTGTCGCGAACGGCTCCCCACGACGCCTTCAGCGGCCTGCGGCGTCGTCGGGCGACCGCGCGCCGCCGTCACAGCGAGATTCCGGTGATATTCTCAACGTCCCGAAGTGACCGCCAGGCGCAGCAATTGGAGTCTAAGCGAGGGGGCGACTTTCGGTGCGGCTCACATGCCACGTCTGCATGGCCGCCCCCGCCATCGCGGCGCTGAAGCCCTGGCCCCTGATCAGGTCGAAAGGCAGGAAGGCGGCTATCTGAGCGCCGCCTATACGGAACAGCGCAGCGAATACGGCCTGCCCGGCCACAGCCACGGATACGAGTCCTGCCAGCCGCACGCCTCGAGCCTGCACTGCGCCGGCCACGACCAGCCGGGGCCTATTGGCGGCTGGCGAGCGACCTGCAGCAAGCCCTGGAGGGCGACACTGGCGAAGATCTACGCGCCGAACTGCACCAGTTGATCGACAGTGTGGACTTGATCCCGTTGGAACGCCTGGGCAAGTTCCAGCTGGAGGTTCACGGCAGCCTGGCGGCGCAGCAGGCGCTGGGTGGAGCGGCAGACGACAAAAAGCCCCGCGGCGAGTGGCAGCGGGGCTTTTGATGTTTGGGTGCGGGAGCAGGATTTGAACCTGCGACCTTCAGGTTATGAGCCTGACGAGCTACCGGGCTGCTCCATCCCGCGGCAAGGCGGTGTGCGAAGGAAGAATGGGTTCGAGTTCTTATGTATCTGGTAGACCCCGCGGCGACCTACTCTCCCGCGCCTTGAGACGAAGTACCATTGGCTCTGGAGGGCTTAACGACCGAGTTCGGAATGGGATCGGGTGTGGAACCTCCGACATAGCCACGGGGTCAACCAGACACATAAGAAGAAGAAGACATCGTCGCGTTTTATTATCGGCAAGTAGAACCGAATGAGTTTTGCTGAGAAACGATCAAGCCGATCGGATTATTAGTACCAGTAAGCTTCATGCGTCGCCGCACTTCCACACCTGGCCTATCAACGTGGTAGTCTTCCACGATCCTCAGCGAAGCCTTGTTTTGAGGTTAGTTTCCCGCTTAGATGCTTTCAGCGGTTATCTATTCCATACTTAGCTACCCTGCTGCACGGCTGGCGCCATGACAGGTCCACCAGAGGTATGTCCATCCCGGTCCTCTCGTACTAGGGACAGATCCTCTCAAGCTTCGAACACCCACGGCAGATAGGGACCAAACTGTCTCACGACGTTCTGAACCCAGCTCACGTACCACTTTAAATGGCGAACAGCCATACCCTTGGGACCTGCTCCAGCCCCAGGATGTGATGAGCCGACATCGAGGTGCCAAACTTTGCCGTCGATATGGACTCTTGGGCAAAATCAGCCTGTTATCCCTAGAGTACCTTTTATCCGTTGAGCGATGGCCCTTCCACGCGGGACCACCGGATCACTATGGCCGACTTTCGTCTCTGCTCGACTTGTCAGTCTCGCAGTCAGGCGAGCTTATGCCATTGCACTCGACGAGCGATTTCCGACCGCTCTGAGCTCACCATCGCGCGCCTCCGTTACACTTTGGGAGGCGACCGCCCCAGTCAAACTACCCACCACGCCATGTCCCGGGACCGGATAACGGCCCTCGGTTAGACGTCAACGACAGTAAGGGTGGTATTTCAAGGATGGCTCCACCAGAGCTGGCGCCCCGGTTTCATAGCCTCCCACCTATCCTACACATACGGTCGCTAACGCCAAGGCGAAGCTATAGTAAAGGTTCATAGGGTCTTTCCGTCTGACCGCGGGAACCCCGCATCTTCACGGGGAATTCAATTTCACTGAGCCTGTGCTGGAGACAGTGGGGAAGTCGTTACGCCATTCGTGCAGGTCGGAACTTACCCGACAAGGAATTTCGCTACCTTAGGACCGTTATAGTTACGGCCGCCGTTTACCTGGGCTTCAGTTCGGAGCTTTCACTCCTCCCTTTAACCTTCAGGCACCGGGCAGGCGTCAGACCCTATACGTCGCATTGCTGCTTCGCAGAGCCCTGTGTTTTTGCTAAACAGTCGCTACCCCCTGGCTTGTGCCACTCATTCCTGCTTGCGCAGGGTGAGTCACGCTTATTCCGAAGTTACGCGTGCAATTTGCCGAGTTCCTTCAGCACAGTTCTCTCAAGCGCCTTGGTATGCTCTACCTGACCACCTGTGTCGGTTTCGGGTACGGTCTCTGCTGGAGTTATTTCCAGGGACAACGCCCCTGCAAGGACAATCCAATAAGCCCTTACAAGTTATGCCATCCGTCACTTCCAGCTGGTGCAGGAATATTTACCTGCTTCCCATCGACTACGCTTTTCAGCCTCGCCTTAGGGGCCGACTAACCCTGCGCAGATTAGCTTTACGCAGGAACCCTTGGTCTTTCGGCGACAGTGTTTCTCACACTGTTTATCGTTACTCATGTCAGCATTCTCACTTCCGATACCTCCAGCCAACCTCACGGTTGACCTTCACAGGCTTACGGAACGCTCCGCTACCGCTTGCAGTAAACTGCAAACCCATATCTTCGGCGCATGGCTTTAGCCCCGTTACATTTTCCGCGCAGGATCGCTTGATCAGTGAGCTGTTACGCTTTCTTTAAAGGATGGCTGC